>CAWAIH010000034.1:0-7434 GCA_963781915.1 uncultured Nitrospiraceae bacterium | reverse complement strand
GTGCGTTGACTCTTACCCTCTTATCGGGTTGTGCGCTGTTTGCGCCGCGGGAGGAAGTCCTGCTCAAGAAGGCGACGGTGGAGGAGTTGACGGCTTTGCTGAGTCAGCAGAAAGCAGCGATCCGGACAATGAAAGGTCTCTTCAGCGCGAAGGTGCGGGGAGGGGTCATTCCTATCGCGTCACGGATGGAGGGGGCGTTGTACTATCGTCGTCCGAACGCCATGCGCCTGCGCGGGTTTACCGCAGTCGGCGGCGAACTCTTTGAATTTGTGCAGGCAGAAAATCAATTCAGGTTGCGCTTGCCGACGATGGGCCGTGTTCTGTCCGGCAGTCCGTCCGACATGAGCGAGATGGGGAAGCTCGCTCGGCCATTTCAATTGAGTGTGTGGGCCATGAGGGGCCTGTTGGGTACCGGCGCAATTGCGAAAGATGAAACGGTTGCTCTCTCGGAAGAGGAGGACCGCTACAGGCTGGAGGTGTTTGGGCCGTCTTCCAACGGGGCGCAGCTCATGCGACGGCGGTTGTGGTTTGAGCGGCAGACATTGCACGTCGTTCAGGAAGATCGGCTCACAGAGTCCGGTGCGGTGGAAGCGACTATTCAGTACGAGGACTTCCGTGCGATCGGCGAGTCGGAGGCGGTCTCAAGTGCCGGCGATAAGCAGTTGGTGAGGCCGTTTAAGATCTTATTGGAAGATGGGAAGGGGCAGGGGAGCGTGCAGGTCACGTTTCACGAAATGATTCCGAATCTTCCGTTGAGCGCTGCCGACCTTGCACAGGCCTCGCTCCAATGAAGGTTTTAGCAGTCGAGACGGCAACTTCGTGGCAGAGCGTGGCGATCCTCGATGGGTTGCGCGTGCTCGCTCGACACGACCAGGATGCAGCCGGATCGCATGCCAAGTTGTTGTTGCCGACGATCGATCGGTTGTTTCGTGAGACGAGTCTGACGCTCAAACAGCTGGATGGTCTGGTGGTGTCGATCGGTCCCGGGTCATTCACAGGACTGCGCGTCGGGTTGGCCACGCTTCTCGGATTTCGGACAATCAGTCAACTTCCGTTGGCGGTGGTGCCGACTCTGGAAGGGATGGCCTGGAATCTGAGAGGAACATCAGGTCTGCTCTGCCCCACTCTCAATAGCCGGCGCGGGGAACTCTACTGGGCGCTGTTTCGCTGGACCGGCGATGATCGGGTGGAGCGAGTCGTATCGGAACAGGTGGGCACTCCCGTTATGCTAGGGAACAGCCTCACAGAATCAGTCCTCGTATTCGGCGAAGGCTGGACGGTCGAGGCATCGGCCATCCGTGCGTCGATTCCCCCTACCGTCACGATGACTGAGGCCTCAGACCTTGCCATGAAGCCATCGGCTGTCTCGATTGGGCTGGCGGGGATTGAACGGCTTCGACGCGGTGAGTATGCCGAAACCGGCATTAGTCCACTGTATGTGCAACGTACTGCTGCAGAATTGAAGTACGAAGAGTCCGGCGGTATGTCTCCTGTAATCCTGCGTCAGGAACGGATTGCAAAAAACGTAAAGACACGGCTGGCTGCGCAAAAATCCCGTCGTTCGTGAAGCGTGAAGCGTGAAACGTCCGAATCCGGAAACGAACGACGCTTCACGAAATACGCTTCACGGGTTTTGAGCAAGCCGCTGACGGACTTTTTCAGCATCCTGTCAGAAGGGGAGACCAGTGGTGGATGAATGGATCATCGAGCCGGCAACCGTCGAGGCGCTGCCCGATATTTTGAAGATCGAAGAAGCTTGCTTCTCGGCCCCCTGGACGCGCAGAATGCTGGAGGCGGAACTGAGCGGCAATCCCTTTGCAAATTTTCTGGTGGCAAAGCGGATACTGCCGGGTGACGTTGATTCCGTCTCGATTATCGGATACCTCTGTTTCTGGGTTGTCTTCGAGGAAGTACGGCTGATGAACCTGGCGGTCATCGAGTCGATGCAGCATAAGGGTATCGCCAGGGCCTTGGTCACACAGGCTCTGGAGGTGGGGCTGGCACAGGCAGCGATGCGCGCCGTGCTTGAGTTGCGGGCGTCGAACCATGCCGCTCATGCACTCTATCGAAGACTTGGGTTTCGCGACGTGACGACCCGACCGATGTACTATACCAATCCCATTGAAGATGCGTTGTTGATGGAACTGGACCCGATTGTGTCGGGGTCGGCCTCATTGACGTGCGAAGTCAGTTAAGAGGCAGAACGTATCAGGCCGCAGCAATAATTTCATAGCCAGGAGGTGCGACATGCTGACAGACAGTATGGTTGCGATGATTACGGAACAACTGCGCCAATCCAGCCACGAATTCCGTGTACTGGAAGAAGCTCATCACCGGCTGGACTTGGAATTGCTCCAATTGCAGAAACGCCACGTCCTGACTCCGGCCGAAGAGCTGGCCCTGAAGGATTTGCACAAAGCGAAGCTGGTGAAGAAAGACAAGATGGCCGAGATGATTCGTGTCTGGCGAGACCACGAGTTGCAGGCCGCTCCACAGTGAGAGGCCTCGTCATGGGGCTGGTGTCCACCAGTAACCGGGACCAGAGTCATGGCACAGATTCTCAATCCCCTTGCCGCACATATCCAGACCGTCAAGAAGCGTCTGATCATCATCGGGGCTACGATCCTGGTGGCCCTGATGGTGTCTTTCACCTTTGCCGGCGAAATGGTCGCATGGTTGAATCGTCCGTTTCCCAACCAGTTGGTGTTCTACGGACCGACGGAAGCGTTGTTCGCCTCGATCAAAGTGTCCTTTCTTGCGGCGATCCTGGCGAGTCTGCCGGTCATCTTCTATCAGTGTTGGAAGTTTATTGAACCAGCGCTGCTTCCCAAGGAGCAACGTTGGGGGATTCCGCTGTTTGCATTGGCGGGAGCGCTCTTCGCCTTCGGTTTGACCTTCTGCAACCTCGTGATTCTCCCGCTGGTCATCAATTTCTTCGTCAGCTTCGGGATGGATCATGACATCACTCCGGAATTGAGCGTCGGCACCTACATCGATTTCAACGTCAAATTTCTCTTGATATTCGGTTGCGCGTTCGAATTGCCGCTGGTGCTCACTATCCTGGCGCGGGTTGGTGTCGTTTCGGCTCAGCAGCTATCGAAGTATCGGAAACACGCGATCGTAGCTTCGTTGATTCTGTCAGCCGTCGTCACGCCGGATGCAACCCTCTTTACGATGCTCTTGATGGCGGTACCGTTGATGGTGTTGTATGAGATTGGAATTCTTGGCGCACGTATCTTTGGACGGGCAGGCCCGACTAAACTCAACTTGCCGCTTGATCCGGATTTGCCGATTGGGCCGGCCGGGCAGCGGATGCGGTAGAAGTTGTAAAGGGGTTAAGGGATAAAGGGGATACGGAGTAGGAACAAGGGGTAACGGGATAGCGGGGTAAGGGGGTAGCAGATAGATGACGGCATTGGTTCGGATGATAGCAATAGTCCTTGGACTAAGCCTATGGAGTGTTGGCGGGATATTAGGGGCTGCCACTCAGGCGCCCTCGCCGGTTCCCCCATCGCCGCAGCAAGCTCCAGGCCATGGGGACCAGCCTCAATACGGCTCCTTCGGTCAGCAGGCCGCGAGCATCCAGGCGCTCACCTCTGTCGGGAGCGATCTGCTCTATGCAGGCTCTTTTGGTCTCGGTCTGTTTCGCAGTGAGGATCGCGGCGTCAACTGGGCAAAGTCTGGCCAGGGCGTGACCGATCCATTTATTCTGACCCTCACCACCGGTAAAGACGGTGCGATCTATGCCGGAACTTTCCGTGGCGGGGTTTTTCGTTCCCGTGATCGAGGAAAGAGCTGGCAGGCGATCAATAGCGGACTCAAGCGCCTGGAGATCAAAGCGCTACTTGCCGTGAGTGATGGGGTGTACGCGGGCACGAGCGACGGAGTCTATCGACTGGCTGCCGACCGCTGGTCGGTCGTGACCACCGGTTTGGACGACATCCTCGTCCATGCATTGGCTCTCTCAACCGATGGGACGCTGTTTGCCGGCACTTCGGGGAAAGGGATCCTGCGATTTAAGGCTCAAACAGCCGGGTGGGTGCGTCAGCAGCATGGGCTGAAAGATCACGAAGGCATGACGGAAAGCTTTATTCGTGTGTTGACGATCGATCCTGAGGGTGGCATCTATGCCGGCACGTTCGATGGAGGTGTTTTTTCCAGCGCCGATGGAGGAACAACATGGCGGCCCATCAGCCGGGCGCTCCCGAACGATTCGATTCGCGGGATTCTGTTCAATAGCCGGGGGCTTTTTGTGGCGACGGGGCACGGCATTTTCAAAACGACCGACCAAGGAAAGCAATGGCTACCGCTCAACAATGGGTTGACGAGCATGGCTATCCAAGTCTTGATCGAGTCCGGCGCCGGAGTGCTCTATGCCGGCACAAGCGACGGGGCATTCCGAAGCGACGACGACGGGCGGACGTGGAATCCTATCAATCAGGGTCTTGAAGGAGGGCAGGCTCCTGCGCCCTTCAATTTTCGCTAACCAAGAAAGGGTAGAGACGATGTCAGAGCCGACAGAAAAGACACGAGCCACCATTTCCGTCAGCAACAAGGGGAGCCATCTTGGCGAGATCGTCCTGAGTTTTTATCACGATGTGGCTCCGGGGCATGTCAAGAACTTCACAAAGTTGGCCCAGGAAGGTTTCTATAACGGCACGACATTTCATCGGGTCATTCCCGGCTTCATGATCCAGGGTGGCGACCCCAACAGCAAGAATTCTGACCGTGCGTCGCACGGCATGGGAGGGCCAGGACACAAGGTTAAGGCCGAGTTCAACAGCAAGCCGCACAAGCGCGGGGTGGTCTCCATGGCGCGTTCGAACGATCCGGACAGCGCCGGCTCGCAGTTTTTCATTTGCGTCGCAGACGCGAATTTTCTCGATTGGCAGTACACGGCGTTCGGCGAAGTCGTCGGCGGAATGGACGTGGCGGACAAGGTGGTCGGCATGAAGCGCGACGGCCGGGACAATCCCCTCGAACGAGTCGAGATGACGGTCACGGTGTCAGAAGGCTAAGGTTCAGGTTGAGGTCGAGAATGCTTGTTTCCAAGATGTGCTTAGCCTCAGCCTTAGCCTCAACCTGTCTGTTCGTGTCCGGCTGCGCCATTCCTATCGTGCCCTATCGTGCAGTCTATGAAGATCCGGTGAACTACGTTCGCCTGGAGATGGATGATGCCGTTCTGCCGGAGTGGCCTCCCAGCGCACATGCGCATCCGAAAGCGATGGGCGCCGAGGAGGTTGCTCGCATCCTCGGAGGCATCTCGGTCAAAGAACATCGGGTCTGGCTACAGAAATGGCTGCAGGGCGAAGCGCCGCTGATGCCGGCGTTTCGTCAGAAGGAACTGGCCCTCTTGTCTCAGCAGATCGCAGAGGCCTTTGCCGCAGCTAAGCCGGAAGAACGCGTGACGTTTTATCTGAGTCAACCGCAAACGTCCGTCAAGCGAGTCATTACCACGGGCGGATTATATATCCACGGCACTGAGTTGCATTTCATTTTGGGGAATTGGCAGATCGTCTATGGCATTCCGACCTATGGGATGATCTACGATCGGCGCTATCCCATGCGACCGACGGCCGCCAAAGGATTCGACTTGTTCTTCGAGCCAGGGGTAGCGACCATCACACAACGGCACAGTTTCTGGGATACGTTGTTGGCCAACACGGATGACGAACTCGTGATCGATCTGACGAAAACCATCTCTAGCCCTCTTGCGTCTCAAGCAGGACGCTGAAAACCCACCAACACCAAGAAGGTTGAGGTTCAGGTTGAGATAAAGAGCGCTTGAACTTTGCTCAACTTCGACCTCAGCCTTAACCTTCAGAAGGCTGGCGTCAGGCGTCTTTATCCTACTGATTATTGAACGCGGGAAGCAGAGAATTCCCTTCCAAGACACAGACTTAGTAGATTTCATGCAGGTGATTCGGTAAGATGCGTCACTAGCAGAAATGATGCAGTTACCCATCAAGGATGATCGATCCAGGGAGGAGGAGTGGTTCGAACTCGTGTTGTTGTTGCCCTGATTGTCGTTCTGCTAATCGGCGGTGGCGGTGTTTTTACTTTCTTGTCCTACCTGACTGACGACGAGTACATCAAAGATTTTTTCCTCCAGCAGCTGGAGCAGAGTATCGGGCGAAAAATCAACGTCCATCGCATCAAGCTGGTCCTTAGCGACTTTCCGCGTCTTCGATTGGAATTAACGCAGGTCACGATTCACGATCGGAATTCCGATGACGTCTTGTTATCGGCTAAGAAGCTGGATTTGGTCTTGCGGTTTCTCCCGCTGTTGCGCAAGCAGGTGGTGGGGAAGCGGTTGCTCATCGAAGAACCGATGTTAACGCTTCGGCGCGATCGCAGCGGGCACTGGAACCTCCTCGATCAGGTTGTCCAGGGGGGAGCGGCCGATCAGGACGCTGTGCAGACGCTCAGCCGGATTTTCCGTATCCGGGAAGCGACGCTGGTGAAGGGGAAGTTGCTCATCATCGATGACGCACGTCCAGACGGGACACGATCGATGACACTGGAGTCGGTGGAGGCGTCGCTGGTCATCAGAGCGGAGCGGGGACAGGCGGATTTACACGTTTCTTCCGGTTATGCGGATGGCAAGAGCCTATCCGGCTTCTCTCTAGGAGGGACGATCAGCACCGCCCAACGGCAGACGATAGCGCTCAGTGATTCCTCTGCACGGCAAACCATACTCCAATTCGAAGGCACCGTCGAAGCAGCCAATCTGAAGCTTCGAGAGATGATGGATTTCTTCGGGCCGCGTCCAACCCCGCAGCACTTGCAGGGCGCCGTCAATATGAACAGTCATGTTCAGGTTGTGCCCGGTGTCGCCGGCTATGATGTGGTCTTGTCCGGTTTATCCGTGAACCTCGAACAACTGAAGCTCACAGGCCAAGCGAGCCTCTCCGGTCTGCTGACGCCGCAGCCCACGTTTGCGTTGACCGTTGCGTCGACTCCGATCCAGTTGAGCCGGTTGCTTGAGACCGTACCGGCTGAGTGGGTGCATCCGCAGGTGCCGCTGGTGATCAAGGATCGGGAGATCGACGGGATAGTGGAAATCGTCTCTGCGACCGTCACGGGATCGTGGGTGGAGGGGACGCAGCTGTCGTTGACAGGGGAATTTCGTGTGAATCATGGGCAAGGCCTGATCGGAGACAATCGTGTCCCTGCCAAGGATTTGACTGCAGTGGTATTGGTTGAAGCTGGCCGGGTCAAGGTGTCGAATCTGAACGGACTCTATGGCACGATTCATATGAATGAGAGCAAGGCACTCATCTCATTTTTGGAGGCGGGGCCTTGGGTTGAAATGGACATTGTAGGAACGATGACTGCCGCAGACCTGCTGCAGCATCTCGCAAATACCGTCACGTCGGAACAGCTGTCGCGTATGCTGGCTGGCTCGCGTGAGGTTGAAGGCAATGCCGTTAC
>CAWAIH010000033.1:0-315507 GCA_963781915.1 uncultured Nitrospiraceae bacterium | reverse complement strand
GGAAGGAATGACCATACCGCGCATCTATCCTTTTCGCTTTATTTAGAGTGGACCGCCCAAAGCGCGCTCAAACCGCGTGAGCGCCAAGGAGAGTTCGAATCGCGCCAGATTGTAATCCACGGTGATCTGACGTTGGACCCGTTGGGCATCGAGAACATCCAGGAGGCTGGAGGCGCCCTGGCGGAAACTCAATTGGGCGATGCGAAGCGCTTCTTGTGCTTGCTTTAAGAGCCCTTCCTCGTAGACGAGGATCTGTTCTTGCGCCGTTTCCGCCTCTCGAGCATGTTGGTTGATGGCACGGGCTAGGTCGTTCTTGGCGCGAATCAGCTCCGCCTCTTCTTTTCGCTGAGTACCGAGCGCCGTCGCAATGTGGCCTTGCTGCCGATACCATAAGGGCGTCGGCACAGTCAGGCCCCCCAGCACTGCCTCACGGCCTATCTCCCTGGCATACCCGCCGAACAGGGTCACGTTCGGCACACGGGCTTGCCGCTCCTTGGTGACGGTAGATTCAGCCTGCTCCACCAGTTTTCCCTGGCGTTTGAGGGTGGGATGTTGCGACAGGTCCCTCGTGACCATCTGCTCCGGGTCCAGACGATCCCGGAGTGAGCGGAAATCTCCTTGCACCTTGTACCGAGTCCCCAAGGCCCCCGCCGTCAAGGTGTCCAATCCAACGAGTTTCACGCGCACGACATTCTTGGCCTTCGTCATTTCTTGCTTGGCCTTGAGCACCTCCACATCCGCCTTCACCGATTCGAATTGAGGGCCTTCCCCGGATCGCACGCGGGCTCTGACAATGCGCGCCACTTCCTGAACAATCTCTAAGTTCTGCTGAAGAAGGTCTACGGTCCGTTCTGCCAGCAGCAGTTCGTAGAATAGCCCCTTCACCTCCGCAATGAGATTGAGCTTGGCTTCGTCGAGGCCGACCGTCGCGCCGGATAGACCGGCGGCTGCCGCGTTCTGACGGGCCGCCCGCATGCCCGGGTACTCTACCGTCTGAAACAGAGTGATGTTATGCTCGATCCTATTGTCCCCGTTGCTGGGATCCCGAATTAATCCATTCGCCGTCTGGTAGCCGACCGTCGGGTTGGGATAGGCGCCAGCTTGGGTCCGCAAGCCCTCATTCTGTTCGATCACGCTTTTTGCGCCCGCAATCGCCGGGTTCCGCTCCAGCGCCAAGTCGATGATCCGGTCGAGCTCGAACGTAGGCGTCTGTTCCTTCGCTTGAACGAAGGACGGCAACAGCGTCCCACTTGCCCCCGCCACCATCACGGTCATTAATACGGCACAATTCCAAAACCGAGCCAGCATCTGCTGCCTCCTTCGGAGTCACGATAAGTTTGTCTGATCAAGATCGAAGATAAAACAGACCTTCGTCGCTGCGCTAACTTGATGCGGACGGAGGGTGTATCAGCCGGGAGACCAGAAGGATCGACGGAGGACTCTCGTTCATTGAGGCATGCAAGCGGCGTGATTGGCCATCTGACACAGGCACCCGATAAACGATGTAGCCGTCCGGCGTCTCTTGCGGTGAATCGTCTTCGGAGTCGGCCACCGCCCCAGCCTCGCTGAAATCGCAGGTTTGCCCACTCCCAGTATCGCCGGTCGAGCCGCACAGGATATTGAAAGACCACCCGATCTGCATAGCCGGGTATATGCTGCTGCTTAGCAGCAGACCGAAGATGAGGACGGAAAAGCATAAACGGATCGTTACCACAACACCTTATAAATATGAGGATGACGGGATTGTCAATCAGTTCGTCAAAATGTTCTGAGCGGCGCTCCTATAAGCTGTGGCTCAGCTAAGATATTCACCACCATAGTACCCTTCTCTCAGTGTCTGTTACAAGAAAAACTGATATCCCGCATACTTATGACGGTTCGTGTCGAAAGCCCGTGAGAACGGGCTGGTTGCTTAGGTCAGTGTGGTTTGTCTCGTTTGTTTGGTTGGGGAAAAAACCAACCAGAGAGACCATCAGCACAAACTTCAGGGCTCATGCCTCCGACTTTTGTCTCTGCTCTAAGCCAGCAAAATTCATGCTATCTGCTACACTTGTCTCAGTGCCGCCACTAGACGCTCGACGCAACAAGGGGTGAACAATGCAGCTTCGGTATGGATCTGGGCTCGTGCTGGCGAGCATGTTCTGGGGCTGTACGATGCTGCCCGGAGCCCCGCCGACAGCTCCGGCCCCGGCTTCGGCGCCGGTCTTTCACGCCGATGCGTCCGACACCGCTCTCTTGCACACGATCCAGCGAGAACAAGAACCGCTCCTACGCACCTGCACACAAGACCAATCCTGCGATCAGGTGCATTTCACCCAGGCGATGCTCGCGTTATTCCAGAATGGCGAGGCGGCGGCGGCCTCCTTTCAGCAAGCGCTGGCCGCCGCGCCGAACGGCTCCTTCGCGGATTCCAGTGCACGCTGGATTCGATTCCTGGCCCATCGGCCCGCCCCCTCCGCTTCCGCCGACGAACCCCAAGACGCGTTACTCGGAGTGATGAAGGGGCTAGTACGCACCTGGTTGGGCCAACCGCGTACGGTCCGTACAACGACCACGGTGCGAACCGTAGAACCGGCCAAAAGCCCGGATGTCGCCGTCCCTATTCTTCAGCGGCAGATTCGTGACCGCGAGAAGCGGATCGCAGAGTTGACGGATCAGCTTAGTGCTCTCAAGCAGATCGATTTGGAAGCGCATCGGGCCAACAAGCTGAGTCCGCCGAGGACCCTGTCCAAGTAATCACGACAGAATAACATCGCCTATTCCGATCATTTTCAAGCCCCCTACCCCCAGCGCACCGCACCCTCGTCGTGCTCCACTTTCCGAATCACGAGGGTATGCTTCTCCCATCTGTACCTCTTATTTAAGCCTTCGATTCCATATTCTCCACAGCAGCGGAAACGCCGGACCCTTTTCGCGTCTAACGGTATAGAAACCACCTTCTCGCACAAAGGATCCTATGCCTCAATCACCACGCCTGTATTGTTTTGTATGCCAGGTCACGCACGTATGGTTTTCCATCGCCTGGCTCCTGATACTGGGGGTTACATGCCTATGCACAGCGGCCTTCGCTGCCGACAGGACCAGGCCGCAGATTGATCCCCAGCTCCAGCGCCCGCTGGACATTCCATTGGAACGATTAGAACGCCCACTACAGACACCTGCCGGTCCCAAAAAGCCGGTCGACTTGAATAGGGCATCGATCGAGCAACTCGTTGCGTTACCTGGCATGAACGTAACGCTGGCTCGACAGATCATCGAAGGCCGGCCCTATCACGGCAAGTCAGAGTTGATACAGAGACACATTCTGTCGGATACGGCGTACGACCGAGTTGAAAATCTCATCGCCGTCGAATAAGACTCTGGCGGCGCTCCCACTACAAAAGACCGCAGGCCGGTTAAATACTTTCTCCACCACCTCGGTCGTAATGACATACCCGACGACAATCCAACGCAAGGACATTCCCGCTTCTCAAACCATTGCTTTTGATAAAACTGTGGGAATATATTCCCAACATGGCCCGGCCCAAGCCCCTACAAGCGCTGTCTGCTGCCACACTGCAGCTATTGCGTCCACTGGTGACAATTCTCCTGCGGAACAATGTCTCGCATAGAACGTTCGCCGAACTTGCCAAGCTGGTCTATGTAGAGATCGCAAACGCTGAGTTCGGAATCCCTGGCAAAAAGCAGACGACATCCAGGATTGCCATCCTCACCGGATTGACTCGCAAAGAAGTGCAGCGATTGCTGGCACAACCACCCGACACTGAACCCGCCTCGGCGGAAGAGTATCACCGGGCTTCGCGGGTCATCACAGGATGGGTACGGGATCCTGATTTTGGAGACGGGAAAGGCCATCCTCATCCACTTCGGATGGAAGGGAAACGCGCATCGTTCAGTACGTTGGTCAAACGCTACAGTGGAGACATCCCCGTGCGCGCGATGGTGGATGAATTGCTGCGGGTCGGCGCCGTAAAACAGTTGAAAGATGGGCGGATTTGTCTGCTCTCTCGCGGGTACATCCCTCAGAAAGGTCCGGTCGAGAAATTGCAGGTTCTTGGAAGTGACACGGCGGACTTAATCATGACCATAGACCATAATCTGTACCAAAAACCCACGAAGCCCCGCTTCCAACGCAAGGTCATGTACGACAACGTGCCTGTTGAGGCTGCGCGAGAATTTCAGACCCTCGCCGCCGCCCAAGGGCAGGACATCTTGGAGGCGATCGACCGTTGGCTTGCGCATCGCGATCGCGATGTCAATCCGGCTTCGAAGGGGACCGGTCGCGTGCGTGTGGGGCTCGGCATTTATCATTTCGAAGAACAACTGGATTCCGATCGAGAGAATCCTTTGTCATGAGGCGCAAGGCCGGTCAGGAGATTCTTGCTCCCATCGCTCTCTTTCTATTACTGGCATCGTGCGGCCCCAGCACTCAAGCCGGCGGTGGAATCGGGGGAACAGGCAATACCGCCTCAGTGGCCTCTGGCTGAAACTCGCGGATTTGCGACCCAGGTCGTCGCGCCGGGTGATTTCTACCTGGGTAATGTGCATGTGCGGACGAACGACGGCACGACCTTCGAGGGTGGAACTCTCAACGACATCCTGCTTGGCGCCCAGTTAGAGGTACATGGCTCGCTGATCGGCGGCATCGTGAACACGACAAAAGTGGAGTTTGAAGGAGAGACGGAATTGGGGCTTCCATCGACACGTCCTTAATTACGGAGATCGGATTCAAGGGCCGGTATGGTGCCATCGGGCGAAGTGCCTTCTTCCGCGGGCTCTCAAGCGGCAAAATGGTTGCCCTCCAAAGCGTCACTCTGGGCGATACGATCTCATGGACATCGGCCTCACGCCGCGAGTAACTGTAAGACCCTAGGCCCTCTCCCTCCCGGTATTCATTTCAGGCAGAACCTGCATGTTCGCATTCTTCCTCTTCCCGCCAATTATTTTTCAGAAATAAATCAGAAGTCATCTTCCACCGTCGATCGCCGATATTGCCGTTAGTATTCACCCCTTCGGTGCGACTGTTCTATCTACTCCCGGAACATACTCGATAAAGAGTTTGTTCAACCTGTTGGATTTACGAATGTATTTCGTGCCACAGCTCAGCCGTGGGATAAGTGATCTGGGAATGCGTTACCTTCATCCGGCAGTCAAGGCATACCGCCCAGGTTGAGAGTACAGTGCACTGCATGCCTTATGAACCACCGATCGAACCACAAGAAACCTGCAAGCCCTAATGGCGCATTGAATAAGGCCCCCTCAGGAGAAGAGCTGCACCCCGACCCGGACTCACGCATTCGGATTCTCCTGGTGGAAGACCATACCCTTGTTCGGGAAGCATTGGCAGCTCTGTTAGCCCTTGATCCACAACTTCATGTGATTGGCGAGGCAGGCAACGGCACCGATGCGCTACGATTAATCGCCACGCTCCAACCTGACCTTGTGCTTCTAGACCTGTCCATGCCAGGGATTCATGGAACCGAATTGATCCACCAGATCAGGCTTTCCCATCCCGTTATCAAATGCCTGATTCTTACAGTTCACGTGTCCGAGTCGATCATCCGGGCTGCTCTTCACGCAGGAGCCAGCGGATACCTCCCCAAAGAGTCGTCGTATACAGAACTTAGAGCAGCTATTCACAGCGTGGCACAGGGGCAAACCTACCTAAGCCCCATGATCGCAGATAAAGTTCTGAGTGGATACCTGGGAAAGCAATCCCCATCTCCCGGTGAGGAGACTCCTTGGCAGAGGCTGTCCGTTCGTGAACGGGAAGTATTAAAACTGGTTGCCGAAGGGGCGACCAGCAAAGCGGTCGCCGAGTGCCTGTGCATCAGTGTGAGAACCGTGGAGAAGCACCGTGCGAGCCTCATGCTGAAGCTCAACCTGAGAACCACGGCTGCTCTGACAGCCTATGCCATTAAGCATGAACTCGTCACAAGTGCCGGTGTACTCAAGCTCGATTTCCTGTCGGAGGGAAACATATGAATCCACCCTCCCAGCCCATGAATCGACTGAGGAACTGTTCCATGTTGTTGGTTACTCTGTTCGCCGCACTGATCGATCCAAAGATACTAGCGGGAGAGCATGACATCCACGTTTGGCATGAGGGCCTGGGCCAACTGCGGGCGCGTGTAACCGTTCTCTCTATCGGAGAGCTGCCGTCACATTCGGATTTCGTCAAGACTGAACCAACTACGGTCTCCATATGAGCAAGTGAGTTAAGCCGATGCCGACTATCTACATCTCAATTGTGAAACGCCTGTGCTATGCGTGGACTCACAACTTCGGCCTCCGTCTTGGAGTGAGCCTCAGCCTTATTCTGTTCCTCGTCATGGGAACCGGGACTGCAATTCTCGTCATTCAGCAAAATCATGCGCTTCGGGAGGCGGCAGAAGAGAGGGCTCGAGCCGTGGCCCGCACATTCGCCGCCATTGGCTCCGCCGCCGTTCTCGACAACCTATACCGCCTTCAGGAATCCTTGCAGCTGTATATGCAAGACGACTCTCTGGTGGATATCGACATCGTGGACAACGACAGCATGGTCGTTGCCGCAAAGCACCCAGGCCGGATCGGAACCGTGCTGGACGATCCGGGGTGGCTCGAAGCCCGAAAAACAAGACGTGAAATCATTCTTGAAACCTCCCTGAACGAGGGGGGGAGCATGCTGGTCATCATCGAGCCATTGTTCGACCGAAATGAACTCACGGCGTGGGTCCGCATGGTTGTTTCTCTCTCCCATATCGAACGCGAGCAAGCTCAAACACTCTGGCGACTTCTCGCTGTCACGCTGGCTATTTTGCTGATCGGCCTATATGCCATCCGGCATGTGCTTCAGAAAACATCCACGGTGTTGCAAGGCGTCGTGTCGACTCTACAAACGGCAGGTGTTCCACTCGGGCCTAAAGAGTCTTCTCTCCCTCTCTCTGTATCGCAAGACACCTCCCACGGGGATTTTGAACGGCTCCTCGCCGTGGCAACCGGAACAGCCATTGCGCTGACCGCACAAACACGCACACTGCAGGACCTCACACAATCTCTTGAATCTAAAGTCATCGCACGGACTAATGATCTTGAAGAGGCGCGCGCACAGGCAGTCCGGTCGCTGGAAGAACTGAGGGAGAAGGAGGAGCGTTTGCGAAGCCTTGTGGACCATGCCGCGGATGGAATCCTGGTCACAAATGCGCAGTGGGTCATCGAGTCGGTCAATCCCGCGGCATGTCTGCTCTTCGGTCGGAGCGCAGCTGAATTGCAGGGGCATGAGATTCAGACGCTACTTCACCAAACCCCGCGCGGCTCCGACCTTCCCACGGTTAGCTATGAGCAGCAGCTCTTAGTGGTCGGATCCAACGAAGAGGCAGTTGGGCGACATAAAAACGGCACATCGTTCCAAATCGAGCTCTCGGTGAGCCAAATGGACATAGCAGGCGCCGCCCACTACACGATCATTGTCCGCGATGTGACCGAACGGCGGCACATGGAAGAAATGAAACAGCGTAGCGCGCAGCGGCTCCACCGGCTCGGAGAGGAACGTGCGCAACTGTATCACGACCTGCACGCCAGCTTACTGCAGTCCCTATCTGCAGTCGGCATGGGGATGGAGACGTTAAAACTCCTACTCATTCAAGCCCCCGACCGCGCCCCGAAACAACTCGATCTCGCACTGTCTCACCTGCACCAAGTCATCCAAGAGACCCGTGACTTCACCGCACGGCTTGAGCCTCGGACGGCGCCCCACGATAGCTTACTGCAATCGCTGCAGCTGCTGGTTCGACGTAACGACTCTTGGCCCTGTCCCCACTTTCTGATCAACGTTGACCCGGTTGCCGCAGGACGACTGTCCGTGGAACAAGAAATCCATCTCCTCGCCATTGTGCGGGAAGCCGTCAGTAACACCGTGCATCATGCTCAAGCGAACTCCGGGAGTATCCGATTTGAGCTAAGGGAGGGAACCGCCAGGCTGGAAATCCTGGATGACGGAATTGGGTTCAGGCCCGCCGAGATTGGAAACAATAGCCTTGGATTCATGAATATGGCTACCCAAGTCAAGAATCTTCATGGGCGCTTGACCATCGAGTCGGCTCCAGGAAAAGGAACCACGGTCCTGGTTACGATTCCTCAAGCACAAGAGGCACAACTCATGAGGGGAACCGCTCAGGTGCTCTGATCGAAGGCGCGATGTAGGCTATGGTTCCTTGATCTCTGACAAACCCGAAAACGAAACTGACGGACTTTTTCAGTATTCTTCCTGAGTATCGATTGCCAGACCCTATTTCCATGGTACATCAAGGCGACGTTCCCTGGCGTCCAAGCCAAACGGTTTGGCTTCATCGACGCCACCATCTTTGTCAGAAACGACTATGTCCTGAGCCAATCCGACGGGAGAGAGATTGCGGAGGAGGCTGACCATCTCATAGGAACGCGCGGAGGGTTGTCAACCCTCCGCGCGTCCGTCTCACAGGATGATTCGGCGAATCTTCCTACATCATGCCGCTCATGATTACTTCTGATGCGTCTTCTGGTGGTCTGCCATCATCCTCTCGTGATGAGGCCGATCGTTGATCGCCACGGTCAGGAAGTTGAACGCCAGAGACTGGGCTCCCACCACATAGGGACGCATCATTTCGTTGTCCTCATGTTCGAGGATATGGCAGTGCCACATATAGAGCCCGTCGATGTCGAACTTGGCTCTCACTGTGGTAATCTCGCCCGGGTAGGCAATCACCACGTCTTTGCGGCCTTGTTCCCATGGATGCCGGCTGCCGTTCGGGCTCGGGCTTTTATCCATGAGCGTCCGGCTCATCACCTCAAACCGCACCAGATGCAGGTGGACCGGGTGCGCGTCTTCCGTGAAGTTATAGATCTGCCATTCCTCCACCTCGCCGAGCTTTGGGCTCTCGCTCACGTTCACCGCGACCGTCATCCCGTTCATCAACTTGATATTTTTGGCTTGGCTAGTCCCCGTGGTATCTGTCCAGCGCAACGCATTACCTCCACCATCCACAACAGTGCCGCCCAGGGCCGCAGTCGGCCCAAAGGGCCCGGCGTCGGCTCTACCACAGTCGATCTGCAGGAGATTGCCGGCCGCATCCATCACAAACCCTCCGTCCTGATCGACCGTTACACAAACCTTCATGCCGCCGTCCTCATTCAGAGACACCAACCGCGTCACGTTCGGTATCGCAAGCGGATGCTCCGCATGCAGCTTGAGATTGGCTGGCGCCGTCGTTTTGCCGTCCGTCGACCCTTTAGCCCCAGTCAAGGCTGCTTTGACTACGAACTGCATGACCTGTCCCGTCGTCCCGGGATCGGACGGATCCGCTGGGAATCCGCCGAAGGGAGAATCCGGCGCCGTATTGATCATCCGCACCACAGTCCCATCCGGCAGGCCGCTGAAATCCACGACGACATCAGCCCGCTCTGCCAGGCCCATTAAGAGGGCCGTCGGATCATTCGGATTGGGATGCGGGATCGGCTCATGGGCACCAGGGATCAAGGCAATCTGTTCTCCGGTCCTGATTCTGACAACCCGCGGCAGGAACCCCTGATCCGAGCCGATCTGATAGAAGGGGATCTCGCGATGGCGGTTGATCTCGTTTGTGTTTGGATTCACCACGAACAACGCAAGATTGATCATCCGGGCATTGCTCCCGTTCAGCAACCGGAAGCGATAACGGGCCTGCGCCACATTCAGTTTCGGCCAGGTCGTCCCATTGACCACCATCGTGTTGTAAAAGGTCTCGGGGTTCCAAATGGGCGGCACATCGGATGAAGGGTCAGGGAGAAACTTGATCTGGAGTTGACTCTTCTGAAGTCCTTCGAAAAAAGCGCGATCACCAGGGTAAAAGAGCGATCCGTCGGCGTTGAACGAGCGATCCTGAATAACGAGAGGTATTTCACGGATGGCTTTACGCGTTGCATTTCCCGGTGTGTTGAGTTCCAGCAACCCCTGCTCTGCAACCGGCGCCGGCCCTGGCAATACCGCTGGCTGCCTATCTGACACGTTCGTCGCACCGTCGTACTGGCCCCCGCGAATCAACCAGAAACCTGCCGGTCCCGCATAGACATTGTGTCGCGTCATCCCCAAGGTATGGTCGTGGAACCAAAGGGTGGTCGCGGGCTGATCGTTTCGGTAGGAGTAGTCGGCATAGCCGCGCGTACCAGGATTGGTTCCCGTAGCGTCATCGAACAGCCTGCCGGACAACGCATAACCAGCGGGAATATTCTTCGCTACGGGAAGCCACCAGGCTTCAGAATACCCGTCGCTGTGCGGATCCACATGCGCCCCATGCACATGCGGCACCATCGGCACCGGTCCTCGGTACCGCTCAGGGTTCTTCCCCATACAATCAGTGCCCGATCCATGCATGCAGTCTTGGGAAGGATTCGCCCAATGGAGTGTCTGATCTACAGGCAATAGGTGAGGCAGGTAATTCCCTTTCTTATCCACAAGGCCGTTAATCCATCGGACATTGACCCGCCGGTCGGCAATCGTCTCAATCGTGTAGGACGGGTAGTTGAATTGTGAATTGGGGTCCGGGGCCACAGAGGGGGTGGGATCGGCCTCAGGGCCATAGCCCCAGACCTTAGTCGCCGGGAACCCGTTCGGGAGGATCTGCTGCTTAAACTGCCGGACCGAGATCGCATAGTCGTCCGTCTGATCCGGTCCAGAGGCTGTCTGCTTCATTACCGGCGGAATGACGAGATGCGTAACATACTTCGGAATAAGCATGGGATCCAACGTGCCACCCGGCAACGGGTCTGCCAACACTTGATAGGCATTGCCAGCGAACAAGATGCCCATGGCCACGCCGACGAGATTCGCTGTTACGCGAATTCTACTTTGCTTTCGACCAGCCTTCCCTTGAACTAACGTCCGGGATGTCTTGTCCGTACATCCGAATAGTCCTGCCTGAAATTGTTTCGGGCTACTCTTCATGATACGACCTCCATTGTGGAAAACTGTGGAAAAATGACCCGCATTTTTTGAACCTGCATTTGATCCTGTCTGAGGTTCTGGCTCACACCTCGACGTCTTCCGATTTGCCCATTCCATATGTGCCATGTTGACCGTTCATTCATCCCTAAACATCTCGGCTGGCAGTTGATGGATGCTTCCGTGTGCACTGGTATACGCTCCTGCGATTGCAGGCAGCAGTCGCGCAACTACGACTTTTCAGAGGAAAGGTTACGCAACACATTCGAGGGGGGCCACCCTCCGTTAGGAGGGTATTGCGATGGTTTTCGATGAGGCGGATCGGGAGAATCGTTCGGCGAGAATGGAGAAGGAACCCTATGCTGTGTCTCAAGCGGTGCGCGACGAGCGAGATGGGCAGGAACATTATGTCAGGCAGGAGTCAACGTATGACGTTTGAGATTCGGCATTCCGAAAACCTCAAACCCTCGCGTCTCGCTCATCCCGCTAGTCTCGCTCAGCCGTCCTGCGCGAGTCGTTACTGCGCAATCTTGTTGATCGTAACTCTGGCTCTAGGCTTCCACTGTTGGACCAGTTTCTTGGCGTTCGTGATTTCGTCGGGCTTCAATTGCTTGGACAGGAGGTTGCCCTGTCGGCTAGCCTCTTCGTCACCCTGGGCGGCAGACAGCGCAAGCCACATGTACGCTTGGGTTTTGTCGGTTCGTACGCCTTGGCCGCCCCCCGTGAGTATCTTCCCCAGGCTATGTTGCGCAGGGGCAAACCCTTGGGTGGCCGCAAGCCTCCACCACCCTGCGGCTTCCTTGTCGTCCTTCGGCACAGCCGTGCCCTCCCAGTAATTGTCACCGAGAGCATTTTGAGCAAACGGATCGCCTTGCGTGGCCGCAAGTCGATACCACCGGATTGCCTCAGTTTTGTCTTTCGGAACATCTCGTCCTCGATCGTACACCTGGGCTAACGCAAACTGCGCTTCAACATTTCCCCGCTCAGCCTGCATGCGCAGCCGTTGAATTGAGGAGCTGGGCCCGGCTGTCTGCTTGGCGACTTGAGTCGGTTTGTCTTGCGCCGTAGGCGTAGGGATGGGCTGTGAATTGCCACAAGCGTTCATCAACAAGAGCATGGTGCCGGCGACCATCATCCAACTCCGCATACATACCTCCTCGAGAAGAGTTATTTGTCCCTGCTCAGGTGTTCAGGCTGAAGGCTATAAATTATCTCGCCTAAAAACCTTCAGCCTGAACACCTGAGCAGGGGCAGTTATTTCGCCACAGCCGTGCCATAGTAGGTATTGACCATGACGCCGATTTCTTTCAGCATGGCCGTCGGGAGTGTGCCGCCGGCGCAGACGATCACAGCGTCGTTCTTTATTTTGATGTCTTTCCCCCCGTGACTCAGCGTCACAGTCTCTGTTCCGATTTCCTTTACATTGGCATCTATATACACCGTGATCTTTTTTCCCTCCACGCCTTGTTTGAGCAGCTGGCGATTCTTGGCTTTCGGACGGGTAAAAATTTCATCGCCGCGACAGGAAATGGTCACCACGGCGCCTCGTTCTGCGGCAATCGACAGGGCCGCCTCCGCTGCACTGTCTCCGCCACCCACCACCAGCACATGTTGGCCGCGGTATTGTTCCGCGTCGATCAGGCTGTAGACAACCTTGGGGTGCTCTTCTCCCGGCACACCAAGCTTGCGGGGCGTGCCTCGCCGGCCAATGGCAAGGAGCACGTTCTTCGTTTTGTAGCTATTCTTCGACGTCTTCACCAGAAAACCGTTTGCCGTTTTCGTGATCGCATCCATACGCTCCGAGAAATTAATCTTGATGTTGTTCTCACGGGTAATCTTGCCCCAGAAATCCAGCAGCTCTTCTTTCGTGATCTCGCACTTGTTGAACTTGCCGACAATGGGCAGCGTCATAGGCGCCGTCATGGCCAGTTTCCGGCGCGGGTAATGGAAGATTGCACCACCGAGTGAGTCTTCCTGCTCGACCGTCACGAATCGCAATCCTGACTCTTTCGCCGCCAGCGATGCGGAGATACCGGCCGGCCCGGCGCCGACGATCACCACATCCAACTCGCCCCCTTTGCTCTTGTGTTTCCCAATCGTCTCGATCGCTCGTTTCCCCTGATCGACTCCCTTGCGAATCAACCCCATCCCTCCCAACTCGCCGGCAATGTAGATGCCGGAGACATTGGTTTCAAAGGTCGGCTTGACTTGAGGGATATCAATGCCGCGCTTCTCCGTCCCGAATACCAGCTGAATCGCTTCTACCGGGCAAGCGGCCTGGCAAGCGCCGTGACCGATACAGTGATCTGGTTGGACGAGCGTCGCCTTTCCTCTGACGATCCCAAGCGCATGTTCCGGACAGGCTTTGACGCAGGCGCTTGAGCCGATGCACTTATTGGTATCGATGACGGGGTGCAAGCTGAGCGGCTCAGGGATACTCGCCTCAACCGTCTCAGCCAGACGCGCACGATAGTGGGTATCCCGCTTATGGTGGCGGCGGTAATACAGAGTCAGGGCGAAAACCACCGGCAGGAGGTAGAGCAACATGGTGAGATATGATTGCGACATGCGACCTGCTCCGTGCTATGGTCTTTCACGATCGATGACGACCGCGATTTTACTTTCACCAGGTTTCACCAGCTGACTCATTCCCTCCAGGTCTCCACTTTGTGGCATGGCCTGGCCGGACTTCGACAGGCGGGCCACAATTATCACCGAGCCCACATCGGACAGTTTCCTGGACGGCATGGGGCTCGTTGAGTCATCGAGTTGAAACGTAAAGGGCAGATCCTGTTTCGTAGCCCGTACGATCGACACCGGCATGGACGGGCCGTTCATCGCTCGCGCGAACACAAATAACGTATCCGTAGGGGCGCCTTTCCCGGCAAGACTGGGCGCCAGGTTCACTGTCCCGCTGATTGCGGCAGTCTGGCCACCCGACCTTGTCAAAGGCGCCGCCAAATCAACCACCTTGGCTATTACCGGCTTTCCACCGGCTAACCCTTTGGCTTCGGCGATACCTGAGAGCAACTCTTGTCGGACCACGCCTTCCGCCTCTGTCGGAAGATTGGCGCTGGCCCGCTCCCAATAATGCGCCGCCTGCCCGAACTCTTTGCGGTCAAACGCCACGGTCCCGGCCAGCATCAGCGCCTTGACATGGTTCGGATCGATCTTGAGCGCCTGCTGAATCAATTGCTCCGGTTTGCCTGCCAGCTTGCGGCCATGCAGCATGCCGAGGGCATCGGCATAGTCGACGAGCATTTGGGGATCGTCTGGGATCAACTTCATGGCCTTCTCATAGATCGGCAGCGCATCGGCATGCCGTCCAATTTCTACATACGAACGCGCAAGAAGGGCCCACCCCACTCCGTCGTTCGGATTCTGTTCGAGTTTCTTCTTCAGCCGCTCGGAAAGCGCGTCGAGCCCTTCGGATGTTTGATGAGCGTAATCCGATCTGCTTTGCACCATCGGCGGTGACACGCTGGCAAGTATAATCGCCTGCTGGTTGCCCCACTCCCAGTATAGCAGTCCACTGATGATCGGAATGATGACTGCTAATCCCACGCCAACCGCTCGGTTGTTCACCGGCCACACCCGTGCCGGAGGCGCGGCCTCGGCAGCCCCTGTCTCATCAAGCAACCGTCGTTCGAGTTCCCGTTTTGATTGTTGATACTGTTCCTCGGTCAACAAAGCGTTCTTACAGTCTTGTTCCAATTCGGCAAATTGTTGGCGATAGACCGAGAGGGCTTTCTCTCCCTCTTCTTTTTTCGATGACTCCTGGCGCTTGAGCAGCGGCCACAGGAGCAGACCCAGCACGAGCAGTGTTATGGCCCAAGCGATAAACCAAAATGTGAGATTCATGATCATCTCGCCCCTTGTGGCAATAGTTGTGCGACATTATTCATAAGCAATACGGGCTAGGAAAAGTCCCACCGAAGACCGAAGAAAAAGAACTGTCTCAACGTCGAGTCTTTTTGTGTCGAGCTATCCGTCCGCGTTTTTTCTACCCCGCCTGTGGCCTCGAAAGTCCAACTGTCGAGAAAGCGATAGTTTAGGCGAGCAGTCGGAGTCACGCGATACAGCTCCACGCCAAAACTGTCCTTTTGATGATAGAGCAGGACAAACGTGTCGAACTGCCATTGTTGTCCGAGACGAGCCAATGAATTGAGTGTGAGTGATTCCCCTCGGTACGCCTGGCTCGTACTATAGCTGGCATTCGCCACAAAGGTCGTATTCTCAAACGGAAAGTGCGCACCGATCGCTTGAGCCGAATAGGTCCAGATATCGCCAGTCCCGGGCAGTGCTTGCAAGGAACAAGATGCATCCGTGATGGCATTGGGGTTGATGAACACCGTGCTTGTGCCAGGCAAAATGATCAGGCAGTTTGATCTAGGGGTGCCGGAAATACGATTCAAGCGTACGTCTCCACCGAGTTGCCAGTCTGTGCTCACCGAATGGAGCACCCCGGCAAGGAACAGGTCACTTGTCGCAGTGACATTCAGCGCCTCCTCACGCAACAGGCTCGCGTTCCCTGTGTTGATATTACTAAGCGAAGCCCCGGGGATTCCAAAGAGCGCGTTCGCCGTTCGCAAGTATGGAGTCCTGCGATGGTCCGCGATGAAGTTGAAGGTCGTCCCCTCTGTCACCCATGTGCCATTGATCGTCGCGATGTTCAGCGCATTAAAGTAAATGTCATAGTCCATAAGCCCGTAGACATTTTTCCCATTGGATCCATACCGTACTTCAGTGCCGACAGCCCGCCTGTCGACCACCCCGTTCACCATTTGATTGAAATAGTACGCATTGCCGTTCCAGGCCTGTCCGATCGGACCGATGTCGACATTGGCCCCATAAAAGTAGGGACTCAAGTCGGCCCGAAAGTTTCGCGGGTCGTCGGGCACATAATTGGGAGTCAAGCTGAATTGTCTCGGCTGCCCACCCAGGAGATTCACACTCAAGAATTGAGGGACCGGAGTATAGCGGACCCATGCCCCATCGAATCGGAAATCTAGCACACCCCCGGTATTCCCCGGCTGGCGACCGATCCGAACGAAATACGTATCCTGGCTTGAGTGTTCGAAGTAGAGGGCCCTGAGACGGCTGATATTTCTTCTGCTGTCGTCAGTGGCCAGAAGATTGTAGGACTGCGTCCCACGCACCACGACTTTATTATCATATTCATCCTTGCGGTAACGCCCAGTGACATCGAAGGCAGACTGGAGCAAGGACTGGTCGTGGTTGTTGATATTCGTCGTGGTATTGGTGACTTTATCCGTAGTTTTCGACTGGGAATAGCCACCGTAATAGTACTGGTACACACTCCCATAGACCCTGGTTTCCTCAATCTTCTTAGGTGCTCTGCTTGCTCTGGCTTGTGCAAGCTGAGAGATGGCCTCCTGCAACTCCGCCAACCGCTGTCGCACTCTCACTGCGTCTTCTCCCTCGGGGTAGAGCTTGAGGTAGAGTTCATATTCCGCTTTCGCTTTCACATATTCTCTGCTTCGTTGCCTAGCCACTCCAACCCACTCCTGAGCTACTTGTGATTGCTTGTTTGGCGGGAGATTGAGGAGAGCGTTGAAAATCTGCAATGCCTGCTCATTTTCTCCAGCAATCAGTGCCTTATGGCCTAGTTTCATCAAGTCCTCGGCATACGTCTCGACGGCCATCCCGGGGTGGAACACCGGAATATCGAAAGACTGTTTTGGTCCCTTAACTACAGCAGGAGGTGATGATGGAACTGTCACCTCAGGAGGGGGCGGCGGAGGCATCTGAGGCCGATCCAGCTTCACGGAAATGACAATCTTGTTCCGCTCATTGCCCCGTTGACTGATCCGAAACCGTACCGGCCGGCTAAAATTAATGGAAAGACCGGTCGTCCCCTGATCGGGAAACGTGACCGTGAACTTTGGCAGAAGGTCGCTGGGCGGCGGCACAGCAAGCTCACGCGAGAACCTCCGCGAGCTGTCGAGATCTGGAAGGCTCAGAAAAATCCGGATCAAATCGCCTTGATCTGCAGGCATATGGCGCTGATAAATGATTCTCGTATTAAAGGCAATATGGATTTCCGCTGCAGTTGGGGTTTCAACGATCTCGACACGGTCAAGCACCTGCTGAGCAGCTGTCGGCGCAGGCACAAGCAAACCACTGAGCGTAACAATTCCGCACAAGAGAGCAGCCGCCACGACATGGCTCAATGCACTGCGACTGCATGTTCTCAACACATACCTCTAAAAGGTTGGAAACGGTCGAACTGAGTTGAATCTGGAAAAATTCCGGTACAAACCGCGGTGGTTTCGAGTGATTTTCTCGAACTGGTCGTATCGGCAACGACGCGACTACCTAACGCAACAACGAGTCATCGCCTACTATCTATGCATCGTTCATACACTTCCCGTGTACAGACGCTGGGACCCTGATGAACTCTGCCCGGCCTCTTACTCGATCCATCGGGCGACGTCACCGCTTACTTATTAAAGGTGGAGGTATTGTGACAGCCTGAGTTATCACAAGAGTTTGGCGCTGCTTCTCTACCGTTATGGCCTGACGGTCTCTTACCCTGCACCCCTAACCAGTTCGTGCCACGCTCATGACAGGTGTTACATTGTCCTGGCGTCGCCACCACCCAACTGTGGTATCTCGATCCGGAAAAGGCCGTTGTGGACTTGTGACAAGTCTCGCAAGCCGTGGCGACCGGAATGTGGTTCGCCGGTTTGCCCAACGCCGTCGAGCCGTTATGGCAGGTGGCGCATCCCGTCGTGATCCCCGTATGGCTGAACTGCGCTCCCGTAAAGGTCGTGGTCGATTTGTGGCACAGTTCGCACGCCGCCGTGGTCGGCACATGCGTGGCGGTCTTGCCCCGGGCCGTCGTCCCGTTATGGCAGGTGGCACAGCCCGTCACGATCCCCGTGTGATTAAACGCGGTGCCCAGGAACGTCGTCGTGGACTTGTGACAGGTCTCGCAGGGTTGCGTCGTCGGCACATGCGTGGCGGTCTTGCCCCGGGCCGTCGTCCCGTTATGGCAGGTGGCACAGCCCGTCACGATCCCCGTGTGATTAAACGCGGTGCCCAGGAACGTCGTCGTGGACTTGTGACAGGTCTCGCAGGGTTGCGTCGTCGGCACATGCGTGGCGGTCTTGCCCCGGGCCGTCGTCCCGTTATGACAGGTGGCACAGCCCGTCACGATCCCCGTGTGATTAAACGCGGTGCCCAGGAACGTCGTCGTGGACTTGTGACAGGTCTCGCAGGGTTGCGTCGTCGGCACGTGCGTGGCGGTCTTGCCCCGGGCCGTCGTCCCGTTATGGCAGGTGGCACAGCCCGTCACGATCCCCGTGTGATTAAACGCGGTCCCCAGGAACGTCGTCGTGGACTTGTGACAGGTCTCGCAGGGTTGCGTCGTCGGCACATGCGTGGCGGTCTTGCCCCGGGCCGTCGTCCCGTTATGGCAGGTGGCACAGCCCGTCACGATCCCCGTGTGATTAAACGTGGTCCCCAGGAACGTCGTCGTGGACTTGTGACAGGTCTCGCAGGGTTGCGTCGTCGGCACATGCGTGGCGGTCTTGCCCCGGGCCGTCGTCCCGTTATGACAGGTGGCACAGCCCGTCACGATCCCCGTGTGATTAAACGCGGTCCCCACAAACGTCGTCGTGGACTTGTGACAGGTCTCGCAGGGTTGCGTCGTCGGCACGTGCGTGGCGGTCTTGCCCCGGGCCGTCGTCCCGTTATGACAGGTGGCACAGCCCGTCACGATCCCCGTGTGATTAAACGTGGTCCCCACAAACGTCGTCGTGGACTTGTGACAGGTCTCGCAGGGTTGCGTCGTCGGCACATGCGTGGCGGTCTTGCCCCGGGCCGTCGTCCCGTTATGACAGGTGGCACAGCCCGTCACGATTCCCGTGTGATTAAACGTGGTCCCCACAAACGTCGTCGTGGACTTGTGACAGGTCTCGCAGGGTTGCGTCGTCGGCACATGCGTGGCGGTCTTGCCCCGGGCCGTCGTCCCGTTATGACAGGTGGCACACCCCGTCACGATTCCCGTGTGATTAAACGTGGTCCCCACAAACGTCGTCGTGGACTTGTGACAGGTCTCGCAGGGTTGCGTCGTCGGCACATGCGTGGCGGTCTTGCCCCGGGCCGTCGTCCCGTTATGACAGGTGGCACACCCCGTCACGATCCCCGTGTGATCATATCCGTTGGACACAAGCATCCAATTCGCTGCGCCCATTCGGTGGCAGGAATCGCACGAAGCAGCCGTAGACAGGTGCCCGGCCGACTTCCCCTGAGCCTGGATACCGTTGTGACAAGTTGCACAAGTACCTGGCCCAACTCCCTGATGTTTGAAGGCTGCGCCCGTCCAGCCAACCGTTCGATGGCAGCTGTCACAGGACATGGTCGTCGGAATATGAGTAGCCGGCTTCCCTACCGCGGTAGTTTGGTTATGGCATTTGGAGCAGGTTCCCGGCGCGACACCGTTATGCGTAAAAAACGCTGGTGTCCAATTTGTCGTCCGGTGACAGCTGCTACAGTTGACCGTGGTCGGTAGGTGGTTCGATGACTTAAAGGTGGAGACGACTCGTCCGCCTGGTGAGTGGCATTGCATGCACTGCGTCGGCGTTCCTCGAAAAATGCCCTGCAAGTGGCACCGCTCACACACGACCTGCGCATGACCGCCGCTGAGCGGGAAGCCAGTGCTGCTGTGATCGATTTCAATATCTGTGCGGATACTCCCCTGGGCAAAAGCGGTATCCGGCGTCAACAAGGCCGAGCTACATACCGCCAGAAGTCCAGCAACAATTGCCCAGGCAAAGAACCGACGTTTTATCCAGCTAGTCAATTGAGACATTTTTGCATCTGCCATTGGTCAACCACTGTCGCTAGCGCCTCGATACTGTCACTCGGTACTACTGCACTGACGCGTCACTTATATAGTTGGGATTGTAATCCCAACTATTTGACGCGACTCCTATTTAGGAAATTAGGAAAAATTCGCGGGAGCATAATCCCAAGCATGGTTAGAGCAAGGGACATGCCCTTTGCAAAAAAAACATCGCAAGCTTGTGATTTCTATATGAAGCTGAGATTCTGCATGGGTAGATTTACACAAGGATACAGAGTTCTTCCTGTACAGAATGCAGGACAGCACCTACTATTTCTACAGATGGGAACTTCCACATTGGCTCAGAAATGTCCGAACCCACGCTAGGATGTGCACTGATAAACAGGCGCAGAATTTGCTCTGTACAATCCAGACCTTCGGCGCATCGAATACAACCAAATCAACAAACCAACCTTTCACTGAGCATAGGATGAATGAGTATGGCTATCGCTGAACCTCTCCAACATGTCCGGGAACGAACAACCGAGGCATCTCGCCTAGCAACACGAAACCCCTCAAGACCGAAGGAAGACGCGACGGCCGACTCTCCCTCTCTGCCAGGACGACTGCTGGTCTTCGTGCTTGCGGGCTTATCGATATGGGTGGCCTACAAGGTTGCGACCGAGAAGTACTACGCCCCGCGCTCGGACTTTGGCTGGTATCTGGGAGTCGTCGGATCCGTAATGCTGCTCTTGATGCTGGCCTATCCACTCCGCAAGCATGTGGGCTTCATGAGTCGCTGGGGCGCGCTAAAACACTGGTTTCGTATCCATATGATCATGGGTATCGTCGGCCCAACCCTCGTATTGTTCCATTCAACCTTTCATCTCCGATCCACTAACGCGACAATCGCGCTCTTCAGCATGCTGGGAGTGGTCATCAGCGGCGTTATCGGTCGCTTTATCTACACCAAGATTCACTATGGTCTCTACGGCCGTCGCGCCACGCTGGAAAAAGTACAGGAAGAGCTTGCAGGTCTTTCCGACAATGCGAAGTCCCGATTGCACTTTGCGCCTCGTGTCGAACAATGGCTCCAATCATTCGAACGCGACTCGAAGCAACTCGATCGTTCTTTTACCTCCCACCTCTTCAGCCCCCTGACGATCGGGTTGAAACGGATTATCTTGGACTTTCGCTGCGCGCGCGAGCTGCGAAAAATTCTGAAGACCGAACGGCATACGGAATTCCGTGGAGGGGCATCGGAAGCGATCCAGTTGACGTCATCGTATTTGAAAGAATGCCAGCGCGTCGCCCAGTTTAGTACCTTCGAACGCTTCTTCTCGTTGTGGCATGTGCTCCACGTTCCATTGATCTACATTCTGGCTGCCTGCGCGATTTTTCACATCGTGGCCGCCTACATGTACTGAGGCCTATCAACTGTGTTCGTCTCATCCTACTACCTGCCCATCGGTCTGCTCGGCGCATTGATGCTCATGGCCGCACCAGCCTTAGCAGACAACGTCGAAACGGCATTGATGCCGGGACAAGTGATCGAAGGCCATGCGAAATGGGAAGACGACTGTACGAAGTGTCACAAGCGGTTCGACAAGGCGGCGCAAAACACCCTCTGCCAGGATTGCCACAAAGACATTCGTACGGACATCGTGCAGAAGCAGGGATCGCACGGGCGATTTAAGGAACAACGCGAATGCAAGGAATGCCATACAGATCACAAGGGTAGAACGGAGAATATTGCACCGATCACGGAACAGACCTTCGATCATAAGCGGACGGACTTCCCACTCCAGGGCGCCCATGCCGACACGAAGAAGGTCGAGTGCAAGGCCTGCCATAAACCCAAGGCCAAGTATCGTGAAGCGCCCTCCGATTGCTATAGCTGCCACAAGAAAGACGATAAGCACAAAGGCAACCTGGGAAGCGCCTGCGCCGACTGTCATACGGATCGGAATTGGAAGGAGTTCCGGTTCGACCATGACAAGACACGCTATAAGCTTCGCAATAAGCATGTCGAAGTTCCATGCAAAGGCTGCCACGCGAACGATCGCTATAAAGAAACCCCAATGGATTGTTACTCCTGCCATAAAAAGGATGACAAACATAAAGGGCAGGAAGGTACGAAGTGCGAGGAATGCCACAGCGACCAGTCATGGAAAAAATCTCCGTTCGACCATAACAAGTCGCGCTTCCCCTTGATGGGAAAGCACGCCAAGGTGGAATGTACGAAATGCCATCTGACGCCGGCCTTTCAAGACGCACCGACAGATTGTTATTCCTGTCACAAGAAAGACGACAAGCACAAAGGGGCGTACGGAGAGAAATGTGAGACGTGCCATGGAGCAGGCGACTGGAAAACCATCACGTTCGATCATGACTTACACTCCCAGTACCCGCTACGGGGGCGGCATGTCACGACTAAGTGCGAGTCCTGCCATAAAGGGCACTTGTATAAGGACAAGACGCCGGCCGACTGCTACGCCTGCCACAAAAATGACGACAAGCATAAAGGGCACTTTACCGAGAAGTGTGAACACTGCCATACCGAACGGGATTGGAAAGCCCTCCTCTTTGAGCACGATCACGATACAGCCTATCCGCTACGAGGGAAGCATCGGACAGCAAAGTGCGAGTCCTGTCATACGGGACATCTATACAAGGACAAGACGCCTGTCACCTGCTTTGCCTGCCACAAAAAGGACGACAAGCATAAGGGGCACTTTACCGAGAAATGTGAACGCTGCCATACCGAACGGGATTGGAAAGCCCTCCTCTTTGAGCACGATCACGATACAGCCTATCCGCTACAAGGGAAACATCGAACCACTACTTGCGAGAGCTGCCACACGGGACTGCTGTATCAGGACAAGACGCCCGCGGCCTGCTACGCTTGCCACAAGAAAGACGATAAGCATCTGCGCCGGTTGGGTACGGAATGTCAGGACTGCCACAGCCTACGAGACTGGAAACTCTGGGACTTCGATCACGATACGCGGGCTCGATTCAAGCTCGACGGCGGCCATAAGGGGCTCGATTGTTATGCCTGCCACAGTGCGCGCATGGACAAGAAGGTCGAATCATCGTCCACCTGTGTCAGTTGCCACAAGAAGGACGACAAGCATGAAGGAAGTTTCGGCTCTCAATGTGACCGGTGTCATGAAACAACCCTGTGGAAGACGGTCAAACGGGGCAGCAGCATCTTTCGCGGCCGTTAGCCTCAGGCCTGTTGGTTAAGATCTCCAAAGGGAAGGCACTGTGGAATATCGACGTGACATCTCGTCCGCGCTCAAACTTCTGGCCCTCGGGCTGGCCCTCTTTGTCGGCTACCAGGGATGGCTGAAACCCACGTATTTGACTCCTGGGCCTGCATCACGTCAGCCCTCGGAGACTCCTCCGGCGCAATCAACCCCCAGTTTCGCGTTGCCGGGAACGCAAGAATATCCACCATGGGATGTTCCACAAACGCGACTGATCGATCCAGGCCAAGCGCCTACCGATATGCTCGGGTTTATTCGCGACGAAGTGGAAAAGGGAAACTACAAGGAAGCAGAACACCGGTTGGTAGCCATCTCTCGCAAACGGCTGGATAAGCCACAGACCAAACGGTACATTGCAGCGCTCTGGAACAATCTCGGCGTACAACAGGAAAAGTTTGGCGGGAGCGCACTTTCAGTCAAAGCCTTTAAGAAAGCCGTAGCATCCGACCCTAATAATCCGCTTGCGTCCATGAACCTAACGCAAGCCTACTGGGAGCTTCGCGATCCCGCGATGACGCCCCAGTTCCTCAACAGGGTGATTCGGCTGAATCCCAACGATCCGTTTCCGCATCTTGCGCTCGCCGAACTGCTGCTGGAGAAAGGCGATAAGACCTCGGCGATGGCCCATCTCAATCTCGCGCATCCACAAGCCCAATATGATCCCCATCTCCAATCCTATCGAAATAAGCTCGTCGCAAAGGTGGACGCGGACATAGCCACCAGACCGGTTCCGGATCCCCGTCAAAACCTTACGACTCCTCCCTCAATGCCATCCGCCAATCAACCGGCCCCTTCCACCTCTACTCAGGGAGAACAGCCGCCGAGGCAGTTTGTTCCGCCAGACACCGCTCATTTCGTCGTTCAATTTGATGGGCCTGACGATCAAGCAACGTGGGTTCGCATCCGGGCCATGCTCGAATACGCCTATGAGGAGATTCCCCCGAAGTTCGGACAGGTGCCTGCCGAACCCATCAAGGTTGTTTTACACACAGGTCAGAAATTTTCCGGTCCGGCGGGAGCCCCCCATTGGGCCGACACGCTGTTCGATCACACATCTGGCTCGATCAACCTCCCCACTCAAGGCGCACTCGACGATCTCGCATTATTCAGCCGCGTGGCCCGTCATCAGTTCGTGCATGCGCTCTTTCATGAACAGGCTAAGCATGGAAGCGCATCTCTTCCAAGATGGCTCGTGGAAGGTCTGGCCATCCATCTGACGGAAGACCCCTGGCCCGAGATGGAAGACTCCCGCCAAAAGGGCCTTCCCCTCATATCGCTGACCTCGCTTCACGGATCGTGGGCTCAGCTTCCCCCAACGTCAGTATCGACCGCATACCTCTCGGCAACGGTTGCCACTCAACACCTCCTCGATCGGTATAGCATGTCCACTGTTCGCCAACTGATGAAGGTGCTCATGACCGGACAGTCTCTTGAGACAGCGATGCAACAAAAGATGTCCATGTCCTATGAACAGTTTCAACTCCAGTGGGCGCAAAGCCAGAAGCCGCACGTGAGTGAGCGGGGTTCATGAGAGCGAGATACGCGCTTATTTCACCTTGGATAAATCGGCGACGATTCTCGCCTCAGTTCCGTCCTGAAGATTCACGACAAAAACAGACGATGCGGAGGGATCAAACTTCTCATAAGCAAACAACGCGGTAAACCGTGACCGGTACACCGGCCCACTTCCCTCGTTCTTTCGGCCACGTTCGGCTTTTCCGATGTCGATGGGCTTGATCTTCTTCGAGCCCTGCTGTAATTCAATCAAAGCGCCCTCTGCAAAGTATTCATCGTCGCCACATAGTTGAACTTCAATCTCCATATTAGGCATGTCCATGACTTTTTTTATGAACTCCTCGGGCATGCGCACATCCGTCTTCCGCTTCTTGGTCTCCGCCGCTTCCTGCCGACCAAAAGCTTCAAGCCGATAGCGTTTGGTTCTGAGGATAGCACTGGCTCCACAGGGGTCCTTCTCTGGATCGGCCCCCACACGCGTGACCATGGAGGCTTGCTGAAGGACTTTCTTAACCTCCTCCGGGCTGTTGGCCTTCTCCAAGGGCGCCCGCCCAGCTGCCAAGGCCTTCTGCGCCTCTTCCGCCGAGAGCTTCACATCAATCGCCAAGACCGGCTGGAAACCGACGATCATCAACAGGCCCGCGACCGCACAAATGGTAACGCCACCGATTCGCGCCGCCGCTGTCAGGCATCGTACGCTCATAACTCCCTCCGTATAGAAGATAGGGATTGATGGGGCGGCATTGTACGGAACCCCCTTACCCCTTTGCAATCAGACTGAAAAACGGGCCCAGTTGGCATAGGGCTTAACGGCGTAGAGTACGTCGAGATTGACCGACACTCTCTCACCAGCTTGCGTAAGCAGCTGGGCAACCAGGCGGAGCGGCAGTCCGACCACCGTTGTGAAATCTCCATCGACGGAATCGACCAAATCGCCACCTTCTCCTTGGATCGAATAAGCGCCTGCCTTGCCGAGACTTTCTCCTGTTGCGAGATACCGTTCGTGCACTCGTTCATCGAATGGCTTCATCCGAACGACGGACGTGGAGAGAGCGACGACGTCTATCGCGCGAGCTGAACAGACGAGCGAGACCGCCGTGCATACGTAATGAGCACGACCGGCCAAGCGCCGAAGCATCGCACGGGCCTCCGCTGGATCGGCCGGTTTCCCGAACACATCATGATCCAATTCAATCACGGTGTCGCTCCCCAGCACGATCGCCTCCGGCACTTGCCTCGCAACCGACTGAGCCTTGCCCTGGGCGAAAGACTGCACCTGCTCGACCGCCGGGCGATTCGCGATCAATCGTTCCTCAAAGGATGGACGCTTGACATCGAATGGAATACCCAGAAGCGCGAGCAACTCGCGACGGCGCGGAGAGGTGGAAGCCAGAATGAGTGTCATCTACTACACGGAGGTAGGCTCAGGGAAAGCAAGCTTTTCCGGCGGTATCTGGCCAGAAGCCTCAGTGAGACTCGCACAATGCGCGTGAAAATCGGCAAGCACCTGCTCCAAGTCAGCGACCGAAGAGACTCGGAACATATTGGCTCGAAGCGAGGCCGCATGAGGGAACCCTTTGCAGTACCAACCTAGATGTTTGCGCATCCGCCGAAACTGGCCCTGCCCACAGGCCGCTTCAAACCGTCGGGCATGATCGAGCAACATTTCAAAGCGCACGCCGAGCGATGGCGCCCACGGTTCTGGCCCCTCCTCGGGTCGATGCTGCTGCAGAACGAGTCGCGCCTCCTCTTTCTGCCGAAAAAACCAGGGGGCTCCAAGCGCAGCTCGCCCGACCAACACGCCATCGACTCCGGTGGACCGCACACGACGGACGACGTCGTGATAACTATGCACATCTCCGTTGCCGAACAGCAAAGTCCCGCTCCCCCGCACGATCTCCGCCGCCCGGGCAATGGCATTCCAATCCGCTTCCCCTCGATACATTTGTTGCAAGGTGCGGCCATGCAGAGAAATGACTGCCGGCTGTTCCCTGAGGAGCTGTTCGATCCATTGGTCGATAACCACTACGTCGTAGCCAAGGCGTGTCTTGACGGACAAAGGGAGCTTACGTCGGACGAGCGGACGGGCGTCCTGCCGCTGCTCGTTCATTCGATGGATCGCCGCCACTCTGCCCGGCTTGAGACCCGCTCCCTCAAGGGTCTGACCTGCCGCCCAATCGGCAATCCCCTGCCGCGTGGCCTGCATAATGGCCTGAGCCACATCCGGCGTTCGGATCAGTCCGGCTCCCGATCCGGATGAGGCCACGCTCCGAGAGGGACAGCCCATGTTGATATCCAGTCCGTCAAACCCCAACTCACAGACTGCATGGGCGGCCTGATAGAAGAGGTCCGGTTCTTTCCCATAGAGCTGCGCGACGATCGGCCTTTCAGCCTCATGATAGATCAGAGAATCCAACAGGAACTCCGGTCCCCGACAGACGTCATGCACATGCGTGAACTCCGTGAAGGAGACGTCCGGCTTCCCGTGCAGAGCCACGGTATGGCGAAACGTTGCATCTGTGACCCCGTCCATCGGCGCCATCCCGATGACCGGTTTGGCGAGTGACTGCCAGAAACTCATCTGGTTCGCTCCATCTCTATCACCGGGTTCCGTACTTCATTCGCCTGCGCATAGGCCAGGCGTAGCATGTCGCTTTCCTGCTGTAAGCAAACCAGCGTATCCGGGGCACATTCCGTCACAAATTCGAGAAACCGCTCGATCTTGAGGAGAAAAAAATCATACGACTGCGTGAGCGGACGCGGCGACCGAAACCAAAAGGGTACAAACTCTGTCAGGCAGATGCCTCGCTCCGCTAGGGCCCGGCAAGTCTGTGGAAACATCTCTGCAAGGTCTCCTCCCCAATGGAGGATCTCGTGCGGCACATAGGACGTGCGGTACTGTGCTAGACCCGTCGCCTCCGCAGCCGTTTCTTTCCACTCCGGGCCAGTAATAGGAGCTTGCCCGAAAATGATTTGCGCGTAGCGTTCATAATCGTCGCGCAACCGCTGTCGATCAGTCTGGCACACCGGTTTCTGGACTGAGATTGGACGAGACGTCAATTTCACCGGCTGTTCTAACGCCGTTCCTCTGGCCATCGTCTGCTGAACAAGGATGGAGAACCGCTGAACGGCCTCTGCATACTCCTCCACAATCGTCTCGATCGGTTTGGTGTCCACTTCAAGCGCCACAGCCCGGAGGCTACAGAGATTCGGATGAGCCAGAACCTGTTCAAGCATGGTGAAGAGGATCGATGGAATTGGGGCGGCATGGGCGTCGATCCACTCAGGAAGCCCCCCTCCCCCATGTGGCCCACCAACCGACTCATGGCAGGCCAACCCCGCTATGTGGATTTCTACGACCCGCTCCAGAGGAAATTCGTCGAGGAATTCTCCGACGAATCGTTCAAGCGATGTCCGCCGAGAGGCAGCGGTATAGCGATAGACCGTCCAGAGGTGCCCGATATCCAGCACGAGACCGCAGGGCGCTAATGCTGTGACGAGTCGGAAAAAGCGAGAGATCGGTATCGTGCCCGCGGAGAAATATGTGAGCGGCGGCATCTCCAAGAGAAAGAGCGGCGCAGTTCCGTCCGCTCGACAACCCTGCCGATCCATCACCTGCTGCACCATTACGATATTGTCGGCCACCACTTCGGCGCTCAACGGCGTATAGAGAGGAGGAACATAGGTGCCGAACGAATAGCCCGCCATCTGCTTCATCGCGCATTCATGGTTCAGCCAGAAGCTCTGTAGGCTGTTGAGTTGCGTGACCATCTCGCCGACATCCTGCTGAAAGAACGGAGACATTTGCACATCCGGCTGGGTGATCCACAGCCCTTCACCGTGGTACGCCAACGGTATATCCGGCATAGCCTGTCGAACCGTTGTCAATGCGGTCGTCGTCGCCTTAAAGACTTCCAGATAACCCGGCTGGAGTCCTCGCTCCCTGAGTGTGTTCACCAGCTCAAACAAATCAGGAGAATAGACATCGACTGACAGCCCCATCCCCAGTGGAGGAACTTCCATAAGGCGACGCTGAAAACCCCGTTGAACGAAATCTGGATCAGGCACCTGTCCCCCCCCTTGTGCTGCTCTAAGAATTAGCCTAGTCTATTCGCCGAACCCCTTGTTTGACAAGGGAAGCCACGGTCAAGGGCCGGGGGGCCCCATCTGCTATACTTGGCTTACGTCGCCAGGGGCGGAACCCTCACGAATCGTGCAGGCGCAAATCGGGGGAAGTTTCGAACCCATGCCGATCGACAATGACAGGCCCTTCAAAACAACACGGTTCATACCCACCATGGTTGCCCATATGATGACGCCAGGGGTCGTACAAATTCCGGGAGATATATCTGTCAGCGAGGCGGCACTGCTGTTCGAACGAGAACAGACACCCTGCCTGCTCGTCAAAGATACCGATACGCAGTTCGGCCTTATGACGCCAACCGACATTGTAAAGAAAGTCGTCGCTCAGGGACTCGAACCCCACGACATCGAAGTCCGGACGATCATGACACGTCCCGTGCAGTTCATCGAGTACGATGAAGTCTTGGCAGAAGCCTCGACGCTCATGATGGCGACAGGCGCCTTTCTCCTGATAGTCACGAAGCAGAACCAACCTGTTGGAGTGCTCAGCGCGCAAGACTTGATGCTTAATCCACCCAGACGGAGTACGAAAATCCCCGTCGTAGTGAGCGTGGTCGGGCGAACCTCGGCGCAGAGACTCAACTATAACGCCATGATCACCCAACTGAACCATATCGGAGCGTTGATCGAATCGGCGGCGAAGCTCACACTAAAAGCCAACGTCGTACTGGCATTTTCCATTTCCGGTCAAAATACTCCTCTGACGATTCGGGGAAGGGTGATGGCCAGCAAGGTTCTCGGAGCAGAACCAGATGAGACCTCAACCGGGACCGGCGCCTGGCATAACGAAATTCAGTTCACGGACCTCTCGTCGTCTGACCTCACGCGTATTAGGGCTTGGACGCTTCAAACGATGCCTCCAGCCCCCAGCCGAGTCTAACCTCGCACATATGCGCATTCTTTTGACCAACAGGCGATCAGCTGATAGAGTTTTTGTCTCTCAAGAATGAACCATAACTTCAGATGGATAACCCAATGAAAACGTCCCAGACCCGTTCCCATCCTCTCCCTTCGAATGAGGAGTTGCTCAGCCAAATTCGCCTTCTGCTCGACAGTCCAGAAGACGACCTGCAAGCCGCGATCATGAAGGAACTCCTGGCCGGGACGCTTCGGCTTCACAGCTCTCATCTTGATATCCTGGACCTCAAGATCGTCAACCGCGCCGTAAAAGAACTACGTCATGCCTTCCGCGTCTTTCATGACTATCGCGATCGCCGCAAGATCAGCATCTTCGGGTCGGCCCGCACCGCTTCGGATGATCCGAACTACCAGATGGCCTTCCGGTTTTCTCGTCGAATCGTCGAGGAAGGGTTCATGGTCATTACCGGAGGGGCCGATGGGATCATGCGCGCGTGCCAGGAAGGCGCCGGGCGCGAGAACAGCTTCGGGGTTAATATCATGCTGCCCTTCGAACAAGGCCCAAATGCCACAATCGCCGATGACCCCAAGCTCGTCACGTTCAAGTACTTCTTCACCAGAAAGCTGGTCTTTCAGAAAGAAGCCAACGCCATTGCATTATTCCCGGGCGGTTTCGGGACGCATGACGAGGGATTTGAAATTTTAACCCTCGCCCAAACCGGCAAGAGCGATCCCCAGCCGATCGTGTGTCTCCAGGCTCCCGGCTGCGACTATTGGGACGACTGGTACAACTTCGTCACACGCCAACTCTTGAACCGTCACCTGATTAACCCTGAAGATCTCAGCCTGTTCAAAATCACCACCTCCGTGGACGACGCGATCGATGAAATCAGACGCTTTTACCGCCGATTCCATTCGATTCGCTATGTGGGACGACTCCTGGCCATACGGCTGAAAACGGGCATCTCCCCGGAACAGGTGGCCGGCCTTCATAACACGTTTGGCGATCTGTTATCCGAGGGCACCTTCGAATTGCGCGGGCCTCTCCCCGAAGAACTCGATGAACCGGAGCTGAAGGATTTGCCTCGACTGGCCTTCACCTCCAACCGCCGGAGTGCGAGCCGGTTGCGCCAACTGATCGACCATCTCAACGCCCTCTAACCAGTAAAGACGCTTTAGTCTCGAAGCCGCATCATGGTATGCTCCGCGGCAATGGCTGGTTTCCGCATACAGCATCCATTCCCTGAGCCCCCCACCGTCGTGCTCTATCACGCCGAATGCGCCGATGGGTTCGGCGCCGCTTGGGCAATCTGGAGCCAATTTCCAGCGGCTCGGTTCATTCCCGTCAAACACGGAAATCCACCTCCCACAGGGCTACAGGACCAGCGAGTCGTTATCGTAGATTTCAGCTATGCCCGCGAGACGCTGGAAACCATGGCTGCTCAGACGCAGGCGCTCCTCGTGCTCGATCATCACATCACCGCAGAGAAAGCCCTCGCCGGCCTTCCCTACGCTTACTTCGATATGAAGAAGTCCGGCGCAGTCCTGGCCTGGGAATGGGCTCACGATCGTCCGATTCCATGGCTCCTCGACTATATTCAAGACAAAGATCTCTGGACTTGGACGCTCCCCTCCAGTCGAGAAATTAATGCAGCCATTGCCTCCTACCCCTTCGAGTATTCCCTCTGGAGTCACTTCAAGCAGAAGGAGTTGGAACAGGAAGGCCGGGCCATCCTGCGTTATGAAAACGAGCTCGTGAGCAAACTTGCGGCGCAAGCGATGTTGGTCGACTTTCACGGAGCCGTCGTTCCATCGGTCCAAAGCGCGGTCTTGACGAGCCAGATCGGCGAACGCCTCTCCGCAGAACACCCATTTTGTCTCATGTGGCATGATCGCGATGGGCGCCGCTATTACAGCATGCGCTCGCGAGAGGATGGGGCCGACGTGGGAGCCATCGCCGCGGCTTTCGGTGGTGGAGGCCATACACACGCCGCAGGATTCTCAGTCTCTCTTGGACCTGACGGCTCCTTGCCGGACAACCAGGCACTCCCTCGATCGGTCATCGACCGCCGCAGGCCTCCTGGTTAATATGGTTTGTTTGGTTTATCTGGTTAGTTTCGTACAACCAAATAAACTAGACAAACGAAACAAACCAAATAACGGTCTTCATACTCGCCATGATCCCGCTGCACGACGATAACCCAACCGAGCGACCGCCGATCGTGACGATCGCTTCTATCGCGGCCTGCGTCCTGGTATTTTTCTATCAGGCAAGCCTTCCCGCCGGCTCAGGAGACACGTTCGTCTTTCAGTACGGGGCAATCCCGGCCCTCGTATTTGGAGAGGCCGACCCCCCTGAGATGGGCGTCGCCATTCCCGCCTACGCCACATTGATCACAAGCATGTTCCTCCACGGCGGCTGGATGCATCTCATTGGGAATATGCTGTACCTCTGGGTCTTCGGAAACAACATTGAAGACGTCATGGGACATGCGAAGTACGTCGGGTTTTACCTCATATGCGGAATTCTAGCCGCCTTAAGCCACGCCCTGACCGATCCGTCCTCGGCTGTTCCCATGGTCGGGGCAAGCGGCGCCATTTCCGGTGTCTTAGGCGCCTATGTGCTGTTGTTTCCACGCGCCCGCGTGCTGGTGATGATGCCGGGTCTGGGTGCAACGAGGGTAGCAGCGGGTGTCGTCCTCGGCATGTGGTTCGTGATGCAGCTGTTGAGCGGAGGGATGAGTATCGGCAGCCAGGGCGGAGGCGTCGCATTCTTCGCCCATATCGGCGGGTTTCTCGCAGGAATGGCGCTGATTGGTCTGTTCAAGCGCCCGGACGTGCCCTTCTTTGCGCCAAGCCGCAGGGGATGACAGACAACTAACCCGGTTGCTCTGGTTTGTTTGGTTTGTCTTGTTTGTTTGGTTGAACGGAACTAACCAGATAAACCAAATCAACCAGATGAACAAAACAAACCAAATAAACCATCCGGTTTTCACGCATCCAGCAGCTCGCGTACTTTTTCCACCAGCCCTGCTTGCCGGTAGGGGCGCCTCAAGAGATACCGCGGGTTGAGGCGATGAGACACCATCGCCTCGTCGTCATACCCGGAGACAAAGAGCGGCTGCATTTTCGGGTGTTGCTTCAACAACCGTCTGGCTAACTCACGCCCACCGATTTCCGGCATCATGAGATCGCTCACGGCCACATGGACGGCTCCGGAATATCGCTGCACAAGCAGCAACGCTTCAACAGACGAACTCGCCTCCAAGACTTGATAGCGATGCCGCAACAACGTGGAGAGCGCGAGCTTACGATCGATTTCATTCGGGTCCACCAGTAGAACCGTTTCCTGGCCTTTGGCTGCAACCTGTGCCAGGCTCGACGGAGCCGGCGGCCGGCCCTGTCGTACAAGGGGAAGCACCACCCGCACCACCGTGCCTTCGCCGGGCCGGCTGACAACATCGAGCTGGCCTGCACTATGTTTCACAATGCCATAGACCGCGGTGAGTCCGAATCCCACGTTCATTTCCTTTGTGGAATAGAAGGGTTCGAACATGTGCGATTGGGTCTCTAGGCTCATCCCGCTTCCGGTATCGCTCACCTGAATCAATACTTTGGACTGATGCCCGGGAGACGCCTGCTTCGCTTCAATCCGGAGCCGCCCGCCCTGCGGCATGGCATCCCGCGCATTCACCGCAAGATGAAGCAGGACTTGTTCGAGCCCTTCACGATCAATCTCGACATCCATCGGCGCATCTTCAATGGCCATACTGAGATCGATGGAGGCGGGCAGCAGCCCTCGCATCACTCCACGAAGATCCTCCAGCACGGTTTTGACCGAAAGCACCTGCCGGATATGACCGTTGTGGAGGCCCAACCCGGCCAACTGAGCGGTCACGGCTGCAGCCTTCCCTCCACTTCGAAATATGTCATCGATCGGCCCGTAGAGCGGGTCATCCGGCTTGAGCCCGGAAAGGACCACGCCAGTCTGTTTCCCGATCACCGAAACGAGCTGGCTGAGTTCGTTGGCAATTCCCCCGGCAATCCGACCGATCGCTTCCATCTTCAGCGCATCATGCAATTGCTGCTCGACGCCTTCTCGCTCCTTTTTCTCCTGCCGGACATGCTCATTCGCTCGCGAGAGATCGCCCTTTAGACCCTTGAGACGGACCTCCAACTGATCGCGCGACGCTTGCAAAGCCCGTTCAGTCTCTTTCAGAGCCTCGATGCTCCCCAGTAATTGTGTCTTTTGTTGCCGTTCAGTCCCGATCGTTTGTAGCGCGAGACCGTAGAACATCGCCATCACCAACAAAACCGGTACGCCCAGCAGATGCCCGGGCGACAAAGAGCCAGTTTGTACGACCCCCTGATAGAGGATAATGCCATACCCGACACAGAGTAGCAGAGATAACCCAATGACATGGGAGAGCCGGCGCACCGAGGCGGCAATGAGCATGAGGATGAAATACGACAGATAGAGTTCCGACCGGGCATTACCTGAAAGATAGATGATTCCGGTCACGAGAACCGTATCGATCCCGACCACGGCCCCGCTGAACCACGGAGCCGACAAGATCGAGGCCGGCACATACTGGAGGCAGAGGACCATTGCCACCAACCCGGCGACGATCAGCACGCTCGTCGAGCGACTCACGATCAGCTCCTCTCCAAACAACAATTGGTAGGCCAACATCACGCCGACCAGCGACTGAAGGCCAACATACCGTGGACGCGAGATCGTACTATCGTGAGTCGAATCCGCCGAAGTCGACTCAATCTGATTCTCAGTGGGTAAGGCAAGACTGCTCATCTGGTTATTCTCCTACGTGGGCTTGGGCGACCGAAGACTAGGATGGAGCAAGTCCTATACCGATATCTCGATGGGAAGAACCATGTTTTTCCAGTGGGCTATGGCCTGGGGGCCTGAACTGTCTGATCCATCCCCTTACAGCGCGTCACAAAATCGAACGACGCAGGATGGTCAAAAAATGGCTCTCAGATTGGGTTTACCAAGGCCGCAGGGCAGCTTAGCGAGACAGGCTGAGGTCGAGGTCAAGGGTGAGCGAAGATCTGCCATTCTCGTCACAGCCTCAACCTTAGCCTGAACCTCAACCTTCTCTGCGCTGGCGAATGTTGTCAGCAGCTTGCTAAGGCGACAGGGTGGGACTATTTGCCAAGCTATCCCGAAACTGCTTGGCATGATCGAGGGCTTGATCGAGCGTCTCTCCGAGAAAAGTGACATGTCCCATCTTGCGGCGGGGACGCATCTCACGTTTGCCGTAGAGATGGAGTACCGCACCAGGAATATCCAGCAGGGTTCGACAGCCTGCGCCCTTCTCCATAAACATTGCCGCATCGTCGCCAATGAGGTTCACCATGACGGCGGGGCTCAGCAGACGTACTTCACCAAGCGGCATCCCGCAGATCGCGCGAACCTGTTGCTCAAACTGGGACACACTGCAAGCATCGAGCGTGTAATGGCCTGAGTTATGGGGCCGCGGAGCAATCTCATTGATGAGCAGTTCCCCGCCGGGGAGCTGAAACAATTCGAGACAAAATACCCCGACCCCTTCCAGCCGGTCTACAACCTGACAGGCAAGAGCGGACGCTCGCTCGGCCACAGCTGACGATCCAGGTGCCGGCGCCTTAGTGGTTCGGAGAATTCCCTCTTCATGTTCATTTTCAACCAGGGGGTAGCTGCAACTCTGTCCGTCAGCTCCACGGACGACCAGGATCGAGAGTTCCCGCTCAAAGGGCACCAAGGACTCCACGATCCATCGCATACCGGGGCAAGCGGATTCCGTTAATGCTCGCTCCACCGCCGGGACATCGGACTCTCGAGGGATTCTCCACTGTCCCTTGCCGTCATAACCGGCCGTGGCTGTCTTACAGAGGGCTGGATAGCCGACCTCTCGAACGGTCGCCGCCAATTGATCGGGAGCAGTCAGGCCGGCAAAACGAGGAACGGGAAATCCGTTGGAAGCCAAGAACCCCTTTTGTTCGAGACGATCCTGAATCACGCTCAAGGCAGCGCTCGACGGACGAACCGGCATTTGCTGTTCTAATGTTCGACAGAGCTCCGCCGGAATATTTTCCCATTCATAGGTCACGACACTGACCAGACGGGCAAAACGCGCAAGAATGTGTGGATCGTTGAACGGAACGGGAAAGCTGTGCGTAGCAACACGATGAGCCGGCGCCTCCGGATCCGGATCCCAGACGGCAACGCGATACCCAAGGCGGCATGCCGCCAGGGTGAACAGGGCGCCCAATTGTCCACCACCCAGGACACCCAGGACAGATCCTGACTCAATGACGACGGCCTTCACGACCGGCGACTCGAACGGACGGAACTTTTTATTTTGGTCACCAAGCCCTTCGCTTCAGGAGAATGGAGCACCTGGTCCGTCTGTGCCTGGCGGAATAATTTCACACGAGCAGCAATTGCCGGGTACCGGCCGGCCAGGATCTGCGCCGCAAGCAAGCCGGCATTCTCCGCCCCTCCGATCGTCACCGTGGCGACGGGAATCCCTCTCGGCATTTGCACGATGGAAAGAAGTGAATCGAGTCCGCGAAGATTCTCCGTCGGGATCGGTATCCCGATGACCGGCAAATGCGTCTTCGCAGCCAACATCCCAGGAAGATGGGCCGCCCCTCCAGCGCCGGCAATAATGACTTCGATCCCCCGTCCGGGCGCTTGTTCCGCATAGGCGAACAAGCGATCCGGAGTCCGGTGCGCAGAAACAACCATCAATTCGTGTGGAATTCCGAGATCCGATAGAATCGCAACGGCTTTTTCTAAGATCGGGAAATCGGATTTACTTCCGCCCAACACCCCGACCAAGGGCTGCGGACGATCCGTTCCTCGCTTCCGTAATTGTTTACCTTTGCTGAGACGAGGCATATTCGCGCAGGCCCTTCTCCCACAACTCTCTGGCTCATGGCTCTCAACGGAGCCCCCACCTTAGCGATTCTCTATCTGATGGTCAAGCTTGCCCCCTCTTCGTTTTTTGGTTTGTCTGGTTCATTTGGTTTCTCTGGTTGGTCTAGTTCAACCAAATAAACGAAACAAACCAAACAAACCAGTCGGATTTCACGCTTCACGCGTGTCTCCGCGCCGTTGGCGGGCTATCCTTGCAGCTCGGCTTGGACCGTGTCGAGGAGGGTCTTCATCTCAAAGGGCTTCTGAAGCGTGCGGCCTGCGCCAAACATTTTGGCGACATCGAGAAAATTGAGAATCCCGATCCTGTCAGTGCCGCCGGTAATCGCGATGACTTTCAGGTCGGGGGAATCCTGTCGCAGCGTGGCAATGGTTACCAAGCCATCCTGACCCGGCATGAGAATATCCATAATGACCAGATCGGCCGGGTCCAGCCGATACTGCGGGATAGCCTCTCTCCCATTACGCGCTTCCGTGACGCGATAGCCTGCCTCCTCCAATGTTTCGCGAATCAACCGGCGGATTTGGTCGTCGTCATCGACGACAAGAATGGACGACATCTGATACCTCGGCTTCGGTGAATGACTCCGGACCGTGGAGTCGCTGGTTCCTAGTTTCAAGTTTCATGATGCCCGGATTCAACCTTCGAAAACTTTAACCTAGAAACTCGAAACCTGAAACTAGAAACATGAAACGAGAAACTCGAAACCTGACCCGCCTCACGACTTTCAGGGCTGACGCTTCACGAAGAAGGTGGCGGCTTGCGCGCGTCGTGTGATGCGCAGTTTCTGGAACATGTTGGAAAGATAATTCTTGACCGTCTTATCGCTGAGTTGCAGCGCAGCCCCAATTTCCTTGTTGGTCAAACCTTCCGCCACCAGCGCCAGGACTCGCTCTTCCTGAGGGGCAAGGGATTGTTTCCGCACCGGGCCTGCTTGAGCCGCTTCGCCTTTCATCCGAATCAGCGCCCGTTGGGTGAGGGCCGGACTGAGCAGCGATTGACCGTTGAACACGGCATGAATCGATCGAATGAGCAAGTCGGCGTCGATAGTCTTGAGGACATACCCCTGTGCGCCGACCAGCATAGCCGCCAGGGCAAACTCATCATCGGCAAACGATGTGAGAAAGATCACTCGCGTCGTGGGTTGACGGGCGAGAATTTCACGACAGGCTTCAACCCCGGAACCGTCTGGCAGTCGGACATCCATCAGAATGATGTCCGGTTTCAGTCGCTTGGCTACCCGCACCGCGTCGGCTCTGGATCCTACCTCGCCGACGACGGTAATGCCCTGTCTGTTGTGTAAGACCGTTCGCAGACCGACAAGGACCACCTGGTGATCGTCGACTAAGAGCAGGCGAATCGGCTTCTTAGCGGGAGACATCGGCAGCCTCTTTCGGTAAATCAAGTACGATACTGGTTCCCTCATTCACCTTGGACAAGATGGTGAATCGTCCTCCGATCTTCTGCGCACGGGCGGCCATATTGGCCAACCCATGCCCAGTCCTCTTGACATCGTCCTGGTTGAATCCCCGGCCGTTATCGCGAACGCTCAGCCGGACACCCCGCTTCAGCATCTTGAGCGATACCCTAGCCTCTTGCGCATGGCCATGCTTGATACAATTACTCACTGCTTCTTGGATGACACGGATCAGGTGCAGGGACTGTTCAGTCGATAGGGCCTTCGCGGCACGATCCTCGACCGCGAGGCGCACGCGCGTCACCTGGTGCTCCGTCAGTGATGCCAATATCTGCTTCAGCGCTGCCGGAAGATTCTTCCCCTGAAGCAGGTCTGAGCCCAGCCCCGCGATGAAGTTCCGGATCTCGCGCATGACATCGTTCAACTGATCAATGGCCTGATTGAGTGATGCTCTGGACCTCTTGAGATTCCTTGGAGGCATCGTCAATTTGGCCGCTTCGAGGGCGAGGCCCACGGCAAAGAGCGACTGGAGAATGCCATCGTGCAGGTCTTGACTGATCCGCTCACGTTCCTCAATGGCCGCCCGCAAGTCGCGCTCCCGCTGACGCAACGTCTCTTCCATGCGCTTGCGCTCGGTGATGTCGGTGGACGCGCCCAGCACCATCGTCGCGCGGCCCTCGTTGTCCAGAATCGGCCTTTTGACAGTCTGAAGCCAGTGGATTCTTCCGCCGGAGTCCGTGATGACTTCTTCACGAAGGAAGAGTTCTTGAAGGGTATCCATCACCGCCAGATCTTTCTGCCGGAAGAACGCCACCTCCTCCTGGTTGGGATTGAAGTCGGCATCGGTTTTGCCAATCAGGCTTTCCACTGTCGTCCCGTAGGCATCGGCAACCGCCTTGTTGACTAAGGTGAATCGCCCATCCCGATCCTTGGCAAAGATGAAATTCGGGTCGATGTCGATCACCTGTCGGAGAAAGGCGTGGGATTTCTGAAGCTCTTCTTCCACCCGCTTGCGCTGGCTGATATCGCGCACGAACGCATAATCGAGTTCCTTGCCTTCATGCAGAATATAGTTAGCAACGACTTCCACCGGATAGATCTCGCCGGACTTACTGGAATGTCTGGTTTCAAGACGGAGCAACTTCTTTTGTTTGAACTCCTCCCAGAAAGACTCCCAGATGGCCTGTGAAAAATCTGGATCAATGTCCATCACCGACATGGTCAGTAATTCCTCTTTGGTATAGCCCAAGCGTCGACAAGCGGATTCATTGACGTCCAGGAAGTATCCGTTGCTTCCGATGACGAAGATGTAGTCGGTTGAGTGGTCGACGGCAAATTGCGTCCTCCGCAGCCGGGTCTCCGCCCGCTTGCGCTCCGTGATGTCCTCGCATGTCACAAATACAATGGCCTCTCCAGAAGGCGACTGCCCCACATGACCCGTCTCCCGTACCCAAATGATGCTTCCATCCTTCCGCACCTTCCGAAATTCCCAATGTCTCGTAGTCTCCAGTGTCGCAAGGCATTCGGACAAATTCGCGGCAACGGCTTCCCTGTCATCTTCGTGAAAAAGGCCCAGCACAGAATGCCCGGTTAATTCTTCCACCTGATACCCTAGCTGCTCCGCCCCGAAACGGTTGACCGAGAGGACCATGCCGTCCATCGCAAGCGTGAAGTACATGATCGGGGTTTCATCGTAGAGCGACCGATACCGTTCTTCACTTGTACGAAGCGCCATCTGTGCCCGCTTGCGCTCTCCGATATCCCGCATGATGGCGCAGCAGTATTCTTCCCCCTCGTGTCGCAGATAATTGACTGTGACCTCCGTGTCCAAGACACGGCCGGTCTTCGACCAATATTTTGTTTCGAACGTCAAGGATCCTTTCTCCTTCAACTCGTCCCAATGGGTGGGCCAGGCTTCCGGATGAAAATTCGGATCGATGTTGTGGACGGTCATCGCCGTCAATTCGTCGCGCGTATATTCCAACATGCGACAAGCTGCCTCATTCACATACATAACCCTCGCGTCCGGGCCGATCCAGAAAAAACCTTCGACGGCATGGTCGACAGAGGATTGAGTCAGTTTGAGAGCTTTCTGCGCTTGCCTCAACGCGGTGATGTCTTCATTCAGCACGATAGCGCCCAGGATAATCCCGGCCTCATCCTGGACCGGAACCGTCGAATTTTTAATGGTCTTCTTCGTCCCATCAAGACATTCGATCTCGAGAGTTTCGTTCAGAGAAGGAACGCCTGCCGTCAGCACATGGCTCAAGGCCCAGCGATGAGGCTCGTTGGCCGGTCCGATGGTCTCCCACCAACCCGTCTCGTTGTTCTCAGTCTGTAGCCCAATCTCTTTGATGTTCGACCAAATCTGTTTCGCAGCCGGGTTTGCGAGGAGCGGCTTGCCAGATCGATCGGTAAACCACACACCCACGGGAAGCGCATCGAGGACGGTTCGCAACTGGCGTTCGCGTTCAATCAAGGCTTCTTGGGCCTGCTTCAGTTCCGTGATATCGATATGGGAACCGGCCATGCGATAGGGATTTCCTTCGGCATCCAAGAGTGAGACCCCGCGAGCAAGCACCCACCGGTAACTGCCGTCCTTATGACGCAAACGGTGTTCCAGTTCGTATTGTGGAGTTGTCCCCTCCAGATAGGCTCGTACTGTTTTCAATGACCGCTCGCTGTCATCGGGATGGAGGCGTTCCTCCCACTCAAAGAATTCTTCTCGGAGTTCGTGCTCTTCATATCCCAACATGCTTTTCCAGAGCGGTGAGAAGTAGGTCTTGTTGGTCCGAATGTCCCAGTCCCAAATTCCGGTGCTCGAACCACGGACGGCGAGGGTGAATCGATCCTCACTGGCGCGCAAGGCCTGTTCCGTCAACTTTCGGTCGGTAATGTCCTGGCATGAGCCTGACATCCGACAGGGTGCTCCCTGTTCATCCCACATGGCCTGCCCGCGTCCGCGAATCCAGCGAAAGTCTCCTGCATTGGTGCGAAGCCGGTACTCGACATCGTACGGAGCTCGATACTCCATGTGTGCAGCCAATTGGCCGAACACGCGATCCCTGTCGTCGGGATGAAGTCTTGCAGCCCATTGCTCGAACGTCTCGAACGATTCTGATTCCTCCAAGCCTAGCCATTCCCGGACTCGTGGCGACCACCAGATCGGTGTCTGCGGCGCATACCAAGGCTCATCTGGAAGCAGATGGGCATCCCAGAGGATATCGTTCGAGCCTTCTACCGCGAACGCAAAACGTTCTTCACTCTCACGCAAGGCCTCTTCCGCCCGCTTCTTGTCGGACACGTCGCGCCCGATTCCGGCGATGCCGATAGGCTCGCCTTGAAAATTCTTGAATAGGGCGCCGGTCCAGTGATAGGAAATGAGGCGGTGATCCTTGGTCAGCAGATGGCCTTCAAGTTCGGCGTTCCCTTCCGTGAAGGCTCGCTGAATCGCGGCGGCGGTGCAGATATGCTCTTCCGGAGGCACGAAGGCCAAGGCAGGCATGTTCAGCAATTCCTCTGGGCTGTACCCCGTCACGTCCTCGAGACGCCGATTCCATTTCACCAAGTTACCTTGGGTATTCAGAGCGAAAACGACGTCAGGGATCGATTCTATGACATTGTGTAAATCGGCCAGGGCTTGGGCACGTTCCTGCTCGGCTCGCCTCCGCTCGAACTCCGCCACAATACGTGGGGCAAGGACTCCCAGCAGAGATTGCAGATCGTCGCTGTTTTCCAAGGGCTTGGTATCCATCACGACAAGTAATCCAATGACTGCTCCGCCTTTCGTCCTGAGCGGCACAGCGCAATAGCTCTCGGCTCCGAGGTCTGCCAAACGCTGGAACTGAGGAAACGTGGCCTGGAGATCCCGGTTGAAGCAGGCGAAGGTCTGTGTCAGTGCTGTGGCACAAGGCGTCTGGGCCAACTCATATTCGAAGTTATCGACGAGGGCGCCTCCGGCTGACACCGCCAGGGTGCGGATTTTCTTGACGCGATCTTCCAGCACCTCCCCGATGATCGCGTACTTTATGTGTAGCGTTGATGTCAGCTGCGTTACGAGGGCCGAGAAAAAGTCCGCCCCGGTCTCCGCCCCAGTACCCTCGACGATGGCGCGAAGCAGGTCCGAGCGCTTTTTCATATCCTGCGCCGAACGGTCCCGTTCCACCAGCTGGCGCGACAGCTCGGCGACCTGGCAACGCAGCAAGTCCAATTCGGACAGATGGCCGGTACTACTCATGATGCGACTCCTTGCCATACAAGATGGCGATATATTGCGGTCTGGCGCGGATCGTCAGCATCGAAGTGTCGATATGCAGGGGGTACAATCGCGCTAATGCCACCGAGTTGTGCGGAAAGATTCTGATGATGAGTGAAGAAAAAATGAACGACAGCTGCGACAGGAGCGTTCCAGCGACAAATCCCAGCCCTGTCGTTTCGGCGCAGATCGGGCTGCAACAACCGCATATGCGCAGACCCTCGCTGGTGGCCCTGAACAGGGATATAGGAACGAGGATGTTTAATTTGGTGCCGAAGGCGGGACTTGAACCCGCACGGCTTGCGCCACACGCCCCTCAAACGTGCGTGTCTGCCATTTCACCACTTCGGCACTCAGCAGGAGCTTGAAAAAGCCCCGCAACTGCGTTCTCACATCGCTCAAACCCTTAACGTACTCAGCAGTACGCCTCGGGATTTCGCTCGCTGCGGCCTTGTTGCAGGGCTTTTTGAAGCTCCTGCAACTCAGGATGCTCCGGACTGTTACCTTGTCTTGTGCCTGCACTCCACGCTTCACGAACGACGTGCGACTAGCCCGAGGGAGCCGCATTATAGAAGTGGGCCAAAATCCTTGTCAATCAAGGGAGGCTCCGGTAGAATCGGGCCGCTCATGCTCACCGGAACCTCCAACGTTGCGCAAAGTCGTCACAGCCTTACGTCTACGCTCGATGCTGTCGTTCAACGACGGGCAGAGGGGTCCGTCGCTGCGTTGTTCGATGTCGACAATACACTCCTTCCGGGAGAGGCCAGTGAGATACAATTCTTCCGGTTTCTGTGGCAGCGTGGTCTGGTGGGATGGGGCGAGTTGAGCCGAAGTGTTGCCTGGCTGGCGAGGCACATGCCTCCGATTTCGCTGCACCCGCTCCGGGAACGAAAAGTGTATCTGACGGGCAAGCGCTCCGCGGACATTGAATCCTATGCGCAGGAGTTCTGTCAGGCCCAGATGATCGGAAGGCTGTCCCTGCAGGGTCGCGCAAAGCTGGACGAGCATCGACAAGCCGGTCACCAACTGATTCTTGTGACCGGCGCGCCAGATTTTTTGATTGCACCCCTTGCGGAGTTTTTGGGCGTGACCACGGTCTTCGCGGCGAAGCCGGAGCAGCGGGATTCCGTCTATACCGGCGCCTTGATTCCCCCCCTGCCCTATGGCCCTGGCAAACGTCAGCTGATCCTCGCTCACGCTCGCAAAATGGGTCTGGATTTAACCGGTTCCTATGCCTATGGCGACAGCCCGGGCGATCACGACCTCCTTGAAATGGTTGGCCACCCCCTGGTAGTCAACCCGATCCGGGGCATGGCTCGTACCGCGCAACGATTCGGCTGGCCGGTCGCGAGATGGGAATAAAGACGTGAATCGTTCAACGTTAACCGACTTTCCGGCCGGACAGTACGTTTCTGATACGCATTTCACGATTTACGTTTCACGTTTCACGTCTTGAGCCATGCGCATCACTGAGATATTCCATAGCATTCAAGGCGAGTCGAGCTATGCTGGGCAGCCCTGCGTGTTTGTGCGGCTGACCGGATGCCCGCTCCGCTGCACCTGGTGCGATACCGCCTATGCTTTTCATGGAGGGCAGGACGGCTCGATCGATGACGTTCTGGCGAAGGTGCATAGTTATGGGTGCCGCCTTGTCGAGGTCACCGGAGGGGAACCCCTTGCCCAGCCCGAGAGCCTCCCGCTCATAGCCCGACTGTGTGACGCCGGCTATACGGTCCTCCTTGAGACCAGCGGCGCCGTCGATATTGCGCCGGTCGATTCGCGCGTCCATGTCATCCTGGATGTGAAGTGCCCGGGGAGCGATATGACCGATCGGATGCACTGGCCGAATCTTTCCAGGCTGGCAGCCAAAGACGAGGCGAAATTTGTGTTAGCCGACCGAGCCGATTACGACTGGGCTCTTGAGATTCTTGCCCGGTATGACCTGGCCAACCGCTGTACGGTGCTCTTCAGTCCGGTCTTCGGCTCGCTTGATGTGCGTGAGCTGGCCGAATGGATTCTAGCCGATCGTCTGCCGGTCCGTTTTCAATTGCAGATGCATAAATACATCTGGGCGCCGGATATGCGTGGAGTATGAGAAATGTCATCGGTCAAGGGTCATTGGTAGGAAAGCCTCCGTACCCATTGACCAATGACGATTGACCACTGACAAGGAGTTTGTGAAATGAAGATCATGCAGGTTACGGCGCAAGTTGGGCACGCGGAAACTGCGGCGGCAGAGGTGTTGGTGCTCACGCACTGTGAAGGAGAGGCACTGGCCAAACAGAGTGCGGCCCCGCTCGATCGTGCCCTTGGAGGTTCGTTGAGCAAGCTGGTGCAATCCAAGGAATTCGAAGGCAAGGCCAACGAAGTCTTGCTGTATCACACGCAGGACAAGGTACCGGCCAAACGGTTGGTGCTGGTCGGGCTGGGTAAGAAAAACGAGGTCACACTGGAGACGATCCGGCAAGCGATGGGCTCAGCCGCGAAGCGCGTCCGCCAGGCGAAGGTCGGATCCTTTGTAGTCCTGCTTCCTACGGTGAAGCCTAACAGGATGTCCTGGGTCGAAGTAGCGCAAGCAATGGTTGAAGGGGCGATCCTGGGCAGTTATCAGTTCACTGTCTATCGGAGCGAGGCTGCTTCAGGGCAAGACGTCGTGGAGATGAGGATTCTCGCCCCGCAAAAGGATCAGTTGCGGCAGGTGACTGAAGGGGTCCGGCGCGGCGTTGCCACAGCAGAGGCCACTGTCTTTGTCCGCGATCTCTGTAATCATCCCTCTAACGTGCTGACTCCCGCCAGGGTCGCCGACGAAGCGAAGACCGTCGCCAAAACTGAAGGGATCGCGATCAAGGTACTCGAACAGAAAGAGATGGAGCAGTTGGGGATGGGTGCGTTGCTCGGCGTATCGCGCGGAAGTCAGGAACCGCCCAAGTTCATCATCCTTGAGTACAACGGAACCAAGAAAAAAGACGAGCGTCCGGTCGTACTGGTCGGAAAAACGATCACCTTCGATACGGGTGGGATCTCGCTGAAGCCTGCCGAAAATATGGAACACATGAAGGCCGATATGACGGGAGGAGCCGAGGTGCTGGCTTCGATTCGAGCAGCGGCCCGACTCAAGCTCCCGTTGCGCCTCATCAGTATCCTGCCCGTGGCGGAAAACATGCCTGGTGGCCGGGCGATGAAGCCGGGCGATATCGTGACGACGCTGTCGGGAAAGACCGTCGAAGTACAGAACACGGATGCGGAGGGCCGGCTCATCCTGGCCGATGGCCTCGCCTACGCCATGCGCTATAAACCGGCAGCCTTGATCGACATTGCAACGCTCACAGGGGCTTGTGTGGTCGCGCTCGGCCAATTTGCCATCGGGATGTTCGGCACCGACCAGGCGCTCAAAGAGCAGGTGCGGAAGTCGGGGCAGAAGGCAGGCGAGCGAGTGTGGGAGATGCCCCTGTGGGAGGAATATTTCGAACAGCTCAAGAGCGACGTCGCCGACATGCGCAACATCGGTGGCCGTGGCGGCGGCATGATCACCGCAGCGCTCTTTCTGAGCAAGTTTGTGGGAGACTGCCCCTGGGTGCATCTCGATATCGCCAGTACGGATTGGAGCGAGCGGGAACGGGCCTACATTCCGAAGGGACCTACCGCGATTGGAACCAGGTTATTGGTGCAGTATCTCATTGACCGGAGTTTATAAGCAGGTCAAGGCTGGGGTTGAGGCGCAAGACGAAAAGACACGTCGTCTGCTTAGCCTCGACCTAAACCTTAGCCTTGAAAGGATTCTTTGACTTCACGCGACAAGATCGGGCAGCTCTTCATGGTCGGATTTCTGGGCACGTCGGTGACGCCCGAGCTGGCTTCGTTCATCAAAGAGTACAAGCCGGGTGGTGTGATTCTCTTCTCGCGGAATCTGGAATCCGTCGGTCAGATGGTCGACCTGACCAATGACCTGCAAGCCTGCAGTCCCCATTCACCGCTCTTGATTTCGATCGATCAGGAGGGCGGTCGGGTCTCCCGTCTTCCGAAAGGTTTTACGATTTTCCCTCCCTGTGACCTCTTGGGTCAATGCCGCTCAACCGAATTAGCCTACGCGGTTGCCGCGACCATCGCCAAAGAGCTGAGGGCGGTGGGCGTGAACATGAATATGGCGCCGGTGCTCGACGTCAATAGCAATCCGGACAATCCGGTCATCGGCGATCGGGCGTTCGGCACGACGCCGGATGTGGTCTGTGAATTGGGGATGGCGACAGCGGCGGGGCTGCAAGGCAACAGGGTCGTGGCCTGCGGGAAGCATTTTCCCGGTCACGGGGATACCAATACCGATTCCCACAAAGAACTTCCGGTGGTTGAGGCATCACGGGAACGGTTGGAGACCATCGAGTTTCCCCCGTTCCGTCATGCGATTGCGCAGGGTATCGCGTCGATGATGACCGCACACGTGCTCTACCGGGCGCTCGATCCCGAATTGCCTGCCACGCTTTCGCCGGCGATCATCAACAGTTTCTTGCGCCAGGAGTTGAAATACGATGGAGTAGTGTTGACGGACGACTTAGAAATGCACGCGATCATCGACCATTATGGCGTGGAAGACGCTGCGGTACGCGCCGTACTAGCGGGATGCGACGTCTTATTGATTTGTAAAGACCGGGACCGAGAAGTCGCCGCCTTCGGAGCCATTGAACAGGCAGTGGCGTCAGGCGCGATTTCCACAGAACGATTGAACCTCTCCGCGGCTCGGATTGCCCGCCTGAAAGACCGGTTCATCAAACCCTACAAGCCTGTCACGGTCTCCGATGCGAGGATCATCGCAGGTTGCCAAAGCCATCAATCGTTGTTGCACACGATCGAGCAGGTTCATACACGATCCTTTCACCCGAAACATTCATGAGCGCTTCCCCCTTGCAGGTTGTCGGTTGATTCCCCTACAGTGCGCTGCATGATCCGCACATTTCAAGGCATCAAACCCACCATTCCGATATCCTGTTTTATCGAAGAGACCGGCGTCATCATCGGCGATGTCGTGCTGGGCGAGCAGTGCAGCGTCTGGTTCCATGCTGTCATTCGCGGGGACGTGCACCATATTAGGATCGGTGACCGGACGAACGTGCAGGATCTCAGTATGCTCCATGTCACCCACGATACCCATCCGCTGATCATCGGCAACGAGGTGACCATTGGCCACGGGGTGATCCTCCATGGCTGCACGATTAAAGATCGTGTGCTGATCGGGATGGGGGCGATTATCATGGATGGCGCCGTGATTGGAGAAGACTCCATCGTGGGAGCCGGAGCCCTGATTACGGAAGAAACCCTCGTCCCACCCAACAGCCTAATCCTGGGTTCACCCGCGAAGGTGAAACGATCGGTCACCGTTGAAGAACTCGCATGGATTCAGGAGTCGGCGGAGAACTACGTGAAGTACGCGAGCCAGTATTTGGACAGCACCTCAAAAGCTAAGCCAGGTTTCCGAGTCTAATAGCCCGGTCTGTCTGGTCTATTTGGTCTGTCTGGTTCATCTGGTTGATTTCGATTCATCCGAATAGCACGAGATCGACCGAATAAACCAGACAAACCAAATAACAAGACTGACTAGCCGTCCCGCACTTACCTTCTCAGCACGCCTCGCCTATTAGCCCTTACCGATTTGCATGAAACAAATCGGATCGCCCACCAACGCTGTCGGATAATAGCGCTTCCCGACCAAGTAGGGTACTCGATGCCGGTGGCACCACTCTGCAATCCATATGACTTCTTCAGTAGTCGTCGTGACCAGGCCAGGCCTTGCAAGCTTTCCCATGCAACCTGCGACTAACGCTCGCACGATGCGGCGCTCCTTTTCAAATTTCAGGGTATCGAGGGTAAGAGGATTGCCTCGTCCATAGGACAGAGGCGATAGATGCGGGAATCGCTCAGGGTCATTCAGCACACTGACCATCCAGAGATGATCGAATCGACCCTCCGCTCTGGCCGCATCAGCCGCATGGTACGTGAGAGGAGTTGAATGGCAGGCACGGTTGAGGGCTGTCACTTCAACTCTCCGGAGATTATAGGGTTCCACCGTCCGACCCAGCGCCATCGTTTCCATGATCAAAGGAGGAAGTTCCGCCACCCCGGCGCCGACATAGAGACTGCGACCGCCTCGCCTGAGTTTCCGCCTCAACGCCACGGCAACCAGACTCCCGAGCCGTTCACAGAGCCCTCGCTTCGCTCGCCAAAACTCGTTGCCACCCTCATAACAGTAGACCGGCCCCAGTGTGCCATAGTCGAGACGGCCATAGACCTCGGTAATGAGACAGCTGATTGCGGGAGGGAGTTTCGTGCGACTTGCCCTCATCGTCCTACGCCGGCGATCTGCGTTGCAGTTGCGGTCACCATCGCTGCTACATTCGAGAGAAATTCGAGATTCAGCATGTCCAGGGTATCAGTCTCACGATGGTAATGCGGATTTCTAAAATTCGCCGTATCGGTCAATACCACGGCTGCATAGCCTGCATCCCAGAACGAGGCATGGTCGCTACGGCGAGTATGGGGCATGGCCTCCCCTCTGCCCGGCACCACCAATGAGAGGGTCTTAAGCTTAGCTTCATGTCGCTGGGCCTCCTGTTCGAGCTGGCGCACCAAAGACCGGGCTGCCTCGTTGCCCACAATGGCGAGAAAATCTCCTTGGGTCGGCACCGCGATAGGCACTCCCGGCGGGGCCTGCTGAGTGCCTGCCTCGCTCCTGGCGAACCCGACACATTCCAGGATGATCGCACCGGCCAACTCACATCGTTCGGCTTTCAAGCGGGACACGAACGCTTGACTTCCCAATCGATCCTGCTCTTCAAGGCAGAAGGCCACGAGGCAGACTGGTCGCGCGAGAGATTGCGCGCTGAGCCGCAATGCCACTTCAAGGAGGACCACGAGCCCACTCGCGTTATCATCCGCACCCGGCGACCCAGATACGGTGTCATAGTGGGCTCCGATAAGAAGCGGGGGCAATTCGCCTCCTCGGCCTAGCCGGTCCGGATACTTGGTCGCCACCACATTGCGATAGACCTTGCCCCACGCATTCACGGGCTGGCCACTGGTAACCCATCCTAACTTGGAAAACTGCGTGGTCAGATAGTGCGCCGTCTTCCGAAGTGCGCGAGGACTCGTCTCAGGATGGCGTTCTCCGACGAGGGACTCAAGATGGCGGGTGATTCGAAGGCGCTGCTTTTCCACAAAATGAAATGAATCGGATGAACCGATTACGATGTGATCTCGGTCCCGATACCTTTATGTGTGAACACTTCAAGAAGTATGGCATGAGGAATTCGTCCGTCGATGATATGGGCTTTGCCGACGCCGCCGCCGAGCGCATCCAAGCAGGCATGGACCTTGGGCAACATCCCTTCGCCGATCGTGCCCTTCTTCACCATCCGCTGTACGTCTTTGCGTGAGACCGTCGAGAGATGGCGACCCTTTGCATCGCGAATGCCTTTCACATCGGTCATCATCACCAGCTTTTCCGCGCCCAGCGCAGCGGCCATCGCCCCGGCCACCAGGTCGGCATTGATGTTATACGTGTTTCCTTCCCGGTTGGTGCCGATCGGGGCGATGACGGGAATGTAATGATCCTGCTGAAGTTTTCGCACCAACGTGGGATCGATAGACTGAACCTCTCCAACCAAGCCGAAGTCCTCGTCCTCCTCACCGTCGTCGAGATCTTTTTCCAAACTGGCCGCCCAGGCTTTGGCCGTAAGCGGTCGAGACAGCATGAGCCCGCCATCCTTTCCACTTATGCCGACCGCAAGGCCGCCATGGCGATTCAGGAGATCGACGATTTCCATGTTGATCTTGCCGGCCAACACCATCTCCACGATTTCCATCGTGGCCTCGTCGGTGACCCGGACTCCATGGCGAAACTTGGCTTCGATGCCCAAGCGCTGAAGCATCTTGTCGATCTGGGGGCCCCCGCCATGCACGATGACCGGATTGAGGCCTACATATTTCAGGAGCACGACATCCTGGGCAAACTTCTCTTTCAGCGGCGCATCGGTCATCGCATGACCGCCATACTTGATGACCACCGTCTTCCCCTTGAAGGTGCGAATGTAGGGCAAGGCTTCGATCAGGACGTTGGCTTTCTTAATCAGTCTGTTCATATCCTGGCTCCCATAGCGAAAAAAGCGTGAGCGGTGCGAATCGCGGGACGGACGAGGGTTCGAGGTTTTCGGAACGTTGAACCCCGAACTTCGAACTTCAGATCGCAGCTGATACAGAGGATCATGGCTTATCCACCTTCACCATACGCGCGCCGGCCGGGCGACCTGCCCTCGGATGCGCTTTATCATAGACGGCCAGAAGCTGGTCCGTAGCCAAGTGCGTATACTTTTGCGTCGTGCTCAATGAGACATGCCCAAGCATCTCTTGGATCGAACGCAGATCGGCCCCTTCATCGAGGAGATGGGTGGCAAAGGAGTGGCGCAACGTATGGGGGCTCACGGAACCACCGGTAAGCCGATTCGAATAGCGGGCCACAATGCGGGCGACACTCCGAGTCGTTAATCGTCCCCCTCGGCTGTTTCGAAAGACCGGCGACGGGACGCGCTTCGTCTTCGTCGCCGGATATCGAGTATCTATCGGGGACCATTGACCCACATAGGCCTGAATGGCCCGTAATGCTACCGCTCCGATCGGCACGAGGCGCTCCTTCCGGCCCTTTCCCCGCAGATGGACCAGCCCCTCAGGCGCACGGAGATCGTCGAGATTGATCCCCACAAGTTCACTCACGCGAGCCCCGGTCGAATAGAGCGTCTCCAGCAATGCAGAGTCTCGGAGCGACGATCCTGTTTGGCCGGCAGGAAACTCCATCAATGCCGCCGCGTCGTCCTTGCTCAACACACGAGGAAGATGTTTCGGCTGTTTCGGCGTCCTGATGGCCTCGGCAGGATTGAGACCGACCTTCCCCTCTCGTTGCAGATAGCGATAGAAGCTGCGGAGGGAGGCGAGTTTCCTGGCCATCGAGGTACTTTTTTCGCGCTTGCGATCCAGCCAGTGAAGATAGGCCCGAATCCACTCCGTTTGCACAGTAGCAGGGTCAACTAGGGACAGCGCAAGATGCTCCGCCTTCATGAAGGTCTGAAACTGCCGGAGGTCCGAAGCGTAATTGCGCATAGTCTCATGCGACGCATGACGCTCCAGCTCGAGGAACGTCATGAAAGCTCGAATTGCGTCATCCATGCCGTCAAGTCCTCAAGCGCTCGTTGTCCCGTAAGCCGTCGTTTGCGTTCCTTGTCTCTCGTCGGTGTGTCAAGCGGAGGGAAGAGCCCGAAATTCGTATTCATCGGCTGAAAGTGACGAGGGTCCGTGGCTGTAATATAGGAGACGAGACAGCCATGCGCTGTGGTGGGCGGGGGCGTGACCAACGGCAAACCTGCCAGACCACGGGCCGCGTTGATTCCTGCCAACCCTCCCATCGCGGCGGAGTCCGTGTAGCCTTCAACACCGACCAGCTGTCCTGCAAAGAAAAGTGTACCGCGCGCCTTGAACTGAAGGGTATCGCGCAGCAGCTGGGGAGAATTGATAAAGGTATTGCGATGCAGGCTGCCGTAGCGCAGAAATTCCGCCTGCTCCAGACCGGGAATCATACGAAACACCCGCTTCTGCTCCCCATAAGTCAATTTAGTCTGGAACCCCACGAGGTTGTAACAGGAGCGATGGGCGTTTTCCGTCCTGAGCTGCACCACCGCATAGGCTCGGGCGCCCGTCTTGGGATTCTCAAGGCCCACCGGCTTCAACGGACCGAACTGCATGGTCTGACGGCCCCGTTCTGCCATCACCTCAATAGGGATACAGCCTTCGAAGTAGGCAGCCTTTTCGAACTCTTTCGGTTGAACTTTCTCCGCCGCGAGCAACGCGGCATAAAAGGCATTGTAGGCCGGCTCGTCCATGGGACAGTTAAGATAGTCATCTCCGCCCTTGCCGTAACGGGACGCGAGAAATGCGACATCCATATCGATAGAGTCGGCATCCACGATCGGGGAGATGGCATCGTAAAAATACAAATGTTTGGCGTGAGTCAGTTGCGCGATCGCCTGGGACAGTTTGGCGGACGTCAAAGGTCCGGTCGCCAGAATGCAGAGACAGTCGGTTGGGATCTCGGTGATCTCCTCATGCAGAATGCGAATATTCGGATGCCCTTCCAGCGCCTGGGTGATCTTGAGCGAAAACTGTTCGCGATCGACCGCCAACGCCGATCCGGCCGGCACTCGCACCTCATCCGCTACCCGAATAATGAGCGAGTTAAGGCGGCGCATTTCCTCTTTTAAGATACCGGGAGCATTCAGAAGATCCGCTGAGCCGAGCGAATTCGAGCAAACCAGCTCGGCCAAACCACCGGTCTTATGCGCTTGCGTCATCTCTTTGGGGCGCATTTCATAGAGCGTCACTTTCGCTCCACGATTGGCTGCCTGCCATGCCGCTTCAGACCCAGCCAGACCGCCCCCAATAATGACAATGTCCTCACGCATTCGAGTGAAACTCCCCCGGAGAAAGATCGAGCACGGTGGCATTGTAGGAAGCGCGTTTTGGGGATGTCAAGGCAACGTCGTTCTGCATGGCGCCGGCGGCACGGTTGATCCAATTTATGACCCCATGCTAGACTTTGTCTCTCGTAGGCGATTAGCTCAGGGGTAGAGCGCTTCCTTCACACGGAAGAGGCCACTGGTTCGATACCAGTATCGCCTACCATATCCTCCCCCTTCCCGATCTCAATCCATACCCTCTAGCCTAAACCGCAGGATGCTCAAAAAGGCCTTCCAGCAGCAGAAGACCGTTATTTGGTTTTTGGGTTTGTTTCGTTTGTTTGGTTAAACAAGACCAAACAAGATGAACAAAACAAACCAGATAGACCAAATGAACAAGACGGGCTGGCGGACTTTTTCAGCATCCTGCTAATTCTGGACAGAATCCTGGAGGTCGGCTACACTTCAGTCTACCGAGAGACCATCGACTCTGAACTATCTAAGACAAATGAGGTCATCTATGCGGACTACAACTCTTGCCTTGGGAATTCTCCTCCTGGCCACCGCAGTCGGTTGTGCCGGAAACCGCGAGCAACAGAGATTGGCCGATGCAGACGGGGGTTATACCGCCCCGGCCAGCATTTACAGTGTGATGGACCCCACATCGTTGGTCTACACCGATGTGGCAGCCGGATCAGCCGCTAACGATAACCCCTGGCGCTGGGCCGGTTTTCTCTTGCACCCGGTCGGACACGCGCTGGATTACAGCTTGAACCGACCAATATACAAGCTCCCCAGCCAGATGCCGTACCTTTTCGGGTATACGACTGAGGATTCGATGCAGGATAGCCAACGGCGATAATTCTTCGTGTACTTCGTTTTCAGGTGCAACGCCCGCTTTCCTTACGAGAGCGGGCGTTGCCTTGTCACCCCCTTGGCAAACCCTTTCACCTTTCGTGTATGCTCCCTTCGTGAGTTTGAATTCACGTAACAAGCAGCAGCCTTATGCTGTGCTCTTCCGACTGTGGGTGGTCTGCAGCCTAGGATTGGGCCTGTTGCTGAACGGTTGCGACACTTCGCCTCGAAAACCGGTTCTCCCCCCCTCTGAAAGCGACTTGGTCCTCCTGAAGCCCACGACCCTCTGCACCTCGAAATCCGTCTTCCTCAAAACACATCCTGCCTCTAGCCTCAAAACACAAGACTGGGGCGCCGGACAAGAGTTGCTTCTCCCTGCCGGACGAAGTCCATCACATGGCGACGAGTCCTACTTTTTCGATGAGGACGGTATGCTGGTCGGAACCGTCTATACCTTTCCATCCGGGCTTGACTTGAAACCATACCCGGTCCTTCGCCACACCTTGATGCAGCTGAAGCCCGTATTGGAATTCTATCTCACCGTAGCAAATCTATCCTCAAAGACGAGCATGGATTCCAGCGCCCTGTACGAAACCGGCGATGAGAAAACGACGACACAATACTTAGTTCTCGGTACGCGCGAGCAGCCGACGCTGCTCCAGGCTTCCGTGACGATCGACCCCTATGTACGGCTCTTCTCACCCTATCGCCGCGAGTTCCTGGAACGGCTGCGCCATCCAAGGGACAAGAAACCCGGGCAAGAGATCGAGAGTCAAGGCGCGGATGACAAGGAACCCTTCATCTCGCTCCAGCAATTTGCGCGCGGCCAAACCGCGCAGCTCTCTTACTGCGGGGCGCAGAACTACGATATCGCAGCCACCGCCTACCAGAAAGCGATCTCAAGCGGCTTTACGAATAAAGTGTGGCTGGCAGAAGCTCATCACAAGCTAGGTCTGGCATGGGAAGGGAAGGGTGAGCACGAGAAGGCCAAGACGGAGATGCTTCAGTCCTTGACCATCAGACCGAGCACGCCGGAAATTCTGAACAACCTGGGCACGGTGTACCGCGAGCTGGGAGACAAGACGAGCGCGCTTGCCTCATTCGAAAAAGCCGTCACGCTCCGCCCGAACTATGCCATCGCCCGGTACAACTTAGCCGAGGCCTACGAGCCCACGAATCCTAAACGGGCCATCTCGGAGTACGAGACCTATCTCGCTCTGGTTCAAGGTATCCCCGATGAAGCCGGTCGCGTTGCTGTTGTCCAACAACGCGTCAAAGCATTGAAACGCTAGCAGGATGCTCAGCGCCTGGCCTTTTCTTCCTGTTCTTCGAGCGTCTTGCAGTTGATGCAGAGGGTAGTGACTGGGCGGGCTTTCAGTCGAGGATAAGGAATCTCTTCTTCGCAGCGCTCACAGATGCCATAGACATCTTGGTTCATCCGCTCAAGCGCCTCGTCGATCTTCTTGATCAATCGTTGCTCGCGCTCACGGATACGCATCGAAAAATTCTGCTCGGCCTCCGCAGACGCCTGATCGCTGACATCCGGGAAAGTCTCCTGGCCGTTTGGATTGGCAAGGCCTTCGACCGCCTCCTCCAACAATGCCTTGCGCTGCCGCTCAAGGTCACGACGAATCGTCGCGTACTTTTTCCCCTGAGACGATTTCTTCGCTTTCGGCTTGGCCGTGCCAGACTTGGCTGCCGGTGGAGCTGGCAATTTTCGCTTGGCGGAAGAGCCTGCCTTCATAGTAGTGCACCCTGTCTGAAGAGAAAGACCGTCCGAATCGGTAAAACTATAGCAGGGGCCTAGAGGGGGGTCAATGGTCCGTATGTCCGGGACAAGGCCGGTCCGTCTGGTTCATTTGGTTTGTTTGGTTCATCTAGTTGGCCTTGTTGAATAGTTGGCCTTGTTGAACCAAACAAGACAAACCAAATAAACTAAATAACAGTCTTGCTACAAATCCCGACGGCCCTCGATCGACTTGAGCAACGTCACATCGTCGGCATATTCGATATCCATCCCGACCGGAATGCCATAAGCGATACGCGAGACCCGGGCGCCAAGGGGTTTCAGTTGGTTCGTTAAATAGATGGCGGTCGCTTCACCCTCGATCGTCGGACTCGTTGCGAGGATCACTTCGTCAATTCCCCCAAGCTTCACCCGGTCGACCAACTCCTCGGCCCTGATATCGGACGGACCGACGCCGTCCAGCGGTGATAAGGCGCCAAGCAGCACATGATACAAGCCTCGGTAGGCTCCCGCTCGCTCGATGGCATAGGTCGTACTCGGTTCTTCTACCACCAGAATTCTGGTCTGGTCCCGTTTAGGATCCAGACAAAATTCGCAGAGCTCGCCCTCAGCGATGTTCCGGCATTGCCGGCAAAACGAAAGCCCGTCTTTGACGGCACGGATCGCCTCAGCCAGGCGAAGCGCGTCTTCGCGCTCTGCCTTCAAGACATGAAAGGCCAATCGCTGCGCCGTCTTTTGGCCGATACCAGGAAGACGGACTAACTCGCGCACCAATCGTGAAAGTAATCCTTGCTGATCGACTGCCATGCCGTGATAATTCGCTAGGTCAATCCAGGAACGTTCATCCCGCCCGTAACCGATTTCATCGCATCCGCCATCATCTCGCGAGCCTTCTTGAGGGCATCGTTCGACGCGGCCATGACCAAATCTTGCACCATCTCCACATCGCCGCTTTTCACCACTTCGGGATCGATGACGATACCGACTAGCTGCATGGCCCCATTGGCGGTGACCGTCACACTGCCACCGCCGGCCGTTCCGGTCACCGTCTTCGACGAGGCCTGTTCCTGCACCTTCGCCATTTGAGCCTGCATCGCTTGCGCTTGCTTCAGAAGATTTCCCATATTGCCCATCGGGTTCTTCATTCCTCAACCTCCTTTTGGCTCGACACCGACCTAACCTCTGCGAGCTCTGCGCCGAATATCTCCAGCGCCTGCTTCACGACCGGATGTGCCCGCGCCTGTTCGAAGAGGACCAGCCGTTGCTCTTTTTCCTTTGCCGCCCTGAGCTGCGCCATCGTCGGCCCGGAAGGATCCGACTCTGTCAGTTCGGCAATCCGCAGCCGAACAGTCTGCCCACTCAATCGTTCACATATCGATGTGAGCACCGCCATATTATCCGGATTCTCGATCATCCCTCGGGCCGCCATCTCCTGCTTGGCAAACCCAATTGTTACAACATGGCCCTCCACACTCACAAACCGTCCCCTTTCCAAGAAAGCGGCAATCCTGGAGGAGGCGTTGGCTACTTCCTCTTGGACCTGTTCCCAATTGAGTGTCACTGCAACGCGCCCGCTGTCAGTCGCTTGCGATGCCTGAGGGGTCGAAACCTTCACCTCGCCGGCAGTGCCAGGAGATCTGACATTCATAGGACTCGTTGAAGGGCCTCGTGGCGGTTCCGTGTTTCCGGTAACAGGAGACCTCGATGGTATCGAAGTGGCCGGTGCAGGGACCGCCAATTGAGGAGGCCGCTGGGGCGAGGAGGGCGTTGGATCTGTGGAGCGAGCCGGTGAGACCGGCTGGCCCTTGTGCCCTGGGGTCGGCTGAGATGGACGTATCGGCTGAGTCGGTTGCACTGTTTGGCCTGGCTTTTCATCCGCTCGACGCAACAACCGCGTCGCACGCACTGCCGCTGTTTCAAGCACGAACCGAGGATGGGCACTGAGCCTGAGCGAGTCCTCCGCTTGCGTGAAGATTGCCAACAACTCCTGAAGTAATTCGGGTGAAAACGAGCGCGCGTCAGCGGCCATCTGTGTGAGATCTTCCGCTGATGCCTCTATCAACCCCTGCCATTCTTGGGGTGAGGGCACCACCGACACCACCAGCATGTTACGCAGATACTCGACGACCTCCGCACAATAGGCCCGCAGATCGTGTCCTTGGTCCAACAGTTGCGCCAGCACATATAACGCCGCTGCGCTCTCCTGAGCCGTGATCGCCTGAATCACGGCACGAACGAGTTCTTGCGGAACCGCTCCCAGTAGGGCCTCCAGATCCGCATGCACGATCGTCTTGCCGCCGAATGCTACCGCTTGGTCGAGCAGGCTCAACCCATCGCGCATGCTACCTTCACTGGCCCTGGCCAGCGCCATCAGGCTCCGTTCCTCGATCACGATCTGGTCCTGCTCGGCCACATGGCGCAGCCGCTCGACAATCTCAGTTCGCGCAATTCGTCGAAAGTTGTAATGCTGGCAGCGGGAGAGGATCGTCGCCGGAATTTTGTGAATCTCGGTCGTGGCGAAGATAAACACCACATGCGGCGGCGGCTCCTCCAGCGTCTTCAGCAGCGCGTTGAAGGCCGAGTTTGACAACATGTGGACTTCATCGATGATATAGACTCGGTACTTCCCGCGAAACGCGGCGAACTTGACGTTCTCGCGGATCTCGCGCACATCGTCCACGCTCGTATTGGACGCGCCATCGATCTCCATGACATCGACGGAGGTTCCCTGCGCGATTTCAAGACAGTTGGAGCAGGTACCACAGGGTGTGCCGGTTGACCCGCGCTCGCAATTGAGCGCCTTGGCAAGAATCCTTGCCACCGTAGTTTTTCCCACACCGCGGGTTCCGGAAAAGAGATAGGCTTGGGCAATTCGTTTCGTGGTGATGGAGTTGACCAGCGTCTGAACAACGTGTGGCTGTCCGATCACATCATCGAACGTGCCTGGCCGGTACTTTCTAGCGGAAACTTGGTAATCCAACGTCGTTACGCTCCGAGTTCTGGGTTCTGAGTTCTGAGTTCTAAAAGAAATGAGTTTCCGTTAAACTCAGCACTTATAACTCAGAACTCAACACTCCTCGCTTCGAGGGAGAGCGGGGCCAGGTGATCCTGCGGCACACAGAACTAACCGCTTACCGTTGCTTCCTTCCGGACCTGGCGGGGTTCACAGGGTTCTGCTGCACAGGGCCCAGCCCCTTCTTCAAGTTCAAAGTACTGAGAACTGAGTGCTGAGTGAGCGAAGGATAGATCTTACTCTATTTTCCAGATCTCAGCACTCATCGCTCAGCACTTCGGATGGCGGAGAGGGTGGGATTCGAACCCACGGTCCCATTGCTGGGACGCATGCTTTCCAAGCATGTCGATTCGACCACTCTCGCACCTCTCCGCACCGATTTTCGCGAGGCGGCATCTTAACACGCGGTCTGATGACCGGCAAGGTGAGCGCCAGTGCTCCGTATTTGAACCCGTCGCGATTCTTTCGTCGCCTCTCTGTGGCGAAATAGCTCTCTTCACATCGAGCCACAGAAATGAAGAACCATGCCCTCATCTCACCTGTTTACCAAATCATACATCTGCAAAGATGTGTGAGAAATGAGTCCGTCGCTGTCAACGGCATTAGCCTTGCTTACCTCCGGCAACCATTGCTCCGCATGCGATGCTCGCATCGCTCACATCAGCATCTGTCGAGGATTTTATACTTGCCACTCCACAATTACCTGAGCTATAGACTTGCAACCTTTCCACTGGGCCTGAATGATCCTACGGCTCTCAACATATCTAGCATGTGGAAATGGACTCATGACACTCACTCATCTTGTGTGGAGGATTCGATGAAGAAGGGGTTCTGGTTTTTTGTTCTCCTGACTTGTCTGATTACGCCACAACTTGTCGCAGCCGCTGATACTCCAGTAGTCGTAGAGGCTTCCCCCACTCCTGCGCCGCCTGACGTGGTCACATTGAAGGACGGCGGGGTGCTCTATGGCGAAGTCATCGAAATGTCTGACGGGATACTCTATATCAAGACTGCGGCTGCAGCGGATAATATCGTCAAGATAAAATGGGCCAACGTGGAGAAGCTAGCCATCAACCACCCAATCCCGTTTCATCTCAAAGAAGGATCCGTGCTGATCGGTACGGCCACCGAGGGTCCCAACGGCACCATCAACGTGCGAGCTGAGCCTCTGAAGGGGACGATGGAGGTTCCGCTGGAATCGATCACCGCTCTGAATCCAATTGTCCAAGCCCCGGTCATCTATGTGGGCACCTTGACCGGCGGCTACACGCAAGCAACCGGGAACAGCCATTTGAGGAATGCCAGCCTCCTCGGAGACTTCGTGGCTCGAAGTGAGCAGCTCCGCCTGACTATCAACGGCCGGTACGTCTACGGTGATAAAGACAACCAGCTCTCTGCTCGAAACGCGCGTGGGTTGATCAAAATGGACTTTTTTATCACCAAACGCTTCTTCTGGTTCGCGTCCGCCTACCTTGAGAAGGATCACTTTCAGGACCTCAACTTGCGAACCGCCCTTTCCTCCGGTCCCGGCTACAACTTGATCGAAAAGGGCGATTATGAAAGTCCCTGGCTCAAGGACATGACACTCTATGCCGAGGCCGGACTGTCCTACTTTAATGAAGACTACACGACTGCTCCTGATCAATCGTCCCTCCGCGCCCGCTGGGCAGTCAGGCTAAACTGGCCGATCTTGGATGAACGCATGACATTCTACCACTACCAGGAATTTTACCCTTCGTTACAGGATACCAAGAGTTATTATATGACGATGGACAACGGCGTCCGTTTCAAAATAATTGCGGGCTTCGTGAGCAGCATCCAAGTGACGACCAGATATAACAGTACTCCGGCGCAGGGCACCGGGGATACGGACAACTTGTACCTCCTGACCCTTGGGTACAACTTCGATACGACCAAGAAACGGTAGTTCCGACAGAAGCCAATGCTGTGCACCCTAACCCTCGTGAGGAAGAACTATGCTGAAAGAATTTAAAGAATTCGCTATGAAAGGCAACGTGATCGATATGGCGATCGGTGTCATTATCGGCGGAGCATTCGGGAAGATCATCTCCTCGCTGGTCAGCGACGTGCTGATGCCACCGATCGGCTTGCTCTTGGGAGGCGTCGACTTCACGGGTCTGTTTGTCACCCTCTCGGGCACCACTCAGCCATCGCTCGCAGCGGCGAAAGCCGCGGGGGCCCCGACACTCAACTACGGGGTGTTTTTGCAAACCGTCTTCGACTTCATTATCATTGCCTTCGCGATCTTCCTGCTGGTCAAGCAGGTCAACCGGTTTAAGAAAGAAGCGCCTCCGGCGCCTCCAGCACCACCTCCAGGTCCGACGAACGAAGAAAAACTCTTGATGGAAATCCGCGACGCTCTGAAAGGCCGGCACTAGGAACCTGTCCGATATTGCTATTCGTGGCGGGGCGAATGAGGTGCGGCCAGGTGCGAGGCCGCAGGCCTGGTATAACGGAGGTGTATCCGCTATATTACGCAACCGATTTTTTCGGGGTGAGCACGACACCGATGGTAGCGAATCGTTCGCCGCAGTAGAAAGATCAATATCGGATATGCTCCTAGACGTCACTGTGACCACGAGATTTCCCACGATGCGGGCGCGGGAGAACTCACACGATCGATTACCCCCGCGATTCAGAAAGGGAAGATCATCATGCAGCCGTTCAAAACCTCCGTCCTAGTACTAAGTTTGGTCGCTCTGGCAGGCTGTGGGAGCTTGGAGAAAGACGTCAAGAACGCGGATTTGAGCCCCATTTGTACTAAAACTCACGGATGGACGGCTTGGTCCGACGTTCGTTGCAATCCCCCCGAAGCACCGAAAGATACGGGTGCCGATCTGGCCGCCGAGCTGGCTGCAGCACGGAAACAGAACGGCACGCTCAGCAATCGCGTGAGCGATCTGGAGCGACAGCTCGCCGACCGAGATCGGGAGATCGCCTCTCTTCGTTCCGGTGCCGGCAATTCCGCCAAGCTCGCGAGTCAGCTTTCCTCAACTCAGGGTGATCTCGCTGCCGCGAATAAACGCAACGCTGACCTCGAGGCCCAACTTGCGGCACAGCTCGCGGCGATGGGCATCACCACTGGCGACAAAGATAAGCTCGCAGCCGAACTCGCCGCGAGCAAGCAGCGGGTGGCCGACCTTGAGAAACAGCTCGCCGATCGAGACAAGGAACTGGCCAGTCTGCGCGGTGAACTCTCATCCGAGATGGCGAAACTAAAAGAAGCGCAACGGGGATTGATCCGAGCGCTTCGTCCTCAGATCGAAAAGGGTGACATCACCGTCGATCTCAACAATGAACGGCTACTGATTAACCTGGCCTCCAGCTATCTATTCGGGTCCGGACAAGATGAACTGAAACCGGCGGGCGCCGATGCGCTGAAGCAAGTCGGAACGGTCTTGAAGGATTTCCCGGAGTACAAGGTGGCGGTGGACGGTCATACCGACAACGTGGCAATCCAGGGCGCACTGAAGAAGAAGTTCCCCACGAACAAGGAACTCTCCGAATCCCGTGCGGCCAATGCGGCGAAGGCGCTAACGGAAGGTGGTCTTGGCGCCGCGACGACGCATGGGTATGCGGAGACCAAGCCGGTTGAACCGAACACGACCGCTTCGGGCCGGGCAAAGAACCGCCGCGTCGAGGTTCGCGTCACGAAGTAAGACGCGCGGTTCACCAAATTTAGTTGGGGCGGGGGCAGTGGTTCACCACTCCCCCGCCCGTCATAGAGAAGGATCACCATAAACGCAATCCTAGTAGCCGTCATGGCCACCACGATATCCGTAGTTGCAATCGCCACCGCCATGGCTCAAACGCAACCAGCTGCCACGCTGGGTGAAATGAAATCCGCCGTCGAGCAACAGGCCACTCAAGAGAAGCACGCTACCAAGGATGCGGCTCAGGCTGAAAAATCCAAGGTGAAAGCGACTGAATAGAAGCAACAGGCTTCGGACAAGATGCAAAACCAAGTCGATCAGACCCTGCAGAAGGCATCGGATACATCCGATGCGGCAATGGAAAAAATCGACAGCAAGTTGGACAGCTTGCTCGGCAAATAACGACACGAACGTACTCCACATGAACCATTGGGAGGATTGGATGAATATGACAACGAAGTTGGTGCTGGCAGCCATATCCGCCTTCTCTTTGGCTTTCACAGTTTCCACTTTTGCAGCCGACCTGGATACCATGATGAAGAAGACCGACACAGCCAAAGGTCACGTTGAGAGCATCACGAAAGAGGGTGGTGAGGGGAAACAGAACGTGAAGGATTTGAAAACACAGGAAACGATGAAGAACGCGGGCCAGATGAAAGATGATGGGAAGAAACTGAAGGACGTGGTCACGGGCAAGTAGCTCTGACCCAGCTCCCCTGAGCAAACCAAGGGACGCATCCATGATGCGCCGCCCTCTCCTCTCATGACATCTTACAGATAGCAGCCACTCTCCTCACGACTCCCCCAAATTGACTCCCCTGCTACAGTTGCCAAAATGAGGCGGGATGGAGCCTGATGATCTTCTGTGCTCGCGCAACGCGCGGCCTCAGAATGATGCGAAGGAGTAGGCAGGTTGTTCTTCACTGCGCGCATCGAGCGACCACCGCTTTATCGTGGGGGCTCTGCGAGCAAGAAGAACGGTCTGCCCACTCCTTCTGGGGAAATCGAGGAATCAGAAGGCCCTCGTTGGACGCGCGCAGTGGAAGATTAATCAGCCTCCTTCCCTGAAGAGAGAAAGAAACAAGCTTGTAAGGAACAGGAGAGGGCAGACTAGATGCTCTCCTGTGCTCGTGCAACGCGCGGTCTCAGAAGACCCTCGTTGAACACGCGCAGTGGGAGACCAATCTAGCCCGCCTTCAAGGAAGAAGATTAGGACGTGCGCAATGAGGGACGTCCATTGAAAGACAGTCTGGCTTTCCGTACGAGCATGAAGGGCAAGGTCACACTACGACCCCAGTAGCTTGACCTCTGAAAATTCAGAATGCCTCCATTTTCTCCTCGATTAGGCGGAGTTCTATAAGCCAAGCTCAGACAGCCCAGGGTGATTGTCGGGCCGTCGACCAATGGGCCAGAAATACTTTCTATCCTTCTCTGAAATTGGCGCGTCATTGATGCATGCAAATCGACGGTGCATGAATCCACGTTCATCGAATTCCCAATTCTCATTCCCGTATGACCGAAACCAGTTGGCCGAGTCATCGTGCCACTCATACGCAAATCGAACGGCGATTCGGTTACCTTGGCAGGCCCACAGTTCCTTGATTAAGCGATACTCCAGCTCTTTGCTCCACTTGCGAGTTAAGAATCGAACGATTGCCTCCCGACCGACCAGAAATTCCGAACGGTTTCGCCACAGGCTGTCAGGTGTGTACGCGAGCGAAACCCTATGAGGATCTCGAGTGTTCCATGCGTCCTCGGCCATTCGGACCTTCTGGCTCGCGGATTCAGCATCGAATGGGGGCAATGGAGGCCTAGGCTGTTCAAGACTGTTCACGATGATGTACCTCTTTACGTTGTTCTCAAATAAGCGGGCGGCAGAACATGACGTCACTGCAAGCATCGAGCTACCGCCATTCTTCCCTCTTTCAGGCAGGCCTGCAAGAGGGGCGTTCGTAGCCTAGTCAGCCTTGGCCGCCAGGCTTCAGATTGCGCCGAGGAATTCGCGAATCAGCTTCGCGATCTCGTGGCCGTGCGTCTCCAAGGCAAAGTGTCCGGTATCAAAGAGGTGGATTTCCGCGTTCGGGATGTCGCGTTTGTAAGGGGCGGCACCGGCTGCAACGAAGATGGCGTCGTTCTTCCCCCACAGGACCAGCGTCGCCGGCTTATGCTCACGGAAATAGGTTTGCCACTGGGGGTACAAGGGGATGTTCGTCCGATAGTCGTAGAACAGGTCGAGTTGAATCTCCGCGTTACCCGGTCGGTCGAGGAACGTTTGGTCCATCGTCCAGGTATCGGGGCTCACCAGCGATGCGTCCTTGACTCCGTTCGTGTACTGCCACTTCGTGGCCGCAATCGAGATCAGCCACCGGATCGCTTCACGCTCGGATGATTTCCCACTGCCCCAATAGACCTTGATGGGGATTCCAGAACTGCCCGAGGCCTTCGTTGTAGGCGTTGCCGTTCTGCACGATAAGCGCTGTCACTCGCTCTGGATACTTCGACGCAAGGCGGAAACCGATGGGCGCTCCGTAATCCATCACATACAGGGCATAGCGGTTCACGCCAAGATGGCGAGTCAGCTTATCGACCACCTGAGCATAGTTGTCGAAGGTGTAAGCGAACTTCGACGGGTCGGGCATCCCACTCTGACCAAAGCCTAAGTAGTCAGGCGCAATGACATGATACTTGTCGGCCAATTGCGGTATGAAGTTTCGATACATGTGCGACGGCGTCGGGAAGCCGTGAAGCAGCAGAAGAACGGGAGCGTCTTTCGGCCCTGCTTCACGATAGAACACGTCCAGGCCATCAACTTTGACGGTGTTGTACGTCACGCGAACCGGAGTCGATTGTTCCGTCGTTTGCGCGAACACCGAAATCTCCATGGTCAGGAGCATCAGGCCCAACAACACAAATGGTACGACTAGTCGGCGCAGATTCGTCTGTGGATATTGATGTGATTGCCCTTGAACCTTCATGGTTTTCAACTCCGTATGATTGATCGCTCTTGTTGAAGACTTGAGAATCATTGTGGGAGCGAATGGCATTGGCCATCCGCTCCCACGCGGCATCACGTTGATTAGCCATGGTAATAGCGCTCTTTGACGATCTTGCGGTCCCGCCATTCAGTCTTGACGACCTGTTCAAGGCTGATGGTTTCCCCATTCTTCAATTTCAAAGTCAGCACCGCGTCATAGAAACTGGTGTTTCCCGCGACGGCCACAGCACCGATTGCGTAGCTGATAAACGCCGCCACTCCAATCGTCTCTCTGAATTGGTCCAGTCTTTCAATGGAGGCTTGCTTGCCCACGATGGGCGGCTGATTGCCTTCCTGTGTGACGACCGAATCCGCAAAGTAGATCTTCTGACCTTCGGTCATTTGACCCTTCTTCAGAATGCCCAACATTTCTTGCAATGTTTCGCTCACCTGCTTGCCCATGATGATTCCTCCCTCTATGCCTTGCGGCGTGTAACATGTGTGGAAACCGGAAATTCCCACACAAGTGATGGTTGAAAAGTCGAGATGCTGTCACCTCCTGGTGTCGACCGCGCCAAACTCGGTGAACCAGTTGTGTCCTGAGCCTCGTTGTCGATGACTGTGCTTTCGTTGGATATCCTGCTCATTGACTTATCCCTCTTCGTGCCGATAGGTCTCGCAGTCATGGTGCCGAGCCAACTCCACATGGTCGCCGACTCGAATTTCGCCGCCCCGGATCACGAAACAATTCAAGGCAAGCGTGCCCTCGAATCTCCGCACGATGTCTGTAAGCACCTGACGGTCTTGTTTCAGGCTGTCGGGATCGAACGTCGTCATGATGCAGCGCCCACGGAGGTCCTGTATCCCGATGATGACGTCTCCAATGTGCAGGCACTGCCCGGGCCATGAGCGCTCTGCCAGACCTTCGACCCCGCCGATTACCAGATTAGGTCTGAGGCGCCGGCCAGCACGTCAAAGCGATCGCTGGAGTCGTCGCGAATGAGCCGAGCGCCAGGCCCCACAATGTCCTCAACATCTGTGCGGACCTTGGGATTGCTCCATAGCAGTCCGCCAACCAGAGGCTCGCCGGACTCATTGAGCGTGACATGGTAACCGAGAAGCCGATGATGTGTTCTCGCCGTGATCACATGGCCTTGCGCGTTTTCCACATGCACGACACGATCCCCTTCGATGCCGAGCGGCCCGATGCGCGCGTGCTTCAGCGGTTCACCGGCCATCGACTTGACCGGGTATCGCCATATCTGTTCAACGTTCATGGTGTGAACTCCTCCGATAATAAGGACGGCCTTCTCATAGCGAAAGCCATCACGATTTCACTGTAAGAAGCTGGGCCTCGAGTTCGGCAATACGTCGCTTCAACGGCTCCACATGCTCTTCCACCTCTTCTGCCGAATAGCGTGGCGTGATGTACTTCGGACAGTTCCAATCGAACGAGACGACATCGATGAAGACCAGCCGCTCCACCGCCGACTGCATCTTTGGGTCGGCGAGCTGTGCAACGAGTTCTAAGTGGGCACGGGCATCCTCGACGCGGGCATGGCCAAGTATCTTCAGCCGTTCGCGATTCTTATAGTCCATGAGAAACAACGCCACTCGGTCGTTCACTGAGACGTTGCCGGTCGTGAGCAGCTGCCGGTTGCCTTTGTAGTCGGCGAACGCGAGCGTCGTCTCATCGATCACCCGCAAGAACCCCTGAGGCCCACCGCGATGCTGAATGTAGGGCCACCCGCTTTCGCTGATTGAACCCAAGTAGAAGCTGTCCCGAGCTGCGATGAATTCAGCTTCTGCCCGGCTCAGCGGGTCTCGCTCGGGAGCGCCTGCGATGTTACCCGCCCTCCCGTAGTACTGTTTCTGTGCACGGCACACTGATTCTGTAAACGTCAGATCAAGATATTTTGTCGCCATCGCTTCCCCCTATTGCCCTTCAACTCAAAACACAACTGTATTCCACCCCTCTGCGATGTACCGGCGGAGGCTCAAGAGGCCTGCTGTTCCGGCCAGCGCATGGTCTTTCACAATCGGCACACCACAAGATTTCACGCTTTCCGTGGCTCCGAAAACCTCCGCACAGCCGCATGAGGCGCCTTGCACGACGTCGCGAACCGCATTGTAGAGGCCATTGGCCGGATGCGAGAGCTTCGTCAGTTCAGCCGGCCAACGTGTGCCGGTCCCATTGAAGACCACGGCGACCTCGTCGCCCTTCTGTTTACATTCGGATGCGAGAGCCAGCGCGTTAAAGACTCGCCCAAGCGCTTCCTCTGAACCATTCTTCGGATCGGACAGAATGATGATTGCGGTTTTCATGATTTCTCCTTATTGCGTTTAAGTAGTCGTTCGCCTTACTTCTTCTTTCCGTTCGCCACCTTCTCTGTATAGAAACGGTGCATGTGGCTGGAGATGTAGTCGAGATGGTCTTCCACTGCAAAATGCCCTGCGTCAAGGCGATGCATTTCGGCCTTGGGGAGATCTTTCAAATAGGCCTCTCCTCCTTCTGGCGTAAAGAAAATATCAGTCTGGCCCCAAAAAATAATGGTCTTGGGTTGGTTCGTACGAAGGAACTCCTGCCACACTGGATACAGCTCCACATTCTTGCGATAGTCGTAAAACAGGTTCAGATTGACGCGGACCGCGTTTGGTCTCTGCATAAACGAAAAATCTGACTCCCAGTTATCAGGACTGATGAGCTCAGGGTTTTTTGCTCCGAACAGATAGATACCCTTGATCGCATCGTGAGTAAGAAACCCCGCCAAAGGTTTTTCCGATTCTGCCGACCTGTTTTTCCAGAGTGCACCGCGGAAGCCGTCCCACGCAGCGGTAAATCCAACTTCGTATCCGTTGGTGTTCTGGACGATAAGCCAATCAAGAGCCTTGGGATTGCGTCCTACAATCCTAAAGCCAATCGGTCCACCGTAATCTTGAGCATAGAGCCCGTAATGGTCGAAGCCTTTAAGCTTCAGAAAGTGTTCAACGATCTCTGAAATGCCGTCGAATGTGTAGTCGTACGCGGCCGGATCCGGCATATCGCTGAGCCCAAAGCCGGGATAGTCCGGTGCAATGACATGAAATGTATCTGAAAGGGATCGTATGAGGTCCCGATATTGATGCGAAGCGGCCGGAAAACCATGCAGCAGCACAATTTTCGGATTATTGGGATTCCCTGCCTCACGATACGCGATGTTCAATCCATCAACCTTGATACTGCTGTACTTCACGGCAGCCGCCTCGCGAGTTGTAGACGTCTGATTTTCCTTCAAGGTTTGACCATGAGCCTCGTTGCTTGCCGCAAAGATGGCAATCGCCAAGACCCCCATCCCTACACTCGACCACCATGCTTGTTCTCTCATCGTATGTTTCATCGTCGTCTCCTGCGTGTTATTAGTAGCGCCCGGTTAAACAGCGGATGGATTCAGTTGGTTGCCGTCGTGCCCTATTCGGATCTGTGGTCGCTCTGAATTTTCACTGCGATGGCCATTGCACTTCCCCACTACAGCAAGGCCGATGCCACATGCCATGACGATCAGTGAAATCAGATAAACCGCTGGCGAGACAAGGAGTTGGCGAACTATTCGCGGCAAGATGAAGCAGAGCGAAAGAGAGACGCTTCTACGGGATTTCGTGGAGCTACGATATGTCGTGGGAATGGAGCGTGCGATTCGTTTCTATCTATGTGGTGGGGCGAGATTTTTTGATGCCGAGCTTCTGCATGCGCGACCGGAGCGTGTTGGGGTGGAGCCCAAGCCTGGTGGCAGCGCCCTGCTTTCCTTCGATGACCCAACTCACATCGTGGAGGACGCGGAGGATATGGGCCCGTTCGACTTCTTCCAGGGAATCGGCGACCGGCATCAGCGGGGCTGAGTTCCCGTGAAGCAGCAGGTCGTCGATCTGAAGCATCGATCCTTGTGCGAGGATCGTGGCCCGTTCGATGACATTTTCTAATTCCCGAATGTTGCCGGGCCAGGAATATTTCATGAGGTGTTCCATGGCCGCTTGAGTGACCCCGTCGATCTTCTTGCCTATCCTGGTTGAGAATTTGGCGACAAATCGGTTGACCAAGAGCGGGATATCCGACGCACGAGCGGAGAGGGAAGGCACCTCGATCGGAAATACATGCAGCCGGTAGAGAAGATCGGCCCGGAAGGAGCCGGCCTTCACCGCCGCATGAAGGTCACGATTCGTCGCAGCGATGACTCGGACATCGACTTTGGTCGAATGGCCACTGCCAACCCGCTCGACCTCTCGCTCCTGCAATACACGCAGCAGCTTGACCTGCGCATCCAGCGGCAACTCTCCGACTTCGTCCAGGAAGATCGTCCCTCCATCCGCCAGCTCAAACCGTCCGATGCGGCGCTGTAATGCTCCGGTGAACGATCCCTTCTCATGCCCGAAAAGCTCGCTCTCGACTAGATTCGCAGGGATCGCTCCGCAGTTGACCTTCACGAGCGAGCGCGCCCTGCGTGGGCTCAGGTTATGGATGGCTCTCGCCATCAATTCCTTGCCGGTTCCGGTGTCTCCCCTAATGAGGACCGTCGAATCCGTGGGCGCGACCTGTTCGATCTGTCGGAGCACGGCCATGATGCTCTGACTCTCGCCGATAATCTCCTCGAAATTGTGCTGGGACTTGATCTCTTCACGAAGGTACAGATTCTCGGCCTCGAGCCGATTCTTGAGCTGTGCGACCTCCGTAAAAAGCTGCGCGTTCTTGATCGCAATGGCTGCTTGGTTGGCAAAGACCGCCAACCGCACGAATTCCTCTTCACTCAGAGGCCTGCGCCCGAACATCGCGATGACGCCGAGCAACTCCCAATGGAATTTCAGCGGGTGGCCGGCAAAGGAGTGGAGCCCGTTGTCTTTCATCCACTGTTTGTTCGGAAGTCGGTCGTCGCCGAGTATGTCGTTCGTGTACATCGATCCGAACCCTTGGGCGATCTTTCCGATCTTGAACGCCCCAAGAGGGATACGGCGATACTCCCCGTTGAGATTGCTGTAGAGCCCCGCGCTCGCCTCAAGGTGCAGGCAGCGATTGCGATTCGTACAGTCTGCCGCTTTGTAACAATCGGCGCAGAGATCGCCGGGGCCTAAAAGCCAGATGCGGGCAAAGGCACCATCCAGCTCGTCGATAAGTCCTTGCGTGATGGTGGCAAGCACCACCTGAAGATCAAGACTCGACGCCATCTGAAGCGTGATCCGCTCCAACACGTCCGGAGTTCTGGTGGAAGGATCTGAAGAAGAGGGGCTGTTCATCGTGTGATCTCCGAGCCGGGCTTCGCCCGGCTCGGAGGACGATAAGTCCCTGACCGAGGATTGTCAATCAGCATGCTGGAGGGGATGGGCAGCCTGGTTGGTCCTCGATTGTGCGCGTCCAACGAGGACCTCCGATTCCCTCTACCTCTCGTTAAGGGAGTGGCCAAGGTTGTCCTTTACTGCGCGCATCGAACGAGCACATTCCGATCGTGCGCGTTCTGCGAGCAAGAAAGGCACCTGGCCGCTCCCTACTCCTCTCCTCAGCTGTACTGATCCCACGTATCGCACTGTTTGATCGCCCAGAACACCGCTTCTTTGAGCTTCTTCAACGGCACGTTCTCCGGATCGCGCATGGCTTGCAGCTTCCTATCGAGATCTTGGAGTGGTTCGATCGATCGTTTATCCGGGATCTTGCCCAGCGCCCAGGCCACTTCCGTGAGCACCGACCAGTCTGTCTTCGGATCCTTCAGCTTGGCGAGCAGCGGCGGCACCACGGAAGCGTCTCCATGCAGTCCGCCGAGCTGGCCTAATCCCTTGGCTGCTGCGGCTTGCATTTCTGGCTGCGGAGATGTGTTCATGATGTCGACGAGCAGCGGAATGCCCTCTTTACCGAGATTGCCCATCGCCCCAATCGCTTGCTTCGCCAGATCACGATCCTTGAGCACCTCTTTCAGCTTCGGCAAGGCCTCGTCGGCTTGCATCTCGCCCAAGAGAGAAAGAATTTTAAATCTCCTCACCTGCGGTGTGTCGGATCGATCGAGTAACTTCAGCAGGCGCTCCGGCTGACCCCATTCAGCAGCCAGCAACAGGGGAAAATCGTAGGCCTCGAGCCTATCCTTCAACTTGCCCAGGGCATAGGCTCCCGGGTCTCCGGCCTGGGCCAATTGCGCAGCTTGCTCCGCATTCTCAAACTCGGTTCGGACCTCTTTCTGCCAGTTGACCTTCAGGCTACCGAGGAGATAGGTCATCTGACAGGCGGGGCCTTTCCACAGCCGGGACGGGGCATCGGGCAAATCCGCATCGCCTCCGGCAGCCGTCGTACCTTCCCATGTTTTGCGCTGTTCGCATTTGACTTTGACCACGGCGTCATGGGGTTTACTTGCTTCTCGCGCCACCGTATACCCCAATTCACCCATCCGGCGGGCGACAAGCTCGGCAATCGGCGCCGCATCAATGGCCCCCTTGTCCGTAAGTGCGATCGCCTCGATGTGCACAGTCTGAATTTTCTCCAGCAGCGCTTTCTGTTCCGGCGTGAAATAGTCCCGGTAGGCCCATGAAGGAAGAGGAGGAAGCGCTACAACACTAAAAGCCAGAATAGAGAACAGTAGGGCAATGCGCATCGCGCACCTCCTAACTCGTATGCTGAGGATGAATAACGCGTGTTACCTCATTTGCACCAGGCCCGGGCCGAGGGCCTGGAGCCCAGGGATCGAGCGAAGGATTGTCGATCAGCTGATATGTTCCCACGAATCGCACTGTTTGATCGACCAGAACACCGCTTCTTTGAGTTTCTTCAACGGCACGTTGTCCGGATCGCGCATGGCTTGCAGCTTCCTATCGAGATTGTAGAGCGGCTCGATCGATCGTTTATCCGGAATCTTACCCAGTGCCCAGGCCACTTCCGTGAGCACTGACCAATCTGCCTTGGGATCCTCTAGCTTGGCGAGCAGCGGCGGCACCACGGAAGCGTCTCCATGCAGTCCGCCGAGCTGGCCTAATCCCTTGGCTGCTGCGGCTTGCACCTCGAGGTCCGGTGACGTATTCATGATCTCGACAAACAGCGGAATGCCCTCTTTGCCGAGATTGCCCATCGCCCCAATCGCTTGCTTTGCCAGGTCACGATTCTTGAGCGCTTCTCTCAATTTCGGCAAGGCCTCGTCGGCTTGCATCTCGCCCAAGAGAGAAAGAATTTTGATCTTTCTGTCCTGCGGCGTATCGGATCGATCGAGGGACTTCAGCAGGCGCTCCGGCTGACCCCATTCAGCAGCCAGCAACAGGGGAAAATCGTAGGCCTCGAGCCTATCCTTCAACTTGCCCAGGGCATAGGCTCCCGGGTCTCCGGCCTGGGCCAATTGCGCAGCTTGCTCCGCATTCTCAAACTCGGTTCGGACCTCTTTCTGCCAGTTGACCTTCAGGCTACCGAGGAGATAGGTCATCTGACAGGCGGGGCCTTTCCACAGCCGGGACGGGGCATCGGGCAAATCCGCATCGCCTCCGGCAGCCGTCGTACCTTCCCATGTTTTGCGCTGTTCGCATTTGACTTTGACCACGGCGTCATGGGGTTTACTTGCTTCTCGCGCCACCGTATACCCCAATTCACCCATCCGGCGGGCGACAAGCTCGGCAATCGGCGCCGCATCAATGGCCCCCTTGTCCGTGAGTGCGATCGCCTCGATGTGCACAGTTTGAATTTTACCCAGCAGCGCTTTCTGCTCCGGCGTGAAATGGTCCCGGTAGGCCCACGAAGGAGGAGAGGAAAGGGCCATAACAGTGATCGCCAGAGTTGAGAGCAGTAGCGCAACGCGCATCGTGCACCTCCTAACCGGTATGCTGATGAAAAATTACGCACGCTGTCTGATTATAACTGTCATTGAAGGCTGCAGCTACCGCAGGTATGATGATAAGGCCATTTTCGGCATCCTACTCGACATCATTCATGAATAGTCATGCTCAGAAACGGATGTTAACCGCCCAATGTGCACGCAAGTGAACGCAGTCCTACCCCGAAGAAGTAGGGTTGACAGTGGGATACATCCAACGGTACAAAATACAGACACAGATATGAGCTTTCGTTTGCTTGCTCACCCTTCAGGAGTCGGCCCTGAAGACCCCACCATGCGAGAGTGGCGGAACTGGCAGACGCGCGAGACTTAGGATCTCGTGGGTAACCGTGGGGGTTCAAGTCCCCCCTCTCGCACCAGACCACGACCGGGCAGCCCGCGCAAGGTTCCTTCAGAAAGAAAAGGGTACGCGCCAGCTATGAACATGGAAGTGACCGAACTAGGACCAATGAAACGCGCCCTCAAGATTGAGGTGCCGGCCGATGAGGTCACTCAACGGCTTGCCCGCGCCTACGTCGAGCTGAACCGCCAGGTCAATATCCCAGGATTTCGCCCCGGCAAGGTACCCTTGGCCTTGCTGGAAAAACGCTATGCCAAAACCGTGGAAGAGGATGTGATCCGAAGCCTCGTGCCGGACTTCTACGAAAAGGCCGTCCGTCAAGCGGGAATTGTGCCGGTCCACGTTGAAATCCCCCCGCTGGACAGAGTCAAGATTAAGAAGAACGAGCCCTTTACGTTTACCGCGACCGTCGAGATCAAGCCGAAAATTCGAGTTGCGGGACTATAAGGCGCCGAGCCCGATGTCACTCAAGCCCGACAATCGCACCATCACCGACGAACAGCTCGACCGTGGCCTTGAAGTCTTGCGCGAACAACAGGCCCGCCTGGAAGCCACCCCGACCGGCCATGCCATCGTGGACGGTGACTATATCGTCCTGGATCTGCAAGGCACGCTCGATGGCACACCGTTGGAAGGCACGAAGAAGGACGGTCAACTCCACAAGGTCGGGTCACACGCATCCGTCTTGGGCTTGGAGATTGATTCGCATGTCGGGGGGAAGAAAGAGGGAGACGCGCTCGAAATTTCTCAGCCCTACCCAGACAATCATCCCGATCCTCGCGTTGCCGGCAAAACGGTTGTATTTACCCTGACGATCAAGTCCGTCAAGGAAAAGAAGCTGCCGGCCCTGGACGATGAATTTGCCAAAGATTGCGGCCCCTACAACTCGCTCCAGGAAATCAAAGACAAGCTGCGTGACGGGATGGAGCAGGCATTGAAGCGAGAAATCGAGGACACACATAAAGATACGATCATGAAACGGCTTGTAGAGACCCATCACTTCGATCTTCCGGAAACCCTGGTAGAACGTGAGCTGGAGGCCATCATCCGTCAGCATGTACAGCAGCAACAACAGAAGGGTGGCGCCCAGGAATCGCCCGCCACGGAGGATCTCACAAGCCTTCGTCAGGAATATCGGGACGAAGCGGCACGCCGTGTGAAGCTCAGCCTCGTGCTGGAGGAAATCGCCGAAAAAGAAGGGCTGACAGTCACGCAAGACGATTTCAATGCTGAGATCATGCGGTTGGCCTCGGACCTCAAGATGCCGGCCGCCGAGCTCGTCAAGATGATCAAAGCAGGCGGACAAGAGTCTATCGAAGAATTACGTACCAGGACTTTAGTGGATAAAGCCTTGGATTTCGTCTACCGCAATGCGGTGATTCAGGGGTAGTGCCGAGCGGTGCAGGCCTGCCTTGTTCCGGTTGTTCGAGAATTTTTAATAGACTGAGGAAAAATCTGTGGGCATGCAGGGTGCTCAAAAAGGCCGTCCAGCAAGGCCGCAGCGAGTGAAGACCGGAGGCGTACCCTCTGGGGTACGTTGAGGATCTGAACGATGCGAGCACGAAGCTGGCGGACTTTTTCAGCACCCTGCTAACGGAAAGGAACCACGTGCATGCTAGTTCCCATCGTTATTGAGACAACTAACCGGGGCGAACGCGCCTACGACATTTATTCCCGGCTCCTGAAAGATCGGATCATCTTCCTCGGTGCTCCGATCGACGACATCTTTGCCAACCTGATCATTGCCCAGCTCTTGTTCCTGGAAGCGGAGGATCCTGAAAAAGACATCAATCTCTACGTCAACTCCCCCGGGGGAAGCGTCACGGCGGGATTGGGTATTTACGATACCATGCAGTATGTGAAACCCCCGATCAATACTATCTGCCTGGGCCAAGCCGCCAGCATGGGGGCCTTCTTGCTCACCGCTGGAACCAAAGGCAAGCGCTTCGCCCTGCCCAATGCGAGGGTCATGATTCACCAACCCATGGGCGGGTTCCAGGGGCAAGCCACTGAAATCGACATTCATGCCAGAGAGATCTTGAAAATCCGCGAACGACTCAATGAGATCATGGCCAAACATACCGGCCAGCCGCTTGAGAAGATAGCCCTGGACACCGAACGGGACTACTTCATGTCGGCAGAAGAAGCGAAGCGGTACGGTCTCATCGACGAAGTCATTACGCGGCCACCGAAACTTCTCAAGGCCATCGGTGGCGATGCGGGGAAAGACGCGACCAAGGACAAGTAACACGAGGAGGGCGCATGGGGAAGCCGGATAAGATGGATCGACATCTCCGTTGTTCGTTCTGCGGAAAGAGCCGCGACGAGGTCCGCAAATTGATTGCCGGACCCACCGTCTACATCTGCGACGAGTGCGTCAACCTCTGTAACGACATCATTGCCGAGGATTGGGAAGAGGCCAAAGAAGAGATTTCATCGAAGCTCAAAAAGCCGGTGGAAATCAAACACCACTTGGACCAATACGTCGTGGGACAGGAGCGGGCCAAACGAATCCTCGCGGTAGCCGTTCATAACCACTACAAGCGAATCTCGTCCAAGGATAAAGACGTTGATGACGTGCAACTCCAGAAGGGCAATATCCTCATGCTGGGGCCCACCGGCACAGGGAAAACACTGTTGGCCCAAACTCTTGCGAAGTACCTGGACGTCCCCTTTACGTTGGCCGATGCGACCACGCTCACCGAGGCAGGATACGTCGGTGAAGACGTGGAAAACATCATCCTGAAGCTTCTGCAAGCAGCGGACTACGATGTGGAGCGGGCCGAACGGGGCATCGTCTACATCGATGAAATCGACAAGATCAGCCGCAAGAGCGACAGCCCGTCTATTACCCGCGACGTCTCGGGCGAAGGGGTCCAACAGGCGCTGCTCAAGCTCATCGAGGGAACCGTCGCCAACGTGCCGCCTCAAGGCGGACGCAAGCATCCGCACCAAGAATTTATTCAGGTCAATACGAGCAACATCCTGTTCATCTGCGGTGGAGCGTTCGTCGGGCTCGAACACATTATCGAGCAACGATTGAACCGGAAGGCGATGGGATTCGGAGCCGAAGTTCGCGGGCGGAGCGAGATACGGCTTGGCGAACTGTTCGCGAGAGTTCAGCCGGAAGACTTCCTCAAGTACGGCTTGATTCCTGAGTTCGTCGGACGGTTACCGGTCGTCGCCACTTTGGATGAGCTGGATGAACGGGCCCTCATTCGAATCCTGACTGAACCGAAAAACGCGCTCACGAAGCAGTATGAGAAACTACTCTCCTTTGAAAAAGTGAAGCTCAAGTTCACGGAAGGCGCGCTCGGGGCGATCGCACGGAAAGCGTTTCTCCAGAAAACCGGGGCGCGAGGCTTGCGCGCAATCCTCGAAGACGTGATGCTGGACGTGATGTATGATGCTCCCTCTCAGAAGCAGATTAAGGAAGTCCTCATTACCGAAGATGCCATCCTCGGCAAGCACGCTCCCATCCGAATCTTTGAACAAGACAAGGATGTGAAGACCGCCTAAGTCCTTATAACTGTAGAAGTTTTACTCACCCCACGGGCTCTCTACTTAGAATCTTCCAGGCCAGGATCACCCTGGCCTGGTTGTTCCCTCACATCTTCCATTCTGGAATATTCCTTGCTCTCTCTTCCTCCCGAGCCTTGACGCTCCTGATGGCTCTACGCTTTCCCTCGACAAGAGGAAATGCTGCGCTATACTTGCGCTACGGATTGAACGTGGAGGATCTGTGAGATATCCCGTGTCTTCAAGCCTTCGACACAAGGGGAAGGCTCTTGACCTTGATGCAAATCGTGAATTGATCACCCTCCTGGGGATCAACGGCGAACCTATGGGCAGCCTGTCCTGGGACTTCGTCATCGACCAGATTCTGGCCTACCGTAAGCCCCAGGCGAGCAGAGAAACCAGAAATGAGCCGCGCGTGACACTCACCTTCCGTGTCAAATACACGACTCCGGAAGGTCAGCAGCTTGAAAGTCGCGCAGGAGGTATCGGCGGAGGCGGGCTCTTTATCGAAAGCCTGAGCCCGCTACCGATCGGCACCACGCTCGCTCTTGAATTTTCGCTACCGGAGGAGCCGGCGAAATGGTTGCCGGCGAAGGGGCTCGTCGCGTGGGTCTGCCCTAAAGCAGACCAATATACATTTAGCCCAGGCATGGGAGTGCGCTTTACGGAGATTGACCAGGAAATCCGTAACCGCGTGCTAGAACTGGTGAAGTCCCTCCAGACTGTTGAATCGCCAGCCTAGTCACTATGCATCTGCCACCAGATCATCCCGCACTCAATACTACATGGAACTGAGCATGAAATTTCCTGTGATCACGACGGAAAGCCATCAAGGCAAAGTCCTTGAGATAAACGCCGACCAGGAAGTGCTCACCCTTCATAGCGCTACGGGAAAACTGCTCGGCGCCCTATCGTGGGGAGCAGTCATAGAACAAATTCTTGCCACCGACGATGACGTGCGATTCGCCCATGCACGATCTCATCCGAGAGCCCCGCTCGCCATGAAGGTTCGCTGCACGACCCCGGAAGGCAAACAGTTCGACAGCTTAACCGGCGGCATCGGTGCAGGCGGCTTGTTCATCGAAAGTAGCACCCCGCTGCCTCCTGGGACCGAACTATCCATCGAGTTTTCACTGCCCGATCATCCTTGGGAAAAATACAAGGCTAAAGCGAAGGTCGCCTGGACCCGTAACAAGCCTGAAAGGAATCTGCTTTTCCCCGGAATGGGCGTCAAGTTTACCGATATCGACGAAAAGGCCCGCATTGAGCTGGTCGATCTCGTCGATGCGTTAAATCGTTCACGTGTGCCGGTTTAACTGCTCTGTTTCGCCCAGCGGCGTACCCCACTGTCCGGATCTTTCGCGATCGTCGATTCAAGCGCAGCCCTCGAATCAGAATCGCTGAGTAATCCCAACCGATAGGCCGCTTCTGCCCGCACCCCAGGTGCGGGATCTTCAGCTAGACGTTCTCTGAGCCAAGGAGAAACCGCCGACCCTCCCCATTCCCCCACTGCCGCGACAATGCCCTGACGAACCTCCGCATCGGAATCGCGCCCTGCTGCGACAAGCGCGGAAATCGATTGGCTTGCATCGATTTGCAGCAATGCCTGCACCACCGCTTTCCTAATCGTTGCATCCGAAGATCTCAGTAACCCTACGACAGGCTGGAGCAGTCGAATACCTGGCTCGATCTCGCCGATTGCCACAACCGCTGCCTGCCGAACCGATTCGGCAGGATCCTCCAGCGCCTGCGTCAATAGGGCAACGACTCCCTCGGTAGCTGTAGGTTTCAAGCGCCCCATAGCCAGTACCGACGCTTCGCGAACTATGGCTGCCGGATCGTGCTTGAGGGAGAGAATGGAGTCCACAGCTCGCGGGTCGCCGATCTTGCCCAGTGACTCTACCGCAACCCGCCGCACCTCCGGCGCCTCATCACGAAGCAATTCCAGCATGAGAGAGAACGTGCGCTCCCTCGATGAAGGCGGAGAATCCTGGACGCAACCGGTAAGCCAGAAAACTGAGAGGAGGACTACAGACCCGATGGTGCCAGAGGACGCAATACCCCAGTTCACGCTTGCTTAGGAGGTTCTTCGTGTAAGGCGGGTAGCTCTTTGACTGCTTCGATGGATTGCTGAAATTCCTTCTGGGCAGAATCCATCTCGGCTTGGATTGTCCGTATCTCAGGTTCAACCGAATTACGGACATCGGCAACAGCATGCTTGAACGTCCGCAACGCGTCCCCCAGTCCTTCTCCCAAACTCTGCATATCCCCTGGGGAAATGCCCACCGGCTGTGCAGCCTTTGTCTTCATCGCCGCCTGCTGTGACTGCACACGGGCCACGGCATCCTTGTTGACAATGGCTGATGGGCGCTTCGCGACTGGTTTTGCCTGGGCACCCGCGGGAAGAGGCGGGTACTGTGCCTTCATTATCGGCGCAGGAGCGGCGGCGCGGTCTTCCATCGTGGAAGGCTGCTGGCCCTGCCCCGCTGATTGGGCAGTTGTGGAAATCATTGGCGAAGCCGGTTGTGGTGGAGCCGCCATTTTATACATCAAGGCGGCGGTAGTTCCGGGAGTCGCCTCCGGTCCAGGTATATAGGGCGCCGCAGGCTTTGGAGCGCCAGAGGTCTGACCAGGTGTAACTACCGGTGCCGGTGCTGTCTGGGTCGTTGATTGGGCCTGCATAGGCGCCGGTTGATTTACTTCGGGCGCGGTTGCATCCGGCGAGGGGGTATCGTTGACTTCTTTCTTGAACCCTCTGAGCGCTTTACCGACGCCTTCACCGATTTGCGGAAGTTTCCCCGCCCCGAAAATGATGAGGACAATGACGAGGATAATGATGAGTTCCGAGATACCCATGGTACCGAACATGGCGTGGGTCCTTTTCTCTAGCTCCAGTCAATCCGCGTAACCCTGCCTTACTGAGAACCGAGTCAACTCTATAGGCCAGTAGGAGGCACTGTCAAGAAAGGGGCAGGGGCTAGAAAATAGAGATGATCTCATTTTGCAAGGGCAAACCAAACACCAACGCTTCGCGCTCGGCGATGTAGACGTCCAATTCACTTCTGATCCCAAATTCGCCGGGCAGGTAGATTCCCGGCTCGATAGAAAAGCAGGTTCTCGGCATCAGACGGCGGGTGTCCTGCGTCTCCAGACCATCGATGTTGGCGCCGTTGCCATGGACCTCTTCGCCGATCGAATGACCAGTGCGATGGACAAACTGGTCGCCATAGCCAGCACGTTGGATGACCTGCCGGCAGGCGTCGTCGACCTCCCAGCCGAATGGGCGATGGCCGGCAGCTATTTCAGTCCGAACGAAGTTCAAGGCCGCATCCCGCCCCTGCCGGACCAAGTCAAAGATCTCGCGATGTTTCATCGGCACTGTCCGTCCGACATAACCGGTCCAGGTAATATCGGCGTAGACCGAACCGGCCTCCGCTCGTTTGGCCCAGAGATCGATTAAGAGCAAGGCCTCGCGGGGGACATCGGCTGACCCAGTCTCTGCCGGACCATAGTGGGGATCGGCACTATGGGCATTGACGGCGGCAATCGGCGCACTCGACGTGACCATCCCGGCCTCGCCGATACGAGCCAGAATAAATTGCTGCACTCCATATTCCGTGAGGGTCCGCCCTTGCGTGACCGCCTCATGAACATGGTTGAATGTTTCGTCAACGATGCGCCGAAGCGCCGCGGCGGCAAACTGATGCGATTCGAGTTGACGATCCGTCCAACACGCTTCAAACGTCTGAATCAAATCCGCTGAAGTGACCACTTCGACGCCGTAACTTCTGATCAATTCGATCGTGCCGGCATCCACGCGCGAGACATAGGGAACCGCATTCAATGGGGAATACTGCATGGCCACACGGAGCCCGCCGACGAGCAGCCGTCCAAGGATCTGCCGTTGCTGCTCCCACGACACATAGTAATCAGCCTGACCCGGCAGTGTATCCAATACGTGCGGCTCGATGCAATGCAACAACTTGACCGGAGCCCCCTGCGCCGGAATCCAGTAGTACCACCGCCTCGTCACATGAAGCCTCGGATCGAGCTGGAGTATGCGATAGGCGAGGGGGTCGCTCCCGCGGAAATCGTAGAAGAGCCACCCGCCGATCTCGGCATCGCGCAATGCCTGTTGAATTTCGCTGACACGCTGATAGATGGCCGTGGTCATAGTACAGGACATCTTATCGTCGCACTACCAAGCCGTCAATGAGATGGCGGCTAAGATCGGGAGTCATGCTACAATGCGCACCATGGCACTTGAGCATGCCCCAGAGCCTTCCCAGTTCCGCGTGACTCTGTTTGTCGGACCACAGCCAGTGAAGGGGAAACCCTTCACTTCCTCCTGCGTATTTAACGTCAAGAAGCGGAGTTGGAAGGGTGGCGTCCAGGTCGCCGTCGATATCACTCAGGGCCAGATCGATCGGCTCAGCACCGACGTTGATTTCCCCCGCTGGTTAGCCCTGGCCCTACCCGATCTCGCAGATGCAGATCGGGTATTTCAACAGGAACGAGCCCATGAGCTGTTTATCCAAGCAGTCTGTTGGTGCAAGCTGGACCTGGCGTTGCAGTCCGGCATCACTCAAGAGAACCAATGCCTCGCAGCCGACACATGGATTGCTGAAGTCAGGGAGACCGTCATCAAGAGGACGAACTTCATTACATCGCACATTGCATCTGAACTGGATCTCACACCAAGAGACGCCACCGCCCTATAAGACACTCCACCCTGGTATGGCAGGGGGTTTGCATTCACAGCTGAATTTGTTATAACCGCACTACTACTGAATTATGGAAGAGCGTCCTGGAGTCAACCACTGTCACTCAGTTCGCTCTGACGAAGAAGGAGGATTACCTGTGAACATCTGCTCGTCTTTACCCAATCGCCATCATCAGGCTACCAGCTTCAAATTGGTCCTGACCTTCCTGCTCCTAGCCTTCGGCACCTTCACTATGGCGCCGACGGCCTGGAGTCAAGAAAGCGCGGGCTCCCCGTCGAGCCAAAGCACCGAGGGAGGAGACGCGTCAAGCGCGGGCATGCAGGTCGCTGCCGGTCTCTCCAACTTCTTGTATTTTCCAGCGAAGCTGTGCCTTGCCATCGGTGGAGGGATTGTCGGAGGACTCACCTATGTGTTTTCCGGCGGGAACGAGCAAGCGGCCAAGAGCGTTTGGACCACGAGCCTCTACGGCACTTACATCATTACCCCCGATCATCTACAAGGCAATCGGCCCATTCGCTTCCTGGGGGTCGCTGATTCGAATGAGGCACCGGCGCCAGCCCCTGCTCCGGAGCCCATCCGCTAGCCGATGAAACCGATCATCGGCGTCACGCCAGACTTTAACGCCGGTGATCGAAAGGAATGGGGTGGGCGCGAGCCCACCTACTTTTTGCGCGCACGCTACATTCGTGCCATCGAAGAACTCGGCGGTATTCCGCTGGTCCTTCCGCTCCACACTGACCGGGCCACCAGACGGCATATTCTCCACAACCTCGACGGACTCCTCCTTACCGGAAGCGGGCCGGACCTTCCACCGTCGCTGTATGGTGAACGCCAGCGCTATCCCTTCAGCATCGTGAGCGAACGCCGCATGAGTTTTGAACTGGACATCGTCCGCCTGGCAAGACAGGCAGATCTCCCGCTGCTCGGCATCTGCGGCGGCATGCAAGCGATGAATGTCGCCTGCGGCGGCAGTCTGTTTCAGGATATTGCATCCCAAGTCTCGACCGCGATCCAACATCGGCAACAAAATCGCGCGACGAATCTGAGTCACACCGTCGCTGTCACACCAGGCAGCCTGCTCCGTCGCATCGTACGGTCGGTATCGATGCGGGTAAATAGCTCCCACCATCAGTCGGTCAAGGCCGTCGCACCGTCATTGGTCGCCAGCGCTCTGGCCCCCGACGGTATCGTGGAGGCAATCGAATCTCCGGCCCAACGCTTCTTTCTCGGTATTCAGTGGCACCCGGAATTTCTCTTCGACCGGCATCCCCTCCACCGGCGATTGTTCGAGGCCTTTCTGCGCGCCGCCCGCGCTACAACCCGTGGCGCGTGACTCGGATGGTCTCTCTTGTTTATTTGGTCTATTTGGTTTGTTTGGTTGAACGAGACTGACCAGATGAACAAAACAAACCGGATGAACCGGATCAACGTGTACTGCCTGTCTCGCTGGAGCATCCCTTGGAGCATGCCTGCTATACTTAACCCCACAGGGCTTTTACCATCCCAGCGGCCCAAGGAGATCTGTTGATCAGCCGACTTTTCCGAACCAAGTCCATTGAACAGATCCTCGCGGACGCAGACCATCCCGATCATCGTTTAAAAAAGACCCTCACGGCCTGGGATCTGACCGCGCTCGGCATTGGCGCGATCATCGGCACCGGCATCTTCGTCCTGATCGGCACCGCCATCGTCGGCGATGCCAACCGGCCAGGGGCAGGGCCTGGCATCATTCTATCCTTCGTGCTCTCAGGCCTGACCTGCGCCTTTGCAGCACTCTGCTATGCAGAGTTTTCCACCATGATTCCCGCGGCTGGCTCCGCCTATACCTACTCCTACGCCACGTTGGGAGAATTCCTGGCCTGGATTACAGGCTGGAACCTCATTCTCGAATACGGTGTCGCCTGTGTCGCCGTCGCCATTGGGTGGTCCGGCTATTTCAACAATCTGCTCAGGCTGGCGGGAATTGACTTACCACACTGGGCCACACATCCACCCGGAGGGCCGGACGGAGGCGTGGCGAACTTTCCCGCCGCCATTATCGTGCTGCTCGTCACCGTCATTCTTGTGATTGGGATCAAAGAAAGCGCCCGCGCAACCGGCATCGTTGTGTGCTTGAAGCTCGCCGTCATCCTTTTTTTCATCGCCGTGGGAACACCGGCCGTGAATACCGACAACTGGACACCCTTCATGCCTCAGGGATTCGCCGGCGTCGGCGCCGCAGCGGCGATCGTATTCTTTGCCTATATTGGATTCGATGCGATCTCGACCACTGCCGAGGAAGCCAAGAACCCTCAGCGGGACTTGCCGATTGGGATCATTGCTTCACTCAGTATCTGCACTGTCCTCTACATTGCCGTGGCCGCTGTCCTGACCGGCTTGGTCCCCGTGGCGCAGATCGACATTCATGCGCCGGTGGCCGATGCGCTCAGTGTGGTGGGCTTCAAATGGGGAGCGGCCATTGTGGCGATTGGAGCCGTGGCCGGCATTACCAGCGTACTCGTCGTGATGATGCTGGGTCAGATCCGGGTATTCTTTGCCATGTCGCGCGATCACCTCTTGAGCCCTTGGTTGTCAACCGTGCATCCACGCTATGGCACGCCTCACTATGCCACCATTCTCACCGGCATCGCCGTGGCCATACTCGCTGCCCTGATTCCCATCGGCGATGCGGCGGACATGACGAACATCGGCACTCTCTTTGCTTTTGTCCTCGTCTGTATCGGTGTCGTCATCCTGCGCTATACGAAACCAAACCAGGTCCGCCCATTCCGGCTTCCCTTCATGCCACTTGTCCCCATTCTGGGCATATTGGCATGCCTCGGCCTTATGAGTTTTCTCCCGTGGGTAACCTGGATCAGATTCGCCGTCTGGACTGCCATCGGCATTGCGGTTTATATGGGATACGGCCTGAAGCACAGCAAACTGGCCGACCTCTCACCTAAAGACCATCCTCCCAAACGCTCGCTGTAGCCCCCATCATAAAAAGACCGTTGTCTGGTTTGTTTGGTTTATCTTGTTTATTTGGTTGAATAAAACTAACCAGATGAACAAAACAAACCGGATCAACCAGACAAGCCAAACAGACCAGACAGAGTAGGTTAATTCGATTTATCTGTAGGCTGAGCTGCCAAGGCTGGGGCAGGGGCTGGTGTGCTATCGGCAGGAGCAGCTGGAGCAACTGCGGGCTCGGCTGGCTGGCCCGTTGGCGCTGATGCAGCAGATACTACTGGTTTGGGAGCAGCGGGTGGCTTGGGAGGGACAGGTTTCTCCGGCTTGATGCCTCCCTCCCAGGAGGGACCGGAGTACATATCTGCCGAGAGACCATTGGCTTTCCATTTCTCTTCAAAATCCGCGGCTGCCTTATTCGGCGTCTCACCACTACCGACGACGTCATTCCACGGGTAGGCCTTCGGACTGATCTGGCACCCGGTCTCTAACCGCTTCAAATACAAGGAAATTGGATTCCCTCGGTATGGTCCAAGATAAATATGTACGGAGCCGACATATTCAAGCAAATGTGCCATCCCTGTCTCCAAAGAGGGGCATGATGCCATAAGAGGCGAGAGGAGGGCAAGGAGGGCGCGGGGATGGGTCAGATCGCTACGCGTTGGTGCCTCTCGGAGCGACCCTTTCGGAATTTGCCGAATGGAATCCTTCGGAAATTCCTTCGCGGACTCAGTCAGTTTCCGCTTTCCTCTTCGGCAAATTCTCGAAGGGTCCCCGCTCCTTCGGCAAAACGCTCCACGATTTGACCCATCCCCTGATGGGAAATAAGAGAATTCAATGTTCGTTGGACACGCGCAGTTAGGGAGCAAACCTCCTCGCCCTCCAAGAGAGTAGAGAAGGTGCGCGTATACAATGTGTCCACGCACATGACGCCCCGCCGATATCCCTTCACTTGTTGGATTGACAGGCTTTTGAGCCGTCCCGTAGACTGCCGCCTATGCCTTCGCGATTGATCACCCCCTCTCGCCCCAGCAACAAGAAGACCACGATCGGTTTTGTGAACCTAGGTTGTTCGAAAAATCAGGTCGATTCCGAAGTCATGCTGGGGATCTTGGTGACGGACGGGTTTGCCTTGACCGATGACCCCAAAAAAGCCGAAGTGGTCATCATTAATACCTGTGGTTTCATCGAAGAGGCCAAGCAGGAGTCCATCGATACGATCATTGCGCACGGCAAACTCAAAGAGACAGGATCCTGTCGAGTGCTGATTGCCGCAGGCTGTCTGGCGCAACGATATCAAGGAGACCTCCTCAAGCAATTGCCGGAACTCGACGGCGTAGTGGGGACCGGCGAGTTCGGAAAGATCGCGGAAATTTGCCGGGATCTGCTGGCGCCGAAGAAGCGGCAGCAACGGCTCTGGATCAGCGAACCCCCCTATCTGTACGACGCAGACGCGCCGCGCATCCGCCTCGGAAAGGCCCATAGCGCCTACGTCAAGATTGCCGAAGGTTGTAACCGCAATTGCGCCTTCTGCGCGATCCCTCTGATGCGGGGCAAACAGCGAAGCCGCCCGGTTGAATCGATCGTAGCGGAAGCCGTGCGCCTCGCCGCTGAAGGGGTGAAAGAGATCAACCTCATTTCCCAGGACACGGTCAACTATGGCGTGGACCTTGGTATACGCCACGGCCTCGTCACGCTGCTTCGCGAGTTGGTGAAGGTGAAAGACTTGCGCTGGATCCGGCCGTTCTATCTCTACCCGCAACAGGTATCGGACGAATTGTTGGATCTCTACGCAGGCGAAGAAAAGATCACCAAGTATATCGACATGCCACTGCAACATATTAACGATCGGATGCTCAAGCGGATGCATCGGCTCGGCGATCGGGCCGCCATCAGCTCCCTCGTCGATCGGATCAGGACACGCATTCCAGGCGTCACCTTTCGGACAGCTTTCATCGTGGGATTCCCAGGCGAGACGGAAGAAGCGTTCGACGAGCTGAGAGGCTACGTGGAAGAGACCGAGTTCGATCGGGTGGCGGTGTTTTTGTATTCGGACGAGGAGGACACACCGGCTGTCGGGCTTGACGACAAAGTCGAACGATCGGTCATGGCCGAACGACGGAATGAAATCTTGGCCGTGCAGGAAGAAATTGCAGCAGCCCGAGGCCAGGCCCTAATCGGCTCCGTGATGGAGGTCTTGGTCGAAGGGGTCTCCGAAGAGACCGAGTTACTGCTTGAGGGACGCCATGAAGGGCTGGCTCCGGAGATCGATGGCGTCGTCTATATCAATGATGGGTCAGCTACAGCGGGGGAGCTCGTCAAGGTCGAGATCACCGATGCGGCGTTGTATGATCTTGTAGGTCACATCGTTTCTTAGCAGGGTGCTGAAAAAGCCTGCCAGCGGCGTTCTCGCATCGCTCAGAGGCTCAACGTACCGAAGCGTACGCCTCGCCTCTTCGCTCGCTGCGGCCTTGCTGGACAGCCCTTTTGAGCACCCTGCGGGATTTTCATCTGCTGTCCATGACCTGCAGGCCATGAGAGGTTCCTGCATACCACAACAAAGTTCCAACTACTCGCTAGCGCCATTTCTACCGTGATCGTTACCAACCTGATACACTTGAACTAACCACTCTCATCGGAAAGATAGGTCCACGATGGCACACAAAAAAGAATCTATCGTCCTCCTGATCCATTGCAAGGATCGCAGGGGGATTGTGGCCCGGGTCTCGGGCTTCATTCACGACTTTGGCGGGAACATTCTCGATTCGGATCATCATACCGATGAAGAGACGAACGAGTTTCTCATGCGCATGGAGTTCGCCGCCGAGGGTCTGCAGATTCCGCCCGATGAGATCGCCGCCGCCTTCGCCCCGGTCGCCAAGACCTTCGATATGCGCTATGAAGTTCGCCCCTCCAGTCGCCGAATGCGGGTCGCAATGCTAGTCTCGAAACAAGATCACTGTCTGGCGGATCTGCTTCAACGGCACAAGCGCGACGAGCTGCACATCGAGATCCCCGTGATTATTTCCAATCACGATGCCTGCGCCGGCTGGGCCGAGTTGTTCAAGATCCCCTTCACCGTCTATCCCGTGACCAAAGAGACCAAGTCACAGCAGGAGCAGCAAGTCCTCGCCCTGCTACAGGAACACCGAATCGAACTGGTGGTCATGACCCGGTATATGCAAATTCTCAGCGGCGCCTTTCTATCCCAGGTCGGCTGTCCGGTCATCAATATCCATCACTCCTTCCTGCCGGCTTTCATCGGCGCCAATCCCTACCGGCAGGCCTATGAACGGGGCGTGAAGATTATCGGGGCGACAGCGCACTATGCGACAGAAGATCTGGATGAAGGGCCGATCATCGAGCAGGACGTCATGCGGGTGGGCCATCGGGACACCGTCGAAGATCTGGTAAGAAAGGGCCGGGATCTGGAAGAGATTGTGCTGGCCCGCGCCGTGCGCCGCCATGTCGAACGACGGGTGTTGGTGTATGGCAAAAAAACCGTGGTATTTGATTAACAGGGCGTTGAACAAGTCTACCGGAACGTAGAAGGCTGAGGCTTAGACTAAGGTTGAGATAAAGATAGTCCAATTACCAAAACTCTTCCCTGCAACATCCACTCGGTCTTCTACCATTTTTTCACGCGCCTCATTGACCTCGGCAAATGGTTGCTATGGTGCTATCTGTATCGCACGCTCGGCATCATGGAACAAACGCACGATCGCTGGTAGAAGGCACATGGGCAACCCAGGCTATTCTCGAATCGAATCTAGATCTGCCGCATTGCTATCGGTGGAAACCAACTGAACTGCAAAATTGTGTTTCCAGATTACAAGCCATCAGCCGCCCCCAAACGGAACAAATCAGTCAGTCAAGGTGCCATCCCACTGATCAATTGGCAGCAACTGGCCCCCAGAGCGGAGAACCCGCAGGTGCGACATTAATCAGTTTTCGGTTCACAAACTCGCCGAAACCGAGTTCCGACAATTCGCGCCCGAATCCTGAATTCTTAATCCCGCCGAACGGTAACTCTGGTGCGGTCCACGCGGGCTGATTGACAAAGACCATGCCGCTTTCGATCCGCTCGGCTACCCGCCGACCGCGCTCCACATCCGCCGTAAAGACGGAGGCGCCGAGACCGAAGGGGGTCGCATTCGCAAGTTTGATCGCCTCTTCCTCACTGTCCACCACATAGTAGGATGCAACCGGTCCAAATAATTCCTGCGAATAAATGGGGTTGTTCTCGTCAATGTCCGTAAGAACCGTGGGCTCAATATAGAAGCCGGGCCGGTCAATTCGCCCACCGCCGAGCACCACGCGCGCGCCGCCTGCCTTTGCGACGTCTATCTGTTTTATCAGGAGGTCCATCGCTCTCTCGGACGATATGGGACCGAGTGTTGTCGCCGGATCTTCTGGGTTGCCAACCTTGAGGGCTGCCATTCTTTGAACAAACCCGTCGAGGAAGGCCTTGCCGCGTTCCTTCCCAATCACGATGATACGTTTCGAGGATACGCAACTCTGGCCTGTATTAAACATCCGTCCAAAGATCGCCGCGTCTATGCTCGCCTCCAGTGGGGCGTCTTCGAGAACGAGAAACGGATCACTGCCTCCGAGTTCCATCACCGACTTCTTGAGGTTACGCCCGGCGCGTTCCGCGACCGCGGCGCCTGCACGTTCACTTCCCGTCACGGTCACCCCGCATACTCTGGAATCTTCAATCACGTGCCCGATTTGCTTGAGACTGGCAAAGATATTGGTATATGCACCGGGCGGCGCGCCGGCCAATTCGAAGAGCCGCGCGAACGCGAGGGCGCATTGCGGGACATTTTCCGCATGTTTAAGGAGAAGAACATTACCAACCATCAGCTGCGGTCCAGCGACGCGCGCAATCTGATAATACGGAAAGTTCCAGGGCTCGATGCCTAAGATAATTCCGAGCGGCCGTGTTTCGAGAACGGCGCCGGGAGACTCATGAATTGCCCGCGGATTTAGGAACGCTTCGGCATGTGTGGCATAATAGTCCAGGATATCGGCAGATAACGCGACTTCCGCTCGTGCCGTGCCGATGAGCTTACCCATTTCGAGAGTGATGTAACGGGCATACTCCTCCGAATTTTCTCGCAGCTTCGTCGCCGCGCCTGAAACGATTCGTGCACGGTCGGCAACTAAGCGATGACGCCAATCGGTCTCATAACAAGCCTGCGCCGTGGCGAGCGCCTTTTCTAAATCGGTGTCGGATATTTCCGGGTACGTCTTTACGGTCAGGCCGGTAGCTGGGTTGATGGTCTGATAGGTCATGATCTTCGCCTCCGATTGTAAAACAAGTCGTTCAGCGCGCTTCTATTCTGGCAACATATCTGGTCACGAATTGCCCCTGTCAGACCGCATATCAGCCTGCGTGCTTGATCTCGGCGCCAGATACCTGAACCTGCGAAAGTGTCGTTGCAGGTAGCAATGTGGCCCAAGAGAGATGACGTTGCCATGTTGGGCATCATCTCTCTTGGGTACGACTCTACAGCCACAGGCCACTCCCAAAGGCTCAAGGCCGGCTAAGCCGAAACCTAACGGTCCGCTACTCCGGGCGCGAGGATGAGATTGACAGGAATCTTTTCCGCTAAGGTATAGGGACTGGCCTTATTTTCCTTCACCCACCGCTTCTCAGCGACAGATTCAAAAGGCGGAGCCAGTTCCCCTTGAAGAGACCATAGATCGCAGGGTGTCTCGTCAACGGAAATCTCCCAATCATAGCCCTTGTCCTTGACGTAGGGAGCGATGACTGCGTCAAGCGTCCTGATCCACCATTCTCTGAGGACCGGACCAGGCAATGTCCTGGCAATATGGTCGACCTTGAACCGGACAAATTTATTGTTCAGCTCGCCACCGACAAAGCAGGAGTCCTTGGCGATCTCCTCGTAAATGAACACGACATAAAATTTTGGGATCGGAACCATCGCATACACTTCCGTAACCCGCTTGGCCAGCGCCTTTTTGTCTTCGGCAGAGAACGCTCCGACAGGATGATAAACTTTCCATAACGGCATATTGTGTCCCTCCTCATTGGTTCGGCATTTGCTGTTTTGAGTTTGTCTGGAACATGAAGACCCATGGTCTTGTCTATCTCCGAATAGGCTACGTCGACTCTTTTGGGGCTAATGATCCATCGGTCAGTCCTCCTTTCTTTTCGGAACGTCAAATTGCCCTGTGTCAGCATTAACTTGCATATCACAAGCTAATGTAGCCCAATCTATTGCAAAATGCAAGTGACTGTATTAGAGTACTTCATATAACTCAGCAAACCCTAAGTAGGCCGGTGGTGAGTGCTACCGAACGACCGTGAACAATGAATGACAACATGAAATTTAAGCGATCAGGCTGCCCGATCACCAATTCGCTAGATATCCTTGGAGACAAGTGGACGCTGTTGGTCGTTCGAGATCTGGCATTGGGGAAAAGGCGCTATCAGGAATTCATGGCCTCTTCGGAAAGAATCGCCTCAAACATTCTTGCGGATAGACTAAAACAACTGGAGGCTTCCGGCCTTGTTTCGCGACGGCCCTATCAGCAAAAACCAGCACGCTACGAGTACATTCTCACAGAGAAGGGCGAGGGTCTAAGACCTGTATTGAGGGCTTTAATCGTATGGGGGAAGGCACATTTCTCCATCACTAAGGTTATCCCTACCATCTAGGAATTCTAAGAGCCGGCTTAGAGATTAACAGTCCGCAATAAGAGGACGGTTAGGAGGGAGTTAGAGGTCGTCTAGTCGGCACTGGGGCCAAAGGCAGCATCACTGTAAAGATCGAACCTTCGCCAATCTTGCTCTGGACCTCGATACGCCCGCGATGGGGTTCGACAATTAGTGGATTGCATCCATCGCGCAATGGCCGGGCACGCTGCATCTCATGGTTAGACGCTCTGTCTTGTTTCTATTTTTTCCAGGCTCCCCAAGCATAGAGAAACCCCACCGGCGCGCTAATGAGGCACACCCATGCCAGAGGAGACGATTCTGCGAACAGCCAACCGGCAAGAGCGGTATAGATTGCTGCTCCGATAAAGTAGACATACCAAGGAATCTTGTCTTTCTTTTTCAGAGGTGTGTCGGTTTGCGATGTCACGAAACGCAGGCCAGCAGATTTTAGAAATTCCACAGACATCGTCAGCGCCCTCCCTCTGCAATTGTGAACCATCTGATCGCGGACCGGAGCGGCTGGTTTCCTACGAACGGTGGATCGCCCGCCAATTCCGCAGCCATTTCGATCGTATGAGTTTGTATCCAAGCCAGGCGCATAGCAGCACGCCGAGCAGCGGTACCATCACGGAGCGCATAAGCTTCTGATAATCGATCATCTGTACCCGCAAGAGGTACTGATAGCGGGAAGGATTCCGTCCCTCCGCTGTAATGATGACCCTATATAGGCCCTCATCCAGCGTGGCTTCGCCACTGACGATTCCGGTCGGGTGGTGGCTCGGACGCCAATCTGCCACCGTCTGAGCTTCTGCTTCACTGCTCCCGGTTCCCTTCACGATCCGCAGACCTACCGGCACGTTACGCAATGCCGGATCCACGAGATCTACGACTAGGAAAGTCTCGCCTGTCTTGGGAATGTCCGTGCAGTATTGAGCTTTCAGCTCGTACTGCGGCTGGTAGGTGCTGAAATGCACCGCGCTCTCACCGACCCAGCGTACGCAAGGGTCTACTTCCAAATCCATTCCTTCATGTGCAACGGCTGCGCCGGGGTACAGCGCGGCAACAAGAAGGAGCACCATAGAACCAGCTCGTGTCATGTGCCTAACCATGGCCAACCCTCCTGTTTTGGGACCGTGTTACGTTCTGGTCTATGCTGCTCTCCCCATCACTGCCGACAGCCCCATTCGTTTATTCAGGTCATCCGGTTCTGCTACTCACTGAGGAGACAGGCCCCTCCGGGGTGTAGAGAGGGTCCTATCTACCTCAGCGGGAGGCGCCGTGCTGAGTCGCGGCGCCGCCAATTCCCAATACATAAAGTGTGCATGGACGAAGCGTCCTTAGGGAGCGTCCGCCACCATGCCTTTGTTAGGCAGGGTATGCTGCAACTGTGGCGTTCCATGCTGGATAGCCTCCGAGTACACAATAACCTTGAAGGGGCTGAGCTCTTGGTATTTCTCTTTCTGCTTCAAGAAAGCCATCTTCCTAAGCTCCTGTAACTTGACACTGGACGGATATTGAGTCAGTGCCCATGTCGTTGTACGTGCCGCGAGGGCGTGATCGCCGTTCTCCAGCATGTTTCCAATAGCACTGACCAGCTGTGGTTCTGAACGCTCTAAGTAGTGCGTCAATAACAAACCGAACTCTTCCTGACTCAGATGGTCCATGCCTTGAAGGTCGGGCTGCCAGTAGCCGATGTTCTGATCGTATATTCGGTTTATTACATTCTCTCGCATGACGAGAAAGGGGAAGTGCACCTCGGGATTCTGATGGATGAATGGCGGCATCAGATTTTGATGATGGATCGCCGCTCGGCTCATGCCATTCCTGGTATGCTTCAGAGTTTCTTGGTAAAGCCATTCGAGATGGATTTTGAGATTAGCGAGCATGCCCCCAGTACTCCAGATCCGCGTGAGCGGCTCATGCCCGTGGAGCAGGTGCTTAACGTTTAAGGAGACCACGACATCAATGGCTGCTAAGAGTCCCGGGAGGTCGCCCTCTTCAACGAAGGGAGCGCCGAGATACGGCATGATGAAATCACCGACGAACAGCGTGTCATGCTCAGGTACATGAATAAAGAGTCCATCGATCGTTTCTCCACCGGGAACTGGAATGAGGGCAAAGCGAGTCCCTCCTACGGTGATTTCAGTACGCTTGCCGACGGTGATATCGGGCTTGAAATCAGAAATGAAATCATCTTTAAAATCGTCGCCAAAAAAGTAGCGAAATCCTCGCGTGCCTGGGGCAACGATCTCCAACTCCTGACGATAGTTGTCCCTGGCATAGAACTTCACCTGAGGACCCAAATCGTGGAAATAACGGTGCCCACCAATATGGTCCCAGTGGCTATGAGTCACAAATACCGTCGTCAATGGGGGGAGGTCAGGGAAGCGATGTCGCAGGAACTCATAAGCGGCCTGGGCCGCGTCGGGCCGGGTGCCAGCGTCGATGGATATCAGCTCCTTGCCGTCCTTTGACACGATGAAGTAATACTCGGTGAACTCAAAACCCGACAGATTAAAGATCTTGCCGGGAACGATTTCTCTTAATCGCTTGGGATGGAACGTAAAACCTTTGGTGGCATTGACCGCATACGGCGTAGTCAGTGTGATGGGTTTGTTGAAGCCGTCATGGCCGCTCAGTTGCAAATAGGCTTGCGCCTGTTGTTGATCTTTGGCCCGATCGTATAGCACGGCCAGGTGATAGTACGGCTCGCGCAGCCAACCGTCATGGGGTGCCTTATCGATGTTCTCCACACACCATTTGAGATCGGTCAAGGCGGCGTCGGCCTTGTTGAATCGATCGGGGAGCTGCGCATAGACAACGCCTATCATCCATCGTACGAGAAAGTATTCGTTCTTGGTGAGAGTCCGCGCCTGCTCTAGGATCTCGATCGTCTTATTCACCCAAGCGATTCGACTCAATAGGGGCACCTCATTGGCATAGGAGGCGCGCAGAACGCCCAAGGCGCTCAAATATAACCCTGTTTGCTCGGGAGAAAGCTGCCCTCCGTGCTTTTGCAGGAAAGATTCGAAGAACGCGATGGCGGCGTGCTGCTGGTTGGCATTCATGAACTGCTGCATCAAGAAGGCGACGAGCTGAGGCTCAGTAACAGGACCAGCCTGATGCAGCGATTTCAGATATTCCAATTCGGAGTTGTACGTTTGAGATGGCGAAGGGGAAATTGTTGTACAGCCGCTTCCGAGTCCCATGCTCAGAACGAGTAGGGTGATTGTCAGAATCATGCATGGTCTGAATCGCATGACTACTCCTTTCAAGGAACTTTCCTTACCTACAATCATATGTGACATTGGAATCCCTCCCTTTATACGCACGTTGAGGTTGATTGTCAGACCTGGACCGCCTTCTCCTTCCCTGTCTTTTTCACGGGCATTCAGAAGTCGAACGATCTCGACGTCCATACGTGTCAATTCGCTGCGTCCAGCGCAATCCGCGACTGAACTACTGTTCGGCCGCAACGGCAGGCCCTGAGTTTTTTCCGATATTGATGTCATCATGGCTTCGGCTCACCGAGCCCTCAACGACCCAACCGCCACCAAAGGCCCTGCAGAGCGACACTAAGGAGACACGAACGGCGGTTTCAGCTTTGACACGCTCGTCGTTGATCGAAAGTTTGGTGCGTTGAGCATCCAGCACGGATAAATAATCACTCGCTCCCCTCTGATATAAGGCCTCGGAGAATCGATACGTTTTCTCTGCTGCTTTTTCGGCCTGCAACAGTTGTTCGCGGCGCTCCTTCGACGAGGTATGCGCGACAAAGGCGTTTTCCACGTCTTCCAAGGCGAGGAGGAAGGTTTTTTCGTACTTCGTCGCGACTTGATCCAGCCGCGCGTCCGCGCCAGCGATGTGAGCTCGAATGCGTCCTGCATTGAAGATCGGCGCCGTGAGCCCAGAACCGAGGGCATATACCCCCTCCGCCAGACTCGAAAATCCTCCGACGGCCAGTGCGCCGAACCCACCGCTTGCTGACAGCACCACCTTCGGAAACTGATCGGCACGCGCTGTACCAAGGCTGGCCGCTGCTACACTCACTTCGGTTTGTGCAAGGCGCAGATCGGGCCGTTGTGACAGCAAACTCGAAGGTAAGAGTTTGGGGATAGCCGGCAGAGCTAAAGGAAAAACTGCAGCAACAAGCCGGCTTTCAAGTTTCGCCGGAGACTCACCCAGCAACACGCTGAGGCGATGGATCAGCGTTGACTCTGCTGCGTTCAATCCCGGGAGGGCACTCTCGGTGCTATGCAGCAATGATTCCTGCCGGGAAACTTCGGTGTCATTCGTCAACCCCGCACGATAAAAGGCCTGCAGAGTTCTGAGCCTTTCCCGCTGGATCCCGATGTTTTCCCGCAGGATTGCAGTCCGTTCCTGTGCGCCGCGCAGTTCCAGGTAGTTCGTTGCCACCTGAGCCAGCAATCCCACCTGTACCCCATGCCGAGCCTCTTCGGTTCCCGCAGCCTGAGCAGCCATCCCCTCGGCTTCAAGATGCCTGGCACCGAACACGTCTATTTCCCACCGTGCAGCAAGACCACCGGTGATGACATTGGCGGTGGGTGTGACCAGCTCTATCCCCTGGTTACCCGGCACCGCGACGATTCGGTCAATCCGCTTTTCACGGCCGCCAAAGGAAAAGAAATCAACGCTGGGATAGAGTGTTGATTCCGCAACCGTGACCAGAGCGTTGGCCTCGCGCACGCGAGCCGTTGCGATTCTGAGATCGTGGTTCGCGGCTAAAGCCTGGGTGATCAACTCGTTCAGAAGGGGATCATAAAATCCTTGCCACCATTCCTTGAGGTCGGCCTGATTGGAATTGTCTTGAACAACGGGGGCATGACGCCAATCCGGCGGAGTCGAGAGCACTACCCGATCACTGACACGCGTTGGTGTACAGCCTGCCAAAACGACTATCATCAAGACGATGCTTGGTATCAAATAGCGGGTCATTACGGGAATCTCTCCATTGAAAATTGCTGAATCCCTGTACACCAGATATTCATTCGAACCTGCCGGCGACGCATCCGCACGAGAAGGCTCCCGTTTGACCCGAAACCAGGCTGCATACAACGCCGGCAGGAAGAACACGGTCAGGATGGTCGCAATAGTAAGTCCGCCCATGATGGCGATAGCCTGTGGCCCGAAGAAATCGTTGCGCGACAACGGAATCATGGCCAGGATGGCTGCTGCCGCAGTCAACAGAATGGGCCGGAACCGCCGGACGGTGGATTCTACAATCGCGGTCCAGGTATCCCGGCCGGCCTTTTCGTCCTGTTCGATCTGATCCACCAGGATCACCGAGTTGCGCATAATCATGCCGGCCAAGGCGATGATGCCAAACAGAGCCACGAAACCGAAGGGAGCACCGAACAGCAACAGGGCGAACGCGGCCCCGATTACCCCCAAAGGAGCCGTGACGAATACTAGGAACGTTCGGGATAGGTTCTGTAACTGCATCATCAGCAGGATGAGCGTGACGATCACGACCAGTGGAATCCAGATCAGGATCGACTTCTGCGCGATCCAGGCGTCTTCCTTGGCCGCGCCGGTCTCGATGAAATAGCCGGCAGGGAGACTGTTTTTGATGGGCTCAAGCTTCGGCACGATCTGCGCAGCTACATCGGGCGCCAACATACCGTCTACTACGTCGGCCCGTACCGAGATCGCCGGGAAGCGGTTGCGGCGCCAGCGGACGCCGTCCTCAAAGACGGTTTCGAACTTGACGAACTGCGCCAGCGGTGCCGATCTACCGTTGGCCGTTCGAACCGCAACATCGGGCAATTCATCGGCGGCGGCGCGCAAGTTCTTTTGTGCTCTCCAGACGATGTCAATGAGCTTGTCGCCCTCGCGGAATTGCCCAACTGGGATTCCCGTATAGTGAGCTTGCAAGGCTTGCGACAAACTTGAAGTAGAGACGCCAAGTGCACGCGCCTTGTCCTGATCGAGTACGAGACGAGACGAAGGAATGCGATCGTGCCAGTCGTCGTTCACATCGACCGTGTTGGGGTTGGTGCGCACGACCTCGGCCACCCGGTCGGCGATGCTGCGAACGATCTTGGAATCTTCACCGAATACCCTGAACACGAGCGGATAATCCATCGGCGGTCCGACGTTGAGGCGCATGGTGCGTCCGCGTACTTCTGGGAAATCTGTGGCGAAGGTCAGTCGAAGACGTTGCATGACCCGTTCGCGGGCCACATTGTCACGGGTCATCACCACGAATTCGGCGAGGTTGATATTGGCCAGTTGTTGCACGATAAGCAGGAAAAACCGCGGGCTGCCACCGCCGATATAGGTCGCGTAACTCATCACATCCTGGTCCTTGGCAAGCAGAGTCTCCATGCGCTTGGCGACCGCTTCGGTTTGCGCGAAGGAACTACCCTCCGGCAACCATAGGTCGATGATGACTTCTGGCCGATTGGACAGGGGGAAAAACTGTTCGGGAACTTGGGTCAGGGTCGCGACGCCGACGCCGAACAGGGCGACGGTGCCGAGGATCACTTTGTTGCGATGTTCCACGCAACGATCCACCCAGCAGCGCAGACGGTTATAGAACGGCGTGTCAAAAAGGTCGTGGCTGGGCTTCCCGCCGTTGCCCCTGGTCTTGAGCATCAGAAAGCCCAGATAGGGTGTGAAGACTACCGCTCCGATCCAGGAAAGGAATAGCGCGATGCCAACCACCTGGAAAATCGCCACGGTATATTCTCCAGCGGCCGATCTCGCCAAGCCCACCGGCAGGAAGCCGGCAATAGTGATCAGCGTACCAGTCAACATCGGGAAGGCTGTCGCGCGATAGGCAAAAGTCGCGGCGTGCATCCGATCCAAACCCTCTTCGAGTTTGCGCGCCATCATCTCAGTAGAAATCATGCCGTCGTCTACAATAAGCCCCAGTGCGAGGATCAACGCATTAAGCGATATCCGATGCAGATCAATACCGAACAGAAGCATACACAGCATGGTACCGGCCAGAACCAGGGGTACCGTGAGTGCGACGACAGAGCCGGTGCGAAATCCGAGGCTCAGAAAGCTGACGAGTAGCACCGCAGCCAGGGCCTCGAAGAACGTACTCGAAAATTCCCACATCTGGGTTTTCACTACATGCGACTGGTTGGCGACCCGGTCGATGTCGATGCCCATTGGCAGCTCGCTCTCGATGTGGGGAAGGATAGTTTCAAGCGCTGTCCCCAGTTCCAACACATCGCCTTTCTTGTTCATGGTCACGCCGAGACCGATGGCTGCCCTGCCATTGAAGCGCATCTCGAATTCCGGCGGATCGGTATAACCCCGCGTCACCTTGGCAAAATCGCCGACCCTGATGGTCCGGCCTTCGACACGCACGGCCAGGTTCGCCACGCTATCCAATGAGTCGAATGAGCCGGTGAGTCGTATGGGTAGATTGCGCTGCGATGTAAACACCGTCCCGGCCGGCACCATGCCGTTCTGCGCCTGAAGGATCTGGGCGACCGCCGCGGTATCCAGACCCAGTTCGGCCAGCTTCTTGTCGGAAAACTCGACGTATATCTTTTCGTCTTGGACGCCGATGAGATCGACTTTCTCGACATCCTTGACGCGCAAGATCTGCTGCCGGGCCGAATCTGCCACAGCTTTCAGTTCGGCGTAGCTGAAGTTTTCCCCGGTAAAGGCATAGAGCAGGCTGTAGGTATCGCCGAACTCGTCATTGAAGAAGGGGCCGACGATGCCGGGCGGCAAGCTCATGCGGATGTCGCCGACCTTTTTGCGAACTTGATACCAGAGGTTCTGAATCTGCTTGGGCGGCGTGTCCTCGCGTGGCGTAATGAAAATCACTGATTCGCCGGATTTCGAGTAGCTGCGGAGGAAGTCTAGATTAGGCAGTTCCTGGATTTTCTTTTCCAGGCGGTCGGTTACCTGCTGCTCCGTTTCCAGCGCGGTCGCACCCGGGTAGAGGGTTTTGATGACCATCACCCGGAAGGTGAACTCCGGGTCTTCTCTTTGTCCCAGCTGGAAATAGGCGAAAATCCCGCCCAGCAGCACCAGCACCATGAGAAAACCAGTGATGGAGCGATGTTTGAGTACCCACTCGCTCAGATTGAAATCCTTCATGGCTGCTACTCCTTGCTTTCGGCAACGTAGCCCTGCATGGCCGCCGCGACTTGTTCCGGCAAGCGTACCGCTTGTCCCTCAGCGAGCCGCTGTACGCCGGCGCTGACGACTAATTGTCCGGACACGACTCCCGCAACGACAATGCGCTCTCCGTCCAGTGCCTCGCCCAACTGAACCGGTACGGATCTGACCGTACTGCCTCCCTCATCCACCAGCCACACACGCGGCCGTCCAGGCTCGTTCTGCGGGGTGAATACAGCAGAGAACGGGACGGTGATACGAGGTGATGGAGTCACGGGAATCCACACCGTCGCCGTCTTGCCGAGCCGTGCCTCATTCTGTCTCTCAAGGAGTGTCGCCTTGACACGATAGGTGCGGCTGGTCGGGTCGGCCGCTGCCGCGATTTCGCGGATACGCGCCGTATACCGCCGGTCGCCGTCAGCCCACAGGGTCACGCTGACTTTCTGACGGAGCTCGATTCCGCCCACGCGCTGCTCGGGGATATCGATATGGATTTCCTTCTCATCAAGCCGGGCCAGCTTGACGACGGGCTGGCCGGCAGTCACCACCTGCCCCGTCTCAACTTCCACCGCCGTCACCACGCCGTCCCGATCCGCCAGCAGATCGGTATACTGTAATTGGTTGGTCGCTTGGCTCAGTTGAGCTTCCAACGTCGCGACCCGTTCCCTCGCGGTGGTATACGCAGTGTCATGCCGGTCGAACTCGGCTGGACTAATGACCCGCTGATTGAGGAGTTCGCGGTAACGCGTCAAATCATCCCGGGCAAAATCCCGTTCAGCCTGGGCTGAGTTGAGCTGGGCTTTAAGCGCGTCCGTTCCAAGCCGGTAATCGGTGGAATCAAGACGCGCGACGCGCTGACCTTTGTGTACGCGATCACCCACCTCCACGGGACGGTCAATCATTTTGCCCGATACCCGGAAGGCTAAAATCGTCTCGTATCGTGCCCGTACTTCCCCGGCGAAACTCATCACACCGGATGCGGCTTCATCCCCGATTCGGACGACCTTCACGGGCCGTGAAACCTGCTGGGATGGTTTGTCTTGAGGGGTGCACCCAAGAAACATCGTGAGTGGTAGCAGCAGGCAAGCTAGGAATTTGCCCCGCACTGCCGTGATCAACAAGTTTGGTTTTGCCATTTTGTCTCCTCTCTTGGTTTCTTGTGCCCGAATGGCATGTACTTGTATATGCAAGTACATAATCAAAAAAACACCTTACCCCGACGGAAGTCCGAACTTGCTTGCTGCGAGCGTTCGCAAGAGTGTCGCTCCATCATTCCCGATAAGCTTTTGTGTGCGATCCTGCGCCTTTCGCCAAGACGGGCCGATGCGATTCAGAAGATCACGACCTCGGGCCGTAATCTGCAACGGCAAGCCTCGACCGTCTTCTCCGTCTGCAATCTCTTCCATCCAACCGTTGGTTAAAATGATCTTGAGATTTCTGGTCAGCGTTGATGGGTCGAGGTGAAGACGCTTGCCAATGTCGATTCGCCGAATGGCGCCCACCTTCGCCACGAACACCAGGAGAGTGATTTGTGTGGCTTTCAGGCCGAATGCGCGTACTTCATCATCATAGATACCCGTGAGAACACGATTAAGGATGCGTACTCGACCCAGTAGACACTCACCCGCGATCTGATCAATAATATTTTTATCTTGTTTCATTTGGTTCGATTCCATTTCACTGGTGCGAATTGTTGCATATACAAATAGATCTTGTCAAGCCAAAATTTGCTCCAGATCCCCGCACCACTCGGTCACCATGAACCCTCTACAACGGGGACACCGCTCCATACTGTTGATTCGTTTCCAAATCGGAGTTACCGCCTCTCTGGAATTTTCTCTTGAAACGGCAACTGCTGTAATCATCGATATCCCCTTCCGATTTGATCCACAGATGCAACCGTCAATTCATGATTTTGTCCAAAAGCAATTCGCATTCCAGCAGAGCTTCCGCGTGACTTTGCCATCGATGTCGCTGAAACTAGAGAGATTGAGAGAACTCGTTCATGGATCTCTCTAGCGAAAACAGCGAAGTGCTGAGGACGATCTGCCGAAGTGACGGCACGGTGCCGAAAGATCGGCGCTGGCCAGGAATATTCATGGAGGCTGGGTGAAAAACCTAGCAGGTTGTTGACAAACGACTTGAGCACATCGAAACCATGAGTGTCTAGACGTCACAGACTCTTTCTGAAATCCTCGCAGGCTGTTCAGAAAGGCCGTCCGGCAAAGCCGCAGCAAGCGAAGATCCGAGGCGTACCCTCGGGGTACGTTGAGGGTCTGAACGATGCGAGAACGCCGCTGGCGGGATTTTTCAGCGTCCTGCTAAGGGTTGTTTAGCTGATGCGGGGGCCAGCGGCAGTATTGCCGTAAAGGTCGAACCTTCGCCGACCTTGCTCTGGACCTCGATACGCCCGCGATGAGATTCAACGATCCAGGCGCAGATGGCCAGTCCAAGGCCCGTACCTTTCTTGGTATGGGCCCGCGCCTCATCGGTGCGATAGAACCGGTCGAAGATCCGACTCTGATCCTCTTGCGCGATCCCAATACCGTGATCGGTCACGGACACCCGTGCGTGAGTCTGCTCGATCGTCAGCGCGATGTCGACTGCACCGCCGGGGCGAGAATATTTAACCGCGTTATCGAGAAGGTTCAAGAACAGTTCACGCAAACGTAGCTCATCTCCCAATACCACCGCCTGCGCGGTGGTTCGCAGCACGACCTGAATGTCCTGTTCTTGTCCCAAGAGTGAGGCTTGCCGGTGGAGGTCCTCGATAAGCGTGTCCAAGGGGACCGGCAGATGCTCCATCTTTACCTCACCCATGTCGGCCCGGGAGAGAAAGAGCAACTCATCCACTATGCGCGTCATCCGGTCGATTTCTTCCAGATTGCTCTCCAGGACGACTTTGTAGTCGTCGGTTTCGCGAGGGCGCCGGAGCGCGAGTTCGGTTTCCCCTTTCATGACCGTCAACGGTGTGCGCAGTTCGTGCGAGGCATCGCTGCTGAACTGACGGATCTGCCGAAAGGAGGTTTCGAGCCGGTCGATCATGGCATTAAACGTATTGGTCAGACGGCCGATTTCGTCGGCCGAGGCCGGAACCGTCAGCCGCTGCGTGAGATCGCCTCTGGCAATGCGCTGGGCAGCCAGCGTGATCGTATCGACCGGGCGAAGGGCCCGGCCGGCCATGAACCAGCCTCCGGCGAGCGATACGGCCAGCGCGATGGGTATACTGACCAGCAGTACTAACAGGAGACGGTTCAGGGTCACTTCGACGGAGTCCATCGAGGTGCCGACCTGGATGATATAGAGCAGGTTGCCCCGATAGATGATGGGAACCGAAATGAGGCGTAACGCCGGCTCCTTGGGATATTTGGCGAATTCGAGGAGCGAGCGGCCTGAGTAGGCGACTTCCAGGGCCTGGCGACTCAGGGGCATCTCCTGCTGTTTCACGTTCGGCGAACGAATCGTGATGGTGCCGGAAGGGCTGAATATCTGGAAAAACTTATCGATGCGCGCCAGTTCGGGGAACTGCGACATGAGTTCGTCTTCGTCGATGAGAGGGAGGAACCCACGTTCTTCCAGCGACCGAACGGCCGCCGCCGCAGTTTCTTCCAGCGATTCATCGACCGCATCGCGAAGACTTCGAGCCGTCACCAGATACAGGATGGTTGAAAAGATAATGAGGATGAGTGCGAGAGCCGTACCGTACCAGAGCGTGAGCCGGAGGCGAAGCGGCATCAGTCGACCTTCAGCATATATCCGCTTCCGCGAATCGTGTGAATCAGCTTCTTTGAATGCCCCCGGTCAATCTTGTTGCGGAGATAATTCACGTAGACATCGATGACATTGGTGAACGTATCGAAGTCCTGGTTCCACACATGTTCTGAAATCATCGGACGGGTCAACACGCGTCCCGTATGGCGCATCAGATATTCGAGCAGGGCATATTCCTTCAAAGTGAGGTCGATCCGCTGGCCGCCTCTGGTCACTTCGCGCGTGGCCGGGTTCAATGCCAGATCGTCGATCTGGAGCACGCCGGGGCTCTCAGTGGACCCGCGGCGAAGCAGGGCGCGAATGCGGGCAAGCAGCTCGTCGATGGCGAAGGGCTTGGTGAGGTAATCGTCCGCTCCTGCATCAAGGCCCTTGACCCGCTGATCGACTTGCGATTGGGCGGTCAGAATCAGAATGGGGGTTTGAATCCTGGCTTGGCGGACACCCTTGAGAATGTCCAACCCGGACAATGACGGCAGCATCAAGTCGACAATCAGCAAATCGTAGTTGGTGTGGAGTGCCATCTCAAGGCCCTTCGCACCGTCTTCACAGAGGTCGACGGCGTAGCTCTCCTCTTCAAGCGCGCGCTTGATGAAACAGCCGACCTTGGTTTCGTCTTCAATGACTAGAATGCGCATAGTTGGCAGGGAGGATTATACCAAACCTGTGCCGATAATTGGTCTGTTTGGTTTGTCTGGTTGATTTGGTTCATCTGGTGAGTTTTGTTCAACCAAAAAAACAAGACAAACCAGATAGACCAGATCAACCAGATTGACCAGTTTTTATGCCGCTGGGAAGTGGGTGACCGCGACCGGCTCGTAGGTCAGGGCCGGTCCCTGAGGCGTTCGCCGGGCTACCGTGTGCTTGAGCCACTGGGCATCGTCCCGTTTAGGAAAGTCCGACCGGTAATGGGCCCCGCGGCTTTCCTGCCTGGCGAGGGCGCTGGCGACTATGGTCTCCGCGACATCCAGCAGCGATTGGAGCTCGAAGGCTTGCACAAGGTCCGTATTGAACACCCGCCCCTTGTCCTGCACCGTCATAAAGGCGGCGCGACGGGTCAGGGCCGTGAGAGAGGAAAGCGCGGTTGTCATGGATTCGTGCGTCCGAACGAGGCCAAGGTTGAGGCTCATCAACTGGCCGAGTTCTTCCCGAATCTGCCAGGCTCTGACCGAGCCTTCCCGTGCCAGCAAACGCTGGATACGATGCTGTTCGGTTGAGAGCCGGTCTGTTGTGAGGGTCTGTGCCGCGACAGTTCGAACATACTCTCCGGCTCGAATTCCGGCGCGCCGACCGAACACAATCGTTTCGAGCAGTGAATTGCCTCCGAGCCGATTGGCGCCATGCACGCTGACGCAGGCGCATTCACCTGCCGCGTAGAGGCCGGCAATGCTGGTTTCAGTCCATTGATTGGTTCGGACACCACCCATCTGGTAGTGCGCGCCTGGGCGGACAGGAATAGGGGTTTCGATGGGGTCGAGGCCGGCAAACTCAATGGCGAGTTCTCTGATTTGAGGGAGCCGTTCGAGAATACGCTGGCGTCCAAGGTGCCGCAAGTCCAGCAACACGCACCCATCGACCCCGCGGCCCTCCAGAATTTCTTGCCCGATGGCCAATGAGACAGTGGAACGGGTGGCCAGTTCCATCTGCTGCGGGGCATAGGTTTTCATGAACCGTTCCCCTAGCGTATTTAATAGATAGGCTCCTTCTCCGCGAGCCCCTTCGGTGATGAGGATGCCCGTGCCCTTGAGTGTAGTGGGATGGAACTGTACAAACTCCATGTCCGCCAATGGAGCCCCGGCACGATACGCGAGCGCCATGCCGTCACCGGTGTTGATCACGGCATTCGTGCTGGTCAGGAAGACACGCCCACTGCCTCCCGTGGCCAGGATGACCGCTTTCGCCCCGATCGTATGCAGTCCTCCATGGATCAGATCCCACGCGACAACACCACGGCAGACTCCGTCTTCTACGATCAACGTGGTGACATACCACTCTTCATACACGGCGATGCGCCGCTTGAGCAGCTGTTCATACATGGCGTGGAGGATGGCATGGCCGGTACGGTCGGCAGCGTAACAGGTGCGGGGGAAACCCGCTCCGCCGAACGGGCGTTGGGCGATATGTCCCTGTTCGTCGCGGCTGAAAATGACGCCAAATCGTTCTAATTCGAGAATGTCGCCAGGGGCTTCGCGGCACATCGCCTCGATGGCATCCTGGTCACCGAGATAGAGTCCGCCTTTAGTCGTGTCGTACGCATGAGCTTCCCAGGAATCGCTCTGTCCTAGCGCCGCGTTGATACCCCCTTGGGCTGCTACAGAGTGGCTGCGAACCGGATGGACCTTGGATATCACAGCGACGTCGAGATCGGGCGATGCGGCAATCGCCGCCCTCATCCCTGCCAGACCGGCCCCGATGATCAGAATGTCGTGTAGTTTCATAGACTGCGTGTCGAAACAAGAAGGGAATATCCGGCAGGAGGCTCAAAAAGTTTGTCAGGCAAGGCCGCAGCGAGTGAAGACCAGAGACGTACCCTCAGGGGTACGTTGAGGATCTAAGCGATGCGAGTACGAAGCCTGCGGACTTTTTCAGCCTCCTGCTTATGGTCTGCACTCTTACGTGACTCGTGGTCTGAAGGCAAGCCCAGAAACTTTTTTATGACCCTGGAGAATAGGAAGTGGGCATGATATTCTTCTGGCCACACATGAGTCAGCTGGCATATCAGGCCTCTCAACCCGACAGGAAAAATCCAAAGGACAAGACGAACACCATGGCCACACCGGACTTTCTGAGCCCGACCGACACGTTTATCCATCGCCATATCGGTCCCAGCGACGCCGACGCTCACGAGATGCTGGCCACGCTCGGTTTGCAATCGCTGGAAGAGCTGAGCAAGGCCACCGTGCCCACCGATATTCGGTTGCTGAAGGAGCTGGACCTGCCCCTGCACCGCGGTGAACAGGCCGTGCTGGAAGAGATCCGCTCCATGGCCGCAGAAAACAAGATCTACCGTTCATTGATCGGCATGGGCTATCACGACTGCATAACTCCCGGCGTGATTCAGCGCAATATTTTCGAAAACCCATCCTGGTATACCCAATACACCCCCTACCAAGCCGAAATTGCCCAGGGCCGCCTGGAAGCCCTCCTGAATTTCCAAACGCTGGTGACCGACCTCACCGGCTTGCCCTTAGCCAACGCGTCACTCCTGGATGAGGCCACCGCGGCAGCAGAGGCGATGGCCATGTGTCTCGCCATTTCCCGTTCGTCCGGCCACGAACGGACAGAGTTCTTCGCCGCACAGGACTGTCATCCCCAGACCATTGCCGTGATGCAGACGCGGGCGGAACCCCTCGGCATGACGCTGCGTATAGGACGGACGCAGACCATCGATTTTTCCCGGCCTCAGCTGGCCGGTATTCTGATCCAGTATCCAGCCACCGACGGCTATGTGGGGGATTACAGCGCACTGGTAGCGCAGGCCCATGCGGCCGGAGTTCTTGTGGTAGTCGCCACCGATCTGCTGGCCTTAACCCTTCTGCGCCCACCCGGAGAATTCGGAGCCGATATCGCTGTCGGTTCCAGCCAGCGATTCGGTGTCCCGCTCGGTTTTGGCGGTCCCCATGCTGCGTTTCTTTCAACCGCTGAGTCATTCAAACGGCAGATGCCGGGACGCATCGTTGGAGCGTCTAAGGATGTCATGGGAAAGTCTGCTTACCGGCTGTCCCTGCAAACCCGCGAGCAACACATCAGACGTGAGAAGGCGACGAGCAACATTTGTACGGCGCAGGTGCTCTTGGCCATCATGGCAAGCATGTATGCGGTCTACCACGGGCCGGAGGGCTTGCGGCGGATTGCCGAGCGCGTGCATGGCTTGGCTGCGATGCTGGTGGCAGGATTGCGGCAACTCGGATTCGACATTGTAGCGGAATCGTATTTCGATACGATTCGAGTTCGCCTGACAAAGATGCAGTCCGAGTCCATCTTGATCCGGGCCAACGAAGCCGGCATCAATCTTCGCCTGCATGAGGACCACTCCATCGGAATTGCGCTGGATGAGGTCAGCACGGAAGACGAAATCCGCCGCCTGATGGAAATCTTTGCCGGCCATGATCGGCTGCCTTTTCACGTGCGGGACTTGAGCCACAACATCACCGTCAGTTTCCCGGCGAACCTCACCCGCACCAGCAAGTACCTGACCCACGCGGTATTCAATCGCTATCACACCGAACATGAAATGCTGCGGTATATCCACCGTCTCGGGGCGAAAGATCTGTCGCTCGTCCATTCAATGATCCCGTTGGGGTCCTGCACCATGAAGCTGAACGCGACGACCGAGATGCTGCCGGTCACCTGGCCGGAGTTCTCACGGCTACACCCCTTTGCGCCGATCGAGCAGACCAAAGGCTATCAAGAGTTGTTCCATCAACTGGAGGCCTGGCTGGCCGAGATTACCGGATTTTCCGCCGTGTCCTTGCAACCGAACGCGGGCTCTCAGGGTGAGTATACGGGGCTGATGGTGATCCGGGCCTACCACCGGAGCCAGGGTCAAGAACATCGGGATGTCTGTTTGATTCCCGTCTCCGCGCACGGCACCAATCCAGCCAGTGCGTCGATGGTGGGCATGACGGTTGTGACGGTCGCTTGCGATCGACTGGGCAATGTGGAATTGGCCGATCTTGAAGCCAAGGCCGCGCAGCATCGCGATCGGCTCTCGGCCCTCATGTTGACCTACCCCTCGACCCACGGCGTCTTCGAGGCGGATGTACGGCGCATCTGTCAGATCGTCCATACCCACGGCGGACAAGTCTATATGGACGGAGCCAACTTGAATGCCCAAGTGGGGCTCTGCCGGCCCGGCGATATTGGCGCGGACATCTGCCATCTGAATCTACACAAGACTTTCTGCATCCCCCATGGCGGGGGCGGGCCAGGGATGGGACCGATCGTTGCGGCACGACATTTAGCGCCATTTCTTCCTGGCCATCCGGTGATGCAACTGGGCAGTGAACAGTCCATCGGAGCCGTATCGGCAGCGCCATACGGCAGTCCCAGCATCGTCACAATCTCCTGGGTCTACATCGCCCTGATGGGACGGGACGGCTTAACCAAGGCGACGCAGATGGCGATTTTGAGCGCCAACTACATGGCCAAGCGGCTGGAGAAATACTATCCCGTCCTCTACACAGGAACGTCGGGATTCGTCGCACACGAGTTTATTCTCGATCTTCGCCCGTTCAAGGAGACGACGGGAATTGAAGCGATGGATGTGGCCAAGCGGTTGATGGATTACGGGTTTCATGCTCCGACCGTTTCGTTCCCGGTTGCCGGGACGCTCATGATCGAACCGACAGAGAGCGAAACGAGGGCTGAATTAGACCGGTTCTGCGAGGCGCTGATCTCGATTCATGCAGAAATACAGGACATCGCCGAAAGCCGACAGCCGCGCACGAATAATCTACTGAAGAATGCGCCCCACACGGCCCAGGTCGTGACAGCCGACGAATGGAATCGACCCTACAGCCGTGAACGGGCAGCCTTTCCCGCCCCCTGGGTGCGCGACCATAAATTCTGGCCCAGCGTGAGCCGAATCGACGAAGCCTACGGAGACCGGCATTTGATTTGTACTTGCCCGCCGATAGAGAGTTATCAGTCGTAGGGGACTGACTCCGGTCGTAGCGCTAGGCGAAGACTGGTCCTGTCGCGCGCGCTTCGTTAATATGCCTCTGCATTCATGACCCCGCGCACACACCAGACGTGGCCGGTGCGGGTCTTACTGTCGTGATCCACGAAGCCCCTACCGAAATACACGAACCAGGCGTCGGAGGCATCTTCGGCACTCGTCGTCGCCGACCAATAGCCGGCCGACTGGATGTTGTGAAAGGGATGGCCGGACGAGATGGTCGGGCCCGGTGGGACTACGGAAGGGTCGATCAAACTTGCCAGATCTGGGATGGACGGCAAGCGCCACCCTTTCTGACCTCCGACATTTTTATTGATGCACATAAAGCGGGCACCATTCCATGTGGCGGTGGGGATCTGCGGGGACTTCTCCCAGACCAGCCCGGTGTTGTCATCCCGAACCGCGTCGTTGTTGAACGAAGCCAACAACACAAACCGTTGCGACGCAGGCAGCGCCTTGTCCCAGTTCGGCGAGGTACCGCTCAGATCGATCACCCCCGCACTCTGTGCGAAGGTGGACGGATCGCCCATCGACACACAGCCTCCCGTGAACAGCCCACCCAGCACCAATATGCCCATCGTGACGGTGAAAGACCATTGTCTCTTCATCATTCCCCCCTAGCCCGCATTTTTCATGACAGTTCGTCGCGAAATAATGAAATAGCGCGCGACAAGCGAGCGGGGCGAGACTTGCGTGACGTGTGCGCCTGTTCACTGCCAGTCGCGCTATTCCCGCCCGTCTCGCCTGTCTCGCTTGAGTCAGGCATCGGCGATTGTAAAAGACGCGCTCATGAAGAATGCCGGCTAAGAAGGCGCCGATTCTGATGACGTGGGTCTGGCAAATGTCGTCTCGCTCGAAGAGTGTGAACGCATAATCCAACGCTTCCAGATAAAATACAAGGCTGGAATGACGATCAGCGTCAGGATGGTCGAGCTGACCATGCCGCCGATCATCGGTGCGGCGATCCGTTTCATGACGTCGGCGCCTGTGCCGGTGGTCCACATGATCGGGAGCAAGCCGCCCATGATTGCGGCGACCGTCATCATCTTTGGCCGCACCCGCTGGACTGCTCCTTCTATAATGGCCTCACGCAGGTCTTGAACCGTTGCCATGCGGCCTTCGCACACGCGCCGTTCATAGGCCTCGTCGAGATAGACAAGCATGACCACGCCAGTCTCAGCCGCCACGCCGGCCAGAGCGATAATGCCTACCCAAACCGCCACGCTCATATTGTAGTTCAGATAGTCGAGATACCAGATGGCTCCGATCGCGGCGAATGGGACGGACAGAAGCACGATCAACGATTTCGCCATCGAACGGAAGTTGAGATAGAGCAGCAAGAGAATAATCCCAATGGTGACGGGGACAACTAACTTTAACCGTTCTTCGGCCCGGACCAGATGCTCGTATTGACCGGCCCAGACCAGCCGGTAGCCAGAGGGTAATGTCACTCGGTCCCGGACCGTTCGTTGGGCATCTTCGACGTAGCCGCGAAGATCACGGCCACCAACCGCAACCGAAACCAAACCGGCCAGCGTTCCCGCCTCATCCGCAATCGACGATGGCCCCTGTGTAATGGTGAGATCGGCAATTTGTCCGAGTGTAATCTGTGCGCCGCTCGGCGTGGGAATCAGCACCCTCTTAAGCCGATCCGGATCATCACGCAGTTCGCGCTTGTAGCGGACATTGACCGGATACCGTTCGCGCCCCTCAATCGTAGTCGTCACGGTCTCACCGCCGATGGCTGTGGTGATCACCGCTTGCACATCTCCCACCGTCAGACCGTAGCGGGCCGCTTCGCGCCGGTTCACGGTGAGATCCAGGTAATAGCCTTCATTCAACCGTTCGGCAAACGCGCTTTTCGTACCTGGCACTTTGGCCAGGACTTGCTCAATCTCCAAGCCGATTTTCTCAATGGTCTTCAGATCAGGCCCCAGAACTTTGATGCCGACCGGGCTCCGCACACCGGTCGTGATCATTTCAGTGCGGGTTTGAATCGGCATCCACCAGATGTTCGGAAAGCCGGGAATGTGCAGCTTGGCATCCATTTCGTCCAGCAACCGGTCCCAGGTCATGCCGGGGCGCCATTGTGCTTCCGGTTTGAGGGTGATCGTGATCTCGGCCATGCCGACAAAAGCCGGATCGGTGGCAGTCGGGGCCTTTCCCATTTTGCCGAACACCCGTTCCACTTCCGGGAAGGTCGTGAGCAACTGATCCTGAACTTGCAACACCTTGGCCGATTCTGGGATGGACAGGCCTGGCACAGTGGTTGGCATGTAAAGGATGGTCCCCTCGTTCAGCGGCGGCATGAATTCCGCGCCGAGCCGGGAAAAGATCGGCGCCGTGAACCCCACGACCACCACCGCCAGTCCGATCGTCAGCCACCGGACACGTAACGCGCCGGAGATAATCGGTCGATACAACGCGACCAACAGCCAATTCAACGGATTCTTGGCCTCCGCTCGGATGCGCCCCCGGATCAGAAGAACCATCAGTACAGGGGCCAAGGTCACCGAGAGGGCTGTGGCGAACAGCATCGCAAACGTCTTGGTATAGGCCAAGGGCGTGAACAATCGCCCCTCCTGGGCTTCCAGCGCGAAGATCGGCAGGAAGGACACGGCGATCACGAGCAATGAGAAGAACAAGGGGCGGCCGACTTCTTTGGCCGCCGCGATAATGGTCTCTGTCCGGTCCAAATGAGGATTCTGTTCCAATCGCTTATGCGCGTTCTCCACCATGACGATCGCCGCATCCACCATCGCGCCGATAGCGATGGCGATGCCTCCAAGCGACATGATGCTGGACGTGATGTTCAGGTACACCATTGGAATGAAGGCGAGCAACACTGCCACGGGGAGGATGAGAATCGCCACCAGCGCACTGCGGAGGTGAAACAGAAAGACTACCGCAACCAGACTGACAATAATGCTCTCCTCCACGAGCTTCTCACGGAGCACGGCAATGGCCCGATGAATGAGATCGGACCGGTCATAGGCGGGAACGATGTGGACGCCCTTCGGTAAGGCCGGCGTGATCTCTGCCAGCTTGGCTTTGATCCGCTCGATCACGGAGAGCGCGTTTTCTCCGGCCCGCATGATCACGATCCCGCCGACCACCTGGCCCTTGCCGTCCAGTTCTGCGACGCCTCGCCGCTGGTCCGGCCCGATGTGGACATGGGCAATGTCCCGGATCAAGATGGGCGTGCCACGTCCATCCGTTCCAACGGGGATCAGCTCAATATCATCGATCGAGCGCAGGTAGCCTCTTCCTCGAATGATGTATTCAGTGCCGGCCATTTCTAAGACACGGCCACTCACCTCCGCATTGCTGTTCCTGACCGCTTCGATAATCGTCTTAATCGGCAACCGATAGGCAGCCAACGTGTTCGGGTCCACTTCGATTTGATACTGCTTGACGAACCCGCCGACCGCCGACACTTCTGCCACGCCGGGCACACTTTCCAATTGAAAGCGCAGATACCAATCTTGAAGACTGCGGAGCTGCGCCAGGTCATGTGCGCCGGACTCATCGACCAGTGCATACTGATAGACCCATCCGACTCCGGTCGCGTCGGGACCCAGCGTCGGGGAGACGCCGGCGGGCAACTTTCCGCTCAGCTTCTGCATGTACTCCAACACTCGACTGCGTGCCCAGTACAAATCCGTCCTGTCTTCGAAGATCACATAGACATAGGAAACTCCGTATTCCGAAACTCCCCGCACTCGTTTCACTTTTGGCCCAGCCAGCAGAGAGGTGACGATCGGATAGGTGACCTGGTCTTCAATCAATGTGGGGCTGCGCCCCTGCCATTCTGTGTAGATGGTCACTTGGACATCGGACAGATCCGGCACCGCATCCAACGGAACCCGAAATCCTGCCCACAGGCCCCAGCTTGCCAACAGCAGCACGCAGAGGATGACCAGGATCGGATTGCGGGCACTTCCTTCAATGAGTCGCGCGATCATGAGGGATTACATGCCTCCACCGGCAACCGAGAACTGAAACTTTTCGGCAATAGCCGGTTTCCCTGGTATCGTCACGTTGGCCGTCACGACCCATGTCCCGCCCATGCCGAACATCACCGTACCTTCATAGAGTCCATCCTTCGTATGGCGAGCCGCCACCTTGGAATCGGTCATGCCCGGCATCGGCATCGTATAGACGAACAGGACTTGCGCGTTGGTCACAGGCTTACCGGCCTGATCGTTTAGCTTGAGCCTGAGCAGCACGTTACCGGCCTTGGGGCTTTCCGGTGCTGTATTCAATGTGAGAGACAATCCGTCAGCCTGACGGGTCCCAGCCCCTGTGATTTCTTTGTTACCCTCCATTTTCATGCCCGGCATGCCTTCCATTCCCTTCATGCCTTGCATTCCCTCCATCCCTTTCATATTGCTCATATCCATCCCTTCCATCTTTCCCTCGTATGCGCCGCGCATTTGCCAATCGCCCATGCCGATCCGGCCCATCATGGCCTGCATGCTCGAGGCCGATGTCAACTTACTCTCCGCGTCCAACAGGAAATTGGCCGAGATCACGATCCGATCCCCTTCCTTGATCCCTTCCAGCACTTCCACGGAATCCTGATTACGACGGCCCAGCTTGACCGGATACGGCGCATAGGATCCTTCCCCGCGATCCAGGAACACGAGTTGCCGAAGTCCTGTGTCCAGTACAGCTTCCTTGGGAACAACCAACATCCTCGCGGAATCCGTCACCAAGGTGACGGTTCCGAACATGCCGGGCTTCAGCCTGAGTCCCGGATTCGGCATTTCCACCCGCACGCGTACCGTGCGGGCCTCGGCATTCAGCGTGGGGTAGATGTACGAGACCGTACCCCGAAACGTTTCTCCCGGATACGCGGCGAAGGTGACGGCAGCCGGCTGGTTAAGTGCCACCGATGCGACCTCGGACTCATAGACGTCTGCAGAGATCCAGACCCAGGAGAGATCCGCGACTTCATACAATGTCGTACCTGGTTCCACATATTTACCGGGCACGGCCTCTCGCTTGAGGACAATCCCGGAGGATGGGGCATAGACGGTGAGTACCGGCTCCGCTTTGCCTCGACGCTCCAGCCTTGCCACTTGCGCATCGGTCACATCCCACAATCTCAATCGTTCTCGCGTACTGGCCACAAGGGATGCTGCATTGGCTTTCGCATCGCCGAGCGGGCTGACAACCAGTTGGGCCTGGGCTTTCACGGCGAGGAGATGCTCGTCTTGCGTGGCCAGGAGATCCGGTGAGTAGAGGGTGAAGAGAGGGTTCCCTTTTCGAACAGGGCGACCGATCGAATCGACAAAGACTTCTCGTACCCACCCGGAGGTTTTCACTGTGACCTGCGTGAGTCCCCGCTCGTCGTAGCCGACTGTGCCGACTGCGCGAATCTCTTGCGTTGATGTCGCGTAGACAGCTGCTGTGCTCCGCACTCCGATCAACTGTCTTGCCACAGCGGGAACTACAACGGCTTCCGGAGACGCTCCGGCCATGCCTGGCATGCCTTCCATCCCTTCCATAGATTTCGGGCCTGGTTGAGCCATCTCTTTCATGTCCATCTGCTTCATGGACATACTCTGCATCTCTTCTTTCTCACCCTCCCGCCCTGGGAGCGCCGAGACGCCCCCTGCGATCGTCTCACCCACCCCCCCTGGGAGCGCCGAGACGCCCCCTGCGCCCGTCATCCCGTAGGCGGCAAAAAAACCAACGGCGACTCCGGTGATCACTCCGATCGCCACTGCGCCGATCACGAAACTTTTCTTGTTTGCTTGCTGGGCCATCGTCGTATCTCCTTCCTGTTTACGTTAGCTCTGCCGATCGAGCGTGATACCGACAACCTGTTCAAGTTCAGCCAGTTGATGCTGGCGGTCCACGAGAGCCTTGAAATACTCAAGCTGAAATCCTCGCCAGGCACGCTGGGTATCGATCAGATCCAGAAACCCTCCTTTGCCCGCACGATACCCGACGCGCGCCGATTCCAGGCTCTGCTCGGCCTGCGGCAAGATCGTGGTGCGATACAGGGTGGCCACCTGGTCAGTCGCCCGGAGCTTGGCCAGAAGGTCGTTGATCTGAAACCGGGTCATGTTTTCTAAGGTATGCTGCTGGGCCCGTGCGACCGCCACCGCCGCCGCGGCCTCCTGCACGCCCGCGTCATACTTCGGCTTGGTCCAAAATGCGAAAGGGATACTCATCGCCACGTAGGCGCCGAATCCATCGTTGGCCTGATAGTTCTGGAAGCGCTGAAACGCCACGTTGAAGTCCGGATAGTATTGACGCTGGGCCAACGCGCGGGACTGCTCGCTCCGTTGCACATCCAGCTCGGCGGCTTTGAGCTCCGGCCTGTCGCTCAGCGCGAGGCTATGCAGATCGTCGAGAGGCTGTTCGATCGGCAGCTGAGAGGGCTCTTGGGCATTGCCCAAGGGTGATGAAGGATCCCGGTCGAGCAGCGTGTTCAACATCGCTGCGGCAGTCTTGCGACGCTGTTCCAGGACGGGAAGCTGCTGCTGAAGCAGGGACAGCTCGACTTGGGCCTTGAGAACATCGGCCTGGCTTCCTTTACCTGCACGGAATTTCGCGTTGGCGATCTCAAAAAACTGCCTGAGCAGCTCCACTTGTTCATGATGAATCTGGATCGTCTTCTGCATGAGAAACAGATCGTAGTAGGCTTGCTTCAGGCGGGAGACCAGCTCTCGTTCCTTCCCGTGGATCGCCTGCTCGGTCATATCGGCCGAACGGCTCGCCACGTTGCCTTTGAGCGCGAGTTTGCCGGGAAAGGGAAGATTCTGCGAGAGACCGAAAATACTGTTGCCCGTCTGCGTGACGTTGAAGGTCTGCGGGAAATTCCACAATTGAACGGACAGGATCGGGTCGTCCAATGACCGAGCTGGCGTAATCCGATTCGTGGCGGCTTCCCATTGATTACGTGCCGCCACCAGCTCGGGATTCCGAGCCAAGACCTCTTGGATCAATTCCGGCAGCACCAGCTTGTCGCGCAGCGCAGGATCGGTATCCTGTGCCCAGGCCAGTCCGCTGCTGATGAAAATCAGTGCTGCAGCAGCAGTTGCACACCAACCTTGCCTATTCTGTCTCATAAAAATGACCTCCCAGAGTTCCCGAATGTTCGACACCCTGTCCGTGTTCAGGCCCTACGAGCGAGAAACACGTAGGCCATGAACTGGTCTATTGAGACCAGGCTTCGAACGACAAACGTTTTGTCAGTGAAACAATGACGGAGCGCGGGAAGGGAAGATCAGATGCGAAGTACGGAAATTTTGAGCAGGAGATCCTGCGGAGGACCGATTGTAGGATGATCGGACAAACGGTTACTGGATGAGGTGAGGATGGCTAGAAGCGCGAGCGAGGCAGTGTCTTCTTGACAAAGAACCTGACAGTCACTGTTGAGATGGAGCTTATCGGCAGACTGTACGCCAAGCGTCTTATACGTATCGCAGAACTGAGAGACCGGTTGTTCATCCGGAGTCGAACAGCCATTGCTCATTGGAGTGGCCGCGACACCATTCACCGGCAGAAGGCAGGCATAGGCGTTGAAACTCAATACGAAAAAAAGCACGACAAGTATGCCAGCCAGAACTGAGGTAGCCTGATGAGCATGTCTTCGCATGGGGTCAGTCTATCCCTCGCTCGTCCAATCCGTCAATGCTATCGCTAATACATACAGGCCAAAGAGGAAGACTGTTATTTGGTTTGTTTAGTTTGTCTTGTTTGTTTGGTTGAACGAAACTAACCAAACGAACCAAATCAACCAAATCAGACCAGATAGACCAGATCAACCAAACAGACCGGGTTCCTACATCGTCCCCTCGGGGATTTGATCGAGCTTATAGAAATCGATCGGGTCCAGTCGGCGATGAGTCGCTTGGGTCGGCTCGCTCCCCTTGGTAAAGAGTTCGACGGTGCTCCCCTGTCCCTCTTCGCCCTCAAGCAATCCTGTCGCCGGATCGACCTTGACGAACGTGACACCTTCAGGAATGGTAAAGGCCATGACCGGGAGCGGCTTGAGCGCGACCTGCATGAAATTGATCCAAATAGGCAGCGCAGCATGCGCCCCCGATTCCGTCTCGCCAAGTGACCGTCGATCGTCAAACCCGACGTAGATACCAGTGACCAAGTTCGGCGCGCCGCCGATAAACCACGCATTGATAAACTCATCCGTAGTGCCGGTTTTCCCCGCAATCGGCCGCCCAAGCACCTTGGCCGCCTGACCGGTCCCCTTTTGGATCACGTCTTCCATCATGTTCGTAATCAAGTACGCCGTTTCTTTGGAAATCACGGGAATGGCCTGCGGTGCCGCCTGTTCAAGCACCGTTCCCGCGTTGTCCTTTACGGATAGGATCGCATAGGGTTCCGCGCGACTTCCCTGGTTGAGCAACACCCCATAGGCGGAAGTCAGTTCCATCAGCCCGACAGAGGATGAGCCAAGCCCCAGCGACAGATCTGCCGCCAACGGACTGGTCACCCCGACCGTTTTCGCAAACTCAATGACATCCTTCACGCCAACTTTATCCAGCAACCGAACGGTCGCCAGGTTATGCGAGTGGGCCAAGGCATCCCGCAAACTCACCATGCCATGGACTTTTCTTCCGTAATTCTCCGGCTTCCAGGTTTTCTCATCCTGGTCCTGCTCGTAAACCACCGGCGCATCGAGAATCACCGACGCAGGACTCATCCCCTGACTCATAGCCGTCGCGTAGATGATCGGCTTGAAGGCGGACCCGGGCTGACGGTGTGCCTGCACGGCCCGATTGTACTCGCTGCGAGCGAAATCGTAGCCTCCGACCATGGCCCGAATAGCGCCTTTATCCGGCTCCAGCGTAATCAATCCTCCCTCGACAAGGGGAGTCTGTTCCAGTTGTACATGGACGATGTCACGATCCAGCTTCTTCACCATCACCTCGATGACATCGCCGGGCTTCAGCACTTGCTTCAGGTTCTGATTGACGACGAAATCTTTCGCCGTATCAAACCCGGTCAAACGGCGCTTCGCCCATGCCATATCGTCAAAGGCGAGCTTGCTTACCGTCGTGCCGACCTGCACAAGAAAATAGTCTTTTGCCACTTTGCTGACGAACCCCTCGCGATAGTCCCCTACCTTCAAGGCCTGATCGGTCACCGCTGCAACAACGGGCGGAGTCGGCGCAGTCGCATCGACCGTTCGGAGCGGGCCACGCCACCCTTGGCGCTTATCCAATTCGCGCAGGCCTGCCGCAAAAGCCGCTTCAGCGGCCCTCTGCATTTCCATGTTCAACGTCGTGAATACTTTAAGTCCGCCCTTGTACACCATCGCTTCGCCATACTTCGCAACCAGCAACTGCCGGATATATTCCACAAAGTAGGGTGCAGCCTGTTCACCGCCAGGACGTCGGAAACCGAGTATCTCCGCCACAGCCTGTTCGCGTTCTGCCGGGGTGAGGAACTTCGCCTCTTCCATGCGAGCCAGTACGTGCTCCTGCCGTTTTTTCGCGCGATCGTAGGCCTTGAAGGGCGAATAATGGTTTGGCGACTTCGGGAGACCGGCCAGAAATGCCGATTCACCAATCGTCAGGGCGGAGAGGTCTTTCCCGAAATATGTCTGAGCTGCCGAGGCGACGCCGTAGGCGCCTTGTCCGAAGTAAATCTGGTTCAAATACAGTTCGAGAATTTGCTCTTTCGTCAGGACCAATTCCATCTTGTACGCAAGAATCAACTCGCGGACTTTGCGGTCGAAAGTGCGTTCTGACGAAAGGAACAGGGAGCGCGCCAACTGCTGGGTAATAGTGCTGGCCCCTTCAACCTTGCCGCCTCGGCGCACATTCGTCCAAGCCGCGCGGAGCATACCGATATAGTCGAGGCCGGGATGTTCAAAGAACCGGACATCCTCAACCGCGATGACTGCACGCCGTAGCTGTTCGGGAATGTTCGCCACCGGGGTGAGGATACGCCGCTCGATGAAAAACTGACCGATGAGCTGCTGGTCGCTCGAATAGACCTGCGTCACCAGACTTGGCTGATAGGTTCCCAGCTGATCCAATGCAGGAAGATCTTTCGAGAAATGCCACAGCGCCCCGCCTGCTGCCAGCCCCCCTATCAAAACTACCGCCACCAGGCTTATGAGCAAAATCTGCCACCAGCGCCATGGACGACGCGATGGCGGTTGACGAAACGGATCCTGTTCGTATATCGATCGATCCATCATAGTTACGCGGGGTTACCTTCGAATGAGGCTTGGCTTCATGAGAAGAATACCACGGTCACCATACCGTGGGGACCCATAAAACTCAAGGTTCATGCCGGTATCGCTTGTGCCGGACACCCTGCTTCGGGTATACTCGGTTCCCGACGCCTGGGTTTCTGGGCGTTTTTTTTTGGAGCATGCAGCAATATCTATGGATCAGACAGCCACAACAGAATCTCCCGTCGCAGCCGATATCGCTCCTAAGGGGCGTCGTAGCGACATTCGAAATATCGCCATTATCGCCCACGTCGACCATGGCAAAACGACATTAGTCGACGCCGTGCTCCGACAGACCCATGTCCATCGCAAGATCGACGATATGGGCGAACGGATCATGGACTCGATGGACCAGGAACGTGAGCGCGGGATCACCATTCGAGCCAAGAACGCCAGCGTGACCTACAAAGGCGTGAAGATCAACATCGTCGATACGCCGGGCCACGCCGACTTCGGCGGCGAAGTCGAACGGACCCTGCGCATGGTGGACGGCGTCCTCATCTTGATCGACGCGAAAGAAGGCCCCATGCCGCAAACGACCTTCGTGCTGCGGAAGGCATTAGCGCTCGGCCACAAGGCCATCGTCGTCATCAACAAGATCGACCGGCCCGACGCGGTGATCGATGACGTGGTGAACCGGACCTTCGACTTGTTTGTCCATCTCGGCGCCACAGACGAGCAGCTCGATTTCCCGATCGTCTACACGGCAGCGATCAAGGGTACCGCAACCCTCGACATCAATAAGCCCGGTACGGACATTCAGCCGCTCCTCGACACCGTACTGGAAAAGATTCCCGCACCCGCCATCGATGCCGAAGCGCCCCTCCAGATCCTGGTCCTCTCTCTGATCCAAGACCTCTATAAAGGCAAGATGGGAGTGGGGAAAATCCAATCAGGTTCGATCGCCCGCCGACAGAATGTGGTCGTACTCGGGAAGGATGGCGCCAAGTTCCCTGGAAAAGTGTCAGACCTCGCAGTCTATTCAGGGCTTGAGCGGACGGATATCGAACGCGCGGAGGCAGGGGAAATCGTTGCGGTGGCAGGCCTGGACGAAGTGAGCATCGGCGATACGATCGCTGACGCAGAGCATCCGGTCGCACTGACCCGTGTCACGGTCGACGAGCCAACCGTCCAAATGACCTTCTCCGTGAACAATAGCCCCTTCGCCGGACGAGAAGGCAAGTACTTGACCTCGCGGCATTTGCGCGATCGACTCTTCAAAGAACTCGAAACCAACGTGTCGTTACGCGCGCAAGAGACGGATAGCGCGGATAAGTTCCTCGTGGCAGGCCGAGGCGAGCTGCATCTCGGCGTCTTGATCGAACAGATGCGCCGGGAAGGATACGAGCTGCAAGTCTCGCAACCGGAAGTGATTGTCCACCGGGATGGGGAGAAGGTCCTCGAACCCTATGAAGAGCTGACTATCCAGGTGCCGGAAACCTATCAAGGCGCTGTGATTGAAGAGCTCGGCAAACGCCGCGGCGAGCTGCGCCATATGCGGCTCATCCATTCCGACGCCGGACCGAGTGAAATGCATCTGGAGTACCATATCCCCACCCGGGGCATCATGGGACTCAAAAACCTCTTGGTCGCTAAAACGCGCGGCACCATCATCATGCACCATGTCTTTGTCGCGTACGAACCGGTGGAGCAGCGCGACCTCACCGTGGCGACCCACGGGTCGCTCGTCGCGTACGAAGACGGAGTCAGCACCGGCTATGCCATCTTCATGACCCAAGAACGTGGGGTCATGTTTATCGGCCCTGTCGTGGATGTCTATCGCGGGATGGTTGTCGGCGAAAACAGCCGGGACGAAGACATGGACGTGAACGTCTGTAAAGAAAAGCAGCTATCCAACATGCGGGCATCTGGTACCGATGAGGCCTTAGTCCTCACGCCGCCACGGGAAATGGGCTTGGAGCTCGCGCTCGAATATATCGGCCCGGATGAACTGATTGAGGTGACGCCGAAGAGTCTGCGTATTCGCAAACGGATACTCAACTCAGATGACCGCCGCAGGGCCAAGAAAGCCAGCAAGTAGTCTCCTTGCAGCGATGAGAATCAGGAAGAAAACCCCCAAGCCTTCCGCACGCCGCCCCCCGCTCTACTTCATCGGTTATCGGGGGACCGTGCCCGCTCCCGACGAACTCAAGACCTGGTACGATCTCGAATACGGCGGGCCGTTGGTGCTGCGCGTCGGCGAGCAGGAACCGGAGTCATGGCTTGCGACCCATGGGCCGTGGACCGCTCACATCGTCATACCACTCCCAGATTCTCATATCGCCGGCCTAAAGCAACAACTCGCATGGGAACATGAGCATGTCGGCGCCGTCGCGCCATCCCTGATGCCCCCGCGCGATATGCCGGACAGCATCCTGTTTGCCGCTCGACTCGCGCGGGGCCTCACACTCCTCACGCAAGGCACGGCCTATGACATCACCACCAACCAGTACGTCAACCCGTCGGATTGGCAGGATCGCCCCCTCACCCAGTTCATCGTCGGCGATCACATCCCCATCGTACGGGGCGACGATGAACAGAACAGCCGGACCTGGTGTTATACCCTCGGCCTCAGCAAGTTCGGTGTGGATGAGATCGAGATGTTTCTTCCCGCTGGTCTCCCGGACCAGCCTGCGCGCGATACGCTCAATGACACAGCAGACGAATTGACCAGGACCGGACAGTCACCAAAGGTCGGAAGCCAGATCCTGATAGGATCCTCGGGTCAGAAAGTTGCCATCGCCAATCATCGCACCGTGGCGCCAGCCGGACGTATGCTCGGGTTTCGAGAAATTCGCCCGCTGCCTTCTAGTTGATTTGGCTTGTTTGGTTTATCTGCTTGGTTTGGTTCATCTAATTAGTTCGTTCAACCAAAAAAACAAAATAACGGTCTTGGCGCCTGCGCACGACTTCGTATCCTCCTAGGCCTTCAGGCCCGTTGACAACATTCCAAGCGACACGGTACAAAATTGCAGGTGACAGTGTCAGTGGCCGGACTAAACCCAGTGAAGGAGGTACAGCGATGAGCGACGTAGCAGCAGAAATCAAGGTGGGCGATACCGCACCGGATTTTAATTTAAAAGATCAGGACCAGAAGGATGTGAAACTGAGCGACTTCAAGGGCAAGAAGAATGTCGTGCTCTGCTTCTATCCGTTGGACTGGAGCCCCGTCTGTCAGGGCGAGAACAAGTGCCTGACCGACGACTTCCCCAAGTTCCAATCAGCGAACGCAGAACTGTTCGGCATCAGCTGCGACAGCTTCTTCTCGCACAAGGCTTGGGCCGATTCCATGGACCTCAAGCATCGGCTACTGTCGGACGTGCATCGGACCACGGCGAAGGGCTACGGCCTCTACTTCGAACCGTTGAACTGCTCGAAGCGTGCAACCGTCATCGTCGACAAGAACGGCAAGGTGGCCTACGCCAAGGTTCAAGAAATTAAGGTAGCGCGGGAAGATAAGGACATCCTCGAAGCCCTTGCCAAATTAGGCTAATTCAGTGCTGCGGACTGAGTGCTGAGGTCGGGGAGAATACTCTCTGGTCTCAGCACTCAGCACTTTCAAACATGTCTGGTACCGTCGAAGACGTCAGAGACGAGAACTACAAGGACTTCACCGACGCGCCCGCGTCGATCGTGGCCTACGGCTTAGCGACCTGTGAGCCCTGCATGGCCTACGACCCGATCCTGGTAGAGACCGCAGCCAAGTTTCCCGACGTGAAAGTCGGCAAGGCCAAGATGCATGTCCCTGGCCGCTGCCGCGAGATTAAGAAAAGCCACACCTTCGAAACCTATCCCACGACGCATTTCTTTTCCAATGGCAAGCTGCTCCTCACCCGCGAAGGAGTGGTAGAGCCAGCCGAACTCGCCGCGCTGATTTCGGATCACTTACTCAAATAACGAGAGACAGCAGGAGGGGATGGGGCCTGATGATCTTCTGTGCTCGCGCAACGCGCGGCCTTACCCACAGAAGGAGGTTAAGGTTGAGGCTCAGGTTGAGCAACGATCAATCCGATCAGGCGTATTCTCGACCCTTAACCTCGACCTTAGCCTTGACCTTTCGATGGGACGCGCGCACTCGATGATCAATCAGACTACCCTTCAAAACGAAGCAAGGGGCAGCCTTGGCCCCCCTATAAGAAGAGGGACGGCGGCGGAGCAGGTCTTTCACGCGGCACCGGGAGAGTTACTCTCCTGCAATAAGCTCCGCTTCCAACGGGTGGTCTTTGCTGAACTGACTGACGCCGAGCACGCTAAATCCCAGGACATGTCCCTGTTCATCAACCCGCTCCATCACGGCATCATGTGCCGTGGCGCGCATGAAGCCCGGAGCCTCACGGAACTGTACTTCAAGGTAATCTGCTTCCGGGTCGAACCAGACTTTTACTTTTGCCGCCATATCGTTTCTCCCGCCTTGAGTTGGTCAGTCAAATAGGCAGTCACTACAAAGGCATCATCAGGATGATACTTTACCACGACGCAGAGCCACTTCCCACCAACACGCGTCCTCGCGTAGTACTCATAAAAGAGTTGCACCGTCTTATCCGAACGAGAGACACGCACCTCGGCAGGAGCTGCCAAGACCCGGCTGATCTCCTCTTCCATCCCAACCAATTCCAGATGCTGAACAATGTGAGCGATCCGTTCATCCGTCATCCTGACCGAACGCCCGAAGCAATCACGGATGATTTTCATGGTACTCCTCGGGCACGCAACGAGAACTAGGCTTGTTGAGGTAGTCGCTCAAGGAACATTGGCGCAGGATACATTGGGATAACAATTTTTGGAAGCGCCTGTTCACGCGAGAGATGGGTGGGACATCGGCCTGATGATCCTCTGTGCTCGCGGAACGCGCACGATAGAGCTGTGCACGTTCGACGCGCGCACTGTGAGGCTCAACCTGGCTACCCGCTAGAGAATAACAGGGGGACATACTCGATAAGGTTTCTGCGGAGGCAGGATGCCTATTTCATTGATCGTGGCTTGGAGCAATGCTCATGCTGGATGAGCCAGGTTGAACCTTCTTGGCGCAGGATCGTGGTGCATTGCCCTGAGTCCTGCCCTTCGAGTTCACCTTTCCTGATCGACTGAAAGACATAGTCGTAGGTTGCCCATGCCATTGCGCCTGACATTCGAACACGCAGGTTCGACAGAGCGCTGATAAAACGCAGAGTACTTCCCTTGGTGAGTTCAAGGTCATAGTCCGACAGCCACTTTTCGATGGAATCTCGCGTCTCCGTTACGCCATCCTGAATCCCGACGTAGTCCTTGCTGTACAGCTTCAGCACGGCTTGTTTATTTCTGGTTTCGGAGAAGGTCGACGCTGCCATGGCAGCGTTCTTGATAGCCCTCTCGACCGCTTCTTCTTCCTCCGCAGACCAGGCCACCGATGTCCACGAGAGACAAACCATGAGCACGGCACATGTAAGTTGGCTTTTCCTCATCGCCGCTCCAATAGGAGGATCTCCGACCGATCAACCGGCATACTCGAATGAGAGATCGCGAGATTGGATTAAGCGAACGTTGGCGAGTTGACCCGACGAGATACCGGACAGGAGCGACTTCCAAACCCATTCGGCAAGTTGCCCGCCCGTGACAGACTCAGCGCCAAGGACATGGCGCAGATCCTGACGGTCCAACGCCTTCACGATTTTCTCTTGCGCCAAGCGATCCAGAGCACCGATATCCGTCACCATGCCGGTCACGGGATCGATGGCGCCATGGACCGTGACGAAACAGTCCCATTCGCGGCCTTGATTGCTATCTTGTAGACCCATGAACGAATAGCGCCGCGTGACACTGGCCACGTCGAGCCCTGCTGCTCGCGTCACCTCGGCGTACAGATCTTCATCCTCATATAACCGGATCGCGTGGAGGGTACCGATGTCCTTCTGCGCATCCAACTTACTCCAAAGGACCAGAGCCAGGTTTTCCGACGTGGGAATCCGCTCCTTGAAGTAGGGCATATCCAAGTTCAAATTCTTATGGTCAAACTCTTCGAGCACATTGAGCAAGATGCGCTTTAAGTCGAAGAGGTTTACAACCATGCCGGTCTTCGGATCCACCTCACCCAAGACCGTCACCTCAACCATGTAATTGTGTCCGTGCGCCGGCGGGTTATAGCAGCGACCGAACACGGCGCGGTTCTTGGCCTCATCCCATTCAGGCTTGAAATAGCGATGCGCCGCCGCAAACTCGATGCGCTTTGTGAGGAGAACGGTGGACATATGAATCCAATGGTTAACGTTGAACGTTCAAAGTTGAATTCCACTCAGCAGAACAATCAATTCCCTCTCACCATTCAATATTTTCCTGTGCGCTTGCGCACCAAGCAGGATACTCAAAAAGGCCAGACTTCTCACCCGCCCAACCCTGGCGCGCCAAGACGCGCTTTATCCCAGGCAAGGCCGCAGCGAGCGAAGATCCGGAGGCGTACCCTCTGGGGTACGTTGAGGATCTGAGCGATGCGAGAACGATGCTGGCGGGCTTTTTCAGCATCCTGCTAAGTCGGAGAGCCACTCTTCTCTCATACTCCCAGGCACCGGCACCTCTGCATGGTACTCGTGATGATGCACCGTCAGCATAACCGACTGGCGCAAGTCGGCGAACGCAGCAGTCATCGACGCAGTCGGCCTGAAACGGACGAAATGCACCGCGCTGATTTTGGTTTCATGACTGTGACCGCCTTCGAACTCTCCAAAGATCTGCTCGGCTCCGGCGCGGATCGCGACGGTTTCGCCGTGATCGAGTCCCATAAACACATCGAGCCATTCTTTCATCCGTTCCTGCTCCGTAATTTCGATCAGCAACGTGGCGCTCAACTCACCGGCCTCCGGCATGAGGGCATTGTAGACGTCCAATTCATCCTGGATTTTGCGGGGCTCAAGAATGTGCTCGACCCGGATCATTTCCTGGGTCTGAAACCGCAACGTCTCACGATTTTCGAAGATGAGCGTGACGAGCGGCCCAATAGAAATCCGGCGCCGCTGTTTGAGCGCAATGATCTGCGAGCGGAATGGCTCCCGCTGACGCTCATAGTCAGCGATAGATAACAAATCAGTCTGTATAAGTTGCTTCATCGTCTTCCTCGCGCTTCACGAACGTGCCGCTTCTTGCGTTTCACCCCTCACCATTGACCATTTACCATTGACTGTTTCCCCCTTTACCCTTTATCCCGCTACCCCTTCCCGTTACGGCCGAGCCCATAGGCATCGCGCACAATTTGAATCGGATGCTGCGTCGGCCTACCGCCGGCATGGGCCATGGCGCCGGCTTGATCCAGCTGCAACCCCGCCAACGGACAGTCGGAGGCTACAATATCAGCCGGAGCCTGTTCAATCACTCGAACGGCCTTCTGCGCGATCAGCATCGAGAGGGGAAAGAACTCCGTCTTGGCGGACCATGAGCCATCGTGGCCGGAACACTTTTCAATCACCTCAACCTGCGCGCCGGCGCACTCCATCAGTTCCTTGGATTTGAATCCAATATTTTGATCCCGCAGATGGCACGGCACCTGATAGGCCACTCGGCCCGGCTTCTGCGGAAAGTCCATAGCCAGGACGCCGTCACGTTTCATCTTCATGAGATATTCGCTGATATCGAACGTTCGCTCCGCCACGCGCCGCACCTCATCGCCCCCGACGATCTCGGGATATTCCCGTTTCCACATCAGGCTGCAACTCGGCACCGGCACGACAATGTCGTAGCCCTTCTCCACCCAGGGCAAAAACGAGGCGACATTGGCCGCGGCGGCCTGCTGAATTGCCGCCGCATCACCGATATCGAACGAGGGCATGCCGCAGCAACGCTGTTCGGGAAACACGACATGCACACCGTTCTTTTCGAGAACCTGGATCGTCGCTTTGCCGATATCCGTCGCTTGATAATTGACCAAGCAGCTGCCAAAAAACGCGACCTTTCGCGACGCAGAGGCCGGAATCTTGGACTTCCCTCGGCGCTGCCACCAATGGACAAACGTCTCGGAAGAAAACCGCAAGACCTGCCGATCCCGATGCACACCGATCCAGGACTCCATTACCCCGCGAACAAACCGGAGACTCATGGTCCAGTTGGCAAGAGGAGCCAGGAAGCCCCCGAGGGCGCCGATCATATCCGTCTTAATCAACAACCGATCGCGCCAGCTCACGCCGCGCGTCACGGCCAGATGCTTTTTCCACGCGATCATCAAGCGGGGAAAATCGAGGGCATATTGATGCGGCGGCGTGTAGGGACAGTGGTTGTAGCAGAGTTTACAGTAATAGCACTCATCGACGATCTGATGGTGGTCGGCGGGCGTAAGCTTGGCGACATCACCCTCATAGCGGTCGATGCCGTCGAGCAGCGTGTTGAAGGACGGACACAAATTGAAGCAGCGCCGGCAGCCATCGCAGACTTCATAGATGCGCTGCGTGTTTTTCTGAAGTTGCGCGGGATCGATGGGGTTGATCAGGCTCAGGCCATTCATGGGTGGGGGAAACCTGCTCTCAGCCATCCGCCGTCAGCAACCCTGGTCACGTTTCTCCGGTTCATCTGGTTTATCGTGTTTCTCTGGTTTGAATTGGACAAACCAAATAGACCAAACAAACGAGGCAGACCAAATACACGATGAACTGATCGCTGACGGCTGAACGCTGAGGGCTACTTTTCAGCCCTGCTTCAGGCTTTCGAGCCCCTTCGTGAAGCGATTCGCATGGGACCGCTCCGCCTTGGCGAGCGTCTCGAACCATTCAGCAAGCTCAGCGAATCCCTCGTCCCGAGCCGTTTTGGCCATACCAGGATACATCTGCGTGTACTCGTAGGTTTCGCCTTCGACCGCCGACTTCAGATTGGCTTCGGTATTGCCGATCGCCACTCCGGTCGCCGGATCCCCGACTTCCTTCAAGAAATCCAGGTGCCCGAACGCATGACCTGTTTCCGCCTCGGAGGTATCGCGAAACAAGCCTCCGATATCGGGGAAGCCCTCGATGTCCGCCCGCCGGGCGAAATAGAGATAGCGCCGATTGGCCTGCGACTCGCCGGCAAATGCCCCCTTGAGATTGTCGTGGCTCTTGGTCCCTTTTAAGCTCTTCCCCATCGTCTCCTCCTTATGCTTAGAAATCGTGCCATCACTGCCGCTGGGATCTTATCACTATGCTCTCGGTGAATAACATAGTCATCCTCGCAGGATCAATGGGGCCTTGCGGGATGCTAAAAAAAAATCGCGCTCAACCTTGACCTCGACCTCAGACTACCTGCTCGCGCTACGGAAGGTTAAGGCTGAGGCCAAGGCTGAGAAAAAAAGAGTCTGATCTTCGCTCAACCTTGACCTCGACCTCGGCCTACCTGCTCGGGATATACCGCGGTAACTCCGGCTCCATCTCTGCCAAAGACTTGTAGGCCCGATCCTTCGCGGACAAAATGGGTGTTGCAATCGGCCAGGGAATGGCGAGGGCCGGATCGTTCCACAGGATGCCCCGTTCGTCGCCCGGCGCATAATAGTCCGTACACTTATACAAAAACGACGCGCGATCGCTGGTCACGCAGAATCCATGCGCACAACCTGGCGGCACATAGACTTGGCGCCGATTTTCCGCCGAGAGCTCGGCTCCATACCACCGGCCAAAGCTCGGTGACCCCTTTCGGATATCCACGACGACATCGTAGACGGCCCCGTCGGTCACCATCACCAGCTTCCCCTGGGCATGCGGCTCTTGATAGTGGAGCCCGCGCAATGTCCCCCGCAAAGACTCTGAACAGTTATCCTGCACGAAGGGGCCTGGAATACCGGCATCCGTGTATCGGCTTGCATGGTATGTCTCAAGAAAGAGCCCGCGGGGATCGCGGAAGACATTCGGTTCAATCAGTACAACGCCTGGGATATCGGTTTTCGTAACCCGCACAATCCTCCTCCTAGTAGGATGCTGAAAAATTCTGTCGGCGCAAAGAAGGTTGAGGCTCAGGCTAAGGTTGAGCCTCAGACGAAGAAAGTGAGATCTTCGCTCAACCTGAACCTCGACCTTAGCCTGTTTGCTCGCCCGCCTAACCCGCTGCCGGGCTTTCGGGATCGACGATCTGAGGAGGTTCAGGGTACAATTGCCCCAGCCTGTCGATCAACGGCTTCGCTTCCGGTGTACTCTGATGGGTCGGCTCGCTCACCGGATGGTCCCAGGTGAGGGTGCGAATGTCGGCATCCGCCAGTAGCGAGCGAATCGTCGATAAGCAGGCTTCCAACGTTAACTCCGTGCCCTCGCGAAGATCGAGCACGCGTTCCTTGGGATCGGTCGGCGGCGCCGCGGTATGGGTGAGCGCCCAACAACGGTCGAAAATAGTGGCTCGGAGTTCCGGCGAAACATTGCATGTCGCGAGGTCGGCCGTGCAGAGGGCCGACACGAACAGGACGAATTGTAAATCCGGCATTCCGGAATTCTGGACATCCAACGACGGCATGGCCGGGTATTATCGATGGCGACCGGCACGGAGTCAACGGGCGAAGGGCCCCAGCGGTAGAGAAAAGGTTCAGTTAAGGCCTGCTTCATTATGAGGAGTATCCAACCATGATTACCATTTCGCTGATGGGTCAGCTCCAAACCGCCGATGGAGAGCGTGACCTCGGCTGTGAAGTTCCCTCCCCCATGTCCGTCCGCCAAGTGATCCAGCGGCAGGGCGTTCAATTGCGCCATCTCCTCCAACTCATTCGCGAAAAGAAAGTGCTGGTGACCATCAATAAGAAAATCGCCAGCGAGGACTCGCTGGTTCAGGACGGCGATGCGATCAGGCTGGTGGGGCACGATGGGATGGGTGGAACGGGGTTAGGCCCCTCGATGTAACAATGCCAGCAGGATGCTGAAAAAGACCACCAGCGCTACGGAAGGTTAAGGCTGAGGCCAAGGCTGAGAAAAAAAAGAGTCTGATCTTCGCTCAACCTTGACCTCAACCTCAGCCTACCTGCTCGTGGTATTTAAACTGAGCTTCCCACATCCGCTAGAATAGTACAGGGCCGGCGCCCCGCTCGGGGAGCCGGCCCTGTCACTCGTCCTGCATGCGGCGTGATTGAGACCGCTTGCTTACTTCTTTCCGAGGATCGCGTCCTTGGCGGCTTTGGCCACGCGGAACTTGAGCACACGCTTGGCCGGGATCTTGATGGCCTCACCGGTCTGTGGGTTCCGTCCCATGCGGGCCTTGCGGTTCGCCAGTACGAGCTTCCCGAGTCCGGGAATCACGAACACGTTCTTCGCCTCCTTGTAGGCCAAGGCGGCAAAGTCGTCCATCAGTTGGACGGATGCCTTCTTGGTCAACCCGGTCTTCTGGGCCAGGTAATCGGCGATCTGCGACTTGGTCATTGATTTAGCCATGCGAGTAACCTCCTTAAAGAACGAAGAATGGTGAAATGTTGAAACGAACTCGCCCCTCGTGACTCCGCTCAGACTCAATGGACATTCATGAACGAATAGTCGTGTCGCTGGAAGCGGCGAAAACCTGCGGGAGTCTATCCAACCTTCCAGAGGCTGTCAACCAGAAAAACACAAGCCAGGCGTAGGGAAAAGCCTTCACTGCCTTCTTGCAGTTTCAAGACCTGACGGCGTAGAGTATGGTCGTCCAGCATATTTCTGAACCATTTATTGCCGTACCCTGAGTCGCTAGCATGGCAAAAGAACTCCCGATTCTACCATCGACCGCCCAACCGGCTGACGAGGAACAGGCAGAATTACATCAGTATTCTCGCGTGTTTTGTCAGAAGGAAAACTCTCCCCCGATCCGCCTGCTCATAGAATTTCTCAAGTCGCGTGGCCAGACGCCGATCACCCCGCCGAACATGGACGACAGTATGTTGGATGAATGGGCCTGGGTCCAGGTGTCACTCGGATACGATCGCAACCGAAAACCGATTCAGGTCGTGTGCGCCAGGGATCGAGGCACCTATCAGGATGAGTTCGAGAAAGAGAAGAAACTGTTCTTAAACCTCCTCTCCACTAACGACGATTTCGAAGCAGAACTCGTGCGTGGGTTTGTGGAACGCTCGCGGTTTGTGCTCACGACCCGGTTCGCCCAGAATGATATGACCGATGAAGGCTATGACTTCAACGGATGGATCTTGGAGTTCTACCAGGAACAATGCAACGGGATCGTCCAGATCGACAACCAGGGCTTCTACTCACCCAAAGGCGATCTCCTCGTCGATCTCTCCGTCAAGATAGAATGAGCTGCCGTGGCAGGAACTCCACCCGACCCTCCTCCGCTCTATCAAAAAACCGATCACTGGTTCCAGCGGGCCACCGCCGCCCTGCTGGGTGAAGTGCCCTGCAAACTCGGCTGCACCAGCTGTTGCATCGGCCCCTTTCCCATCACCCTCCTCGACGTCCAGACCCTCCAACAGGGGCTCGCCAGCCTGTCGCCGGATCACCGCCAGCGCATCGAACAGCGCGCCATCGAACAGACCGCCGCAATGGAAGCATCCTTCCCGCAACTGTCCCCCACCCATCTGCTCGACAATTGGTCCGATCAGGACATCGACCGGTTGGTCACAGAGTTTCACCTCCATCCCTGTCCGGCACTGGAAACAGACGGACGCTGTGGCGTCTACGATCACCGCCCCCTGGTCTGCCGATCGATGGGCATCCCGACAGAAGCCAGCGGCCTGGCCCATGGCGCCTGCGAAGTCCAAACCTTCATCCCGATCCTGCGGCTCCCCTCCTCATTCCGGGAGGAAGAGGAACGCTTGGCGCAGGAGGAAGCCGCTGCTCTGGACGCACTTCGCCAAAACACCGGATCAACAGGAGAAGAAGTCTTCCTGCCCTATGGGTTCATCCCCCGCGAGACCTAGACCAAGCCCGGTCTGTCTGGTCTATCTCGTCTGTCTGGTCTCTCTGGTTTATCTGGTTAGTTTCTCAACCAAACAAACGAGACAGACGAATAGACCAGACAGACGAGACAGACCAGATAGACGAGATAGACGAGATAGACCAAATGAACCGGTCCCGGCAGGATGCTCAAAAGATTCGTCCAGCAAGGCCGCAGCGAGCGAAGATCCGGAGGCGTACCCTCTGGGGTACGTTGAGGATCTGAACGATGCGAGAACGATGCTGGCGGACCTTTTCAGCATCCTGCTGCTGGACAGAGGTTAAAATCCTATGCTAGTCTCACCCCCCTTGGTTGCGGGAGCGCCTGTAGCTCAGCTGGATAGAGCATCAGCCTCCGGAGCTGAGGGCCACAGGTTCAAATCCTGTCAGGCGCACCAGCAAACAAGCAAGGAACAGAGCCGCACAAAATATCCGCCATATACATACCCGGTGGGCCGTTAGCTCAGTTGGTAGAGCAGCTGACTCTTAATCAGCGGGCCGTAGGTTCGACCCCTACACGGCCCACCAAACCGCACTTCGTATGACCCGCCCGCGCACGAGATAGACCGGACAGATTCCATTTCTGGCCAGTCACGCGTTTCTCGCCTGTAGACATTCAGAGGCATCACGCGTAGATTTTCCCGCCGTGGCCCCCACTCCTCCCAAACACTTCTCGATGATCCGCGAGTTTCACTTGGCCGACTTTCTCACGCTGGCCAACGCCGCGAGCGGGCTTGGGGTCGTGTTGTTCAGCATGCTCTACATGGGTAGCCAGTCGCCGGCGTATTTCTTCGCCGCCACGGCCTTCACGCCGGCGGCGCTGCTCTTCGACTGGCTCGATGGCCGTGTCGCCCGATGGCGGCGCAAGCATTCGGCGCTCGGGCGCGAGTTGGATTCACTGGCGGACCTCATCTCGTTCGGAGTCGCTCCGGCGGCACTCGGATTCGCCGCCGGCATGCGTGGAGGGTGGGACTGGATCGCGCTGATGTATTTCGTTTGCTGCGGAGTCAGCCGGCTGGCCCGGTACAACGTGACCGCCGAGAGCCTCTCGGAGGGCAAGGACACAGTGGCCTACTTCGAAGGCACCCCCATTCCCACAACCATGCTCTTGACCTGCGTGTTCGCCTTTGCTGCCTGGCAGGACAGGCTGGGCGAGAATCTGTATTGGGGCGCATGGACTCTCGGGCCTGCCGACCTGCACCCGTTATCCTTGCTGTTCGTCCTATCCGGCACCTTGATGGTCAGCAAAACGTTACACATTCCAAAAATGTAAGAAGGGTAGCCTGGTTGTCCTCTTTGCTCGTGGAACAGAGGAAGGGATGGAGCCTGATGATCTTCTTTGCTCGCGCAACGCGCGGCCTCAGAATGATGAGCAGGGAGCGGCCAGGTCCCCTTCTTGCTCGCAGAACGCGCACGGTGAAACTGTGCTCGTTCGATGCGCGCAGTAAAGGGCAACCTTGGCCACTCCCCTGAATGAGTAGGCGTGATGATATCGAGGAGGAATTGGAAGGCCCTCGCCTGGGTTACTGGCACGTCTCGGCGTGCCAGTGGGTGGGCGGGTGAGAAGGTCGCGCGCAGTGGAAGATCAATCAGCCCCCATCCCTGAAGAGAGAACGCCGGTTCACCTCCGACCTCGCCATTCGCGCGTTTCCCGCTCGTCTCGCTATTATTCCACCTCGCTGTTCATTCTCATCTCACTCTCTAACTAATTAATAATACAACCATTTTTCATTCGCATCGCTTGATTTTCTGGAATGAAAACGGTATCTCCGTGCAACTTCATGGGCGGGTGTACATCCGCACAACCAAGAGAAAATGGATGTGGTCACAAACTGTGACCACTCTCGCCGATCGCAGTCGAACCGCGTGTCCTAATGCAGGCCGTGAAACGCAACAGGGAACGATTTCCTGCCGACTTTATGTTTCAACTGGCGAAACAGGAATTCAACCGTTTGAAATCACAGATTGTGATTTCAAGTTGGGTGCTTTTACCGAATATGGGCGTAGTACCAGTCAACGTGGCTTGGAGAGGAGTTCTGGAAGGTTGTAAATATGACTGTCAAAAGAACAGTCCCCATTGAAAGCGTGATCGTCGTGGTTCGCGAGCATCGGGGCATCCTGTCCGCCGACCTGGCTCGAATTTATGGAGTTGAGACTCGGGTGCTCAACCAGGCAGTGAAGCGTAATCTCGAAAAGTTCCCAGGAGATTTCATCTTCAGGCTCACACGGGAAGAAGCTGAAACACTCTCGCGTTCAAGATCACAATCTGTGATCTTGAAGCGGGGCCAGAACATCAAATATCTGCCCTACGTCTTTACTGAGCATGGGGCACTCATGGCGGCCAACGTGCTGAATAGCCCGCACGCCGTCCAGATGAGCGTCTTCGTTATCCGCGCCTTCGTGCGGCTACGGCACATCGTAACGACACACAAGGAGTTGGCAGCGAAGCTGTTAGAACTGGAACGTACCGTGGCAAGCCATGATGGGGACATCAAGACACTCTTCGACGCCATCCGCCAACTCATGGAACCGCCCACGCCAAAATCCCGCCGCATCGGATTCAAGACTTGATAGACCAGATAAATCGTCTGCACCCTCAGTCCTTGCGGACGGAGGAGGGATTAGTGTATATACATGAACGTCTTTGCGTGGGATGTCCCGAAGGCGATTGCCAACTTTCAAAAGCATGGCGCCCCGTGGAGGACAGCACATGAAAAAGAAACGATCCGTATTATCAGTGCCAGGCAGGCGAGCCGCGAGGAACGTCAAGCATATGCCCGACTCGCAGATTGATTTTTCCGACATCCCGGAAACTACAGACGCAGAATTGAAGCGTATGCGCCGGGTCGGCAGGCCGGCCAGCGGCATGGCGAAACAGTTGATTGCCATTCGCCTCTCGCCAAAGCTGTTGAGCCAGCTTCGAAAGATGGCCGCCAAGCAAGGAAAGCCCTATCAGTCACTCATTCATGAGCTCTTAGAAAAGGCCGCCAACAAAGCCGCCTAGCGCCGCAGCTGTCTTTCTGGTTCATCTGGTCTGTTTGGTTTATCTCGTATATTTCGTTTGCCTTGTTGGCCGGACCGGAAACCCAACCAGAAGAACCAGACACACCTCCTCGCCCGCGGTTGACTCATAACTTGACTCATACTTGACTCATCGTTTACCCTGAATACCATGCCGTATCAGCCTGAATTTACCGTCTCCGCCCGAGTCGTCGGCGAACTTGAAACGATCGCCGTGTTACGGGAACGAATTCTGGCGGCCACCGTTCAGGTTCCCTGGATGCCTAGCCTCCAACGCGACGCACGCGTACGGAACACCCATAGTTCCACAGCCATCGAAGGCAATCCCCTGACGCTGGAGCAGGTCCGGCTCATCGAGGAAGGGCATGAACTGTCTGTCGAACCACCTCGCGCAAAACGGGAAGTGCTGAACTATCTCGCGGGGCTTCGCTACATTGAGCGACATGCCAACAAAAAACTCCTCACGCATCAGGATATGCTCGCGCTCCACAAGATCCTCGCCGCCGGAGTCATGGACCAAGGCGACGCCGGCCGGTATCGCGACATCCAGGTCTATGTGGGCCGATACCGGCCGCCCGCTCCGCAATTGGTGAGCGGATTGATGGCGGAACTCCTGACATGGTGGAATGAACAGTCCCGCCAGTGGTCGCCAGTCATCTCTTCGGCCATTCTCCATTACCAGTTCGAGGACATCCATCCGTTCGCAGACGGCAACGGGCGCACAGGGCGAGCCTTGGCACTCTGGGAACTCTACCGCCGGGGATTCGATACCCACCATATCTTTTCAATAGACGAAATATACGGTGAGGATCGACCCGCTTACTATGCGGCACTGGCCAATGTGCGGAAACAGGGGAACGACCTCACGGCATGGCTCGAGTATTGCGCGCAAGCTTTGCGTGTGACCCTGGAACGTGTCTGGACGCGCATTCAGCACCTCGGAGCAAGCGCCGCACCGAAGAAGGTGATGTTGCGCCCGCGGCAGGAACAATTACTGAGATTGCTCAAGGACCGTCGGTCGATGACGCCCAAAGAAATTCGCGAGAGCCTGCGGATCTCCAAACAGGGAGCCATGGATCTGCTGAATCCGCTTCTGGAAGCAGGGCTGGTCCAACGCAGCGGCACCAAAAAATCGGGGCGGTATCTGCTGTCCTGAACGCACGCCCTTCTAGTTCATTTCGTTTCTTTGGTTTGTTTGGCTCTTTTTGTTCGTCCGGTCAGTGAACCAGATGAACCAAATAAACGAGATAAACCAAACAAACCAGATAAGCCAGTCGCGCGCGTCTCGCCAGTCCCACGTGGCCCCAACCCCGCCCCGCGTCTCGCCAGTCCCGCCAGTCCCGCGCGTCTCGCCTATCTTGATTCCCCGCCCGAACTCTTGAGAACATACATGCCACGTCATGACTCACTGCGCAACACAGCAGAAGACGAGGACAGGGCTGCACGGCCTGTGGACCTGGTGTGCCGCAGGGCTGTTATTCTTCCTCGCCGGCTGCTCGATCGTCTCCTTCTATCGCTATGCGGACTGGATCATCCTCTGGCAAGCCGATCGCTACCTCGATCTCACCTCAGACCAACGCCACGACTTGGCCCAGCGGCTCACGCCGTTGCTGGCCCGGCACCGGCAAGAAGCCCTTCCGCAATACGAAACCTTTCTCGTGCAGAGCCGGCAACGACTCGAACGGGGACTCACGAACCAGGACATCGACTGGGTCTACGCCAATTACGATCGCCTGCGCGCCGACCTCTTCGACCGGGTCATCGCCGACAGCGGCGTCCTCCTCACCTCCGTCGATTCCCGCCAGGCGCGTACCCTCGAAGCAGCCTTTCAGAAGGACCAGGCCAAAACCGCTCAGCTCGTGCAAGCCCCCGCGCCTGAGCGCCTCAAGAAGCGGGCGGACGCCATCATCGACTGGCTCGACGATTGGCTGGGGTCTCTGTCCAAAGATCAAGAGGCCCGGATCCGTCAATGGAGCCTCGCGCTCCCCGACAACCAACAGTTCTGGGCCTCGTACCAACAACAGCGGCAACAGGAACTATTGACCCTCCTCCGCCAACCGCGCACGCCCAACAGCGTCGCCAGTGAACTGAGTGCCTTGCTGGTCGTGTATCCAGACCAGACAGGCCCCCAAGCCTATCAAGACGCCGTGCACCAGATGCGCACCGCCGTCAAACCCATGGCCCTCGCCATCGATCAGCAAGTCACCGCCGACCAGCGCCGCCACGCCGTGACCAAGCTCCAACGGCTCATCGACCAGCTCCACAGGCTACAGGGGGAATAGTTTGTTTGGTTGTTTTGGTTTGTTTGGTTTATCTGGTTCAAGCAACAAGACCAACAAGATAGACCGAATAGGCCAGACAGACCCGCTTCTGGCCTTTCCCGCCAGTCCCGCTCGTCTCGCGCACGAAATAGACCAGACAGACCAGCCCCACGCCGCGCGCTTGTTCGCGTAGTAGCATATATGCTATGTTTCCAACAGAGGGAGAGTGGCAGATCCATCGAGCAAGTTGCCGTCAAGCCGACTGGTCTATGACGGCGCGCGGTTCCAAATCGAGTTCTACGTCGCTCCGGGCGGGGCTGTGCCGGCAGAAGCATGGCTCGAACAGCTTCCTCTTGGTGGTCAGCAGAAGTTTGCTGCGCTGTTTGCGCGCATGGGAGACACGGGGAAGATTTGGAATGAACGCAAGTTCAAACATTTGACCGAAACGGACCAGATCTTTGAGTTCAAGGTCGAGGCCGATCGAATCCTGTGCTTTTTCTTCATCGGTCGGCGCCTGATCTTGACGCATGGGTTCAGGAAGGCCGGCGACAAAACGCCCAAACGAGAAATCGACCGAGCCGAAGCCTGCAAGAAAGATTTTGAAGGGAGAGTGAAGCATGAAAGCTAAAGCTGCGCGAGCGGGCAAGGGATGGCTAGATAGAAAGCTGATGAGTCCAAAATTCCGCAAAGGATTTGAAGAGGAAGTACAGAAGTTGGCAATCGGTGAGCAGCTCTCTCGGCTGCGTCAGGAAGCGGGACTCACTCAGGCACAAGTAGCGCAGCGAGCGAAGACCACGGCCTCTGCTATCAGCCGTTACGAAAACGCGGAGTACGATCGCTACGAACTCCGCACGCTTCAGAGGATCGTCCTTGCCTGCGGAGGGCGACTCGATATTATCCTGGAGCCGGGGCCGAAAACTCACCGGGCTGCTTAGGTGAGGACGCCGCACGACGCGAAACGGGCGCGTCTGTCTAGTTGGCCAGTCTATCTGGTCTCTCTGGTTCCTCTGATCGGTTTTCCGGTCCGGCCAACAAAACAAACCAAACAAACGAAACAAACCAGAGAAACCATCCCCCCCATCCCGCCAGTCCCGCTCGTCCCGCGAGTCTTGCGTGGCCGCAGACCAGACAAACCATCTTCGTCCAGTTGGATGACTTTCAGATGAGAGTTGCGCTAGACTCCATTCCCGACAACACGAAATGGAAAATGGAGCAGGGGTTGCGACGGCATGAGCCAATTTCGCCTGATCTTTCGGGTACATGCCATTCAGCGGATGTTCCAACGGAGGATCAGCGAGGAAGAAGTCAAGCAGGTAGTCGCAACGGGGGAGGCCATCGAAACCTACCTAACGGATAAGCCCTTTCCGAGTCGGCTGATACTGGGGTGGAGTGGATCTCGTCCTATCCATGTGGTGGCAGCCGATGATGCTTCTGCCCAGGAAACGATCATCGTAACCGTCTATCAGCCAGATATCGAAGAGTGGGAGTCGGGATTCAAGAGGAGGACGCGTCGATGATGTGCGTGATTTGCAAAACTGGGGAAACTCACCCGGGCACAGCAACGGTGACTCTCGAGCGCGAGGGAGCAACGGTCGTCATCAAAGGAGTTCCGGCGCGGGTCTGTAAGAATTGCGGAGAGGAGTATGTTGAAGAAAGCGTCACAGCTCGCCTGCTAAAGACAGCCGAAGAAGCAGTCCGCGCAGGAGTCCAGGTAGACGTGAGAACCTACGCAGCCGCATAGGCCGCCCCTCTTCCTTCTTCAGCTTCACCCTCCAAGCCTCTGGCCGCTCGTCACTCTTGTTCATCTGGTTTCTTTGGTTCCTCTGGTTCATTTGGTTTCTTTGGTTTGTTTTGTTCGTTTCGTTCGTTTCGTTGGTCCGATGGATGAACGAGACAACCAGACAAACGAAATCAACCAGATGAACCAAACAAACCAGACCAACTATCCCCCCCGTCTCGCTCGTCCCGCCATTCGCGCGCTTCTCGCTCATCACCGTATAGGCCCGCTGGATCGACTTCGGGCTCATGCGGAGTTCCGCCGCCAATTCCTTCACCGTGAGCAAATCCTTCTTCATGCCCTGTCCTTTCCTTCGGTGCGGCTCAGCACCGCCTGACCATACAGACGCGAATGGGTAACGGGACAACGCTCCTTGCGAGCAGCCAGACTATTCAAGGCCGTCGATGAAGCCACTTGATTCCATTGGCTCGCAATTCATTGAATTCTGGCGTGATTTCTCATCTGGAAAGGGGTAAGCTTCGGACGATGAAGTCGGCGAAGGCCGATCGCTACTCAAACCTGACGATCACGAAGATTTCCAAGACGGTGCTGTTCCGCTGCGAGTGGGGCCATGACGATGACAGTCTGAAGATCGAGAATCTACCTAAAACCCCGGTTCCACCCGGGCAGCAGGAAATAGATCTGCCTTGATACAGGGAAGCGTATGACTTACGATCTGACTGACCATGCCCGGGAAAGTCTACGGAAGCGTCCCGCCATCAGTCTGGAGTGGGTCGAGCGGGTGTTGCAACAGCCTGAGCGTGTGGAGCCTGACACTGTCGATGCAGAACTGGAACATCGACTTGGACGAATTCCAGAGTATGACGGGCGCGTGTTGCGCGTGATCGTCAAGAAAGCCACCAATCCTTTGCGGATCGTCACATGTTATTTCGATCGTAAGATGAGGAGGCAGCTATGAGACTCAGAGTCGATGAAGAAGCGGATGCGTTGCATCTCCAATTGGTCGATGTGCCAGTGGAGGAGTCCGAAGAGGTCGCACCCGGCGTGATTGTGGATTACGACAAGTCCAATCAGGTGGTCGGCATCGAAGTGCTATATCTCTCGAAGCGACCACAGCCGGTAAATCTGATGGATTTTCAATTTGAGACTCATCCTAAACGACTAGCTTCGGCTGGCTGATCGGACATGGTCTCTTCATCAGCAATGAAGTCTTCCGCGGCGGCGTATCATGGGGAGATTGACCACGCAGTGCCTGTTCAATCTGAACACCGCCTGGTCAAGCCAACGAAGTGAATTGGTCACGCATCGCGTGACCAATCCCTTGAGACGACGGTAACGTGGCAGGCAGGCACGCTCCATCCCTCGCTGTCCTGGACGCATTACCGCACGCTGTTACGCGTAGCGGGACAGGGATGAACCGCCAGGTCAACGCCATTGTCGGACGGCTGAGCCTGCAGCCTCCCAGCGGCAGTCGCTGAAGCTTCTCGACTTTCAAATCCTTCTTCATGCCCAGTCCTTTCTGATGGTGCGGCTCAGCACAGCGCCAGAATTCTCCCACAGAATGATGCGGTCAACTGCGTTCAATAAAATCTCTCGCCACGGTTTGTCGCCTAGGCGTTGTGAGTTGCCGCAGTGCTGTGTCCAAACGCCTGAGTACAGTCCAAAAGATTGCCGATTGTGCTAAATTTGTGCCACTTATGCTAGGCAGGCTGTACCGCTCTAGAATTTCCACAACGCATTGAAGCATGTTGGAAACAAGGGTTAACAAGTCTAGATGAAAAGTTGCCCGGAACCATGTCGCGTCGGGAGACGGGCACGGAGTCGGACTCAATCGGAAACTACTATGACGTATGATCAACTTGTTGACTTCGTTGAACGGCGGATGCGGATGTCCCACATCTATCAGCCGGTCATGTTGCTGACTCTGCTGCAGCACGACGGCCAATGTTCAGAGACTGGACATCGCCAAGGCTATATCGGTTCATGACCCGACTCAGATCGAGTACTACGAAGCGATCACACGGAACATGGTTGGTCGCGTACTGACCAGGCACGGGGTGGTAAAGCGGGACGGCAAAAGCTTTAGTCTTCTATCTGCTGAGGCACTTACAAAGGAACAGCGTGCTAAGCTCCGGCGACTGCTGGAGGCCAAGCTGGATCAGTACGTGGCAAAGCGAGGTGAACGAATCTGGCAGCACCGCAAGCTAGCACTCGGCGACATTTCTGGAACCGTCAAATACGAAGTTCTGCGACGAGCGAGCCTGCGCTGCGAACTCTGTGGCGTGTCGAATAGAGATCGTGCTCTCGAAGTTGACCATATTGTTCCGAGGAACCATGGGGGCAGCGACGACGAAGCCAACTTGCAGGCTCTCTGCTACAGCTGCAATGCGATGAAGCGGGATCGGGACGCTACTGACTTTCGGGCGTTGCGTGAATCCTATGCCCATCGTGAGAAAGCCTGTCTGTTCTGTGCGCGACAAGGGGATGGGCAACCGCGCTGGAGAACGAGCTATGTTTCGGAATCAATGATGGTTACCCGGTGACCGAGCTCCATATGCTCGTCATACCTAAGCGACACGTGTCAGATTTCTTTGAACTCTATGAGCCAGAGAAACACGCCTGCATGAGGCTCTTAGACGAGGCAAAGCATAGAGCGAAGGCGGCAGGATTCCGACCATCGCCGGGTTTCAATGTTGGCATCAACGTGGGCGAAGCCGCAGGCCAAACCGTTCATCACTGTCATGTCCACCTGATTCCAAGACGAACAGGGGACGTCGAGCAGCCGCGCGGTGGTGTACGGAACGTGATTCCAGGTAAGGGAGCATATTAAGAGACCGGTAGGCGCTGTTTCCGTGGCGTGTGCCTTGCCTGCTTGCGTCCTTCTCCAGGGTGGGAGCAGGCTCACTGGCTATGTGCTTGATGCGAGACTCGCCATGTGGGTTGTCTTCCTCATTTTTCTCCTGCTGCTGTCATTGCCTTTCTCCGTGAATGCGGAAGATCTCGGCGAGCTGAGCGCGAATCCGTTCAACCCTGATTCCACGTCCAATCCCTACGGAGCCGGCAGTCCCTTCAAGCCGGACGGCATCAACAATCCCTTCACCCCCTATGGCAGTCCCTTCAGCAATCAATCGGCGACGAATCCGTTCGCGACCGATGCGCCTCGGCTGTATGACCAGCAGGGGAACTATCGCGGCAAGCTCAGCGCGAACCCGTATGATCCTGATTCGACCAGTAACCCCTACGGCCGCTACGGCTCTCCGTTCTCGCCGGACTCGATCAAGAATCCCTACGGCGCCGGGAATCCCTACAGCCCCAGCAGTCCCACGAATCCCTACGGCCGCGGCCTCCGAATTGAAGGACGCTGATCCAGCCGTTGAATCGCTCCATGTGAACCCTGGCCTCAACTATCCGTGCGTTATCCTCCTTAAGCGGTATCGAAGCCCCTTCATCAGTGTGCTAGTCTCCTGGCCTGGTTCTATGACAAATTAGAGGTGCTCGCGCTTGTCGTTCACGCTATACCCTCTCAATCTCCCCGGCCAGATATATGGCAGCCCGATGCCCTTTGGGCTGTTTGATCCCGATGGCAAACTCCTTCACGATTTGAAAGCAGCCAACATTTCCGCAATCGTTCTCCTGGCAGAAACAGAGGAGTGCAGGGAGAAGACGGGAAGAGATTTGCTGTCGCTCTATCGAGAGGAAGGCCTCACGGTCTTTCCTCTTCCCACTCCAAACTACGGAGTCCCTTCCAATGGCCAGCTCGCTGACGTGCTGAAGCTCACGAGCGCGCATGCATCACAAGGTCACAACATCCTGATCCATTGCTCTGCAGGACTCGGGCGAACGGCGCTATTTGCAGCGTTGCTGGCCAAGCATGTTTTGGGCCTATCAGGAACAGCAGCAATCGAATGGCTCGCCCGGCACAAGCCTGACGCGCTTCTTACGCCGGCTCAAATCATAATGATTCTGACATGAACAGCGATAACGACAGCTTGCCAACCGAGGAGGGGACATGGCCAATCGATTAGAGAGTCTTCCGGTCAAAGAACAACGTGGTAGCCGGGCACGCTGCGTGTTGTTCACAGAAGGTACACGCGAAGAAGTTGCCAAGCGCCTGACTGCCTTAGTGGCACCACATGCCATTGTCGACCCCGCGCGCCATGTCTGGGCACCGAAAGGCCTCTCCAATCCTGCAGAAGGGAAGTTAGGCGACACCGCGCCATTCTTATCAGACACGCAGCGAGAAGAGATTTCCAACTGGTGGTTGGCCGTTAGACACGCTGCCGCTAATACCCCAAACTGGGACATCTTGAGTCAGGCGACGATTAATGGCCGGGAAGGGCTGATCCTTGTTGAGGCCAAGGCCCACGACAAGGAACTGACAAAAGAGGCGGGCGGTAAACCGCTCGACTGCAAAAGCCACTGCTCGGACAGTAGTTCTAACCATGAGGGAATTGGTGTCTGCATTGATGAAACCAGCCAGGCCTTTATCCTCGGCCAGTGGTCTTGCCTGGCATCTCTCCAGAGACTCCCATTACCAAATGTCTAATCGCTTTGCCTGGTCCTGGAAAGTCACGACGATGGGGATTCCCGTGGTTCTTGTGTATCTTGGCTTTCTGCACGCAACGGAGATGCAAGACCGTGGTTTACCTTTCGATAGTCATGAACAATGGAAACAGCTGGTCGAGTCTCAAAGCCAGACACTGTTTCCGAATGCAGTCTGGGGAAAAGCTTGGAGTGTAAATGGAACCGAGCTTATTCCCCTCATTCGAAGCAAGAAAGTGGATCTGAATACTTAAAATACATGTCGGCTTCTAAGCCTTGTGGAGGGGATAAAGGTATCAGGATTCATTTTCTATAGATCGTCCCCGACAATATCACCCAAGAGATCGTTGACGACCTCAAAGCGGCGCTCGAACAGTTTCGGCTGATTGCAAATGACCTCGGGAATGAGGGATCAAAGCTGACATAGCGGAAGGTACCGACCATGGAAACACAAGTTCTAACGCCACAAAAAGTGTTTCTGCATCCTCAGCGACTCGTGGTCCCACTGTTCCAGCGTCCCTACGTGTGGAATGAGGAAAATCAGTGGGAACCTTTATGGAATGACGTCGTACGCGTTGCGGAGCGGATTCTCAACCGACCGTCTGAAAAGCCCCATGCCCACTTTCTTGGTGCGGTGGTGTTACAGCAAGTGCAAAAACCTGCGGGTTTGATGCAAGAGCGAACAATTATCGATGGGCAACAGCGCCTTACTACTCTGCAGTTGCTGCTGGACGCTCTGCATGCAGAGATTTTATCGGTCAATGCGTTGCCCCCAGCTTTGAGGATCGAGCCACTGGTCACGAATGCGGAACCTTTCTGCTCCAGACCGGAGGACCGTTTCAAGGTTTGGCCGACGAATCGGGATCGGCCGGCATTCAATGCTGTTATGGGGGCCAAGCCTCCCATTGACTACGCCTCGATTGGTTACCGCGGTGAGCGCATGGTCGAAGCGCATCGCTTTTTCAGTGAGAGCGCGCGCGAGTGGCTCGCTCTGGGTGGGGAGAAAGCTGTTGGAGCCCGTGCGGCAGCAATCGAAACGACTGTGCGGGAGCTTCTACAGATAGTAGTTATTGACCTTACTCTCGATGAGAACGCTCAAGAGATTTTCGAAACGCTGAACGCTCGTGGGGCGCAGCTTACTGCCGCCGACCTGATCAAGAATTTCATCTTTCAGCGGCTGCTCGAGGCCGGAACTAATGTCGAAGAGGCTTATCAGACCCACTGGAAAGATTTCGAAACCGGCTTCTGGGAGGAAGAGGTTAGTGTGGGACGGCTTCGCTATCCGCGCTCATCGGTGTTTTTCAATCATTGGTTGTCAGCACGCAGCGGGGAAGAAGTTGTCGCCCGCGAGATATTCGATCGTTTCAAGAGGTTCGCCGATCACGATGCCGGGCTCACTATGACCCAGCTTTTAGCTCAAATCCATAAGGCGTCACAGACGTACAAGGACTTCATCATTCAATCAAAGGCCTACAACGGACCTATTAACCGATTAGGGTTGTTCGGCTATCGGACAGGCGTTCTAGAAAGCGAAGTAATCAAACCGCTCATTCTCTGTCTGCTTGACCCTGAAGAGGCAAAGATCTCGGACGCGCAATTGCTCAAGACCCTAAACGTTGTGGAAAGTTGGATGGTCCGTCGCATGCTCGTGCGCGCGACTACGAAAGCATATAACCAAGCCGTTGCTGAACTCATTGCGCAGGTCAAGAACAATAGGCTGAATGCCGGGGACACGATTGAGTCCTTCCTCGCTCGTCAATCGACTGATAGTCGGTACTGGCCTGATGATGAGGAAATAAGACAAGAGCTGAAATGCCTTAATGGCATATCGTCGTCTCCGACGGGGACGTCTCCGTATGGTCTTAGAAGCCATTGAGGATCATCTCCGTGGATGGAAAGGGGAGCAGCAGGCCCTTGGCGGTGAGCGTGTGGGCCGAGGAAATCTTCATATCGAACACGTGATACCAAGAAAGTGGCAGACAAATTGGCCGCTAACAGGTGGGGAGCAAGACGAGGCGGGGCGCGATGCCCTGATTCACACCATTGGTAATTTGACACTCCTGACAAGCAAATTGAATTCCAAAGTTTCCAATGGGCCATGGTTTGGTGAGCATGGAAAAAGGCAAGGCGTCAAAGGTCACGATGTCCTATTTCTGAACAAGCGAGTCTTGGACATTGCAGAGGAGCGAAAGGGTTGGAGTGAGGCTACAATCCGAGAACGGACACAAGAACTCACCGAAGTAATTATTGAGATCTGGCCTGTTCCTCCGAACCATCGTTCCGGGTTTGGGCAACACAAAGCAAGTAGACGAAAGAAAATCAGGTTGGCAGACCTGATCAACGCTGGAGCGCTGACGCCAGGGCCGCTATTTCCGAGGAAAAAGAAATACAGCGACAAGGTTGCCGCAGTGCTCTCGGATGGCCAAGTAGAGGTCGACGGGGTGGCTTACGAAGGCCCATCTCCTGCTGCGAGCGCAATCGTGGGCAAACATATGAATGGATGGTGGTTCTTTCTAGTCGACCAAGAGTCCAACGTTCACTTCGTATGGTCCGGCGAGATTACATCGATTCCATGCGGTCGATGCAGAGGATGACGAAACCGATGATGACGACGAGGACGGCGATGATGCCTGAACCATTTCCTGATTATACGGAATGGGCAAGAAGAGAAATTCTATCTCAATAAGGGAATGGCGTAACGGCACCTCATTCGGCCTCAACGACCTGGAGGCGCTGCTCACGGTGGCCCGAGGCCAAGGAGTGGATGACCGCTCGTGCCTTGAAGCGTTGAACCGCTTCACTGGGAAGCCTCCGGCCCTTCGGGGGCTTCCCCTTATTTCAAAAGATTGTTTCGTAGGGGCACAAGAAAAGGGGACAGGCTACTTTGTTTGGAGTGAATTAGGGTCCGCCTCTATTTTCAAAGCCTGGATCGACGGAAAATGGGTCAACAACCTTTGCTGACCCGCTTGCGCTGGTCTCCAGGCGGGGAGTAGGCTGGCGGTGGGAAAGAAAGGTTGAGGCTGAGGTTAAGGCTCAGTAAAGAGGCTCGCCGTCTTGAAAGGTTGAGGTTCAGGCTAAGGCTGAGATCAGAGGTTCCACATGTGGCTCCTCCTTCTATTTCTTCTCGGTGCCGCTCCGGCTTGGGCGGAAGATCTCGGCGAGCTGAGCGCGAATCCGTTCAATCCTGAGTCCACGTCCAATCCCTTCGGAGCTGGAAGCCCCTTCAAGTCGGACGGCATCAACAATCCCTTCAGTCCCTACGGCAGTCCCTTCAGCAATCAATCGGCGACGAATCCCTATCGCGACTGACGCCCCTCGGCTCTATGACCAGCAGGGGAACTATCGCGGCAAGCTCAGCGCGAACCCGTATGATCCTGATTCGACCAGTAACCCCTACGGCCGCTACGGCTCTCCGTTCTCGCCGGACTCGATCAAGAATCCCTACGGCGCCGGGAATCCCTACAGCCCCAGCAGTCCCACGAATCCCTACGGCCGCGGCCTCCGAATCGAAGGACGCTGACCCATTCGCTGAATCGCTCCACGTGATCTCATGACTGCTTGACACCTCGGTCCTACACCGCGACCACGGGTTTCTTGTCGTAGCCATGCCCGGCAATGACCGACCGGCTACCACCTGCGAGGCGCACCGCTCGCGCCAGTAAGACTGTCACTCCCGCCGCTTATTCCTCTTCGGCACGCCGGCGACGGCCTCTGCCTCACGTTTCCTCCGTGAAATGTGCATTGGCTCTCCTCTTCCTGTGAGAGAGCCAACTTCATTTCAACAAAGGAGGAAACAAGATGGCTACCAACAACAAACCCGCGAACACGCTGCGATGCGGCAACATCAAAGCGACGATCTGGGAGAACACCAGCGAGAAGGGTCCGTTCTTCTCGACGACCTTCTCCCGCCCGTTCAAGGATCAATCCGGAGCGTGGCGCAACGGGACTTCATTCGGTCTCAATGACCTCGAAGCCCTTGTCACCGTCGCGCGTGAAGCCAAGGAGTGGATTGCCGCTCATGTCTTGAAGCGTTGAACTGCCTCACTGGGAAGCCTCCGGCTCTCCGGGGGCTTCCTTTCCCATCGAATGTGCTTTGTAGTGGCGGTTGAGGCGAGAAGCTCAGGCTCCTAAAGGTGCCTGTCCTTGGCTTTTCAGGAAATCTTTGATCGCGGTGAGAAAGACTTCTGCATCGGCAACCCGCTGTTGGACTCGGTCAAGCTCCGGGTAAAACAACACGTCATAATCGGCTAGCATGCGGTCGTCTTGTTCTTCCGCAAGAATCTGAGCCAAGTGCGCAGCCAGCTTGCCCGACTTGATAAGGTGCTGGCCGAAGAGTCTCCGTACGGCCCGATGGGAGGCCACGTTCACACCGTGCGCCAAGAGCGCGGCCCGTGCCGCATGCAAAATGGCGTAATAGGTCCGGGATAGGCAGTCTTCGAGCAGGCGTTCCTTCAGGAGCAGTTGGGCGGCAAGGAGGGATTTTTCGGCCCGCAGCAGCTCTTTCTCAATTTCCTCACGCAGAGGCGTGGCGGTCATACCATGACGCCTTCGCGCTCGACGGCTTGAAAAAACTGCGACCCACAGGCGCGAAGTGTTTCATAATGCCCCAGGCTCATCACCTGAATGGAGAGGACGATCCCGTGTTCGACTTCCAACGCGTAGCCGAGGGCTCGAATCTCATCCCCGCGCCGCCAGTCCTCGGATCGCATCACCACCAGGACATCAAGGTCCGATTCAGCCGTGGCTTCCCCACGGACCTTTGATCCGAACAGCACGAGGCGGACCAACTCTCCCGGGAATCGTTCCTCAACCCGCCGTTTGAATTCCTCGACGATGGGCCGCTCACGAATAAACACGTTCATTGCACCCTCTCTGTTCACTGATGAGAAGCGTAGAGCTTTGCCTCGGTCCTGTCAAGATTCTGAACGACCTCGTTGCATATACAGGCCTGCTGATTTTCGATCAGCGGGCCGTTGGAGCCATTTTGAGATCCAAAGACCTGTGCTAAATTTGTGCTCAAATTCTTCAAAACCGACCGAATTCAGTAGAAGCCATGGAATCAGTAGAAACCCGACAAACCCATGATTTTCAACGATAAACGGGGAAACCTTCGCAACATCGAGCGGTTCGAATTATTGCCCTGTTGCCACTCTTAATCAGCGGGCCGTAGGTTCGACCCCTACCAGGCCCACCAAATTTCTCAACCACTTCCCTTCTTGCCCAATAGTGTGACAAATCCCTTCAGCCCCTACGGTAGTCCCTACAGCAATCTATCGGCGACGAATCCGTTCGCTACCGATGCTCCTCGGCTGTATGACCGGCTAGGAACCATCGCGGCAAGCTGAGTGCGAACCCCGCGGTTCTCTCTGGTTCATGAGTTTCTTTGGTTTGTTTGGTTCATTTGGTATTCCGATCAGACAACCCAATGAACGAGACAAACCAAATAAACGAGATAAACCAGTTTCAGCAGTCCCACGAATCCCTACGGCCGCGGCCTGCGAATTGAAGGACGATGATCTAGCCACTGCACCACTTGCGCTGACGCGTGCTAGTCCGGTTCATGGAACCCGCAGGCTGTCGAAAGAGTTTTGTAACATTCTGCTAGTCTACGCGGCGTTCTTCTTCACACGCACTTCCGCACGATAGCCTGTGGCAGCCAGTACCCGGATGAGTACATCGGTCGACACGCCCTGGGTGTTCCCGTTTGCAATGGCCGTCACTCGGGTCCTTGACGTTCCGGCACCTTTGGCAATTTCTGCGTGCGTGAGGCGTCCGGATTGAATGATCTTTGCGAGCGAGACGGTGAGGTCCGAGCGGAATTCCATTTCAGCTGTGTCGGCCGTGGACAAACCCAATGCGCGGCCGAGGTCCTCGGCGGTCCGAACGGTCACCAGCTTGCGTGCTTTAGACGTTGCCATGCAGCACCTCTTTCAGTCGTTGTTGGCCAAGAGCCATTTCCCGTTTGGGGGTCTTTTGCGTCTTCTTCTGAAATACGTGAAACACCAGGATCGCCTCAGCCAGCTTGACGAAGTAGAACACCCGCACGGAGGATGTTTTGCCCATCACCCTGAATTCATGAGTCCCTGATGCCACGTGAGACATCGATCTGCTGAGCTGTGGGGTGAAATATAATCGGCTTCACGTCGCCAGCATGTCCTAAATTCGAGACATACGCAAGGGGGTCAGGTCATTTAGTGTCTCTGGTTTGTTTGGTTCATTTGGTTTTGTGCTTCTTTGATATTCCGATCAGACAACCCAATGAACGAGACAACCTAAATAAACCAAACAAACGACATGAACCAGTTTGGTCTCTCCCTACGGCGCCGGCCTCCGAATTGAAGGACGCTGATCCATTCGCTAAACCGCTCCCGCTGAAATCTGGCCTCAACTATCCATGTGGTATCCTGCTTAAGCGGTATCGAAGCGATTTCATCAGTGTGCTAGTCTCCAGGCCTCGTTCTCTGCCGAATTAGAGGTGCTCGCACTTGTCGTTCACGCTATACCCTCTCAATCTCCCCGGTCAGATGTATGGCAGCCCAATGCCCTTCGGGCTATATGATCCCGATGGAAAACTTCTTCATGATCTGACGAAGGAAATAGTGTCAGGAACCATACCCAATTTGAACTCGTCGATGACATCAAAGTAGCGCTCGAACAGTTCAGGCTGATTGCCAATGATCTTGGTAGTGAGACTTCTGAGAAAGTAACCGGTTGATCTCCACACTTATAATAAGCATTTCTCAGGTTCCCGCCTTGCGGTTTCCTCAGTCCCCCTCATAGAATGGATGACCCTGCGAGGGTCCCATGCTCTTCTCGATTCGCCCATTCCGTCGATTCCCTGTGCAATGCAGCGTGATGTACCGCGTTGGTTCATGCATCGACGATGACAGACAGTGGAAATGATCGCGTCTGACAGCCATAATCACGAGCCGGAATGGGCCTCGTGGTCCAATGAGCAGCTCTTGAACCTCCCGATGAGCCAACTCGGCGTCACCCTCGACGGGGCCTTCCTGTCCGCTCAGATCCAGCAGCTCTACGCCGAACTCGACGCCCGCCAGCTCCTCTTCCGTCCCCACTGTTGGCTGTCGAACGAATGGTTTACGCCGGATGGGGTGCCGGGGATTGCCGTGCCGTTTTATCTGGCCCATCCTCGACTCGCGAAACTGGAACTGGACCAGATGCTCGAGGTCGAGGGCGGGACCGCGGAATGGTGCATGCGCATTTTAAGGCATGAGGCAGGCCACGCCATTGAGAATGCCTATCGCCTCCGCCGCCTCCGCCGTCGACAACAGGTCTTTGGGCGCTCCTCCGAGCCCTATCCCAAATATTACCGCCCCCGGCCCTATAGCCGGAGCTTCGTGCGGCACCTCGATGTCTGGTATGCGCAAAGCCATCCGGATGAGGACTTTGCGGAGACCTTCGCGGTCTGGCTCACGCCCGATTCGACCTGGGCCGACCGGTACAAGGGCTGGCCGGTGCTCAAGAAGCTGCAGTATGTCGAGGGGCTGATGGCGGGGCTGGCGGCGGTGCCGCCCAAGGTGGTCACGCAGGAGGAGATTGATCCGCTGCCCGACCTGAAGAAGACCCTGCGCGAGCACTATGAGCGCAAGCGCAAGCACTATGGGATTGAACGACCGTCCTTTTACGATCCGGACTTGAAGCGCCTGTTTTCCGATGCCCCGGCCCATGCCGCGCACCTGAGCGCTGCCACTTTCTTGAACCGCTTCCGAAAAGAGGTGCGCCGCAAGGTCGCCGCCTGGACCGGCGAATATCAGTATACGATCGATCAGGTCCTGGAGGACATGATTCAGCGCTGCCGGCAGCTCCACTTGCACTTGTCGCTCGCGGAAGAGCAGGCCAAGTTGGATTTCACGATATTGCTGACGGTCCACACGATGACCTACTTGCGCAGCGGGCGGCATCAGGTGGCGCTATGAAACGGCTCCGCATCCTCGTCTTGATGCACAAGGATCTGGTGCCGCCGGATGCGCCCCTGGCCGAGCAGGATGTGACCGGCGCCGAGTGGAAGACGGAATATGATGTGGTCTCCACGCTCCGCAAGCTCGGGCATGACGTCAAGCCGCTCGGAGTCAAGAGCGATCTCGGGGTGCTGCGCTCGGCCATAGAAGACTGGAAGCCGCACATTGCTTTCAATCTGCTCGAAGAGTTCGACGGGATGGCGGTGTACGATCAGAACGTCGTGTCGTATCTGGAACTGCTTCGCGTGCCGTATACCGGCTGTAACCCGCGTGGGTTGATGCTGGCCCGCGACAAAGTCCTCGCCAAGAAGCTGTTCTCGTTCCATCGCATCCCGTTCCCGGATTTCATGGTGGTGCCGCAAGGGCGGACGGTCAAACGGCCCAAGTGGCTGGCATTTCCTCTCATTGTCAAATCAGTGACCGAAGAGGCCTCGCACGGGATCTCGCAGGCGTCCATTGTTCAGGATGACGACAAACTCAAGGAGCGCGTCGAATTCATTCACACAAGCGTCGGGACCGGCGCCCTCATCGAGCAGTACATTGAAGGGCGCGAACTGTATGTCGGCGTGATGGGCAATGGACAGCTTCACGTCTTGCCGGTCTGGGAGTTGATCATGGACCAGTTGCCGGAGGACGCCCGCCGGATTGCGACAGAACGAGTCAAATGGAATCGCACGTATCAAACCAAGTATGGGATTCGTTCAGAGGAAGCCGGGAATCTTCCTGAAGGAAAAGCTGAGGAGATTCAGCATCTCGCAAAGCGGGTCTATCGCGCTCTGGGCTTGAGCGGTTATGCCCGCATCGACGTGCGCATGGACGCGGAGGGGCATGTGTATGTGCTGGAAGCCAATCCAAATCCACAAATCGCGCACGACGAAGATTTTTCGGATTCGGCAGAGAAAGCCGGTTATACCTATCAAGAGTTGTTGCAAGAACTGCTGCGCATCGGGCTTCGCAGGCAGCCGGTCACCTCGACCTCAAAGAAACCGGCGCCCTCGCTCACGTAACACTACAGGGTAGGTGGCTGCTCCTGCCCCTCTCCGTCCACGCGGAAGATCTCGGCGAACTGAGCGCGAACCCCACTGGTCTGTCTGGTTCATCTGGTCTATTTGGTCTGTCTGGTCTGTTCTGGTTCCTTTGGTTGATTTCCGTTCAGACCAACAAGACAGACCAAATAGACCAGACAAACGAGATAGACCAGTTTCGGCTCTCCGTTCTCGCCGGACTCGATCAAGAATCCCTACGGCGCCGGGAATCCCTAGCCCGCATTATTCATGACAGTTCGTCGCGAAATCGCTGAGCCGCGTCGCGAGAGCGGCGCGCGGAGCCAGGAGGACCTGAGGCGTACTCGTGCAGTACGGTGAAGGTACGAGGGGCGAGCCCGCCGACCGAAGGCTCGTCGTAGTAGCGGATCGGCGATTGCAGCAGAAGTGTTCATGATTAATGCGGGCTTGAGCCCCAGCAGTCCCACGAATCCCTACGGCCGCGGCCTCCGAATTGAAGGACGCTGATCCAGCCGCTGAACCGCTCCACGTGATATCAGGACTGCTTGACACCTTGGTCCCCACCGCCTCACACTTGTACTCCGCTGAAAACCTCCGCCGTTGGGCCATGACACCCATACTAACCCATCATGAGCCTTAATTAGGTGTCCGTAAAAGTGGGGCAGAACCCGTCACGCTTACTTTTTCTCTTCGAGCCAATCTTCTAAAAGACTCCGTAAAGCGCTGTAATCTCCCTCGTCAGCTTTCTTCAGTGCGGCGATGTACTGTTTTCGGATTACATCGCCTTGAGCGAGGCGGTGAATTTGCGGCCACTTCGGCAACGGGTGGTCACGTGAGTGCAGAAGAATATCTGTTATGAGTCGGGCGTGGCGACCATTCCCATCTTTGAATGGATGTATCTTGGTCAACCGATGGTGAAGTCGAGCGGCTGTTTCCAGCACTGACATTGGTGATGTGCCGGAGTTCCATAGCAAAAAATCTCCACACAAGAGTTGTATTTGTTCAGGGATATGATGGGGCTCAACGCCGATGTTTAGTCGGATCGTTCGATATTTTCCGGCCCAATCCCAGATCCCCCCAAACATGTCATGATGGACTTTGCGGATAAACTCGTCTGTAAGCCATTCAGCATCACGGCTTTTCTTTCGGGCTCGATGCACGTGCTTGGTCGATGCCTTGTCAATCGCCTCTGTTTCGGCGGCATTAATCTCGTCGCGAGAACTTTGGTTGTGTAGGAGCAAACCGGAGATATCTTGCCCCGGCGTTGCTCCTGGCGGCTCTGTTGAATCAGTCATTTTTCTTTTGCCATAGGCGCTCGCGGTGATCGTGCAGGATCTCGTCGGTACGTTTTTCTAGTAGATGCCTGAAGGTTTGTGCTTCAGGAGCCTGACCTTCTAGTGCCATGGTTCCCATTGTCCGCTTCAGCCGCTGTAACGCGAGACTACGTGCCTGCCCACGCAGCAATTCGTCGAATGGTTTTTGTGGACGCGGTTCGAGTATGAGATCGCAGGATAGACCGTGGAAGATCTGCCGTAGCGTGCTAATCTTCGGGTCAATCTTGCCTGTTTCGATTGCTGCCAGATGGGGCTGTGTAATCTTCGCTCGTTTGGCGAGCTCTTCTTGTGTCATCCTGAGACGGTTCCGTAACATACGGATCCATTCAGTATGGGATGGAGCCCATTGTGATTCTGAAAGCCCAGTCTCAAGTCGAGAAAGAGCCATGTCATCAATAATGTTTGGGAATCGATTCTTCACAACTCACCACCATTTATTTATATAGTTTAGTATATATTAAACATTATATTTAATATACTATATTATATTAAATCAACAATGTTTTATACAATACAATATATTATTCAGTATATGACGATTATAACATGATGAATATGCATATGATTTAATACATGTTAAGAAAGTGCGGTCTCTATAGAGACCCCCTGCAGTACATAGCCTGTATTTGAAGTTCTGTGCTGCGATGCGGCAACCTCATACCTCGCCATTCTTCTTCATTCATAAAGTTTCCATCCACCAACATTTTAGTTGACATAATTATGGTTAAAAGTTTACATTTTGCAATGTAAAAGTTTACTCTATGTGGCTGTAAAGTTGTCTCGTTGAATATGAAACGAAGAACCAAGGAAATTCGCCACCTTATGTTGGAGCAGATAGATAACGTAGGGAAAGTCTCGACTGGCGTAGTTGCAAAAACCTTTGAAGTTAGCCGTCAGGCGGTGTTTAAAAATATCAGAGAGTTGGTTGCGTCTGGAGCCATAGTAAAGACGGAATCAGCAGAACATCCGTACAGGCTCAAGCCGCTAAAGGAAGTCCATATAACTGTCCAAGTTGGGCCTGAGACGCAAGAAAACAAAATATGGAATGAGTCAATCGCACCACATCTTCAGGATCTCAAGAGTAATGTGCGGGAAATTTGTCAGTACGGCTTTACAGAGATGTTCAACAATGTAATTGACCATTCCCTATCAGGAACAGCAGACATATGGATCACGGTCGATGCTCTCGTTGTCCGGATGGTCATTCAAGACCATGGAATAGGAATTTGGAAGAAATTGCAGGAGGCGTTTCACTTAGATGATCCACGGCATGCACTTCTAGAGCTTACCAAGGGGAAGCTGACTACAGATCCAAGAAGACATACCGGAGAAGGAATCTTTTTCACTTCGCGCATGTTCGACAGATTTATGCTTGCGTCCGACAAGCTGACTTTTTGCCGTTTTCACGAGGGTGATGAGTGGCTTTTTGATGTGAAAGAAGAACAATCCGCTGGTCCAGGCACACATGTCAGCATGATTGTCCATTTAGACTCAGAACAAACCCCCAAGGCCGTATTCGATCGTTTTACGGCTGAGTTTGACGATTTCGGATTTAGCAAAACACACCTATCGGTCCAACTCGCAAAATATGAAGGCGATCATTTGGTATCACGATCCCAGGCTAAGCGAATTCTGAACCGGCTGGACAAATTCAAAGAGGTCTATTTGGATTTCAGAGATGTCACGGATATTGGACAGGCTTTTGCTGACGAAATTTTCCGTGTATTCAAAAATGAGCATCCATCTATTCGCCTAATACCCGTCAATATACGTCCTGAGGTTCAAAAAATGATCAATCGAGCAATGATGAATGAGGGCCAAACGAACTTACCGATATGAAATATGAGAGACGGCATATCATCGCGAATAATCAAAATAGCCCACTACCGTCCATCCGCCCCTGATGTAGGCTTGTGGACTCGACGTTCTGTGAGTTGCACTTAACCCACGGTGCGGAGATGGAAGGTTCCGTCAGTTCGTTTTACGTGTACCCATTCCAAACTGTCTCAACGGAGGGGTTCACCCCAACCATGTGTGTTAATTTTGTGCGCAAAATCTTCACAAAGAACCGAATTCAGTAGAAGCAATGGAATCAGTAGAACACTAGCAAGCCCATGATGTTCAACGATAAACGGGGAAACCTTCGCAACATCGAGCGGTTCGAATCATTGGCTTTCTGCCACTCTTAATCAGCGGGCCGTAGGTTCGACCCCTGTGCATCCAATCGTGTTGTCGCGGTAGCCTCCGGCAGAGGCCGAGCGGCTAGTTCTAACAACAAAGGACTTTTTCAACATTCCCAGAAGGTATTCATTCCACTGAAGCGTCACATGCGTAGTCGACCAATCAAACGTTGGCTTATTGGTGTTCTTGTACTCGTTCTCCTAGCCGGTCTGGGCTATGCACTGTTCCCATTTCTTATCGATGAGGAACAGTATCGGAGACCACTAGAGGCGAGGGCTTCCTTTGCGCTAGGCCGCCGAGTCACTATTGAAGGCCCTATCTCACTCAGTCTTTCTTTGCACCCTACGCTCGTGCTGGAAGATGTGCATATCGCCAACCCTTCCTGGTCTTCCCGGCCCGATCTTCTTCAGGCTTCACGGTTAGAAGCGCAACTGTCATTTCTGGAACTCCTAAGGCGCGAGCTCGTGATCAACAAGGTTTTCTTTGACGGCGTGGATATTCTTCTTGAGGAAGGACCAAACGAATCAAATAATTGGACGTTCGGTACTCCATCTGAACCGTCTGGTTCCTCCCAAACAAAATCTCCCATTTCGGCCACAATCGCCGAGGCAGGTTTTATAGGAATTCAACGCGTAACGATCGGCTATCAGCCGCATATGGCGTCGGGCCCCAAATCACAACTGACAATCATAGAAGGAATGGTTCTTTCAGTGGAGGCTCGTACTCGACAATTCTCTGTGCGAGGGATGTTCCGAAATACTCCATTCACTATTGAACTGAAAGGAGGGAAAATTGTTGACCTAGTAGATCTGGCCGAACCATGGCCCTTTGATGGCTCAATTACAACTGCTGGCTCCGCTCTGAATGTGAAGGGACACTTGATCGGGCCTCTCTCGGCTCCGTCTCTTGAACTGACAGGCGCGCTACATGGTGAGCGCTTGAGCGACCTCAATCCCCTCTTGGACATGGATTTACCACATTATGGCCCATATGAGTTGACGACTTCCCTCTCGCTCTCCCAGGAGACAATCAGCTTAAGTGGCATAGCCGCAAAGATTGGTGAATCGGATTTCGGGGGTGATCTAAAATTGTTGATCCAGGCCGAAAAGCTTCTACTCTCTGGCAAATTGACAGCCAACACTATTCAGGCGAACGACTTTCGCTCTTCTGAACCGGATATCACTTCAAATGATACCCCAATCGATTCCCCGGATACCCCTTCTTCGTCGCGAACGTTTGCCAGCCAGACCGGCCTGGACGCCATTGATATTGATTTGGAGTTAGCCGTCAATAGATTACTGTACGACGCGACGGACCTTGGGACGATGGCGTTCTCTGCAAAACTTAAAGAAGGACACCTTAGCCTCGCTCCATTTCAAGCCAAAAGTTTCGGAGGAATGATTTCTGCCAATCTTACGCTTGACTTAAACCATCCTGCACCGATTGTCACATTTGACGTAAAATCTCAAGGGTTGAATTACGGACAGGCCCTTCAAGCCTTTGATGTGACGAGCCAGATCACTGGACCAACCTATCTGGATATCGCCATCCGGGGACAAGGCGCTACATTGCAAGAATTCCTGGATCATACGACGTTGTCTATTAACGCGGGGCCTTCTTCGCTCATGTTTGGAAATGAGGGAACGAGTGACAACGTCATTTTTGGCATCCGCCAAGCTTCCGTGAAGGTGGCACCAGGGGAAACAGTCAAAGCAAGTCTCAAGGGGAAGTTCAGGGAAAAGGCCATAGACGTCGAGCTTGTCACCGGGTCCCTCTCCCAATTAATTACACCGGCCAAACCCTGGTCAATCTCCTTGTTAGCCCGCACTGATGATGCTGTTTTGGCCATAAAAGGCGGGATGAGATCCGAGCCTGAGGGCATGCAAGTCGCCTTGGCCGTTTCTCTAAGTGGCCAACAACTCAATCGCCTTGATCCCAACCTTCCTCCGTCAGGGCCCTATGTTTTTAGAGCCCAATTGATTAACAGCGGCAGTCAATATTTCTTGAACGACTTGAAAGGTCGACTGGGTCAGAGCGATGTGGTCGGCAGGTTGAGCCTCAACATGGAAGCAGACATCCCGCTACTCTCAGCGGCATTTTCTTCTTCATACATTGACATGGCAGACTTCTCTACTCCCGGTGACGCTACTCCCGACGACATTCTGATCCCCGTGGAATCTCTACAGGCCCTAGACGCGGACATCAAGTGGGAGATCAAACGTATGAGAGCGGAGACGATTCAACTCAGAGATCTCACCATAGATGGGAGTCTGAAAAATGGCCGGCTGGCCTTCACTACTCTCAAAGGGAATCTTTTTGAACGGAAAAAGACCTACGCAGAGTTTCAAGGTGAACTGACACTCGACACGACGGCTGCTATTCCGACTTTATCCGGAAAGACATCGGTTCACAACCTGGACTATGGTCACCTGCTCCAACGCTTTGGACGCAATGTTCAGCTGAGTGGTGTTGCAAACCTGGACGCGCATTTCTCCAGTAAGGGCAACACCCTCTCTACCATGTTAGCCCAACCAAACTTCATGATTGGTACACAAGCACTGCGCGTCACTTTGAAGGACCAGCAGGATGAAACTGAACCATTCTTGAACGTCAGCCAGGCTACCCTTTCTTCAACAGGTGGAGGCCCTTTGCTCTTCAGTGCCGAAGGCTCATTTAAGGAGAGGCCTTTTACAATCGCATCATCTGCGGGTGCCTTAAGCCAACTTATTAAAGACAACCAACCATGGCCGCTGGCCATTGTCGTAAATTTTCCACAGCTATCCATCGATCTGAAAGGACACCTCCTTTTTCCAATCAATAGCGAAAATATCACTTTCCAGCTTTCAGTTAAGGGAGATACCTCGCATGATTTATCCTTTATTCCGAAAATGGGATTGTCATACCTCGGACCTTTCACATTCACGGGCCAACTGACTCAAATCAAAGATGGATACCGTCTTACAGAGTTAAAAGGTCAGTGGGGGCCCAACGATTTGGCAGGTCATGCCACCTTCATGACAAACGGTCCGCGACCGAAAGTGGTTGCATCGCTGAGTTCCGAATCCAATGAAATCGACTTCCTGACAAAAGAACTTGCTCCTTCCACCAAGCCAGGACCTGCCAGAACAATCTTTAAGAGCATTGCTCGCGCAGTGGCCCAAATAGGCACAAAAGCCAGCGAGTCGGTAGCAGGCATTGGCTCAAAAGCTAGCGGGGTGTCCACCAAGTCAGTGGGTGGGGAGGAGAAGGATGACGAGAGCGATGACAGGAAGGGAACAGGCGTGGCTCGCCTAATCCCTGACTACGAATTTCCCGTTGATTCGCTTCGTGCCATTGATCTTGACTTCGATTGGAAAATTCAAAAGGTGAAAAGGAAGGGAGTCCATTTGGGGAATCTTTCCTATAAATTGACGCTAGAGGACGGCCTCCTGAACATTGGACCTCTCAAGGGAACGCTGTGGCATGGAACATTTGACGGCAAAATAAAACTTGATGCCTCGCAATATGTTCCAACTCTGACTGCTCAACTCACGCTAGAAGGCCTCGATGTGGGCTTTTTGGACGACACGGTGGGTGTGACAGATATGGTAACAGGGAACATAGACCTTATTAAGCTTAACCTGAAAAGTCGGGGAACCACGTTACATGAAGTCTTGAACAGAGCCAACGGAGAGGCAGAGTTTGTGCAGGGCCCTTTCGAGCTAACTAACAAATATTTGGATGCTTGGGCGGCAGACATCTTCACGTTCACGTTAACGAAAGCCTGGGGAAAAGAGAAAGTCACCAAGCTCAATTGTATGGTGGGCTATTTCGATATTACGGAAGGGGAAATACAGAGCGACTCCATTCTTTTTGATACCCAGAACATTACCGTCGGAGGATTTGGCACACTCAACTTAGGCACTGAACAAATTGACCTTATCCTGTCTCCTCAACCCAAAACCCCCACGTTGGCCACTCTTGCGCACCCCGTCCGAATCCACGGTCATCTCTCAGACCCAGATGTGACAAGCGACAAGTTACGGATTGCCCAGGGGGGTGGTTGGTATCTACTCGGACTCGTGAGTCCCATCGGCCTCACCATTGTTATACCAAAAATCGCAGGAACGACCATCGGCACCCTCAAAAATAATCCCTGTGTCGAAGCCATGTCGAGCAAAGAGTTTACGGTTCAGGAAGTGTCCGAACTTCAAGAGGGATTTTTGAAGTGGATGGCAAGGAAAATTAAAGGTGTTTTTACCAGCAACGGTGAAGAAGGAAATGGTGCCAGGAACAGTTTCTAGCTGGCTTGCGCCGAGTTCCAGGCGTGAAGTAGGCCGGCGGTGAGAAAGAAAGGTTGAGGCTGAGGCTCAGTAAAGAGGCTGGCCGTCTTGAAAGGTTTAGGCTCAGGTCAAGGTTGAGCTCGGAGGCTTTTCATGTGGCTCCTCCTTCTGTTTTTCCTCTGTGCCGCTCCGGCTTGGGCGGAAGATCTCGGCGAGCTGAGCGCGAATCCCGCTCGTCTCTCTGGTTCATTGGGTTTCTTTGGTCTATCTGGTTTCTTTGATTCGCCTGCTAGGTTTGCCGGTCCGGTCAACAAGACAGACCAAATAGACCAGATAAACGAAATAGACCAGTTTCGTTTCTCCGTTCTCACCAGACTCGATTAAGAATCCCTACGGCGCCGGGAATCCCTATAGTATCAGCAGTCCCACGAATCCCTGCGGCCACGGCCTCCGAATCGAAGGACGCTGATCCAGCCGCTGAACCGCTCTATGTGATCTCATGGCGGCTTGACACCTCCCCACGGACGGCATAGCCTTCGCTGTACAACAGCATGCGTGGACGCTTTACCCAAACCGCCTCGCCTGAGGTGATTGCCCAGGTGAATGTCGGGCTGACGATGTTGTATTGGGAGATCGGGACGCGCATCCTGCAGAATATCCTCAAGAACAGGCGTACGGCGTATGGCGAGGAAATTGTCTCGACTCTGTCGAGACAATTGGAACCGGAGTTCGTCCGGGGGGGCTGCGAAAGCGCTCCATCACATGATGCGCTTTGCCGAGGCTTTCGGGGCAACAGGGGCTAGAGTTCTCTTGAGGGTGCTATGATCGACCGAGTTGTCTCAAAGGGTGGGATTGCCATTCGGCTCACGGATGAACGGTGGGCGCATATTTCGGAAGAACATTGCGAACTTGCCGAATTGCGTTCAGAAGTCGTGGAGACCGTGTTGCATCCGGATCGCATCCTACTCGGTGGCGATGGAGAACAGATTGCAGTCCGTCAATTGGAACAGGGGAAACATCTCGTCGTCGTGTATCGGGAGCGTATCGACGACGGCTTTATCATCACGGCATTTTTCACTCGTCGAGTTCGGTCCCTTGATAAGAGGAGGCAGATATGGCCATAGCAGACATTCAGGAATATTTAAAGCTGATCCCGGCGGTCAATCGGGCGCCGCAGCATGCCGTTTGGCTGACATACGACGCCGAGGCCGACACGCTGTACGTGAATTATAAGAAGCCCAGCCATGCTACCGACAGCGAGATAACCGATGACGACGTGATCATCCGCTATGAGGGGGAAGAGGTCATTGGCTTCACAGTGCTGCACGCGAGCAAACGGGTCAAGAAGACGGCGTAGAGCTGCTTGGCTCGGAAATGAACAGCATGAACCGACACGTGAGTATGGATTGAGGGTCAGACATGACTATTGACTTATTGGAACCGGCCACGTCCATTCCCTACGGAGCTGGCAGCCCCTTCAAGCCGGACGGCATCAACAATCCCTTCAGTCCCTACGGCAGTCCCTTTAGCAATCAATCGGCGACGAATCCCTTCGCCACCGACGCACCACGGCTCCTTGTTCGTCTGTCTGGTTTCTCTGGTCTCTCTGGTTCTTCTGGTTGGTTTTCCGGTCCGGCCAACAAGATAGACCAAATAGACCAGTTCCGTCTTTCCCTACGGCGCCGGGGATTCTTCATTTTCATAGATTTACCCAGTTTGCTCACGCATGGACTACCTCTTCAAATCTTTTGACCTTGAGCTTTCCAGACTTCTTGCGCGCTTGCCAAAGGTCAAACTGCATCTGCATCCTCAACCATGTGTCGGCAGTTCCCCATCCTGCTTTTTCAAGCCTGATAGCCATGTCCGGCGAAACACCCGACTTGCAGTTAATCAGCTCAGATAGTGCCTTTCGGCTCACGCCGAGACCGTCAGCAGCATCCGTCACTGTCAACTGTGACGCTTCAATACAATCGTGCTTGATCACCTCGCCAGGATGTGAAGGATCGTGCATCATGTTGTGTTCTCCTTAATGGTAATCCAAATAATCAACATCAACAGCATTACCGTCCACAAACCGAAAGATAATTCTGTCGTTTCCGGTGACTGTCACCGAATAGAAACCTCGATATTCACCCTTCAATTGGTGAAACCGATACCCCGGCAGGTTTAACGCCTGTGGCTTTTCAGCCGCCTCCAGGTAAGAAAGGATACGCCTGATCTTCCCCACCTCGTCAGCCGGGAGAAACCGTGTTTCCCCGTCCTCATAGAGCTTCCGTAAACCTTTATGCCGAAAACTTTCTATCATCCCCTATTGTAACCCGTCACGTTACGACAGGCAAGCACCTTTTACAGCGGTATCCACATACCGCCTAGAGGAAAGCTCCGAAGGCATCACTGCCCCGTGGCTCTCTGACATGGCGGCAAGATTTTCGCTGCAAGCCCTCCCCTGCTTTCCGGTGTAGCCATAACCGCCCTCCCGCCTGCAGGCTTTTCCCCTGCGCGAGGCACCGCCCACGCCAGCAAAGAACCGCTGTCATGTTCGCTGCGGATCCCGCTCCGGTACACCCTGCGGCTTCCGGGCTGATCCTCCTAAAAATGTCACGTTGAAGAGAAATAAGGGTGCCAGGAACCGTTTCTGCGCTTGCGCTGATCTCCGGACGAGGAGTAGGCTGACTTCACTGGTTGATCCGCTTATCGGAGGCTCGCCATGCAGGTTGTCTTCCTCTTGTTGCTTCTGATGCTACCACTGCCGCTCTTGGTCCACGCGGAAGACCTCGGCGAGCTGAGCGCGAATCTCGCTGGTCTCTCTGGTTCTTCTGGTTCATGAGTTTCTTTGGTTTGTTTGGTTGCTTTGGTTGTCCAATCAGCCGACCCAATGAACGAGACAAACTAAATAAACCAGTTTCGTCTCTCCGTTCTCGCCGGACTCGATCAAGAACCCCTACGGCGCCGAGAATCCCTAGCCCGCATTATTCATGACAGTTCGTCGCGAAATCGCTGAGCCGCGTCGCGAGAGCGGCGCGCGGAGCCAGGAGGACCTGAGGCGTACTCGTGCAGTACGTTGAAGGTCCGAGGGGCGAGCCCGCCGACCGAAGGCCCGTCGTAGCAGCGGATCGGCGATTGTAGCAGAAGTGTTCATGATTAATGCAGGCTTGAGCCCCAGCAGTCCCACAAATCCCTACGGCCACGGCCTCCGAATTGAAGGACGCTGATCCAGCCGCTGAACCGCTCCACCTGATCTTGACGAGCGACTTACGATAGAGCTTCAGTTTATCCAGGCACTCTTAAGAGTGTCCCTGTGAAATATTATATTAATAATTCCAATCACATACGCGCTTAAATATACTGTGAGGAGTATAAATATTAATATTTATATACTGCCTGGAGTATGTTTTATATTGTTTTTATATCGTAAGGGGTATAAAAGATTGCTCATGAAGCGTAAGCTCGTCACCATTATCGATGACATTGCCCTCTCACGTCTCCAGGTTCAAGCTTCGACCGAGGCTGGCAATCGCACGCCTGGAGATTGGATACGTATACTGCGTAATCGACTGAGAATGACCCAGACTGAACTCGCGAAGCGTGCCCATATTACGCAGCCCAATCTCGCTGCGATTGAGTCTGGAAAAGTCGATCCCCAAGTAGACACCCTCCGACGAGTCTATCGAGGTTTATGGTGTGACCTGAATCTTGAGCCAAGACTACAAAAACCTCTTGAAGAAATACTCCGAGGTCGGGCAGGCACTGTGGCTCTAACGCGCCTTAAACACACCATGGGAACCATGGCACTCGAAGACCAAGCACCCGACAAAGAATCATTCAGACGGCTGCTTGAAAAACGCACGGACGATATTCTCCGTAGCCGTCGAAAACACATATAGCTCGATACCGATGACGGACGAAACAGAACCAGCCGGGGCAACCCCCGGCGACGACACTTCTGGTCTAATCCTTACACATCTCACTACTCGATCAGAGAGGAATGCAGCTGAAGCAGATGCTATAAGTCTCGCTTATAACAAATATATTTTTGAGGCCCATAGAAAGAAAAGGGGCACACATTGGCTCACAGATGATTTTATTTGTAAGACCCATCGGGAAATGTTCGGCTCAATATGGGATTGGGCAGGAAAGTACCGCAAGGAAAAGGTCAACATCGGCATTGACCCGCACCTCATACCGGAACACATTCGGATACTATGTGACGATTTTCTCCTGTGGGACTCGCCCGCCTCGACGATGCCAGTCCTTGAAGTGGCCGCACGGCTTCAGAATAGACTGACGAAAATTCATCCCTTCAGAAATGGCAATGGAAGGCATGCAAGACTGATCACGGATGTGTTCTTCCATTCCCGACAACACCTCCTACCACAGTGGCCCCAGATCCACCTTATGGCTCAAGGTCACGAGGTTCGAGCCCAATACATCAGCGCAATAAAGGAGGCTGACCAAGGAGATTTTCCCGCCCTGATCAAATTTATTGAAGGTTGTATTCCTAAACCTTCCTGAAAACTAAGTGTGCTAAATTTGTACTGAAAATCCTCACAAACGACCGAATTAGATAGAAGCCATGGCATCAGTAGAGCGCCAGCAAGCTCATGATGTTCAACGATAAACGGGGAAACCTTTGCAACATCGAGCGGTTCGAATCATCGGACTTCTGCCACTCTTAATCAGTGGGTAGGTAGGTAGTGGATCAGTTTGAATTTTCCATTGTGGATTCGTTTTTACGAATCGACGCATCCAGCTCATCTCTTAACTCATAGGCACAAGAGATGTGAATCGCGAAGATTGGCTCAGCAAGGATCATCTTCTTGTCGAGCATATGGTGCATCCTAACGCCATTCCCGAACGGCTCACGACAATAATCACATAGCTTGGGATCTCTAGTCATGGAACCTCCCTATTTCTGTTGTAGCAATTCCGCCAGTTCTTCCAGTGACCACACATGATCGGCAATCCCTGCCTCCATCGCAGGCGTCACGAGCAATGTCTGATGAATCCGGCAGAAGTTGTAATGCATGAAATATATTGAGATAGCGTGGACATGATTTTCAATCTTTTTAGAGAAAGCGTTGGTTAGCCTGGTGAATCGACGAATACTCATCCGTATTGAAAGATTCTGCCGTTCGGCAAAGCTCGTCGAGATATGGTTAAGATCAGGATTGCCTGCTACCCGATAGGATGAATCTTAATCAGGAACTCGTCAAGCAGGGTTGGTGCTGGTGGTATCGGGTGTGAAGCTGAGTCAGGTGGTCACAGATCCCGCGGGAAAGCCTTGAGTTACCGCTCGCTACAGCGAACAGGATCATGGCGACGCTCTGATCTCTCGGCGATACAGCCTCAGTGTATCCATGAACTTCGTGAAACATGGCGGACAGTAGGTGTGCGTGAGAGGGAAATTGGCCAGCTGCACGCCATGGGTCTGTCGATACGTCCGCGGCGTGACCCAGTGCTCATGATCAGGGGAAGATACGGTCTCATCTCGAATCTTTCTGCAGATACAACAGACATGGAGCAGTGTCGGTGCGATGACCGACTCTCTCATGAGAGCGGCCGGCGCCTCATAAGTGGTCTGAGCGACCAGTCCCCTTCGAGCCATACAGCACCTCCTTCTTTCACCCGCCAGACAGGGACGAGCAACGCGGCGATGTTATAAGCCTTAGAGTCCGTATATACGATTATGATAAAGCTCGTAGAGTCGTTTGTGCAAATGAAATAGGGAATTCCCCACTTCCACTCGAAGAACGTATTAGCCACAAATACATAAAGAGACGACGACGGATGAACCTACCGGAGAGCCAGAACGCTTCGTTGCCTCATTCCCATAGAAATTGGCAGGTCTTCAATGGAAGGCAGCGGCGGTCGCGAACCTTGCGGGCCTCGCTTTAACGAACGCATTGGTGCCAAGCTGGTGCCAAAACACCATGACACACCATGACCCATGGTGAGGATGCGTCATCACGTATCCTCGCCTTTTGCTGCTGATGGTTCCTGCTGAGTGTCCTGAGGTAGGGCATCGGCGGGACTCTTCATTAGCGGGCGAACGTATTGCCGAAGAAAGGTTTCTGCCGACTTCTCGTTATCATGTACGCTGATGTAGAAGATGCGTTGAGCGTTCTTGACCTTCTGTGTGATGCGATTGCAGTAGCTGGGGATGACAAGGCGTTGACTCATGCGGCCACCACTATGCCTTGGAACGGGATTTCACAGGCGTGAAGCGCGGCGCGGCAAAGCCCATCAAATCCCGTTGGGGACACCACCCGCTTATTGCATGACAAAGGTGCTGCGCGAGTCCCGGCGCGATTCTTTACAATAGCGAGGAAAGTTGGCGAGGCAGGTTTAGTTCACCATTTCACGTCCATCTAGGGCTTGGAAGAAGTCCCAACCGGCCTGAATCATTGAACTTTCAAATAGTGCTTGACCAAACTGGGCCTTCGGGTGCTACATATTCATCTATTTTAGGTGAGAAGAAGGAGGCGAGGATCATGGCACTGCTGATTACCGACGAATGTATCAACTGTGGAGCCTGCCTGCCGGAATGTCCGAACGAGGCGATTTTTGAGACTCGCGGCGACGCGGAGGCGAAGGGAAATCATGTGGGCGACGGCCAAGGAGTCGGCGATAGTATCTATGTGATTGCGCACGACCGCTGTACCGAGTGTGTCGGACACTTCGAGGAGCCACAGTGTGCCGCCGTCTGCCCGGTCGATAATTGTTGCATTTCTGACCCACTGTATCCGGAAACGGCGGAGGTTCTGCTCGCACGGGCGAAAGCCCTCAACCCGGATAAGGCAATCGATCCGGCAAAAGTTTGGAACGGCGTGCGGAACTGATCGTTTCCACTTCGAGATTCCGGGCCATGTTTAGGCTGCTGAGAACGCCGCCGTACAGTGTTCTCAGATGAAGTATGAAGAGAAGAGCGTACAACTATGTGTGTCTTGGCATGACCGAAACGATTCGTCATGGCTGATAAAATTCCAAAAATAATTTCTAATGCAACTGTCATTAAGGTTTTAGCTAAAGTCTTTGCTTTCCAAGCCATCGAGATCAACCTATTGCGTTCGCATGCTGGAATATCCGATGCCAATTGGAAAACCCTTAAGACCGAAGCCTTTAAGAAAGCCTACGCGAAGCAACGCTCTTTTTATGAAAATCGCTTGACGGGTGCGTTCGCTTTAGAACGCATTTCCCAGTCTGAACGCGAGACAAGACTTCTTGAACTCTGGCTAAAACAGAGTGAGGATTCCCCCAAAGACAAACCGTGAACCAGTGCTCTCAGCATGAGAACATGCCCTTTTCTGCGAGTGACGCCAGTCGCTGGAATCAGTTTCTGACGCAGGGATTAACATCCATCGATCCTCTCTTCTGCTACCACGCTGCTACCAGGACAGGATAAATCTGCCCCATCTATCTCCACTCGGGCAGTATCCTGAATTGTGGTTTCTTGTGGGGTTAGGTTGTGTGTGGTCGGATCGCCAGAAATTCGTAAACCGCAGGTCGCTTTCTACTTGGCTACAATCGGTCCCCCTCTCTCTTTTGGTGCCAAGCTGGTGCCAAAACACCAGGACCCACCATGTCCCATGGTGAGGTGCGCCATCACGAACCTTCCTCTTTTGCTGCTGATTTGTCGTGCTGAGTGTCCTGAGGTAGGCCGTCGTCAGGACTCTTAATCAGCGGGCCGTAGGTTCGACCCCTACCAGGCCCACCAAATTTCTCAACCACTTCCCTTCTCGCCCAATAGTGTGACAAATCCCTTCAGTCTCTTCAGCAATCAATCGGCGACGAATCCCTATGCGACGAACGCACCGCGGCTCCTTGCTCGTCTCTCTGGTCTGTCTGGTTCCTTTGGTTTGTTTGGTTCATTTGGTTTTTGTGTTTCTTTGGTTTTCCGATCAGAGAACCCAATGAACGAGACAAACTAAATAAACCAAACAAACGAAATGGACCGGTTTCGGCTCTCCCACCGCCCGCCTTGCGGTTTGCTCAGCCCTCTCCCTAGAATGGGCCTCCTTGTATCGTTGCTGGTTGAAGGCTTTGCATGGATATCGCGCATATTTCGACTGCAGCGGAACTACTAGCGATTGAGCATCCCCACTTTGGCAGGATTCAGAGCCAGGGATTCCTCAAGACACGATTCGGCATCTTAACAAGTACAAACAGGAAAGCGATCGCCCTCGAGGACTACAGTTCCGGCAAACGCCAGGTCGTCGCGCTCGATATCGATCCAGGAGATTTCATGGTGACCATTGCCAGTTCCTTTGTGCTGGTGACCATGAAAGAAGGAGCCAGTAGGCCCCCGGTGATCCTCAAGAACTGGAAGAAAATGGGCCCGCACAAAGGGTCAGGAGGCACGAAGTTCTCCGGCACCGTCAACACGTATATGGATTCGGACGGCTTGAAGTGGAAGCATCGATTCAACGGGTCCCCCGATGAAGACGAGTTAATTGGATTCGGGAGCAAGGGAACGAAAATCCTCGTTATCACACTTGAGAACTTACGTTGAACCTCAAAGATGAATAGAGCAACCGGGCGGCTGTTGGCCCAATGTAGTCTTCTCCTCCAACTGCTTACGTTTGGACTCTCGACCTACAGGGGGGGGTCAGCAAGGAATGAAAGACGGATGGAGGCACTAAGAACCAGTCCCACACCGCTCTCAGTCTACTGTTCGTAGTCTGCTACGCTCTCCATTCGGACACTTGCGCCCTCCTTCGCCACCCTCCTAGAATGAGCCTCCCTGCGAGGCCTCTATGCCCTTCTCGATCCGACCCATCCGCTTCTGTAACCAGTGCTTTGCGTCTACATGGGCTCGGTGGAATACTCGGTGAAGGAGGTGAGGGAAGTCCTGGAGATGATCCAACAGCCTTATCTATAATGTGAGAGGTAGCCTAGGTCATGGCACGAATCGAGCCCCAGAAACCAGACCAGACGTTTAGTCGGAGCCGTGAGTTTCAAAGAGAAGTATTGGCATATCTAAAAGAGCATGGTCCTCAACCGTACGATGTACTCTACGTTCACTTCGACCCCAACCGTACTGCGGAGATACAAGCCGTCTTACATGAGTTGATCCAATGGAAATTCATTGATAAGGGCACAGATTCGTCCATGAAGGTTTCGATTACCGCTTCCGGCATCGCCCGGCTTGGACTCAAAGACATCTGAAAATGTCCATAGGGAAAGTATTCCGTGACTCCTGCTTGTCTTCAGTGCCTCGATGCTCCTCACCTGGTTGGCGAAAGTCTGTGCTCCACTGTGAAGGGCTAGGCTCGCCTTGCGTTTTGATTCGTACCCCTCCACACTGGCCTCTCTTCGAGGCTCCTCATGCCCTTCTCGATTCGCCCGTCCCGTCGCATTTCTGTGTGTTGTCCCGTCACCTACCACTGTGGCGACTTTGAAGGCCACGGCACCATGCTAGAGTGTACGGTCATCGAGCAAGCCAACGCTTCCAAGCATGGGGGAAATCGTGACGGCGTTGAAGGTGCTGGTGGCAGAGTTGCCGGAGTAGTGAGGGAGGAAAAGACGCGAGGATTGCGCACCAAATTGCAGTTTGTCTGCGCATAATAAGCCGATCAGCATACTCAATAGGTATCTCACGGTGAATACCATGAGAATATTGCTTCCACTATGTAGCCTCATCCTCTTACTCAATGGGTGTTTTTCTTCTTCCGAGCCGACTGATAATGCCAGCTTTGACAAGATTGAAACACTCAAAACGCTCGAAGGGGTCTACCACAATCTTGGTGAAGGCGAACAGGGGCAATCGCCTGTTTACCTCTCAGAGGTGATTTGGCCGAAAATCGTAGGAATCCCTCACGCCCTCATTACAACGATCGACGTCAGGTTGCTGAGCCCCAACAGTTTAGGAGTTAGGGCAAAGAGTAAAGTTGGTGTCGAAAAAGAGGGAACGTTTGTTGAAGGGACGGACTTTGAGATCCATTCCGGGCGTATTCGTTTGAAACATAGCGTCGGGTCTGGTGGGGACATAAACCCCGTTTTGTACGGCCCCTACTACGAGAGACATGAACTCGGTCTCGATACGAAGGGGCATGGAAAATTAAGAAGGCAAGATGGTTTCGTTGGATTACTTATGGTCATGCCCATGGCCGGTGTTACGAGCGAAGAAGTGCGGTTTGTCAGAATAGACAAAGTGCTGCAACCATGAGTCAACAAATCGCTCAAGAGAAACGCTGCATAAAGTCGCCGCGCCCGTTAGCTTAATCATTAGACCCCTGTGCGCTAGAGATTGAGGGTCAGGCATGACTATTGACTTATTGGAACCTGGCGTATCCAATCCCTTCAGTCCCTACGGCAGCCCCTTCAGCAATCAATCGGCAACGAATCCCTTCGCCACCGATGCGCCTCGGCTCCTTGCTCGTCTCTCTGGTCTATCTGGTCTGTCTGGTCTGTCTGGTTCCTTTGGTTTGTTTGGTTTTTGTGTTTCTTTGGTTTTCCGATCAGAGAACCCAATGAACGAGACAAACTAAATACACCGAACAAACGAAATGAACCAGTTTGGTCTCTCCCAACGGCGCCGGGAATCCCTACGTCCGTAATATCGGGGTAGAACCCACGCTCTGAACGCATCCGTCTCAGCGGCATCGACTGCCCTGAGAAGGGCAAAGCCGGGTGACCCTATGTGCTGGAAGACTGCTTCCTGGTCTTACGGCTGTATTGTTTTTTCTTCTCCGTATGAATCTCCATACACAAATTCTGCTCCTAAAGACCGGCCCCATTCAAATAATCACGATTGTACGAAGCATGCCGGGCATATCCCTTTGGCATGAGAGTTGCTCAGCCACTCTGCATCGTACGATGCCTTCTAGGAGCCTGTTCGACATTGATATTTCTACATTGGCAAACGACCCGCGACCATCTGCATCGTTCTCGTCATGAAAACATGCTCACTCAGACCACTCGTGAAACGCCTTCCGCTCCGATGAGAGAGACGTTCCTCGCACCGACACCGCTCCCCGCCTGTTGCGCCTGTGGACTCGTTCAAGACGAGACGGGAGCTATCCCCGGTGTCGAGCGCTGGATGACGCAACGAACCTATCGCGAAACCTATGGCGTGAATCCGGCCAAGCTCGAGCTCGCATATACCTACTGCCCGACCTGTTTCACGAAGGTCCAAGAGATCGTGCGGCAGTACTTCCGGAAGATCGGAACGTCACCATGACCCTGCGCGCCCGCTCGCTGGACTTGGACACCGCCTCCCCCATTCTGCCCGACGCATCCCATTCTGCAGTAGATCGGGACGGGCAGTCGCGCCACCAGGCGTCGGTTCCGCCTGGGACATCGTGCCGGCGCTGTAGCGGATTGCTGGTCCTCAGCTATACGGCAACTCTGGAATGGGACATCACTGGCAAACCGATGACGCTGTGGCGTTGTGTCAACTGCGGAGACTGCGTGGATCACGACATCCTGGCCAACCATGGGAAGGGTTCCGGGTCGGTTCGGTCGCACCCAAGAACACCGATAGGGCCTCAATACCGCGGACGACCGCCCAGAGTGGGAGCAGGCATGACTCGGTGAGTAGTTCGTGAATGTGACGTTCAGGGAGGGCGGGAATCATGAGCCCACGCAGTTCGTCGAATCACCTATGGTCAATCATTCTGGCGGGTGGTGAAGGCACACGGCTGAAGTCGCTGATTATTCGTTCGACAACACCGGAACGGAAAGCACAGGCGTCCCACATTGAGCAGTCAACGAAACAACAGCCAGTAAAAAGCGCACCCTTCGTCATCGAACGCGCATCGGTTCAGTGGGTGCGGAGCCATGAATGTGACCTCGCGTTCGGCGAGGTCTGCGCGGGCGTGAAATGGCGAATCGATCCGCTGCAGAGAAAACGTATCGGGCTAGGGTCATAGCAGAAAGGGCACTTTTGGCACAGCAACAAATCGGCACCGACTTACGTCAGCATTCACGACTCCGGATTCCAATCCCCTTCTCCTGTTCATTCTCACCCATCAACGTACCTCCATGGTGGGAAGGATCGAGTAATGGATTAGGGGTTGTGTTTGATATTTCGCTGAATGGCCTAAAGTTTATGGGCGAAACCCTGCCCCCTCCAGGCGAGCAGCTTGCGCTGATGGTCCGCCTGCCCCATCAGCAATCTCCTCTACAGGTGGACGTTGCGACAGTCCGTTGGAGGGTATCCCAAACTATCGGACTAGAATTTACAACCTTGTCTGAGTCCGCAGCCATGCGTTTGCGTGAGTTTCTCCCTCCCACATCTCCTGAAATGCCTTATCTCGGTCCTGCGAAACCTGAGTGTTCCGTTAAGAGCCTCGGGTCCAGGGCTACGATTCCAGAACAGGTACAGCCTGAACAACATATCGAGAAGGCCCCAGAAGAAGTGGTCGTCCTACAAGGGAAAAGGGGCAAAAAGTCTGTTCCGTTGAAAACAGCCCCGAAGAAAAGCGCAGTAGAGGTACGGCGGCCGATTTACCGCTCTCACGTTTCTCCTCTTGTTCCCTGGGGGATGCTCCTGATCGCTCTTTTTGTCCTCTATCAAGCCTGGTGGGCGCCGTCCGATCGCCCGACGCCACAACAGCCGACTCAGCCCACCGACAGCGCAGCTCTATTGACGCCCCAGATACCCGGCCAGATTACGAGAAGGGAAGGCGCCGGGGTGGACAGCCCACAGCCTCTTCTCATCGATTTCGGTCAAGCGCCAAGTACTCCTGTAAACGCGATCCGCGCCGAACCAGAGGAAAAGCGCGACGTCCAAGTCGAAGCTGGATTGCGGAAGCTTTCAAAAAAATCTCCGGCCAAAACCGATCCCGATCTCCGATCCTCCTCGCGGATACAGCTCGCGAAGGTTCCTATGCCGGCCTTGCAAGGCAACAAGCAGGTAATTGTTGCCAATCTGTCTCGCATGTCAGCCGGGAAGACGATGGGGGTATCACCGCCCGCCGAGATTGATCCCCCACGACGTGTAACTCCTGTGTCTGTCAAGTCCAGCGTGAAAACCCCATTGATACCTGCTGTAGAACCGAGGCGACAGCCTCGGACCCGTAACACATCCCACTTCACAGTGGTGTTCGATGGGACTGCAGATCGAGAAACCTGGATGCGCATGCAAGCCATTCTGGAGTATGCCTACCAAGAAATCTGTCAGAAATTTGGGTATGTTCCCGACACCCCGATCAAGGTTGTGCTGCACATGAAGCAGAAATTCTCGGAAGAGATGGGGACGCCGGCGTGGGCTGACACCTTGTTCGACCATGCATCAGGAACCATTCACATCCCTACGGGTCAAGCTCTGGATGATCTGGCTTGGTTTAGTCGCGTGGTACGTCATGAGTTTGTACACGCCCTGCTCCACGCAAGAATGAACACACAGCTGACAGTTACCCCGACATGGTTGGTGGAAGGGCTTGCCCTTCAGCTTGCCGAAGACCCCTGGTCCGATCTCGACGAGATGAGGAAGAAGCATCCCCCGTTCATCCCCCTTGCCTCCTTGCAAGGACGATGGAATGAAATTCCTGCAGACTCTCTGCCGATGGCATACGTAGAAGCTGACCTGGCAACACGCATCCTCACTGAGCGATATGGGATCTATAGAATTCAGCAGGTGCTCAATGTAGTGCGGACTGGGCAATCACTCGACGCCGCCATGCAGGCCAAGCTCTCCCTTTCCTATGACAGATTTCAGCAACAATGGGCGAAGGCCTTGAAGGTCAATCTGCAACGCGAAATGTCCTAACCAAGGTCAAGAATCCCTTCGGCGCCGGGAGTCCCTATAGCCCCAGCAGTCCCACAAATCCCTACGGCCGCGGCCTGCGAATCGAAGGGCGCTGATCCATTCGCTGAACCGCTCCACATGATCTCATGGCTGCTTGACACTTCTCCACAGACGGCCTAGCTTTCGATGTACAAACAGTATGTGTGGACGTTTTACTCAAACCGCCTCACCTGAGGTAATTGCCCAACAGTTTGCACTCGCCGATGCACCTCTGTTCGTACCCCGCTACAACATCGCGCCGTCTCAGCCCATTGCTGCTATACGCATTGATCCAGACACCACCACACGGATACTCGTGATGCTTCGCTGGGGGCTGATCCCGTCCTGGGCCAAAGACCCCAAGATCGGGAATCAGTGCATCAATGCCAAAGCCGAGACCGTGGCAGAAAAACCCTCGTTTCGGTCTGCCTTCAAGAAACGTCGCTGCCTCATCGCTGCAACGGGGTTCTATGAGTGGCAGGTGCAAGGCCGCATCAAGCAACCGATGTGGATTGGATTACGGAGTAAGCAACCCTTTGCCTTCGCTGGGCTGTGGGAACACTGGACACCCGCTGAAGGGCAACCCCTGGAGACCTGTACGATCATCACGACAGAACCAAACGACCTCATGGCTCCAATCCACAATCGGATGCCGGTGATTCTCGCCCCCACGGCCTACGACCAGTGGCTGGACCCCACCTTTCAGGGCGTTGAATCCCTCAAGGCTCTCCTCCGTCCGTATCCGAGCGACGAGCTGACGGCCTACCCCGTGAGTACCCTCGTCAACAATCCGCGCCACGACGCTCCGCAGTGCCTTGAGCCGGTCTCGGTGTAGGGAGTACACTACCGGCCTGCCTGGCGAGGAGGGTGTTCGATGAATGTTGATGCGATCTACGCGCCTGACCTCTCGACGCGCTATGCGCTGCCGGTATTTCTGGGGCGACTGCCTGCCGGATTTCCCTCACCCGCAGACGACTATATCGAGGGCAAGCTCGACCTCAACCGGCATCTCATCAAGCACCCCGCTGCGACATTCTTTGTGCGCGTGACAGGCGACTCGATGACCGGCGCGGGGATTCATTCAGGGGATTTGCTCATCGTGGATCGCTCGCTCGAAGCAGTAGATGGGAACGTGGTGGTGGCCGCACTTGATGGAGAACTGACGGTCAAACGGCTCTATAAACGAGATACGGCTCTGCGGCTCCTTCCTGCCAACACGGACTATCAGCCGATCGAGATCCAGGCCCAACAATCCTTTGAAATCTGGGGTGTCGTCACGAACGTCATTCACGCCCTCTGAGTGCCCATGCCGCCCATCTTCGCCCTTGTCGATTGCAACAACTTCTACGCCTCGTGTGAGCGGGTCTTTAACCCGAAGCTGGAAGGGAAGCCCATTGTGGTGCTGTCCAACAATGACGGCTGTGTGGTGGCTCGCTCCAACGAGGCGAAGGTACTTGGCATCGGGATGGGGGTGCCAGAGTTCCAGATTCGACCCCTGCTTCGCGCACATCAGGTGCAGGTGTTCTCCTCCAACTACACACTCTACGGCGATCTGTCACAGCGTGTCATGGAGACATTGGAACAGTTCTGTCCTGATCTCGAAGTCTATTCCATCGACGAAGCGTTTTTGAGTTTGGTGGGCTTTGAGAGACGTGATCTCACCGAGTATGGGCGGCAAATACGTCGAACCGTGAAGCAATGGACTGGCATTCCCGTTTCGGTCGGAATCGCAGAGACAAAGACCCTCGCCAAGATCGCCAACCGGATAGCCAAGCGGACGCCAGACATGGGGGGCCTGTGTGACCTTCTTGCGTGTCCAGACCGAGACGCCCTGCTTGGCCGGATCGCTGTTGAGGACGTATGGGGGATTGGCCCGAACCATGCCTACATGCTCAAGCAGCACGGCATCACGACGGTCTTACAGTTGCTGGGGGTCGATGACCAGTGGATACGGAAGCGCATGGGAATTGTGGGCCTTCGTCTGGTGATGGAATTGCGTGGAGTGTCCTGTCTGGAGCTGGAACAGTGTCCCGCACCCAAGCAGAGCCTGACCTGCTCACGCGCCTTCGGGACACTCATCGGCACCCTGGCCGAGATGGAAGAGGCGGTCTCGGCCTATACCTCGCGGGTGGCTGAGAAACTGAGGCGCGAACAACTCGTGGCCACAGTATTGACCGTATGCCTCACCACCAATGAGTTCAAAGAAGGTCCGCAGTACAGTAACACCCTCACGCTGAAGCTGCCCGTGGTGACGGACAGCACCGCCGACCTCATCCGGTCTGCCCTTGAGGGAATCCGAGTGATCTACCGAGACGGGTTTCTCTACAAGAAGGCGGGTGTGATGCTGACAGGTCTGGTTCCTGCCAATCAAACGCAGACTGATCTATTCGACCCTCAGGATCGGAAGAAATCCAAACGGCTGACGACCGCGCTTGATGCCGTTAATGATCGGTGGGGGGCAGGTACGCTCCAGTATGCGTCAAGCGGCATCAATAAGATCTGGCAGACCCAATTTCATCGTCGTTCACCAGCCTACACGACCGATTGGAATGCGCTTCCTATCGTGACGGCCTGAGCCTTTCCTGTTTCCCTTGCACCAGTTTCGGGAGGACTTTCGCCAGGCGTTCAAAGAGCTACTGCTACATATAGATCCAGACATGCGCAAGCTCCTGGATTTATAGACTCGATGCTGACAGGGAACGTTAGACCATCATAATATTGCCCTCGTCCACCACCGCCCGAGGAGATAAGATGGCTTGGGTCATCAGGTGGACGATTCAACATCGTCATGACGAATCCATCATTTGGGGCGCAGCATCACCATCGTCGGTGAAGAAGGCGAGGTTTTGAAAGAACGGGACGTCGTTGAGCGTAACGACGTCTGAGCGAGGTTCTCAAACAAAAAACTCGGTTTCGCAAGGCCTGTCAGGACTTCTTGACAGGCTACCGAAACCCTGTGTTAAGGTCAGGCGTTTTCGGCAGTGAATTCTAACCCTGGAGGGAGATAAAGTTGATCAGCAAATTCTACCGTGGTGTCTTCATTCTGGCTGCGCTTGGAGCGTTCGTTGATGTGCCCATGGTGAACGCCCACCCGTCCCCCTTGGGTAATGTCAGGGAGGCCATCGACCACGCCAAGCAAGCGGTGGCCCATGGCAAAGAGGGGCATGCTAAGGAGCTTGTGAAACATGCGGAAGCGTCGCTGGAGTTTGCGAAGATGGGAGGTAGAGGCTCGCATTTGAGCGAAGGGATTGATCATCTCAACGAAGCCATAGAACATGGCAAAGCTGGTCACGCCGACGTGGGCACCGAACACGTCGAAGCCGCCCTACAGCATTTGTTGTCTGAGATCGAATGACGGACATTCTCACGAGCGCATGCAGGGGGCGGTAGAATTCCCTCTTCCTTCTCTGTCGCGGTCTGAGGGGACTGGCGTGATGGATGCGGAAACAAACAGCGGAACCTATACTCCTTTCGCGTCGTCACAGACGGCGGTTCCAGCAATGGGGCCGCCGTTTTTTGTGTCCCTTGCGCCTTCCTTCACATTCCTCCTACAAGACGCCTCCGCGTTACTCTGGCGATCAAAAAGTTGACATTAATTTCCTAGGTAGGCAAGGTTGAATCCCACAGGAGGGACTCACCATGCGTAACCGTCTACTACTTTGCCTCTTGATATTCGCCAGTCTTGGAATATTCTTGATTGGGCTTCCACCAGTGGCAAAGGAGACCAACCAGAAGCCACCAGCGAGTGAGGATGTGAAGAAGCAAGTTGAGGAAGCTAAGCCAGACAATAGGCCGGAATGTACAGGAATGAAGGCGCAATCGAGACCTGCATCGGAAACCTGCTTACACTGAGTGGGTGAGCATGGGCTCGCCAGCAATGAAAGAGACCACTCCCACCACCTCCGATCCTTGCGCCATCCTTCGCATTCCTCCTACAATACGCCTCCCCTGAAAGGCCCCCCATGCCCTTCTCGATTCGCCCATCCCGTCGCTTGCCGTTGACCGCCTGTTTCGGTCTCTGGTTCCTGATCACGCTCCTGCTGCTGAGTAATGGACCCGCGTATGCGGAGTGGGTGGAGATTGGCACATCCAACAACGGTGCGACGGTATACGTCGAACCAGACACCATTCGCCGCAAGGGGGATCTGGCGAAGATGTGGATCTTATACGACTTCAAGGCTGCACAAACCGTACTTAATAAGTCGTATTTGTCTTCCCGGTCGCAAGATGAATATGACTGCACGAAAGACCGCCATCGGGCGCTTGCGACAACTAGTTTCTCTGACAATATGGGAAGCGGCAAGGTCCGTTCTAGCTACTCAATCAAAGGAAAGTGGGAACCAGTTCCACCAGGCACTATTACTCAAACCCAGAGGAACGTTGCGTGCGACAAGCAGTGATCGCGCCACACGTCACAACGGCTCCCTCCTACAATACGCCTCCCTGCGAAGCCCCCATGTCGTTCCGATTCACCACCGCCCTTGTCCTCTCGCTCGTCTGTCTCGTCGTTCCCACATGGGCCGACTTTCAGGCTGGTATGGATGCCTATAACCGTAAAGACTACACCACAGCCTTGCGTGAGTGGCGGCCGCTCGCCGAGCAGGGAGACGCCGGCGCCCAGTACTACATCGGGGTGCTGTATGACTTTAGAAATGGTGTTCCGCAGGATTTTGCCCTAGCGCGGGAGTGGTACGAAAAAGCCGCCGCGCAGGGGCACGCGGGTGCCCAGAACAACCTCGGAGGGTTGTATGAATTCGGACACGGCGTGACACGGAATGATGTGCTGGCCTACATGTGGTATGGCCTTGCAGCAGCCCACTCGACTGATGACGAGTGGCGGGACCTCGCAGCAGAAAATCTAGAAGAGATCGCGGGCCACATGACTTCCGCACAGATTGCCGAGGCAAAAAAGCTTGCGAGGGAGTGGAGGCAGTTAAAGAAATAAGCGACCATGGCTCACTGAGCGATTCACATGAAACGACTGCTCCTTTTCGCACTCCTGGCGCTGAGTAGTGGACCTGCCTATGCCGAGTGGGTGGCGGTCGGTGGCAACGAGGAAGCAGGGGTGACGGTATACGCCGATCCAGGCACCATTCGCCGCAACGGGAAGCTGGTGAAGGTGTGGCATTTGAACGACTTCAAGACTCTACAAATCGCACAGGGCAACTCGTACCTGTCTGTCAAGGCGCAACACCAGTATGACTGCAGAGAAAACCGCGAGCGGATACTTGCGCTGACGAAATTCTCCGGCAATATGGGAAGTGGCAAGGTGGTTTATAAGGACTCATATGAACGAAAGTGGAAACCTGTTGAGACAGGAAGCGTGTCTCACGATCTGGGAAAGCTTGCTTGCAGTAAGAAGTGATCGCGCAGCCAGTTCGGCACGAGAAGAAAAAGGGTTCAGTCTGGGTTCAAGGTTCTAGTGCAACACCTGTATCCTGGTCACTCCAGGAACCACGGAGTTGCACATGGCACGGTATCAACGGAAGAGGGAAATGGTGTCAGGAATAGTTGTTCTTATCTCTTGTTGCTGTTTTCGGGGGGCAAGACGTTAAAAAACTCCAGGCTCGTTTTCCTGGAACTATGCGAGCTGAACAACAACTCCTCTACTGGAACCAAGGGCAAAGCGACAGGTCTACTGAGGCTAACCAGACTACGCGCTGATTCACATGCAGCGGGCTCACTTGATCATGACATACAACGTCAACAACACGAGCCCGAAGATGGCGGTTAACACGACCCACTTGAACGATTTCTTGACTTCGGCCTCCATGTCATTTCTCGCCTTATCAAATAAATCCATAAGCCACCTCCTAGTCTATGGTGCGGGAGCGGGCTCCCTGCAATTCAGTAAACCACAAGTTCCGTTCTCGATGTCGTACGCCGGCAAAGCTCTTGAAGTTACAATATCAGATCTTCGTTAAATGTACCTCGACTGGACTTTCGATTTCATCCATCACGGCCATGTGGTCTGGAGCGGTATCGGCGGCATACTCGATCTCGCCTGTCTCATTTTCACACACCTCCCGCCCACGCCGCCAGACCTTTGAAAGCCTGCTTTCATTGAAGGCAATCCGCTCACGCTGGAACAAGTCCGGCTCTTGGAAGAGGGGCAATCCCTGCCGACAGAGCCTCCATGCGCCACACGAGAAGTGCCCAATTATCTCGCAGGTCTTCGCTGCATTGAGAAGCAGGTTGCCAAGAAGCCGATCACCCATAATGACGTCTTGAAACTCCACAGGATCATTGCCAAAGGGGTGATGGACCAGGGAAAAGCCGGCCGATACCGCGACATTCAGGTGTACGTAGGCAGGTATACACCACCTTCCCCTGACTTCGTCAGCGGGTTGATGGCTGAGCTGTTGGAATGGTGGAACGAGCCGTCTTCAACATGGTCACCGGTCGTCTCTTCGGCCATTGTGCATTATCAATTCGAAGACATCCATCCGTTTGCGGATGGAAACGGACGAACAGGTCGAGCGCTTGCACTTTGGGAACTCCATCGGCGTGGATTTGATACGCATCACATGTTTCCCGTCGATGAAGTCTATTGGGAGAATCGTCCGAGATACTACAACGCGCTAGCCGGGGTGCGACGACAGGGCGGCGACCTCAGCGGATGGTTGGAGTACTGTGCAGAGGCCTTGCATCTGACTCTTGAACGAGTGTGGGATCGAATTCAGCATCTCACCGCGCGTGCTGGCCCAAAGAAAATTGTGCTACGCCCGAAACAAGAGCAGTTACTCCGTCTGCTGAGAGATCAGAAAAGCCTGACGCCGCAGGAAATCCGCAACGGCATCGGCCTGTCGAAGCAAGGAGCGATGGATGTACTCAACCCCCTGCTTGAAGCTGGCCTCATCCAACGGGTGGGAGCCAAGAAGTCCGGGCGCTACATTCTTTCGTGATGCGCAGAAATTAGAGCGTACGCTGACAGTCAGATAGAGCATCCGGCTTCAACACGTGCCGCTCCTCTCACAGTACTCCCTGTGCTCACGGCTCCAGCAACGGCACCAGCGCGCTATGGCCTAGCTGGCGCGCAAAATCGACCGGTCGGTGTCCTGTTGTGGCCTTGACCGATTTGTCCGCTCCGTGTTTAAGCAGCAACGCCACGATCTCTCGATGTCCGTGTAGTGCAGCGACATGCATGGCGGTCATATTGTTGCTCGTCGTCGCCTGCGTCACATCCGCGCCGTGGTCCAACAACAGCGCGACAATATCCCGGCGCCCATTTTCGGCCGCGATAAAAAGCGGGGTCGCACCGTCCATTCTCGTCTGCTTTATGTTGGCGCCGTTGGCCAACAACAGCCCTACGGTTCCCCGATGCCCGTTCTGAGTCGCGATGAAAAGCGGGGTCGTGCCGTCGTTCTTCCTCGCCTGCTCCACATCGGCGCCATTGGCCAGCAACAGTCCCGCGGTTTCTCGATGCCCATTCTGGGTCGCGATGAAAAGCGGGGTCACGCCGTTCATTTTCGTCTGCTCCACGCCCCCGCCGTGAGCCAGCAGCAGCGCGACAATGTCCCGATGCCCCTGTTGGGCCGCCATGTGGAGCGGAGTGGCACCGTCCGTTGTCGCCTGTGTTACCGCCGCACCATGGTCCAGCAACAACGACACGATCTTCCGATGCCCCTGCTCGGCTGCGACGATGAGCGGGGTCGTGCCCTTCGTCGTCGCCTGTGTTACCGCCGCACCATGGTCCAGCAACAGCGACACGATCTCTCGATGCCCCTGCTCGGCTGCGACGTAGAGTGGGCTTTCGCCCTCCGTCGTCGCCTGCGTCACCTCCGCACCATGGTCCAACAAGAGCGCCACGATCTCCCGATGCCCCTTCTTGGTTGCGACCAGGAGCGGGGTGAAGCCGACTGTATTGGCCGCGTTGACGTCAGCCTCTTTCTTGATTTGTGTGTTCACCTCACCAAGGTCACCTTTGAACGCCGCCTTAAGCAGCACGTCATCCACCGGCCGCATGGCCAGAAGTATCGGCATCAGTCCGAGCACCGCTATCAGCACTATCCACCGTCGTGTCATCTTGCTCTCCCGGGGTTACGGAAACAGGTCTAGCACGCTGCAGATGAGCCCGACCTGTACCCTTGTCAGATTTTCCCCAATGTTGAACCCGGCTGGGTGGCACTGCTTGCCAGTAACACTTTGACGACTCGCACGAGATCAAGGCCGCCAAAATACACATCCTCCGGCAACTGAACAATGTCTGGCACAGATATCTATCCTTCACCCTGCCTGCATGTACGTATAAGTACATGCGCAACTCATGCCGAGCGGGCGCCGATCATCAGGAGCCAAAAAAATCATGCTGTTAGACGAGTACGCACTTGGGGTTTTCGATTGGCGCCTGTAGGAGGACAGATACACAATGAGGAAAACCATACAGGTGGCTAGGGACCAGAACACGGGGACATTCTATATTTCCGGTAGCGTCTGATGTTCACTTGTGCTGATCTCCAGGCGGGAAGTAGGCTGGCGGTGAGAAGGAAAGGTTGAGGTTGAGGTTGAGGTCAAGGTTGGGCTCGGAGACTCCACATGTGGATCCTCCTTCTATTTTTCCTCGGTGCCACTCCGGTTTTGCAGAAGATCTCGGCGAGCTGAGCGCGATTCTCACTGGTCCCTCTGGTTCATCTGGTCTCCCTGGTCTGTCTGGTCTCTCTGGTTTCTTTGGTTTGTTTGGTTCATTTGGGTTTTGTGTTTCTTTGGTTTTCCGATCAGACAACCACAAGAACGAGACAAACTAAATAAATCAAACAAACGAAATGAACCAGTTTGGTCTCTCCCTACGGCCGGGGCCTCCGAATTGAAGGACGCTAATCCAGCCGCAGAACCGCTCCACGTGATCTCACGGCTGGGCAGCCCACGCTTGAAGCCGTTTCAAGTCCTGACATATTTTCGCCGTACTGTGTAGCCAAAGGAACGGGCTGCGGGACGCTTGAAGTGTTGAGGATGACCGCGAGCAGGTTTACGATGGGTTGACCGGTGGCTAAACGGAAAGGCCTGAAGCATGGGGATGAGGCAGTGGGGGTCGGCATGGTTGTGTGTTCTCGGTTTGCTGATGGCCGTAACGTTCGTCGCTACGGTCGCTGGCCCGGTGCAGGCGCAGCAACGGGAGATCACAGGCAAAGATGGGGCTCCGATGATGCTGGTGCCGAGGGGCGAATTTACCATGGGGAGCAATGCAGGCCTCGCTGATGAACAACCTGTGCATCGGGTCACCCTCGATGCCTTCTACATGGACAAGTACGAAGTGACTGTGGGCCAATATGCGAAGTTTCTGGAGGCCACAAGCTTAGGGGCGCCGCCGGACTGGAACATGATGAATCAGCCGCCCCATCAGACACGACCAGTCGTAAACATGGATTGGTCGGATGCGAACATCTATTGCCGGTGGGCCGGGAAACGGTTGCCGACGGAAGCGGAATGGGAGAAGGCGGCACGGGGAACAGATGGGCGGACGTATCCGTGGGGTGATGATCCGCTCGATCGGCTCCGCGCGAACTATGGGAAAGATACATGGAACAACCATGCGGCGTTGGTGCCGGTCGGAACGTTGAAAAATGGCAAGAGTCCCTATGGGATCTACGATCTGGCGGGGAATGCCTGGGAATGGGTGAGCGACTGGTATGACAAGGACTATTACGAGACGAGCCCCTCTCAGAATCCGAATGGCCCGGTACAAGGTGCGACAAAAGTGCTGCGGGGCGGCTCATGGTACGCCAATCTGGGGTACTTGCGAACCACGTACCGGTTCAGCCTCACGCCGTCCGGTCGGGACAGCGACTTCGGGTTCCGGTGCGCGAAGGCCCCATAGCCCTTGGTCCTTTGGAGGGAGAAAAGGAGCCGGGAATCTTTTCAGCCCGCATCGCCCGGCACTTCCCGGCTGAGGCGACGGCTGACTCCACCACAGCGCCAAGATTGGCCGCTTACGCTGACCAGACTACAACAGTACATTGGGCAAGAGTGTCATGTGATGTGACGCGGCCTATCGCCGTAAGAAGGCGATCCAGCGCCACAGGTTCAGCAGGCTCGCGAGGGAGGCCGCCACGTAGGTCAGTGCGGCGGCGGTGAGGATACGGCGGGCTCCCTGCTCGTCTTCAGGCGACAGGTAGTTTTTTTGCTGGAGTATCGGCAGTGCGCGCCTGAAGCTGGCGTCCCACTCGACCGGAAGCGTGACAAGATGCACAAGCGTAGCGATTCCCATCGTCGCCATCCCGGCAACCAGAACAACGACACCCGCCACAGGGGTCTGAGCCAATGCTGCCGCGATGGGAATACCCATCATCACTATGCCACCGAGCTTTTCCGCCCCCTGCGCGACCCGCACCAGTCGCGTGCGCTCCATGAACGGCTGATAGCCCGCCTGGTCTTGAATGGCATGCCCGACCTCGTGGGCGGCGACGGTGATCGCGGTGAGGGATTTCCCATTGAATTTATCGGGCGTCAGGCGGACCGCTTTCATCTCAGGGTCGTAATGGTCACCCAGCTCGGTCGCTTCCACTTTGATGTGCTGCATGTCTAACTGATCGAGCAGGTGTCGCGCTAACTCCGCTCCCGTTCCCGGATAGTCAGGACGGGGCAGACTATGCTGGGCAAACACCCGCCTAGTCCATAGTTGCGGACCGAATACGACGATCGCGACAATGATCAACAGCAGGACTAGTCGCACTCTCTACTCCCTACCCCTGTCGAGCGAAACACCAAGCCAAGGCCATCTGCAGACACCTGTGTGGGATCGATCCCTTGTTCACGCACGATAGCATAGTGGATGGATGGAAGAGACATGTGGCGAAGGACCGCCATTCAGGGCAGAGGATGCCGTGTGAATGATTATCCGTTGGATCGGCGACGCGGTGAGACGGAGCTACGAATTGGTGAAAAAATGAGACCCTAAGTCGATAGTCCGTGAACTGCTCCGAGTTAGTAGAACGCCTGGGTGAGACTGAGCTGCACCACCTGCCGGTCGAAGGCAAACGTGGTGCCGTTGAACTGGTTGTCCACATTCGAGTAGCTGTAGTGCAGGCCGAGAAAGGTCTCGGGCGAGAACTTATACACCACGCCGCCGGTCCCCATGACCGTCGCATAGGAGAGGCTGGTCCCGGTCGAGCCCCCGATCTGATCCCCGTGGCCATAGTTGACATTGGCGACCACGAGCAGTTCCGGAATGGCGGTCTGTTGCGTCAGCGTGACCGAGACCACGTGCGTCCGGAGCGCTTGCGCCTGAAATTGAAACGAGGGGCTGACCCCGAGATCGTAGGCCAGGGTCAGGGCGGTCGTCCGATCCTTCCAGAGCAGGGCCAGATGCCCCACGGGCGCCAGGAGGGACGCGTCGCTCACCCCCGCCAAGTCCCGCTGCAGCACCACCGCCCCGGCCTGGGCCTGCAGGGTCAGAAAGGGCGTGGGCGTATGCTCCCACCCCACGATCCCCCCCCGCGTGGTAAAGGAGCCGGACGCTTGCCCGCTAAAGTCAAAGTTCGTATTCACTGCCTGCACCGTGAACAGATCCTGCGGCGACGCCCTCAGCGAGAGTCCCCCCGAATAGGTCTGATACGTGCTATTGATCAACACCCCGGCTTGCTGCACTTCCGAGGTCCCAAAGCGGTTGAACCCGTTCCCGTAGCTCCCCAACAGGCTGACCGTCTGGGTGAGGGGCACGGCGAGATCGGTCCGCAGAATATTCCGCTTCACATTGGCGCGCCCGACTTGAAAGCCGGTCGCGAAGGGCGACGGATTAATCCCGGACTGATTGCCCAATGAGAAACGTCGGGGCTTGCGGGGAATAGACGTACGTATCCGAGGCCGTCAACGTCGCCCCTTGCCACCAGCGATCCAGCAGTTTGCTCAGGTTCAGCACGAGGCCGGTATTGGCGCCCACATAATTGAGCGTCGGATTCTTGGCGTAATACTCGCCGATGGCGGCCGCCGACGCGTTCAGATCAAACCAATTTCCGACATAGTATCCGCGGACTTGCGGCACAGCTGTCGACACAAAATCCTCCCGATCGAGCCCTGGGCGTTTGGGCACAAAGTACACGTTGCTATCGTACCGCTGTCCGACGGAGAGCGAGGGAATCACCTGGAAGCCCTCTCGGACCTGCACCATACTGGGATCGATGGCCCCGCCGAAGGGCGTGCCCGGAATCGTGCCCGCGCCGATCCCCGCGGCGCCCGACCCCATCTGCTGCGCCTGCGACCCCGGAGCCCAGCCCCACGAGGACGACGACCATGCCGCCCAACGCCCAGGCGTACCGCAATACGTTACTCAATTAGACACCATAATCACGCCGCCGATCCGAAGAAAGAAATAGCTTGAAACGAGGCCGTTGAGGAGTTCTTGTACAAAGCAATGTCTGCCTTAACGATGATGGAATTGTTTTCAGGCTATCCTAAAATCCAAGGAAGTCAAACAATCTGAGAAAACGAGTGGAGTTAATAGACAGCAGCAGCGATAGATCGCCATACAGGTCGGGTGCCATTGGACGGTTCGCCGTATGCGAACGCTATGGTGTGGCCTGTAACTCGACCAAGAATCGTCTAGGTTTCGGATCAACCCCTCAGAGGTTGAAGAGACTCTCTATTTAGTGGGAAACTGCCGACAACGACAGAGCGGATTGGTTGGCGAAATGTTGGGACAGGTTAAATGTTGTGAGCCCTCACTCCCACATTGATAAAGCGGTTTCTACCGGACCGGTGCTACGTCTCTTAGTCCTTTCGGATATTGATGACTGGGATTTTGGCCGGCAATTGAAAGATTGTGACCATACTATTGTCGCCTGGGCTCGCCCTAGGTGGAAGCAGAAGCCAAAGTGTGGCGCTCTTCGTTATGCGGTCAGAGCGACCGTCAGAGCTATCTTCTGCCTCTCCAGACCGATACGGATCATTACACCTCAATTCGATGCCTGGAAATGGCTGGATAAAGAACAGATACCGCGTATACCCTGCCCCAACGTGAACGATCCAAAGTTTGTTGAGTATGTGAAGGGCTTGAACATCGATCTGATCGCGGTCTATTTCTTCCCGCAGATTTTAAAGCCGGCCATTCTCCAAATCCCTCGCTTGGGGGTCATCAATTGTCACCCCTCGCTGCTCCCTCGTTACGGAGGACCACATCCGGCATTTTGGATGATCAAGAATGCTGAATCGATTGCAGGGGTCACCGTTCACGTGATGACGGAGGGCATCGATACAGGGGCTATTATCGCTCAACAAGAACTGCTGATCGGAGAGAACGAAACGAACGGGCAATTGACACAGCGACAACACCGTGCAGCCACGACGCTCCTGACAGAAGCCGTCAATGCCATGGCACATGGAACCATCGCTCCCAAGCCGCAGAACATCGCGGAACGTAGCTATTTTGGAAAGATGAAACCATGCGACGCCACTGTTGATTGGAACGGGTCTGCAAAACAAATTGCAAACCTGTGGCGCGCACTGCAACCCTATGAACCTCTCGCAGCATGTCTCAATGGCATCACCATCAAGATTTTCGATGCGCACCCTCAAGAGGGACCTCCGTCAGGGAGAGCTCCCGGAGAAATCATGGCCAAGCAATCGGGGAAACTCCTCGTCCAGACCGGCAACGGGTATTTCGAGATCCGGTCCTATGAAATCGAACCGTTTCACGGTTGGATCAATCGTCTTCTCCAAGCGTTCCTGCTGCCTGTCGGCAGCCGTTTTGACCACTGCCCCGTCAGCAGTGGGGCTGGCATATAAAGAAATCTCATGAACAGAATATGCAAACCCGATGGAATCAAGAGCCTCGCCACTGCTCTGCGTATGACACTGATAGTCGTCGCTTCATTCGTCTGCTTGACTGTCAGCTCGTTACTGGTCAACGCTGCCGCGCCACTCGATAAAAAGTCTTTCAAGACGATCCCTTTCGATCCAGCGCCCCCGGAAGCGCAGCGGCGTGAACTCGACCGGGTGGTCGCTCTCTGCGTGAAGACTGTTGAAAGAGAAGTACCGGGCGGCCATTTCGAAGCATCCGTGGACGGCGGTATCGTCCATGTTGTCGGCATAGACAGGGAAAGATTTACGTTTTGGAAGTGTATGAAGGAGAGCGGACACCCGCTTGCTCCAATCAACAAGTAGGGTCACGCCACGATGTTGAACGCAGCCCATGAGTGACAACCGCCCCAGGTGTGAAATCCTAACCACTGAGGCTCTCTTTGACTGTCAGGAACAAAAGATGGATCGCATGACAGGCTTGAAAGTTTTGATTGTCCTTCTCTTGGCCATCACGATGAATAGTGCGTCGGGTATATCGGGGTTGCGCGCTGAAGATGCGTTACCTGTCCCGATGCAATTGGCACAGATGAACCAGCCGCCACGAAAAGAGCCGGCCCTGGAAGACTCCAAAATGATGAAACCTACGCTGAGGGAGCGCGAGGCTATCCACCAATTGCTTGCGACCAAATCAGGCCAGAAGACTCTGAAGAATGCCGATAGGAAATACCTGAAGGGACTGCTCGATAAGGCAGCGTGGATTGGTTTCGAACGACGAATTGTGCATGAAATGTGGACAGAGATGAGCGGTAAGGAGTGGCCTGATACTGAGAAGCCTTAACCCGCATTACGACGGCGTGGATTCGGCACAATGAAGTGGACCGTCTATATCCTGGAGTGTTCGGACACCAGCCTGTATACCGGCATCACCATTGATCTTGAACGACGACTGGAAGAACATAGAACGGGCCGAGGCGCAAAGTACACGAAACACCGAAGCCCGTTGAAGGTACGGTATACCGAACATCGACGCACCAAAAGCGCTGCGCTCATACGTGAAGCTGCGATCAAATCCCTGGCCCGCTCAGAAAAACTGGCACTCATCGCCGCTCAGCCCACAAACTGGCTCCCTAAGCCAACCGAGGGTCTGTTGACCAAGCCTCTCTATCGGCGTAGTATAATGCCCTGACGTTCCAGTGACGGTGGCTGCTGAATCTTCCGCACGCTACTATTCGTCATCCCGCGCGCCGGATCTCAGACAGCCGCTTCACTCCAACGCCGAATTCTTTTCAGAGCCCATCACCGCCTGAGTGCTGGCCCTTGTGAACGAGGGTCTTATGGTGACTGTCAGCAGCCGAGTGCTCCTTCCCCTCTTGGCACCGATCCTCGTGCCAACTGCCTGTCCCACGCTTGCATCGAATACGGTTCCGCCGGTGAGACTTCGTCCTGTCACAACAAATCATGCGAACGAAGAGTTCGGCATGATCTATCCTGAACCGAAAATCACGCTGCCAATGGGAGGAGAACGTATTTGACATTGCAGTGAACGTCCGAACATCAGAGGGAGGGTCTGATCATGGCTTCACATACACCTGTGACTGATCGCATTCTCGGAACCGTCCAACGCATGCATGGGTGCGACCTGGATACCTTGACGAACAGCCTCACCGACCTGTCCTGGGGCCAGGTCTTTCTTGAAGTCGATCGGCTGAGCCGGGAAGGACAAGTGCTGGTCACGCTCGGCGCCGGAGGCCGCTACCTGATCCGGTTACCGGATCACGACAGAGAATCGGAGAGCAACCTCGTCCGTTCCTGATCGACGAAGAAGGGGCAGGGAATCGCGAGGGGCACAAGGTTTCTCATACTGTTCACGCCCATGGGGTATGCCTGGCTCCATAGCCCCCCTTCCAGCTCTCCCATTTCTCTCTTCAGAGGGCGACCTGTTTGGTCTCCCACTGCACGTGTCCACTCATAGCACTTCCCCATTTCAATGCCAACCAAGCAAGGGAGTGAGGAGTTTTTGACTGCGGCCGTCGAGCGAGGCCCTTCTGAGGGCGCGCGCTCCGGGAGCAAAGAAAACTCCTCACTCCCTTGCGCCACACCTTCTGAGGGCGCGCGTTCCGCGAGCACAGGGACCGACCAGGCTACCCTCTTCTTCCTCTATTCGAAGAACTTCCTCACCCCCGCCTTAATCTGGTCCAATCCCTGGCGCAAATCGGTTTCAAGTACATCGGCCTTGGCCTGCACTCCCACGCGCTTGGCCTTGAGCTCGTCTTTGAACGACACCAGCTTGGTCAGTAGCTCCTCCTTCTTCCACTCCAACGTGACTTGCTGCTTAGCTTTCTCACTTTCAAAACGATCCTTGATGGCCTCAAACTCAGCTTCGAGCCTGCTCGTCCGGCCCACGAGATCCTCCCAGACTTTGCCTGACTCGAACGTGGCCCCTTTGAGTTTCTGCTCGGCAATGAACTCGAACTCGTTGAGCGCCTTGAGAATCTTCGTCCTCTGCTCCTCAAACGTGTCGCGGGCGTCCGCCTTGCCAAGGGCCAATTGCACTTGAAGATGTTCGAGCTTGGCCTGCACTTCAGTCTTTGCCTGCTCCGCCATCTCTTTCGACTTCTGCACGTCGGACTGGACCTGCTTAAGCAGATCTCGTAGTTGTTGCTTGCGCTGCTCCAGTCGCTGCTGCGCTTTATCTTTCGTCTGGGTCAGTTGCCCTTCCAGCGCCAGTGCCTGGTGCTCCAACGCATCCAACTTCTTGTCGAATGACGCTCTGAGTTCCTTGATTCGCGACATGAGACCCTCCTTTGTGTGAAAGAGAAAAGATACGCCGGCTACGTTCTGTCCAGCTTATCTTAAATGCAGGGTGGGGCAAAACGCTACCGGACCATAGTGGATTTCATTAAACTGTCTGCCTGGGGAGGGGAAAATCCCTGATACCCGCGATGGCGCTCAGCGAGCTCCAAGACGGAAAAGGGCTGCCCGTCCACCATTTCCGGCGCGGTGAAGATTTGCCGTAGCTGGCCGCCGCGGGCGCCGACGATCTGGCCGGTAAAGACCACCCCTTGTGTCTTCAGCCGTTCAATCGCCTGCTCGATGTCTTCCACGCGCACCGCCACATGATGGAACACTTGGTCGCCAAACTTATTGACCCAACCAGGGATGATGCTCGTGCGGCCCCGATTGTCGGAGTACGCTTGATCGACGAAAAGCGCTGGGTAGCCAATCTTCCGATAGACCTTCGCATACCAGTCTTGATATTCAATCGTTTCACTGTACCCATATCCAAGCCTTGTGAATTCCTCCGCCCGCTGATCGATATTCAACGTTCTCAACGTGAGATGGTCAGCGACCGGATAGAAACCGACCCCCGCCTTGTCCAGCGAATCCCGTAGCACCTTGGCGGCCCGATTGCCTGATACATAATCGTCGATCATCCTGGCAATCAATGCATCGAGTTCAGCGCTTTGATCCATGATGGCTGCCTCCATGACTACGGATAGTCATCGGTCATTAGTCATTAGTCAACAGACCGAGAGTATCTGTCATATACCATTAACCATTGACTGATGACTTCTTTCCTACTCCCCGAACTTTATCCCCTGGGCCAACGGTAAATCGTGACCCCAGTTAACCGTGTTCGTCTGCCGCCTCATGTAGGCTTTCCAGGCATCCGAGCCGGCTTCGCGGCCTCCACCGGTTTCCTTCTCGCCTCCAAAGGCGCCTCCGATTTCCGCTCCTGATGTCCCGATGTTCACATTGGCGATCCCGCAGTCGCTGCCGGCTGTGGACGTAAACCGCTCGCTGCTCTGCATGTCTGCGGTAAAAATCGAAGAAGACAGGCCTTGGGGTACCGCATTCTGCATCGCGATGGCGTCGTCAAGCTCCTTGAAGGGCATGACATAGAGAATCGGCGCAAAGGTCTCACGCTGGACGATGGGCCAATGGTTCTCCGCTTTCACGATGGCCGGTTCCACGAAATAGCCAGGCTGGCCCAGCACCTGGCCCCCATAGAGGACTTTCCCTCCCGTCTGCTTCACTTCTTCAATCGCCCTCCGATAGGTCTCGACCGCGGCGCGATCGATCAGCGGACCTAACAGTACCTCCGGCTCCAATGGATTGCCGATACGGATCTGTCTGTACGCCGAGATCAGTTTCGCGACCACTTCATCGTACCGGGACTCATGGACGAACAGCCGTCTGGTCGTCGTACAACGTTGTCCGGCGGTGCCGACCGCACCGAACACGATGGCGCGAATCGCCAAAGAGAGGTCCGCCGTCTGATCCACGATGATCGCGTTGTTCCCGCTCAGTTCCAAGAGCGTCCGCCCCAGCCGGCGCGCGACCGTCGCAGCCACAGATCGACCGACCGGTACAGAGCCGGTAAATGAGATCAGTGGCAATCGGCGATCCTGGACCAACGTCTCCGCAATGGTCTTCTCAGCCGTCACGATCAGTGAAAAGATCCCCCGATAGCCCTGTTGCTCCATCACGCGGTTACAGAGATGCTGCACCGCAATCGCACAGAGCGGAGCCTTCGGCGAAGGCTTCCACACGACCGTATCTCCGGCAATCGCAGCCAGGAAGGCGTTCCAGGCCCAGACCGCAACGGGAAAGTTGAAGGCGGTAATCACGCCGACCGGTCCAAGCGGATGCCATTGTTCCGACATCCGATGCTGCGCCCGCTCAGAATGCATCGTCGCTCCATACAACATGCGCGACTGGCCCACGGCAAAGTCCGCCATATCGATCATTTCCTGAACTTCACCATCCCCCTCCGCTTTGATCTTGCCGACTTCGAGAGAGACCAATGAGCCGAGCAAATCCTTGTGCTCCCGCAACGATGCACCGAGCAACCGGACGAGCTCTCCCCGCTTGGGAGCCGGGACAAGCCGCCATTGCTGAAACGCCGCAATGGACTCTCGCACGATGTGTTCATAGTCATCGGCTGAACAGGCGTGAATTTTTGCAATCGTCTCGCCTGTCGATGGATTCACGGATTCCAGCAGCGAGGCGTTCTCGCCGGAAGCCCACCAATGGGTTCCGGTGCTGCCGCCGGAGTTGACTGCGCTCAAGCCCAACCCCTTGAGGATTTCCCCGGTGGACATCATTTGTAGCAGGCTCCAAACCGATTCTTGAGCACATCTTGTAACGGAAAGGATTCCTGGGTCACGAATCCTTTGTACTGTGTAGGAGCCGCCAGTACGAGGTCGGCTACGGCACAGAGGCTCGACGCGGTGGTCACTTGAATTGCGGACCACAGCTTCCCTTTAATGCATTGGGGATAGATTTTCTTCACGTAGTTCTCCTCGAACAGGGCGCCTTCTCTCATCCCCGTGACGGAGGCATAGATCAGCACGACATCCTGCAATGTCTGGGGAACCGCCCGTTCGAGGATTCGTTTGAGCGTTTCACGATCCTCGTTCAGCTTCAGATCTTTCATCAAGAGGTGAATTTTCTCGCAATGGCCCGGATACCGCAGCGTCTTGTAGTTCATGGTCCGGACTTTCCCTGCATAGGTATCCGCCAGCGTTCCTAATCCTCCGGAGGTATTGAACGCTTCGTACAGAAGCCCATCGACCTCGATCGTTTCATACCCTTCGAGGGGCAAGAGAGGCACCTTCTCCCCCTCTTCAATTCCATAGCAGATGTTGCCGTACTCGTTGATGAGCCCATCTGTGGACCAGGTCAGGGAATACTTGAGAGCGTTACTGGGATGTACGGGCAAGGCTCCGACTCGCATTTTGACTGTATCCACCGTATCGAAATGCGTGATCAAGTCGTGCGCTGCAATGCTGATAAAACCAGGGGCCAGACCGCATTGCGGCACAAAGGCTTGCGATGAATCAGCGCTCAGGACTTTGACCTGATTGGTGACCTCGACGTCCTCCGTCAGGTCGAAATAGTGAAGCCGGTGTTCACGGGCCAATCCGGCGACAACGGGATTGCAGAAATAGGGCAGGCTCGACAGAACCGCATCGAATCGATGTGCCGTCAGGTATGCGCTGACCGCGTCGGGGTGTCGGACGTCGAGGTGCAGGGCGGTCACTCGCGAGAGACCGAGATCCTCGACAAACCGCTTGGGGACGTCGAGGCTGATGTCACCGAGAGAGACTTCGTAGTCCCCGCTTTCTGACAAGAGGCAGGCAACTAGGGATCCGATTTTCCCAGCACCCAGGACGAGTACGCGATGCATAGCAGGCCTCACTACGAGCAGTATACTCCCGCTCTAGCGGGCTCCGGAAAACTTTTTTTCAAACCGAAACCTCTAACTTTTCATCGCGCTCTACGCGCAATGATCTTGGGAGAAAAATAGTCTAACACATTGACTTGTATGAACATATCAACCGTGAAGCGGGAACGGACTTTGTGTTATCCTAACCTACTATCAGGAGCAATGGTTATGTTACGCATGCCTTCTCGAGTCGTGTTTCCGTTCGGCTATCGGATCTCCATTCGCCAACTTTCCGATACCGACATGGACCGTCGGGATCCGAATGCCGACGGAATCTGGGACGATGCCACGAAGACCATCTATCTCCGCAAGCGCTTGCCCGTGACCAGACGGCGCTACATTCTCGCCCACGAACTTGGCCATGCCTGGCTCGACTGGCAGCATCGACATCTCGATAACGGCAAAGCCAAAACGTAGCAGGATGCTGAAAAAGTCCGCCAGCATACGAAGATCGTTATTTGGTTTGTTTGGCTTGTCTCGTTTGTTTGGTTGAACGAAACTAACCAGATGAACCAAATCAACCAGATAAACAAAACAAACCAGATTTCCACTGTGCCACAATAATTTTTCTGTACCCTGCTCGTTGTGCCACTAGCCGATCTTAGCCCCGGCTAACTTCAGCACCACAGCCCATTCCGCCTCTGTCACCGGCTGGACGGAGAGGCGAGAACCCTTTTGCAACAAGACCATGCCCTTGAGCTTCGGTTCCTGCCTCAGTCGGTCGAGCGACAGACTGGCCTTAAAGGTCTGACGATACCGGATGTCCACCATATCCCACCGTGGAGCAGAGGGAACGCTGGCTGCGTCGTAGTGGTGGCTGGTCTTGTCAAACTGCGTCTGGTCCGGATAGGCAATCCTCACAACTTCCGCAATCCCCACCACAGCCGGCGGCTCGGCGTTGCTATGATAAAAAAACACCTGGTCTCCGACGGCCATTTCACGCATGAAGTTGCGGGCCTGGTAGTTCCGCACTCCATCCCAACAGGTCGTCTGCTTGGGAGATCGTGCAAGATCCTCGATCGAAAATACACGTGGTTCCGATTTCATCAGCCAATAACGGCGCCCTTGTGCCATCGCGTCCCCTCTCTCTGCTTGGTCATTCAACTCACTCCGTGTATGCTGTCGGCGATGCCCTCTGTTCGATTGAGGTCTGCCGATGGAATTGACTCCATTCTTCTTCGGTCTGTATAAGTTCGTCAAGTACGGTCTCTACCCTCTGACGTGGGTGGTATTACTCCTCGTCGCGGCGACGATCTTGGCCCTCTTACCTTTTTCGCCAACACGCCTGAGGTGGGTGCGCCAGCTCGTCGTCTCCTCCCTCCTCCTCCTCGTGACGAGCTCCAGTCCATTGATCGCCTACCCGTTGATCGGCTCACTCGAATCATGGTACAGCCCGCCCCAGCTCACGCCCTCCGATCGTTTTGATGCAATCGTGGTCTTAGGGGGAGGCATCGATGAGAAGGGCTCGCTTCGACCGGCCGTCGAGCCGAATTCCTCTTCCAAAAATCGAACCACCTGCGGCGTGGACCTCTACCAGCAAGGCTATGCCCCAACGTTAGTACTGACGGGGGGAGACGCCAGGATTTCCGGCAAAGGGCCTCAGGTAGCGGACGAAATGAGACGATGGGCGGTTCGCCTCGGCGTTCCCGAGTCCGCCACTAAAATAGATACAGAAGCGAGAAACACCTACGAGAACGCGACAGGGACCAAACGGTTGATCGGGCCCGCATCAATTCTACTCGTCAGTTCAGCCAGCCATTTGCCACGCGCCGTCCCTGTGTTCACCAAGCAAGGCTTCCTTGTCACGCCGGCCCCCTGCGACTATGTCGCACAGAACCTGCCGCGAGAGGGCTGGGACAACATCGACCTGCTTGATTTCTTGCCGAACCATACCGCGTTACAACACACCACGGAGGCAGTCACGGAAGTGGCCGGCATTATTGTGTATTGGCTGGCAGGGAAGCTCTAGCCTCAGGTTTCGAGAACGGCCAACAGCGCACGATAGGTTAATTCTCGAACCCTGGCCTTCGACGATGGTTGGTCGCTGCTGTTCATGTCCAACCACACGCGTTCCGTCACCTGGAGTCGAGCATCGTTACAAAGCTCCCACATCTGGTGAAGAAACCCCTCCGGCAATCCGACTTGCACCCCTTCAGATTCAATACGATCGTCCAGAATGGCCAACAAATCTGACAGGGCCTGATCAGACCGATAGGGCGTAACGGAGAAGCCAAAGGAAGCATGGGCCGCAGTCTCCTGCTTCGCCTGCTCGACCAGATCCCGCATGTACTCTTTGAGCAAGCCCACTACATGACCGGACAATGCCATGCCGTTCTCCTTTGTCCACATTATGCGACTGTAAGGGAGAGGGAGCAAGAACCAGCTGGTTTGTTTGGTTTGTCTTGTTGATATGGTTCATCTGGTTAGTTTCGTTCAACCAGACAAACCAAACAAACCAAATAACGATCTTCGTATGCTGGCGGACATTTTCAGCATCCTGCCAGGGCTGTGCGGTTGACCAGCCATTGAACGGTTCTCTATGATGCCGACCAGAAAACGGTACGAGGCCAGGCACGCGAGGCTTAGAGTTGTATGGTTGAACGATTTGAGGTCGCGCTGAACACCCCGGTCGGACGGCTGACCACGGCCATCGATGTGCCGACAGGATTCATCCCCATCACGGCGATTGTCCCGGTTGCGCGCCGCCTGGGGGAGGAAGCCGCACAACTGGAAATCCAGCACGCCACCGAAGCAGGCCAGGCCATTTCCTGCCGGATAGGCTGCGCCGCCTGTTGCCGCATGCTGGTTCCACTCTCCGCTCCGGAAGCATTCGCGCTACGAGACTATGTGGAACAGCTACCGACGGATCGACGTACCCTTCTATTGAACCGCCTCGGTGACACGAAGGATCGCATCAAGCGAGCTGGCCTGTGGGATCGGCTAAACGACGTGTCTGAGGCATCGAACCCGATAGCAGATGAAGAACTCGATCCGATCAATCGCTCTTACTACGCGTTGAGAATGCCTTGTCCCTACTTAGAGAATGAACTCTGTTCAATTTACGAAGCGCGACCAGCGGCCTGTCGGGAACTCCTCGTCACCTCACCGGCGGAACTCTGCCAGAACCTGGTGCAGAATCCGGTCACACCCCTGCCGGTCTCGATGCGAATCAGTTCCATCCTGGGGCTGGCCTGGGGAACCCTGACCGACTCTCCCCCTCGACTCATCCCCCTCCCGATGGCTCTAGAATGGGCCGAACGGCATGAAGCGGAATCCAGACGGACCTGGCCAGGCTCAGCGCTTTTAGACCAGGTGCTTGACCACATGTGGCGGTTTCTAAGCCAGGCGTTTCAGAAGAAGTGATGAGTGATCAGTGATGGGTGATGAGTGGAAGATGATAGAGTTGTAACCCAATGGCTCATCACTGATCGCTCATCACCCATCACTGACCCCAAAGGAGAAACTCACATGCACAAACCCGTCATTGTCTGTTTAGATCTGGAAGGGGTGTTGGTGCCGGAGATCTGGATCAATGTTGCGATCAAGACCGGCATCGACGAACTAAAAACTACCACCAGGGAGATGCCTGATTACGATGCCTTGATGAAACGGCGGCTGGCCATTCTGGATCAGCACAAACTCACCATTCACGATATCCAGAGCGTTATCGAGAAGATGGGTCCGCTTGAAGGAGCCATGGATTTTGTCGCCTGGCTCCGCGAGCGATGCCAAGTGATTATCTTATCCGATACGTTCTATCAGTTCGCCCAACCGCTGATGCGCCAACTGGGATTCCCGACGCTCTTTTGCAACCAGTTAGAAATCGATCACGCCGGTCGCATCGTCAATTACCATATGCGGATGCAGAACCAGAAAAAACATTCGGTGGCAGCGCTGAAGTCCCTCAACTTTCACGTCCTGGCCGCCGGCGATGCCTACAACGATACCGCCATGTTAGGAGAGGCCCACGCGGGATTCTTCTTCTGTCCGCCGGAGCATCTTCCCAAGGAGTTCCCGCAGTTTCCGGTGACGAAGACCTACGGAGAACTGCAAGCGCGATTCGCAGAGGCAGGGAATTTACAATAGCCGTCAGCCGATTCCTCCCCTTTGTAAGGGGAGGGTAGGAGGGGTAGAAAATCATACGGCTAGGAGAGCTAGAGTCTGATGCCCAGAGTCATAAGAGGACAACCTGACTATCTCGACATCAAACACCGGCTTCGTTCTAACATGACTGGCCCTGAAGCACGGCTGTGGTCAAGGCTGAGCGCGCGACAACTTCAGGGGCTCAAGTTTCGACGGCAACATGGCATTGGGCCATATATCGTGGACTTCTATTGCCCTGAGCAGTCTCTCGTCATTGAAGTAGACGGCGACAGTCATGCCGATGCTGATCAAGTCGTGAAGGACAAGCAGCGCGAGCAGTATCTTCAGTCTCTTGGTCTTCGCGTAATTCGATACGTCAACGACGATATTGTGAAAAACCTGGGCGGGGTTCTGGAAGATTTAGCCGGGAGGATATCGTCAAGATCGACCTCCCCTCGCCCCTCCTTACCAAGGAGGGGTAAAGAAGCGGAAGGCTGACGGCTATTTATCCCCATTCACCACTTCCAGCACTCGACGACCATAGCGTTCTGCCTTCAACGCGCCAATGCCTGGAACCTCCATGAGGGCAGCGGGTGTCACAGGCTTGTGCCCGGCAATGGCCTTCAGGGTTTTGTCATGAAAAATCAGAAAGGCCGCGACGCCCTCTTCCTCGGCAAGCTCCGTACGAAGGTGTTTGAGCCGTTCAAAGAGCTGCGGGTCCGCCGGCGATGTTCGCAGAACAACTGCGGACAGGGCCTTCTCACGGACCGGCTTTGCCGCCGGTACATCCGGTTGCGGCTCTTCTGCCTGCCTCAACCGCACTGCACCGATCCCTTGCAGGATCTCCCGACCCTTGCGCGTCACATCGAGAAGGGGATACTCCGTGCCTTCGACTTGAAGATAGGCTGAGTCGATCAACTCTCTCACCAGACCGGTCACAGACAATTTCGAGCTGGTACGGCACATTCCGTATGTCGGACAGTCTTCCGCGCCATAGGCCTGCATCGCTTTCGAACGGCTTCCGCGAAGGATCTCCACGATTCGACTCACGCCGAACCGACCCCTGCACCAAGACACAGTCTCTAAGACGGCCTTCGCGGAAGCGGCATCGTCGTGCGAAACCTCTCTGCTCGGTTGCCGGACAGGCGCAACACAGCGATCGCAGAGGCCACAGGGGCCCAGGGCCCGTTCATTGTCATCGCTGAAATATGTAAGGATTGCGAGCTGCCGGCAGTCCGATACCGACACATAGGCCAGCATTTCCTGAAGGAGCGTCTTCATCCGCTCGGCGCGATCTGCACCTTCAGGATCTTGCGCCGCCTGCTGAATGAAGTATTCCTGCGTGGCCAGATCCCGCTCATGGAACAGCAAGCAGCAGGCAGCAGGTCGGCCATCGCGGCCGGCACGCCCGACCTCTTGATAATAGGCCTCCACACTTCCCGGAATGTCGAAATGGACGACCAGCCTGACATCCGACTTATCGATGCCCATGCCGAACGCGTTCGTCGCAGCCAGAATCCTCACATTCCCCCGGCGAAAGTCATCGTGTACAAGTTGCCTCTCTTCATCCGAAAGACCTGCATGGTAATAGTCGACCGACTGGTGAGACTGTCCCAGCCATTCCGCGACTTCCTCCACCGCCCGACGCGTCGCGCAGTAGATCAGGATCGTGCCTTTCTCCGTCTCCCGAACCAAACGCTCCAACGCAGCCAGTTTTTCCTGTCGGGACTGGCAGAGACGAACAGACAAGGCGAGATTGGGCCGGCGGAAACCTGCGACCAGTCGGAACGGATCACGGAGCGACAATCGTTTGCACAGATCCGTTTGAACGCGGGATGTGGCAGTGGCGGTCAGAGCCAGACAGGGAGGATTCGTGAGCTCCTGGCGAAGACGGCCGATTTTGAGATAATCGGGCCTGAAATCGTGGCCCCACTGGGAAATACAGTGCGCCTCATCGACCACCAGCAGCGAGACCCAGAGGGAACGCAATAGTTGGAGAAATCCCTCATGCTGCATCCGCTCCGGCGCCAGATAAAGCAATTGGAGCCGCCTCTGATTGAGATCTTGGATCACGCGATGCTTTTCAGAGCCCGTGAGGCCAGAGTGAAACGCCGCCGCCGCGATCTTTCGCTGCTTCAAGCCGGCGACCTGATCTTGCATGAGGGCGATGAGCGGAGAAATCACCAGGGTTAACCCGGGCAGGAGGGTCGCAGGCAATTGATAGCAGAGCGACTTGCCCTGCCCGGTCGGCATGACCGCCATTGCATCGCGCCCGGCCAATACGGCCCGAACGACCTCTTCCTGGCCTGGCCGAAACTTTGCGAAACCGAATTGTTCGCTGAGCTGTCGAGTTAGTTCATCCACTGTGAGGTTAATCAGAAAAAAGGATGGTGGTGAAGTGTGAGAGCGATCAGAGTATAGACGACTGACCTACGGCGGGCAAGGCTGGCGCGCCGAGTTAGTTTGAGTGCTTTAATCTTCCAGAAAACTGCAGGACTTTTAGGGATACGACTAGAAGTTCACCCAGAGCTGGGCATAGGCCCAATCCTGATCGGTGCTGGTGCCCAGGTTCTGCTCAATATAGGAGCCGGCAAAGAGGTGCCCATAGCCTGCTTGGAAGGATAACTTGCCCTCCATGAAGAAGCGCGTCCAAATGATATCCAATTCGTTGCCGATGTGCCTCGTGGTGTTGTTTGTCTTCGAATAGACATAGACAGTCTGGGCGGCGCGATACCAGTTGTCCTTCGAATTGGCCAGGTTCAAACTGGTGGCCCAGATTTCAATGTGGTCGTTCTTGGTCGGGCGAAACTGCAAGTTAATCGAGGGTTTCATCATGTTCTTCCAGCCGATGGTATCCATGTAGCCCATGTGGATATGGTTGGTCCCCCACAAATTCTCAAACGTGTTGGCAGTGCTACAACCTGTGGCACCACCGCCAGGGAGCGTGCAGTTTGCCCTGCCATCGCCAGAGGCATAGTCGAAGTTGAACGCCAACCGAGGTTTCCATTCCCACTCGTAATGGGTGTAGCCGATCCAGCTTCTAGTCGCCCAGGCATTGATATGGAGATACTTTTGGTTTCCATAACCTGCGCTGGGCCCACCGTCGTCGCCCATTTGGCCGAACTGGTAGATCGTTTCGTTCCATGCGTCAAAGTTGCCTTTGCGCATCTCGATCCGGCCTCCGACCATGTGGCGAGTCTGATTCGAGTGCTTCGGTGTACCAAGACCCTGGTTCCGGTTGTCCCCCGAGTTGTACCGGTTGGAATAGAGGATGTAGTAGGGCTCGATCACGAATCCCGGCACCGACTTGATTTGGTTGTAGAAGAGAAACACGTCGGAATCGATGTTCGCGCTGCCGTTATTCAATGTGGGGTTGGTGCTACCACTGACAGGAAGGTTGTTATGGAGAGCGCCGAGCGGCTCTCCTTGGCCGAGATCGGACTCAGAAGTGCGGAACCAACCAGCCCAACTATCCCAGGCTTTGGTGCTGTATTGCAGCATGATACCGTCAAAGGCAAATCCTGTGTTGGACCAGTCGAAGGCGCCGAATATAGAGTGGTTGCCGAATATTACATATTGCCGGCCGGCCTTCACGCTCAGGTTTTCCATCCCGCCGAAGTTCCGGATCAACATATAGGCGGCTCGGACGCCCAAGACGCCGCCGTTCCCGAAACAAGCCGCGCCCGCAACCTGGCAGTTCTGGCCATTCTGGGCCCTCTGGTTGTCTTGAACCGGGGTACCCTGTTGCCCGTTAGCGCCCCACACGGATGCGTATTGGAGTTCCATGTAGAAATTCACGTCCGAGGAGAGGTCATAGCCGAAACCCAAACGCGCCTTCTGTAGAGCGTAGCTGTCGTTTGCCTTGCCAGGGGTACCGTTCGCAGAGGTTTGGCCGTTGAACGAATTGCAGGCCCCAAAGGTATTACCAGCCATGGCGCCCCCGAAGCAGATATTGTTCCGCATTTCATACCGCACGCGAAGGTCGGCGCGCATCCAGAATTTGCTGATGTCGAAGTTTTTCCCGATCTTCGGATCGTAGAGTTCGTAAGCTTCTTTGTCCGGAATCGCTCGAGCAACGACTGCGGCATGGGTAATTTTTTCTCCCGCCGGCAATTCATATGCGGCTTCTGCCGGAGCCGTCACGAATGGCATCCCCACTGCCACCAGAGCCGCACAAAAACATGCGGCCAGGCCAGCCCATCTAGTATGTCCGATGATGCTCATAAGGAGCCTCGTTCGTCTGCAATTGACCTACCCCGGGGCCCTGTTTGACTTGTCTGGACTTTAGAAATTTGCCGACGCTGCGAGGAGGGATCTCCTCGACCACCTTGGTCGAGAGCCCATGCTTCATACAGGTGACATCAACGACGACTGCGGCGGGGGTCGTATGGTGCGGCTTCACGTCGGTTCTAACTCAAGACGTTCAGCCATCACATGCCGATGGAGTGATTCATGATTCTCAATCACGTGCAATCGATGGGGATTTTTTGTGGGGCCAATATAATTATGTATTGGAGAGATTGCAACTGGTAAGTGAAGGGGCGGGGGTAAGCGAACTATGGTCCTGGAAAGTATCTCCGGACAGGTTGTTGTCGGTTCCAGGCGTATTTCTACGCTGCCAGTCCGAATGCTTTACCGTTATGCCTGATTGGTTGGTCCCTTTGAATCAGCCTGTTTCTCTGTCGGCGTCGTCACAGCCTTAATCTGCTCTTCAGCATCTTTGATCGAGGCCTGAAAATCCTGTTCGACCATCTTCACTTCCTGCTGGATCATGTTGATCTCCGGCTCCACCGACTTCCGCAAGTCGTCCGCTGTCTCCTTAAACCCCTTGACCAATTTTCCGACCTGGCGAGCGACTTCAGGCAGCTGCTTGGGGCCGAATAGCAAGAACGCAACCACCAGAATAATAAGAACTTCGCCGATGCCCAATCCGAACATGGTTCGTCATACGTAAAACGTCACGCGTCATGCGAAAAGCGAAAAAGGAAGCGGCTGATTCCTCTTGGCGCTTCACGCTTCACGCCTCACGCGTCACGTCCCCTTACCCTTGCTTGACCTGTGTCCCTGATTGAACAGGCGCTGTGGCCGGCGGAGCGGCCTGCGCAACCTGCGAGGGTGGCGCTTCAGGCGTATCGGAAGGAGGAGGCGTCACGTCGATGGCATCGGCCTCGTTGACGCTCTTCTTAAATCCTTTGATAGCCTTCCCGAGCCCTTCACCCAACTGCGGAATCTTGCCGGCGCCGAAAATGATCAAGACAATGACCAAAATCAGGACCAATTCCATCCATCCGAACGATCCAAACATCAATCACCCGCTTTCTCTTCTTGTCCCACCCAAACCCGCTCGCTCTGCGGCATTGAACCGATCGAACGGTGAGAGCCTTCCTCATGCGAGGGGGAAGTGTATAAAGGCTATAGTAGAACAAGAACTGAGTCAAGTAGAATTCCGCATACTTTGCTCATGAGCGCCGCTGCACGCGCCAATGTCCTGGCGAGACTCGGAACCAGAGGCGAGAAGGATCAGCGAGGCCGGACGGAGGCATGAAAGTAATCCACAGGGCTCGGTGGTGCAGTCAGGGCAATCATGAACGACTGCGGATCGTAGCCGATGTCCTCGAGATCCTTCGAGGCCAAGGTCAGCTCTTCCTCAGTAAGATAGGCAACGGTGTCCGGAATGCCTGTCGGCGTGAGCCCGCGCACAAGGGCCTGAAGCGTTTCACGCTCTTCCGGCGGCACCTCCAACGGAATGGGGAAATCCAGATGGCGTGCGTAGGGGCTCCGATAGGTCTCGTTCAATGCACAGAGAGTCTTGAGCATTAAACGGTCCTGTTCCCACGGCGCCATTTTTGTACCGGCGGAAGGATGGGTGGCAATGAGGTCCATGAGGGTCAAGACGTTGGTCCCCAAGCTACGCCCTACGAACTCACGCTGGCTTTCTATGGTCATCGTGCCGGCCTCCAACTGCTTGGCGACCGCCTCGGCCAACGCAAAGTTGACCATAAAGCTCTGTTGCCCGCCAAACTGGCCATAACAAGGCTTTTCCGGATCGTTCAGCACCTCCATGTCCGCTGTCCCTGCATCGAAACTGCTGAAGCCAATCGCATCGGGAGCCAACAGACGCTTGGCTTCCTTGATCGTGGCATAGGCCCCCAGATTGACGGGAACCAGCACGCGCTCATCGATACGTTTGAGAAAATCTGCGATCGTCTTCCGGTAGGGAACCTCTTTCCATTCGACCGCCCGATATTCACGCTCCCACACCAGGTCGTCGAGAAACGGAGGAAAACCTCTGAGTGCCTCCATGTCCATGGTTTGGAACGATCGGACAAAGGCCTGCCAATCTTGAATTTTCGCATGTGCGACCTCGCTCAAGTTCGGCCGCATGAACTCCTCTTCAATGTCTCCCCCCTGGCGCGACATCAATTTCGTTGAGAGATCATTCCACAGTTCGTTACAGATCATACGATCGACGCTGCCATCCGCGACCGCATCGAGCCGATCAACAGTTCCTTGGTGTGTCTCGACCCGGCTGCGGTGGGACGCGAGTTCCGGATGAGCCATGGCTGCGTCGAGCACGGCTTGTTCCCAATCGACCAGCACATAGCGAATGCGGGGATACACCTGTCCATCTTTATCGAGAACCTTGAGATGGCTCAAAAAGCAAGCGGCGAGATTGCCGTTGCCGGGGCCGAGTTCCATGACTGTAAGGGGTGAGGCGTGAGGGGTGAGGGGTAAACCCGGCGCTTTTTCGCCTGACGCCTGACGCTTGACGCCTGACGCTTTGTCGCGCTTTACGACTTTTCCATAGTAGTCCGCTGCAAGCGCATGGGCAAGCCGATAGTCGGCTGACGCAAAGGTTTGGTAGAAACTGCGGACCTGGTCGCCCCGGAAACGGTAGAAGAGCCTATTGATGTGGACTTGCCACTGATCGACCGGCTTGTAGTCGCCGATGAGTTGGGGTAAAGCGTCTGCGTCCTGCAACATCACAATCCTGGTACGGCCTACCCTTCTCGTTTCAGTTTCAAAGAACGGGGACTGTAGCAGATGACGGGAAACAGCCGCAACGGGCCTTTCCATAGCTCTCAGCAATCAGCTTTCAGCCCTCAACTCCGGAGCTAAAGTGGATGGCTCAAACGCCTCCTTTGCCCTGACTGACTGCTGAAGGCTGATCGCTATAGCTTCCCATATCCTTGACAGTTCCCATCGACCAGTGTACCAAGACGCTATGGCGAACAGTATGAGACGAGCGGGGCGAGGGCTAATCGCGGCGGTCATTATCATGGCCCTGTCGCCGCTGCCGACAGTCCAGGCAGCAGAGCTGCCGATCACCAAGAATCCCCCCATCCCTGATTTTCAGAACCGCACCCAAGACGTCACCCCCTACAACTTCGATGCTCCACCGCAAGGCCTGTTCCGCACCATTACGACAGCAGAAGGATTTGACGAGCAAATGGGCCTTCACCGTACGCACGAAATTGTGCCGGTGAAACCGACCGACCGGTTCCGCCCCAATACCCCGGCAGTCTTCATTGTCTTCCTCCTTCACCAGCATTATCAGGGATTCCAGGTGATTGGACGCTGTTTCCCTGAAGCGGTAGCCGGCCTCGATCCCGCCGTTTCGATCGGACAAGATGCGATGTACATTGCGCTCGAAGACGATACTGGCTATCTCACCTTCTCTCCTCCACTCGGCGCCTGGAAACCCGGCCGATATAAAGTGGAAATTCACGTGGGAGAACAGATCAACGAGATGAGCCTGATGGGCGCGATGCGCTTCACCGTCGCCGCGCCGTCAGGAGGGTAACGAGAAGAGCGTGAAGCGCGAGACTGGCAAGCCAGGCGAGGGTTCGAGGTCCGAAGTTCGAGGTTTTCGGAACGTCGAATCCCGAACGTCGAATTTCGGATCGCGCGTGTCTCGCAGCTCTCGTCGGTCCTGCCCTTCTCGCATGTCCCGTTACTTTTGCTATTCACGCCCGCCGCGCCGACCACGCGGCGTGGTTTGACGCTCTCTCCATCATTCTGTAGAATGCCCGCGAGAGTCTGTGGACCCCCTTCTGCGTCAGGAATATCTGCCCCGCATGACCGTGCCATCCCATCCATGGGCTTCTGTTATCATCCCCATCAAGGATGAGCGAGATAATCTCGTTCCACTGATTGAGGGGCTGCTGGCCGTCATGGATTCACATGCGACCTCGCGGACTCGGCCGTTTGAAATTATCTTTGTAGACGATGGCAGCAGCGACGGCAGCGGCGAAGAGCTGGACCACCTAGCGGGGCAACACCCCCAGATTCGGGTGTTCCACCTCGACCGAAATTACGGCAAGACCTGTGCGCTCGACGCGGGCTTTAATCAATCTTCCGGAGACATCATCATTCAAATCGACGGCGACCTCCAGCAGGACAGTGCGGACATCTTGAAGCTTCTGCCCCATACTGACACCCACGATCTCGTGTGTGGATGGAGGCTGGAACGGCAAGATGGCCTGGTGAAAAAAATATCGTCCCGCATCGCCAACCGCGTGCGGAACTTTTTTACCCACGACGGCGTCCACGATACAGGATGCCCGCTCAAGGTATTCCGGCGGCCCGTGCTGGAGCGGCTGCGCCTCTTCGAAGGCATGCACCGATTCTTTCCCGCGCTCGCGATCATGCATGGATTCACGGTCACGGAGGTGCGGGTCCGGCATTACCCGCGCATTCACGGCGTCTCCAAGTACGGCATGGGCAATCGATTATTCAAATCGCTCTATGACCTGATTGCCGTGCGGTGGATGCAAACCAGGGTGTTGCGGTATACATTCCGCGATAAATAGCGAGACTCCATGGACTGTGAAAATCCGCTGCCTTGCACTTCACGCGCGTCTCGCCCGTCGCGCATGGTGGTTCCATTATGAGCCTCGAAAATATTTGGCTCACCATTGGATTTCTCGGCCAAGGGCTATTTTTCGGCCGCTGGGTGGTGCAATGGATTGCTTCTGAAAAGAAGGCGGAGAGCCAGGTTCCGGTGTCATTTTGGTACATGAGCTTGATCGGCGGACTCATCACGCTCGCCTATGCGATCTATCGGGAAGATCCGGTCTTCATCGCAGGACAGAGCATCGGCTCAATCGTCTATGTTCGCAACCTGATGCTGATCTCTCGCGCAAGCCAGGCGAACCCGCCGGTCAGCCCCTCCTCTCCGCGAACATAATTTTGATATCTAACCCGCTCAACGTATGCAGTCACCACACGATCCCAACGATTCTATGACCACAACTGATCGTTCTCCCCATGCCCTGCTCCTTCTGGCCCTCCTCCTCCTGTCGGGGCTGTTGTTCTTCTTAGGACTTGGCGACATGGGACTGACGGACCGTGACGAGGGACGGAATGCCGAGGCCGGTCGGGAAATGTTCGAGTCGGGGGATCGCCTGACCCCGACGTTCAACGGTGAGTTGCGCGTCGCAAAGCCGGTCTTGCTCTATTGGTTGATGGAGCAATCCTATCGTCTGTTCGGTTCCAACGAGTTCGCCGCACGATTCCCCTCGGCTCTCTTCGGTGTGGGGTTGATCCTCATGCACTACCTGTTTCTTGTGCACCAGCGAGATCGAACCGTCGCGCTCTTCGGCGGGCTGATGCTCTTGCTCAACCTGGAAATTCTAGGACTCGGGCGCATGGCGTTGACCGACAGTGTCTTGATTTTTTTTACCACGGCCTCGCTGTACGGATTCTGGCTGGGCCTGCATGGAACAGGCGGTGCCCGTCGATGGATCTGGATGTTCTATATCGGCATGGCGCTCGCCACGCTGACGAAGGGACCGGTCGGATTCGCCGTGCCCCTCGTCGCGGCGATACTCTACCTCACCTGGACGCGTCGGTGGCAGGACTATTGGCAGAAGGGGGGCCCCCTTGCAGGCACACTGCTGTTCATTCTGCTCGCCGCCCCCTGGTATGCGGCCATGTTCCTCGTGCATGGCGACGCCTATGCCTCAGGCGCAAAGGCCCATACGATCGGCCGATTCCTCAGTCCGATGGAGGGGCACCAGGGCACCATCTTTTTTTACCTTCCGGTCCTGCTCTTAGGTTTCTTTCCTTGGAGCGCGCTCCTTCCTGTCCCGCTCTATCGCACGTTCAAAGACTGGTATCTGATACGCCGCTCACGCACTCATCCAGCTCCTGCAGAAGCATCCGAACTTGACCTCTTTGCCGCTCTATGGCTTGTAGGCACCCTTGTGTTCTTCACGGCCTCTGCAACCCGCTTGCCCCACTATATCGGTCCATTGTTTCCTGCCGCCGCCCTGCTGACAGCCTCGTACTGGTCCCGGTGTCTGAGCGATCCGACGACGAAAGGGATTCGGGGGTCTATACATCTCATGATGGGAATGGGGTATCTCTTGGCAATCGGTTTTGCCTGCCTCCCCACCCTCTACACAACCTACGCCTCCAAGATGGTGCGGGAGTTCCCCTTGGCCGGACAGGTAGATCTCGGCAGCGGTCCCTATCTGATTGCAGCCCTGTTATTACTCGGGATGACGTTGGTGGGATATTTTGGATTGAATGACGAACGGCGCGGAGGAGCCTTCTGGGCAGCTGGGGGAACCTTGGCCGGCCTGGTTCTGATTGTCATCGTAATTGTATTTCCTCACATCAATCGATATGTGATCGCGCCACCGCAGGAACTCGCCTATGCCGCGGGACTGAACTTGGATCGCCAGGATCAATTCATTGCCTATGGCACCGTAAGACCCTCGTCCGTATTTTACGCGAAACGCAAGACGCTCTTCGTCCCCTTTGGGGAAGAGGACAAGATACGGGCGGCCCTGAAAGAGTCGAAGAAATTGATGATTCTCTTGCCGGAAAGCGCACAGTCGAAATTGCCGGCGGAAGCAAATGGACTAGTCCCCATCTTGAAACGCTACGGCTACGTGTTACTGGCCAACCAACCGATGGTGACGATTCCAGAAGGCGCCACTCCGCCTCCACCGCCGCCCACCATCCTCGGCCACTGAACGATTGATCTGGTTTGTTTGGTTCATTTGGTTGGTTTGGTTCAACTAAATAAACAAGACAAACAAAATAAACCAAACAAACAAGATTTACATCGGCACGATGCCTTTCAGGGCATAGCTTGCCCCCAGCACCAGCAGCGTAGCTGCGACGAACAGGCCTTCCGCCATGGCTGGCCATACCCCCAGATGACCCTCGGGCATGGACTCGACCTGACCAAGGAGACCATCCACCCAATGGGCAACACAGACAAGCAACACAATGACCGTGACAAAGGGAGAGCCGGTCGTCATCCCTAACCCCAATCCCACGAGCCCGCGAGCCAGTGAACCGGACAGCCAAGCCGGACACCATGACCATCGCACCCTCCACAAGACATGGCCCGCGAGTCCTGCCAGGGCGAGCAACAGACCACCCCACACAAGCTGCTGGAACGGCCAAGCTTCGGACGGGAGATGCACGATCGTCCAGACAAGCGCGAGCGTCGCAACAACAAATGGCGTCATCCGAATGACAGCGATTCCAACCGATGCACGCCATTCACGCCAGGGATGGGCTGCAATCACTCCCATGAGACAGCCGAGGGCGGCTCCTCCAGTCACGTCGGTCAGATAGTGAGACCCGCGGATGATCCGACTGGCGGCAATGGCCACTGCCGCCGCAATGATGGGCCATCTCGCTCGCGGGAACTTTGTGGCCAGCACGGTTGCGACCGCGAACGCGGCAGCCGCATGCCCGGACGGGAACGAATCCCATCCGCTGCCACTGACTGGTGAAAGATCGAGATTCCCTGCATGCATGAACTTAGGGCGAGGACGGCCAATGGCATGTTTCAAAATATTGGCGCTCAACGCGGCAAGACCGTGCGCGATAAGACTCTGCCAGCCTGCGTCTTTCCACGGCGGATGTTTCAGCCCATATCCGACCGCCAGCAGCGCGAGGCTCAGGATCACCAGGGATTCTCCCTTGCCAAAGCGGTCACCGATATCGCTGAGCTGAGCCAGCCAGGGATTGGCGAGGTGGTCCATGTATAAATCGTTGAGAGATCGAATGAACCGGGTCAGCGGCACATCCCACTCGAACAACCCCACGAATGCCAGGATGAGGGCCGTACATGAAAAAAGCAGCGGTACAAGACTACGCAACCGTACAGAGACGTGAGGGGTGAAGGGTGAAGGGTGAGGGGCAATCGAGACAGGGCCGCGATCCTGGCTTATGCGATCACCCATTACCGATCACTCATCACCGTCTTAAGGCACCCAGTCGGCAAGAAAAACATTAAACTCTCCAGGCGTCTTGGTCTGTCGATCCGATACCCAAACCAGCCTGGTACCATCCGGTGAGAACATGGGGAAACTGTTGAATTGTCCATCGAACGTGAGCCGTTCGAGGCCTTGCCCGTCCTCACCGATCGCGTAGAGATGAAAACTTGGCCGGCCTCCCTCGCCCTTCGTTTCAATATTCGATGAAAAGATGATCCTTTTTCCGTCGGGAAAATAAAACGGCGAGAAATTCGAGGCGCCGTTCGACGTGACGAGCCGTTGCCCGCTTCCATCGACGTTCATGACGAAAATTTCAAGTTGCCCCGGCTCCACCAGACTCTGCCTGAGCAAGTCCTTGTACTTGTCGATCTCTGCCTGATCGCTGGGATGCGCCGCCCGATAGACGATACGCTTGCTGTCCGGCGAAAAAAAGGCTCCGCCATCGTAGCCGATTTCGTGCGTCAACCGCCGGGGCTTCGAGCCGTCGAGATCCATGGCATAGAGATCCAAGTCTCCGTCTTTCACGGACGTCCAGACGATCGTCTTGCCGTCCGGCGATATGGTCGCTTCCGCATCGTAACCAGGCGTGGAGGTCAGCCTCTGCATCCCCTGTCCACCTATGCCTACGGCATAGATGTCGTAATCGTCCAGCGCCCAACGATAAGCACCCTCCCGCTTCGGCTTTGGTGGACAGTTCGGCCCCGACGCATGGGTCGAGGAATAGAGCACGCGGCGATCGCCCGGGAAAAAGTACCCGCACGTCGTGGCTCCCGTGCCGGTACTCACCAATCGAACTGTGCCGCTGTCCAGGTCCATCACATACATTTGATAACAGCCCAACCCGGAGTCGGCCGGTTTTAGCGGGGTCGCGGAGGTATCTTTCATCCAATCGTTCGTGGACTGGAAAATCAATTTGGTCCCGCTGAAGGAAAAGTAGGCTTCGGCATTCTGCCGGCCCACCGTCAGCTGGCGAATATTCTTCAGATGCCGCTCAGCCTGATGAGCGGGAACCACCCGAGCCTTCGACACAAGGTCCTCTGCCTGTCCCGCCTGTTCACCCAGGAACAGACAGACAAGTCCGATCACGCACCACTTACCGAATGGGATTGCTTGCATCGAGACGCACCTCCATACGATCGCTGGCGAGCGGCCACTCCCCGCGGACAGCCACCGCTCCATCTTTGAACAGCACGAAACTATTCCATCCGTAAAAAAAGAGCAGCCGCGCCACCTTCGCCACGGCCTGCTGCGAAGCTGCATACAATACCGTCACGACGCTGCCTGGACGATCGACCCTATGACAACTGGCCAGCAGGGCCAACCCTGCCCCTTCGTGCTCCGTCCCCATCACGGTAACACCCCTCTCGTTCAAGGCTGCGCGCGCGCCGCAGTGATGGGCCAGGATCGATTGAATCCCCGAACGGGATTCTGGACCGCCCAATACTAACACCGAACCTTCCTGGGGCAATAGTCCATCCTGAGCCAGCGAAGCCATCGCCGTTCGCTCGCCAGCCGGTTTCTGCTGCTCCTGGGTTTCGATCCGCGCAACTATTTCACGAAACGGCGAAGGGTGGCCCGGCTCATCCGTAAATGCTGTCAGCACCGATCGGCGACGATCGGTCACATAATGATTGAGCACCGGTGACAGCGATTGTCTGGCGATCCGCCGGAAAGTCATGAACTCAGGGTCGAGATCGATCGTGACCGGTCGCGCGGGCAAGGTCACAGAAATCGCCTCGCGCAGGGAACGCAACGGCACAGTCAGGATCTGCTCGCGGCCATCCTCCATCCGAATCCGCATCTGAAGAGAAAGACGGAAGAGCTTATTCGATTGGACGATCGTGGCTTCCAGCTGAAAGGTCGGCGCCCCCACCACCGGACGGGCAGTGGCCTCCAGCAATGACAGAACCGGCGCCCCATCCTGTTCCAGCCATTGCGCGAAAAACCACCGGAGATCCTGCCGGCTCTCTTCTACGAAGACTCGTTCAAGATCACGCCATTCCGCATGCCTGCCACGATACTGCGCTACCATTTTTTTTAGAGTCCGCCAAAATATCTCCTCTCCCACCTCCTGGCGCAGGAGGTGGAACAGCATGGCAGCCTTTTGGTAGCCGATGGCATTATCATGCTCGTCCAATTTCTGCGTGAATTGTGCGACTGGATAGTCCCGCTCCGGCGGCACGTGGAGATTGTAGCTCTGCACCATCAGACGGCGCTGCTCCTGTGCCTGAGTGCGGTCTCCCATCAGTTCATGCCAGTAATAATTGGCCAGGTACGTTGTCAAACCCTCCACCCAATTCCCGCGGTCGGCGCGGTTGAAAACAGCGTTGCCGATCCACGAATGTACGATCTCGTGACCGAGCGCGTAGGGCTGCACATAATGCCGCTTAATGATGCCGCTCCCCAGCAGGGTAAACGAAGGCATGCCGAGCCCGCTCGCAAAGAAGTTCTCCACCACGGCGAACTTCTCGAACGGATAGGGGCCCAACAGAGGGATATAGGCGTCCAAGTAACGCGCGGTGGCATCGAGGTATTCCTCTGCCAGATGCGCATCCTCGGGAAAGAGATAGGTCGAGAGCAGAACCCGCTGGCCGGTTTTGGCCGTCCAGTCGCGTGACATTGAGACAAATGTGTTCGCCACGAGCGTGAGGGCTTCGCTCGGCTGCGTTACGTCCCATTCCGTCATCACCATGTTATCGTCGCGGCAGAGCAAGGCGGGGCAAGCGCGCAATTCACCGGCCTTCCCCTGAGTCACAACCGTCCACCCAGCCGGCACGGCGACTTGCAATGCATAGGTACTCAGCGATTCCGGAACATCGGGATACCAGGAGCTTTCGCTGCTGATATAGACGCCTTCCGGCCCGATATGTCCGGCAGTCTCACTGGGCGTCACAAATCGAAGATGGCGCGGGTCTCGCGGCGGATCGTTGATGACGCCATGGTAATGCACATCCAGCGTCGCCAGTCCGGCAGGCACGGCCTGAGAAGGGATAAGAATCTGGTGCGCCGACTCCGGTGAAGAACCATGCTCGATTTCGAACGGCACATCCTGAAGCGAGACCTTCGCCTCAGCCGATGTCTGTATGAGCGTCAGGCGATCGAGCTGGAGTGTAGGGGCGAGAGAGAAACGAATTGGAATCTTCTGCTGCGGCACTTCAAGAGTCAGCCGGTCCTTGGCGATGAGGGCATGTTGATCGGGGACGATCTGTACGAATAACTCGTGGTGTCGGATGGCGACTCGCTGCAGGACCGGATCGGCGGCGCAGGCAATATCGATCGCCCCATGGCTGAGGAGTGCGGCGAGAAACAGACAGGAAAAAGTAACGACTCTGCTTCCGATTGGCATCGGAAGAGTTTTAGCATTCGCGACAGACGAGCACAAGCTGGATGGAGGTCAACAATTGCTCCAAGTCGATCGGTTTCCCGATCACTTCTTGCGGTCCCAGAGCCCAGGCTTCATCGAGGGTATCTTCATCGTGACTCCCGGTGATGAGGATCACCCCACCGGCATAGTCGCGTTGGCGGAGTTGCCGGAGCGCCTCGGCGCCGTCCATCCCTGGCAAAAATAGATCCAGAAGGATCAGATCTGGAGGCGCTTGCTCCACCATTGCGAGGGCATCGGATCCATCTTTCACGCCAAGCGCCCGATAGCCGCGGAGACTGAGAAACTGAACGAGCAAGTCTCGGATCAACGGCTCATCATCGACGACAAGGATCGTTTCCCCCATATCGGCTACGGCAACGCTGCCCGATGCCCGCAGAGATGAAGGAGGTTTAGCCGGAAGCTGCACCACCTGATTGACGGACGCGACCAGCACATCGAGCGACAGGCCCTTCCGGATAAAGTCGGTCACGCGTAACCCGCGCGCCTGATTTTCCTGTTCCTCGGTCGCTCCGCCACCCAGGATGATTACCGCCGCATGGGGATCGTATGCACGGATTTCTTTGAGGACGGTCAGCCCGTCCATTTCAGGCATGCGAAGATCAAGAATGGTGACGCGCGGGGCATGCTGACGGAAGAGGGTCAGTCCTTCAAACCCGCTCGTCGCCGACAGCACCTGATACCCATTTCGGTTGAAGACGGACTTGATCAGATCGCAGTTCATGCGATCGTCATCGATAACCAAAAGCTTGACCATATCTCAGCCTCAAGGGCAAGAATGTGTGGCGTGGAGTGTCTAGATAATTCGCAAACTCAGCCTAACACAGGCATTGCAGGCGGAGAAGAAAATGACAGGATTTTACCGGGAACTACGCAGAAGGCGAGGCTGTCGTCCCGATGAGCGCGTCCACGAACGCGTCGCTCTGAAAATCCTGCAGATCCTCAACTGACTCCCCGACTCCGATGAGCCTCACGGGCAATTTGAGTTCCTCGGCAATTGCAACGACAATCCCTCCGCGAGCAGTGCCGTCGAGCTTCGTCAGGACCAAACCGGTAACACCGACCGTTTGATGGAATTGACGGGCTTGAGACAGCGCATTTTGCCCAACCGTAGCGTCCAGCACGAGGAGCACCTCGTGCGGTGCGCCAGGGCATTCCTGCCCAATGACGCGGGTGATTTTGCGGAGTTCGTCCATGAGATTCGATTTCGTGTGTAGCCGGCCGGCTGTATCGATCAAGACCACGTCCACCTGGCGCGCTTTCGCTGCGGCAATCCCATCGAACGCAACGGCGGCTGGATCGGCTCCATGGCGATGACGGATCACGTCGACGCCGACTCGGTCGGCCCAGACTTGCAGCTGATCGATCGCCGCCGCGCGGAAAGTATCGGCAGCCACCAGCAAGGGCGTCTTTCCCGCCTGCACCAGCCGTTGTGCGATCTTGGCAATCGTGGTGGTCTTGCCCACACCGTTTACGCCCACTGCCAGGATGACAAAGGGCTTGGGGGCTTTTGCAAGGAGAGACTCCAACGATAGCCCTTGCACGGGCGTCAGCACATCGAGCAGGGTATTCCGCAGCACCCTGTGCACCAAACCGGGCTGCGAGGCATCGGTCCCTTGAAGCTGTTTCTTGAGACGCTCCATCACGCGATCCACAACGCTGGTTCCGAGATCGGAAGAAATGAGGGCCGCTTCGAACTCTTCCAACAGGGCAGGATCCGCCGAACGGCCCAGCAGCCGATCCATGGATCCACGAACGACATCGCGCGTTTTGGTAAGCCCGTCACTCAGTCGCTGGATCCATCCCATAGAGTTACTCGTGATACATTCAATTCATTAGCAGGATGCAAAAACCTGACATTCTGTCTTGTTCATTTAGTCTGTCTAGTCTGTCTCGTTGGGAACACCGGATAGACATGATAGACCAGACAGACCCACTAGACTGGACAACTCATTGCGGTAACCGCGCAATCGACCGAAGAATCATCCGTTCACGACGATGCATCCGGCGCGTTTCTTTCTCGCCCCGCTCATGATCGTAGCCACAGAGATGCAGAATGCCGTGGACCAACAAGCAGGCGAGCTCCTCATCCAAGGTCCGTCTTGCTTCTTTCGCTTGTCGCCATGCCGTGGGAATCGAGATCACCACATCCCCCAGCATGTCCGGCATGAGGCGTGAAACCTCAGGTCTGGCGGCTTCCCGCATGGCAAAGGCCAACACGTCGGTCGTGCGATCCTTGCCTCGATACCGGCGGTTGAGACCCCGCATCCGCTGATCGCCCACAAACAGGATGCCCAGCTCCGCCGACGTTTCCCCAACATCGGCAAGAATCGCCCGGGCCGATCGTTCCAGGCGCGTCTGGTCAAACGTGATACGTCGAACCTGGCTCCGTATATGGATCAGCATTGTAACGACCCAGGTGTTCAGGCTGAAGGGGTTCGGGGGGTAAGGGGACAACGGGGTAAGGGGGTAGAGAATAAGAATCTACACCTTCCATCCCGTTACCCCGACTATCTCTTTATCCCGACTATCCCCGCTTTCATGCCTTCAGCCTATCTGCCTAGTCGTTGCCCTGAATCAATGCGACTGGCCCCAAGGGCCCGTGAGCGGTGAAGCAGGAATGGCGGGCTTCGGCTGCTTATGTTGCGGCGTTGATGACGGTCGTCGCCCCGTTGTACCGGATGAAGGGCCCGAAGACTGAGCGGGGTTCTGATGCTGATCGTAGGCTTTGATAATGTCCTGTACCAACTTGTGGCGGACCACGTCCCGCTCGTCGAAATAGACGAATTCGATGCCCTCGACGTCGCGCAAAATTTCACGCACCTCGATCAGGCCGGAGACCCGTTCGGGCGGCAGATCCACCTGAGTGATGTCGCCCGTAACAACCACCTTGGAATGGAAACCGAGCCGGGTGAGAAACATCTTCATTTGCTCCGCCGTGGCGTTCTGCGCTTCGTCGAGAATGACGAACGAATCGTTCAACGTGCGGCCCCGCATAAAGCCGAGAGGCGCAATTTCGATGTCGCCACGCTCGATCGCGCGCGTAGCCCGTTCCATATCCATCATGTCGAACAGCGCATCGTATAGAGGGCGGAGATAGGGATTCACCTTGGCATACATATCACCCGGCAGGAACCCGATCTTCTCACCTGCTTCGACAGCCGGCCTCGCGAGAATGATGCGGCTCACTTCTTTCTTCATAAGCGCACTGACCGCCATTGCCATAGCCAAATAGGTCTTGCCGGTCCCAGCGGGGCCGATGCCGATCACGATGTCGTGCGTCTCAATGGCTTCGATATAGGCTTTCTGCGTCGGCGTTTTTGGCGCAACGAATCGTTTCTTGGTGACAATAGTCGCGGCATTGGAGAGGAGTTCTTTGATTGGAGTCTCAGGACTCTGCCGGAGCGCTCTCAAAGCATGGGTAATGTCGTCCGGCTGAAGGACCATCCCGTCGTTGGCGAGGGTCGCAAGTTCCGTGAGGACACGTTCCGCGTGGCGAGTGGCGTCTGCCGTACCGTCGAGGGTGAGTTCTTCTCCGCGCGCCGAGAGGCGCACACCGAGGTCTTCTTCAATCAGCTTGAGGTGCCGGTCCTGGTGACCGAACAAAACAGCGGTATTGGTGCCTTCTCTAAGTTTAAGTTTACGCACGCCGTGGGTTTGAGTTCCTTCCTTACTTGCTACTATAGCAAATGGGAAAAGGCCGGGACAACTAGAGGCTGTGAAAATACGCTTGGAGCATCAGCAGGGAATCAATTAGCCTTTGACCTTGGGAGGGGTGCCGGGCGAGAGATCAAAGTCTTGGAATGCAGATCCTCCTTGGCCATCTTGTACCAAGATGCGAACCCGCTGTGTTCCTTTCACATCCGAAGCAGCCTGCCAAGAAATCATTCCTGTGACGGGGTCGATGGTCATCCCTGATGGAGCAGCCTCCAGCAGATATTTCAAGCTGTCCTTGTCATCATCGATGGCTTGGACATTATATACAAAAACCCCTTTGTCGAACTTGCTCGGCGGATGGGACGTAATTTTTGGAGCGTTGTTTCCCAAGGCAACTGGCTCAGACAATTTAGATTTGCCGGCCCCGCCGGCATCGCGCGGTATCACTTCTACCGTAATCGAGTCGTCCCGACTAAAGGCCCCGGTATTGAGGGTCGCGGTATCTCCTCCCGCCACGAGCGTGCCATTTCTCCACCATCGATACGCATAATGAATCGCATCCTGGTCGACATCGAGGCCCTCGACTAAAGCCCGCATCTCGCTTCGGTCCGATCCAGTCGACTCAATTGAAACCTTTACCACTTCCGGCGGAGTATTCCCGACGATTGCCGGTTCGGTCCTGTATGGTTTCCCTGATGTTTGCCCGTCTGCAGCGATGATCTCTACCTCAACCTTGTCGCCGAACTTGAGCCGTGCAGGCGAAAGCGTCGGATGAATTTCCCCATCGACGCGATACCCGTTGATCAACCATTGATAGCGAAACGTCAGCGGATTGCGACCTGTATTATCGGCCTCTATCTGAACCGCGACGGGACCACTCAGGATTAGGGGGCTAGGAAAAACCGCAGCCTGCTGAATGACCGGTGGAGGATTTCCGCTCTGGGAAGCGCCGGAGCCAGGGATAGCCCCAGACTGGTTGGACTCCGAAGAACAACCGGCCAAGATGGTCACTAGTAAAATGCCGGACCATTTTAGAGACGTGGCGCTCTTCGGAGCACGGGAGGTCTCACCCCGTGCTCCGAGCTCGCCTAGAAAACTGTTGCGCACTATCGATAGATCCACGAGATAAAGTGGCTACGAGGGTCAGGGACACCGCCGGGACCTCCAGCGAGTCTGCTTTCGGTGCAGAGCAGGGCGCCAGTACTGGTGTTGTTACAGACCTTGAGCGGAGCACCTCCATCCCCCCCACTCCCGATATGCATCACACCGCCGAAGGCCAACCCCTCTCCAAGCGAGAACTTGCCTGAGACGTTCACATTGCCGCTGGCGCCAGGAGTCGTGCCGATGATGGACTCCTGAAAGGCACTACCTGTCTTGTAGTAGAGCGCATACAGATAGCTTGTCCCCGATGATGCACAGATATCATTGGTTGGAATGAAGGTCGGGAAGTAGACAATGCCGCCAAACACTACGGGGCTGGCCAGCACTCGTTCTCCATTCGCCGCCCCACTCTGAGGTAAGGTTGTGTACCAGCCAGCCTTGCTTTGGATTAACGCAACCAGACTCGTAAAGGACGTGGCGCCGGTTACCCCTGTAACCTGGTTCGTGCCTGATACCTGGCCACAGTTGCCCTGCCCGACAATGCACACCGTGGCGCTCGTGACATTCAACAAATCGTCGTCATGACAGTTGGTCGAACTCGACTGTGTACAAGTCAAATTGATGACGGAGTCTTTCATGCCGACGAAATACTGGGGCGTCGTATCCGTTTTATCGGCCGCGCTGTAGTAGCGTCCGGACCCGGCAAAGACCCATACCTTGGCAGTGTCATCGATCGCAATGCCTGGCGCCGTTGCAATCGGTCCCATTTCGATCGTAGGAGCCACGCAGGGTGACGGTGCGCAGGTACCGGTGAACGTATCGAGAATCTCAGTTGGGATCCGGTTGCCACTGGAGTCAATGCCCCAGGCCGATGCTGCTCCCGTTCCAAAGACCGTCGGATTAGACCCGGAAATCGTTTCTCCCAGAGTCAGGCGATAGAGCTTGCCTCTCCACGGCAGACTTCCGTCGTGAATGACACGACCAAAATAGACTGAATCTGTCCGATAATCGAGGTTTCGGTCGAACGAAGCCATGTCGCCGATGAAGGAATTAAAACTGCCGGCCGAAAATTTCTGTACCAGACTATGCGAATATGAAGCGAGCGCGCCGATGGATGTGTATGGGCCAGGACCGGTGGCCAGGTTCACGGCATAGACCGTGGCGCTTTGCGTTACGCTACCACCATATCCGGTCGGACCAGACCCGAAGACCAAGTACCACTTGGCATTCACATTGCTGACCTCATTGCTATTTCCGCCTGAAGCATCCAAAGGATTGACCCGAACGACCTTGGGAAGACTGGTCGTCAACCCCAGCCCTTCATCGGTAAAGGACATGAGTAATTTCGGCGCCACCTCCGGATTCGTGATGTCGAGCACGAAATAGGCGCTATAGAACTTGCGCGTCTGGACCCCGCTGCCGAAGTCCGCAGTCACACTCATGGGCGGGGCGCCGGTTCCACCCACGCAGGTCGCAGCCGCCGGGGAGATAGAACCGCGGCAACTGCCACCCAAACGCATCCCACCGATCAAGATCGTGCCCCAGCCGTTAGGATGGTCCACGTCCGGCGTAAAGATACGGACATCCGCGATCGTCGGTTGCAAATCGACATAATACACATGCTGGTAGTCAGTCCTCGTGAGCCACTGCAGATGCGGTAAGAGCTGCTGAGGGATGAAGCCCCACAACTCATCTCCTAACTGCGGGCCTGAGCTGTTATCCGTCGGCGTCCTCGTAAACCATCCATGCTCGACGATCGGGCTGGCGCTAGTCCCTGTGGCCGGATCGTCGCCTGAATGGTAATAGCCTCCGTTGAAGGCGTGTAACATCCCATCGTTGGCGCCGGCATAGATGACCTGCCGGCGATTAAAATACTTCGCCAAATAGGGCTGGTAACTGAGGTCGCCAAACTTCGCGTCGTACCGGTCCGAAGGACTTGCGACCACCTGCGGGGCGGAGTGAATGAGGTCACCCAACTTCCAGGTCTTCAATGTACCGCTTCCGAACGGTACTTGTAGGCGCCTCTCTCGCAGCTGGTCAAATTGATTACCCCCGGTCGTACAGATAGAGGGTTCACAGCCACGCACAAATTCAATAATGTTGCTCGCTGTATACGGCACGGCACCGGGACGCAAGTAGGGACTGAGAGTCGCTGCGTTGGCCGCCGTGAAGGGGATCTGCTCCCCGACATCGACTACCCCATTGTTATTGGTATCTACCCAGGTGAGAATCGTTCTCGCACTGGAATCCTTCAAGGCCAATTGAGCCCCTGCCTCCCACACAGGCGAGATGCTGCTCAGGAGCCTGTCGCAGGGAAGGCAGTCGAGACTATTGATGATGCCATTACCGTCTTTATCGTCCGGAAGACCATCTCCGTTGAGATCGTCGTAATAGTCGACCTTGACGAGATTGGCGACCGTGTCGTATCGGGTGATAAGGATCTTGTCTTGCGTGTAAATGAGCTTCCCGTCTTTGACTCCGGCTTGGGGCGTATCTTCCCGGAGATTACCGTAGGTATCGATGAAGAGGCTCTGGGTATAACCGGTCCAGAGGACATCCTTGAGCGTGGCCGTTTCAATTGTGCTGGGATAGAAATACGATTGATAGAGGGCTCCCTCACCGGTCGTGGATGTGGCCAGCACGGAGACCGACGATCCGGCCGCGCTCTTCCTCAGAATGCTCGAGATGGTCGACAGTAGCTTGTCTTGCAAATCATCCACGTTCGAAGACTCGAAATAGGCGTCAGGATATCCGTCCGGGGTCGCCACGCCCGTGAAGTTGTTCTCCTTGTCGTACTCAGTCACTTGAGGGATGCCGTCGTTGTTGGCATCTTCGAAGGCCCCCTGCTGGGCCGTATGCATCAGGATTTCTCTGCCAGAGATGTTGCCGAAGGCAAAAAACGTATAGATCGTCAGGCTCTGCGTACCAGGCAGACAATGTCCGGTGACAGCGAGCACCGCGATCGTGCCGTCGGCAGTTCCCGTACAGGGCCGCAGATCGTTCGTATGGGCCCAGTAGGCCACATCATTCAGATAATGGGTGCCGTTGTTCGCATAATCCGTCTTGTGTTCTCCAAGCAACGTCGCAGGCGGCGTCGCCACATTGGTATTGCACGTACCGTTTGGCGCGTGAATGGTCGCATTGCCACCGACGCAAGGTAGGCCTGAGACCGCGCTTGCATAAGTCCGGATTCCAGCTGGGATATTGACATCTTCGGTTGGTTCCCCGTCGGTGAAGATGATGACGAAGGTTTTACAGCAGTTCACAGGCTGGGAGGTTCCTACCCAGGGCGGGGTATGGTCCGTGCCGAAGAAATAGGGATCGCGCCCACAGGCATTGGTGATATAGCCGGCCGGACAGGTTTCGGCGCCGGTCAGCACCTTGATTTCCGCAGTACCACCGCCGCCATTCCCCAGGGATCCGGTGCCGTTAGCGGCTAAGGCGACGCCGTTCGAGATGCCTCCTGAAAAGGCGATCGGAAACACATAGGAGGCCGGTACGTAGGTCGAATTGATTTGCGCTACATACCGGGCAGTTTCATACAACGACTCCGCGAGAGGCGTCCAGGTCGAGGGGAATGATTCCTGGACCGCATCGATCATGGCAGCCGTATTGGTATTGAAGGTCTCTACAACAGAGTCGGAGAAGTTGATGGCTTGACGAGAACCGGGGGACACCAACATCCTGGCTCCGTCGCCGGCCGGCTTGAATTCAAACAGCCCAAACCGCGCCTTGGAGCCGACCTGCTGAATCACACCAGTCGGCTCGGTACTGCCTCCGATCTTGAGTTCATATTTTCTTAGGCTATACCCATCTCCGCAGTTGCTATTAAAGCTGCTGTCGTTATCGACGCAGAAATATGCGGCGTCGACGCCGACCCAGAGAGTCGCGGGGGTCCCCGATCTGTCCGCCAGAGGAATTCTTCCAATGTATGATGTTGGTCCTGCCGCAGCTTGAACATCCGTTAACTCTGTATTCACACCTGTCGCCTGCGCCCGCACCGTCTTCAGCGCCGGCGTGCCATTTGTCGGACAGGTTCCATCTGCGGCGCGAGCGACAAAACAATCGCCCCCGATCATCGATTTCTTGACCGCATCGAACCGCCGGAATGTCGCAAAGTTCAGAAAATTGCCATCCCACTCTGTACTGGAACAGGCCGTCGCCAAGGTGGCCTTGACCGTCGCAGGCTCGAAGCGCGCATCGGCGCCCGAGTCATAGGTGTAACAGAGAAGCGGATCGAAGTAGCCGGAGAAATTGGTCGTGTTATTGAATGGCCTGTCACCGGCATCGCTGCAGTCTCCATCGGCAGGGTTAGAGAAGTCACAGGTCAGGCCGCTCATACTTCCTGAATTATCCATGATGAGGATGATATTGGGCGTCACCACGTTGGAGATAAACTGGGGCTGGGCCGTGTAGTCGGCATTCACTTGCGCAATGCTGTGGTTCGGCGCCATCATGATTCCCGTCACAGCCACGACCAGGCTCGCTAGTATCGCAATAGTTCGGCGATTCATGGCAAGTCCTCCTTAATCAACGCACATCCTTGAGTTACCGCGGAAACGTCACGATCATCTTGTGGATCTCGCCGGCCTTGAGGTAAAACGTCACGGCCGAGTTCAGCGCGATCCTCGTCACCGGAAACGGAACCCCTTCGCTTTCCATGAGCGGTTCACCTTCCGGGTCAAGGAGTTCGGCCCCGACTTTGAATCTGTAGCTGTATCCGTCGATCTGGATGTCGTTGGCGCTCACCCCTGTCACATATCCAGCCTTCGCCTGTATCACCACGGCCTCCGGAGCCTGGTCACTGGATGCAATCCCGTAGCCTCCCTGTATGGCGAACAGTGTGATCGCGAGGACGATTATGCCTTGGTGCTTGATCATGCCTGCACCTCCTAGAACTTTTTGGAACATTCCGTGCTGCCTCCCACGAACGTGCAGGCAAACACCGCTGTCACCGAGCTGGACGCCCCCGATGCCACATTCGTCGCCACACAATTGACCCGATAGACGTTCGTGGTTGCCAGGCCTGTTGCTGTCGCATTATCGACGTACAGAAAATCGATGTCCCCGTTGACGGCAAATCCGTTCACAGCAAGGACGAGATTCGGCACGCCGGCCGCTGTATCGGGGCTGTTTCTCGTAGAAACTCCCGCCGTGTCCTTGCCATAGATCTCTTGAAACAATATCAATGAATTGGCCGCCGGAACCGGACCACCGGCGGTGGAAAGAAACACCAACGGAATCGTCCCCGTCCCCACGTTTGCCGGCATGAGAGCCTGCCGAATAAGGTTGGCTCCCACACCCAGACAGGAATCCGAAGCAGCCGCTGCCTCCTCGCCAGTTAAAGTAAACCCAGCCATTCTGTTCTCTAAACCAGTGGTTGTGAGTGCGGAAATGCCTAACAGGGTCAACATCAGCATGATCATCATGACCGTCAGGAGGGCGACCCCATCCTGGCCGGTACCTATCGGTTTCGAAGGACGATCTGCCACTGCAACTTTTTTCGCCAACATACTCATGACTCTAGGTTCCTCACTTGAACCGTTTTCGTCAGAACCCGTCGACGTTGCTGGTTGTAGACGGGAGCGTTATACGTCGCATCCACTGCTGGATTATGGTCGCTCACAATCACCGGCGCCGCCGCGTGCATTAGTAAGGCGTTGCCTTCCGATAATCCCTTTGACGCTTGACTGTCCCTTGCCACGATGGTGATCTGCACCAGTCTGATCTTGTCAGGGGTCATCGGGAGGGTAGCCCAGTTGTTGTTGGTGATAAAATCTCCGGCACTAAATACACCAGCCCCAACCGGGAGTGGCCCGGGATTGTCTTGATCGTCGATGACTCCGTCGGGCCCTCCGGGGTTTGGTGCAAGGACGTTGCACCCATCGCAGCCATAGGCAAGTTGGAGATCTTCAATCCCATCCACCATCGGTACGCCATTTCGAAGTAGACAAGAGGTGCTGCCGGCGCATATGGCTGGATTGGCTGAAACCGTATATGCCACACATTGCAGTAGGTAAACGGGAGTCCCGGCGGGAAATTGTGCAGCCACTGGAAGACCCTTCGCAAGGGTTAAGAACGTTGCCCCGATAGCCGTCACCGAACTGGAAAAATTTCCTCCAACTGATACGACAGAACCCAGAACCAGTCCGGATGTGACCATGGCGCCAATATCAAGGGCAGACAATGGGATGGTATTACTGCCACTTGCCAGAGCCGAGAGCACCGGAACCCCACCCCCATTACCTGCCACCATGGAAGGCACCAGCAGATTCACCGCATCCGGTCCAACGTCGTTGATGACCCCCACAGCTCCTGCTGGGACATTATCTAAAGGCACGATCGGAGCCGGCGTTGCCATTAGTCCCACAACACAGCCTGGCACTACTACATTGCTCATGTTGAACCCCGCCAGTTTGATATCTTGGGAAATGAGATCCATAGCGAGCCGCACATTCTGCTGGGTATCGGTTGCTTGCTGATTCACCTGTATGGCGTTATTGCTTGTGACGAGGAGCGCCAGGGCCGCCGCAACCACAGCCAGGGACACCACCATAGCCACCATAAGCTCTATCAGCGTCATTCCCTCTTCTGCTTGCCATATCCGCCGCATAACTTGTCTCTCTTCCTCTAGCCTGAATTGGTTATTCTGGAGCCAGCACGGACGTAAACGACACCCTCCGATTGCGCGCAAGTCCATAGGTATTCCAATTGATTTGAACGATTACTTGAAATTGATTGAGTGTAGTGGGGTTGAGCGTTGGATCTGGATCGAGCCGGGCAACCTGGACTGTACCCCGGGCATTCGTTAAGCGTGAGTTGGTTAGCATCGTCTGCCACTGGGCATAGTCCCCCCTCGCCATCGGCTGAGTAGCCGGAGGCTGGGTTACCGGGAGACTCGTATCGATATTGTTGTAGAACAATGCCCGCCCTCTGTTAAACTTGATCCGCTCCATAATATCCGCGCTAAGAGTTGTCACTTGAACCAACTCATTCGCATCCCCATTCTTGGTAAACGCAACTCCTTGCATGCCGGCGAGCGCCATCACCCCAGCCGCCAATATTGCGGCCGCGATCATCCCTTCGAGGAGGCTAAAGCCTGCCTGTCTTGCAGGTTGGCACCAGACCTTTTCACTGTTTCTTCTTCGGTTCTTCTTCATTAGCAAGTGACCCTGCTGCACCAGTTGATTTTTCCGCTGGGACTAACCGAAACTGTATAGGCAGTTCCGTTGGGAGATTGCAGCGTGACTGTTTGATTTCCCAAACCACCAGCCACTCTCAGTCCCTGCTGGTTAAACTGGATGGTTCCCACGACTCCGGGAGCAGATGAAGCGAAGTCTGTTGCAACCGTCACCGGAGGTGGGCCCAGACCCGCCACCACCGTCACATTTCCCCCCGCTACCACACTATTGGGAAGCATAATAGGGGCGAGAGCTCCCAGAAATCCCACGCTGTAGGTTCCATCACCCGCCTTTAGAAACTGAGCATTTACGGCAATATTTCGATTTTTCGCTGCCATTCTGGCTTGGAGAAGATTTGAGTGCAGTTCTCTTGTTATCTTTCTGATCTGATAGCCCTCGTTCCACTGGAGATAGGATGGGATACCTATTGCTGAACCAATCCCAACAATCGCCACGACGACCATCACCTCGATCAATGTAAACCCGCCCTCGCGGCTCTTCCGTCCGAGCATATCGTTCGTCCAATTTTGTCTTGTTATACCCATAGCGCCAGTCACCTTCACGCAAGGGACATACCATTGAGAACACAAGGGCTGGTAGCTCAAAGCCATTGATATTAAACACTGCATGAAAGATTGCTCTATTACGTATGAACATTTTTCGGACTTGCGAGAGACAATTTTCGTCGGAAAAAGAAAGCCTCAACTGGAGGAACTTCTGAGCGGGCTGAAACGGTGAGACGAAAGAATGTTGCCCGATGCGGATGCCATAGATCGGCTATTTCATCGCCACAGCTCTGACTTGGCGATAGGTCGTGACCCCCTGGAGCGCCTTTCGAATGCCGTCTTGGACCAGTGTGACCATCCCCTCTTTCATCGCGAGAGTCAGCATCTGGACGGTTTGCGACCGAGTCTGGATGAGATGTTTCATACCTTCCGAGGGAAGCAGCAATTCATGGAGGGGCACTCGCCCCTTGAAGCCGGTTCGGTTGCAAGCCTCGCAGCCTCGCCCACGGTATAGGCTCCAATCGGCTCGGTACTCGATGCCGACGGTGGGCCAGTCCTGGGCCCCATAGCCCTGCACCAGTTCGTCGTACTCCTGTCGGCTCGGATGATAGGCCTCCTTGCACTGGATGCAGATCCGTTTGCAGAGACGCTGGGCGAGCACTCCCAACATGGCGTCGGCAAAGTTGAACGAGTCGCACCCAAGGTCCAGCAGGCGGATCACCGTCTCGACTGCACTGTTCGTGTGAAGCGTGCTGAGCACCAAATGGCCGGTGAGCGAGGCTTCAATGGCGATGTCGGCCGTTTCTTTGTCCCGCATCTCGCCGATCATGATGACGTCTGGGTCAGCGCGCAGAAACGCCCGCATCGCAGTCGCGAAGGTGAGGCCGATCTTCGAATGGACCTGGACTTGGCGGAGACCGTCCTGGGTTATTTCGACAGGGTCTTCGGCGGTCCAAATCTTTCGTTCGTCGGTATTGATGTGCTTGAGAATCGCGTGCAAGGTTGTCGTCTTGCCGGACCCGGTCGGTCCGACGCACAGGATGATCCCGTACGGCTTCTCTGCGATAGCTTGCATGGCCTGCAAAGTAGCTGGAGCAAAGTCCATTGCGTCGAGCGGCATCGGGTGCTTGGCCGTCAGGAGACGCAGCACGACATCTTCATCCTGTCCTGAGGTAGGCAGGGTCGCGACACGTAATTCAATCTCGCGATCCTTCGCCAGCCGGTACCGGATCTTGCCGTCTTGAGGTTTGCGCCGTTCTGCGATGTCGAGGTTGGCCATGATCTTGATGCGGGATACGACGGCGCGCCGATAGGTTGCGGGAATCCCCATGTAGGTGAAGCAGGTACCGTCGATGCGCAGGCGCACAGCCATATCTTTACGATCTTCGTAAGGCTCGATGTGAATGTCCGAGGCGCCGAGGCGGTCGGCTTCGGCAATCACTTGATTCGTCAGCCGCACGATGGCTGAGTCGTTCTCATCGATCCCGCCCGATACGGGATCGCCGGCAGGCTCAAGATGGATTTCATTGATCAACTCACCGAGAATGGAACCGATGGATCCGCTGGCTCCCTGCCCCCTGGCCAGATGGAGAAATTGCTCGATGTCCCGACGCAGGCCTACGGCATAGCGAATGGTCATTCCAGGAAATGCGCGCCGCACATCCCAGCCCTTGTCGAGATCGTGCGGATCGCTGGTAAGCACGTCGATCAATGAGCCTCGACGGGCAATCGGCAGCCAGTGGTTCTTCCTGAGATAGTCGAGGTTGAGCGTTTTTAACAGGTCCGCGTCGATGACCGTTCGTTCGTCATAGGGCAGGTAGGAACATTGATAATACTCGCTCAGGACAGATCCTAGAGCCTCCTTCGGGACACGATAGCGGTCGAGAAGCATCGTTTCGAGATCGACGCTGCCATCCTTTGAATCATCGACCGCCGCCGATACGTCGGCCTGGCTGATGATTCCGCGATAGACCAGCGTATCCAGCACGTTCTGCTCAATCGTGCAACGAGAAAGTTTCGACCAACGGCTACCCTTCTTCCCTCCAGCCACCAGATCTGTCTCAACCGTCATGCACAGTGCCTTTCATTCTCGCCTTCATCTCGTTTGTTTTGTTTACCTGGTTGATTTGGTTCATCTGGTTAGTTTCGTTCAACTCAAAAAACCAAACAAACGAGATAAACCAAATAACAGTCTTCTTCCGTTAGCGGATTTTTTCAGCATCTTGCTAGTATTTGGCCAACCAAGTTCCCGGCGCCCGATACACAACCGGAACCCCTCGAAACAGCCCCTGCGCCAAGTCGGCGTTGTACCAGACTTCGATGCCGGTGCCGGTTCCGATCGACGTCACGCTCTGCCCTGCCATCATCGCCCCGTACAGATGAGTAGATCGTTCCATCCTGATCGCACCAGCCGCATACAGCAGACCGTTGATGTGGATGCCGGACAATTCCACCGGCACCCTTGCCCCTAGCGACTCTGTCCCAAGCGGCGATGGACTGAGGGCCGGGACAGATTTCCCTGCTGCGCGAGGTCTGCATACCACATGACCCTGCACGACCAGAAGCCCTTCAAAATAGTCTGTATCCAGCGCCAGCGTTCCCATATTATCGGCACGCGGCGCTTGCCCATCGACTGTGTCGATAAAGACCAATCCACGATGGTCTCCGATGACCTGAGATTCCAGCGCATCTACAGGCGCGATTCCCTGATCCGAGTCCGAGGCCCCCTGCGGATGGAGCAGCCCCATACGATCGAGCCGATAATAGGTCCCCCACCTCAGTGCGATCTTCTTGAGCGATTCGTAACCCCACTGATCGAGCCTCACTCCAGGCGTCGGATATTGTTGCTGGTGCACATTTTCAGGAAGTGGAGGATTCGTCCCTTGCCCTGGCGGAGGAGCGATGACCGAGACGGTCCCTCCAATCCAATATTCCGTCCAGCGATCCTGCGCGTACAACATCTCGTTATAGGATTGACCGGTGACCGGAGCCCCTGGGCTCTTGAAGGCAAGATCTTCGACGCGCTGCACTGCAAGATCGCCCAGCACCCGTTGATCGCCCCAATGGACCATGACGGGAGACTCACCGCCAGGCTGCATGGCGCCGAGAGTCTGTCCAACTTGCACCGCCGAACGAACTGCAGGAATCGACAGCGCCCCAAGCTGAAGCTGAACCGTTCGCGTAACCGGCCGGTGATCGACCGTCGTGGCCGTGACCTCAACCGTGCTCAGCAAGCCTGGCTGCAGAGGACCATATACTTTCAACTTCAATATGCGGCCAAGTCCTCCCAGGGCATTGGAAAATCCGCTGGGCGAATCGTTGAGCGTCTGATTGTCCGCCTGGTTCGCCGCATCAAGGAGGATGTCGGGACGGTCAGCGGTCCCGATAAACTGCGAACGCCCCGCTACGTCGAAGAACGATGGTCCGCTCGTGAGATCTCCCTGGCGCTTCACGAGCAATCCAGCCACCGATGTCGGAGTGACAGCCGGATCGTGGAACCAACTCACCACAACATCCGCCGCACCGTCGGCCAGCTGCTGCGCGACGTTCTCCTCTTTCATGGCGCTGACGCCCGGCCCATCCTGACCTGCCAGATACAGAGACGTCATACCGGCGACACCTAGCAGAACGATCAGCATGAGCGACGTGAGAAGCACGTGCCCCTCGTCGCACGGATTGTAACTACTCAGGTAGATAGGCTGAAGGCTTTTAGTCTTCAGCCTTCGGCCTGCTATTGAAGGATTCATCTCTGCTTGAACCCAAGGTCGTAGAAACCGAGAAGGTGTTGAATGGCTTGATTCGTGCTTTGCGAGATAATTCATAGCCTTCAGCCTTCAGCCTGAACACCTGAGTAGTTACGAAGCGCCGCCATTATGTCCTGAGGCTGATTTCTCGAACCGCGCGGATCCCTCGATCGGACATCGTCACCTCAACGACAACCCGTTTGACGAGCGCCGGTTGTGTCACGGCCTGTCCCATTTCATCCCAGTAAGAGAACCGAGCCTCCTTGATATCTCCGACCAGGACGCTTGCGCCGCCATCGACCTGTCGCAGCAGCCTCAGAACACCCTGGTCATCGCGACGGCTATAGTAGCGGACACGATTCAGGAGCGAGACGGAAGCTCCGGATGGAATTACCACCGTCAGAGGCTGCGTCACCGTAAGCAGATACCGTTGCCCGTCACGCAACAGGGCCAGCGTCTCGCAGAGCTCGACCCAACAGGCCACAATGGTCTTCCGATCGTCCCACCCTCGCCCATCTTCGACCGACAGAGCCGTTTGGCCGATCGCCGCTGTTGCCGTAACCGTCGTCGAGAGACCTTGCAGGTTTGCCGAAAACGCCACGGAGTCCGTAGCCGTCGTGGTGAGGGAGCCGGACCCGGCGAGCCGCAATTCCTGCTCAAGAACTTCTAACCCAAGGCGAAGATCCTGCTGTTGCGCAGCCTCACGTTGTTGCCTCGTAAACTGCTGCTGGAAATAGGACAGGGATTGAAGCGTCGCCCCCAAGACGACCAACCCGGCCGCCATGGCAAACATCAGCTCAATCAGGCTGGTCCCTGTCTCCATCCGCACCCTATGGCACACGCCTCTTGGATGCTGGCCTAGCCTCATCCTGTCACTCCCGTTACTGCACGTCACCGGCTCCCAACGAACAGGGGATTGGCCCGCAGAGTGCCGACTCGTACTTCACGCCGGTCCTCACCAACAGCGTAAACTGCGCGAGCCTCAATCAGAGCATGCCCTGAGGCCAACAGTGATCCGGCACGGCTTGGCGTCACCATCCAAACCAGTTGAACGCCATCTTGGTCCCAACTACCGGAATACACCCCATCGCCCGCCAACACATCGCCGCCTGTTCCATCGTCATGCATGACAAGGTCCGGAACACCATCGTGATTCAGATCATCCAATAAGAGGCGATCCCATCGCGCAGATCGTTTCGCTTCGATCCGCGACTCTGCCATCGCCAGGGCACGCGTCGCCAAAGAACCTATTTGAAAACTTCGTTCAGCCGCCTGAAACGCCCCCATCGCGCCGACCAGCCCAATCATTGTTAGCGTCATCGCCACCAGCACTTCGGCAAAACTGGCTCCGCCCTCTGTGTGGAATAATCGATCTCGCATCATGAGACAGACACTCTTCCGGTGATACTCACAGTGAACGTCGTTTCCCGGCCCTGACTATCGCGCACGCGAATGGTTGTCGGGGTCGCCGAGCGACCACTGGGATGAAACAGAAGCTCAGGGCCGGCGGTTGGCTCCTCGACGACCACTCCCTTGTCCGCATACTGATAGACGTGCAGGATCCCTTCAGTATCCGCACGTCGAAGTGTAATCGTACGGCCCTCTCGATCGAATATGACTCGAAGACGCTCTCGCCTGGCCATAGCCAGCTGTCTGGCGAACCGGAGCTCCGAAGCAATTTCTATGGTGGCACTACGCGCCTGGCCCCTAGCGACTACTGACTGATAACTCGGCCCAGCCAATACAGCCATGATGCCTATGATCGCCAGTACGATGAGCAACTCAATCAGACTCCAGCCTTGTTCCCGTTTCAGTGATTCTTTTGGCATGCCTACTCTCGCAGAGGATCCCCTTACGAGGATAAACAGAGTCTCCAAGACCCGTGCCCACATTGTGCCGCACCAGATGGCTGAATGCTTTGTACGGAGCGAGAGAGGAATACCTAGCAGGTTCACGCGGTTTCGTATTGCCACGAGGAAACAGGGAGGCAGAGAAGGCCCAGTGCTGGCCAAAGAGAGGAAGAAAACCGGAACAGCGTTACACTTTTAGATACAGAGATCAGCCCGAAGAGATACAGGGAGACTATCAGTAGCCTGGGTCAAGAAGACCTTGATACCAATCGAGGAGCGGCTGGGCAAAGAACAGGGAGAGAAGGGCCCCCAACACAAGGAAGGGGCCAAAGGGGATATAGTCATCACGCTTGATGATGCGCAGAGAGATCAAACTGATGCCGATGATCGAGCCGGTGAGCGAGCCGATCATAATGGTGAGGAGCGCCGGCTTCCAGCCAAGAAATGCACCGATCATCGCCAGCAGCTTGATATCCCCACCTCCCATTCCCTCCTTACCGAAGAGATAGGGACTCAGCCAAGCCAGGAGCCAGAGGAGACCGCCCCCCAGGGTGAGACCGACCACAGAATTGATCACACCCACCGGCAACACAGTCACTGCGCCCAGAAGTCCGATCACCATTCCTGGCAGGGTAATGACATTGGGAATCATCTTATGGGTGAGGTCCGTTCCTGTCACCACGACCAACGCCGAATACAACAGAGCATAGAGGGCTGCCGTCCAGGTTGGGCCGAAGTACCATAAGATCGTGAGATAGCCGAGGGCGTTAGCGGCTTCGACGAGGGGATACCTGATTGAAATCGGCGCGCGGCAGGCCCGGCAGCGCCCAGCAAGCCACAGATAGCTCAGCAGAGGAATATTGTCGTAGAACCCAATAGAGTGAGCGCACGAAGGGCAATGGGAGCCGGGCCAGACGATCGATTCGCCTCGGGGCAGTCTGAAGATGCAGACATTGAGAAAACTGCCGATCAACGCGCCGAGGATCCCGACTACAAGATACAGAGACCATTCATGCATAATCGACTCGGGGAAATATTCCGGTTCGGCCCACTCGAATCGTTTCGCAGGTAACATGAAATAAATTAGGTAGCTTCACTGAAACTGATCTCCGATAGTTTACTTATGGCGAGAGAGTTCTTATAATTGTTGCCCGCTGAGCAAGGGCTTGTTCTGGTCCTTACTCCGTGACAGTGAATTATACCGTACTATTCTATTCGTTAAAGGAGAACATGATAATGGCACGGACTGCAAAGGCGAAAACAAAACCTTCCCTGGCCAATCTGACCCCGCCACCCCGCAAGAAGCGGCCGGAATCGCTCACCAGTCGGGAAAAAGAGATTCTTGAACTGATTTGGGCCGGGTTCAAAAACAAGGAAATCGGTCAACGGCTCAAGATCAGCGTCAAGACCGTCGAGGCGCATCGGGCCAACATGATGAAAAAGATGCGGGTGTCGAACACGGCTCAGTTGCTCAAAACCGCAATCCAAGACGGGACGATCAAGATTCGGTAGGCTTCGCCTGAGGTGCGACGCTTTTGCGGCGCTGGCGAACCGCTTCGAACAACGTGACGGCTGCTGCGGCTGAGACATTCAGCGACTGTATACGCCCCTGCATCGGAATCCTGATGCGGTCATCGCACTCTCCCAACACACCAGGACGAAGGCCTTCTCCCTCCCCTCCTAACACCAGCGCAATCGGCCCGGTCATGTCGATGTCGGTATGGAGCTTCGGCGCTTGCGGGTCCACGCCGTAGACCCATAGACCGGCTTCTTTGAGATCCTGAATCAGACGAATCAAATTGCCCACGCGCCCAACTGCAATATGATCGAGCGCGCCAGCCGATACTTTTGCCACCACCGATGTCAGACCGACTGCGCGGCGCTCCGGAATGAAGACTCCATGGACACCAGCCGCTTCGGCTGTCCGCAAAACCGCTCCTAAGTTATGTGGATCTTCGACTCCGTCAAGCAACACGAGAAATGGTTTTTCGCCTCGCGTCTTCGCTCGATCGAGAATCTGCTCCGTCGTGTCGTAAGATTTCGCCGCGATGAGCGCGATCACACCCTGATGGGTTCCGCCAGGCGCCAGACGGTCGAACGCTTGCGGCGGCTCGATATGAACAGGTACTCCTTGCGCCTTCGCAAGCTGGACAAGGTCGTGGAATTGCCGATCGGTGCGGAGGACAAGAAGCCGCTGCAAAGACCGAGTGCCGGCGCGCAAGGCTTCGCGCACAGCATGCAGCCCATAGATCAGTTCTGGCTGACTATCGCTTCCACCGGCTGGTGCCATCGGGCTTGTCCTCGATGGCGATGCCGCGGGACTTGAGTATCTGCCCTGATTTCGTCAGCCCTCTTAAAATCTTTTGTCTTCTTGGCTTCAACTCGCTCATCCACCTTTCGCTGAACTTCAGCATCGGACAATAACGTTGATGCGAAACCAGGCGCGTTTCCAGCTGAGGGACACCGCTCAGAATCCACCCTTATCAATCCGAACTGCCACTTATCTAGCTGAAACAACCCCAGCACATTGCCCAGCGAACGAAACTCACCTCTGGCACTCTTCCGCGCCTCCGTCGAGAGCCCCTGGCTCAACAATTTATTGACTTCACTTTTCAACCGCTGGAACTCTGCCAACGCCACAGGGGTATTTAGATCGTCATCCATACCCTTTCTGAATGTCACACGGGTATACCCAACTTGAGCCCCAAGCTCCTCATCGATCTCCGTCGAACCCTGCCCTGGTTCAGCCAATCGAGTGAAGAGATCGTAGAACCCGTTCAACGCATTCTTCGCTTCTTTCACGCTCTGATCCGAAAAATCGAGTGGCCCTCGATACTGTGTAGAGAGGAGGAAGTAACGTAAGATTTCTCCCGTAACTTCTACCGACCATTCCGACTTTTCAAAAATCTCTCTTATGGTAAAGAAATTGCCCAACGACTTGGACATCTTTTCCTGATTGATCTGCACGAACCCATTGTGCACCCAGTATCGTGCAAACTCCTTGCCGGTGGCGCCACAGGATTGAGCAATTTCGTTTTCGTGGTGAGGGAAAATGAGATCCATTCCCCCGCCGTGAATATCGAAGGTCTCACCTAAATGACGCATCGACATAGCAGAACATTCGATATGCCAGCCTGGCCGACCCGGCCCCCAAGGGCTGTCCCATGAAGGCTCGCCAGGCTTGCTGCCCTTCCAAAGCGCGAAATCCATCGGATGGCGTTTTCGTGCATCCACTTCCACTCGCGCGCCGGCCTGCAAATCTTCAAGTTTGCGTTTCGAGAGGCGGCCATAGGCCTGATATTTCTCAACCTGAAAATAGACATCGCCGTCCACTGGATAGGCAAGGCCCTTCCGAATCAGCGTACTGACCAGCTCGATGATCTCGGCCATATGTTCGGTCGCTTTTGGCTCGTTCGTCGCCCGTCTGATTCCGAGCTTCCCCATGTCCTGATAATAGGCCTCGATGAACTCGGCGGTAATCGCGTCGCAGGATACGCTTCGTTCATTCGCCCGCTTGATGATCTTGTCGTCGACGTCGGTGAAGTTCTTGACGAATGCAACCTGGTAGCCGCTGAATTCGAGATATCGCCTGATCACATCGAATACGAGCGCGCTACGCGCATGGCCGATATGGCAGTAGTCGTAGACGGTCACGCCGCAGACATACATCCGCACGGTCTTCGGCTGGAGCGACTGGAACGGCTCCTTTTTCCCTGTGAGGGTGTTGTAGATCGAGAGCATGGCTGATTACAACTCCGGAGTGACGCGGCGCTTCGGCCAATGGGACCAGAGAAAATAACCCACGGCGAGCGCCAGGCAGAGGCCAATCACGATGTCGAATTGATGGAAATAGTCTCTCAGATGCTCCCACTGCTCTCCCATTTTCACACCGATATAGGCCAGTAAATAGCACCAGGGCAATGCGCCGAGAAACGTGTAAAGCATAAATCGATAAATATTTACTCTGGCAATACCGGCCGGCAACGAGATGAAGGTCCGGACGACCGGGAGCATTCGGCTGAAAAATACGGCGGCATCGCCATATTTTGCGAACCATCGATCCGCCATCTCGATGTCTTTTTTCGACACCAGCACATAGGGCCCATATCGCTCGACAAAGGGACGACCGCCCCACACACCGGCATAGTAGGCGACAACCGACCCGGCAACATTCCCGATGGCGCCGGCCAATGTCACTCCCAGCATCGTGAACTGTCCCGTCGCCACCAGATACCCGGCAAAGGGCATGATGATTTCGCTGGGCAATGGGATGCAGGCACTCTCGATGGCCATGGTGAGGAAAATGCCGGTGTAGCCGAATGTCGAGATCATCGACACGATAAACCGGCTTAACTCTGTAATGATCGCTTCGATCAGACTCCCCACAGCCCTAGCTCCTCTGCTCGTCCTTCAGCTTCGATGATGAAACCACCCGGCGCACACCTTGTCGGCGTACGGTTTCCCACTGTCGGAATCGATCCAACACCCCATGGTTCGTCGTATCGAGGTGAATAGGGGTGAGCGAAACCGCCCCTTGCTCAAGCGCCTCATGGTCTGAATCCTTGCTGCGGCTCCACGACACACGGGTTCCGGCTATCCAATAGTAGGTCCGGCCATGCGGATCGGTCTTTTCAATGATCGGATTCTCGAAACGCCTGCGGCTGAGACAGGTGACTCGAACCCCGGTGATCAACTTGAATGGCCGATTTGGAATATTCAGATTCACCAGTGTTTCGTCCGGTAGACCTTCTTTCAAAATCAAGCGCGCGATACGAACGGCATACCGAGCGCCGGCGTCAAAATGAAACTGTTCCTGCCCTTCCTGCGACACAGCCATCGATGGAACGCCGAGAATCGTTCCTTCCATTGCTGCCGAGACAGTCCCGGAATACAACACGTCGTCACCAAGATTTACGCCTTTATTGATTCCCGACACGAGGAGATCGGGCGGCGCCGGCATCACTTTCAGCACGGCCAGGTTCACACAATCGACCGGCGTGCCGCTGACCGCATAGACCCTTGTCCCACACTGCTGCACTCGCAGCGGTTTATGAAGCGTCACCGCATGCGCCGCCGCAGTCCGCTCACGATCCGGCGCAACCACCCATACCTCGCCCACTTTCGACAAGGCTTTGGCGAGCGCCGTCAAACCAGGCGAATGAATCCCATCATCGTTCGTAACCAGAATGCGCATGGATCCCGTCAGGAACAAAAAGAGCTGCACAGGGCAGCTCCGGCAACTAGGCTGAGGTGAAGATTGAGGTAAGAGTAGAGAAACGACTTGGTTCCTTCGCCCTCGTACTATCCCTTCACCTCAGCCTCAACCTTCTGAAAAATTGGTCGGGGCGAGCCGATTTGAACGGCCGACCACTCGCACCCCAAGCGAGTACGCTACCGGGCTGCGCCACGCCCCGACGGGCTCTATTCAATTTCACGTCGCTCGCATTGTCTCCTTGGAAGCGGCTGGAATGCAACCGGTTCGCAACAGCTACAGCAGGACTATTGTCAGTTGGAATGCGACTCCAACACTTTGAGAATCGCCTGGAGACTCCCCCGCAGTTTCTGCGCAAGTTCTTTGGGGCCCATCCGTTGGTGTGCGACCCGTCCACGCCTGGCCCAATACCGTTTGACGCCTGCAAGTGTATGCCCTTCTTCATAGAGCATCCGCTTGATCTCCAATACCGTTTCGACTTCGCGCCTGACATAGAGCCGCTGATTCCCACGACTTTTCTTCGGCTTGAGAAACGGAAATTCCGACTCCCAGAACCGCAACACGTAAGCCGGTAGCTTGGTAATCTGGCTGACTTCGCCGATTTTATAAAAAACCTTGCTGCCCAGCCTGGGCTCGTTCCCCATGACCGGTCCTCGTGGTGGGATGAGTTAAGGTGGTTGAACGAACTATGAATTGACGTACTTCTTAAACACTTGACTGGGACGAAAGGTCACCACACGACGAGGCGTGATTCCTATTTCTTCTCCGGTTCGAGGATTCCGGCCCTTCCGCGCCCCTTTGCTGCGCACCACAAAGTTTCCGAAACCGGCAATCTTGACCGACTCTCCCTTATGCAACACTTCTTTCAACATATTCAGCACAAGTTCGACAATATCCGCCGCTTCGTTTTTTGAAATACCGACCTGCTTGTAGATTTCGTTCGCGATATCTGCCTTTCGCATGCGTTCCCCTCCGACAACCGCACAAACTTCTTGAATGATCGTCCCTGTACCGACTACGAACGATTAGCAGTTTTGCTATAAGTTACGTGAGGTTATACGACCTGTCAAGAAGAAAGATGTCGGATTGGATGTCCCACTCATTCGTCTTTGACAAGCAACTTGTACTCGATGCTGTCCGCCAGCGCTTGCCAGCTCGCTTCCATGATGTTCTCGGACACGCCGACAGTGCCCCATTTATCCTTATGATCGCCTGATTCGATCAACACCCGGACCTTGGACTCCGTCCCGCGATTGGCCGACAGCACTCGCACTTTGTAGTCGAGCAGTTTGACTTCTTGGAGTTGCGGGTAGAACTTTTCCAATGCTTTCCGCAACGCATGATCGAGCGCATTGACCGGACCTGCTCCGACTGCTGCGGCATGCTCCACTACTGCACCGACCTTGACCATCACGGTGGCCTCTGAGGAGGAGGTTCCATGATCGTGTTTTTTTTCGACAATGACCCGAAAACCCAAGAGTTGGAACGATGGCCTGTGTGTTCCCATTGCTTTCCGCATGAGCAACTCAAAGGAGCCTTCCGCCGCCTCAAACTGGTAGCCCTCGCTTTCACGCTCCTTCAAGGTATCGATCAGTTCCTGCAACTTGGCGTGACCCTTGTCCAGCTTGATTCCATAGGCCTCGATCTTCTCCCGCAATCCACTCCGACCCGCCGCATCCGACACCAACACACGCTGGCGGTTGCCGACCAACTCCGGGGTCACGTGTTCATAGGTTGCAGGATTCTTGAGCACCGCATGGATATGAACCCCACCCTTATGGGCAAATGCCGAATCGCCCACATAGGGCTGGTGCTTATTGGGCATGAGGTTCGCGATCTCCGTCACAAACCCCGAAACCCGTTTGAGATGGCTCAAACGGTCATTCAACGCCGGACGTTTCATCTTCAGTTCAAGATTGGGAATAATCGAACAGAGATTGGCATTGCCGCACCGTTCGCCGATCCCGTTAATCGTCCCTTGCACTTGCACGACCCCGGTTTCGATCGCCACCAGCGAATTTGCGACGGCCATTTCGCAATCGTTGTGGGCATGAATCCCCAAGGGCACCGCACATTCACGCCGAACGATCCGGCAGATATCTTTGATTTCCCAGGGCATCGATCCGCCGTTGGTGTCGCAGAGAATCACCCGTTCGGCTCCGGCCGCAACGGCGTGACGAATGGTCTCCAGCGCGTAATCCGGATTGGTCTTGTATCCGTCGAAAAAATGCTCCGCATCGTAGAACACCCTCCGGCCTTTCGAACGAAGATGGGCCACGGAATCGCTGATGAGTTCGAGATTCTTCGCCAGGGAAATGCCGAGCGCATCGGTGACGTGCAACGACCAGGTTTTTCCGAAGAGCGTGATGATCGTGGTCTCCGCCTCAAGCAATGCCCGGATATTCGGATCCTTCTGTACCGCGTTGCTCGATTTTCTCGTCGCCCCGAATGCCACCACCGTTGCCGTCTGCAATGGAACGGTTTTGATCATCCGAAAGAACTCGATGTCTTTAGGGTTCGCCCCGGGCCATCCGCCTTCAATGAACTGTACACCCAGCCCATCCAACTGTTGGGCGACCCGAACCTTGTCTTCAGCCGAGAAACTGACATCTTCGGCCTGGGCTCCATCCCGTAAGGTCGTGTCATAAATCTCCAGCGTTGCCTGGAGAGCGGCTGACGAAGACGCGCCAGACGACACAGCGCTGAGCGGCAGCCCTTGAGAGGATCGTGGTTGTGTAGATTTTCGAGCCATAGAGGAAACGATACCAGGAGCGGAACAACCCTGTCGAGACTCACAATGCCGAAATCCGTTATTTCACACTCCGGTCCCCTGCCGGCGGCTGATCCAATCCAAATGCGTTATGGAGCGAGCGCATCGCGAGTTCAACATACTTTTCATCGATGACACAGGAGATCTTGATCTCCGACGTGCTGATCATGAGAATATTCACGCCTTCCTGCGATAAGACTTCGAACATCTTGGCGGCAACTCCTGAATGGGAACGCATCCCGACGCCGACCAGCGAGACCTTCGCAATCGCCTCGGTTACGGCAACCGATTTGGCCTCGACACCTTTCGCCACGTCCTGAATCAGCGGCAGGGCTTTCTTAATGTCTGCCCGTGGAATCGTGAAGGAAATGTCCGTCAGGCCCGACTGACTCATGTTCTGGATAATCATGTCGACATTGATGTTGGCCTTGGCCACCGGCCCAAAGAGTTTGGATGCAATGCCCGGTTTGTCCGGCACACCCACAATCGTGATCTTGGCTTGGTTTCGATCGCCGGTGACTCCCGATACCGCAACCGCTTCCATATCCTCATCTTCACGTGTCACGAGCGTCCCCTTTCCTTCTTTGAAGCTGGAGTTCACCTCCACCGGCACGTTGAACTTTGCGGCAAATTCGACGGAGCGGCTCTGCAGAACTTTGGCGCCCAAACTGGCCATTTCCAGCATTTCCTCATAGGAAATTTTTTCGATTCGTCGAGCCGCCGGCACAATGTTGGGGTCCGACGTGTAGACACCGTCGACGTCGGTAAAGATGATGCACCGATCGGCCTTTAGCGCCGCCGCCAATGCGACGGCTGTGAGATCGGAGCCTCCGCGCCCCAACGTCGTGACATCCGATTGCTCGTTGATCCCTTGAAAACCGGCAACCACTGGAATGACCCCGTTGAGCAGAGCCTCGCGGATTCGATCCGCGCTCACACGGGTGATACGCGCTTTCGTATGGGCGCTGTCGGTCATGATCCCGACTTGGCGCCCTGTAAAGGATTGAGCATCGAGTCCCCGCGCCCGCAGGGCCATCGCCAGCAAGGCGATGGTCACCCGCTCTCCGGTCGACAGCAACATGTCGAGTTCGCGATCGTCCGGCAGCGGCGCGACTTCGTGCGCCAACCGAAGCAATCGATCCGTTTCTCCGCTCATCGCTGACAGGACGACCACAATGCGATGGCCATCTTGATGAGCCTTCCCGACGCGGTCCGCCACACGGTGAATCCGCTCGACCGTGCCCACCGATGTCCCTCCATATTTCTGGACAATCAGCGCCACGATCGTCAGGATCCTTTTGCGAACAGTCGCACCACGAACTTCGTCGCATCACGAGGAGGCACGACCGAGGCTCGAGCATCGACTTCGATAAATCTCCGTGCGGCCTGGGCAGAGGGGGCTGCCGCACTATCCTGATAGGCAAAGAACCCAGGACCTTCTGCCGCCTGACCATGATGCATGTTACCCGAGTCGCAGACGGCCACGATGCGATAGGCTCCCAATTTGGCCAGTCCTTCGAGTAGTGGCCCTACCAGCTCGCGATCGACCGCTTCGACCCCCTTTACCTTGGCCGCGACATCTCCCCCGTAAACAACCTCGTCCGGTAACTCTACATGGACGTAGGCAAAATCATTTTTCTTCAACTCTTCCAGAGCGACCGCCGCTTGCGTGCGAAGATCCGTACCGGCCAATCTCGCGCCGTCCACGGCTTTAAGCCCGGCCATGATGCCGAGTCCGCGATGGACATCGTTCGGTGAAACCACCACACCGGACATTTTCAATCGCTCAGTGAGGCTTGGCCAAAGAATGGCCTTGCCTTGGCCCCAGAGCCAGAGACAATTGGCCGGCTTCTTCCCAGCTCCCGACCGTTCATCGTTGAGGGGATGGTCGCGCAAAATCTGAAACGAAGCGTCCATGAGTTTCCAGAGAAAGTCTGACCCATCCCCCGCCGGCAATACATCGGCGATCGGTCGACCAACCAATAATTGTGGATCTGTACAAACCGCTCGCGACTTCCCGCCGACCCATACCATGAGATGTCGGTGGCCTAAGCCTTGATAGAACTGAATCATCTCAGACCCGAGCTGCTCATTGATCGCCTCAATCACCTCGCGAGCCTCTTCTGTCGAAATCAAGCCTGCGGTCGCATCATCCATGACCACGTGCGGTCCGAGCTTCTTGATCTCGTTCAATCCGCCTTTACTCATAGCGTGGGCGTCCGCCCGCAGCGTGACCATCGTACAGCGATAGACCACGTCATGCTCGCCGATGGCCACCCCCAAACTGGCGGCTTCGAGCGGACCGGGCCCCTGGTAGTATTTCTTCGGATCGTACCCGAGTATGGCGGTCCCCAGCAGACCGTTCCCATGCCGCACATTCTCAGGCGCCGCGGCCAAGAGCCCAAGCTCCCCGCCTTGCGCAAGGCGATCCAGGTGAGGGGTCGAAGCCGCCTGTAGAGGAGTCCGTCCGCCCAATTCCTTCCGAGGATGGTCTGCCATCCCGTCGGCATGGAGAATCACATGTTTCATAAACGCTCTGCGCTCATTGTGTCTACACCCTTAAAAGACGAGCGACATCCTCCCGCGTCGCTCTAACGGTTTTCGGTTGGGTCGATACGCTGATGGCTGTGTCGGCATCTTTCAATCCATGGCCGGTCAAGGTGCAGACCACTACCTCGCCTTCACGCAACCCACCCTGCTTGCTCAACTTCATCACGCCGGCAACCGAAGCAGCGGACGCCGGCTCGCAGAAGACCCCCTCCGTCGCCGCCACCGCCCTATAGGCCTGGAGAATTTCTTCGTCGGTCACCGAATCGATCGCGCCCGCAGATTCCTTCACGGCACTCAAGGCTGCTTCCCAGCTGGCAGGATTGCCGATTCGAATCGCCGTGGCCACCGTCTGCGGATTCTCCACAATGCAGCCAAGCACGATGGGCGCGGCGCCGGCCGCTTGAAATCCAACCATACGAGGCAGCCGCGTGGATTGATTGGCTGCACGGTATTCCCGGTACCCCTTCCAATAGGCGGTAATGTTGCCGGCATTCCCCACCGGCAACACATGAACCGTCGGGGCATCGCCGAGCTGATCGCAGACTTCCATCGCGGCGGTTTTCTGCCCCTCGATCCGATAGGGGTTGATCGAGTTGACCAGCTCAATGTGGTAGGTCGCAGACAATTCTTTGACGATGGTTAAGGCCTGATCGAAGTTTCCTTCAATCTGGATCACTGTGGCTTGATGCATCATGGCCTGGGACAGTTTCCCCATTGCAATCTTCCCGGCAGGAATCAACACATAAACCGCCAGGCCCGCTCGCGCGCCATAGGCTGCCGCGGAAGCGGAGGTATTCCCGGTCGAAGCGCAAATCACCGCCTTGGCGCCGGACTCAACAGCCTTAGAGATGGCCATCGTCATGCCGCGGTCCTTGAAAGATCCCGTCGGATTCATGCCTTCGAATTTGAGATAGAGATCGATGCCTGGCGCGATCTGCTTCGCCAGCCGCGTCGCCCTGATGAGCGGCGTGTTGCCTTCCCCGAGCGTCACCACGGGGGTCTGGTCGGTCACCGGCAGAAACTTCCGATATTCTTCGATCACACCATGCCAGCGATTCATCGCATTACTCGTCCTTACCCTCGACCCGGATCAAGGTGGTGGGCTCGGAAATGAAGGCCATGCAATTGATTGCGCGCAATGCCGTTTGGACATCGCGCTCTGCGGCGGTATGGGTCTTGATCACAACCGGAACCGTTTGCCCTTCTCGGCGCCCCTGTTGGAGGACGGACGAGATACTGATGCCACACCGGCCCAACTCCCCTGCAATTTGCGACAAGACGCCGGGGCGGTCCAATACCATAAACCGGAGGTAGTAGAGCGAGCTGATTTCTTCCATCGTCCGCATCCGAAGCGGCCGACGCTGGTCCTGCCGAAACGAAGCAGGCGGCACTCGCCCAACCGCGCCTTTCAACAGATTACGCGCAATGGCAACAAGATCACCGACTACCGCACTGCCGGTCGGCATAGAGCCGGCGCCCCGGCCATACAGCACCACGTCGCCCACGGCATCGCCGACCAGTTGAATCGCGTTGTAGACTCCTTCGACTTGGGCGATCGGAGACGAAGACGGCAGCATCGTGGGGTGCACTCTGGCTTCGACTTCATCGCCGACCAGCTTGGCAATGCCCAGCAACTTGATCGTGCAGCCGAACTCTTTGGCGTAGGCGATGTCGAGCGGTGTGATGTGGGTGATCCCTTCGGTGTATACCTCTTTCACATTGACCGGCGTTCCATAGGCCAATGCCACCAGAATCGCCAGCTTGTGCGCCGAATCGATGCCGGCCACATCGAATGTCGGATCCGCTTCGGCATACCCGGCCTGCTTCGCTGCGTCGAGTACCGCCTCAAAACTCTGGCCTTCATGGGTCATGCGCGAGAGAATGTAATTGGCCGTCCCGTTGATGATCCCATAAATGGATTGGATGGTGTTGGCCGTCAACCCTTCCCTCAAGGCCTGGATGACGGGAATCCCTCCGCCCACGCTCGCTTCGAAGCCAAGATCGACGCCCTTGCTGGAAGCCGCGGTAAATATTTCTTCTCCGTGTAACGCAAGCAAGGCCTTATTGGCAGTCACGACATGCTTGCCTGCTGCAATGGATTCCAGAATAATGCGTTTGGCAATATCGCAGCCCCCGATCAACTCCACGACGATGTCGATCGACGGATCGGTGAGAATCTGTTTCGCATCGGTCGTGAGGAGCCCGGGCGGCAGGGTAAGACCTCGGTCCCGTGTCACATCGAGATCTGCAATCCGGACGAGTTCGATCGGCACACCGACCCGGCGGCTGATTAATGCGGCATTCTCCAAGAGAATCTTCGCGACGCCCGTGCCGACCGTCCCGAATCCAATAATGCCGACGCCCACGCGCGAAATCACTCTTCCGCCCCCTCAAGCTTCAGGGCTTTGCGGATACCTCGCACGGCTTGCCTCGTGCGATGTTCATTTTCGACAAGGCCGAACCGCACATATTCATCTCCGCCTTCACCGAATCCGATCCCGGGAGACACGGCCACTTTCGCCTCGCGGAGCAGGAGCTTCGAAAACTCCAACGACCCCGAAGACCGATAGGGCAACGGGATTCTGGCCCAGACAAACATGGTCGCCACAGGCTTGTTCACCTGCCATCCAATACGATTCAGCCCGCTCACCAACACGTCACGACGCTTCTGGTAGCGCAGCACCGTCTCCTTCACACAATCTTGCGGCCCATTGAGGGCAATGACGCTGGCAATCTGAAGAGGCTGAAAAATACCGTAGTCGAGGTAACTCTTGATTTTCGCCAGAGCTCCAACAACCTCGCGATTACCGCAACAAAATCCCACGCGCCAACCGGGCATGTTGTAGGCCTTGGAAAGGGTATAGAACTCGACGCCGACATCCTTCGCCCCGGGAGCCTGCAGGAAGCTCGGCGCCTTATACCCATCGAACACCAAGTCGGCGTAGGCTAGGTCGTGAATGACGATCACGTTATGCTCTTTGGCAAAGGCGACGATCTTCTTGAAAAATCCGAGATCCACCACGGCGGTGGTAGGATTATGCGGAAAATTGATGACCAAGATCTTCGGCCTTGGGAAAGTCTGGCGATAAACCCTCTGTAAATCGTCGAAGAAGTCGCTGTCCGGGCGTAACTCAACCCCGCGGACTTCTCCGCCCGCAATGATGAAGCTATACATATGAATGGGATAGGTCGGGGTCGGTGTCAGGACGACATCGCCGGGGCCGATCAAGGCCAGGGCCAGATGCGCCAATCCTTCTTTGGAGCCGATCGTAACAATGGTCTCGGTCTCAGGGTCCAGATCGACATCGTAATTCCGCTTGTACCATCCCGTAATCGCATGCCGCAGTTTCGTAATCCCGCGCGAGGCCGAATAGCGATGATTTTTGGCCTTCCTCGCTGCCTCGATCATCTTCTCGACGATATGGCTCGGCGTCGGTTGGTCAGGGTTTCCCATTCCGAAATCGATAATGTCGTCGCCCTTCTGACGAGCCTCAAGCTTGAGGCTCTGCACCTGGGCAAACACATAAGGCGGCAGCCGTTTGATGCGATAAAATCCGTCGCCTAATCCCACAAGATCCCCTGTCAGTCATCCTCACACGAGCGGAAGCAATCGAGTGATTGCCCTCCACCGTATAGAGAGCCCATTCTAATGGCGCAGAGCATATCTAGTCAAATTATGTCGTGATTCTGTGGGGTTCGGCATCTCGATCCTTTGGAAGGCCTGGGACAACCGGCCACCAACTCCCCCACCCAGTCCTTGCCCCTCCCAGTCAATTTCTGTTACAACTGCAACGCCTTTTGCACTCATCGCGCAGCGCAGTTTCTCCTTGCTCCACATGACAGAATGGAGGGTCCGTGCCACGACTTGGGGTGAACATCGACCATGTGGCCACGTTGCGGCAGGCCCGTGGTGGAACAGACCCGGACCCCCTTGCCGCCGCCGTATTGGTGGAATTAGCCGGCGCCGACGGCATAGTCGTCCACCTCAGAGAAGATCGGCGTCATATTCAAGACCGTGATCTTCGCCTCTTGCGGGAACTGATCCACACCAAGCTCGATCTGGAGATGGCCGCCGACGAAACGATGGCCAACATTGCCATAGCGATCAAGCCGGACCTCGTCACACTCGTCCCGGAACAGCGTCAGGAACTCACGACTGAAGGAGGCCTGGACGTAGCCGGCCATAAAGATCGTATCCAGCAGATCGTGAGCATGCTTCACGAGGCCAGCATTCCCGTCAGCCTCTTCATCGAGCCGGATTTGGCGCAAGTCAAAGCTGCGCACAGAGTCTCAGCCGATTTTATCGAACTCCATACTGGCCGGTATGCGAATGCCACACGTTCGAAAGATGCCGACGACGAAATCGAAGCTATTACACAAGCTGCGAAGCTCTCCTCTAAACTCGGCATGGGCGTCAATGCCGGACACGGCTTGGACTATCGCAATCTGACGCGACTGACCCATATTCCGGAAATCGTCGAATACAACATCGGTCACAGCATCATTGCCCGAGCGGTTCTGGTGGGTCTCGACCAGGCCGTGAGGGAGATGAAAGCGTTGCTGAGTTGAACCATCCCGCCGATGTTGGCGCCCGGCGTTCCTCCAGAGACCATGCGATTCGCCCTTGTCATGACTTTGCAACCTAAGCAACAGACATCTTTCCTCCCTTCGCTCATCCGACTCTTCTTGCGGGATCGATCCCGCACGCAAGGCCACCGATGAAGATCGTGACCGGAACCGAGATGCAGACGCTCGATCGCCGCACGATCATCGAAGCGCATGTCCCCGGTATCGTCTTGATGGAGCGGGCCGGCGAAGGAATTGTCAGGTATCTGGAGGAACACTGTGGACCAGTGCGAGGCAAGACCATCACCGTCCTCTGTGGAAAAGGGAACAACGGAGGAGACGGATTGGTTGTGGCCCGACTGCTTCACCGCCGACGCGCGAAGATTCACGTGGTGCTCTTCACCCCGGTCACCGACCTGAGTCGTGATGCCGCGACGATGTATCGCCGGCTCGTTCGAGTTACCGGGAAAGCGGCGATCGTTCGATTCCGGTCTGCCGACCAAGCGAGCCCACTCCTCGCCTCCAGCGACATCCTCGTCGATGCCCTCCTGGGAACCGGGTTGTCCTCCCTAGTGACCGGAGCCTATCGTGAGGCCATCGAACTCATCAACAATGCCGGGAAGCCAATCATCGCAGTCGATATCCCATCCGGCCTCCATGCCGATACCGGCGCCATCCTTGGAAGCGCGATCCGCGCCACATTGACCATTGCATGTGGCCTCCCGAAGCTCGGCCTCTATGTCGGTGCAGGGATCGACCAAACCGGCGTGACCCGTGTCGCCGATATCGGCATTCCACAGGCCTATGTGGATGCCGTTGAGAGCCAGACCCTGCTCCTGACAAGCGACAGTGCATTTCAGTCCCTACCGGAACGGCTACCCTCCTCCCATAAGGGAACGTTTGGGCATGCGGGGATTATTGCGGGGTCTGTCGGGAAAACCGGCGCGGCGGCATTGGCAGCCCGGGCAGCCCTCCGCATTGGAGCCGGCCTGGTGACCGTAGCCACCCCCAGCAGTGTCAACGATGTATTGGAAACCAAGCTAGTGGAAGCGATGACGATGCCGATGCCTGAAACGAAGGCGCGGACATTGGCCCGCTCAGGACTCGATCGTGTCGTTGCCTTTATCCAAGCCCGCACGGCGATCGCCGTCGGCCCCGGGCTCTCGACCCATCCTGAAACCGTTGAACTTGTTCAGTCGATGATGAAACATCTGGATCGACCATCGGTTCTGGATGCCGATGCGCTGAATGCCTTGGTCGGCCGGGCCTCATTACTGACAGAATGTAAAATTCCCCCCATTCTCACCCCGCACCCAGGTGAAATGGCCAGGCTCGAAGTCGATGCCACAGCACAGACCGTAAACACAGACCGCATCGGCACGGCCAGACGATTTGCCAAAGAACGCGGCGTGTTCGTCGTCTTAAAAGGCGCACGAACCGTCATCGCACGCCCCGATGGGCTTGTCGCCATTTGCCCGACCGGCAATCCCGGCATGGCCACAGCAGGAACAGGCGACGTCTTGACCGGCATGATCGTCGGCTTACTGGCGCAACGGGTCCCCGCATGGGAGGCCGCCTGTGCCGCAGCCTATTTCCATGGATTGGCCGGCGATTTGGCCTCCCAGCATCTTGGTCAGCCCGGAATGATCGCCAGCGACCTGATCGCTCAGATTCCTTATGCGCTCCAACGGACGACAACGGCTTAGTATGACCCGGCCAGCCAAGACGAAACAGCCTGCCGCTCGCCGGAGCGCCTCGTCGAACCGGCCCTGGCAACTGCTGTCCACGTCGCACCGGCACACCGATCGGCTAGGCCAAGCGATCGGCCGCGCACTCCGCGGGGGAGAAACGATTGCGCTCTACGGGCCGCTCGGAGCCGGTAAGACGGCGCTCGTTCGCGGGATCGCACAGGGGCTAGACGCATCGCCGGCAGCAATCAGCAGCCCGACATTCGTCATGATTCACGAATACGATCAAGGACGCCTGCCGCTTGCCCATGTAGATCTGTATCGTATTCGCTCGCCCCGCGAACTTGAATCGATAGGACTGACCGAGTATTTCTCCGGCCAGACCGTGACGGCAATAGAGTGGGCCGACAAAGGCTTGGCTGCGCTGCCGCAGGACCGGATCGACATTACGCTGAACCATCGCGCCGCGCGGAGCCGCGCGATTCAGTTTCGCGCAACAGGGCCGAAGTCTGACGAGGTCATTTCTCGCGCGCGCATACAGTACGGCAAGACCGGCAAGGTGCATCGAACGCCACCACGCCGAGATGTAAAAAGAGAGGCGCCGACGAGGTCATGATTAGGCTGATTCTGGTCGGAGTGCTGCTGCTCCTCTCCCTGGCTTTTTTCCTTCAGAACCAGGAGCAGGAAGTCACGCTCCGATACTTCTTTGGGCTCTTTGAAGCCTCGACGCCGATCTATAAACCCATCTTGGCTGGGTTCGCCGTCGGACTGCTCGTCTCCGGCATTTTGCTCTTTCCTCCCTGGGTACGGAGCCGTATCGAACTCCGCCGAAAAACCAAAGCGCTGCAAGAGGCCGAAGTCGATTTAGAACGGCTCCGCCTCTCGCTCGATAAAGTTTCCGGCCGAGTATCCCCCGCCCCGAGCAGCGAAACACATCGAGACCAACGCGATGAGTGATACAGACGTCTCACCCTTGATGCGGCAATACCGCGAGATCAAGCGCGGCTATCCCGACGCCGTTCTGTTGTTCCGCGTCGGCGACTTTTACGAAATGTTTTACGAGGACGCGCAGATCGCCTCCAAACTGCTCTCCATTGCCCTCACCTCTCGCGACAAATCCAGCGCCAACCCGGTTCCACTCTGCGGAGTGCCCTACCATGCGGCCCAAGCGTATATCGCCAAGCTTCTCAAGGCCGGGCGGACCGTCGCGCTCTGCGAACAGGTGGAAGACCCGAAACTCGCAAAGGGTCTCGTGCGCCGGGAAGTCGTTCGTTTATATACGCCCGGCACGCTGATCGATACTGAACTTCTTTCACCGGGAGAATCGCATTTCCTTGCGGCTGTCGCCTTCTCCGACACGACAGTCCCCTCTGCCAAGGGACAATCCCTCATCGGTCTGGCCTGTCTGGATGTCTCCACCGGGGAATTTTGGATGACAGAGTTCCAGGGGGCACGGGCAGAGGTCCAGCTTATGGATGAACTGGCTCGGCTGGAACCACGGGAGTTACTCCACCCGGACTCCCTTACAAATGCCGGATCCTGTTTGACTCGCCTGCATGGGCTACGCCTCTGCGCACAGCCAGCGACCTCTTTCAATCCCAAAGATGCCGCACAATCACTCCAGGCACAGTTCTCAGTGCATTCGCTCGACGGATACGGTTGTCGCGGCCTGAGCGCCGGGATCGGAGCTGCCGGAGCGATCCTGCGATATGTTCGTGAGACCCAGCCAACCGCCTCCCTCGCACACCTTCGCCGCATACAGACCCGGTGGAGCAGCGACGCCATGCATCTGGATAGCGCCACGATTCGCAATCTCGAACTTGTGCGGCCATCGGGAGCCGGCGAGCCCCGATCGGGGCAAGATCAGTCGACAGTCCTGTCGGTGTTGGACCGCACCGCAACGGCCATGGGCAGCCGCTTGCTGCGAGACTGGCTTGTCAGACCGCTCCTCAATCACGAGGCCATTCGCGCCCGGCTCGATGCGGTCGGGGAGTTGAAAGACCGGATTCAACAACGTGTGTCGCTCAGAACTCTGCTCCGTGATGTGCAAGATATCGCTCGTTTGAGCAGCCGCATCACACTCGGCGTCGCAGGGGCTCGCGAGTTGCTCGCATTGAAGCAATCCACGAGTGCCTTGCCGGAGTTACGATCCCACCTCCAACCCTTCCGCGCTTCGTTGCTGGTCGGCGCCCTCGAGTCGTGGGACGATTGCCGCGACGTGCATGACGCGATTGAGCAGGCCATCAAGCCGGACGCACCGATGGCGCTCCGCGACGGTGGCATGATTCGTGAGGGATACCATGCTGGGGTCGATGAACTCCGCAAGGCGAGCACGGAAGGTAAAGGCTGGATCGCCTCGCTGGAAGCCAAAGAGCGGGAGCGGACGGGAATCGACTCGTTGAAGGTTCGCTACAATCAGGTGTTCGGTTACTATATCGAAATCACCAAGACACACCTGGCCCGCGTCCCCGCCGATTACATCCGCAAGCAAACACTGGTCAACGCCGAACGATTCATGACGCCTGAGCTGAAGGATTTGGAAGAGCGTGTCACGGGCGCTGAGATAAAACTGCTCGCGCTCGAGCAGGAACTGTTCGAACATCTGCGTGGGCGCTTGGCGAACGAGGTGCCTCGTCTTCAAGCCATGGCCCAGACTGTCGCGTTGCTCGATGTCCTCGCCGGCCTAGCCGAGACCGCCGCATTACATCGCTACATGAAACCCCTCGTCGACGAGAGCAGCACGATCTTCATTCGGGAAGGCCGCCACCCTGTCGTGGAACAGCTCGGCAGCGATCTAATCTTCGTGCCCAACGACACCCACCTTGACTGTGAAGATAGCAGGCTGGTGATCCTCACCGGGCCCAACATGGCAGGGAAAAGCACCTATCTCCGCCAGGTCGCGCTGATCGTCCTGTTGGCGCAGATCGGTAGTTTCGTGCCTGCGGCCGAGGCTCGCATCGGAATAGTGGATCGGATCTTCACGCGCGTAGGAGCTTCGGACAACCTGGCAGCCGGACAGAGTACCTTTATGGTGGAGATGATCGAATCCGCTCACATCCTGAACAGTGCCACCGTTCGCAGCCTGATTCTTCTGGATGAGATTGGCCGGGGAACCAGCACCTACGATGGGCTGAGCATCGCTTGGGCTATTGCGGAACATATCCAGGACCGCCGGCACTTGGGTGCCAGGACATTGTTCGCCACGCACTATCACGAGATGACACAACTGGAAGGGTTACGCGAGGGAATCAAAAACTATTGCGTGGCAGTCCAGGAACGGGATGGGGACGTGGTCTTCTTGCGTAAAATTGTGCCGGGCGGCGCAGACCGCAGTTATGGTATTCATGTCGCCAAACTGGCCGGGCTTCCTCCGACGGTCATCGCCCGGGCACAGCAAGTCCTGGCCCAGTTGGAACAGCCGGATACCGCCATCGAGGCCACGGTCCTATCTTCGAAAGTAGAACCGCCCCCTACCTCACTTCCTCACCCCCATCCGATCATTGAGGAAATGAAACAGATCGACCTCTTCTCCCTGACCCCGCTCGATGCGCTCAATCGCCTCGCCGACCTCCAGCGCCGGATCGGTCCAACCAGCCAAGACGACCGCGGAGAATAAAAAAACGGCATCCCCTTTCGGAGATGCCGCCTTTAAAAATCAATCACTGTCTCTGCTCAATGATGACCAGACCCGAGGTTGTACTTCGCGGTCCAGGGAATCAAGCCGGCGATGGGCGCTCCACCTGGAAGTAAGACATCATACTGCATGGCTACAGCGGCCCCGTCAGGAGATTTCGGTGAGGTATTGAGGCCTTGCTTCGCTGCTGCACAGCCTGCTTCCATTTCGCTCTTCCCCGCGCACTCCTTCAAGCGCAGACCGGAGATGCTGAGCGGCTTCCCCATAGAGCCGGCCACTTCCTGAAGTTTCTTGACTGAGGAAATGACACGATGATTCTGCTCTGGCTCTGTCGCGACAAACTCGATCAAATCGGTCGTGCTGGAAGGCGGCACTTCTTTTGCGGCAGCCGGTCCCGCATGGGGACGGCCCATCTTCTTGAGTTCATCCCACGCACCCTTATCTGCATAAAACTTCAGGGTCTTGCCCGGATGAATCTTCTGCCAGTAGAGACCGCTTTCCGCGTTGCCGCCGAACACAGCCACGTTAATCCAAACCGCCTCATCGTACGGATCGAGCACGATCACCCGGCCCTGTATGGTGGTCGGCTTGCTCATATCGCCCCACTCAAAACGCTCCTGGAATGATTCGATTGCCAGCGCGCTGGAAGCCGCAGAGGCTACCAACGCTACAGCGGCCATCACGGCCCAGCCTTTCGTATGAAGCTTCATAATCGTGTCCCCCTTAACAGAACATGAAAGAATTATCGCTTGTTAAGGCCTATTCCTTAATAACTTTAAAACTTGTGATCGTCCGGCCATCCAGGTTCACTTCCATAGCGACGAGTTCCTGGGACGCCTTGATGATCTGGTCCATGAGAGCCTTGTCCTTCACCGCCAACCGGACGGTCGTCGTGGCATGGTACCACCCAGAATAGGGGCTATTCTTATCCGTTCCACCGACAAAGCCCCAACCACAACAGGTGAGCAATGGATCCGGCGGCTTCACATCGAGATCAGTCGATGAACGACCATTCGGGGTTCCGGATGCCGGATCGCCGCTGTTCCAATATTGAATTCCGAAGAGCAACTCTCCATCCGGATTGTCGGCCCATTGTGACCATACCCGGCCCTTGAGCGTCTTGGTGACTTCGCCCTTCATCGGCTTTCCACCGGCAATGTTATCGACCGGACCAGCCCCAGGGGCATCTGCAGCAACGGCAAACTCCGTCGTCAGCATGCCGAACAGAAAAAACCCTGCCACGGCGGCGATAAGTATGACCTTTGGCATACCTCGTCCCTCCTTTATTAAATTAACAGTCATAATAACCGATAGATGTGTGTTCTAAGAACGACGAACGTTACAAAATCGTGTCAGGCATTATCAGCCACGAATGTAGGCATTTCACTCACTTTCCCTTGCTCTTCTTTGCGCTGCATTCCTCAGTGATAATTGTTGTCAGAAATTTTCGCCATGGTACTCAAATCATGAAACTCTGTCAAGGAATTGTTTGCCCGGTTGATTGCATAGAATGTTAATCAATAGGCGATGAATAATCAACATCTTACATCTAACCGCCCGAGTATGTTCTTACCACTCTTTGTGAGCTTCAGGAGATTCGACAAGAGAGCTTTTATATATAGTTCTGCAAACTGCGCGAGGCGAGAGGCCCAAGCCCGGTGATCGCCAGCGAGTTCAGTTTGAAAAATTGACGGCTCACTTTGAAGACCTGTTCCACATTCACGCGATCGATATGAGCCAGCATGTCGTCCAGCGACGTATGCCTGCCATAGGTGAGTTCGTCCTTCGCCAATTTGCTCATGCGGCTGTGCGAACTCTCCAGGCTCAGCATCAAGCTGCCCTTCATTTGAGTCTTCGCCCGTTCAAGCTCAACGCGTTCGACGCCTTTGATCCCGATCTGCCGAATCTCTCGACAGACAAGATCCACGACGCGATCCACCTCTTTCGGCCTCGTCGCCGCGTACACCGTGATCATGCCGCCATCCGAATAACCGGACAAGAAGGAGTAAATCGAATAGGCGAGACCCCGCTTCTCTCGAACCTCCTGGAATAATCGTGAACTGACACTGCCGCCCAGTACGCTGTTGAGCGCATACAACGCATACCGATCCGGATGTCCTGCAACAACGCCTTTGAGCCCGAGACAGAGATGCACCTGCTCCAACCGTTTTTTCTTCAGCAAGACACCGCCATGCACGTCAGGAGGACGGCGCCCGTTGATGGGGGCCGCCGTTGCAGCCTGGCCCTTGCCGAAATACCGTACAACCAGCCGGTCAAGCTTGGCCTGCTCGAAATTTCCAGCAATCGAAACCACGGTCTGTCCCGGGTCGTAGTACGTCTCGATATAGTTCAGCAAATCTTGGCGTCGCAGCCCTCTGATCGTCTTCTCTCGCCCTAGAATAGAACGGCCGAGCGGATGACGTCCCATCACTTGCCCCATGTGCAGCTCTTGCACGAGATCTTCCGGGTCGTCCTGGACCATGCGAATTTCTTCCAGGACGACCTGTTTTTCTTTTTCGATTTCTTTGGGTGCAAAACGGGAATGGTGGAAGAGGTCCGAGAGGAGTTCGAGCGCGCGCTCCAATTGCTGATCCAACACCTTCACATAATAGGTCGTCGTCTCACGCGAGGTGAAGGCATTCATCTCTCCACCAAGTGCGTCGATTTCACGCGAAATTTCTGCGGAGGAACGATTGCGCGTCCCTTTGAAGAGCATGTGCTCGATGAAGTGGGAATAGCCGGCCTGAGATGGCTGCTCGTCCCGCGACCCGGCGTTGACCCAGACACCGACGGTGACCGACTTGAGCGTGGGCATCCGCTCAGTCACCACCCGCACTCCGTTGTCCAGGACGAGCTTGCGATACAAGACAGTTACCTGGCGGATGGATCCGGTGCACCGGCCCCGGCCGGAGCCGGCATGGCTTCTTTGCGACTGAGGCGGATCTTTCCTTGTCGATCCACTTCCAGAACCTTCACCAGGATTTGATCGCCTTCCTTCACCTCGTCGGACACCGCTTGGACTCGATGGTGTGCCAGCTGCGAGATATGCACCAGTCCGTCAGTTCCTGGCAGGACCTCGACAAACGCCCCAAAGTCCATAATCTTCCGAACCGTTCCCATGTAGATCTTCCCGATCTCGACTTCTTCGGTAATCCGACTGATCATTTCTTTGGCTTTCTCGGCCGAAGCTCCGTCGACCGACGCGATCGTGACGGTTCCGCTGTCATCGACATTGATCTTGACTCCGCAATCCGCGATGATGCCGCGGATCGTTTTACCGCCTGGCCCGATGATCTCGCGGATCTTGTCCTGCTTGACCTTCATCGTGAAGATCCGCGGCGCATAGGCAGACAGTGCGGTCCTTGGCGCTAGCAGCGCCTTCTCCATACAACTCAAAATGTGCAAACGACCGGCCTTGGCTTGTTCCAACGCCTTCTGCATCAAGGCCGATGTAATCCCTCCGATCTTAATGTCCATCTGCAACGCCGTTACTCCCTGTTTGGTGCCGCAGACCTTAAAGTCCATGTCACCCAGGTGATCTTCCAGCCCAAGAATATCGGAGAGGATCATGACCCGATCACCTTCCTTGATCAATCCCATCGCGATCCCGGCCACAGCCTTGCTGATCGGCACGCCGGCATCCATCAAGGCAAGGCTCCCGCCACAGACGGTCGCCATTGAAGAAGACCCATTGGACTCAAGGATGTCGGACACGATGCGGAGCGTGTAGGGGAAAGCTTCCTTGCTCGGAATCACCGGAGCCAAGGCTCGTTCTGCCAAGGCGCCATGACCGACTTCCCGGCGTCCCGGTGAGCGAAGCGGCCGCGCCTCGCCGACGCTGAACGGTGGAAAATTATAATGGAGCATGAACGTCCTCATGTACTCCCCTTCCAATGCATCGATCCGCTGCTCGTCGTCCGTAGTCCCTAACGTCACCACAGCCAAACTTTGAGTCTCGCCCCTGGTAAAAATCGCCGAGCCATGTGTTCGTGGCAGCGCACTGACTTCGCAGGTGATCGCACGAATATCAGCTGGACCTCGTCCATCCGCTCGCGACCCCTTCTCCAGGATCATGTTCCGCACTTCCGTATATTCCAACTCGTGGAACACCAGCTTGACGTGCCGTTCCCGATTCGGATCGTCCGCACTCTTGAGTTTGTGGACGGCGTCGTTCTTGACCTCATCCAACCGCTCCTGCCTGGCCGCTTTGTTCGGGATCATGATGGCATCCCGAATCCCTTGCGCCACGAGCGTCTTCACTTGAGCTGCAAGCGCGGAATCGATCTGCTCCTTCGCCACCTTCCGCTTGGACTTACCGGCAAGGGCTTGCAGTTCGCGAATCTTGGCTACAATCTTTTTGATCTCTGCATGAGCGAGTTCGATCGCCTCGAGCATGACGGCTTCGGACAATTCATTCGCCCCTGCTTCGACCATCATGACCGCATCAGCCGTTCCCGCCACAACGAGCTGCAGCTCACTCTTCGCTACCGTTTCAAGATCAGGGTTGACCACGAGCTTGCCGTCCAGTCGACCAATTCTTACGCCCGCAATGGGGTTATCGAACGGAATATTCGAGACGGTCAGGGCAGCAGAGGAGGCGATAATGCCGAGGATATCGGACGAACCGGTCTGGTCGGCCGAGAGGACGGAGGCGATGACCTGAGTCTCGAAGTAATAGCCCTCGGGAAAGAGCGGACGGAGTCCTCGGTCGATCTGCCGGCTGGTCAGCACGGCCTTTTCTGATGGACGCGCTTCCCGCTTGAAATACCCGCCGGGAATTTTCCCGGCTGCAAAGGATTTTTCCTGATAATCGACCGTGAGGGGTAGAAAATCGATGCCTGGCTTGGCGACCTGTGACGCGACGGCCGTCGCCAACACGACGGTGTCGCCGTACGAGGCCCAAATCGAGCCGTCTGCTTGCCGTGCGACACGGCCTGTCTCAAGCCGTAAGGTGCGCCCTGCAATCTCTATTTCGACTGTGTGTACCATCTGAGTCTCCTCTGGTTAGGCCCCACAGATGCCCACAGAGATGCGTTCCAAGACGAATGGTCAATGGTGAATGTGAGATAACTCTTCTCATCGACCATTCATCATTTCTCATTGAACATTGCGCTTGTAGAGCGCATCTCAGTGTTCACCTGTGCGACTGACTACTGCCTGCGGTTGTGTCCCCTGACACAACCGCGAGATGGGATTCTACTTTCTGATGCCCAATCGCTCGATCACGGCACGATAGCGTGCATCGCTGACGCCACGAAGATAATCAAGCAAACGCCGCCGCCGCCCGACTAAGAGCAGCAGGCCACGCCGCGAGTGGTGATCTTTCTTATGGAGCTTGAAATGTTCCGTCAAATACGTGATCCGGTTGGTCAGCACCGCGATCTGGACTTCCGGTGAGCCGGAATCCGTCTCATGCTGCCGGTACTGCTTGATTAACTCGGTCTTTGCTTCCTTGAGTAATGCCATGGGCTTCTTCCTTCCTCTTCCTTTCCTTCATCCGCAACAAAGTCTCATACGTCTTGATCGATCAACACCTTCTCAACTTTGAGTGCATCTCCCGAATTGTCCGGACACTTCCCGATCGCCACTAGACACCCCTCTGTGTCGTGAATACGGACCGGCGCCTGTGACCCGAGCTTGACAACGGCTGCCCCCTCCCAACGAAGGATCTTGTCCGCAGGCACCGGAGCCCCGTGTCGCACCTGGCCGGCGGTCTGTTCATCCACTACCGCAATCCCCAATTGACCCAACGCACGATCCAGCGACAACAGATCATCTCCCAATCGACCGAGGGCATGACGGGTGACCACCTCATCAACCGTCAACGCTTGATCAATCGTCAAGGGACCCACCCGCCTTCGCTCCAGCGCCAACATATGGCCGCCGACACCCAACACTGCTCCAATATCAGCACAGAGCGTCCGCACATAGGTTCCCTTTGAACAGACAATGCGCAATGTGACATCCCGCCCCTGAATCCCCTCCACCTCAAGGGTATGGATGATGATCGTTCGCGCGGCTCGCGCAATCGTTTTGCCCACCCGAGCGGACTTATACAGAGGCACGCCCCCGACCTTCACCGCCGAATACATCGGAGGCATTTGCTCGATCGGCCCGCAAAATCGATCGACCGCCGCATGGATCGCCTCCGGCGTCACAGAGTCCGTCGTGTGGCGCGCCAAGACTGTACCTGTCGCATCCTGCGTATCCGTTGTTTCGCCAAGACGCAATACAGCGCGATACTCCTTATCCCACTCAACAAGATATTCAGCAATGCGGGTTCCCCGCCCGATCAGCAGAGGCAAGACTCCCGTCGCGGCAGGATCGAGCGTGCCGGCATGACCGACCTTGACTCCGCCCAGAAGATGTCGAATTTTCGCTACGACATCATGGGAGGTCCACCCGGATTCTTTCTTCATTGTCAACACGCCATTGACGGCGGCGCAACTCTGTGCGAGATCCATCATCATGCCCCTACTGCTACGAACTCGCCTGCTCTTCGGGCAATCCGCCCTCGGCCTCCGGATTGACATGGAGGTCATCCAATAACTTCAACACATGATCGCCTCTTGGCCCGCTGACATCCTCGGCAAAGACAATCTCCGGCAGATACCGGAGTGAGAGCCGACGTCCCAGTTCTCCACGTATGAACCCGCTAGCTTGAGCCAGCCCGGCAAACACGTTTCGCTCTTCCTCTTTCGTCCCCATCGTCGTCACGAACACACGTGCAAGCCGCAGATCACTGGTCAGCTTTACATCGGTTACGGTCACGGCCTGCACGCGCGGGTCTTTGATTTTCCGCATGAGGATATCGGCCACTTCCATGCGGATTTGATCGGCGACACGATCGGCCCGATGATATCCTGTCTTGGCCACCGCACACTCCACCTGGACAAGCCGCCGTCACAACAATTCCACTCGCGATTGGACGATTTCCACCGTGGGGATGCCCCGAATTAGATTCAGCGCCTGGTCACATACTTGGTTGACATGTCGCCCTTCATTGGCCACACAGGCAAGCCCCAACACGGCCTTCTGCCACAAATCTTGTCCATCGACCTCGGCAACGGAGAGGTTGAACCTCTCCCGCAATCGATCTTTAAGACTCACCAGCACCCGCCGCTTATCCTTCAACGACTGACTCTCGGGGATGAATAACTCGACCGTACAGAGTCCGACGATGATACCCACGGGGCAGACTCACGCCTCAGAGCTTTGCGGCAATCTTGTCGATGGCATAGGCTTCGATGATGTCTCCGGCTTTGACATCGTTGAAATTCTCGACGCTGATTCCACATTCATATCCCTGCTGCACTTCACGGACGTCATCCTTGAAACGACGCAAAGACCCAAGCTTTCCTGCATAGACCACCACGTTGTCGCGAAGCACTCGAACGCCGACAGCCGCACGGGTGATCGTGCCATCCACCACATAGGCCCCCGCAATGACACCGGCCTTGGACACTGTAAAGACCTGTCGTACCTCGGCCCGCCCCAACGTCCGCTCCTTGAGCGTCGGTTCGAGCAGCCCTTCCATCGCGGCCTTAATTTCCGCCATCGCGTCGTAAATAATGGTGTACAGGCGGACGTCGACGCCCTGCTGTTCAGCCAGGGCGGAAGCTTTCGGCTCCGGCCTGACATTGAACCCGACAACAATGGCGTTCGATGCAGCGGCCAGCAACACGTCTGACTCGGTGATCCCACCGACTCCGCTGTGAATGACCCGCAGCTTGACCGCGGCGGTCGCAAGTTTTTCGACGCCTGCGGTCAGCGCTTCAGCCGACCCCTGGACGTCAGACTTGATGACCAGCGCCAGCTCCTTGACCGATCCTTCCTTAATTTTGGCAAACAGGTCGTCGAGCGTGACCTTCGCGGACCCGGACAAATCAGCCGTTCGCTGCTTATGCGCTCGATCTTCTGCAATCTCCCGCGCGACCCGCTCATCTTTAACAACCTGAAATACATCGCCGGCGGATGGCACACCAGGGAGCCCCGCCACTTCTACCGGGATAGACGGACCGGCCTCTTGCACCTTTGCTCCGGTATGCGTAATCAACGCGCGAACTTTCCCGCTCACAATCCCGACGACGAACACATCGCCGACGCGAAGCGTTCCGCTCTGAACCAGCACCGTCGCCACCGGACCACGCCCTCGCTCCAGCTTGGCTTCCACCACCACGCCCTTCGCCGACCGATGCGGATCTGCCTTAAGTTCGAGCACTTCGGATTGCAGGAGAATCATTTCCAACAAGGTATCCAGACCGGTCTTCTCTTTGGCCGAGACCTCCACCATAATCGTGTCACCGCCCCAGGACTCGGAGATGAGTCCATGTTCAGACAATGCATTCTTCACACGATCGGAATTGGCCCCGGGCTTGTCGATCTTGTTGATAGCCACAATCATCGGAACGGACGCGGCTCTGGCATGATTGATCGCTTCGATCGTTTGCGGCATCACTCCATCGTCTGCGGCTACAACCAGAATGACGATGTCGGTAATCTTGGCGCCACGGCCCCGCATGGCGGTGAAGGCTTCGTGGCCTGGCGTGTCCAGGAACGTCACCTGTTTCCCGCGTACCGCGACCGTGTAGGCGCCGATATGCTGCGTAATCCCACCGGCCTCGCCTTCCGCTACCTTCGTTTGCCTGATGGCATCGAGCAGCGAGGTCTTGCCGTGATCGACATGGCCCATGATCGTGACCACCGGCGGCCGCGGCTCAAGCTGGAGATCTTCTTCCGTCTCCACGACGGACTCCAACAACTCTTCTCCGACCTTCTCCGTCGAAAGATCGATCTTGATCCCGTTCTCTTCCGCAATGATCACGGCTGCATCAATATTCATGGTCTGATTGAACGTGAGCATCTGGCCCATATCCATCAGCTTGCGCATGATGTCGGCCGGGCGCTGTCCGATCAGCTCAGCAAATTCCTTTACCGTCATACCGGGTGTCAGCTTGAAGCTCTTCCTCCGAGGTTTGGTCACTTCACCCGGTGTGCTGTGATGCACATGCTTGCTGCGATCGTCGCGGCGCTGTTGCGCCGGGATGGCGCGAAGATCCTGCCAACGAGCCGCATCTTCACGGAGCCGAAGCTCTTCTTCTTCCCTTGTACGTCCCGGCTTACGAGCTTTCTTCCCCTTCTCTTTCAGACCCTCGGCTTGCATCTCTTCAAGAGAAAGGGTCTTCTTTTTTCCTGTGATCACATCGATACTTGACACAACGGCGGGCTTGACGGGAGTCACGGGAACCGGAGCGGTCACAGCTCCTATTGTCAAATTGGGCTGACCGGGCGTCGCCGTCTGATCAACAGGCGCAACGGTTGCAGTCTCGGCTTGCAGAAACGCCGCCGGTGGAGGGCTGCCCACCGGGGTATCGATGAGCGCTCCGCTTACGCTTACTGATTCAACTACGGGCAGAGATACGGCCTCTTCGGCCGGAACGTCATCGGCTCTCTTACGCTTGATCAGAATACGGCGCTTATCGGACTTGGGAGACGCGTCCGCTACCGGAATCGCCTGGGCCGACCCAGCCTTGGCTCCCGTTGCATGACCGGAAACCATACTGGTCTTACCCCGCTCGGCAGAACCTGCATCGGCCTCTGCCGCCTTGCCGGTCGTTGTGGTGGAACCTTTGAGTTTCGGGCCGAGCTTCTCCAACGCCTTCTGCACCACGTCATCCTCCAACGCGCTGCTATGCGATGAGACTGCGATGCCCATCCGCTTCAATTCCGGAATGAGATCACGGTTTTCCATCCCGAGTTGCTTAGCCAATTCATACACGCGCATGAGGATATGACACCTGCTCCGCTTGATTCGGTTTATTGAGCATCCGACTCCGATTCTGCCCGAGCCTTTAATTCCTGCTCTCGGGCTTCCTCTTGCTGATGCAGCGCTTCGGTTTCCTCCGCCAACGCCGCCTTGATTTCTTTATCCCGTTCGGCCTTTTCCTTCTCGTATTCCGTCGCGCTGATGATGTCGATCTTCCAGCCGGTCAGACGAGCAGCCAACCGCACATTCTGTCCATTCTTTCCAATCGCTAACGACAACTGGGAATCTGCGACGACAACCAACGCCGACTTCTTTTCCTCATCGACGCCGACTTTCTCGATACTTGCGGGATTCAACGCCTCGGCGATGAAGACGCGCGGGTCGGAGGTCCAGGTAATGATGTCGATTTTCTCTCCGCGCAGCTCGCGGACCACCGCCTGAACCCGCGATCCCTTGATCCCCACACAGGCCCCGACCGGATCAACCGCCTTCTCGCGAGAGGTTACAGCGATCTTGGTCCGATCACCGGGCTCCCGCACGATGGACTTGATCTCAACGATCTTTTCAAGCACCTCAGGCACTTCCAACTCGAAGAGTTTCGCGACAAATTGCGGATGGCTCCGCGTCAAGATGACCTGGACATCCTTCGGAGTCCTGCGCACTTCCAAAAGCATGGCCTTCACCCGATCGCCACCGCGATAGGTTTCTCGCGGAATCTGCTCCTGAATCGGCAGTACCGCCTCGGTCTTGCCGAGATCCACCAGGTAATTCCGGCGCTCGACCCCGAGAATGATGCCGTTGACCAGATCCCCTTGCCGAGTGGAGTATTCCTTTTGAACCGCCTCCCATTCAGCCTCCCGGACCTTTTGGAAGATGACCTGCTTCGCGGTTTGCGCAGCGATCCGCCCCAAATCGCTCATCTCGATGACGGACCCGATCTCATCGCCGACCTCTGCTTCGTCGTCGAACTGACGAGCCTCCTGAAGAGACACTTCGGTTTTTGGATTGATGACCGAATCGACGATAGTTTTCTTCGACACGACAGAGATCTCACCGGTCTTGGAGTCGATCTCGACTTGAATATTCTCAGCCTGCCCGAAGCGTTTCTTGGCAGCCATTTGAAGGGCGGCTTCGATCGCCCCGATCACGCGGCTCTTGTCGATGCCCTTTTGACGACCAAGTTCATCGATGACTGAAATCAACTCTCGATTCATAGCTCACTCTCCGGTGACTGCCTTGCAGGCACATTCCACAATAATGCAGCGGTATGCTCATATACTGCGGTGATCGACTCCGTACAGACTAAAACGTGACGACGCGACGCGCTTCGGCAATCGAGTCAAACTCAAGGATGACATCCTGCTCAACACGCCGATCACTCACCTCAATCGTAACTCCCTGCTCGCTCACGTCTGTCAACAGCCCGGCCAGACGCCACTGTCCGTCAATCGGCTGCCTGAGCTTCACGCTCACTTGCTTCCCCACTGCCCGGCGATAATCCTGAATCCGTTTGAAGGCCCGATCCAGACCCGGCGAGGAGACTTCCAGCGTATAGGTATGGGGGAAGGGGTCAGCCACATCCAAGGCTGGACCGATCGCGAGATGTGCACGCCCGCAATCTTCTACCGTGACACCGCCCGCCTTATCGATATACACACGAACAACTGATCGCGCACCTTGCCCCACAGACACGACATCGACCAATTCCAAACCCAATGCCCAGAGGATGGGCGACACCACCTCGCTGATGCGATCAACGACTGGCCGGGACTCCTTCACCGACGCCCCTCACCCCATTCTTTGGTATAACCCATTCAAGAGATCAAACAAAAAAGTGGGCCTGAGCCCACTTCCAGCCGGGGACCATAGCACGCTACTTATGCCAAAGCAAGGGGGCTAGCCGACCAGACTCGTGAAGCTCGCGGCGAGTCGTTGAGCGATCGGGCCAGGGCGTCCATCTCCAATGACTTTTCCATCTACACGAATGACGGCCAAAACCTCGACCGTGGTCCCTGTGAGAAACACTTCATCAGCCTCATAGATGTCCGCCTGAGAAACAAAGCGTTCCTGAACCGGCAAGCCCTCGCTCCGAGCCAAATCCAACACTACAGTCCGCGTGATCCCGGATAGAATGCGAGGCCCTTGGGGGGCTGTCACCACTGTTCCCCCCTGGACCACCATCACGTTGCTGACCGCCCCTTCAGTGACCAATCCTTCATTGACTAAAATGGCCTCGAAGACCTTGGCCTGCTTTACTTGTTGTCGTGCCAGCACGTTGGCCAACAGATTCACGCTCTTAATGTCGCAGCGCCCCCACCGAATATCCTCGGTCGTTATGGCTTCCACACCGGCCGCCTGCACCGACCGGTCGAGTGGGTGGAACTCACGAACCGTCATGACAACCGTGGGCGTCGCATCATTCGAGTAGGCGTGATCACGGGGAGCGACCCCCCTAGTGATCTGAACATAGATTTTTGCTTCAGAATAGGCAGCCCGGCTTATTCCTTCCAAGATATGGCGAGTCCAGTCATCGTGGGAATAGGGCTGCTTCAGGTCAAGCGCTGTAGCGCTACGATCCAGCCGGGTTAGATGGGCTTCGAGTTCGAACGGGCGTCCCTTGTATGTGCGGATCACTTCGTAGACGCCGTCGCCAAACTGAAAGCCTCGATCTTCGATCGAGACTTTCGCCTCGGCCATCGGCACGAACGTTCCATTGATGAAGGCCACATTCGGCACGATTATGCACTGCTCCGAGGCGAGGAATCCGAGGCTGTCACGTCAAAAACCCGCCGATCTTCGGCCGTGAATTTCCACCCCATGCGTTTCTCAAACAGCACCCGATGGATTCCCGGTCTAACCGCTTTAAACTCGAACGTCCGTTGCCCATTATCCACCGCATTATTCCCGGCGATACGAAGATAGTCGTCGGCCAGCAACTGAAGCCCTGTGGGATCATACGTCGGAACCCAGAGCTCCCCTCGTGTCCTGTCTTCCCAGAGATGAATCTGGATGGGGTGCTCAAGAGTTGCCTCAATGACCTTGGCCCCATCCGAGTGTGTCGCATCATTATGGTCGTGGCCAGATATCATACTTATCGTCCTTACTTGGCATGATCATGCTAGGGTTTTCGCCGAGGACCGACAAAAATCTCCGCTCCTTCCACCAGCACATCATAACTCCCCACGCAATAGCCACCGCCGTCTGTCCCCTGCCCATTCCGAACGTCGAATGCCAGATCGTGCCACGGACAGGCTACGACAAAACCCTTCACGCGCCCTTCACCCAAAGGACCGCCTTCATGAGGACAAAGATTATGAATCGCGAAATACGTTCCCCCGATATTGAAGAGCGCAATCTCCCGATTATTCACCATGACGACTTTTGATTTTCCAGGCGGCAGCTCGTCGACTAGACCGACGGATTGAAACCCCTCTCGCATGCGATACCGACTCCTCTCTTCATGCTGTTCACCAAATCGCCCTCGTGCGTTACATCCGAAGCGTATACTTCAACTCCAACCCTATCGTAATTCCTTCCTGCTTGATGAAACCCGCTTCTGTTTGAATCACGTAGCGCACCGCTTCAGGAGCGGAACTATACTTAGGGCAGTCATCTTCCTGGCAAGGAGCAACATTCTCCTTCAACCCAACAATATGATGACTTTCATCAACCCACATCATGTCCACCGGGAACCGATACTCCTTCGTCCAGATATGGTTCAGACCGGTCGACTCGAAGATATAGAGCATTCCACTATTTGCAGGCAATGCCTCCCGAAAGGCGAGACCGACGAGCAGCTTCTCCGGCGTATCCGCCACTTCTGTCTCGATCTCACGTCCATTCGGAAAGGAGACGATAATGATGGTCTCCTCTTTTCGCTCGATGAGAAAATACGAAGCGCTCATCAGAAAAATCGCCATGAGAGCGAGTGTGACGATACGCTTCTTCTTCTGTCCTCGATTGCTTGCAGGCAAGGAGGCCATAAACATTCCTCATCACAACTCACCGCGATTATCTGGGCCCAAAGGCCCATCAATACAGGGAGTCTGGGCCTTCTGGACAAGTGCCGTTCTGTTGACTTGGAAAAGAGCGGCGGACTAGAATGGCAGTCATATCGCGGCACGCATCATGGTCGCGACGGTGTAGACTTGTCAACCGTGTGTGTCTCTATTGTAGTGAGAAGGAGGCGAGGGTCATGGCGTTGCTGATTACCGATGAATGTATCTCCTGTGGAGCCTGCCTGCCCGAATGTCCGAACGAGGCGATTTTTGAAACTCGCAGCGACGCGGAAACGAAGGGCAATCATGTGGGTGATGGCCAGGGAGTCGGCGATAGTATTTATGTGATCGCGCACGATCGTTGTACCGAGTGTGTCGGACACTTCGACGAGCCGCAGTGTGCTGCCGTCTGTCCGGTCGATAACTGCTGCATTTCTGACCCGCTGTATCCGGAAACGACGGAAGTCCTGCTCGAAAGGGCGAAGACACTCAATCCGGATAAGGCCATCGATGCGGCGAAAGTCTGGAGCGGTGTACGCAACTAATCATCCGCTCCTCGTTCAACCAGGAAGGCCCTGTTGCTCACATGAGCAGCAGGGCCTTCCTACTTCTAGCAAGATGCTCAAAAAGGCCGTCCAGCAAGGCCACAGCAAGCGAAGATGCGAGGCGTACGCTTCGGTACGTTGAGCTTCTGAGCGAAGCGAGAACGCCGCATGGGAGAAGGCGCGTCTCGGCACGCCGGGGTTGGGTGGGTGAGAGAAGCGACTTTTCAGCATCCTGCTAAAAAAACCACCGCCCCCTCCGCGGTATAGCGAAGAGAGCGGTGATCACTCACATCTATGACAATGATTACTTGATCATCAGAATCTTACCGCCGACATGTCCCGGATGCAGGTGGCAGCGATAGGTCAGAGTGTTCCCCTGTGTCGCATAGAACATATCACTGGTCGGAATACCGATATACTTCGTTTCGCCAGGCTTCAAAACCACTTGAGCCTTCATCACCGTTGGAGCCCCGGAGTTTGTCGCGTCGGTCATCTCAAATCCATGATCGGCAGTAGCTTTGTTCGTCACCTTGAGTAGGACGGGACGACCAGGCCGAACTTTAAAATCGATGATCGTGACAGGCGGATACCATACTTTGAGATCCCCGATCTCAATCGCGAACAGCGAAGCATCGATATCCAATTCCTTAAACGACTGGCCCACAACAGACCCAGTTTCCAAATCTCCCATTTCAACTCCACCGGCCTGGGACGCCAATGCAGTAGATGTCCCAGTCACGACCACCATGAGGCCGAAGAAGACCCCCAATACCGTCTTGCCCATGACCTACCTCCTTAATATAAAGAAGAAGAGATGTGATTAGGTTTGGTGAATACCTCTGCCAATCCCGCTTAGCCCTGATCTTTTGCTGAGCACGACTTCTTTACCCCGCCATCGAATACCCTGACAACATATATCAGCTTCGAATTTAACCCTATAAATAGCACCTCGATGAAATCGGATGCAAGAACGTTATTTCATGCCATTTCCTGAAACTTTCAAAGCGGCATGCGCATCAACAGGATCACCTCAATTGTTTCAGTAGTTTATCTGCCTCAGGCTGCGCCTCTTGAACCGCGGACCCGATTAAGAGATCGTATGGCGCATAGTCGTCGGTTAACACAAGACCGACCTCCCATGGTTGCGTGCGATGGGTTTCCAGCAAGGCAATGGCCTCGAATGGAAGACGCTGCTGCTCGACCAATCTACTCACATTGGCCGCAATGGTGGAAGGCCTGTTTTCTTCAAGCGGCGCTCCGGCAAAAAAGATCAGATTCTCCGATCGCGCCTGCGAAGAATTCCACGGCCCCTTAACCGCGAAGGACTCGATGTGGGGAAACGATTGTCTCATTGTCTGCACGACCGCATTGGCCCGCAACAGGTCTCCACCCTCGCCCGATGAGGCGAGATTCACGGCCAGGATACCGTTCGGCGCAAGATGGGCGCGCAACTCCGCGAAAAACTCCACCGTAGTCAGGTGAAACGGTATCATGAGCCGGGCGAATGCATCGACCCAAATGAGATCGTACGTCTGGTCCGTGGAGTTCAGAAAGACCCGGGCGTCCCGAACATGCACATGATGCCGGGGAGGAGGCCGATAGGAAAAATATTCCTCGGCCATACGGACGACTGCGGGATCGAACTCGACCACATCCAGATCGAGCTCCGGCCATCGGTGGGCGAGCCACTTCGCTAACGACCCGCCTCCATGACCGAGAATTAACCCCCGTTTCGGTTCCGACACCAAAGCCAGCGACGCGACCATCAGTTGACTGTAGGGGAGAAACAGGGCGATCGGATCGGCCTTCCACATGACCGCATGGAAGGTCCGGTCCAAGACGAGGTAACGAAAAAGATCGTCGTCGCGAATTCGTACTTGTTGATACGGACTGTCTTCCTGGTAAACCGGCGCCTTCAACATCTGGATTGGAAACCAAGCACCGGCCCCCAGGCCACCAACGCATAGGACGAGTAGGCCGATCATCAAGGGCCGCAGAGTCGTCCGGCTGATCAGCCACCAGAGACCGAGCCCCACTTGAATAGCGCCGAGCCATGCGACAAGCGCCTGGCTGCCGATCCAGGACAGAAAGAAAAACGCCGTCCCCCACGTTCCCGCCAAGCTCCCCATGGTCGAGAGCGCAATCATTCGGCCGGTATGCCGACCGAAATATTCAAGATCCGACACGGCCAATCGCAACAAGGCCGGCAGCACGCCGCTCAGACCGAAGGCCGGCGGGCCCAACAGCAGCGCGGCGGCGGCACAAGGCCCCCACCGAGGATCCTCAATGACACCCGCGACCTTAAAGAGCACCAGCTGGCCAAGCCACGCGATCAGAAAGGTCCAACCTCCTGAGAACAACAGCAACCCCGCCAGCACCTGAGCACCGGGGTATCGGTCAGAGACCCAGCCTCCAAATGCATACCCGCTGCTCATGGCGGCAAGGATCACTCCGATCAATGCGCCCCAGACAAACAGGGAGTTTCCGAAGACAGGAGCTAACAGTCGGCTTCCCAAAATTTCGAGCGCCATCACCACCGCACCGGTCGCTAACGCCGTGAACAGAAGAAACCATTGAGGGGGATGAGTCGGCCGATTCACAACGCTCATGCAGAAACATGGCAGAGAGTGGGGAAGCGATCCGGCGCCGGCCTGCGAGCCAACACGATCACAGACCGCCCCAGTTTTTGAAGTAGCGCAAGAGATCGCGAACGGAAATCATCCCGACGATCCGCCCCTCCTCGGAGATTGCCAAATGCCGAATCCCATGTTCCGCCATCTTTTCACTCGCCTCGTGGGCCGAGCTCGTAATCTCAATCGACAGCAGCGGGCTGCTCATGACGGCACGGACCAACGTCTCGTCTGCCGGACAGGACTCGGCCATCCCCTTGCGAACCAAGTCCGCCTCGCTGACGATACCATTATAGTGACCGGCCTCTTGCACCAACAATGCGCCGACCTTCGTGTCACGCATCAGCCTAGCTGCCTCCAACAATGTTGTGTCTGGACTGATCGTGCGCAAAGTCCTGCGCATCATCACGGCGAGAGGTCGCTGAAGAGGTCTGCTCTGAGTCGCCATACGACAGGATCCGTCCGATGGAGGAAGCAAATAGTACCCAGGCGTCATGTACCTGTCAACGAACGGCCCCTCCCAGTGAAAATTAACCCCTTGGCTTTTCAAAACTTCATTGCTCGCCCCCGATACCGTTGCTATACTCGGCCAATTCGTTATTGCGTACAGGAGGATAGAGCCCATGCATATCAGCGTGATTGGAACCGGCTATGTCGGGCTGGTAACCGGAGCCTGTTTTTCGGAATTCGGGGTCAGTGTGACCTGCATGGATACCGATGCCAAACGGATCGCCAGGCTTGAGAAAGGCGATGTGCCATTCTACGAACCGGGAATCACGGAACTCGTGGCCAAAGGCATTCGAGAGAATCGGATCAGTTTTACCACCGATATCGCCAAAGCCGTCGACAAAGCCCTTGTGATCTTTATTGCGGTAGGCACCCCCCCGCGACCCGACGGATCGGCCGATCTGTCGTATGTTGAAGAAGTCGGCCGCGGCATTGCCAAAAACATGACGGGCTATAAGGTCATCGTCACCAAGTCGACCGTCCCGGTGGGCACAGGAGAAAAGTTGCGGGAAGTGATCAGCGCCAATCAATCAGGGAAGTTCCGGTTCGACATTGTCTCCAACCCGGAGTTCCTGCGTGAGGGGTCCGCCATCGAAGACTTCTTGCGACCGAACCGGGTCGTCATCGGCGCGGACAGCGAGCAGGCAGTTGCGATCATGAAAGACCTCTACCGGCCGTTGTACCTCATCGAAACACCGTTCGTCGTGACCGATATCCCGACGGCCGAGATGATCAAATACGCCTCCAACGCCTTCCTCGCCACCAAAATTTCGTTCATCAACGAAATCGCGACGGTCTGCGAGCGGGTAGGCGCCAACGTCCAGATGGTGGCAAAAGGGATGGGGCTCGACAACCGGATCGGATCGAAATTTCTCCATGCGGGGCCGGGGTTCGGGGGCTCGTGCTTCCCGAAAGATCTGGCCGCGCTCGTCCAGACCGGAGAGCGCGTGGGATACCCCATGCAGATCGCCGGCGCCGCCGCCCTCATTAACGAACAGCAACGCGTCCGGATGATAGAAAAGATCACCAAAGAGATGGGGGAGCTCAAAGGAAAGACGTTCGCCATGTTGGGCCTGTCCTTCAAACCCAATACGAACGACCTGCGGGATGCGCCGGCCCTGGCCATCGCACAAGCACTCATCAAGCAGGGCGCGACGGTTCGCGCCTACGATCCCGCCGCGCTTGAGGAAGCCTGTCAGATCGTGTCGGGCCTCATTCCCTGTAAAGACGCCTATGACACAGCACAGGGAGCGGACGCCTTGATCCTCATGACCGAATGGAACCAGTTCAGAACACTCGACTTCGACAGACTGAAAACGCTCTTGCGCCAGCCCGTCTTATTCGACTTGCGCAATGTCTATGAACCGGATCGGGTCGCCGCCTGTGGCTTTCGTCACATTTCGGTCGGGAGGCCCAGCCAAGCTCCGTCTCCAGCCAAGTAACAGCGCGTTACGTCAGTCGCGGCGCCTCAACGGCCTTGGCCGCATCATTGACTTTCGGCTTGTAGCCCATCCGGTCCAACACCTTCATCACTTTCGTCTTTAAACGATCGTCGGCCTCGGCGAGCGCCGTGGCCAACGGCTCGACCGCAGGCTTACCGATCTTGCGAATGATCTCCGTCACAGATTGTCTGACCTCATCTTCTTCTGACACCAGCAAGGGCACGAGCGACGACACCGCCGGCCCGCCGATCTTGATCAAGGAATCATAGGCGCGCTGTCGGACATCGCCGACTTCATCCGCCAACGCATCGACCAGGGGCCGCACCGCGCGCACTTCTTTCAGTTCACCCAACACTTCAGCCGCATATTTCCGGTTGAGCCAATGGCTATCTTTAAGGTCCAGGAGCATCGCGTCGGCTCGCGCCGCATTGGGATCCTTCGCGCGAATCCGGAAACTCTTGGCGATCCGTTTCCCGCCTTCTTCGACGACGCGGATGGTGGCGCCGTCTCCCACCTTGAGCTTCTTCAGATCTTCGAGCGCTTCGTCATCGACGTCCAGTACGACTGTCTTCCCATCGTAGGCCAGCAGTTCGACTTCGAGCTGTTTCGCCTCAGGGTTTACCGCGACGACTCGTTCCGTAACGAGATTGAACCCGTCTTTCTTCGCGCCGCCCTTCGGACCGATCTGAATAAGTTTTGGAGGAGCTTCATCCGCCATGATATGTGTCCTTTAACAACGAAATAAAAATTACGATTTTGCGTTCCATCCGAGACTTGCCAACACCCCTTCGACCGTTTCCTGCACCATCGTATTCTCATCTTCGAGCAACGGAAGCAGGTGGTCGATGGCCTGCTTCGCCCCGAGCCGCGCGAGTGACTCCGCCGCATTCCGCCGTACGAGCCAATCTTCATCCTTGAGCGATTCGATCAACGGGTCAATTCCACGCGCATCGCCGATCTTGCCCAAGGCTTCAGCCGCATGGCGCCGCACCATCCAGTTCGTGCCCAGCAACCCGTCGATCAGGGCATCCACGGCCCGCGCATCGCCTATTTTTTTGAGCACGCGCGCCACGTCCTCACGCACCGTGTGATCGGTCAGCGCCTCGACCAATCCAGGCACGGCGCGCGCATCGCCGACACGCTCCAGCGCCCACACGGCGGCAGTCCGCACTGCGCCGTCTTTGTCCTTGAGCGCCTTCACGAGGGGATCGACGCCCCGAGAATCTCGTAGTTTTCCCAATCCCGACGCAGCCTGCTCCCGGATCGCCCACTCATCGTCCACCAACGCTTCGATCAACGGATCGACGACGGATGGACCGATTCGCACGATGGCGCTGGTCGCCGCTTCACGGACGAGAACATCTTCATCCGCCATCAGCCCGATCAACGGCCCCACCGCATCCTCGCCCACCTGACTCAAACTGGCAATCGCATGGTCACGGAGCGCGTCATTGTCGTCCCGCAGGGCTCCGATCAATTGTTCGATCCGTTCAGCCTGCACATTGTCACTCATCGTCGTCCTGTCCTCCCTGACTCCCGACAGGTGCCCCATCGAGCGCTTCAAGCTTGTCGGCGATCAATCCAGAATTGTACGCAACCAACCCGTCCCGATCCGTTCTCAATCGATCGAACAGTTCCTTGTACGGTCGCAACACGTCCACATCTTTCACTTTGGCTAAGGCTTCCATGGCATAGACCCGCAGGGGCCGGATGGGAATGGCCTCGATATAGAGTTGCGCCGGCCTGGCATCGCCGATCAAACCCAACGATTTCATCGCCAGCTCCTTCACGCCCGTATCTTTATCGACCCGCAACCGTTCCATCAAGGGCTCGACGGCTCGCACGTCGCCGATTTTCCCCAGTAAGTCAGCAGCGGCCTCACGGATCACCCAATCGTCATCCTCCAGATACTCGATCAAAATCTCCACGCTCGGACGCCCGATGGCCAGGAGATTGACCACCGTGCTCATACGAGCCTCTTCCCGTTCGCTCAATTCCTCGATCGAACGAAGCCCGTCGAATACCTCGTCGATCCGTTCACGAATCGCGCTCAGTTTTTTGAGCGTCCTCACGGCAATGTCGCAAACGGCCGGTTGCCCCATGGCATTGATAAACGAATCCGCCGAACGGGGGTCGAGCAGATGTTCCAGCATCTTCGCGGCCATGATCTGCGCTTCCGGGTCCTGATGGGCCAACATCTCGCAGAGCGGCACGATCGCATTCGGAATAACTCCTAACAACTGCGAGGCCGCCAGGCGAACCCCCTCATCTTTTGATTCATAAAGCAGCGAGGCCAACGCCGCCGCGGTCTTCTCATCCAACACCCCTGCCATATGTTCCAAAGCCGTAGCCCCGGCCTTCCGGACAGCCTCATCCTCATCGCGGAGTAAACCGACTAGCGGTACGCCGGCCTGGGGATCATTCACCCGCGCCAGCATCGCCGCCACCTCGGCTTTCAATACCGGCGACCCGGTCTCCAACGCCTGCACCAGCGCCTGCACCGCGCGAGGCCCGCCCGACAAACAGGCTGCCGTCGCCCGCATCCGTCGCCAGTCCTCTTCGTGGACAAGCTCAGAAATCAGCGTCTCGATCGTTTCTTTCGGCATGGGCTATGACCTGGTGCGCAATCAGTGCTGAGTGCTGAGATATCAATTCAAAATTTAACATTTACCATTACATTGGCCAACGAGCAGGAGGCTCAAAAAGGCCGTTCAGCAAGGCCGCAGCGAGCGAAGAGGCGAGGCGTACGCTTCGGTACGTTGAGCCTCTGAGCGATGCGAGAACGATGCTGGCGGGCTTTTTCAGCATCCTGCTAGATGCGGCCTGCCCGCCAGCCCACCCTACCCAACGTCTCTTTGACATGGTACCGGATGTTGTCATCCGATTCGCGTGCTAAGAGAGTCCGTAAAGGCACAATCACAGCACCTCCGAATCGAGTCAGCGCGTCGGCAGCGTCCGCTCGCGTCACCGTATAACGGAGCGCCTTCATGAGCGATGGGATGGCCGTCTCGTCCCGGATCGCGCCCAATGCTTTGACCGCCGTGCCCAACGTCAGCATGTCTTCATCCCAACGATCGCCGCAACCGTCGAGTGGTCGTGAGACCTCCGGTCGCTCCAATCCCTCGAGCACGTTGATCAACACCGGTACCGCACGGCGATCGCCGATCCGGCCCAATGCCTCAACCGCCATCGGCCGCAACCCCGGCTCTTTCATCGCTGTGATGAGGAACTCCACCGCGCGCACATCGCCGATCTGGCCCAATGCACGAACTGCATCCTCACGAACTGCCCTATCACCATCGTTGAAGAGCACCGACAATAATGGATCCACCGCCTCAGGCAACTTCGTTTTCCCCAAGGCCTCTACCGCATGCAGCCGTACCAGCCATTCAGTATGGGTCAGCGCGGCGAGCAGCGATGACAACGACGCCTCCCCGATAGCTGCGAGGGCTGTCGACGTCTCCTCGCGCACAGCCTTCACTTTGTCTTGAAGCAGCGGCACCAGCGGCACCACCGTTCCAGGATCTTGAATCCGGCCCAAGGCCTTGGCGGCGTGCATCCGCACAATCCAGTCGGGGCTCTTGAGCGCCTTGACGAGCGGCGCGAGCACTCGCGCATCGGCAATGTTGGCCAACACCGACGAGGCCAATTCCTGAACCGTGAGTTCCGGATCGGAGAGGCAGGCACCCAGCGGCGTTACAGCCGGCTCTCCAATGGCCAAAAGGGCGCCGATAGCCGCATCGCGAACTGCGCGATCGCCGTCACGAAGTACGGACACCAAGGGCGCCACAGCCCTCGGATCCCGAAGCGTGCCCAGCATTGCGGCGGCCTCTTCACGAATCGCCCAATCCTCGTCCTTGAGAGCCGCGATCTGTTCGGCTACTGAATCTGCCATACCCGACCTTGCTCTCAAGAGCCGTGAAAGGTAAGACTTGAAAGGTGAAACGTAGGACTGCCGTAAGCAGGATGCTCAAAAAGGCCGTCCAGCAAGGCCGCAGCGAGCGAAGAGGCGAGGCGTACGCTTCGGTACGTTGAGCCTCTGAGCGATGCGAGAACGATGCTGGCGGGTTTTTTCAGCATCCTGCTAGCCTCTTTGGGCGAAATCGCCAGACGGACCAAATCTGCCTGTATCGCCGAGAGGCATGTCCACTCTGGCATTGTCGGCCACGCTTGAATTGACGATGATGTCTTCCGGCGCAGGCATCCAGCCCAATTTTTCGAGCGTTTCAAGCGCCAATTGCCGTAAAGCATCTTTCGCCGTGAGTCGAACCGACGCATAGGAGAGCACCCGTTCCCCTTCGGCAATGACTTCGGACGCCTTGGGGTCATAGAGAAAGGCAATCAACGGCTCGATCGCCGTATCGCCGATGGTGGCCAGGGCGGCGCTGGCCTTCTCGCGCAACACACCATCCTTTAACAACATGATCAAATCTGGAATGACGCGCGGGTCACGGAACTGGCCGAGCGCCGTCGCCGCCGCTTCCTTGATAAAGGCGTCTTCGCTGACGATACAGCCCGGTGTCGGGGTTCCATCCTGTCGAATGCCCTTGCCCTTCAACGCATCCAGCACCGGAGCCAAGGCGCGAGGATCGCCGATCATACCGAGCGACGCAATGGCATGCCGCTTCACGACGCCATCCTTCATCGCCTCGATCAAGGCATCGATGGCCCGTGGGTCGCCAATCTGGCCCAGAGCGATCGTGGCATCTTCACGCACAGCCCGATCCGGATCTTTCAACGCGGCAATCAAGACGTCGACGACTTTTGCGTCCCGCACCCAGGTTCGGCCGATTTGATAGTCGGTCGTCATTCCACCGAGTGCTCGGGCAGCGTGGCACCGGACGACATAATCCTTATCCTTGAGACAGTCGATCAGCGGATCGACGGAAGGCTGGCCGATAGAGATGAGTGCGGTTCCGGCCGTTTCTCGAACCGTTTTCGAAGGATCGCGGAAGAGTTTGCTCAGAACCGGGATCGCTCTCGGATCGCAGATCTTGCCCAGCGCCTCCGCCGCCGCACTCTTCACAGCGCCATCACGGTCTCGACAGACGAGCATGAGCGCCTCGACGGCTCTCCGATCCTTTATTTCCCCACATGTTTTTGCGGCATATTCGCGGACACGCCACCGCTCATCCTTCAATGCCGCGATCAAACGGTCAACGACTACGACTCCCATCGAGGCCATAGCCGCCACGACATCGTTTCGCACGTCCATGATGGGATCGTTGAATAGGACGATAAGCGCTTCTACCGCTTTAGCTCCCCCGATTCTAGCCACACCCCGTCCTGCATGGCCTCGGACAGCCCAATATTCGTCTCCACAGGCGCCGACAAGCGCATCCAACGTGGTGGGATCGGCGAGTTCGGCGAGAGCCTTTGACGCTTCTTCGCGGGTCGCGTCGTCGACATCCTCAAGTGCTTCTAACAGGTCGCCGAGTGTCTGGGCCATTGGTGCCGCTCCTCTACTGATACTGGTAATCGCGCTGGCCGCTATACGGAGAGGTCCGGCTGCAGCGGACGGTTAAGGTCTGGGTTCCTCGCCCCTCCACACATTGGTCGAGCGACTGGGCAAACTCCAACTTCCCCTCCAAGTTCACCGCGAATGGAAAATCGAACGTGAAGCTTCCAAATTTATACTTCCCCGGCTTCAGTTTAAGGGCAGGGGACTCAGTCGTCTTGTAGGCATCCAGGGACTCGGGGTCCGAGGCATAAATCGACGGGGTGACGCCGGGTACATGCCACCAGGACTGAGGCGTAATGGTGGTCGCGTCGACGGTGATCGCATGCTCCTGCTTGTAGGCAGCCGGTTGACCGGCTGTGGCCGGCTGGATGATCGTTGCGGAGCCCAGCAACCCGCCGATCAGACACCAGCCCATATACCGTTTTATATTTTCCATCGCTGACCTACTCCGAAGATCCCCGCGGGGCCGCAGTAAAAGCCGCCTGAAAAATTTCTTCCACGGCCTGACTCTCCCATTCGGTATGGGTCTGTAATCCCAATGTCCGCATCACCGTCGCACCGGTATCTAAAATGGACACCGGCTGGTGAATCGCGTGGCCAGGCTTAATCCCCACCCCCGAGGCAATCCATGGAACCGTTGGAACAGCCGCGTCAGTCTGTTCCTGGTTCGCATCCCTGCCTTCGGCGCTGAGCGACGTCACAAACAGGGTCGTTCGCTTGGTCAACCCATGCTCTTGGTAGATACCCAATACAGAGTGCATGGCCCCATCCACCCTGCGAAGGGCTTCGCGATACTCCTTTGAGGCCCAGCCTTTCGAGGCGCCCACCCGGCCCGCCTCAGGAAGATGTACAACCAGGAAGTGTGGCAGCGAAAAGATGGCATGCCCGTAGCCATGGCCGCTGGTCGCTTTCTTAAAATATTGGCGGATATAGGACACGATCCGTTCCGTGCTGCACTCAGGCTTCAAGGGTCCACACATCTGGTAGTCCGTGTAGGGCTCTGGTCGCGCCAACTGATACAGCGACTCATCCATGAGAAAAATGGCGCTGTCGCGCCCCCCGCTGAGATCGAGGTAGTCGAATAGGCTCGGAGCGCGTGGATAGCCCCGGTTGAACTCAAAGGTGTTCCAGGTAATGCCGTGTTTCTCGACCGGCATTCCCGTAATCAATGACGCCATCGTCGGCAGCCTCAGTGCAGGCTTCACAGCGGTGGCAGACCAGGTGACCGCCCCGTCCTTGATCAACCGGTTGAGAGTCGGCATCGTGCCGCCTTTCAAGGAACCTTGGCCGAACCCTTCAAGGACAAAAAGAATGACGTGCTCCGTCGGAGCCATTAAGGCAGGGGCCGTGGTCGATCCAGTCGCAACCGCCCCGTCTCTCGGAAGGACCAGACAGAGGGAAAAAAGAAATAGGGCCAGTATCCGAATCGACCACCTACGATCAAGGCTAAATAACGTGTGCACAGATCAGTTCTTTCTATTCTTCGCCTAGCAGTTCGTTGACAAACGAGATAACGACACCGGAAACGACTCCATGTCTGAAACCACTGACGGAAGCTGAATGGCCGGCAGGCTGTTCAGAAAGACCAGGCTTCTCACCCGCCCAACCCTGGCGCGCCGAGACGCGCCTTTTCCCAAGCAAGGCCGCAACGAGCGAAGAGGCGACGCGTACTCTGCGCCGTACGTTGAGCCTCTGAGCGACGCGAGAACGCCGCTGGCGGGCTTTATCAACAGTCTGCCAGAGGGCTTCTACGCTATCATGGCCATTTCCGCCAAGGCAAGCGAGTCAAGGCCTCGCCTACAAGACTCATCGGGATTCATGCGGATTGAACGGTTCCTGGCGCAACGGCGGTGGCGGTGTTATGCTGATTCATAACTTCCTGGCTGTCAACAAATCGGCCCCTGGCATACTCTAGAAGGTGAGGGCGATGCCACAGATCCTGCCTCAACATACGATCGCCCAACCGACAGTCTTTCGAATTCCACCGCCGAGCCTAAGCCTCTTCATCCTATTGGCCATCCTATCAATCTGGCCAGCACTGACTCTGGCAGAAGTCCGGGTTGTGACCGCTTTGGGTGAACACCGGATGGGAGACCGTGACACCAGAGAAGAAGCCGTTCGCCTGGCCACCGAGGCGGCCAAACGGAATGCCCTCGAACAGGTCGCCGTTTACCTCGAAAGCATCACCATCGTGGATGGTCTAGATGTGACGAAAGACGAAATTCGAACCTATACCGCCGGTTTGGTGCTTGTCCTGAAACAAGAGACCAACACGACGCTCGATGGAGATACCATCGTTATCAGAACGGATCTGGTAGCCCAAATCGATACAGAAGAAGTCCGCCAGGCCATCGCGGCTTTGCGGGAAGACGAGGACGCCCGGCATCAACTCGTCGCGCTGCAACAGGAAAATGACCAGCTACAACAGGACCTCGATGCGGCGAATCAGGCCTTGGCGCAAGCCACGACCACAGAGCAGACACAGCTGGCGGCCCGGCAACGCCAAGATATCTTGAATCGGGTGCAATCGAACGCCATGGTCTCGCAAGCCTGGACGGATTGGGCGCTCGTCTCTCCGGCTGTCTATTCTTCCTCCTTGGTGGGGTTGGCCCAGATCCAGGCTCTCCTAAACGTCGCACAGGGCTTATACCCCACGAGCCAGCATGTCCTAGTGGCGCAACAAGTGATTAGCACAAGACAGCCGCCGGCGCCGCCACAACCGCCCTTTCCTCCTGTACCGGGAATGAGACACCCGACTATGCCACGCCATCTGATCACCCCGGCCCCGGGATCGGCAACCGTCGTTCCGCGAACCTTGAACGAATTCACATACCGCACACCGACGGCGCCACATCACATCGACAATCAACCAGGTGGCATACATCACGCGCCTCCTTCGGCGGAATCGAGGACGTTCACCGACGTCCGCCAGATGAATCCCTTCATGCAGCCACCGAGTGCTGCTCCTCCCCAATCGGAACAGACTCTGATGCCCGGCTCACGGTCAGCTCGATCTCTTCAGCAGTTCTTGCAGTCGCCGGCGGCAGCGGCCGGCACTCCACCGGCTATGCAATCACCTATGCCAAGGCATTTACCCCCGGCGATGAATCAGATCCATCCGCCTCCCTTCCAGCAGGCACCACACATACCCCATCAGATCGCGCCCAGAGGGTTTGGGAACGACAGACACAGCGGTGGGGATGGTCGAGGAGGTGGAGGAGGGGGCAACGGCCATGGTGGGAGCGGCGGGCACAGGAGGTAACGCGTGAGAGGGAAAAGTCGTCAGCTCATTGTTGCGTTGATTGCTGTTGGCTGTTCAGCCTTGTTGCCGCTGCATTCGTTTGCTGCGGATTCAGGCAATGTCCGAACCCATGCGGAGCAAACCTTCGATCAACTCAAGCAGCACACCGAACCAAAAGACTCTTCGAAAGCGCCGTCCGGGATACGCCACGCAGTTGAGGACCACAACAGCTATTCAGCCGATCACTACTTGATCGGCAACGGTCAGGGAGACATGGCGAAAGGACAGATTGTCTGCCAGCGGGTATCGGAACTTTCTGCCCGTACCGACTTGGCCAAGCAGATTCGGATTCTGGTGAAAGAACACATGGTCGACCGAGTTCGCGAACGGACCGGCCGAGAGGCGGAACAGGATATCGAACTCACCAGGGAAGAAATCGTTCAGGAATATCTCCAAGGTGTGAAGATCGTGGATCGCCAAATCGACGAAGGCAGCAAAACTTGTAGCGCCACTGCCATCATGCCCAAGAACCAGATCCAGCCCAAGCAAGCACCGGACCGCCTTGAGCCCACCCATTAGACGTGAATTGTTAAACGTGAAACGTTTCGGAGGAGGAAGAGTGTACTCTGCTGTCCTACGTTTCACGGTTCCTGGAAGCGACTTTTTTAACATCAGACTAATCCTTCGTTGCAGTCACTCCCAACAGTCAGGTATGTAACTCCCCCATGCCGATCGAAAACAGTTTTCAACACGACGAGATGTCCCGAAAGAATCCCGGCGAGCGACTCACCGTTCGTGAGGCCGCCCTGACTTCTCTCCCGGAATCGCCTCCCGGACAGGACGCGATGACCGCGCTCGGCAAACATCTCTCGCAGACCGGTGTCCGCGTGATCGTCTTACTGCACGGCTCCATCATGGGGACCGATGTCTTTGGAGTACAGCGGTTGGATGAACTGGGCGGACTCAAACGTGGCTACTCCCGAGGCGTGGCGGGACTCGATGCGTTATTGGCCCTGATGCGGGAAAACAGTAATGGCATCTCACCGCTGCCAGGCGGGATGACGCCACCCCTCGCAAACGATGACGCCACCAAAAGATTGCTCGATGAGCAGCTTGGGGATGCCGGCAATTTCACGAATGCCTATCTGGAACTGATGAAACAGTCGCTCAACCGAGGCCTGGATCAGCCGATCCATTGCATCCGCGAACTCTGGTCCTGTGAGCACGATCATCTCGGCCGGGCCATGGCGGCTGTCTCGATGCTCGGATGTCTTCGCGACTGGGTCGAGGCCCACAAGCTGGGCCAAGGAGATCGGATTCTCATACAGGCTCATGGGCAGGCCGGGTTAGTGCTCGCTCTTGTTTCAAACCTCTTATGTGTGACCGCAAATAGTAGCCGGAAACGGCTGCTTGACCTCTTGTCGGATTTTGCCTCGCAGAGCAATCGGCCGGACAGCGCCTCGACGATCCAACGTGTCGCGCCGTTGCTGGCGAACGGCGCCCTCCTCAATGGAGCGATGCTGGATGTCGTCACGTTTGGCATGCCGGTACGCTATGGGTGGGATCCTTCCGGATTGGGGAAACTGCTGCACATCGTGAACCACCGAAGCATGCGGACCGATGGAAAGACCTGGCTCTCGAAGATGGAGTTGCCTCAGATCACGATGGAAATGCCGATCGCGTGGGGCGGAGATTATGTCCAGGAGTTGGCTGTGGCCGGCAGCGATGCTGTACCTGCGACCGATGCGGCGAAAGCAGCAAACAAAGCCGTATGGGAAATAGTCGAACCGTTCGATGGATTCGAACGATGGCTGGAATGTGCCCGCCGCGCCGTCCGTATTCCGAGTGAGGGGCTGGGAATTCTCGCCGATTATAAAGACTCTACCGGGTCGACGAATGTGCGCGACCACTACTACGGCCACGCGGCCTATACTCGTCTCAACGCGATGCTGTTCAACACGACTGAAATCGTACGGAACTTTTACGCATCATAGAGATGCCTGAGTCTTGCCCAGCGCCAAAGGATGGTCAAAAGGGCCTTTCAGCAAGGCCGCAGCGAGCGAAAGCCCGAGACGTACGTTTTTGGTACGTTGAGGGTTTGAGCGATGCGAGAACGAAGCTGAAGGCCCTTTTCAACATCCGTCACCCTTCGCGCAGTTGCACCGCAAGCGGCTCCCAGGAAAATATGCCGTCAAGGTAGGCATGGCCGTTCGGCGTGGTGGCGACGAGTTCGATAGTTTCGTAGACACTGATCGTCGTACCGCTGCCGGCTGAAGCGGAAACTTGCATTGTGAGAGCTGCGCTCGGGGCAGGTGACGCAATGTCCTGATGCGTCCGCAATTGCTTGGGTGAGGCTAAAAGATTCACGAACTGGGCGAGCGGCGCCTGACGAAACTCACCATCATAGGTAACCCACAGCCGCACGGTAGCCGACACATGGGCGTACCACTCGTCTCCGATCGCATTCGATTCGACCCAATTGAACAGGGTGTTCACCCGCGACATGATCGACACCGTCGTCGGTTCCAGCGAGGCGGGAATCTGCAGCAGGGTCGTGTAGCCTGCATGGACGTATCCGAGCGTATCCCAGAGGGAAGGATTCGCCCCGACGCGCGCCTGGACCGATTTATTCGGCAGCACATGCTCCACGTAGTGAGGATTTGCAGCAAGACAGAGATAATGCGTGTCTTCAAGGTACTTGATCTGATCGAGCCTGCACAGAGTTTCATCCCGGTCGCCGAATCCAATGGTGTTCGGCGCCGAGACACTATCCGCCCCGGTAAAGATCAGCTTGCTCCAGCCGATCGGCGCAATGCAGCTGGCGCTTGCCGACCCGTTCAGCTTTTCCAGCACCGCCACACGGCTCTTGATGTCGCTGAAGACCGACTCCAGCCCCTCTTTCGTTCCGCGAACCCGTTCGACCAACAGGGTCTTTTCAAGTTTCCGCTGGTTTTCGAGTTGCCGCACAAACGAGTCTGTCTGCCGATCGAGTTCCAATACTGGTGCCATCGGATCCCCCTTTTCATGTTCATGGAACGCCCTCTTTCCCACACTTGGAAACCAGGGAGAGATCAGCAAGAGGGATACCCTCCTAACCCCGCGTAAACTGGCCCTGGAAAAAGGCTAGCTGAAGGCAAGAAGCGACTGGAAGCACAGGTTTGAACGGAGCTTGTGGCACGGTGGACATTCAAATATCCGACAGGCTCACTGAGTAGGGTCCTACGTCAAGGGCAGGTTTGAAAGCCTTCGGGCCAAGACAGGCCGGGGGAGAAATGGAACCAAGACCGCACTGTGCCAAAGTCCCTCCAGACTTTATCGAAATCAGTATGTCTTGCCGACAGCTATATCGAAGATTGTCTCACGGCCAGCCGGGCGCCAACGCTTTTCAATGAGTGCTTTAAATCGCTCCAGATCTCCCTGGATGCGCTGAGACACCACTTCCAATGCCTCTCCCGCAGGTTCGGCGACACCCTGAGAGTCATACTCTAATTGCAGCATGACCTTTGACTTGGCATCCGCGAGCCGGTGAAATGTCACGACCCATGCTTTGATATCGCTACCTCGGCTCGTCCACGCAAGGCGCTGATCCGCCGCCTGCTCTGTGATCTCCGAATCCCACTCTCTCTCCTGGCCCGCGATCTCCGCTTTCCAATGAAACCGCTTACCATCCAGCCGCTTGACCTCTTTCACACCCTCCATGAACTGGGGAAACTCCTCAAATTTCATCCACTGAGCATAGGCCGTATACTCAGGCACGTTGACTTCAATGGATTTCTCAATAGTCGCCATGCGTTCCTCCTTTCCGAGGAGAAGTCTAAGGGGTCAGAACTCTTTGTTTCCTCTTGACTCCACCAGAATCAAAATATCGAACTGGATTAGCCTTCCTCAGGTTCACTCATCAATGGATTAGTCTCAATCTCTTGGTAGGCTAATGTCTCCATGAGGCTTTCTTCGCTGCCGAACAAAGAGAAAGCAGTTATATTCATGTGCTGTAACACTTTCAACACTTTTGCCCTTTCACTCGCTGGCAGAACGTACTTTGTCACTGGACCCTGGCCAGCGGTGTTACCCGCAATGACAGCAGTCTCGTGGCTGCTATACACATACCTGCCATCAATTCTTCTCTGACATATTGAATATTCACATTGCTGTGCATAGTGCCGCTTGTGAGTAACTGCGTAGGGGCCTAATCCATAGATAGTTGGCGCTCCGCCGTCGAAACCTCCCGGATTCTCGAAATGCTCGACACAGGAGTAGATAGCGACTTTGTCACCCCTACGTCTTTCTTGTGAACGAAAAGCAAAGAACGCAGCGACATAGGGCGAACGTGTCCAATCAAGCAATGGCGATGGAAATCCGTGATGCCTAAGGTAAATCATAAATTCATAGCCCAATGGATGAGGTCGCCCGCCCTGGAACTCATCAGGAATCTCCCAGTTCTTCCCTGTTATGGAGATGACCGCGGGACGAATGTCTCTTAGCATCTTGAAGTAATGCTCTGTACCAACACTTTTCTTGGTAAAGCGTTCTAAGGTTGTTTCTAGCTTCCAGTCAGCATCTGAATGCCCTCTAAATCTAGGAGTGGCCCATTGATTGTATTTCTTTTCATCCTTGAGCCTTTGCCACGTAACAAAAATGGATGCAGCCTGCTTCTCGAAGCTTTCCCAACAGTCAAGATCTACGGTGTTCAAGTATTAACGCCTCCTCAATCAGGCGGTGAGGATAAGATCTGACTGAACATGCGCGTGAGTCTTTCCTATTTGCTCACGAAAAAGTCAATAGTCTTTGCCTACTCATTATCAGGGATGGGGGCTGATTGATCTTCCACTGCGCGCGTCCAACGAGGGCCTTCTCAGGCCGCGCGTTGCGCGAGCACAGAAGATCATCAGCCTCCATCCCCTTCTCACTTCTCACTTCTTAAAAATTAGTCTCGGCTCCGTCATATTCCCCATCGAGACCGCCACCAGCTCCCACCCACTCGCTCCGAACTCGTTCAGCATGGTTTGCATATTTTGAGTGTCAGGAAGAACCTCGACGATTCTGTACTGAATCCGTTTCGACTCCTGTGCCTTCGCTGTGAACGGCTGCCCCACGAACAGCAGGAACCCCAACGCGCAAAGACTGACACCTGCTATCAACCACGCCCCCGAAAGCCGTACGTTCTGCATATCTCACCTCGCGTTGAATGTATTATGGATGCGCCACACACCAGTGAAAAGTCGGTCAGCAAACAAACTACGTTCGAGGCAGGTTATACTCCGGCAATTCTGACACTTTGGCAAAAGCCCGCGAATGTGCCTCGATTTTTCTCATGGCTTCCCGATCATAAACCTTCTCACCGCAATCGAGACACTCATGAAACTCCAGTCGTGGGATCGATTAACAACTCTACTGGGTCAGACCCCTTTGTTTTCTCCAGTGCGTGCCTCTGACTTTGCATCATTTTCACGCCCACATTTCCAACAGGCAGTAAACAGACCAACATGCCTCTCCCCACATCCAGCGCAAACCCACATGGGTCGCTCGACTTCATCTCCACTTTCCTGTTCTTCCAGAAGCTCCTTGGCTCGATCAAAATCAGCATTGTTTATCACCCACAATTCCGGGAACACCTCAACGAACGGAACTTCACCCGCCAGACTGGATCCTTGCTGATTTCTTATCGTGCAGAGAATACCGTCGGTGCTCAGAAGCTCCTTTAGCGACTCAACCTCGACTAAGCTTTGAGAGACAAAGAGTCGTTTCATATATCTCCTTACTCTTAGAACACAGATGATCTCAACTGCGGCCGTCAAGAGTGGGAAACGAATTCATATTCAGCGGGTGGCGTCGACCTGGGAGCCCGACCGCTTGGGATTTCGTCATTTTTAAAGGGTGGCCCGATTGGTCTCCGACTGCGCGCGTCCAACGAGGCCCTTCTCAGGGCGCGCGTTGCGCGAGCAAAGGAGACGAGCGGGCCACCCCTCTCCCCTACACCGGGCGGGGTGCGAGGACGGTCGGGCTGGTCGACGACAGGACCCGCTCTTCGATCACGGATGCGCCACTCGCCAGTTGTGTCCTGTCCCCAGATCAACTTTTAAGGGCACCGACAGACCCAACTTCTTTCCCGTCGCTTCCATTTCCGTCTTCACGAGACGCTTTGTCTCTTCCAAATCCTTCTCCGGCACTTCGAAGATCAATTCGTCGTGAACTTGCAGGATCATTTTCGTATGCGGCATCTCGTGATGCAGCAGGTTGTTCACATTGATCATCGCCACCTTGATGAGATCCGCGGCGGAGCCCTGGATCGGGCTGTTCACGGCCATGCGTTCGCCGAATCCACGCTGCACCGGATCGCCGCTCTGCAATTCTGGAATCGGACGCCTCCGGCCGAGGATCGTGGTCGTGTAGCCCTTCGTTTTGCCTTCTTCGATATTCCGATCCATCAAGGCGCGCACGGCGGAAAACTTTTCGAAGAACGTCTCGATGTACTTCTTCGCGTCCGCCTGCGACACGCCGATATTCGAGGCCAGACCGAACGGGCTAATCCCATATACGATGCCGAAGACCACCGTCTTGGCCACGCGTCGCATGTCTCGCGTGATCTGACTGGATGGCAGAGCGAAAATCTCCATGGCCGTCGCCATGTGGATGTCCTCCCCCTTCGCAAACACGGCCAGCAAGCGAGGGTCTTGCGACAGGTGCGCGAGGATGCGCGGCTCGATCTGGCTGTAGTCGGCACAGAGCAGGGTATGGCCTGTCGGCGCGATAAACGCTTCTCTGATTCGTAATCCGTACTCGCCCTTCACCGGAATATTCTGCAAGTTCGGGTCGGTAGAGGAGAGCCGTCCGGTCGCCGCAACGGTCTGATTGAGCGAGGTATGGAGCCGCTTGGTTTCCGGATTCACCAGCTCTGGTAGTGCATCCACATAGGTAGACTTGAGTTTGCTGAGGCTTCGATAGTTCACGATCTGCGCAGGCAATTCATGCTGCGTAGCCAGATGCGTCAGGGTGTCTTCATCGGTCGAGTAGCCGGTCTTGGTTTTCCTGATCGGTTTGAGTCCCAACTTCTCGAACAACACCGTAGCAAGCTGCTTCGGCGAATTGATGTTGAACTCGCCGCCAGCCGCCACGGCAATGGTCTCCATAATCTTGTCGAGATCCCGCTCCAACTCTTTGCTCAGTACATGCAGGCCCTCGACATCCAATAAGAACCCGTTTCGCTCGATCTCGGCCAATACCGGCACCAGCGGCATTTCCACGTCGGTGAAAAGCCTGAGGCTCCCTTGCTCCGACAATCGTTCCGTCATGGGCTGGTCGAGCTTGGCCAGCACCGATGCAGCCTCCGCTGCCTCCTCTCGCGATCCTCGGTCCTCGTCGAACAGGGATTGTGGTTCGGTGCTCTTTTTGTGTCCGGTCCCAAGCCGATGGTCCAGCACTTCAAGCGCGATGGTCTCAAGTTGGTGATCGCGGCGGTTGGGATTGAGCAGATAGTCCGCCACCATGGTATCCAGATAGGGGCCCGCGAGGGTCAGTCCAATACGGTGAAACACCAGCAAGGTTGCCTTCAGGTCATGGACAACTTTTGTTCTCGTGGAATCATGTAGTAACGCAATGATGGGTCGCATATAGGCGTGAACATCGAGCGGAATGAAGGCGGTCTTGTCCCCCGTAGAGAGCGCTATTCCTAATAGTTCCGCCTGCGCGCCAGCCCCTGGGGAAAGCAGACATTGCAGGCCGAGACTACCGCCCTTCGGCAACCCCTCGACAAATCGCTTTGCGGATGGTTCATCCTGAAGGAGTTCCGTCTTCAGCTCATTCGTCTCGGCCGGTGAGGCGGCCGGCTGAAACGATTTGAGTAGTGTGGTGAACCCCAGCTCGCGTAACAAATCGATGAGCCGGTCCTGATGCGGCGGCTTCACGTGATAGGTCGCAGCATCGAATGTCACAGGGCTGTCCAATTGGATAGTCGCCAGCCGCCGGCTAAGGCGAGCGTTCTCAGCCTGATCGATCAGCAGGGCCTTGATCCGAGGCGGCGTAACCTCCTCGACACGGCGCAAGAGTTCTTCTATCGTGCTGAACTGGGCAATCAGCTTCATCGCCGTCTTCTCGCCGATGCCCTTCACGCCAGGAATATTGTCCGCCGCGTCGCCCATGAGTCCCATGATCTCCACGACGCGCGCCGGTTCTACGCCGAAACGTTCGCGGCATTCTGCTTCGCCGAGCCACTTGTCTTTCACCGGATCGTAGATGCGGACGTGGGGCGTCAGGAGCTGGAGCATGTCCTTGTCGCCGGTGACGATGACAACGTCGAACCCGGCCTGCTCGGCCTGGTGCGCCAGCGTGCCGATCAAGTCGTCCGCTTCATATCCGGCTTGCCGGACGGCAGGAATGTTGAGCGCATCCACTACACGGTGGATGTAGGGAATCTGGGCGCTCATGCCTTCCGGCATCGGCGGCCGTTGCGCTTTGTAGGCCGTAAACTCCGCGTGGCGCAACGTCGGACCCTTTTCGTCGAATGCCACGACGAGACCATCCGGTTTCTTCTCCCGAATAATCTTCAGCAACGTCGTCGTAAAGCCGAGGATGGCGTTGGTCTGGAGGCCTTGGGAATTATTCAGGGCCGGCAAGGCAAAGAAGGCACGATAGATATAGGCGCTCCCATCGATCAGATAGAGCGTCTTGCGGCTGGACTCGGTGTTCGGCATGATGCGGGCTAGCAGGCTGCAGAAAAACTCGGTTTACTCATAAACCACCACTGGAATCTTCCATATGAATGACACTGGTTTCAAAATAGCCGCAGGATGCTCAAACTGGTTTGTTTTGTTTATCTGGTTCATCTGGTCTATCTGGTTTAACCAAACAAACGAGACAAACCAAATAAACTAAATAACGGCCTTCTCACGCTGGCGGACTTTTTCAGCATCCTGCTAGGGGCCGGGGGCCAGTGTCAGCGGTGGTTTATCGAACTTACGGCGCATGCCGTTAATGACACCCAGCAGAGTCGGCTGGCCGACCATTTTTGCCTCGATCTCGCGCTTTCGTGGGAAGTCCATGAGCGAGACCCCGATCAGCATCGTCAACAGGCCCTGCCCCGGCAAGAAAAGCATGGCAAAGCCGGCCACGAGGAACACGACGCCGACGACGTTCTTGGCGGCCAAACCCAACATGCGCAGCACTGGATGATGGTCTTTCATCCAATGGCGGGGAGTACGCGTGTCAAAATAGTCGGCCGGCAAACGGACCAGAATCAGCGGGATGGCAATCAGGGAACCGACAAATCCAACGGCCGAGGCCACGGTGAGACCGATGAGTACATCGACGGGAACCCATTGCTGGACTGTTGCAAGTAAATCATCCATGCGCGCCGTATCCTAGCATGCTACCTGGGAACACTCCAAGCCGACGAATACGCAGCAGTGAATGTTTACGGCGCCTTTCCCGACGGGCTATAATCTCTCAATTATGTCGCGTCGTTCGTCCTTCACACCTTGGATCGGCGACTTGCTGGGGATCGCAGTCCTTGGCGTGGGACTCCTCACAAGTCCCTCCTCCGTCTATGCATCGGATGATCTTCATATCGAGATTACAAACAAAGGCCTGGGCAAGGAGGTCGTCATCACGCAGGAGGCACGTGAATGGTTCATGCTGATCGAGGTGACGTCGGAAAATTCCGTGATCCTGCGGCAGGAAAAAAAGCACGGCGCCTATCTCGTAGACGAAAGTGAAACACATGACCGTCCCATGACCACAGGCGAAATCGATGCAGCCATTACGGATTATGTGAACAGCGTCAAGACGCGCGCCAAGAAGGAGTAGCTACCGACCATGCCGGCTCAACCCAAATTCGTCATCTTTGCCCATCACGCCACCTACGATACGTTGCATCAGGTTGCAACCCTTGGCCTCACCGCCGCAGCGATGGGGAAGGACGTGATCGTCATCTTGCTGTTCTGGACGATCAAGAAACTGGCCGAGGGAAAGATCGACCAGGTGGACTTCCCCCCCGAGTATGCCGCCTCAGCCAATGAAGTGACGCGGCTCTTGAAGGAAAAGAAAGTGCCAAAGATTTCGGAAATGTTTCAGGACGCCAGACACGTCGGGAAATTTCGTCTGATTGCCTGCAGCGCCGGCCTGGAATACATGGGTGTCGACAGTGCCGCCGTCGAGAAGAACGTCGATGAAGTTATGGGACTCCCTGCCATTATTGCGCTGATCTCTGATGCGGAAACGAAACTCTTCATCTGAATGCCGTGAGGCGTAAAACGTACAGTCGTCAGGCGATGGTGAATTTCACGCGCTCACCCCTCACGCCTAACGCGACTTCTTTACACCGACTCGATCGCAATACTCGGTGAGTTTGCACTTACTGCAAAAGGGCGAAACCGGTTGGCAGAGATGCTGCCCGTAGGGGACAAGCAAATCGTTAAAGGTGATCCAATGTTGCGCCGGCAATTTCCGGCGTAGCGCCTGCTCGGTTTCCTCCGGTGTCTTCGTCTTCACATACCCCCAGCGATTACTGATCCGATGCACATGAATATCCACACAGATGCCGGGTTTGCCATAGGCGACCGTCACCACCAGGTTTGCCGTTTTCCTGCCGACTCCAGACAGAGTGACCAGCTCATCGATGGATTCGGGAACTGTGCCTTCATAGACGTCCAGCAGGCGACGGCAAATGGCATGAATGGATTTGGCTTTCGTCCGGTAGAATCCGACCGGATAGATCGCGCGTTCGATTTTCAGGAGCGGCAGCGCCAACATCGTGGCAGGTTGATGTGCCAGGGCGTATAGCCTGACACTGGCTTCATTGGTTGTCTTGTCTTTGGTTCGAAGGCTGAGGAGACAGGATATGAGGATGCGGAAAGGATCGCGGTTCGACTCGCGCGCCACCACGCCGAGAACCGGCTCCTCCCACTGCCGAATCTCGCGCTTCACAATGCGAAGCGCGGCAGTGATCTGATCCTGGCGCATGGACAAGGAAAAAAATATGAAGACCGTGGGAGGAATGCGATCGACCGAACGGGCAAGCTCGTGGAAAGACGCTTACTCTGGCTTACGCTTCGACAACCACTTTTGCCGCCGCCGCTGCGCCTCGCGCTGCTTGGCTTTTTTTCTGACGCTCGGCTTCTCGTAAAACCGCCGGCGTTTCAGTTCTCGGAAGAGTCCTTCCCCCGCAAGTTTCTTTTTGGCAACTTTGAGGGCTTTTTCAACGTTATTATTGAAGACTTTGATTTCCATTCTGCTCGTCTACGTACTTTCCCAGGCAATGCCTGTACAGGTTTTTTTCTCGTGGCAACCGACCCCCGACTAAGGGGCGTAATGTAACATAGCCTCCTGAGTTCCTCAAGACGGATTGTCATTTGCTCAATCCGACTGAACAGAGACGACTTAAGATGTTGATTATACTGAATTTTCATATTCTCTTCGACCGTATGGCGCCCCGCATCGGCAGCGGCGATCGCCAGCACCAGTCCAACTGTGAGATCGGAGCGCACCCGTGGCTTCACCCCTGCCGAGCAAGCATGAAGCAGGGCTCCGGCCTCCGTGGCCTGCTCGGCAATTTCAAGGGGGGCCTCTGTCGCCAGATGGAGTGCGGACGACAAGACGGCGGAACGAGTCCGGTCTGTCTTCGCCAGCTTCGTCGCCTCGATAAATCGCTGATAGGCTTCACCATCTATTTGCATCAGCTCGCGGAGCCGTCGGCCAATCTCGCTCAACCGATGCTCCACTCCTCGTTGCCGGCTGAGGCGCGCCGCCATAATCCCCAGCGAGGCCGCGAGGGTGCCCACCAAGGCCGCGACTGTGCCGCCGGCTGGAATCGGGGTCGCCGCTGCCACCGCGGTCAAAAATTCCGAGAGCGATTGTGCCTGCGAATCAACAGACGCCTGCTCGCGAGACGAAACACGCCGCGCTGACTCACCGAACAGCCTAGTCTCCAATCTCGTCTCCAATACCTGCGTTACATTGAACTGTTCGAGCGCCAGACTATGCGTAGCGGTCTGAACCAGCGCCGCTTGAGGCACAAGCCCGATCACTTCGCTCCCCTCTACCGCGACGCCTCGCTCAGCTGCGCGTGTTTGGACTGCTTCAAATGCAACATGGATCGGTGTGATGATGTAATCGGTCAGATTCATCGCAACCTGAACCAGCTTTCGACTGGCCAACTCCACGCCGATCGCTTTGAGATGGGGCAGCCCTCCGTTCGATTGGCGAATATCTTTCGCAATGGATCGGGCCAATGCCAGATCCGTCGAGCGGAGATTCACGTTAAAGGCAATCAAGGGAGGTCGCGCGCCAATCACTATGGCGCCGGCCGTCTTATGGAGATTGAGGGGACCAAAATCCGGCGCCCAGTCCGGATCGGAGGCCATACGGAAGGCAAGGCCCCGCAGACCTCCTCGACGAACCGATTCGAGCAGGGCATGATCGCGATGCAGAGCCGCCTGTTCGTAGAGGAATACCGGGATCTCCAGTTCTGTCGCCACCCGTTGGCCCAACCGCTTCGCCAGATGAATACAGTCCTGCATCGTCGCGCCGCGCACCGGCACGAAGGGCACGACATCCGTGGCCCCCACCCGCGGATGGACGCCCTTGTGCCTTCGAAGATCGATGAGGTCGGTCGCCACGCGAATGGCGCGAAAGGCCGCTTCAGCAACGGCATCCGGTTCACCGGCAAAACTCAGGACAGCGCGATGGTGATCCCGATCCATCGTGTGGTCCAACAGCCAGGCCCCCGACACCGACTCCACAGCATTCACCAGCGCGCGCACCGTCGTCTGGTTTCGTCCCTCACTGAAGTTCGGCACACACTCGACGATTCGATCCACGTCTTGCCCCATTGAGAATTAAAACAGAGAAGCCGGAGGGCTGACCATCAGACCTCCGGCTTCTCTCTCCACTAACAGGATACTGAAAAAGTCCGCCAGCGGCGTTCTCGCATCGCTCAGAGGCTCAACGTACCGAAGCGTACGCCTCCTCTCTTCGCTCGCTGCGGCCTTGCTGAACGGCCTTTCTGAGCATCCTGAGGCCGTGTTGACATTGAAACCGCTGATGTAAAGCTCCAGCCTGTGAAAGCTCTGTCTGTGCGGTTACTTTGTTTTTCTCACAAACGCTTTATAGATCGTGCCCGATTTCGTCTGTTCTTCCTCGAGACCGACCATCTGATGCCCGGTCGTGTCGCACCAGGCCGGCATGTCCTTTTTGATACCTTCGTCGTCCGAGACAACTTCAAGGATCTGGCCCAACGTCAGTTCTTTGACCTTCTTCATGGTCATAATAATCGGCATCGGACAAAAGTACCCGAGCGTATCGAGTTTCACATCGGCATGTGGCATAATATCTCGTTTCTCTGGTTTGTTTGGTTCATCTGGTCTCTCTGGTTTTTCTGGTTAGTCTGGTTCAACCAAATAAACAAGACAAACCAAACAAACCAGATGAACTAAATAAACAAGTTAACACTGCCTTGCTTGGCTTCCGCAAGATAGGTGGTCACTCCCGCAAACTGATCGATCCCCTCGATCAGCGTATCCTTCGTAATCCCCATCAGCCCCATGGTGGTCGTACAGGCAATAAAGTGCACCCCGAGATCCAGCGCCGTTTCCATGAGTTCCGGCACGCCCGGCATCCGGTTCTGCTTCATGACCTGTTGCATCATCTTTGTGCCCAGCCCCCAGAAGTGGAACCGCGAGAGAGGGAGGCTGTCTGCGCCTCCTTTATTCAACAGGCCGAACATTTGACGAAGCCAGTCCTTGGCAGAACTAGCCGCGCCTTTCTTGCGTATAGCATTGAGGCCCCAGAAGGTGAAAAAGACGGTGACCTGCATTCCCATAGCCGCGGCCCCGGTGGCAATGATAAACGCAGCCATTGCGCGATCCATGTCGCCACTCAGCAGCACAATCGTCACTTTATCAGCCTTAGCAGTCTGCAAGTTGGCCAGCGTCACTGCTGGGTCCATCTGCGCGATTGTCATGACACCCTCTTTCCTGTCAGGCCCACATGAATTTGGCGATTTCAATGGGAATTTGACTATAGTCTCCGCTTCTTTTTCTTGTCAAGGAAAGGGAGAGAGCTCAGGGAGCCGCCAGACCGTCCTTCTTGCTCGCAGAACGCGCACGATGAAACGGTGCTCGTCCGATGCGCGCAGGGAAGGACAGTCTGGCGGCTCCCTGAGCAGATGTGATGTAGGGGGAAGGCCCTCGCCCGGGCTAATGGCACGTCTCGGCGTGCCAGTGGGTGAGGTGGGTGAGAAAATCGCGCGAAATGGAAGACCGAGCAGGCCATCCCGCCATGAGAGATTCGAGAAAGGGGTCGGCAACAAGGGGTTCGAAGATGCAGCTTGGCGCCGGTTGGCTTGACGTTCCATGACCCACTCGCTATATTCACGATCAAGCTGCAACAGCAGTCCAGGCTGGTCCTCACACGCACTTCCATCCTCGTAGATGAACACAGACATCATCACCGACATCAATTCCTTAAAGGGTGGTCCACTCTTTGGCTTTTGGTATCCGGCCCTGCCGAGCGGCAAGTTGCGGCTTGGGACATTGCAGCCGCTCCTCATGCTCGGGTTGCCGATTCTCTTGTGTCGCGATCGACAGGGCAAGGTTGCCGCGATGCGGGATCTTTGTCCACATCGCGGCATGCCGTTGTCGTTCGGACAGTTTGACGGTGAGCGGGTGGAATGTGCCTTCCACGGATGGCAGTTCGACATGGCAGGACGCTGCCGTCATATCCCCGCATTGGTAGGTGAGGGTACAGCACTCCAAGCCGAAAAAATTGGCGTTACGTCCTATCCTTGCGTGGAACGAGACCACTGTATTTGGGTCTATCTTCCTGATGGAAAAGGAGCACCGGGCACCATGCCGGAGGTGACGAAGCTTCCTATTCTTTCAGAACCCTATCAGTTCTTTGATCTGTCCCTCACCTACCGGTGCAACGTCGACGAAGGGGTAGTAGGACTCGTCGATCCAGCGCATGGCCCGTTCGTTCATCAAAGCTTCTGGTGGCGGAGCAAGGCGAGCGTGCATGAGAAAACCAAGGTCTATGAACCCATTCCCAACGGCTTTCGCATGGTCGCACACGCCCCATCACAGAACAGCGGGGCCTATAAGCTCCTCACCAGGTTCTATGGCGGCCCCTTGACCACAACGATCGATTTCGTGCTCCCGAATCAACGGTACGAACTCATTCAGTGCGGGTCCTTGTGGATCTCGACCCGCCTCACTGTGACGCCGACCACAGACCAGGAGTGCCGCGCCGATTATTGCGCCGCCTGGAATTGTTTCTCCTGGCTTCCGTTTGGAAAGTTTATCTTTCGTCAGTTCACCAAAATGTTTCTGTCTCAAGACAAGATCGCATTCGAACGGCAAGCGATTGGTTTTCGTTACAAGCCGTCGTTGATGCTGGTCGGCGATGCGGACATGCCAGCAAAGTGGTACTACAAGCTGAAAGCTGCACATCTTGCGTCGGCGCAAACCGGACAGCCTCTCGACCATCCGCTCAAAGAACGAGTCACGCTTCGCTGGAAGAGTTGAGCGCGGTCAGCACCATGACAGACAGACGCGAGACTCGAAACATACCTCACCTTGTTCTCTTTCTCTCGACAATCATTCTCTGCTCACCAGCCTTCCCGGTCTTTTCCGCCGACAGCCGTCATTTTGCAACGGTGCCGGCGTTGGGTGTGCTTGCCGGTGGACAGATCGGCATCGTCCACTACATCGTCCTCCAAATCGACAACGACCCTCGGCGAGGGGGCCCGACAGTCCAATTCAATGAAATAAATCTGGGTGGCGGTTCAATCGTCAGCGAGGATTGGAAAGAAGGCGTCAAGCAAGCCGTCGTTGCCGCCACGAAGGCGGTAGGAGGGGACGGGCGAGAATGGGCAATCACGATCAAGAACCGGTCATACAGTGCATTGACCGAGGGAATGAGCGCCAGCAGCGCCGTCGCGGTCGGCATCGTGGCAGCCTGGCGAGGCGACAACATCAAATCCGACGTCGCCCTGACCGGAAAAATCATGCCGGACGGTCAGATCGAACCCGTAGGCGCACTGCTCGTCAAAATCGAGACGGCGGCCCGAGCACAGTTTAAAACCGTACTGGTGCCTCGCGGGCAACTAGACACGGCTGACTGGGATCTCTCTCAACTGGCAATCAGATGGAACATCAAAGTCATTGAAGTGGCAACGCTGGAGGAGGCCTATACGCTCATGACAACGTCCGGGCGCTAGCAGGCTGTTGAAAAAGTCCGCCAGCTGCGTCCTCACATCGCTCAGAGACTCAACGTACCGAAGCGTACGCCTCGCCTCTTCGCTCGTTGCGGCCTTGCTGGACGGCCTTTTTGAACAGCCTGTGGGCTTAGCGTCCGTGATTTACCTCAGCTCTGCATTGCTCAGGATCTGCAACAGTTTTTCAATACCTTGCGAGCGGCTCAGTTCGTACCCGTCGGCACTAAGAGCTCCATCGCCTGCTGAATCTGGGCGCGCGAACCGAGTAACACCACGATATCACCAGCCATCAACTGAGTTTTCTCAGACGGACTTGTTTGCGTCACCCCGGCACGCGTCCAAGCAATCACCGAAACGCCCGTGCGCGATAGGAGAGCAATCTCTTCCAACGTCTTTTCCCGCACAGGAGAATCGTCATCGATGCGGCAGGTTTCGACTTCCGCATCGTTCAAAGTTCCGTCACGAAGATGATGCGAAAGTTCCAGCGACTCGCTGCGACGAAGCAGCGCGTATCCTTCGCGGCGAACCTGTTCAACTTTTTGCAATACAACGTCCTGCGGCAGGTTGTAGGTACGGAGCACCAAAGCAAAGATCTCGATGGAGGTTTCAAACTCCTCCGGCACCACATCATCCGCGCCAAGTTGGTGCAGCTCATCCAATTCTCGCAAATAGCGAGTCCGCACGACAACATGGAGCTTGGGGTTGAGCCCCTTGGCGATCTGCACGGCGCGCCTGGTGATAAACGGATCCGACATGGCGACAACCAACACCTTCGCGTCCTCAACCTTCATGTGCCGCAGCACATTCGGATTCGTGGCATCGCCATAGTAGATGGGTACCCCGTGTTTCGCTTCGCGGGCAACGATATCACCGTCGAGGTCCAAGGCGAGGTACGGGATGTTCGTATCGCCGAGAACACGGGCGAGATTTCTCCCGTTTAATCCATACCCCGCAATAATCACGTGGCCCCTCATTCGAATCTGTTTTCCTTCGGTCTGTAGGACGTGGGCGGTCGTACGACCGGGCAGCCAATGCCGAAGCCGTTGCCATGCCTCCACGCGGCGGGCTAGGTGCGGCGACCACTTCATGAAAAATGGCGTCACGATCATGGAAAGCACTGAAACCGCGAGAAAGACCTGATAGGGATCGCCCCGGAAGAAACCGGTCTCCTGCCCTTGCTGCGCCAGCAAAAAGCTAAACTCTCCGACCTGAGCCAAGGCGATGCCCACCATGACCGCCTCACGCGGAGGAATAGCCGCCGTCAAGGCCGCTCCAGCCCCGGCGACAAACTTCACCAGCAAAATCGTCATCAGCAGTCCGGCCACCGGCAGCGGATGATCGAAAAGCACCCGCCAGTCCAAGAGGATGCCGATCGATACGAAGAAGAGACTATTGAAACTGTCACGGAACGGCAGCACTTCCGCCATGGCCTGATGGCTGTACTCCGATTCGGAAATAACCAGCCCGGCAATGAACGCGCCCAATGCCAGCGAGAGGCCGCCGAGCGAGGTGAGCCACGCGATGCCGAGACAGGAGACGATGATCGTCAACAGAAATAGTTCGCGGCTGCGGCTCCGGACGATATGTCCCAACACCTTCGGAATGAGATACCAGGCGGCGGCAATGACAAGCACTCCGACGAGAACGGATTTTCCCAGGGCAAGAAGAATTCCGAGCCCGCCTTCATCCGATGAGCCGGCAAGAATCGGCGTCAACAGCATCATCGGGACGACGGCCAAATCCTGAAAGACGAGAATGCCGATCGTGGCTCGTCCGTGAATCGAGTCGCTCTCCCCCCGTTCAGCCAAAGTCTTCAACACGATCGCCGTGCTGCTCAGGGAGAAAAGGAACCCCCAAAACGCCCCCTGTTGCCAGGACAGTCCGAGGAGCATCGCCCCGATCCACGCGATCAACAGCACGACGCCGACCTGGATCGGTGCAGCCAGAAACATGAGACGGCGCATGGAAGCCACCTGCACTAACGAGAATTCGATACCGATGGTGAAGAGGAGCAGGACGATCCCGATCTCGGCCAATACCTGGACTGTGCCGATGTCCGAGATGAGGTTCAACCCATTGGGGCCGATGAGGGCGCCGGCAACCAAGAATCCGGCAATCGAGGGAAGTTTGAACTGGTGGAAAACGAAGACGACGGCAATCGACGCCGTGAAGATCACGAGCAGATTTGCAAGCACGCCGTAGTCAGTCATAACGGGAAATGCTCAGGCGCGAGGAGTGAGGGAACCATGCGAGGAAGATTCCTCGAATGTTTCATGCCTCACGTTTCACAGGTTCAAGGCGGAGAATACCCCAGCAACGAGAAGGGAACAAGGCAAAGCTGTTTGTTCAATGGACACCGATCTCGTCTTGCCGAACTTAGAAGGCGTACACCCTGAATCGATCGAACCATCGATCTCGGTCAATTAGCTATCAGAGCCATCTATAGGCCATCCGTTGGTAGCCAGACCCCCCTCGAAAGACGAATAGACGGCGTTCTCCCTGATGGAATAGCTTGTCAATACACTTGGTGAGTATAATTAAAAAGAGGTGACCGACGATGCCATCCCTGCCTGTTCCACCATCTCAAGGGAGGTGCTCTATGCAGCCCACCCGTACGCTTATGTTTGCAGCAACGATCCTCACCCTGTTCTCAACGTCGGCATTCTCTGAGACAACGGTCAGTTTCGATCCGTTCATGATGCGGGAATGCACTCAAGCCGATGGGGGCATTATCTATACCAACAAAGATGTGCCTGGCTGCAAACTGATGAAGCTGAAAGAACTGTCGATCGTGCCCTCGCTGGACGATATGCCGATCTATCGCCCCCCCGTGGCCGCGGCTCCGCGCTACAATACTCCTCCGACCCCCGACCACAATCAGACCGGTATGGCCGGCGGCGGACAAACCATCCCGGATTGGGCCAAAGATTGGCATGCCAGCATCGCCTCGTCAGGGTCCGTTCAAGCTGAAATTTGCTCGAAATATGGAGAGTGGCTGCATCTCAACGAGAAAACTCGCGGCGGGCACTTTTACGGAACAGACCCGTCGTATGGCGGAGACCTGTCGGGGAGAAATCAACGGGGTGCAAGCTATTCGTTCTACGACAATGCTCGCTATGTCACACTGTCAGGAATTTTCGGGCGGGGATTTATACCGATCGGCTGTCCCTAACCGACATTCAATTCATTCGTAAGGGGACGGCAAGCCGCTGATGGCTTGCCGTCCCCTTACTTTTTGTAGAACTCCCGATACCACTTCACAAAACGCGCGATACCCTCTTCGATCGGCGTCGCCGGGGCAAATCCGACATCTCGCGTAAGATCCTCGATGTCCGCGTACGTCGCCGGCACGTCGCCCGGCTGAATCGGCAGCAGCTTCTTTATCGCTTTCTTCCCCAGCGCATGCTCCAACACCTCGATAAAACGCAGGAGTTCCACCGGCTGATGATTGCCGATATTGTAGATCCGAGCCGGCGCCGAACTGGTCCCGGGATCCGGTTTGTCACCGGACCAGGCTTGGTTCGGTGTGGCGGGATGATCGAGGGTCCGGATCACTCCTTCGACAATGTCATCGACATAGGTAAAATCGCGGCGCATCTTTCCCTGGTTGTAGACCTCAATCGGCTTTCCCTCTAAAATTGCCTTCGTGAAAATGAAGAGGGCCATATCGGGCCTCCCCCAGGGCCCATACACCGTGAAAAACCGCAGCCCCGTGCAAGGAATCTGATAGAGATGCGCATAACAATGGGCCATGAGTTCATTGGCCTTCTTGCTGGCCGCATAGAGCGAGACCGGATGATCGACGTTGTCATGAATCGAAAACGGCATCTGGGTATTGCCGCCGTAGACGGAACTCGATGAGGCATAGACCAGATGCTCGACCTTCGCGTGCCTGCAGCCTTCCAATATGTTCAGAAACCCTTCAATGTTGCTGTCCGTATAGGCATGTGGATTCACCAGCGAATAGCGCACGCCGGCTTGCGCTGCCAGATGGACTACGCGCCGGATCGGTTGCTTCGCGAACAGCTTCTTCATCCCAGCCCGATTGGCCAGATCGAGCTTCGTGAATGAAAATGACTTGAACGGCTTGAGCTTTGCCAGCCTCGCCTTCTTCAGTCGCACGTCGTAGTAGTCATTAACGATATCGAGTCCGATCACCCGCTCTCCTCGCTCCAGCAACCTGATTGCAGTATGAAAGCCGATAAATCCTGCAACACCGGTGACGAGGATCGGGTCTTGCTGACTTTTGCGCAGAGTCATAGTCGTCCTTTCAATTTATCGAGACGCAGCAGGGCGGCTTCCGGCTTTCATGAACGGAGGATCCCCGTGGTCAATCCGGTAGAGCGACAGAGGCGTGAGGGCCTCTCCTGTCTTCATCGATTCCACTTGCCCGTCGGTCATGCGACGAAACAGATCCAAGACATGACCGTAATGATACCCGCATCCGTTCTTGGCGAGAAGATCTTTGAGAGTTTCAGGCAATTCCCAGTGGGCCGTCAGTAACGCGGTGCGGGCAGGATTCCGTCGGCTGAACATGAACGAGAGATGGTCCGGATACCAGTCTGCGCCGCCGGTGGCATAGGACACGAACAGCTTGGCCTGCGCTGCAGCGCACACATCGGCAAGATACGCGTTCGTGAGATAGCCGTTTTCTCCCACGTCGAGCCATTTCCCGGGGTGAGACAAGGGCGCATGGGCCGCATGGCCACGAACTTCGAGCAGTTGCTGTTGCGAGGCAAACACCAGCGGGATCGGCCCATGTTTCTGTACGAGAGCCTGGATCACTCCGTCCTTGAGGGCGGACCTGCCGCTATTCGTCGGCCCGCTGTCCGCATGCACGAGCACGTTATAGCCACGATCGGCAATAAGGTAGCAGTTGCGCGGCATCTCCAGATCACAGGGATCTTCGCCGTAGAACGGCACGGAGTATACAGCCCCTCCCTCGAAGGCCCAGCTCTCCCCATGAGCCAATTCGATGACGTGACTGAATCCCAGCTCCCGCAAGAGCGACAGATAATCGTAGGAGAGCATGCGCCGATTCCTTCGGCTCGGCACGATGACCGGCGTGTCCTTGGGCAAGTGCAAGAGCGTGCGAGGGTCCACATGATCGTCGTGATCATGGGTCAAGAAGACCGCAGCTGGTTTGGGCAGCAGCGATCCCCAGAGCGACGGAATAGAGGATTCTGCAAACCAGGGAAGCAGCCAGGGATCGAACAATAGCGCCTGATCTCGTTGCCGATACAGCAACGCGGCATGGCCAAGATGGACCGTGTCTTGATCTTGCAACGTTTCGAACCAACGGGATCTGACGGAGGAGGTGTTCGAACTGACCAGACACTCATGTTGGTGAAGGGATTCGATCCATCGCGTGATCAATCGTTCTCCCTCTCGCCCTGAGGTCGCCACCACCGTTTTGATTTCGTCGGTTAGATGCGTGCCGTCCAAGAGCCCCAGAATCTTTCCCACCAACGGCCCCATTTGTCGCTGGTCGAACCCCATTGGAATGGCCTGCCGCTTCACAGAATGGAAAATCCGTAGCCCGCCGTTAGTGATGGTGGAAGACTTTGTAGGGTCGGTTGGAAACTCCCATTGAAACGTACCGTCCGGCTTCCGTCCGCAACGAATGTGCTGTTGCAGATACGGGCGGGCGCTGATCACCTCCGCGTAGGCATCTTCCAAGCGCCGCTGACGATCGGGATCATCGAGCGGAGCCCGCTTGGAAAAGACATCGCTGATGGCCGTATCGATCGCGCTGGAGAGAAGTCCGTGGGCTTCATGGAGACTGGCGACGACTTCAGGCGCCACCCCTGCAATAAATGGAAAGGGCCCCAGAGGCTCCGCACTCTCCAATTGAACCCAGGCCCAGGGCGCCAGGCTGAGATACTGTTTTTTCGGCAGACTGTCCCAAATATTCATAACCAGTGAGGGGTAAGGGGTAAGGGGTAAGGAGATATCCGCATCAGACTTATGACGGTTTGTCCCTGCACTTCACACCTTACCCTTTACTCCTTACCCTTCACCCATTGAAGTCGGCTGATCAAAGGTTCGTACAGAGCTTGAACGACAATCCCGTCGGAATCGGAAAAGTAAAAGGAATAGCTGCCGTCGCGATGCTGCTTCGGCGGTGTCACGACCTGTCCGCCCAATTCAGGCAGCCGTGGTTCGACTTCCCGATACATCCGATCGACTGCTTCTGGACTCTCAAGGATCACGCCAATGTGATCCAACGATTGTCCCTTCAAGGGTTGATACGATGCGATCTCGGACGCCGGAATCTGATGTAAGGCGAAATTATCCGGTCCTGAGCTGAAATACACATTATCTGGGTCCGGCTCCCACACCACCTTCATCCCCAGCAGTTGTTCGTAGAATATGCGAGAACGCGCGAGATTCGTGACGCGCAGCGCCACATGGCGCAATCCTCGATGGAGCGGAGCACTCATAGTCATCCTCAATCCGATCCGTATAGTAGGGAGGCATCTCAGCTCCGTCAATTGAAAATGCTCGCGGCCCGCCCGCCTCTCTTGTTCATTTGGTTTATTTGGTTTGTCTTGCTTATTGGGTTGAACCAGATCAACGAAATAAACCAAATAGACCAGATGAACCAAATCAACCCTCTCACCAGTATGGTACGATACCCGCGCTCCCGATCTTGAAGAAACAATCCACGTTGGCTTTTTATTTTTTCCGTCAAAGACCTAATGTCTACCGTTGGCTTCAATGGCCTCACCGTCGCTGCCTTCGAGAGCCGTATGGCAGCGGAGATTACCCGGCTCATAGAGCGCCATGGGGGAAATCCCCTCGTCACTCCTTCCCTTCGCGAGATTCCGCTCGATGACAACTCTGCAGCGTTGAAATTTGGGGCTCAGCTCACGACCGAGCGGGTCGATATGTTCATCCTTCTGACCGGCGTCGGCACTACCGCGCTGTTCGGGCTCCTCAAGACACGCTATCCCTGGTCGTCGATTCTGGAAGCCCTCAAACAGACGGCCCTTGTGGCCCGAGGGCCCAAACCGGTTGCTGCCCTCAAGGCCTTCGGTCTCCAACCAACACTGACGGTACCCGAACCGAACACCTGGGTCGATCTGATCTCTATGCTGGATGTGTACAGGCCAGTGAAGGGATTGCGTATTGCCGTGCAGGAGTATGGGGCGTCAAATCCTGATTTGCTGAAAGCCTTGAACCAACGTGGAGCCGAAGTCTTGCAGGTTCCCATCTATCGCTGGGCGCTCCCGGAAGATCTGAGGCCGCTCAGGCAGGCGCTCGATGAAGTCATTGCCGGGAAGGTGGCTGTGCTCCTTATCACCAACGCCGCCCAAGTCGATCATGTCATGCAGGTGCTGAAAAAAGATGGAAAAGTGGAGCCTTTTCGTGCGGCTCTTAAAAAGATTGTCGTCGCCTCCATCGGCCCCACCGCGAGCGAACGACTGCGCCAACACGAGTGGCCGATCGACTTCGAACCCTCTCACCCGAAGATGGGCACCCTGGTCAAAGAGATCAGTGAGCAGGTACACTCACTTCTTCAATCAAAACTTAGTAAGGCTGTGTACTAGCAGAATGCTCAAACTGGTTTGTTTTGTTTATCTGGTTCATCTGGTCTATCTGGTTTAACCAAACAAACGAGACAAACCAAATAAACTAAATAACGGCCTTCTCACGCTGGCGGACTTTTTCAGCATCCTGCTGGATCGGTTACGACAGAACGAGTACCCCGGCTCCTGAATAGCGCCCGGCTTTCAACTCTTGCAACGCACGGTTGGCATCGGCGAGGGGGAATGACAGGGTGTGGGGTTTGATGGGAATCGCAGCCGCCTCGCGCAGGAGATCGAGTCCGTCCTGTCTCGTGTTGGCCGTGACGCTCCGAATGACCTTTTCTCCAAAGACCTCGCGATCGTAGTCGAGGGAGGGAATCGGCGTCATGTGAATACCTGCGAGGGCGAGCGTGCCGCCTCGTTCCAATACACGCAGGGCCAGCGGAACCAACTCTCCAGCCGGTGCAAAGATGATCGAACCGTGGAGCTTATCCGGCGGCCTGTCGGTCGCCCCGCCCACCCATGCAGCGCCCAATTCACGCGCGAGACGTTGATGCTCAGGTTTCAACGAACTGACATAGACCTGACAGCCCCAATGACGAGCAATCTGGATGGCAATGTGAGCGGACGCGCCAAACCCATAGAGGCCAAGCCGCTGGCCAGGCTGGATTCCGCTCAGACGCAAGGCGCGATAGCCGATGATCCCCGCACAGAGGAGGGGGGCCGCTTCTTCATCGCTGAAGACCGGTGGAATCGGATAGGCAAACGCTGCCGGGACGAGCGCATATTCCGCATACCCGCCATCGACCTGATAGCCGGTAAACCTGGCGCTCTCGCACAGGTTCTCACGCCTGCTCGTACAAAATTCACAGACACCGCACGTATGCTGCAGCCAGGCAATCCCAACCCGCTCACCGACCACCCGATCACTCACGCCGGCACCAAGCTGACTCACAACCCCGACGGCTTGGTGGCCGGGAATGAGCGGAAGGGTTGGGTCGGCCAACTCACCTTCGATGACGTGAAGATCCGTCCGGCAGATCCCGCAGACAGTGAGGCGAACCAAGACCTCCCCGGGGCCTGGCTCTGGTATTGAAAGCTCCCGAAGCTGCAGCGGAGCAGTGCCCACGTTCGCCGTACGGTCCAAAACCATCGCCTTCATCATCAATGGCTCTCAGAAGAGTGAGTCGGTGACAATCCTGCCATTCGATAGGAACAGTTCTACATCTTCCTGCCGCTCCATTCTGCAGGATGGGACGGACAAGAATTCCCCAGTAGAGCAAAACGATTCAGGCTGCTCAAAAAGGTCATCCAACGAGGCCGCAGGCGAGTCACAACCGGAGGCGTACCCTCTCGGGTACGTTGAGGATTGTGACGAACCGAGAACGAAGTTGGGGGCCTTTTTCAGCAGCCTGCTAGGGTTTCGCCTTGATACATTCGATTTCTAGCCGTATCTGAACCTCATCACCGACGACGAGCCCGCCGCTATCCAACGTCTTGTTCCAGACCATCCCGAAGTCTTTGCGGTTGAATTTCCCCTCTGCGCTGAAGCCGGCCCTGGTATTGCCCCAGGGATCCTTCGTTGCCCCGTTATACTGGCCCGCCAAGATGACTTCTTTGGTCACCCCGTGCAGGGTGAGATCTCCCACCGCGATAAAACCCTCTGCAGCTTTTTTGTAGCTCTTCATCTTGAACGTGATCGCCGGATAATGCTCCACATCGAGAAAATCGACATTCCGTATGTGGGCATCCCGTTTTTCATGATTTGTATTCACAGACCCGGCCTTGATCGTGGTCTCAATGGCCTTCACGGTGCCGGCTTCGGCGTCCATGTCGACAAAGCCTGCATAATCGGTGAACCGGCCTGTGGTCTTGGAAACGATCATGTGCGCGACGCGAAACTCGATCGTCGAATGGTCGGGATCCAGGTTCCAACGAGCTGGTTCTGCGTGAACCACCAACGGAAACCAGGCCGTGACTCCAAACAGGAAGAGCACGAGCCAACTCTGCCCTCTTTTCTTCAGCATGGATCATTCCTCCTAGGTTTTCGGCCACAGATTGTGCTGCGTGAAACGCGAGAACCGACTGGTCTCTCTTGTTTATCGGGTCTGTCTCGTTTGTTTGGTTGAACCAGACAAACCAGATAGACCAGATGAACCAGATGAACCTGTTGCGCCAGATTTGCCAATTGATAGACTCTCGCTCGACTGCGCATCGAGAGACCGTTTCCGATCACCAGTACGCATCCGGATATGCACGTCCACAACGTCTTCCCCCAACTCGCTGGGAATCGGCGAAAACGGTTGGGCGTTGACGACCGCATAAATTCCGGCTTCGTCGATTTCGCGAACGCCGGAACTTTTTTCAACTCTGATTAGCTGGGCGCGGCCGTTGGGAAACATTTTGAACCGCACCTTCACCGTTTCGCCGCTTGGCTCCCGTCGGATCCCACGGATCAGTCGGGCCCAACTCTGGCTGATGAGGTAACTTACATTTTGCCAGTACGCCTTCTTCTCTCCCTGGGAGGGAGTCGAGACCAGGTCTTCCTCGGCTAAGGCGCCGGTTGAAACCGGCTCCACAGCTGGTTTTGCTTCATCCAGGATAATATCCTCGCTCAGTGGTTTTTCTGGACGGACGAGCGACAATTCACTGGTCTCATTGGCCGGCTCCAAACGATCCATCGTCACATAGACAACACGCCGCATGAACCGTTGGGGTTTGCCCTGGCGAGATCGAGAAAACAATGTCACCTGGACCAGCGCTGCCCTGAGTGGCACAGAAGTCCGACTCATCAGAATCGGTTCGAGCGTGACCGTCCCCTTCAACACCCTTGCCTCTGCATTCGGCTCAAGCGTAACCGTTTGGGCTTGAAACGCAATCGACTCACAGATCGCCACCACCGACGTCATGCCTGCTGTCTCACCTCCAAGAACAATCGTCAGCGTGGCTGGTTTGCCGGTTTGCGGGTCCCTCATCGATTCTGCTTGGCTCAACTCGAACTCCACCCAGCGCTTCGGAGGAGCGGACGGGGAAGCCGTCTGTAGTGATGATGCGGCGAGCACCGGTGCGATGACGCTAAAACAGAAAAGTGCCACACAACACATTCCTGTCAACAGTATGAGCCCTTGGTGATACAGAGCCTTCATTGGTCGCATCCTACCGATCTCACGAACCCTGGTGCAACCCGTCTGTTCATTTGGTTTGTTTAGTTCATCCTGTTGGTCTTCTTCAACCAAAGAAACAAGACAGACCGAATAGACCAGATAGACCGGGCTAGAAGCCCGTGGTATACAATGAACCCATGCGAGCGCTCGTCAAGGCATCGGCACAGCCAGGGTTGACCGCCACCGACAGGCCTGATCCAAAACCGGGCTCCACGGATGCCGTCATCCGGGTTACCGCCACCTCTCTCTGCGGAACGGATGCCCATATTTACAATTGGGATCCTTGGGCGCACAGCCGTATCCACCCGCCGCGTATCATTGGCCATGAAATGTGCGGTGAAGTTATAGAGGTCGGTTCGGATGTCACGCTCGTCAAGGTGGGCGATTATGTCGCCGCCGAGTCGCACTTGACTTGTGGGGCCTGTTTCCAATGTCGCACCGGACAAGCGCATGTGTGCAAGAATTACCGCATCCTCGGCGTCGATCGGGATGGATCGTTCGCGGAATACATCGCGCTGCCTGAAACTGTGCTCTGGAAGACCTTGGCCGCCCTTCCACCCGAACTCGCCTGCCTTCAAGAACCGCTCGGCAACGCCGTCGATGCCGCCTTAGTCGAAGACCTCACGGGACAGACGGTCTTGATCACCGGCTGCGGTCCGACCGGACTCTTCGCGGCCGCCGTCGCACGAACGGCCGGCGCCGCCATGATCATCGCGATGGATGTCAGCGCGTACCGACTGGACCTCGCCAAACAAGTCGGGGCCGATCATCTGTTCAACGCCAAGACCGAGACCGCGGACCAGATCGCCGCCGCCATTCGCGAGATCACCGCCGGCGAAGGCGTCGATGCCTCGCTCGAAATGTCGGGGAACCCTACGGCATTGCATCAAGCCTTCAGTGCCGTGAAGAACGGCGGCCGCGTGACACTCTTCGGCATTCCAACCGGATCCGTATCTTTCGATCTGCCAAACGAAATTATTTTCAAGGGCATCCGCGTATATGGAGTGACAGGCCGACGACTCTTCAAAACCTGGTATCGCTTGACCGGTCTCTTTCAGGCCGGACTCAATATAAAGCCGGTAATCACCCACACATTTCCCATGAAAAACTTCGCACAGGGGTTCGAGTTGATCAATTCAGGCCAATGCGGGAAAGTAGTTCTGATCCCGTGAGGAGTTCGGGGTGAGACGTAAGGTGAACGATGAAAGATTCTGACAACGCTCTCCGCACCCGGCCCTTTACCCCTTACCCCTCACCCCTCATCAACTGAGAATGGCCTACGACTCATTCAAGAAAACCGTTTCAGAGCGACTCGCTGAAATCCGCACGGCAGGCCTCTACAAATCCGAGCGGCAGATCCTCGGCCCTCAGGGGGCTACGATTCGTGTGGCCCAGGGTGAAGTCCTCAATCTCTGTGCCAACAACTACCTGGGGCTCGCCAACCACCCGGACATCAGACAAGCTGCCGAAGCCGGGCTGCAAGAACATGGCTATGGCATGGCCTCCGTCCGGTTCATCTGTGGCACACAGGATCTCCACACACAACTCGAACAGGCGATCAGCACCTTCCTGGGCACCGAAGACACGATCCTCTATAGTTCCTGCTTCGACGCCAACGGCGGACTCTTTGAGGTACTCCTCGGCGAGCATGATGCCGTCATCAGCGACGCCCTGAACCACGCCAGCCTGATCGACGGCATCCGGCTCTGTAAGGCCACGAGGCTCCGCTATGCGCATTCCGATATGGCGGACCTGGAGGCCAAGCTGCGCGACGCGACAGACTATCGCCTTCGCCTGATCGCCACAGACGGGGTCTTCTCCATGGATGGCGATCTCGCAAAGCTCGATCGGATCATCGAGTTGGCGGATCGATACGATGCCGCAGTAATCGTGGACGACAGTCATGCGACCGGCGTGCTCGGGCGCAACGGACGAGGCACGCCGGACCATTTCGGCGTCGCCGACCGGATCGAGATCGTCACCAGCACGCTAGGAAAAACCTTGGGCGGCGCGACGGGCGGGTTTACGTCCGGACGAAAGGAAATCGTCGAGTTGTTGCGGCAGCGATCGCGGCCCTACTTATTTTCGAATTCACTCCCCCCGGTCATCGCTGCGGCGGCCAGACGGGCCGTCGTCCTCGTGGCCCAAGGCGACCAGTTGCGGACCAGGCTGCGCGAGAACGCATCGTTCTTCCGCGCGCAACTCACCGATCTCGGATTCCGGCTCGTTCCCGGCGAGCATCCCATTATTCCGATCATGCTGGGCGACGCCTCACTTGCTAGCAAGATGGCAGAGCTGCTCTTGGAGGAAGGGATTTATGTCGTGGGATTCAGCTACCCGGTTGTGCCGGAAGGTCAGGCACGAATTCGTGTGCAGATGTCGGCAGCCCACACCCACGAACAGCTGGTGCGAGCCGGCGCCGCCTTCGCCACAGTCGGCCGGGAACTGGGCGTCATCCAATAAAAACGTCTGTCTGGTCTGATCTGGTCTATCTGGTTTGTCTCGGTTCAAACCAGAAAACCAGATAAACCAGATGGACCAGATCAACCAGACAAACCGGGCTTCGTCTATTCCCTGACTGCCTGAGAGCGTTTCTGGAGATAGGCATTGCGAACGGCAGAATAGAGATCCAACGTCGCTTCCTCGACTCCCTGGTACTTTTGGAGATTCCGCGACCGTTCATTGACGATCTCTCCCACGCGAGACCCAAGTTGGATGATGCTCGTCGTCATACGGTTCTTGTGTTCGATCACCGAGGGCACGTCGTCGACTTCAATGATCGGTACGACCAGCCAGTTGATCGGATTGAGAAACACATCGCCGACATATCCGACAAAATCACGAACGGTGAAGGGCGGAAGGAACGGCAGGACGATATAGGGGCCCGGTTTCACGCCATAGAATCCAAGCGTCTGCCCCAAGTCTTCTTCCGGAGTCACGAGGTCGATATGTTTTGCGGGATCGAAGAACCCGGCCAATCCGACCGTGCTATTGATCAGGAACCGCCCTAATTCGATGCCGGCACCTTTGAGCTTGCCTTGAAACACATTGTTTAAAAAGCGGGGAGCGAACCGGAGATTGTAAAAGATGTTGCTGACACCGACTTGAACGACATCGGGCAAGATAAAATCATATCCCTTTGCCACGGGCTTGAGCACATATCGATCGACCTTGAGGTTGAACTCGAAGATGTTGGAGTTCACTGGCTCCCAGGGATCATACTCCTCACCGTTTCGCTCTTCGGCCCCGGCAAAGGGGTCAAGCGGTTCGCCCGGTGGAGTCTCTAGCCGCGACACAGGAGCCTGAGGCTGATCCGCGGCTGGCCTTTCGTCGCTCAACCCCTGTGGCTTTGCCATGCCGGTTTTCCCTGCACAGCCAGTGGCAAGCATCGTCGCGACACCCAGCAGACAGAACGCCAGCAGACGAAAAGGAAACATCACCCCGGCCTTTCTCCCCCATAGGGTCCATAGGAATGTCTTCTCCGCCTGCCATCAGAGCCACTTCTCTGAAGAGGTTCTCGGAGCAGCCGACGCGCACTGTAGCAAATACTGATGCAATCTCCAATCAATTATTTTACTGTGAGTAGTCGATGAACTATGAGGGATTCTTGAGGGTGTTCGAGCCGCCCTCCTCAAAGGCACGATCCTGTCACCGGGCCGCCAGAGCGCGTTCCTCGCGTCCGCGGGCGGAATAAGCAGAGGCCTGCACGTCGCGGGTGAGACACTCGCGGCCAAATGTAATCAGATGGTGCCCGACCATCGCGATCTGAAACACCGACTCGACGTTACCCTGGCGCAGTTCCCGCCAGGTCATCTTCCAGAATTCTCTCCGATAATCGCTACAGATCCCGACCCGCCAGGCGGTGCGCGAGAAGACCTCGACTGCGCGCCTGGCGTTGGCCCAGGTGAGCTGCTCCAGCGGGCGCACCGGCCGCTTGCGGTGCAGGTATGTCTTCTTCGCCTGCGTGGCGTAGCGCGCGTAGATCTTTCGTGGCTCGTACGTCTCGCGGATCACCCGCTTCCAGTTCGCCACCACAGTCTCGTAAGGCTGTAGGTACTCGATATTCGAGTCACGCCCCTCGCCCGAGTTCAAACGGGTCGCCTTCTGGAGTCGCTCGTAGAGCGGTGTGTGTGGCAGGGCGACGAGCAGGTTAGGCGTCACGATCGGGATCTGGGCAGCCTCAATGAATTCCAGGATCGCGTCCGTTGTCTCCGGGGTGTCGGTGTCCAGCCCGATGATGATCCCGGCGGCGACCTCGATCCCGTAACTGTTGATCGTGTCCACGGATTGGAGGATCGGTGTGCGGAGATTCTGCCTCTTGCTCATGGCTCGCAGGGCGTCCGGATCCACCGTCTCGATGCCGCAGAAGACATTTGTCATGAACGCCTCGCTCATGAGCTTCAGGATCTCCGGGTACTCGGCAACGTTCAACGTGAGCTCGCAGGAGAGGCGAACCGTATAGTCGCGGCGCCGTTGCCACTCGACGAGGTGCGGCAGGAGGTCCAGCGCGGCCCGAGGATTTCCGATGAAATTGTCGTCCACGAAGTAGATCGACGGCGTCCCGCCGTCGGCGAGCTCATCGAGCTCGACCAAAATCTGCTGCGGGCTCTTGAGCCTTGGGTTTCTCCCGTAGAGCGCGGGGATGTCGCAGAACTCGCAGGTAAAGGGGCAGCCGCTGGAATACTGGACGCATCCGAGTAGATATTGGCGGACGTCGATCAGGCGATAGGCGGGCGTCGGGAACTGGGTCATCGGAAGGCGGTCGACTGTGCGGTACAGGATCTGCTGCTCGGGCCGTGCCGCAGTCTCGTCGAGCCGGCGGAACAAATCGAGCGTCCCATCTCCCACCTCTCCGCAGTGGAGGAGGTCAATCTCCGGATAGTACTCGGGCGCCGCGGAGACCGAGGGCCCGCCGAGAGCGATCACCTTGCCTGCGCGGTGCGCGCGGCGCGCGAGGTCGAGAATCTGCCTGCGCTGGATGTGCATGCCCGACACGAGGACGGCGTCGGCCCAGGCGAGCTCGCTCTCCGCCACGGGGCGAATGTTCTCGTCGACAAACCGGACCTGCCATTCCCGGGGCACGAGTGCCGCGATGAGGAGGATCCCCTGGGGCGGCATGAAGGCCTTCACGGGCCCCATCAGGGGAAAGGCGTGATCGAAGGTGCCGAAGGCCTTCGTGTAGGCGGGAAAGACGCAAAGGATGCGCCGGATATTCGCCGGGCGAAATGTCCGTACATTGACCGTCGGAACGAGGAGCATCGAAGGCACCGACATACAGGCCTCTCTTTCATCATACGTCCGATCCTGACGATTTCCGGACATCCCGCCCTGACACCGCCACGGGCCGTAGTTAATATAGTGGTGGACCTTGATGCCCTGCTGTAAGGCGTCATCAGCGGACTCCTGATGACCATATCACCTGTCATCTTTATCACCTACCATCTTTTTACTCTGTTCTTTATTGCTCAATTCCTTAAAGATGTTGCTAGGGTGCCATGCTGATGTGAGTGACTAAGAAGATCCTGGCCTATTTACCCAGCGGGATCTGTGGACGTGGCTCCATCAGCCGTTCCAGACATTACGGGCGGAGGCGCCCATGCCCAAGCGGGCTGGCTTGGGCTGGTAAGTTGGACAGCAGAACAGGGGGCCTGATTTCAGCATGGCCTGGCACGCCAACAATTTGGTGGCCCGCACATCTAAGATAAACCCGGTCTATCTGGTTGATCTGGTTTGTCTTGTTTATCTGGTTAGTTTTGTTCAACCAAACAAACAAGACAAACCAAATGAACCAAATGAACAAGGCAGACTGGCAGACTTTTTCAGCATCCTGCTAGGATCGGATGGCGGTTTGAACAAACTCGGCCCATCGGCGGAAATAGGCAGCCCCGCCAACCTGGTAGGTGTTGTTGTGGTCGGCGCCTTCGATAACATAGAAGGATTTGGGAGGCTTGGCCGCCTCGAAGACCTGCCGGCCCAGCTCGAGGGGAATGATGTCGTCTTTGTCGCCGTGAATAATCAGCTTCGGAAGCGAGAGATGCGGAAGGCGATCGATCAATTTGAAGTCTGCCCCGAGCAGCCAATGAACCGGCAACCCCCCGTAATGGAACTTGGCCACCGCTTCGATCGACGGAAACGACGATTCGAGGATCAACCCCACGGCAGGCTTCTGCGCAGCAAGCTCGCCCGCCACAGCCGCGCCGAGCGAGCGCCCGAATAGGACGATGCGCTCCGGGCGAATCATTCTAGTTCGCGTGAGATAATCGTACGCCCCGAGCGCATCCTGATAGAGCCCCTCCTCAGAAGGAGACCCTTGGCTGCGCCCATACCCACGATAATCGAAAATGAAGACGGACAATCCGATCCGGTAGAGTTCGCGCAGATTCTCCAGCCGATTGATGATGTTGCCCGCGTTCCCGTGACACCAGAGCACTACCGCCGACGTCGCGGCATTCTCGACGTACCAGCCAAAGAGCTTGGTCCCATCGGCTGCTGTGAACCAGACGTCTTCCAGCGGCAAGCCGCTACGGGCCTTCCAATCCTGATCCTTCCAGGGCTCTGGATGATAGACGAAGAATTGATCGAGCAGGCTCATTGGTGTACCGAGATAGAACCAGCAATCTTATAGCCTCGGGAGTAAGGGAACATCAAATCGGATCGGATCGGCGCTCCCCGCTTCCTGGGTATTGCCTATTTGAGACTAATCTCTTATAAGGAATGGGTCTTCCGAGTAATTTGGTTCCTTAACTATGCCCCCTCCTGTTCACAAGAACACGGCCAGCATATCATTCAGGAAAGTCCGCTATAAGTCACTCGTTCGTGCTCCGTTCAATCCCGCAGCGCACCATGCGCCTTCAAGGAGGTCGCAATGGCAATAAAAATCATGACAACGGTATGCGGGCTCTATGTGATGTTGGTCCTGTCCGGCTGTTCCATTGCGATGGCACTCCACGGAAATAAAGAGCCCAATTTCGAACATATCAAAGTGGGTGCGCCAAAAGATGAGATTGAGTTTGAGTTCACCCAACCTGGAACAGTAAAAGATCTTGGGAATGGCAAAACGGAAGTAACCTATAAATACGAGATGGGAAACTCTCCCAATCCAGGCCGTGCAACTGCCCACGGCTACATTGACCTAGTCACTTTTGGACTGGCCGAGCCCATTCTGACACTCATTGAATTGTTCCAAGGGCACGACGAAGAGACTCGAATCGTCTACGACCCTGACAACAAGGCCCTAGAAATCCTCGGGTACACACCTCCACCTCTTCCCGCCGAGATGATAGTGGCACAGGAGGAGCAGGAAAAGTATATCCGCAAACGACCAGTGCCTATGCCATCCGATCAGCAAAGAACAAAGATGCCTGCAACCTCTTTTAGTGCTTCTCCTCCGCCTCTAACGAGCGACGTGGATATTCTTCCGATTGCAAAAACAAGTTCACGAAAGAACGCGCACGCGGTTGTCATCGGACTAGAGCGGTACCGGAGCGAGTTGCCACAGGCTAGCCACGCAGAACAGGACGCACGAGTGGTGGCACGGTATCTGTCTGGCGCGATGGGGTACGAAGAAGCCAACATTGCGCTCCTTCTCAACGATCGTGCGACAAAAAGCGATATGGAAAAATACTTTGAAACATGGCTACCTAATAGGGTGGAGAACGATGACACCGTCTTTGTTTACTTTTCAGGCCACGGTGCACCAAACACAAAAACCGGTGAAGCGTACCTAGTGCCATACGATGGTGATCCTCTCTTTCTCAATAATACGGGGTACCCGCTTTCCCGGCTATACCAGAGCCTGGACAACCTTCCTGCCAAAGAAGTCATTGTCGTCCTGGATTCGTGCTTTTCTGGCGCCGGTGGACGCTCAGTTATCGCCAAAGGCATACGACCAATCATCACGGAACTGAAAAGTCCTCTGTTGGGAAAGGGCAAGACCATAGTTCTGGCAGCAAGTAGCGGGCAACAAGTCTCCAGTACCTACGAACAGAAAGCACACGGCCTCATGACCTACTTCTTCTTGAAAGGTCTCCAGGGAGACGCCGATACCAACAAGGACGGTAAAATCGACATCGCTGAATTGTTTGAATACCTGCGGCCCCAGGTCGAGCGAGTAGCGCGGCGCGACTTTAACAATGAACAGACGCCCTTACTCCTCGGTAACGAGGATGTGCTCGCACGTGGCGTCTATCTGCAGCGATAAAAATGGTGGCGATCAGATCGGATATCTTTCTCCTCATTGGGTTGGCCCTCAATATTGCTTTACTCACTGCCTGCTCTACAGTCGCTCTCAAGTACCAGAAATCCGTGGAAAGCCATATGTCTGATGTGGCTGGTAGAGGTACCTCTACGGAGACCAAGATTCTTGACTTGGATCCTGATGGTTGCACGTGGGTGACTGCAACGGGCAGCGTAAGATTTGGCGATCAAGACACGAAACACCAAGCATTTGCTCAAGCAATCGCTGAGGCTAGGCGCAAAGCGATGAACGCCCTGCTCGGTGTGAGCCTTCATCACAGCTTCATGGATTTTCAGAGCGAGAACACCCTTCGCGGGGAGTTCGTTTTAACAGAAAAGCTCTTACGTGTAACGCAACTGGGCCGGGCAATCAAAGAGAACGTCTTATGGGTTGGCCCTGTTGATGATCCTGGTTGCCCGGCCTGTCGAATCGAAGCACAGATTCAGACCTGTCTGGTACCGGAGAAGGAAAGAAGAGATAGAGATTTCCAGGTAAACGTACGAATAAACAGATCGAGCTATCAAAATGGCGACGAAGTGCTCATCACCATTACATCGACTCGTGACTCCTATCTATATATTTACAACGTTGATATGGATTTCCGTGCCGCTCTCATTGCTCCAAACAAGTATGTCCCAAGCGTGACAGTCAAAGCAGGGGAAACGTGGGTCTATCCAAGTGACGACTTGCGCGCGAAGGGCGTTCGGGCAACGGCGCATCTTCTGCCTGGTTCATCAGTGTCCGCTGAAACAATACGAGTTATAGCATCAAAGGCCGCACTCCCTAACTCGCTTATGTCGCTTACCCAGCAGCGAGAAAATGGTCAACCGCCATTTCTTGAGTTCATGCGTGCGCTTTTGGCCATGGACGTTGAGTGGGTTGAAGACGTCCAGGCTTTCACAATTCTCCAACACTAACCTCACAAATCCTGACCGCCTCAATCTTTGACCGTGCTGCAGTCAACTACGCTAGCATTGATAGGGAGGAGATGTTGGCGAATTTCCGCCAAGCATGTCTTTCGCTAGAAATATGCCTGCATCGAGAACATGACGTCATTGTCGTGGTCACGGTG
>CAWAIH010000032.1:0-84391 GCA_963781915.1 uncultured Nitrospiraceae bacterium | reverse complement strand
GCGTCGCTAACTCAATTCGACGCCAAAACTTTGGCGGCTTTTTTCACATCCCGTTGATTGACCCAGAGAATGGCGCCGAAGCGTCCCTGGCCGGCGCAGAGGCCGGTCACCGAGATTATGTTGATCTTGGCTAACCGGAGTCGATCGGTCAGATCGGCCATCACTCCCGGGCGATCATCGCCCTCCACCAGCAAGCACATTTTCGGTCCCTGCACTTTCAACTTATGCGCCTTCGCGATGGCCTTGAACGAAGTGGGATTTTCCGGCACCACATCCACCTGTGTGCGGCGACTCCGGGGAAACGCATGCACGGCCAGCAGATTTCCTCCAGCCTCACGCAGTGGAGCAAGGATGCCGGCTAATGTCCCAGGTTTATCCGCAATCTGCACCTTGAAATATTGAACAGTTCGAATTAGATCGGCCACCATACCCTCCTCTCCCCGCCCATAGCGGGTATCACCCAACAGGACATGCTTCGCGCAAAAACAATGTGCACTGGAATGATCATCACGAGGACCAGCTCTGCGCAACGATGAGATGGAAGTTGCGGGTCAGACCGCCCTCATTGGACTGGGAACGAAATGATAATCCCTCCCATCACATCGTAGAGCTTATAGTCCTTCTTTGTGCTCAGCTCGTGGCTGTTATGACACGCGACACAGGTCATAGAGACAGCCCTGTCCGCAAAGATCGCCTTGAAAACATGTTTGTCATTTTCGGTAATGATTCCCGTATAGGGCTTCCGGGGATTCTTTGTCACCGCTTCCAGGCCCACTCGTTCAAACTGATCCGCAGGCCCGTTCTTTTTGTAAATAGGCCCCAGGCTGGCCAACCGAACACGCAGTCCGAGTCCGAGCCCCTGAACCTCTTGACCAGCCATCTGCAGCATTTGAGCAGGAAGAGGCACCGTCCCCTTCGCTTTCCATTCTTCCGCCGCCACCGTAACCTTGAGATCCTGCAGCCGCTCTACGACATGGGTGGAATAGATGGTCCGATCGGCCTGAATGATCGCATGAATGTACTCTGCCACCACTTCCGGTGGAATTCCCGCCGTCTCTCCCGCCTTCGCGACATCTACCGCGACACCGGCGAGCAGGATGGCGCAGAATCCGCCAAGGATCCGTCCCACTGCTCTCTTGATCATGGCACACCCCTTCATCAGTTCTCTGAGGCAAAATCTGCTTCAGACCAACACATCGTTATCGGAACCATTGCATCCACCGCCCAACTCCGTCGCGTCTCCTGACTGCTTCGATTCTGCCACTAGACTCACACAAGTCTCAACGTCCGGTTACGGGGATGATGGTTTCGCGCGCAGGATAAAGATCTCCCCTCGCATCGCGTCATCGACAAACTTCCCATGGATATTGCACCAGAAATGAAACTGATCGAAGCCTGCGTCGGGGATGTCAAAGCGAAGAGTCACGCTGTCTTTCGGCTCAACCCGAACCCCGACGGCGGTGATGGTATACACGAGAGTAGCCCGGCCTGAGAGCTGAAGGTCCTCCGCTTTGAGGAGCAACGGCGAGAGAAACTCATGCGCCACATTGTCCTCATTACGGAGCTGGATGACGATGTCCCTCCCGACTGGCAACGAGAAGGATGGATTCGGCTGAGAGCTCCCTGGTTGCGCCCCTTTGATCACGTGAAAGTATTTGTCCTTCATCACAAGGACCACATCGGGATCGTACAGTGACTCCTCGGCCGAACTGATTCCGCCAATCCCTAGCGCGAGAACGAGCGAGATCGCGCATACGGTCAATGGCAATCGTGACAGCACTGTTTCGCCTCTTCATTGTTGTTCACGAACGCACTCCCTGGTGAAGAGCCCGCCTCGGTATGTTCTATCCACTGCATGGCACCGGTCCCTCCCTCTCAGAGGCCAAGTCAATCATCCTCCACCGTGTTTCCCCCTGAGGTTCACCAGAGGGACCGAAGAGAAATGGAAACCGTCAAGAACTTCGGGCCGTCAGAATCGATCGAACGACCCGGCGTCAGGTGACATGAGCCTTCATCACAAGATCAGCCGCCGATCTCACCCCTGGTCTCGATGATCAGCAATTCCCCGCGCATTTTCTGTCCATGCTCTTTCCCGTGAACATTGCACCAGAAGACATCATAGCTGGATTCCGTACCGCCATATTGATCCGCCTGTGCCACTGGAGCGTTAAACTCAAGGGTCACCGTTTGCCCTGGATCGACACGAACTCCGGTGGCTCGTGCTGTCTTCACCAAGGTGGCATTGCCAGAAATGCGGAACGGAACATCGCGGAAGAGTGTGGACATAAACTCGTGCGCCACGAGATCCCGGTTGCGAAGTTGAATGACCGACGGCATCCCGGCGATGAGCGTAAACCCACGATCTGTCGCCCCCTTTGTGACGTGAAAGGCTTTCTCGCTGATATCGATGGCCACGTCAACTCCTCTTGATTCGGCTTCACCACCCGTCACTTCCGCCTTGGCCTCAACCGGCCCGGCATTCGCTGTCGCAGCGAATGCGAGCGCGACAACGACTCCACTGATGACGCTGAGATAACGCATAGCTGACACCTCCTTACTAAAGATTGCCTTACCCGATCTGCTTGCCTCATTCTTTCTCGCACAGCCCGCTGGACCGGCCATCATGCCGACGCAGCCATAGACAACATAACGTAGATGGTATGGTCCCCGCCCGAATAGCGGGTATCATCCGACAGGATATATTTCGCGGGAACATGGATGTGTGCTGGAATCATCATCACAGAGACTGACCTCCGCAGAAGTCGCGCAATGATGGGACGGGAGTGACGTAGTATAGCCTAGGCCCCAACCGAGCGGAATGCAATCGGTAAAATCCACTTTCAAGTACAGAGTTGCAGCTTCAGACGGTCTATCTTAAAGATAGTCCCGTGTCCCTTTAGCCAACTCCAACTCATCCTCTATTCGATGGAAAGAGTGTTCCCCGCGCGCGGACAAGGCGATCAGAAAAGTAGAATGCCCCGTTTCTCGTCCTGCGACATGGCAGTTTTTGCAGTATCTTTGTCATTGTGCCACACGAAGAGTCGTGAGAGGATGACGCCATGAAATCTCGAACTACTGCTCATAAGACCAAGTCGCGCACCATCGTACTTCTTGGTTTCGAGGGTGCCACAGCGTTGGATATCACCGGGCCGCACGAAGTGTTTGCCCTGTCGTCCCACCTTGCACAAGGCGACTCAGTTCCGCCCTACCGGTTGGTGTTGCTCGCCGATCGCGCCGGCCCCTTTCGCGCGACGTCGGGGCTCAGCCTTGTCGCCGACGGTTCGTGGCGCGACTTCCGTGGTCAGGCAGATACTCTAATTGTGGCCGGTGGTCCCGATATGAGGCATCTGGTGGGTAACCACAAGCTACTCGCCTGGCTACGTATCATGTCTACTCGCACCCGTCGCATCGGCTCCATTTGCACCGGGGCGTTTGCCCTCGCCGAAGCCGGGTTGCTGGACAACAGAGGTGGCTCCGCTTGGTTGGACAGTTTCTGCCAGTTCATAAGTGGCGCCTGGCGGATTGCTGACTACGCGGCGGTCTGCCGTGTCGTCAGATTGTCATAATAGACCTGGTCAGGCGTCTGGCCATCAAGCGCCTGATGCGGTCGGGTCTGGTTGTAGAACATCAGATAGCGCTCCAGCCCCTGATGTGCAGCACTGACGGTGTCATATGCGTGCAAATAGACCTCCTCATATTTGATGCTTCTCCACAACCGTTCCACGAATACGTTGTCTCGCCAGCATCCTTTTCCGTCCATGCTGATCTGAATCCCCTGGTCTTTCAAGAGTCCCGTGAATTCCTGGCTGGTGAACTGACACCCTTGGTCGGTGTTGAAGATCTCCGGGCGGCCATACTGCGTGATCGCTTCCCGCACCGCATCAAGACGGAAGTCTGTGGTCAGCGTGTTGGACAGCCGCCAGGCCAACACGCGGCGACTCGCCCAGTCGAGCACTGCGAAGAGATACACAAAGCCCCGGCGCATCGGAATATAGGTGATATCGGCCGCCCAGACCTGATTGGGCCGTGAGATCGCCAGATCGCGCAAGAGATAGGGGTAGATCTGATGGCCGGATTGGCGGCGGCTAAGAGACGGCTTGCGATACAGGGCCTCAATCCCCATGCGGCGCATCAGGGTGGCCACCTGGCGCCGACCAATGGCGCGGCCCTCCTGCCGCAAGAGATCGCGCAGCATTCGAGCTCCCGCAAATGGATACTGCAGATGCAGCTCATCGATCCGCCGCATCAACGCCAGCGTTGGCTCGGATACCGGCGTCGGCTGGTAATAGGCGGTCGAACGGGCCAGCTTCAGGAGTTGGCATTGCCGCACGACCGGCAAGGGGTGCGTACGGTCGATCATCGCTTTGCGCTCAGCAAGCCGGCCTTGATGAGCGCCCCTTCTAAAAAATCATTCTCCAGCGCCAGTTGCCCAATCTTGGCATGCAAGGTCTTCAGATCCGGGGTGTCCGATGGTGGCTTGGATCCGCCAAACACGTCCGCCGCCCGGGCCAGCAGTTGCTGCTTCCATTCGGTGATCTGCGTGGGATGGACCCGGAACTGCTCGGCCAATTCCGCTAACGTCTTGTCACCTTTGATCGCCGCCATCGCCACTTGCGCTTTAAACGTCGCCCCGTGATTCCGTCTCGTCCTCTTCATCGCCTCGCTCCTTTCGGTTGCCACCCCTCCCTGGGGTGGGTGAAGCCAGGCTACCACTTATCATACTGTCCGAATTTCCGGAGCCCCCTCTGTCGATCCGAGCGGGAAAGCCCTGTACCGAAAGCGATTCGCCTACGCACGAAATTCAGACGGACGAGAAACGGCCTCTGTCGCAGTCTCCGATGACGGAGAATTTTACTATGCAGAGTTTTCCCTCTACGACCGGTTCGGCAACACATCGGAACAGTTCCTCATCCACGACACCACGGTACAGAGGAGCCTGTTCGATGTGCTTGGACGCATCATTTATTCCGCCCAATACAGGAAAGGGGAATTATTCAGCGAGCTGAAACACGGGTACGACGAGCGAGGAAGGTTGAAGGAACTCATCAGCTACAACGCTGAAGGGACCATGACCGGCAAAGTGGTGAATGGACATGACGAGGCAGGGAGGCGCGTTCGTGCCACAACCGAGAAGTTTCATGCAGGCACAAAGCGCACTTGGGTGACCACCTATGAATACGATGGTATGGGGAATTGGATCAAAGAGCTGACCGCGGAAGAGCCCACCACTTCACAGGAGGCTGGGACTGCGCGAACCCACACCGTGCAGGAGCGTGTTATTAAGTACTACGAAACCAGCGAGAATAAGACCCTCCCATCACCGTAGTTGTACAGACGAGGCGTTACGGTTCCTGGCACCGTTTTCTTTGACGCGGATCTAGTCCGGTTGTTGATCGATCCACGCTTTGATGGTGAAGAATCGCCAAACCCCAACCCCCAGGAACGCGACACCCGCCACCAACGACACCACACCCAGTGCTTGAACGCCGGGCAGCTCCAGCCACCACACAGCCGGAATGCCGACGATGAAAAACCCCATCGCGGTCCTGATGTATGACAGCAACGTGCGCTCGTTCGCCAACTCAGTCCGTTGCCGAGCCAGCCGGTCTCGAATAGCTGTGTCCAACTTCTCGGGCACGGGTGATCCTCAAATCCTCGCCGAAACGATACCCCTTCAGAGAGCGAAGCTCAACAGACCTGGAGAGAAGACCGGGTGAAGAAGAGAAGACGCGCGAGGACGAGTCGATCAACAATGACTCCCGACCCCTTATCTTTCGACTTCACGATATTCCTGCCACTTGAGATACACCCATGTAACTTGATTGCTGAGGATGTCGTATAGCTCCCCCAGTGAGTTTCCCATCGCTTTGAGGCTGGCTGCACGGACTTCCTCAGGGCTTAGATCAAAACCCATGTGTGCTCAGGCTTGCAAATGGTATGACTGTGCAGCAACACTGCCGCGCGCAGACAGTCCCCGCAATGTTGGGTTGCAAAACCCGATCCCTTACTTCACCTCGGACGAGGCAAAAGGCACCCGGCGCCTTCAAGTTAGACTTTTTCCGTTTAGACACTTCTGCTTTTGTGGAGTTCAGTATTTATTGCCCCCTCGATGTCCCCTGCTTTAAAGACATTATTAATATTCTCAACCCACTCAGGCTTCTTTTTTATCAGCCGATGAATGAGAGTAACCGATGACTCATAGTGGCGATTAAGTGCCTTGGGTTTTGTTTGAAGTTGCTTAATCCAAGTCTCTGTCTCTCTTGAATCATCCCAACTTTCCTTGCGTGTGTACTTAAATGCTAATACTCGCGCTAGGTGGAATACACCGTAAGACACGACGCTATATCGAACCGGGTCGTCCTGCCATTTGGCAAGCGCATCTTTCTTTGCCTTTAAGCAGTAATCATAGATGAGGTAAGCAAGGACATGTTTCTCGATTGTGGCCTCTGGAAAGATTTGCCGATACCACTCTTCCTCCCATATTCGATACTTTTGCGTGCGGGCGATTGTGGGCTTCTTCTTAACGATTGCGAGGTACGCTTGAGCAATCCGTTCATTGTTTGCAACAGTGCGACTCTCTTCGCGGGATAGCCCCTTAAACTCGCGCGGTTTGCGTTCGTAACGCAATCCGTATAGTCGAGAGAATGCAACTTGATAATCTTCCTGGACTTGATCATTGGCTTTCAAGTCGCGTGAACTAATGGCATTTTGATTGTTGGTTGTCAGCACAACTTTGCTCACGAATCCTTCGTCACTCGTCTCAAATATTTTAGCTAAGACTTCAACGTCGTCCTGCAAGATTCCTTCTTGCGCAGTTGCGGCAAGCGTCATGGATGTCTGGCAACCATTCACAATCTGTAAATTGGTCAACTTCAAATGAGGAGAGTCTGGGTCATCGACCACCTGGCATCTATCACATACGATGGTTATGCCGTTGTTGAAAAACCAGAACAAGTGACTTTCAGTTCTATTGGAAGATGTGGCAGCAATACTGGGATTTACCCGGCCTTTTTCTGCACCGTAGTATCGACGGAGATTCAGATCGAAAATGGCCTTATCTCTACCCTCTCCAACAAGTCGGGCAATTTCTGAGCCTTTGACCGTACAAATGAAGCCCGTCATTCCACGGACACTGTAGCGGATGTATGAAGGCTTATTTTTGTCATAAACTATGGGCAGGGAGTCATTAACTTGCCGCTCACTTCGCTCCAAGTCAGCAAGAATGTCAACGAGCTCGGACGCGCCGAGCGGCGCAATTTTGAAAGAGCCAAATCCCCCATCCGCGTATTTCGATTGAATCTCCTCCATCTCATCCTTGAATTCCTTTGAAAGCTTTTCGGCATTGCCTTTAGTGACGAAAAACACCCTGACACGGAGGTTGGACGGGCCAGATCTTGTTCGGAATTCCCGTACCTCATCAATCTTTCTAACAAGCCGAACATTGCTCAGCTTCTGGTACTGAACTTTGCTCTTCTCGAATAGCCAAGACAATCCATTGCCTAATAGGGTGAGAGCCGTCGATGAAAATGAGTCTGTGTTCTTTGTTTGCAGAATCAATACTTCGGCAACTCCACTCATGGGGTCTTCATCGAAGCAGAGCACATCGAGTTGCTTATCCTCACCACCATCGACTATGTCCTCCGGTTGCAAATCGTCATAGTCACAGCCCTGAATGATCGCATGAGCAAGTTTCATAAACGCGACGTCTGGCTTATCGCCAGAGGATTGGATGTACTCGGCGAGCCGGTCATTGATTATGCTAAGTCGAAGTGACATGACATTGGGCCAGGGGACTCAGAACCAAAGCATCTTGGATTGAGGAAGTAGGAATAGGCTAGGCGGTTTCAAGTTCCAAGTGCAACGGGTGAATGATGGCGCAGTTGCGCGTAGACTTCCAGGGGCGTGGCAAAGTCGAGACATTTCCTCGGGCGCGTGTTCAACCGATGGGCGATGGCGTTCAACTCGCGCTGCGTGTAGCCCGACAAGTCCGTGCCCTTGGGCAAGTACTGACGCAACAGGCCATTCGTATTCTCGTTGGTGCCGCGTTGCCACGGGCTGTACGGATCGGCAAAGAAGATCTGGATCGCGAGCCGCTGGGCCAACTGCGCGTGCTCGGCCATCTCTTTCCCTCGATCGTACGTCAGGGTTTTCCGCAGCAGCGCGGGCACATGCCGGAGTTTCTTGATGAAACCCTGTCGAGCACTCGTGGCATCGGTCCCGTCCATCCGGCCAAGATGACCAAGCGCGTCGTCCGCTCCACCAGGGTCCCGACGGCCGACCCATTGCGGGCGCCCTTGATGAGGTCGCCTTCCCAGTGGCCGGGCACCGTGCGGGTCGCCACCTCGGCAGGACGCTGCGTCAATCGGCGTCATGTTGGGGATCTGGCCACGTCGATCCGTCCCTCGCGCCCGAGGTCGGCGCGCCTTGCGCGCTTGACGCAGTGCGGCCAACAGCTCGCTGCGCAGGGCGCCGCGTGGCAACACATAGAGCCCCGCATAGATCGTCTCGGCCGAGAGCTGCTTCCGCATGTCGTCAGGATACGCGCGTCGGAGTCGCCCGGCAATCTGCTCAGGCGAGCAGCCCTGAGTCAGCTGGGTCTGGACATACTGCCACAGCCAGGGATCCACGAGCTTGCGCGGTCGCCGAGGCTGACAGGCCCTGGCTCCCGCCAGTGTCTGCGCCGTGCAGGCCCGATAGGGTCGGCCTCGTGTGGTGTTGCGAGCCGACTCGCGGCTCACGGTGCTGGGGGATCGCCCCAACACGCGGGCCATCCTCCGCAGCGAATGGCCGTGGGCCAGGCCCAGGCTCAAGGTCTCACGGTCTTCCGCACTCAAGTGTGTGTAGCATTTCGTTGGCATGGCAACACCTTAGCCCATCAGGGCCGGTAGTGTTGCACTTGGAGTTAGAACTCAAGCTACTTATTACTGGCTATTGTGTCAACTCAGCGAAATGGCGAAACGCACGTGTTTCTAGGGCTTGGCGATATTCCGTAAGGGCAGACTAGGCGGTCTCCTAGTGCGCATGTCCAACGAGGGTTACCCACTTACCCGTATCCAGCAAGGCAGCTGGTGTGGTCTCCATTGCGCGCATCGAGCGACCACCATTCTTCTAACTGATCCTTCCAAGCTTGCTTGCTTTTCCTCTCTTGGAAGGGCACCCATGTTGGTCTACGTGCGGCCGTCGAACGAGGCTATAAATGATCCCTCCACGCTCGCTCGTTCTCTCTTCAGGGATGGGGGCTGATTGATCTTTGACCTTCCCCCAATTCCGTGGACACCGGGTTAAGCCACTGCCGTCCTCGCTTCATACTCGGCTGGGGAGTCATAGCCGAGGGTCGAGTGCCGGCGCTTCCGATTATAGAACACCTCAATGTACTCGAAGATATCCCGTTTCGCGTCTTCACGGGTGGCGTAGTGCCGATGGTACACGAGTTCACGCTTGAGTGTCCCGAAGAAGCTCTCCACACAGGCGTTGTCCCAGCAGTTCCCTCGCCTCGACATGCTGGTGGTGATGCCGTGAGTGGTGAGCACCCGCTGGTAACTCGTGGCGGCATACTGGCTGCCGCGATCCGAGTGGTGCAGGAGCCCGGCCAGTGGGTTCCGGTTCGCCAGCGCCATGGTGAGGGCCTGCTCAGCCAGCTCCACGGTCAGCCGGTGGCCCATCGCCCAGCCGACCACGAGGCGCGAGTACAGATCGAGGATCACGGCCAGGTAGAGCCAGCCCTCTGTGGTCCACACGTAGGTGAGGTCCCCGGCCCACACCTGGTTCGGATGCGCCACCGTGAACTGGCGATTGAGGGTGTTCTCGGCCACGGGCAACCGGGGATTTGACTGCGTGGTGGCGCGCCACTTCTTCACGGTCTTGGCTCGGATCCCTTCGACACGCATCAACCGAGCGACGCGATGCTCGCCGACGCAATACCCCTGCTTGATCAGCACGTCCCAGATACTGGGACTGCCATAGGTCTCACGGGACTCCTGGTGGATCACTCGAATAGCCGAGAGCAGGGTGCGAGTGTTCACCGACCGGGTACTCTCAGGCCGGGAACGCCACGCGTAATAACCCGCTGCCGAGACGGCGAGCGTGCGGCACATCAGTCGGATCGGATAGCGACGGTCATGCTCTTGGATCGCGCGGTATCTCATTGGGATTCCCTCGCGAAGAACGCCGCCGCACGTTTTAAAAAATCCCGTTCCTTCCGGAGCATCTCGTTTTCCCGTTTCAGCCGTGTCAGCTCGTCCTGCTCGGCCCGCACCGCCTGGCGCGTGCGGCCCTGGGATTCGACCTGTTGTTGCTCGCTCCTCCAGCGATACAGCACATTGTCCGAAATTCCAAGCTCCCGCGCCACCTGGGCCACTGGCCGCCCCGATTCCCTCGTAAGCCGGACCGCCTCAGACTTGAAGGCATCGGTAAACTGACGTCGCGTTGTTGTTGGCATGCTGACCTCCAATTTCATGATTCTCCCACTTATGGAGGTGTCTATGAAATCGGGGGAGGGTCACTTCCACTGCGCGCATCCAACGAGGGGAGTCCCCGACCGCGCGTTGTGCGAGCACAGGAGATCAACAGCCTCCATCCCCTCCCCTGTTCCGGGAGCACAGGACCAACGTGGGTGTCCTTCCAATCCTTTTTATCGTGGGGGCTCTGCGAGCAAAAAGGGAACCTGGCCGCTCCCTCCCCCCTTCTACGCTCGCTCGTTACACTCTTCAAAGGGCGGCCTGGTTGATCCTCGAATGCGCGCGTCGAACGAGCATATTCTGATCGTGCGCGTTCCGCGAGCAGGAGGACGACCAGGCTGCCTTTCTCCTCTCTTAATTGGAGATTACCCTCGGTGCTTGAAGGCGGCTGAGACAGTCTTGCCAGAGAGTAGCCGGATCCTTGTCAAAGATGCCGACCGAATCTGGCGGCAAGATCCCCCACGCACCCAGCAGCAGCTCAGCTTCCAGCTGCCGCGGAGCCCATGCGGCAAATCCGGTAAAGGCCCGGAAGGTTTCGGTCGGCTTGGCCCGCGTAATGATGTTCTCCAGGGCGCGAGGTGTGCGCCCCAGATAGACCCCGTCGAAAACCGATCGCACATCTGCCGGAGGCTCCTTGAGTCGGAGCAACAAAAGAAAGCGTGTCGGCTCCACCGGCCCACCAGCAAACAGCCGGTGGCTGGTCCCCTTGAGCACGGTGATGTCCGGCAATGTCTTGGACAGAAGAACGTTCGTGGAACGATTCAGAATAAGCCCGATTGTCCCCTCAGGCCCATGCTCCACGACAAGCACGACAGCTTGGTGGAAGTTTGGATCTTCCAGTGATGGGCTGGCTACTAAGAGCACACCTTTCCCGACCGACAAGGGCGAGAATTCCTTCCCCGCCAGAGTGGGCACCGCATGCAGGAGGGTCAAGAACCCCATAATCAGAACGCTCGCGATGGCTCTCCATCCACCAGTAGGACCCGGCGCGCTTGGGCGCTCAGAAGGAGGCAACATGAGAGAACTTCCACATGATGGTGAGGCGGCTTCCATAGTGCGAGGAAAAGAAACAGGAACATTCTACTTGCTCAACGCAGATCTGGTCCACGCGTACGTGGCACGGCAGGCAATTTCCCGGTCCCTCCCCAACTTGATGTTCCAAATTAGAACTTCAAGTCGTCATACTCCGAACGTGACAACCGCAGCATAAAATCATCGGGAAATCTCTCCAGATTCCCCGATACCGCTTTATTGATATCCCTAGATAATCCTCAAGCGCGCACATCGAACGATATAAATGATCCCTGCAAGCTCGCTCGTTCTCTCCCAGGGATGGGGCCTGATTGATCTTCCACTGCGCGCGTCCAACGAGCACATTCTGATTGTGCGCGTTGCGCGAGCACAGGGAGACGAACGGACTACCCGCCTCTTTCAATCTTCTTTTTCCTCCACCCCCCAACTTGAGAGCAACACCTCCCTGCCCTTCGCTGATTGGAGATGTTCCGCCACGCGCAAGCTGATCAATGCCTTTCCCATTTTTTCTGACACATACTCTTCGAGGAAATCGATCGAGACTACTGCATTACGCTGCTCGCCGGCGGCATCGGGTTCGACCAGAAACACCTGCGCCGACCGGGCAGCATCGTACGAGTCACGAATCGAGGCTCCGGGGAAATATCCCTGAAAATACCCACGCACGGCCGCCAACTTTTCCAGCTCTTCGTCTGTATGCACATCCGATCCCCATGCCATGGCCTGTCCTCCTTTGTGCTCTGATGATCACCACCTTGACTGCGCTCATCAAGAACCGCGTCCTGATGATGTTTCTTCTCCGCGCCGACCTCTCTGTCCTCTTGAGAATCGGGGAAACAAAGGCATTCTACTTTTTCAGGGCAGGCCCAGTCCATGGTTACCTGCACACAGCTTTCTCGCCCGCCCTGCCCGAGTGCGCTGAGACGCGGACCTTCCCAAGCGCCCGCTCCACTATTCACCAATGGGATGCCTACGGCCTGCGCGCACTTTACCGGAGGAGCGAGGCATCCGCCGAGGTTTCACCGGGAAGGAAGGCTGGAACTGACCAAAGCCTCACGGTCGCGAGACCGTGACTGAGGGAATTCAAGAAGGCTTCCGCCCGGCGAAACCCGTGCGGATCGCTCCGGGAGGTACGTGCGCGTAGGCCGAAGGCATCCCCCGCTCCGTGGCACGATTTCCCCGCCCATCGGGTATATTGTTATATGCCCTCCCGCCCCAATCACCGCACCCCCACCCATCCCCGCCGCCGCAAGCGGCGCAGGCACCGGCTTACCCTCAAGACCCTCCGGCGTTTCCTGCGCACCCGTTGGCGTACGTTCCGTACAGTCAGAAACGCCATGCTCGCCTGGCCGCCGACCGTTCGTGCCGTCGTGATACTGGCGACGACCTTCATGGTCTTGCTCGGCATCAACTGGACCTATCATGTATTCAACAAGCCGGCCGAGATCCTCTTTCCCTTGGATCACTCGCTTAATAAGAACCCAGCCGAAACGTGGAAGCAGTACGGCTCACTCTTCCGCAAGCATGCGACATCCGTCATGACACCTGAGCTGCTGGCTGCCCTGGCTCAGGCTGAAGGTGGAGGAAATCCAGCCGCGCGGACCTACTGGCAATGGCAAACGACATGGAACCCATTGGAGCTCTATCGACCGGCATCGAGCGCGGTCGGCATGTACCAGATTACGGACGGAACATTCCGCGAAGCCAAGCGCTACTGCATCCATGACCATCGAGTGGTCGAAGACGGCCCCTGGGACAATCCGAATTCTTGCTGGTTCAACAACCTCTATACCCGCGTCCTGCCGAGCCATGCCATCCAATTGACTGCCGCTCTGCTGGATCGACGGGTCGCAAGTGCCATTGCACTAAGACCGAACGGCAGCGTCACGCTCCGGCAGAAACAGAATCTGGCCGCCGTGATCCACCTCTGCGGCGCGACAGCAGGCCGGGCTTATGTGACACGCAACTTCCGGTTAAGCCCCCGCCAGCGATGCGGCAGTCACGATGTCAGAGACTATCTCACTCGGGTCAACGCGATGAGACAGGAGTTTGCCAGGCTGGCTGCTGCAGGCTAGCCCGGAAGTGCTGGGTGCTGAGTGTTTGGGAAAAGACCAAGTGACCAATTACAGGAACAAGAGGCGCCTTCACAAAGCCCCCTCGACAAGCCCTAGCCTGCAATATTCACGAGGGTTCGTGACGAAACCGCCGAGACGCCAAGCGAGACGGGCGCGCGGAGCCGCGAGGCCCCGATGCGTACTCGTGCAGTACGTTGAGGGTCCGAGCGGCGAGCCCGCTCGCCGTCAGGCTCGTCGTAGCGGCGCGATAGAAGATCCTGCCTGGGTTTGCTATCCTCACCGACTCGAATGCGAAGCCTCAGCCTGGAGCGCCTATGATTCACATCCGCCCCGCGACCGAAGCCGATTTTCCTGCCCTGCTTCTCGTACAGCAGGCCGCGTTCGGCGAATACGCCAACCTCTATACAGTGAGCGGGTGGACCAGGGAAACGATCGAGAGCCTCAGGGAAGATGCCAAGGAGAAACACATCTTCGTGGCGGAGGCGGAGGGAACGGTGGTGGGATCGGTGCGCTTTTGGACCGTGGCAGGGGTCTGTATCATCAGACTGCTATCAGTGAATCCCACCCACCAGGGCCAAGGAGTGGGGAAGGCACTGATACGAGAAATCGAACAGGCCGCGACCGATGCCCATAAGTTCTATGCCTGCACCATGCTACGGACCGCCCGGAACATCCACCTGTTCATGAGCCTCGGATACAAGGCAGAAACAATTCTCCCCGATCACTATGACCATCTGGATCTTATCTGTTTCGCCAAGTACCTCCGAAAGCCAAGTGCTGAGTGCTGAGGTCTGTCTTGTCTATTTGGTCTATCCCGTCGGTCTGGTCTATTCGGTCATCTGGTTTTTTGGTTGAACGAAACTAAGCAGATGAACCAGATCAACCAGACAGACCAATCAACGAGATAGACGAGAGTTACCGTCGATGGTGCGGTCGCAACATGTTCTTGAATACGTAGTCGGCCACGCGGTGTCCCTGCGCGATTCCCTCGGTCGTGTCGAATGCCCAATGGATGCCGAGATAGATGCGGCTCTGCCGTTTTCCTCCTCCGCCTGCGACAGGGAAGAGAAGCTACGCATCACATCGGACGCACATTTTCATTGTCGCCCTTGGTCACGCCGTTGAATTCGTCCGAGACAAAGGTAAACGCGATGCGGTCGGTTCGGTAGAAGTTCCTTAACGTCTGGAAGAGCGCCCCGCCGAACACGGCATGGCCGGAGGGATAGGCCGGAAAGGGCGGGGTAAAATTCGGCCCCATCAGATTGCTGGCCGGTGCGCCGAGGGGTGAAAATGTCGGATCTCCGATTGTGAACTGGTTGCCGTCGCCGAGCCCTGTCGGACCTGTCTTTTCGTCGGCTTCGCGAATGCCGGTCACCGGCCGCCAGTACTGGTAATAGTATTTGGACTCCCACGAGGCGATGCCGGCGTCCGCCATGGCGACATTCACGAGTGCCAGAAGCCGCGCGAGGTCCAACGCATCGGTGTCCGTACCCATCTTGTGGGCGATTCGCATGGCGACCTGATTGTAGAGTCGTGGCGGAGCACAGAGGCTGGGTGTCCCGTCATAGGCCCAGAAGATCCCGATTTGGGTTTGTTCCGGCGTACGTGTGGTGAGGGTTGTCAGCCCGTCGCCTCCGAGTGTCTTCACCTCGTTATAGGCGGCGGCATATTCTGCGCTGTTAAGACTGGGCGGTGGTGGTACTCTGAATTGATCACCCCGTTCGAGCACAAAAGGCTTGACCTCTCCCCATTTGACGCCCAGCGCGACCCCGATCTGGCTGATGGGGTCCTGCCGCCATTTGCCCGGATCGTTACTTGTATGAAAATTCTCCAGCCCCATGCCCACCGTCAGCTCATCGTGCTGTGAGCCGTCGGACGCTCGCGCAGCAAGGGCGGCGGAAGCCGCACGCTGCCCTAGCAGGATCCCGTTGGTTTTCAGCTGCCCCTCTGGAATCTCGCTCAGATCCTCAACGAGGAAGGCATTGAGACGCGCCTCTTGGGAGGGAAAGAGCGCGACAAGCGTATCGTGGGCTACTTGTGCGACAGCTGCAGGGAGTGACGTACCACTTCTTGCCTGAGCGAGTCCGGTGTAGCTTCTGTAGTCCCCTTCGACTGCGTTCACGACATCGAAGATGGCGAGATGGACGATGGCCATCGCCCGGCTCGACCGGCCTGGCCCGAGTTGATGACCGAAGACATGGGAAGCGTCTGACGGCGTATGATCGAGGCCGCTGGTATCGATGGCGATCTGGTTCCAATCACGAATCGTAACGGCTCGATCGAGGACATGGCGCGGGCGATGTTTCGCCTTGGGTTGAGCCGGCTGGGCACCAGGGTGAATCCGTGGGCCGAAGGCCTCACCGAATCCGCCGCGCAACCCCTCAGCAAAAAGCCCCTGCGGAAACACCAGCACGAACAACACCGCAAAGAGAACCCAGACCTTACTGATTGGGGATATCATCAGGTTCCTCTCCTCCTACGCCATCAGATGAAGACGCGACAGAGTCACACAGTCACCCGCCCTGGCTTACAAGGCACGCAGAAAGTTCAACATGTGCTGCTTATCGATCTCGTTGAGCCGATTGAACTGCCCGACCACTTGATTCGCTTCCGACGGCACATACTGCTGTCCGCCTCCGAAACTGGCGTGAGCCTGAATCGCTTCAAGTAGATCCTTTGTGCGCCCATCGTGCAGGAAAAATATTCGCTGCCCGAGGCCCCACAAGGGCGCCGTGCGGAACTCATCGCCCCCGGCATTGCCCTGGCTCACATCGTCGGCCAGGCCCGGTCCCATGTTATGGAGCATCAGGTCGGAGTACAGGTTCACGTCCTTGTTCCGCAACGCCTCCACGGCCGCATTGCCGGTACGCAATGCCGGGGTATGGCACATTGCGCAGCCGACATCTTCGAACAACCTCCGGCCTCGGACGATGAAGTCTGTGTCGGACACGGGGCTCGGTGGCGCGAGGAAGCGCATGAACGCCGCAAACCTCACCACATCGCTGGGTACTTCGAGAGGGGTCGTAGCATCGAAATTCGTCCGACTCTCCGGCGTTGCATTTGGATTGCATCCTTTTGTCTCATCCCGCTCCTGGGGAAAGAGGTCGTTCGTTATTCCCTGCTCGACGTTGTAGGCCTCGCCTGAAAATATTTCGAGCGACTTGTTCTGGGCTTTCCACCCGAAGCGGGTAATGGTACCGTCGTTCCCGCTGGTGTTGGGACGCCCCTTCATGTTGGCTCGGCCACGAATACCGAGCCCCTGTTTTCTTGCGCTATTGGCCATGAGATTGGCGAGGAGCGCATCGTCGTCGATCGCTTCGATCAGCCCTGCCCCGAAGACCGGGGTAGGAATGCGAAAGACCACGTTCTGGCGAGCCACCGCTGTGCGAAAGTCCGGCTGATGTAGATAACAAGGTCCCGCATCTCTTCGCCCGGTGATCGTGAAGAGCGCATGCACTCCGCCGTCGGGTGTACCGTCCGAATTAAACTTAAATCTGGCTTCGCGCACCGGACCGTCTATCTTAATAAACGACGGGATCTCGTTGGTCGCGCCTTCCTTCTTGGCGACTTCGACCTGCGGATTCACATACGGACTGGTTCCACCAATAGCCGGGTGAGAATGGCAGCCGGCACAACCGTCCAGGTTGAAGCGCGGCCCTAGGCCCGCTTCCGTATCCGGAACCCCTCCCTGGACAGACGCCACTTCCCCGAAAGCTTCCAACCCAACTCCAAAGACCCGTTTTTCCAACTCTGTGAGTCCCGGCAACATAGCCCCCGCGGAAGCGGAGCCATGACGCACACCAGGATCATGTGCCGCAAATCTGGCGACCTGGGACCAGACCTCTTGCGAAAAAGACGCTCCAATCACCACGAGTGTCGCCACCGATATCACAATGCCGCCGAACCTTGCGATGTATGATCGAGGAGTCATAATGACCTCCCTTTCCCTGGATTTTTTTGTGCCAATATTCAGAATCTGCATGGCATGGCATGGCATTGAGCATAAGCCGTGCCCTACACACATAGGGCCCGAATCCTTTGCTCGGTATCGAAATTCTTCCAAATTACTTGCCCCAACATGGAGACCTGAACAATAAGTGTGCAGCGGCGCAGGGGTTCGCCTTCAACCGAAGATTAGACGAACGTCCGCCTGTCAGAACCTGACCGATATCGTTATTTTTCTCTAAAGCGCAACGATACGCAGGTCGAGTGAATGATGAATGGTGAGTTGGAGAGCGTCCGGTGTTTCGTGAAGGCCAAGAACAAGGCGCTGGGACCAAGCGCTGAGAACTCCGGCGCACATAAGACAGGTCCTATGTGTTTGGGATTGGATGCTACGGCGGATTCTCGGTGCAGTAGAAGCGTTCGTGAATACTGCCTGTTAGGGGACTACCGTGTGATCCTTGTCGCTCGCCAGGCAATCGCTATCCCCACGAACAATAATAGTGACGCCAGAAGAAACGGTGCGCCTGGGAGATGCCAACCGGCTTGTGCGCCGATAAAGAGCGCGAAGGCTTGGGTGAAGAGGCCCGGTCCAATGAGGCCGGCGATACCGGAAAGCCCCGCAATGGCCCCTTGGAGTTGCCCCTGTTCGGAGCTGCTCACGCGGCGGGACATGAACGCTTGCGCAGACGGACCGGCGAGGCCCCAGAAGGCCATGATGGGAATCCCCGCACAATAAATCCATCCCTCGGTCGCTACACCGTAGACCGCAAAGCCCAGCGCGCCGCTGAGTAATCCGGCGAGGAGGGTCTTCCGCTCTCCAAAGCGGGCTGTGAGCGGCCGCATGAGCAACCCTTGCACAACCATGGCAGTGACGCCGGCGCCGGCCAGCATGAAGCCAACCGCCTTGGTGTCCCACCCGTAGCGATAGCCGACATAGAGCACCGCCACGCTCGGCAAGACGGCATGCCCGAGGTACCCGAGAAAGACGACCGCTGCGAGACTGAAGAGTTCGCGATGCGACCGCAACAGTGTGAACGAACCGATCGGATTGGCCCGTTTCCAGGAAAAGTTCATGCGCTTCTCTCGCGAGAGCGATTCCGGCAAGACGAAGAATCCGTAGCAGGCGTTCACGAGACTCGTCGCTGCCGCGCCCCAGAAGGGAAGCCGTGGATCGACCACGCCGAGCAACCCGCCCACCGCCGGACCGAGAATGAAGCCTAAGCCAAACGCCGCGCCGATCATCCCGAAGCTGGCAGCCCGCTTCTCCGGCGGCGTAACGTCGGCAATGTAGGCGCCCGCAGTACTGAAGCTGGACGCCGCGATGCCGGAGATGACGCGGCCCACAAAGAGCCAGGTGACGTTGGGCGCGAGCGCCATGAAGATGTAGTCGAGTCCGAGGCCGAGATTCGACAGCAACACGATCGGCCGCCGCCCGAAGCGATCCGACAGCGCGCCTTGAATGGGCGAGCAGACGAACTGCATGAGCGCCCAGGCCATGCCCATGATGCCGTAAATTGAGGCAGCCTCCGCTGTGTCGCCGGACATGAAATCTTCGACGAGTTTCGGCAACACGGGAATGACGATGCCGAACGAGAGTACGTCGAGCGTAACGGTGATGAGGATGAAGAAAATCGCCGCCTGCCGCGGCTGAGTCGATGGAGAGGCTGGAGAGATCGTCACCAGTCTGCGCCAAGCCGGTCGATCACGACCTGATGCACCACGGTATACTTGCCGAGCATCGCCAGATAGACCGCCGCTTCGGCCACATCGAACGGATCGATCTTCTCGCTACGAAGAATGTCTTCCAACGAGGCATCGACCAGATCGTCGGCCACACTACCAGGACAGATAGCACTCACCTTAATGTGATGCGGGCGACCTTCGTCCGCCAGCGACTTCGTCAAGGCCATGATCCCGTGTTTCGAGGCGCTGTAGGTGCCTGTGCCAGCCCAGGCCTGCACACCGGCGACACTCGACATGTTGATGATCGTCCCCCCGCCTTGCTGCTTCATCTGCTTAAACCCGGCCCGGCAACAGAAGAAGGTTCCGCGTAGGTTCACGTTCATCACCTCGTCGAAATCTTTCGTCGTCGTGTCCGCGAGGCGCTTGCCGCCGAAGACCCCGGCGTTGTTCACGAGAATATCCAGCCGCCCGTACCGCTTCACGGTTTGGTCGATGAGTCCTTCCACCTGGCGCTCATCGGCCACGTCGGTTTGAATGGCCCAGGCCTCGCCGCCGGCCTTCGTGATCTGCGCGACCGTCTGCTCGCAGAGCGCCATCCGTCTGGCTGTGACGACAACTTTTGCGCCTTCAGTACCGAACCGCAGCGCGATCGCCTTACCGATGCCGCTGCTGCTGCCCGTCACAATCGCCACTTTACTGTTCAACCGGTGCATGTCTTCACCTTTCCCCTACACCTTTCTCTAAGGAAGTGGCCAAGGCTGCCCTTTACTGCGCGCATCGAACGAGCACCGCTTCACCCTGCGCGTTCTGCGAGCAAGGAGGTTACCTGGCCGCGCGTTGCGCGAGCACAGAAGACTAACGGACTACCCTTTCCCCCTCAATCCTCTGAAGAGCCTGTGTCATCGTAATATTTTTCGCGGTAGATGGGGCAAAGACCCTTTTTCTGGAGCAGCGACGTGGCATCGGCGATCATGGCGCTGTTTCCGCAGAGGTAGACGGCGAGATTCTTGACCGAGGCGATCCGCTCTTCGATCAGCCGCAGGACGCGGCCGGATTCGCCGGACCAGCCTGGCTCGGGGCGGGACAGGGTGGTAATGGCCGTGAAGGTCGAAGTCCGCCTGGTCAATTCGGCCAGCTCCTCCTGGTCGTACAAGTCCCGCTGGCTGCGCAGGCCCCAGAACAGAGTCGCCGGTCTCGGGTTGGACCGTTCCGCATTCGCCAGTAACATGGATCGGATCGGAGCGATGCCGGTGCCACTGGCCACGAACAGCAGTTCGCGCTCAGGATTGTCTCGCAGATAGAAATGCCCCGCCGGCCCTTTGAACTGTGTCTTTTCTCCTGCTTTGAGATGGAATAGAAAACCGGAGCCGGGACCGCCCGACACTAGATTGAACAATAATGTGATGACGTCCGAACGGCTGGGTTGCGAGGCGATGGAATAGGCGCGCGTGAGGAGACGACCGGTTTGCGGATCCGGCATCTCGAACGACACGAATTGGCCAGGTTTAAAATCGATGGTCTTCGGTTCGATCAGCCGCAGATCGAGGCGGCGCACGTCGTGGGTGAGATTCTCGATCGACTCCACTTGTGCGGTATAGGTTTCAATCGGCATGGCGGGGGATTCTAGCAGAACATTGAAAATGCCCGCCAGCATGGGAGGGATGGTCCGGTGAGTCCCCTGTGCTGTGCAATGCGCCATTCCCGGCGCGCCGCCAGTTCGGCAACTTTATACTTGACCGATCGTTCCACTATTGAGTATATGTAGCCCCGTCACGAGAATTGGAGTCTCCTCCCATGCCCCGTCCGAAAGAATTCATTCCCGATGAAGCGCTCGAGAAGGCCATGCAGGTCTTCTGGCACAAGGGCTATGAAGCCACGTCGATGGAAGATCTCCTGACGGCAATGGACCTGAATCGTGGTTCGCTCTACGACACCTTCGGCGACAAACGTCAGCTGTTCTTAAAAGTGATCGACCGGTACTGCCACGGATTCGTCGGCGAGAAATTCTCGTTGCTCGATCAACCTGGGCCGGCGCTCCCAACGCTCCGCCAATTTTTCTATAGCATGATCGAAGGCGGCCTCGCCGATCCGCAACGCCGAGGTTGCCTCATCGCCAACACAATCATGGAACTATCGCCGCATGAGAAAGAGATTGCGAACACACTCCGTCAGGTTCTCAAAATGGCTGAAGATACATTCTTTCGGGTCTTAGCCCGCGCCAAACAGCAGGGTGAATTGAACAATGATAAAGATCCTCGGACGCTGGCGCGCTTTCTCACGACGATGCTGCAAGGGACCATTGTGATGATAAAAGCCGGAGCGCCGGCTGACGCGGTAAATCAGACGGCAGAGACCGCACTCTCGATCTTAGACTGAACAGATATTTTTTGACTTATTATGGAACGTTCGTTCATCACTTGAAACGACAGAGATCGTCAGGGACAGGAAAGGAGGAGTTCTTCTATTCTATGTAACTAGCCTATAGCCGTCAGGTGGTATTGACCCGGCCTGGCTGACGTGCTGAACTATACACCCTATTACTTCACCTCATCACACAGGAGGAGCGGACCATGGCGACGAAACCCTACAAGCAACTCGGATGTCTGGATGTCCAACCGTCAGGAGGCTGCGGATTCCAGGTGCGGGCTGAGACGGAGGCGGAATTGATGCAGTTAGTAGCCACCCATGCCAAGCAGTGCCATAAACTGGAGTCAATCCCGCAGGAAATGGCGGCCCAGGTGAAGGCAGCGATTAAGACCGTGACCGTCACGGTCTAACGAACTCTTGACTGGGGAACCGTTCCCTGAGTTCATCACTCAGGGAACATCCCTTCTCAAGGAATCACCCTTCACAATACAAGAGGCTCCAATGCACCGCTTAATCGGAACCCTCACCCTGTCAATGTTGTTGCTCGGACTCTCCAGCTGCAGCTATCTGTTCTATCCACGAGCGGGCGACTATGCAATGCAGGCCAAAGGCGCCAGCGGCGTGGAGACGATGATCAACCTCACGACGATGATGGAGAGCACAGCAAGCAAGGCCAAGGGCGGGAAGGGCGTCGATACTGCCTTCGATGATTTGCACAACCAGTTCCATGCGCTCAATGATGCGTTCTGCGGTGTGACGGACGCGCAGGCCAAGACACCAGCCTACGACTTGGCCGTGACGCACAAGAAGGAACTTGGCGCGATCTTCGGACGGCTGTGGAAATTCAAGGGCGACCAGCCACAGCGCGACTTGCATCTTGATCTCTTGAGCGCCGAGTTGAAGGAGCTGCGCGACACATTGCACACGATCAAGTAAGCTGCTGAAAGGAAAGAGATGATGGGACAGACACCGGAACAGATCATAGAAGGTCAACGGCAGGACTGGAACCGGGTCGCCGGTGGCTGGGAGAAGTGGGATCGATTCTTCGACGAACAGATGACGTTCCTGAATCACCGGCTCGTCGCCGACGCCCGACTACGGGCGGGTATGCAGGTACTCGATCTCGGTTCGGGAACCGGCTATCCCGCCCTGCTCGGCGCACAAACAGTAGGATCGAATGGAAGTGTGATCGGACTGGATCTCGCCGAGCAGATGCTCGCCGTCGCGCGACGCAAGGCCACGGGGCTGGGCCTCGCGAACGTGACGTTCCGCACAGGCGACGCGACCTTGCTTCCATTTGAGGCTGACTCATTCGATGCGGTGACCAGCCGCTTCTGCTTGATGTTTTTGCCGGAGATTCCGAAGGCCGCCGCTGAAATCGCACGCGTGCTGAAACCTGGAGGCTGGGTCGCTGCGGCTGTCTGGTCTGCGCCCGACAAGAATCCTTCAATCGGTCTCTCGATGGAGGCGATTAAGAAAGTGGTCGAACTGCCTCCGCCGGACCCCACTGCCCCTGGCATCTTTCGCCTCGCCAAGCCGGGCGATCTCGCCGGGATGTTCCAACAAGCTGGATTGGTCGATGTGACAGACCAGGAATTTCTCGCGGAATGGTCCTACACCTCAGCCGAAGAATACTATACAAGCCTCATGGAAATCGCGGCGCCGGTACAGAATCTCATGGCAAAACTTTCGCCCCCCCAAACACAAGAGGTGAAACGTCTCATTAATCAGGCTGCGACCCACTATCAGCGTGGCAACAGAATCACCTTCCCCCTAGCCGTCCGGATGGTCGCAGCACGCAAGGCTCTGTGAGGCCACAGTGGCGCCAAAGCATGACGGGTTCAGAGACTTCGTGCTCGATCAACTCAGCGAACTGACAGGCCTGACCTGCCGCGCGATGTTCGGTGGGTACGGGCTCTCCCAACGTGGGATCTTCTTCGGCATCATCCATAAGGGCCGGCTCTACTTCAAAGTCGCGCCGAAAACGGTCAGTCTCTACAAGGAACAGGGCATGAAACCGTTCCGACCCAACGCCAGACAGACACTCAAATCCTTCTATGAAGTGCCTGTAGACATCATTGAAGACTCTGAACATCTCGCAGAATGGGCGACAGAGTCTTACCAGAGTCACGAAGGCTTGGGTCGATCCCGTAGAGCCTCGTCGTAAGCCTCGCTCTGAGCGATCGCCGCTCCTTTCCGTCTGGTTTTTCAACAAGAGCAGGCCTATATAGTGGGATCGTTATTTTGGATGAGGCCTTTGGGTCTCGCTCTGCAATATAGGCCGCACTCCGCTCGTCGAAGACGACCGACCAACTTTCTCTTGGGATCTTTCACCGTGAACCCTGAAACAGTTGCCCACGTATCCACGTGCCCATGGATGATGCGATGTTACTGAGCAGGACGTGCCCCGCCTGTAAGACCGATGGGGCACAGCTAAGAAAAAATCGCTATTCACATGGCGATTGGGTTCTCAAGGAATGCCTGACGTACAGTTTTGTTTTTCTTGAGAATCCTCCTGACTACGCCACCCTACAGGGTCAATTCCCCTGGGAAAACACGTCAGGGCTTCAGAATGAAGCACGACGGAAGTCGTACAGTCGCAGCGAGAATGTTGTTCGGTCTGCGATAAGAGGCGTACGGAACCTTACGAACAGCGTGATACGACGGGATAAACACGTTTCGCTTGGCTATCGGTATTTTCGCCAAGACTGGATCGTCGATCTTGGTTGTGGCTTAGGAAACTTTGGCCCGCTTCCGCCCACGTGCAAACTGTTGGGCATTGAGATCTCAAATCAGATAGTGGCTGACGCCCGCCCGATCTTCGAAAGCCGCGGCGGGCGCATTATCCATGCCGACGTGTTATCGGGCCTCCAATCACTGGAGGCTGCGTCCTGTGATGGGGCCTTGGTCGAGAGCTATCTTGAGCACGAGGTGCAGCCGGCAGAAGTGTTGCGTGTCTTGAGTTCCGGGAGTGCGATTATCCTCAAGTTGCCGAACTACGCTTGCTGGAATCGACTGGTGCGCGGAAAGAAGTGGCGTGGATTCCGGCTTCCCGACCATGTGAATTACTTTACGCCGGACACCTTGCGAGCCCTGCTCGAACAGCAGGGATTCGAGATTGCCAGATTCACATTCCTTGACCGGCTGTGGACCAACGACAACATGTAGTGTGTCGCTCGGAAGAAGGAATACTGAGCTCCATACCGGAACTGTCCCATCCCACTACAGGCAAGTCCGATCAATCATCCGAACGGTTTCTGTGTAGGCCGCGCCCTCCACTTCTGCTCCCTGCTGCAGGGTTTTCCTGCAAGTCACCTGTGAGCCATTTTGGGTCTGCCTCAGAATCACCTGATATTACAGAAGATCAGGCCTCTTTGCCCAAGGGATGCCACCCCGTGGGAAGGCATCGCCTTTGCTCCCTCCAGGGATATTACAGACCGGTGAGCAGAGGGATGGCTGCATGGAACCGAGTACGCCAATTCTACAATCACAGACAGGTGATGCAGGACACCGCCTGCCTTTCCTTTATAGAAACACGGTGGTCCTCTGTCTTTGCGTCACAGCATTCGGCCTGCCCACTGGCGCGACGGGCGCATCCACCCCTCCCCAGATACCGCTCTTCGCTGAAACTACAAACGTAGCGCCCCCTCCGATCGCCCAGGCATTGCCGGCACCCCAGGTGCACAAACGATGGGTACGGCGGCAGCGCACCATGACACTCAACCCCGCCGCATTGGATGTCATGAATCGCCCTCGTGCCGAGGCCCAAACCGACGTGACACTGAACTTCTTCGATACCGGGGTTCGAACGCTGAACCTTGACCAGCCGCGCGAGTACCTCAAACAGACAAAGGTCTGGCGCGGGCGGCTGCGAGGAGAAGCAGCTAGCGACGTAACTTTAGTCACTCACGGCACGACTATGACCGGGACGATTCTGTCAAACCACCGCCTGTACAAAATCGAGGCAGCCGGCGGAAACCTTCATCGCCTCGTAGAAGTGGATGAAGACGCCTTACCCCCGGATCACCATCCCCTCGTCGTGGCCGACGATGATCCCGTTGCGGCACCTCCCACGGGAGGAATCTCACAGCAGACCGATTCCACTGCCGCAGCAGCGGGTGATGCTGTTGTCGACTTGTTGGTCGTCTACACGTCTGCGGCAAAAACCCAGGAAGGTGGCCAGGCTGCGATGGAAGCGTTGATCGCTTTGGGCGTCGATTCGGCAAATCAAGCCTACAGTAACAGCCAGATTGCTATGCAGCTCCGGCTCGTCCATACGGCTGAGGTCGCCTATACAGAATCGGGCGCTATCGACGCCGATCTCACCCGCTTGCGTAGTACGACCGACGGGATCATGGACCAGGTACATCAATTGCGCGACCAGCACAATGCCGATCTCGTCGCCTTGATCGTGGACAACGGCGGCGGCTTTTGCGGCATCGCGTACGTGATGGCAAACGGCCCACGTGCCGGCTTCGCCAGTTCCGCGTTCAGCGTGACGGCTCGCGATTGCGTCGCAAACGATACCCTCGCGCACGAACTGGGACATAACATGGGCAACGCACACGACCGGGCTACGGGTGGAACGGGCGTCTATCCTTACTCCTATGGGTATCGGGATGAAATCGGAAAATTCCGGACGATCATGGCCTATGCCTGCCCGACTCTGTCCTGCCCGCGCGTGAAGTTTTTCTCCAATCCACGACTCCTCTACAACGGACGCCCGCTTGGTATCGATCACACCGTCAATCCGACGAACTCCGCGGACAACGCGCGCTCCATGAACGACGTGCGTCAGATCGTAGGCGCGTGGCGTACAGGAACCGCCGACGTGACGCCTCCCGCGGCACCGGCAAACTTGCGGATTATTTCCCCTTGATCGGTAATGGCTCAGCAACGATCAGCTCCGCTTCAGTATTTCAGGATCGCGCTGAGCCACAGCCGTCTATATAATGAGGCGGCCAACGTTAGCCATTTTCAAGGGAATGACTCTGTGGTCCACCGATTCAGTTATTTTATCTTCGCCGCAGCGCTAGGCGTTGTCTGTAGCCATATCTCATGGGCTGATGAACGCCCGACACCAAAGAGCTTATGGCAGACAGCCCTTCCTCCTCCTGCCACAGCCGATCAGCCTGCAACGATGCGAAAGCCTTGGGTGCTCCGAGATCGAGAGATCGCACTTGATCTCCCACTGCTTCAAGTATTCAAGGATGCCGGAGCTAGGCCCCATCCCAGAATCACCATTGAGCTTTTTGATGGCGCCAGCTACGAGCTGGATATCACGTCGACGGTCTCCCGCAGCAACGATAGCGCTGTCATCCGTGGCATATTCAAGCCACCTTCGAAGGGAGACTTTACCTTTGTCGTCAACGGCAATCTGCTTGTAGGGACCATGCAGGTGGGCGATCGCCTCTACAAGGCCGAGCACATCGCCAACGGCCGACTGCGGCTGCTCGAAATCGACCCGGAGAAAATGCCTCCTGATTGATCCTCTCCCTTGCCCGCATTGCTCATGAGCGCTTCTGCTCCAATCGCCGATCCGCTACTACGACAAGCCTTCGGCCAGCGGGCTCGCCCCTCGGCCCCTCAACGTACTGCATGAGTACGCCTCAGGTCCTCCGGCTCCGCGCGTCGGTCTCGCAACGCGGCTCAACGATTTCGCGACGAACCGTCATGAGTAATGTGGGCTATCCTCCCGTGGCGATTTCCCGCGCTCTGTGCCACACTGCTCCATGTCTCGGGAATCGACAGTCTGGACTATCGGTCACTCGACCAGACCGGTTGATGAATTCATCGGCTTGTTGCGCGCCCATCAGATCGATCTTCTCGTCGATGTCCGCACCGTTCCTCGATCCCGCTATAATCCCCAGTTCAATACGGATACGTTGGCCCAGTCGTTGCTCGACGCCGAACTCAGGTATCGCCACCTGCCGGAACTGGGTGGCTTACGAAAGCCACAGAAGAATTCCATCAACGACGGATGGCGCAATGCCAGTTTTCGCGGGTATGCCGACTATATGCAGACGGAAGAATTTCATAGAGCTCTTGAAGAGCTCATGGCCTACGGCAGGGGCAAGAACACCGCCATCATGTGCGCGGAAGCGGTGCCGTGGCGCTGCCATCGGTCCTTGATTGCCGATGCGCTGGTGAGTCGTGGCTGGGACAGCCGGCATATCATGTCTCTTGAGAAGGCTGCCTCACACGTCCTCACATCATTTGCCCTTCTTGAGAAAGGGACGCTGACCTATCCGAAACCGACCAACTCTCCTTCGTTGTTCTAGCCGAGTGCATTGATGTACCTCTTCTTGGCCGATCTGGTTCTGACCATTCACCTGGGGTTTGTGGTCTTTGTCCTCTGCGGCGGGATCCTTGTGCTGAAATGGCGTTGGGTCGCATGGCTGCACCTGCCGGCGGTTGCCTGGGGCACGGTCGTCGAATTCACCGGCTGGATCTGCCCGCTCACGCCGCTGGAGAATTGGCTACGCTCGCAAGGTGGCGAAACGACCTATCGTTCCGACTTCATCGCGCAATACCTTCTTGCCGGTGCTCTACCCGGAGGACCTGACGCGCGACCTTCAGTTGCTGTTAGGCACAGTGGTAGTCGTCCTCAATTCCGCGATCTATTGGTGGCTCTGGCGAATGCATGCGTATGGTGCTTCTCGGAATCGATAGGGTTCAGTCGGGCGGGCGAATGTGATTGCCTTCTACCTTCACACATCTCACGTTTCACCTTTCACGTCTCACGCTGTAAGATAGTTTGGGTCTCAGCGACTCAGGATTGGGCCCCACCATTGGGCATTGGGCCCGTTCAAGTGACTCTGCTCTCCCCTGCATATTACGAGGAACCTGGGAAAAACGGAGTTGACGAACTAGCCATGCAGTTGATACATGGACAGGCCTGCATTCATTCATTTGCCTGTGAGGACGCTATGCCAATAGATGAGATTACCCAAAAGGTCAGCGATCGCTATGCTCGGGCTGCGTCGACGGGCGAGCAGATGTGTTGCCCGACCAGTTACGACATGGCCGATCTCAAATCCTTCATCCCGGAAGAGGTCCTCAAGATTTCGTATGGTTGTGGGACGCCTGCCGGGCTCAAGACCGTCTCCCAAGGGGAAACCGTGCTGGATATCGGCTCAGGCGGCGGCATCGATTGTTTCGAAGCCTCCCGGCTCGTCGGGCCCTACTGGCCACGTCATTGGAATCGACATGACTGACACGATGCTGGCCATCGCCCGAAAGAACGCCCCCCTCGTCGCAGCCAATCTCGGATACACCTCCTCCAATGTCGAGTTTCGCAAAGGGATGGCAGATGCGATCCCGGTGATCGACGGGGCCATCGATCTGATCATCTCCAACTGTGTGATCAACCTGGCGCCGGATAAACGGAAGGTCTTCAGGGAAATGTTTCGCGTCGCCAAACCGGGTGGACGATTTACGATCTCCGACATCGTGGCCGATCAGCCCGTTCCGCAGTATTTGGTGCACGACGCTGAAAAGTGGGGCGACTGCCTCTCCGGGGCGCTGACGCTCACCGACTATATCGCAGGGATGGTGGGAGCCGGCTTCCTGGGCATTCATCTGATCAAGTCCTCGCCCTGGCAAGTGATCGACGGCATTCACTTCTTCTCCGTCACCTTAACGGGATATAAACTTCCCGCGAGCGCGCTTGTAGTCGGACGTTCGTTATGCCACGCTCCGCGGACCGTTCAGCCGAGTGGTCGATGAACTGGGCACGACGTATCTCCGAGGCATTCCCCAGCCAATCACGCCGGACGCTGTGTGCCTCTTGAGCCAGGCTCCATTTGCTTCTCACTTTATCCTGTCCTCCAACCCGCTATGGTTGGATCGAGCCGATGACCGATGGACCGCGGTCTACCCAGCAGACGCTCCCTGCCACTGGCGAGGGCATTTCGCCATGTTCGCCGGACCCTTCATCGAAGCCGCCGACGACGATCACCATGTGTATCGCCGAGGCGAACCGTTGGAGATCTGTTCCAAGACGCTGGCACGTACTGGAAGCCGACGGCTATGCTCCTCATTTTGCGATCATCAATCGCGCGGGTCAGAACGTCAGCGGTGAGGCCGTCACCTGCTGCCCCCAATGGGAGCTGCTGCTGATGAAGGCCCCCTTGGACACCAAGATGCTGACTCCGCGCCAATGCGCCACGGTTCTCAAGGCCTTGGGCGACGAAACGCGGCTGCGCATCTTGGAATCCTTGCTCATCGGTGAAAAATGCGTGACGGATCTTGTGCAGGAATTGCAGTGTTCTCAACCCCATGCCTCCCATCATCTCCGTATTCTGCGAGACGCGGGTCTGGTCGAGGGACATCGGGACGGCAAACAGGTGTGTTACAGAGTCTCTCCCGCGATCCAACGAGCGCTGGCAAACAGGCAAGGACAGGCCCTGGATTTCGGCTGCTGTGAATTGCGGTTTCCAGAAACAGCGTTGATGACGATCGGTCATGTGCGCTGAGGGCGATCGGTTCCTGAGAAGATTTCTCCCTTTCTGACAGGTATATGATATGGCGCTGACCCTACTGGGACAACATAACCCCCTCGCCTCCCCAACAGAGCAATTGAAGATGCTCGGAAGGACCACGAGCTGCCCCCCCTTCGAGACGCAACTCGATCGCATCGGCCTGCTCCCGCTTCGCGCCACCGGGATCACGGTCTTTCAGATCAATGTCGGCAAGCTCTGCAATCAGACCTGTCGGCACTGTCATGTCGATGCGGGGCCTGACCGGACCGAACGCATGTCCAGAGAAACGGCGGAGCAATGCATCCGCGCTCTCGCTCAGACCGATATTCCGACGGTCGATATCACTGGCGGGGCACCGGAACTCAACCCCAACTTTCGCTGGCTGGTTGAACAGAGCAAGGCACTGGGTCGCCACGTGATGGATCGCTGTAACTTATCTGTCTTGCTCCTCCCCTCCCAAACGGACTTGGCAGAATTCCTCGCCGAGCATCGTGTGGAAATCGTCGCATCGCTGCCCTATTACCGCGCCAGCCAGACCGATGCGCAGCGGGGCGAAGGCAGTCTTTGAGAAATCGATCCAGGCGCTTCACCTCCTCAATCAACTCGGCTATGGCCGGCCCGGTAGCGGATTGTCTTTGAATCTCGTCTGCAATCCGGTCGGAGCCTTTCTCCCTCCCAAGCAAGAGGCCATCGAAGCGCAGTTTCGAAAAGAACTCCGGGTCTCGCCATGGCGTCGAGTTCAATCATCTCTACACGATCACCAACATGCCAATCAGCCGATTTCTTGAGTTTCTCCTAGAGAGCGGCAACTACGAGCAGTATATGGAGCGATTGGCCAACGCCTTCAATCCCGCTGCCGCAGCCGGCGTCATGTGCCGCTACACGATCTCAGTGGGCTGGGATGGCACCCTCTACGACTGCGACTTCAACCAGATGCTCGATCTGCCGGTGGATCATGGTGCACCAGCCCATATCCGCGACTTTGATCCGGCTCAACTCAATCAGCGCCAGATCACAACCCGCAACCATTGCTACGGCTGTACGGCCGGAGCCGGTTCGTCCTGCGGCGGGACGGTCGCCTGAGTCATGATCCACGGCCAAGATATCGAGGTATCTAAATGAATAGATATTACGACTCCTTCATGTTGAAGAAATACGCAGCTCTGGTTGCTCTATCGACGGCGGTTCTGATGTGTCTCCCTGTATCAGCCATGGCCCAGAAGAACTCCGCGGATCAACTGACCGGGAAGCTTGTGATTACCGGAGCGAGCACCCTGGCCCCGCTGATCGCCGAAATCGGCAAGCGCTTCGAGAATCTCTACCCGGCAGTACGCATCGACGTGCAGAGCGGAGGCTCTGCACGCGGCGTGGCCGACGCTCGCCAAGGTCTGGCCGACATCGGCATGGTCTCGCGGGCGATGAAGGAGGACGAGCAGGATCTCTCCGCGTTCCCCGTCGCCCGCGACGGCGTCTGCCCCATTCTCCATCAAGAAAATCCAGTGCAGGCCCTCACCGACGAGCAGGTTGTCGCGATCTATACAGGCAAGATCACCAATTGGAAGGCGGTCGGTGGGACAGACGCGCCGATCACCGTCGTCAACAAGGCTGAAGGGCGGTCCACGCTGGAAGTATTCCTGCACTATTTCAAGCTGAAAAATGTGGATATCAAAGCCCAGGTCGTGATCGGCGACAATGAGCAGGGCGTCAAGACCGTGGCCGGGAATCGCAATGCGATCGGGTACGTGTCCATCGGGACAGCTGAATACAACGCCACCCACGGGGTACCCGTTAAGCTGTTTCCGATTGGTGGAGTATCGGCCTCGACCGAGAATGTACAGAAAGGAATCTTTCCGCTCTCGCGGCCCCTGCACATTGTGACCAAGACTCCACCGGTCGGATTGGCCAAAGCCTTCATCGAATACGCCCAATCGAAAGCCGTGCATGATCTCATCAGGCAGCAATACTTTGTCCCGCTGGCCGACTGACCGGCTCCTGCTCTGGTTACTGCGAGGGGTGGCCACGATTGCGGGAGCGATCGTGGTCCTGATCGTGGTGTTCCTCGTCGTGGAAGCGCTTCCGGCCCTGCGGCATGTGGGCGTCGCACGGTTCTTTACCGATCCCGTCCTGGCATCCTGCCGAAGGTTTCTACAATCTCACGCCGATGCTGTGGGGGACTCTCTTCGCGATGGTCGGCTCCGTGCTGATTGCGACGCCGCTGGGTATCCTCTCCGCGGTATTCTGTCATTACTATGCGCCGCCGGCCATTGCGCGGCCCTACCGACGGCTGATCGAGCTGCTCGCGGGCATTCCGTCCGTGGTCTATGGGTTCTGGGGCCTCGTGGTACTCGTCCCGCTGATCGGAGCGATCCACCCACCTGGACCGAGCCTGATGGCCGGAATCGTGATCCTCACGATCATGATTCTGCCCACAATCGCCTTGATGGCAGACGCTAGCCTTGCCAACGTTCCCCAACAATACTTGCGTAGTGCGGCTGCGTTGGGGCTACCACGCTGGGCAACCATTCGGGGGGTCGTGTTTCCAGCGGCCAAATCGGGGTTGTTCACCGGCGTGATCCTTGAAACCGGTCGTGCCATCGGGGAGACGATGGCGATTCTGATGGTCTGCGGGAATGTGGTGCAGACGCCTCACAGTCTGTTCGATCCGATGCGCACGCTGACCGCCAACATCGCGCTGGAGATGGCCTATGCCCTCGGGGACCATCGCGCCGCGTTGTTTGTCAGCGGCTTGGTCTTGATGGGGATGATCGCGGCGCTTGTCGCCGCAGCAGACTGGATCAGCCACGGAAGAATCTATGGTTAAGGCGCTGGAACGACATCATGGTGGACGCGAATGGCTCGCCTCGACCTTCGTGTGGAGCGCGGCGGCTCTCGTGACCGTCACCTTCTGCTGGCTCTTGGGCGATATTATCTGGCACGGTCTGAGTCACATCTCATGGACGTTTCTGACGGCCCCCCCTCGGAACGCCGGGCGCGATGGCGGGATTGGCCCGATTATCGTCTCGACCGCGTTGATCTTAGGTGTCTGTCTCGGAGTCTCCCTTCCCATCGGCGTCGGCACCGCTGTTTTGCTGGCCGAGTTCACCACGGATGCCAGTTTGTTCGGTCGATTGACTCGCCGCAGCCTCGATGTGTTGTCGGGCGTGCCGTCGATCGTGTTCGGGCTCTTCGGCAACGCCTTCTTTTGCAAGACGCTGGGGCTCGGCTTTTCGATCCTGTCTGGAGGTCTGACGCTGGCCTGCATGGTGCTGCCGATCCTTATCCGTTCGACAGAGGAAGGGTTCCGCGCCGTGCCGACCAGCTACCGGCTCTCCGCTGCAGCCCTGGGACTCTCGCGAACCACAACACTATTCCATCTCTTGCTGCCGGCGGCTGTGCCGGGGCTCCTAGTCGGTCTGGTACTGGGGGTGGGTCGGGCCATTGCGGAAACGGCTGCGCTCATCTTCACAAGCGGCTATGTGGACCGCATGCCGGAGTCGCTGCTCGATTCCGGTCGGGCGCTATCCATCCACATCTTCGACCTCTCGATGAACGTCTCCGGAGGAGACGCGAACGCCTATGCCTCGGCGCTGGTGTTGATCGTCTTGCTGCTGGCAATCAATGGAATTGCGTCGTGGCTGACCGAGCATTGGCTGCATCGAAGGATCGTCACGGTATGAACCCGTCTACTCCCAGGCCGGATACACAGCCTTGGGCTCCTCTGGAGGAGCGACCAGCCTGCTGCGTGGCCAAGTCCTTCATCGAAGTTGAGCAGCTCAGTTTGCACTATGGTCAGAAGCCCGCGTTTCACGACGTGACACTCGCGATCAACCAAGGATGCATCACGGCGCTCGTGGGCCCGTCAGGTTGCGGCAAGACCAGCTTCCTCACATCCTTGAACCGCCTGACCGATCTCATCCCTGGGTGCCGGCTGTCGGGGCGCATCCGTCTCGACGGCCTGGACGTGCTGGCTCCGCAGACCGATGTGATCCGGTTGCGCCGCCGTGTCGGTATGATTTTTCAGAAGCCGAATCCGTTCCCCCTCTCGATCCGAAAGAACCTGGAGTTTCCCTTGCGCGAGCACGGGCTCCGGGATCGGGAACGGCTCGCCAGCACCATCGAGACGGGACTACGGGACGTGGGTCTGTGGGATGAGGTCAAGGACCGCTTGGATTCGCCGGCCTTGGCACTGTCGGGTGGCCAACAACAACGATTGTGCATGGCCAGAGCGCTGGTTCTCTCGCCCGAAGTGCTCCTGCTGGATGAGCCCTGCAGCGCGCTCGATCCGCTCTCCAGTGGCGTCGTCGAAGACCTGATCGTCGGCCTGCGGGGTCGCTACACGGTGCTGATCGTGACCCATAATCTTGCGCAGGCCCGTCGCATCGCAGATTACGCTGCCTTGTTTTGGATTCAAAACGGAGCTGGGCAGCTGATTGAAGCGGGGACGGCTAAGCAGATATTTGAGAAGCCCCGTGAACCGCTCACCGCGGCCTATGTGAGCGGGATGCGAGGATAAATGTCGTCATTGACTGAAACGCAGGGCTGCCGGATGCCGGGTACCGGTCAATTCATACAGGCAATGCTCGCAATCCTTGAGCCGATAGAGAAAGTCCCGCTGCGCCTCATCTGCAAGCGCGAGGCACAGTTCCGCTATTTTGGCCCGACTTTTCCCCTAAGCACAGGCATCCCCTCATGCACATCAAGCATGCATGAGAAACCACTCTGGAAATTATCGTGATTGCGTCGCTTCTAGGCATCTGCTAAGGTGGCGGAGTTAGAGATACTTCGCAATTATATTTGGAAAATATTTCGCATGGCCTGGGACCCCAAAGATCCTTGGAGTAGAAAAAGCGATCCCCTCGAGGAGGCCCTCAAGCAGGCCCAGTCGCAATTCCAGAATCTGCTGCCCTCATTCAAGAATCTGATGCCTTCAAGCGGTTTCAGAAACATCGCCTTGGCGGGTCTACTTGTCTTTGTTGCTTGGCAGGGTGTCTTTATCGTTTCCCCGGATGAGGAGGGCGTCGTCAAGCGATTCGGCGTCCCTGTCCGAACCGTGGCGCCTGGTCCTCATATGAAAATTCCTCTCGTCGAAACCGTTCTGCAGCCGAAAGTCCAAAAACTCCACCGCATCGAGGTCGGCTTCCGGACAGATCGGCAAGGCCGCCAGCAGATGCTGGCGCAAGAAGCCCTGATGCTCACCGGCGACATGAATATCCTGGCCATCCAATTCATTGTGCAATACAAGATCAAAGAATCTGCGAATTATCTCTTTAACGTCGCAGAAATCCATGAGACGATCGGCAAAGCTGCCGAGGCCTCCATGCGGGAAGTGGTCGGTAAGGGTAAAATCGACGAGGCCTTGACGACCGGCAAAGCCCAAATCCAGCAGGACACCCAGGTACTCCTGCAAGCCCTTCTCGACCAGTATCAGGGCGGCGTCCAGGTCGCAGCCGTCCAACTCCAGGACGTCAGTCCTCCCGAGGCCGTAGCGGCAGCGTTTAAGGATGTGACGAATGCGAAGGAAGATCGAGAGAAACTGATCAACCAGTCTCAGAGCTATCGCAATGACATTCTCCCCAAAGCCCAAGGCGAAGCCGCTCAGGTGGTGAACCAGTCTAAGGGCTACGCCCAGGCGCGGCTGAATCGCGCCCAAGGTGAGGCGAACCGGTTTGTGGCAACCCTGAAAGAATACAATCAAGCTAAAGACATCATCAGCAAGCGGATCTATATCGAAACCATGGAAGAAATCCTGCCGAACGTCGAGAAGATCATCATCGATGGCAAATCAGCCGATCGTATGCTTCCGTACCTTCCACTTGATCGTCACAAACCGATGACCAGCACTGCCACAGAGGACCGTAAACAATGACCAAGCAGGGATTCATCATTGCAGTGGCGGTGGTCATCATCGGGTTGTTTTTCCTGGGAGCCTCACCACTCTTCGTCGTGGACATCACCCAAAATGCGATCGTGGTCCAGCTCGGAAAACCAGTCCGCAATCTCACAGAGCCGGGGCTCTATGTGAAAGTGCCGTTCATTCAAGAGGTCACCTACTTCGATAAGCGCCTGCTGGACTACGACACACAGGCGCAAGATGTGATCACGCAGGACAAGAAGACCCTCCTTCTCGACAACTATGCCAAATGGCGGATTATCGACCCACTCAAGGTCTATCAGAACTTTCAAACCCAGCGGGGAGCGCTGCAACGGCTTAACGACATTATCTACTCCGAGCTCCGAGTCGAACTCGGGCGCCATGACCTTCTAGAAATTGTCGCGGATCACCGCGCAGAACTCATGAAAATCGTGACCCAGCGGTCACATGAGAAAGCATCTGCGTACGGAATCGAGATTCAGGACGTGAGAATTAAGCGCGCCGACCTCCCTGAACAGAACGAGAAGGCCGTGTTCTCCCGGATGCAAGCTGAGCGGGAACGGCAGGCGAAGCAATACCGCGCGGAAGGTGCTGAGGAGGCACAGAAAATCCGTTCAGAGGCGGAAAAAGATCGCGAGATTATTCTGGCTCAGGCGTATAAGGAATCGGAAGAGCTGCGAGGCGCGGGAGATGCGAAGGCCTTTAAAGTCTATGCCGACGCCTACCGGCAGGATACTCATTTTTTTGAATTTACTCGCACGATGGAAGCCTACAAGAAAACCTTCAAAGATAAGTCCACCCTGGTGATGGGTCCGGACTCAGAATTCCTCCACTACCTTAAGCAGCGCTAGCCTTCAAGACAGCCCCACAATCTCTCCCGTGCCTGGATCAATTCCAATGCGTTCCCCTGCCGGCCTCTTGGGCAACCCCGGCATGAGCTGAATACCTGAGCAGACCGCCGTCAGGAACCCAGCCCCTGCAAGTATTCTCACTTCTTTGATCGGCAAGGTAAACCCAGACGGGCGTCCCTTCAACGCCGGATCGTGCGACAGTGATAACGGCGTCTTAGCCATGCAGATGGGCAGCTGATCAAATCCGAGCTGCTGCGCCACCTCAATGTCTCCTTCGGCTTGTGTGTCGAACGACACGGATGAGGCTCCATACATCTGCGTGGCAATGGTCTGGATTTTTTTCTTAATCGGCCAGGCGGTGTCATATAAATGCCTGAACGTAGACGTTTTCGCTGCGGCTCTGACCACTGCTTCTGCCAACTCTTCAGCCCCTTTCCCGCCATCGGCCCAATGAGTTGAGACCGCGGCATCCACCGCCCCAACCTCTCTGGAACGTTCCCGAACCCATTCCAGCTCGGCCACCGGGTCATCGATGAAGGCATTGACCGCCACCACTACTGGCACCCCATGGGCTTTCACGTTCGCAATATGCTGCTCCAAGTTCGCAAAGCCCTTGACCAATGCCTCCTGGTTAGGCCCGGTAAGCCCTGCCGGAAGCGGTGTTCCAACTTTGACCGCTCCTCCGCCACCATGAAGCTTGAGCGCGCGAAGCGTCGCGACCACCACGGCTACCGCTGGCTTGAATCCTGAACGACGACACTTGATGTTAAAAAATTTCTCCGCTCCGAGATCGCTCCCGAAACCTGCCTCCGTGACGACGTAGTCCGCACAACGCAAAGCAATAGCATCGGAAAGAATCGAACAATTCCCATGGGCGATATTACCGAACGGACCTGTATGCACGAACGCTGCGGTTCCCTCTAGCGTCTGAACTAAGTTTGGCAACAACGCTTCTCTAAGCAAGACCGCCATGGATCCGGCACATCCAAACTCCTCTGCCCGCAAGGGCTTGCCATCCGTTGTAAACCCAACAACGATCTGCCCCAGCCTCTGTCGCAAGTCGGCTTGACTCGATGCCAACGCGAGCATCGCCATGACTTCGGAAGCTTCGGTGATCACGAACTGGCCCGTGCGGCCCACAGTCCCCTCTCCCAGCGAGACTTGCCGTAACGCCCGGTCACTGATTCCCAACGTCCGTGGCCAGGTGATCCGGGTGGGATCCATTTTAAGCCCGTTCCCATGAAACAGGTGATTATCCACAAATGCTGATAAGAGATTGTGACTGGCAGATACAGCGTGAGCATCGCCGGTCAGATGAAGGTTGATGTCTTCCATCGGAAGGACTTGCGCCCTTCCTCCTCCTGTCCCCCCCCCTTTGATCCCAAACACCGGCCCCAACGAAGGCTGCCGAAGCGTGACGGCCGTTCGATGGCCGAGGCGGGAAAGACCCATGGCAAGCCCAATGGAAGTTGTCGTCTTGCCTTCCCCAAGCGGGGTTGGATTAATGGCGGTCACAAGGATATACCTGCCAAGAGGCGCAGCGTGAAGTCGCTCGAGTACATCAAGCGAAGCCTTCGCCTTGAGCCTTCCATATGGGAATAACTCGTTGGTCTGGATGCCAAGCTGGTCGGCAACGTCCTGAATTGGACGCGCCTTCACTGATCGGTTGATCTCAATATCTGTCATGGCTGAGTAACGGCACAATCTCTACACCCGTAACGGGGCAGCAGTATAGCATAGGAATTGAGCCGACTCGGTGGTTGTTTTTGAATGGACGGGGTGGATTCAGTGTGGCTTGTCATCAACCTAGTCAGTTGATGACAAGCCAGTGATTAAACGGGAAGCCTTAGCTATTCGAGGATGTACTTTACCGGATCTAGCGCCTGACCATGAACCTTGACCATGTAGTGCAAGTGGGGGCCCGTGGCTAGTCCCGTACTACCGACCAAGGCAACAACTTCTCCACGTTTTACGCGCTGCCCCTCTTTGACTAATGATTTGGCCAGGTGTCCGTAGAGCGTTTCAATGCCGAATCCATGGTCGATTTTTACAACATTCCCCAGTTTAGGGTCGAACCCAACTGCTGTCACTCGCCCTTGAGCCGGCGCCTGGATAGGCGCATTGGCAGCAGCTCCAATATCTAACCCATCATGCCATGCGGGCTTTTCTGTAAATGGGGAAACCCTTGGTCCAAACCCGGAAGTGACCCACCCCTTCACCGGCCAAATAGATGGAGTCGCTGCCCATCGAGAGGACTTGTTTTCGGCAGCTAAAGACAACTCTTCAAGCGACTGTTCCTGAATCGTAGCTTCCTTCGACAGCCAATCGATACCTTCCTTGATCGAGGTAACCATTTCTTGCTCAGTAAAATCGTTCGAACCTCCGGATAGGCTTGTTTGGCCAACCAGAGCATTCTGACCAGTCTCTACTGAACTGAGGCTCTGAGCCCCATTGTCACTCGTGAGGGCCTTACCAGAGGGAGGAAGAGTATTGCCGTCAGGAAGGGGGCCATCCACACCACCTCGGCCGTTAACCACATCCCCAGTTTTGGTAGGCTCAATTCCCAGCATGACACGGAGGCGCTGATTGACCTCCTTCATACTCGTTAAACGCTTCTTCAGATCGTCCACTGCGCCAGAAAAGGCTGCTGTCTGTTCTCGTGCACTCATGGCCTCATCGCGGAATGCTGATAGTTCCCAGACCTCGCCGGTTCTCACCACATAATGCGAGATGACAAGAATATCGACTAGAACAAAAATAGCTCCTGCAATCAATAACTTACTAACAAATTTACGATGGAAGCTAAACCGTAGTGGCTTAGCAGTTGAGCCACGAAAGATCACGACGGTATAGGCATCGCTGTCTTCTGCGCCGTTCACTTGTCCCATGATCTTCACCCCCCTACTGGATGGGCTCACCCGCCTCCTACAATAATTCTCTGCGAGTGTACCGGTCCATGTTGCCTCAGTCAACCCTAACTTTGGTAATGACCCATCGCTATCTATTAGCTGTGGGTCTCATTGTATACCCACCCAATATATTGTTCAAAACCCTCTTTAACCGGCAATGCAATGATCTCAGGGGTCTCATATGTATGCATCGTCTTGATCGCCCTCTCAAGTGCACGATATCGTGGCCTTGTAGATTTTAATATCAGAAGAACTTCTTTGGCTTTGACGACCTTTCCCTTCCAATGATAGATCGACTGAACCCCTGTAATGATATTCGCGCAGGCAGCCAGCCGGGCATTCACCATTCTTTCGCCAATCCTGACCGCTTCTTTCTGATTGTCCACCGCAACCAAGACCACAAGAATTTGCGCTGGTGACTTCTTCATAATGGGCGCAACCACTGCAAGACAACCTTTGGGCCCTGCGACGCCCCACGCCATTCGCTCTCCATAGAATAATAACGCAATTCCTGGGCCCGCCACGGAAAAATCATGTGATTATTACAATTTATCAATATATTATGATTTCAAGTTCAATCGTACTGTTTGCCTATTCTCTCCCATACCTCAAACTGAGTTGGTATTACCACATAAAGGCGAGATATCAACAAAAATGTACATTCCCTCATTCTATTTTCTCAAGAAAAAATATATCACTCCACTAGTTGCTTATGGTTATCTCAGATAAGACCGGACTGAGTGGGCAGTTGGCCTCATTGACTCAGGCTCATTGACAAGCTTTTCACCCCTCACATATTATGAATACCTTAAATAAGGAGGTCTCTGAATGGACTTCGCCATTTCCCCAAAAGAACTTAAGAAAAGCCTTGATAACGGAGACAAACTAGTTCTGGTTGATGTGAGGGAGGAATGGGAATATTCCCTTGCAAAGGTGGATGGCTCAATCCTAATTCCCCTCGGAACACTTCCTCAATCGCTCGCTCAATTAAACCGCGACTCCGAGATCATTGCCATCTGCCACCATGGCATGAGAAGCGCCGATGCGACGAACTTCCTGCTTCAACAGGGATTCCCAAAAGTGAAGAACTTAGTGGGAGGGATCGACGCCTGGTCAACCCAGGTAGATGGAACCGTCCCTCGATATTGACGAGTTATACCAAGGTCCGCGAGCACATACTCTTCCTTCTACCCAACGGCACAGTCGATTCTACCCCATGCGCTCGCGGAAATAATCGACGGTGCGTTTGAGCCCCTCACTGAGCTCGGTCCTTGGTTCCCAGGACAATTCTTGACGGAGCTTGCCCGAATCAATCACGCTCCGTACCTGTTCGCCACTTTTGGCTGGCCCATGAACTTCCTTGCATGTCGAATTTGTATGAGAGATCAAAATCCTGAGCAAATCGTTGATTGAGGTTTCTTCCCCCGTTCCAACATTATACGTCCCCTGCGTTTCCTGTCCCATCACCGCAAGATTTGCCTCAACAACATCTTCGACATAGACGAAGTCTCGCGTTTGCCGCCCATTCCCATTGACGATCGCTTGCTCGTTGTTCAACAGCTTCTGAATAAAGATCGCGACCACGCCGGCCTCTCCATCCGGATCCTGACGTGGGCCATACACATTGGCATAACGCAAGTTCACCATTTGAAGACCGCTGACCCGTTGATAGTAAGATAGATACTGCTCGCCGCATAACTTGCTGATGCCGTAGGGCGATAGAGGCCGCATGACATGAGACTCTGGGGCAGGGTAGATCTCCTGCTCGCCGTAGATGGCCCCACCGGAAGAAGAGAAGACCACCTTACGCACACCATGCCTGACCGCTTGCTGCAGCACATTCAACATCCCAAGGATATTCACCTGGGCATCAAAAATTGGATCATCCACAGATTTTCTGACGTCCATCTGTGCAGCAAGATGCATGACAATATTGGGCCGTTCGTTACGAAACACCCGTTCAAGCCGCCAACTCTGAATATCTAGCTTACAAAAACGCGCGGCACGATTGAGGTTTCGCCGCTTCCCCGTGGACAGATTGTCCACAACAACAACCTCATGCCCTTCCTGGAGAAGACGATCGACCAAATGAGACCCGATAAAACCGGCGCCTCCGGTCACGAGTACCTTCATGCATGCCCCCATCGCATATGAATCTGTGACATCATCTGCCTGACTCCTATCAAATCAACTTGTTCTCGCGCGGGCAAAACCAACAAGAATCTCCCGATTCCCTTTTCGCCCTACGACTGGAGAGTCGAGCACGCCTTTCAGCTGAAGCCCCAACTGAGCGGCACAGGCAATGACCTTCTCAGTCACCGCCTCACGTTGCGCATCATCTCGCACGATTCCCCCTCTCCCCACCTGCCCCTTACCAACTTCAAACTGTGGCTTCACTAACACCACGACCACTGCGGAGCTATTGAGTAGGTGGATGACCGCGGGTAGTACCAGCGTCAAAGAAATAAAAGACACATCAATCACCGCCAGGTCGATCGGCTCAGGAACCGTTGTACGGTCAACATACCGAATGTTGGTCCGTTCGAGCAAGACAACACGCGAATTTTTACGGAGCCTCCATTCAAATTGTCCATACCCCACGTCGATGGCATAAATTCTGGTAGCTCCCCGCTGTAATAAACAGTCGGTGAATCCGCCGGTCGAACACCCGACGTCCAAACCAATTGCCCCTTTCGGGTCAATATGAAAGGCATCAAGTGCCGCAGCCAATTTGTCGCCAGATCGGCTGACAAACAAGGCTGGCTGGACGATCTCGATCCGCGCATCCAGCGGCACCAACTTCGCGGGCTTGTCCACCATGATCCCATCAACCAATACTCCACCAGCCATAACCGTTCTGGCCGCAGCTTCACGACTTGGCACCAAGCCCAAAACCATAAGTACACGATCTAACCGTTCTTTGTGAATACGAGAAGGGGAGGCCATATCGACTAGAAAAACCGCTCACGGTATGGACAGAAATAGAAGCCACCACTGGGGGCCTAGGAGGACGATTCGTCGGCTTCGTCGGCTAAAGAGTAGGCGTGAATTCGTTTCTTGCCGTTCTTATCTTGCACGAGCACTTCTACTTTATGTTCGGCTTCTTCTAAAATCTTGAGACAATTCTTAGACAGACGAATCCCTTCCTCGAATATCCTAAGCGATTCGTCTAGTGGAAGATCGCTTTTTTCCAACTCACCAACGATGGCTTCCAGCCGAGCCATTGCCTGTTCAAATTTCACTACAGCCACAACTCGCCTCGTTTCTTACGGAAATGAACGCCCATTATACTCAACCACACAACGATTTTAAACTGAGGAATCATTAAACACCCGCGTGACAGTGCAATTCAGTCGCCCGCTTGCCAATTGAGCTTCCAACTCCTGTCCAACTTCCACGTCAGTCGCTCGATGGAGAATCTGGCCAGCCGGTACCGTTTGAAGAATACTGTAGCCACGTCCAAGAATCGCCAAGGGACTCAGGGTATTGAGCTGTGCCAGCGTCGCGTAGATCCGGTGACGATGCTGCGCCAACATGGCTCCCATCTGCCCTTCAAGGCGCTTCGAGAATTGCGGGACTGTCGCCAGGCCTTGCTTGATCGCGAGCATAGGGTTGAGACCAGATAGATCGCGGCGCGCCTCATGAACCCGTTCACGCCCAGACGTAAGCAGTTGTTGGACCATTTCTCGCAATCGATCGACCATATCGTCCGTCTGTTGTGCCGCTTCCTGGAGGCGGAAGCGTACATCCGTCACCCCTCGAATGCCGGCATCGAGCCGCTGCCGTTCGAAGGCACAATGCCGGAGCATCACCTGCCCAGTACGGACCGTCAACTCCCGCAATCGTTCCACAACCTCGGCCAACACCGGAACCACAGCCTCCGCTGCTGCCGACGGCGTCGGAGCCCTGAAATCTGCGACGAAATCAGCAAGCGTCACATCGATTTCATGCCCAACCGCCGACACCACCGGAACATGGGATGCGGCAATAGCACGCACCACGATTTCTTCGTTGAAACTCCAAAGGTCCTCCAACGATCCTCCACCTCGCCCAACAATGATGACATCCACCGAACCCCAGTCATTCAAATCAGCCAGCGCCTTAGCGATTTGACGCCCGGCACTCTCTCCCTGGACTTGAACCGGGGCAATGAGAATATGAATCGTCGGCCAGCGCCGCCGAAGAACTGCCAAGATATCGCGAATGGCTGCGCCGGTCAGTGACGTCACCACGCCCACAGTCCGAGGAAATGCCGGGATCGATTTCTTTTTGTCCTGATCGAATAGTCCCTCCGCCGCCAATCGTTCCTTTAATTGCTCAAATGCAAGCTGTAATGCGCCGATTCCTTTCGGCTCCACCGCATCCAGCACAATCTGATATTCTCCTCGCAGCTCGTAGACCGTAAGCCTCCCTCGCACGATCACCTGCATTCCTTCTTGCAAAGCGAAGCGCAATCGTACAGCTGCAGAGCGGAACAGCACCGCCCGAATCTGACTTGTCTTGTCCTTGATCGTGCAATAGACATGTCCCGATCCAGGAACGCGGAGATTGGAGAGTTCACCCTCCAAGTAAATATCGGAGAATTGTTCTTCGATTGAGGTGCGAAGCAACCCCGTTAACTCCGAAACAGTGAATATTCGTTTCGGGGGAGGGGCTGAAGAGAAGAGGTCTGGAAAACTGGGAAGGCTCGTGGTGAGTCTCCTTTAATCAATGATACGAATTCGTTCGATCGACAACGCCTTGCCAAGACGCGCATCAAGTTCGAGCAGCACGGCGCAAAAGACGGAGGGACCCGACGCCACTTCAAAGCGCCGTGGCATCCCGGTTAGAAACTTTTCAATCGCCAACTCTTTCTTCACCCCGATGACGGAATGGAGCGGACCAGTCATGCCAATATCCGTCAGATATGCAGTCCCCTTCGGAAGAATCTGGTCATCAGCCGTTTGCACATGTGTATGGGTTCCGACTACGGCAACAACCTCTCCATCCAGATAGTGCCCCATCGCCATTTTCTCTGACGTGGCCTCCGCATGCATGTCCACAATCACGGCAACCGTTCGCTTCTTCAGCGCGGCTATTTCTTTTTTGGCCACCTGGAACGGACAGTCCAATGTCGGCATGTACGCCCGCCCCATCAGCTGGAGAACACCGAGCTGCTCCCCCCCGGCCGACTCAACCACAACACTTCCGTAACCCGGCACACCACTCGGATAATTAGCCGGACGAAGGAGCCGTGGCTCTCGGGGAAAGTAGTCGAGAATTTCCTTTTTATCCCAGGCATGATTCCCAGTCGTAATCACCGCGAGACCGAGGTCGAACAACTCCTCCGCCAGCTCCGGCGTGATGCCAAACCCACCGGCTGCATTCTCTCCATTCCCGATCACGATGTCGATTTGCCGCTGAGCCACCAGCCTCGGAACGGCCCGAGCCAGCGCACGGCGTCCAGGCTCTCCAAAGATATCGCCGATGAAGAGAACCTTCACTTGGCGTACTCCACATACCGGCTCTCACGAATCACGGTCACTCTAATCGTACCGGGATAGGTCAGCTCCTGCTCAATCTTCTTCGCCAAATCCCGAGACAGTTGGAATGACTCAGCATCGGTTATGTCTTCCTGTCGGACGATAACTCGAATTTCTCGTCCTGCTTGAATGGCATAGGCCTTCTGCACTCCTTTGATCGTCGTAGCCAGCGACTCTAGTTTCTCCAGCCGCTTCACATAGGTCTCCAAGGCCTCCCGCCTCGCCCCAGGCCTGGCTGCAGACAACGCTTCAGCCGCAGCAACCAACACCGATTCTGGACAGATCGGCTCTACTTGTTCGTGATGCCCAGCAATGGCATTCACAATTTTCTCGCTCTCGCCGTACTTCTTAGCAATCTCAGCGCCCAGCATGGCATGCGGGCCTTCCTCTTCGTGGCTGACGGCTTTCCCGATATCATGCAGGAGTGCGCCCCGCCTCGCTAACTTCACGTCGAGACCGAGCTCCGAAGCCATGATCCCGCAAATGTATGCAGCTTCACGTGAATGATAGAGATTATTTTGTCCGTAGCTGGTCCGATACTTGAGCCGACCGAGCACCTTAATCAACTCCGGGTGAAAATCCGAAAGCCCCAACTCAAAGATGATTTTTTCGGCCTCGTCATACATAAGCTTATCGATGTCAACTTTGACTTTCTCGACGATCTCCTCGATCCGCGTCGGATGGATACGTCCGTCATGCATCAACCGTTCGAGCGAAACCTTGGCGATCTCGCGGCGCAGCGGGTCAAAGCCCGACACGATAACAGCTTCAGGTGTCTCATCGATAATCAAGTCGATCCCGGTTGCGGCTTCGATCGCGCGGATGTTGCGCCCTTCCCGCCCGATGATACGCCCCTTCATCGCGTCGTTCGGAATCGGCACGACAGAAATCGTGGATTCAGAAACGTAATCGCGCACCACCCGTTGAATCGAATTAGTAATGATCTCGCGTGCTTCCCGCTCCGCATTCTCCCGCGCCTCTTCTATCGTCCGCTTGGCATGCCCGACGGCTTCGAGCCGCGCCTGGCTTTCCATTTCCTGAATAAGCTGCTTCTTCGCCTCGTCGGCCGTGATCCCCGCAACGCGCTCTAATGCCTCACGATGCTCCTTTTCCACTCGAGTACAAGCGGCTTCCTTACCCACCAGCTTCTCTTCCCGCTTCGACAGCTCCATATCTCGCTTCTGGATCTCGCTATCCCGCTTATCTATTACACTGACCCGTTTCTCGATGGTCTCATCCCGCTGAAGCAAACGTTTTTCGACATTCGCAAACTCGGCCATCTTGGCCTTCTGTTCCTTCTCAAGTTCCTCTTTCGATCGCAACAGAAGGTCTTTCGCTTCCAGTTTCGCTTCTTTAACGATGTTCTCCGACTCCCGCTGAGCATTCTGTATGGCCTGACGAGCCTGCTCCTCTTCCTGTGCCTTTTTCGTGGCTCCCGATGAGCGGCGAATCAGCTCAAAGAGACCGATTCCGAGCAGTCCTCCTACAAGTCCTGTCAACAGATAGGCAATAATTGAGGTTGACATTGGGACTCCCCCTTTACAGTCTCGAGGCGAGAAGAATCATGCTTCTCAGCCTCGCTTGATACAAGGTTATTCGACGGTCTTAAAATGAGAAGGGAGCGGAGTGGAAGATACGGGATAGCAGAAAACGGCCAGAACCGAGGGCTACAGACTTAGTCCGAGAATGGACTCCACGGGGATGGATTTCTAGCTGGATTGAGATAACGAGTACGTCCCGTGCAGGACAGATTCCACGATGTCCATCTACGTCGGGCTCCCACCTGCATGAGGGGATTCAGCGTGCGAACCGGAACCAGCGGTTGGCCGTTTCCGAAAATCGTACTCCCTGACGGCAGCATGAACTCCATGACCTTGCCCAACATCTCCAAGAGGTTATACCTGAGGTGGACGAACCCTTGTGCACATTCTAACCGCCGTAATTTCGCCAGCATCAAAAACTCACATCCATTCCGCAGTGACTGAGTCATATCCCCGGATTCTTGAACCGGTTCGATCGTGACCTATTCGTATCCCAATGGTAGAATCCACTACGTCCCGACACACATGGGCCACGATAACAAAGAGGGCTGCCCTTTGCAAGTTGAATCTAGCGAAAGAGAGAGACCGGAACCTGCTCCTCGATCGACTCCATAAGCGACTTCATCCGCCGCTCGACATCCGCCTCACCTTGAGCACGCTTTCGCTCCAGTTCGAATAACTGATGGGCCAAATTGAGAGCGGTCAGCACGGCAAGTTTGGAGGGAGTTGTCGTATTCATCCCTTCCGCGAGATGGCGCATCTGGCCATCTACAAAGCTCGCGAGACGCCGGACATCAGCTTCGTCCGCTTCCCCGCGAATCGCATATCGTTGGCCATAGATTTCCACGTCAATAGTCTTAGTCAAGGGCCACCTCCTTACGTTCTTCAAGACACTCCAACAACTCGATGTCGCCGAGAACCTTTTCTATACGAGACTTAATATCGACACGCTCTTGCTCCCACCGTCGATTTGAATCATCTTTCTCCGCAAGTCGCTGTCGAACAGCCCTTAATTCTTCTTCAACCATTGCATTTTTTTTCTTCAACACTTGAACAAGCTTAACCAAATCCCTAATACGAATTTCAAGCGCATCCATTCGATCGAGTGCCATTCCCCCACTCTCTTCCTTAAGAAGCCCCTACAGGTTGTGGCTCAATATAGAAACTTGTCTAGCCCTTGTCAAGAAATGGCCATCAGGAAACCTTGTCTAGCCGTATGTATTCTCGGTAACTTCGCAATACGCGCTTCACATACTGCCGCGTCTCCTGATACGGGATCAGTTCGACGAACTCATCCTGACTTCGCCCAGGGTGCTGTGCCATCCAGCTTGTTACAACTAATGGCCCAGCATTGTATGCGGCAATGGTCAGCGCGACGTTCCCGGAAAATTGTTCGAGTAACTGTCCGACGTAGTGGACGCCGATCCGAATATTCGTCTCTTGATCGAACAGGTCATCCCTTCCGACCGCGGGAAGTCCGAGTCGCTGCGCGACATTATTGGCAGTTCCCGGCATCACCTGCATTAGGCCAATCGCACCGACCCGTGATACGGCCTGCCAATCGTACTGACTCTCCTCTCGAATAATCGCTGCCACGAGATAGGGATCAACCGCGCTCGCCCCCTGGCCCTTGATCGTGGGAAGAAGACCTGTCGGATAGGCCGCCTTCCACAACGACGGATCGACCATACCGCCGGTTCGCTCCAACTTATCTCGGAACCTAGCCCTCGCAAGTCGAAGCGCATGGTGGTAGGCACCCATCTCGCTCAACATCGTTGCAAGCGCCATGAGCGCGTCGGGGTCTCGACTATAGCGATCGGTCAATCCTGCTAACTCACGCGTAGCGTCCAAGTCCAACCCCAGCGTCTTAAGCTCAATAGCCCGACGGTATGCCGACTGCTGTTCGATTTCGGCCCTGGCAGGCACCAAGCGTGTGGTCCCACCCTTCGCAGCCAATCCTCCATTCACAGGGACAGTCGCCAACATCGGTTCTGATGGAGATGGCTCCGCCAGCGGGATATCGCTCCGTTCGCGAGCCAGCTGGCAATAATAGGTATAGACGTATCGTTGACAGAGTTGAAGGTATACATCCTGAGCATGAGGCTGCTGGCTCAATTCGGCCGCGCGGCCCATCCAATAGAGCGCCTGTGGCTCAAAGTCGCTGTCGTGCTGACCGGCAAGTTGACGCAGCTCATCACCCGCCTCACGATACTGTGCCAAGCGGTAATGGACCCAACCCACGCGCCACCGTGCCTCGGCTCGTTGAGACGCAGGCTCACCGACCTTTGCCACTTGTCGGTACCGTATTATTGCCTCGTCAAACCGGCTCTGATCTTCCAACCACATCCCAGCAAACAAGGTGATCTGGCCCTTCTGCTCCGTAGAGAGCGAAGATGTCTGAGTCGTGCGGGCGAGATCCAACAACTTGTCACCCTGCCCTTGCCGAAGATAGGTGCGGGCAAGCCAGACAGACCCTTCGTGGGACTCCAGTCCCCCCTCCTTCACCAAAGCACGAAACGTCTCGCGGGCCTGGTCATATTGTTTCAGCCGTACCTGCGCGATGCCGAGCTTCAGCTTCGCATCAGAGCGGCGAGGCGACTGTGGATCAGCCACGAGAAACTTTCGGAGTTCTTCAATCGCCTCAGCATGGAAGGATTGCCCAAGATACGCCTGAGCCCGAGCAAGCCGATCGCTCGACTGAACCACCCAGGGTGCGCCACCAAGATTCGAATTCAATAGTGCTTCGGCTTCTTTCGCTTCGACACTGTAGGGGAACCGAACCCAGAGCTGCATCAGAGTCTCGCGACCCTCCGATATGTTGTTGCTTCGCAGTTGGCAGTCGCCCCGCCGAAGAAGCGCCTGAGCCCCCCCCAGCTCCTTATCATTCAGTTCCATCGCTTTTACGAACCATGCTGTCGCTTCCGGACAACTCGACGCTTGATACCACGCTTCCCCTGCTCGATACGCAGCCTTCGTCAGCAGATAGGAATCAGGCGCCGCTTGCGGAATGCTTGCAAACATCTCCGCCGCCTTTTTGGCCTCTCCAAGATTCAGCAGCGCCTCCCCCATCCATAATCGTATATAGTCATCCAAGACCGGAAAGTCTTGCTGTGCCGTGCGAAGAAATTGAATCGCCGCGGTGGGATTCCGTTCAATGAGCAACACTCCTGACAATGCACCGGCACGTTTGGCCCAGACTGTGGCGGGAAATCGCGCCATCAGCCGTTGCAACCGCTCCAGCTTGAGCGACAAGACTTGCTCTTTATTGAGGGCCTTGCTAAACCGTTCCTTGGGCAGTGCGGCAGTTTGAAAGCAATCTTCCATCCTCTCGCACATATCACCATCTCCCAGTATCAACGGAGAGGCAGGGCTGGCGAATGCCTGGGTGGGAGGCAGCCCAAACCCACAGAAACCAATCGCAGTGGCAAGGAATAGGTTTCGAATAACTCGTTGACGTGAATAGTCTCGCACCCGTTGTCTCCCTCTCGATCTGTAACATATATAACAGTGTGCCGCCCCTGTTGCCAGCAAACCCTCATCCTATACCTTGTTCCATTTTTTAAGGCTGTGGTAGGCTGCTCTCATGGATTACGAACGAGACTCCCTCACTTCACACACAGTTCCCGCGAATCTTCTGGCCCTTGATGAAGAAGGGATGGGCCGGCTCGTGCAGCAATTCGGATGGCCCCGCTACAGAACCGGTCAGATTATGCGGTGGCTTTATCAACGTCGAGCCAAAGACATTAACCAGATGACGGACCTCGGCCAAGCCGAGCGAGCGGCGCTGGCCTCGCAAGCCACGATTCCGCGTGCCACAGGCTGTTCAGTCTTCCGTTCAATTGATGGCACGAGAAAACTCGTGCTCACGCTCAGCGATGGGCTCACCGTCGAAACGGTGCTGATTCTAGACGAAAACCGCTTGACCCTCTGTGTATCGACGCAGGTCGGCTGTACCCTGGATTGCGGATTCTGCCTGACCGGTACGATGGGATTGAAACGCAACTTGAAGCCACATGAAATCATGGAGCAGGTGCTGACCGCCCAAGATCGCCTCGATTCCAATGAACGAATCACCAACCTCGTCTTTATGGGGATGGGGGAACCCTTGGCCAACATGGAAGCCTTGTCAGAAGCCATTCGTCGGCTCACCAATAAACGATGGGGACTCGGATGGTCACCACGACGCATCACGGTCTCAACTGCAGGTCTGGCGGCGCGATTGAAAGATATCGCGCCACTCGGCGTCAATCTGGCTATTTCGCTGAATGCCACGACGGACGACCAGCGTGCCAGCCTGATGCCGGCGATCAATGGTATCGCCTCGCTCAGGACTTTGCTCGCTGCCTGCCGCCGTTACCCCTTGCCGCCGACCCGACGACTCACCTTCGAGTACGTCCTGCTGGCCGGGGTGAATGATCACGCCGATGATGCTCGCCGACTCATCAAGCTCGTCCGTGGAATCGCGTGTAAAATCAATTTGATTCCATTCAATGAATTCCCTGGGAATCCCTTTCGCCGTCCATCGGAAGGCGACATTTCAGCCTTTCAAACCATTGTGCGACAGGCGGGCCTTGACGTATTCGTCCGTAAGAGTCGGGGGCGCGACGTCCTTGGCGCTTGCGGCCAATTAGGTAATCTCGCACCCCGATACGCAGAACATGCCTTGACACAAATTGAACCCCGTTGCTAGCATGCAGCGTGCGCACCGCCCAAACATGACCTGGCTCAATTCACGACACATCATGAAAATTTCCTGGTTGATTGCCGCGACCAGTCTGGTCTTTGCCTTTACATCGCCCGCTGTCGCAACCGAACCTCGTGAGTTCATCCTCTCCAATGGGATGAAAGTTCTGTTAGTTGAAGTCCCCAAAGCTCCGGTTGCCACCGTCCAGGTCTGGTACAAAGTCGGTTCGCGCAACGAAGTCATGGGCCGTGCAGGCTTATCCCACATGCTTGAACATATGATGTTCAAGGGTACCGCAAAATATCCCAAGGGCACCTTTTCCCGTCTCATTCGAAAAAATGGCGGAATGGACAACGCCTTCACGAGCCAGGACTTCACTGCCTACTTCGAGAATCTCGCAACCGACCGCGTCGAGTTGGCCCTGGAGCTTGAAGCCGATCGCATGCAAGGGCTTCTGCTCGACACGAAGGAGTTGGCGACGGAACGAGAGGTCGTAAAGGAGGAACGACGCCTTCGCGCAGAGGACGACCCCCAAGGTGCGCTCGTCGAGGCGCTCTTCGCCCAGGCCTATCTCAGTCATCCGTACCATTGGCCGGTGATCGGCTGGTTTGGTGACTTGGATGCGATGACCCTGGATGACTTACAACGACATTACGACACCTATTACTCACCTAATAATGCAACCCTAGTCGTGGTGGGCGATATCAAAGCCGACAGCCTGCTCCCCACGATCAAACAGCTTTTCGAGCCGATTCCGCGAGGACCGGAACCCAAGCTGATTGCCACCATGGAATCGGAACAAAAAGGTGAACGCCGCTTTCTCCTCAAGCGAGATGCACAAGTCCCTTTCGTCATGATGGGCTATCGCGTGCCGAATTTTACGAGCGAAGACTCGTACGCTCTCGATATTCTGGATTCAATTCTGTCGCATGGAAAAAGTTCGCGCCTGTACCAGAGCCTCGTGTATGAGCAAAAATCATCGCTCGCGGTTGGAGCAGAATACAACTTACTGCAGACCGATCCTGGCCTTTTCTACTTCTATGCCCTCGTGAGCCCTGGCCAGAGGCCGGAGGCGGTTGAAGAAGCCCTTCATCGAGAGATCAAACGCCTCCAGGCCGATCCGCCGACAGAGCAAGAACTCCAACGGGCGAAGAACCAAGTTGAAGCTACCCATATCTTCGAGCAGGACTCCAACTTCCGACATGCTATGTTACTCGGACAGGCTGAATCCGTCGGCGCCGGGTGGCGGAAAATCGACCAGTTTGTCGAACGGATCCGGGCAGTGACAGCCAAAGATATCCAATATGTCGCCCGCCACTACTTGACGGAAGACAATCGAACCGTCGGCACTTTGATTCCCGTGCCTCCCAAACAACCAGAAATACCCTCCACCGCGGCGCAACAGGGAAAACCCTAGTCATGCCAACGACGAAACGATTGCCTATCGCGCCGCGACGACTGGCTCTCCAGATCCTCGTGATGGGACTCTGCGCCTTCCTCTTAGCAAGCAGCCCCAGTGCGGCAGCAGAGATCGCGCCGACGAAATTTGTGACGACAAATGGCATCACGGTGCTCGTCCTTGAGCAACATTTCCTCCCTATCGTAGAAATCCACGCGCTGATCAAAGCTGGTTCTGCACAGGATCCTTCCGACAAGGCAGGCCTCGCGAACCTCGTCGCCAGCCTCCTGGACGAAGGAACGACTACGCGTACGTCAAAACAGCAGGCGGAGCAAATCGATTTCGTCGGCGGAACCCTGGAAGCCAAAGCCTCAGAGGATTTCACCACCGCCTCATCCCGCGTACTCAAAAAAGACATCGACCTCGGATTTACCCTGCTCGCAGACATGCTGCAACGACCTGCGTTTCATAAGCAGGAATTCGAACGGATCCGCACCCAACTTCTGGGTGAGATGGCGAGCGACAACGATGACCCTGGCCATATCGCCATGAAGGCCTTCAATCAGCTCGTCTTCCACGGACACCCCTACCGCTGGCCCGTCAATGGAACGGAAGAAACGCTTGCCAAGATCACTCTGGCCGATGTGCAAGCCTTCTATGGACGGGAATATTCCCCTTCCCAAATCATCCTGGCCATCGTCGGCGACGTGACGGTTGAACAGGCCACCACACTGGTGCAGACCCATTTTGAAACCTGGAAACAAGGGACGGCGACAGCACGGAGCACGAAAAAGCCCGCGCCTGTCGAGCGGAGAACGGTTCAGCTCATCGAAAAGGATCTCACCCAATCCACTATTGTGCTCGGCCATGGAGGTCTTCCGCGTGCGCACCAGGATTTCTATTCGGTCACGGTGATGAATTACATCCTGGGGGCCGGTGGGTTTTCCTCCCGGTTAATGGATTCGATTCGGGACAAGCAGGGATTGGCCTATGGGATCATGAGCCACTTCGACGCTCGGCTGATGCCCGGTTCTTTCTGGGTCAACCTCCAAACCAAGACCGAGACGACGAATCAGGCCATCACCGGTGTCCTGACGGAAATCAAGTCCATTCGTGACTCACCCGTATCCGACCAGGAATTGGCTGAGGCCAAATCATTCTTGATCGGCAGCTTTCCCTTACGGTTTGATTCCACTGCGAAACTCGCGCAGGTGCTCGCCCAAGTGGAGTTCTACGGTCTGGGGTTCGAATACTTTACGCAATACCCAAAATGGATAGAGCGGGTCACGAAAGAAGACGTACAGCGTGTCGCCAAACAGTACCTAGACCCCAAACGGTACGCCTTAGTGGTAGTGGGCAACATCGCCAAAGCCAAGGTCAAGCGCTAGGCAACAGTGTAGGAACTCAACATGATGACCGAATCCCTCAACCGTAAGCTCGTGACACTCCGTCAGGCGATTTTGGATATGCAGTCTGTCCTGGTCGCCTACTCCGGTGGGATTGATAGCACCGTCGTCTTGAAAATTGCCCAGGAGCAACTCGGGGCACAAGCGTTGGCCGTCACGGCTGTCTCCCCGACGTTTCCTACGATCGAACTCGATGGCGCGAAGCAAGTGGCCTTAGAGATCGGCGCGCGGCATGAACTGGTCCATACCGATCAACTCGATATCCCAGCCTTTGTGCAGAACGATGCAGCCCGCTGCTTCCATTGCAAGACTGACCTCTATCAATTGCTGGACGGACTACGCGAGCCGCGAGCAAGCCTATGGGTTGTAGATGGGACAAATCTCGACGATCTCGGGGACGATCGGCCAGGAATCAAAGCCGCACGCGAGTGGAGAGTTCGAAGCCCGCTGGTCGAAGCCTCCCTCTCCAAGTCCGACGTACGGGCACTCGCCCAGGCTTTAGGACTCTCGAATTGGGATAAGCCGGCAGCCGCCTGCCTCTCTTCAAGAATTCCGCGCGGCACTCCGATCACGATCGAGAGTCTCCGTCGCGTGGAGCAGGCTGAAGAGATTCTACAGGCTGAGGGATTCCGTCATGTGCGTGTCCGGGAGCACGGAGAGGTGGCACGAATCGAGGTCGGAGCAGAAGAGTTTTCTCGGCTGAATCAGCCCGACCTGCGCGCGCACATCAGCGCCCGCCTCCGCAAAGCCGGGTTTCGTTTTGTCTGTGTAGATTTGGAAGGATACAGACCGGGCGGGGTCAGCCTAGGTTGACCCCGCCCGGTTTAAGAATTAGCGTTGGTAGGATTTTGACAGCGCTTCGAGCGCCTCGTCTGTAAATCTTCGGTGATCCGCCTCATTCAGACTTCGCTGCACGACTTTTTCTGCAACCATCAGAGCCAAATCGGTGGTTTGCGCGCGAATATCCTGAATCGCCTTGCGGCGCTCCTGATCGATTTCACGCGTCGCTTCGCCCTTGATCCGCTCGGCTTCGACCGTCATCCGCTGCTCATTTTCCTCTAAGAGCCGTTGCGCCCGTTCCTTTGCAGCAGCCAGAATTCCGTCCGCCTCTTTCGCAGCATTATTCAGCTTGGCCTCGTACTCCTTGAGTTTCCGTTCGGCCTCTGACCGGTGATGCTCGGCTTGATCAAGGCTGTCCTTAATTTTCTTTTCCCGCTCTTCCAAGGCGCTCAAGATGCCGGGGAACGCATACTTGTAGAGTACGAACAAGAGAATCGCAAACGATAGGACTTCCCAGAAAATCAAGGAAGAAAAAAAATCAGATTCAAACTGTGGCATAGTTCACATCAGAAAGGCTGAAGTGAGGCTGAGAGCAGATGCGCCCCCCACCTTTACCCAGACCTAAGCCTGCTCCTACTTGCGAAAGCCCATGATGATGAAGGCAATGACCAGGCCGTACAGCGCGATGGCTTCCACCAACGCAAACCCGATCCACATATACTTCGTGACGCGAGCTTCTGCTTCCGGCTGGCGCGCCACCACTTCAATCATCTTCCCGAAGATGTAGCCGATCCCCACACCTGCTCCAGCAAACCCCGCCGCTGCACACCCCATACCGATCAACCCTGCTGCTGCTGAATCCATTATGTCTTACTCCTCCCTTGTCTGAACTCACACGCGCTAATGCGCGTGCTCATCATGGCCATGCAAATGAAATGCGTCCCCCAAATAGACGCAGGTCAATATGCTAAAAATATAGGCTTGAATGAACGCGATACCAAATTCCAATCCGTAAATCGCGACCGTGAATGCAAAGGGCAACCACCCGATCAACAATCCGCCGCCGATCGTCAGGCTGAACAGAACCGCGAGCATCACGTGGCCCGCCGTCATATTCGCAAATAACCGAACCGCCAGTGAAATGGGCCGTGCCAACTGACTGATCAACTCGATCGGTATCATCAATGGCAGCAGCCATCCGGGCGTACCGGGCGGAATAAGAATGCCTAGAAATTTTATCCCATGTATCCAGAATCCTATAGCCAGGCTGAGCCCGTACACCAGACAGGAGAACACGGCCGTCACAATAATCTGACTCGTCACGGTGTAGGTGCCGGGGATCAACCCGATAAGATTACTGAAGAGGATAAAGAGAAACAGCGTGGCGATGAGAGGGAAAAATCGCATCCCATCTTTGCCCATCGTATCCATGATCATGCTGCGAATGAAATCCACCATCATCTCCGCCAGGCTCTGCAACTTGCCGGGCACCAGCTTGCGCGCTGATCCTGCCATCACCATGAGCACCGCCGCCAGGGAGACAACAACCCACATGAAGACAACGGCCTTATTGATGGAAATGTCCAATCCACCAAGCGAGATCGGGATCCAGTTCTGAAGTTCGAATTGATGAAGCGGACTTTCTTCCATGGCACTCTTGTGCTTTCTCTAGTGCAAGGCGTTATGTCTTCGGCCATCGCTGGGCCGACCGGTACGCATTCCTGATCCCGGCTACGATACCCAACACCAAACCTCCGACCATCCCCCAGGGGGTGGAATCAAAGAGGTAGGTGTCACAGACCCATCCCACCGCTCCTCCGACAATTAGCGCAGCGAGCAGATCGGTTGCGATCCGGACCGCTTGGCCAAGCCCCGCGTACAATGGATCTTGTGAAGGGGACATGTCGTACCCACGGAGGAGAGTGCAATGCGGCCCTTGTCGCAAAGACCCTGCCGATGGCGGGCGCGCAATTCAAGCAGAATCACTATGAAATTGTCAAGTCAACCTTGTGCTGTGACACGGCCGAAACAGTGGGGTATAGTAAATACGGCTTATGTGTAGAGCGATACACGTTTACCCATGACTCGTTTCTCCCAACCATCATTCCTTAGTGGGCCTCCACAGTCCCTGGTCTTCTCACTGGACAGCCTAGGAAGGACACCGTTTGACTTGTACTGCTTGCTTGCTTCTCCTTCTCAGCCATCGTTCCTACTCGACAGCGGGAAAGGCGCCGGTGGAGGGAATCACTTTTCATTTCTAGGGAGCAACCCCTTTTCAGTGCTGACAGGGCGACAAGGACAGGCTGTCCTTCGCACCCATGAAGGACGCGAATACTTCTCACAAGATCCCTTTGGAACCCTCTGTCGCCTATTCGCTGCCCCTCAAATAGAGCCTGCTCCAGGCCTACCCCCTTTTTATGGCGGAGCCGTCGGCTACCTCAGCTACGACCTCGTCCGAGAATTTGAGACGCTCCCATCCATGGCCAAAGACGATCTGCAGCTGCCTTATCTGCAATTCGGCCTGTATGACCTCATCACCGCTATCGATCATCGAACCGATCGTCTACAGATTATTTTTTGCCCGCCCATGGAACGATTTCTAGGAGAGCCCCGAGAGAAGCTCTATCACGAGGGTTTAGACCGACTGGCCGAGTGCGAAGCCAGATTGAACGGAAGGCCTGCCCCCCTCAAGAATCTCCCCCCCCTCGATCAGATGGCCTTTCACCCCGACCAAACCAGGGAAGCCTACCTCGATCGAGTCCGACGCTGCCAAGGGTACATTGCAGCTGGAGACATCTACCAGGCCAACCTGTCGCATCGATTCACACTGCAACCCCCCAGCGCCTACCACGATGGCACAGATCGACAGCCCTACGAGCAGGAGCTCTATCGACGTCTACAAGCGGTCAACCCTTCGCCCTTCTCAGGGCTTATGCACTTTGACGATGTGACGTTGATCAGTTCTTCGCCCGAACGGCTAGTCCGTTTGCACGACCGGCAGGCGGATACGCGACCGATTGCCGGAACCAGGCCACGCGGCCTTGATGCACGCGACGATCAACGCCTCGTCGGCGAATTGCTTACGAATGAAAAGGAACGGGCAGAACACCTCATGCTCGTCGATCTCGAACGAAACGACCTGGGCCGCGTCTGCCAATACGGCAGCGTGCAGGTCGATGAACTCATGGCGATTGAGCAATACTCCCACGTCAGCCACATCGTATCCAATATCAGCGGTGCCTTAAAGCCTGACGCCACACCCTTCGATCTGATTCGGGCGTTATTTCCTGGAGGCACCATCACGGGTGTGCCGAAGATTCGCTGCATGGAGATTATCGAAGAGCTGGAACCGGTATGCCGCGGCCCCTACACCGGATCGTTTGGGTACATCGACTGGAACGGTGACCTCGATCTCAATATCGTGATTCGAACTTTGGTATGGTGTGCAGGAAAGGGGTACTTGCAGGTCGGTGCCGGAATTGTCGCCGACTCTGATCCGGCCAAAGAATACGAGGAAACGATTCAGAAGGCCCAGGCATTTTTCAGCGCACTACAACAGAACTAACAGATGTGGATTTATCTCAATGATCGGTTCGTAAAAGAAGAGGAAGCCGTCGTCTCCGTCTTCGATCATGGCTTCCTCTATGGCGATGGCGTTTATGAAACGATTCGTTCTTACGGGAGCCGAATCTTCATGCGGGACCAGCATCTTGCCCGGCTTCGGCGATCTGCGGACGCGATCGGCCTGGCTATCCCCATTCTTGAGTACAGATGGCCGGCGCTCCTCCACGAAGCAATGACACGGAATGACGTCGGGCACGAACGCACCGACGCATACCTTCGCATCACCATCTCCCGAGGGGCCGGCGACATCGGTCTTGATCCAGCCCTATGCCCAACCCCCACCGTGGTGATTATGACCAAACCGCTTCAGGCTCCCCCGCCCCAACAGTACCGAACTGGCGTGAAGCTGATCGTTGCCAAAACGAGACGGAACCTACCCAGTGCGCTCTCGCCCCAGATCAAGGCCACAAATTTCCTGAACAACATCCTGGCCAAACGGGAAGCGATCGCTGTAGACGCTTTCGACAGTATCCTGCTCAATTGGGAGTCACACCTGACGGAATGCACTGTCAGCAATCTCTTTTTTGTCCGGGCAGGTCGACTCTGCACCCCGGCACTTGCATGCGGCCTACTGGACGGAATCACGAGAGACATCGTGTTGAGCCTCGCACAAGAGGCACAGATCCCGATTGACGAAGGACATTTCGGCATTGAGGCGCTCCTGAAGGCAGACGAGTGCTTTCTCACCAACACAAGTATGGAAGTGATGCCGATCACCATGGTGGACAAACAGCCGGTTGGGAATGGAACCCCTGGACCTCTTACCCATCAGCTCCACAGACTATTTATGGCCAATCGAACGCGTTATTTAGAACCCTAACTGTCCCACACCCCCACAGACCTCATTGTTTTTTCATACTATTTTACTGCTGACAGCGGGCACAAGACATGCTTTTTCTTGACACCCAGTGGCAGACTGGTATCGTTGCAACCATGCACAACACCTTTTCTCTCATCATGACATCTCTTCGGCGGCACGTTGCCATTGGGCTCACCGCGACGGTGATCGCAGGGGTTGGCTCACTAGCCTGCTCCGTACCAACGACCAAGGCGGAAATTTACCAGTTCATCGGGCGCGACGGTTCGATCTCTCTCACCAACGTCCCGTCAGACTCGCGCTATCAAAAAATTGAGATCGAGTCCAGCCAATTCCACGCCACTTTGTCCGAGCAAGAACTTGAGCCAGTCATTCGCCGGCATTCTTCGCAACAACAGCTTCATCCCGCGTTGATCCGAGCCGTCATCAAAGCTGAATCGGACTTCGATCCACGGGCGGTTTCTCGCGCCGGCGCTATTGGCCTGATGCAGTTGATGCCGCAGACAGCCGTGCGTATGGACGTGCGTGATATGTATGATCCGGATGATAATGTGGGTGGAGGGGCCAAGTACTTACGACAACTGCTCGACCGGTTCCATGGAAATTTACCGCTCGCCCTGGCGGCCTACAATGCCGGAGAAAATGCGGTCGAACGGTATCAGGCGCTTCCCCCGTTCGATGAAACCCGGCAATACGTTCGGAAGGTCCTCCGATACTACCGCACATTCCTGGTCCGCGATGGCGTCATCATGGAACGTCCGGTCAGCCGATACGCCCCCGCAGAGACAACAGCAACCCCCGAGATTTCTGAGATCTCTTCCCGCTAACGACTTCCCCGCTCGATAGACGACTGTGCTGTTGCCAACCGGCCCGTTTGACCTCTGGAAAATCCGACCGGTAATGCGCCCCGACGCTATTCTCTCGCCACAGCGCAGCCTCCGCGACGCATTGCGCCACTTGCACCATGTTTTTCACCTCCAGCGCGGCTCGGCTTGCAAATGGCTGGGTCACGAGCTGAGCCCACCGGGACAGTTGCGCACAGGCCCGGATAAGCGACTCCCCTGAGCGAATGACGCCGACCTGTCCCCACATCGTCCGCCTGAGCGAGCTTCGTAACTTTTCCGCATCCTCCAATGTGCCGAACTGGCCTACTCGAAGCGTAGACTCATGAGACGACAGTAAAGGAAGCTCGTGTCTATCTGCAAACGCCACGGCTGCTAATGCCGCGCGCACGCCAAACACCAATCCTTCGAGCAAAGAATTACTCGCCAGACGATTCGCCCCATGCACACCGCTACAGGCCACCTCCCCGGCGGCAAAAAGCCCTGGAACTGTTGTCGCACCGTTCAGATCAGTCCAGACCCCGCCCATCATATAATGTGCGCTCGGAGACACAGGGATCCATTCTTCCGTAATATCGATGTCATAGCGAAGGCATGTGGCATAAATCGTCGGGAATCGCCGTTTCACAAACTCCGCTCCCAAGTGGGTGACGTCAAGATAGACATGACGGGCTTTCGTCGCCGCCATCTCCGCCAAGATTGCTCGGGACACGATGTCTCTCGGCGCTAACGCGCCCGTGGGGTGGTATCGCTGCATAAACAGCGCCCCTTTATTGTTACGAAGTTGCGCACCCTCGCCTCGCATCGCTTCCGACAGCAAGAACGGCGGACTCGAAGGTAAATAGAGTGCGGTGGGATGGAATTGCACGAACTCCATATCTTGAAGCACCGCTCCCGCGCGCAGTGCCATGGCCATCCCATCGCCGGTGGCGTTCGGAGGGTTGGTCGTCCGCGCATAGATATGTCCAGCGCCGCCGGTAGTCAGCACGATCGCGCGAGCCGGCAACACGAATTGGCGGCCAGACCCTTCATCCAGCGCAACAGCCCCACAGCAACGTCCATCGTCGACGACAAGATCTACGGTAAAGTGATGATCCAACCGCTGAATATGCTTCTGCCGATTCACCTCGGCAATCAACGCTCGCACCATCTCGTTCCCCGTAGCATCCCCACGCGCGCGCAGAATACGGCTTCGACTGTGAGCAGCCTCCCGAGCGAAGGCAAACTTACCGCCGACTTTGTCAAACTTAGCCCCCCATCCAATCAATTCTTGAATCCGCTCAGGTCCTTCTTCAACAAGCACCCGCACCGCTTCTTTCCGGCAAAGCCCATGCCCCGCCTTGAGCGTGTCGGTTAAATGGATGGCCACGTCGTCTTCTTCACTCATCGCCACCGCCACCCCGCCCTGTGCATGAATTGAACTGCTCTGAAGCGGGTGCCCTTTCGTCAGCACCATGACACGACCGGAACGGCTCAGCTCCAACGCCGCGCGGAGACCGGCCACACCGCTCCCGATGACCAAAAAATCAGCCTGAACCGGAGCGCGAGATCGACGAAGTGGCATGGATTACTTCTTCTTGGGGGAATATGCGGGATTGATCGGAACCTGCCGGGCGTTCATACCAAAAGGAGTATCGCCCTGAACTCCGCGCAACAAAATCGACTTTGTTCCGACCCACTGCAATCGCGTATGGCCTCGTTGGCGGAGCCCCGGATCGTCCGCGTTTTTTCTCCACAGCCCCTGCCAATGCACGAACACATCAATCTCGTCCCCTTGGATCATAATGCGCTCGACCGTGAAGTCCAGCGTAATGGCACTAAAAGTCTGGAAATCGCCCTGAGCCTCTTCCCGCAATCTGTCAAGCTGTTCAGTCGGCATCATAAGCGAGGCCAGATCCGACAAATCTTTCCTCACGTAGGCTTGACGAAGTGATTCCACCGCCCGATCGATACGAAGATACCGTTCGTGATCTTCGGGGTGTGGATTCGTCTTGCCACCGCAACCGACGCCGAGCAAGGATATCGAGCCGAGCAGGACCAAGATGAGAAACAGTGGAAATTTGTGCGATGACATGCTGATTGCAGTATAGGAACGAGTATCAGGTAGGTCAAGCGGCCCGTGCGCCCTCCCTCACTGCATCATAAGTTCTCCCCCCCGGCCGGTCGGCCCCGCCCCAACCATGATGAATTTAATCCGTTGATGACCTTGCAATTTGAGGCAGAAACTTCTAAAATCCGCCCTTTGCAGGAGAGAGAACGCATGTCTAGTGTGCTGAAAAAACGCCGTAAAAAAATGCGCAAACACAAATACAAAAAGCTGCGCCGGCGTCAAAAGTTTGAACGCCGTAAAAGCTAGACTCACCTGAGAAGGGGGGGGCCGTGCCAGAGGGCAAGAAAGTTCGCATCCGCGTCCGGACTGTGAGCTGCAACTACGTTGGCGATTTTCTCATTCCCCCCATGCGAAATCGTGTGTCCGATGCGATCAATGAAGAGCAGCGTCTCTTCATCAGCCTCACAGACGTGATGATCAATGAGAAGGATCGCTCGGACTTCGTGGGCATCAACAAGAACATGATCGAGTCCATCACAGAGCTGTAACTGTTGCCGGCGGCGGCTTCCACCCCTCCACCGTTCTCTCCAGTTTTTCCGTAGCCACCTCCTCTAAGACCGCCCCCTCACCATGTCCACCTTTTCACGATTTCTCCCATTCCTGAAACCCTACCTGTCCCGTATGGTGCTGGCAGGCCTGCTGGTCATGGGCGTCGCCGCCATCAATCTAGCCCTACTACGGCTAGCCGGTACCCTATGGGACGTCATTACCGTGCAACACGACCAGTCCAGAATGACGGACATGATTACCGTCTTTCTCGGGCTCGTCGTGCTACAGGGACTCTGTTCGATGGGCCATAGCTATCTGACCGCATGGATTTCGCAACGCATCATCGCTGACTTTCGCCGGCATCTCTTTGCGCATCTGCATACCCTATCGGTGAGTTTTTTTGCCCGCAGGCGAACCGGCGAACTCCTCTCACGGCTCATGAATGACGTGACGGTCGTCCAGTCGGCCGTCACCGAAACGCCAATCGACAGTGCGAAACAACTTGTGACCTTCGTCGGAGGGATCACATTCTTGCTGATGACGAATTGGCGGCTCTGCCTCTTGATCCTGATTCTGCTCCCGCTGCTCGTTCTTGTGGCCAAAGTCTTTGGACGAAGGCTGAAATCCCTCTCGACTTCGATTCAAGATCACACCGCTGCAATGAGTACCCTGATCGAGGAAGTGATCTCCGGCATCCGGATCGTGAAGTCCTTCGTCCAAACACAGCGCGAAAAGACCAGGTTTGCGGCGCAAGTCGAACAGACCTTGGTGCTGACGATGCGAAAGGCCGGGGTCATGGCGGTGTTTATTCCGGTCATCAGCCTCCTGACATTCTCTGCTGCAGCCGCGGTGTTGTGGTATGGGGGACGGCAAGTCATCGATGGGAGCATGTCACCGGGCGACCTCTTTGCATTCGTCCTCTTTGCTGGAATCCTGATCGGCCCCTTCAGTTCCGCTGCCCGCGTGTTCGCGCAGATCAAGGAAGCGCAGGGCGCCACCCAACGTGTGTTCGAAATTCTCGACACAGGCTCCGAGGTGAGCGACTCTCCCACAGCCACAACGCTATCTTCTGTCTCAGGACATATTCGGGCTGAGCATATCGGTTTTGCCTATGATCCACGCCAGCCGGTCTTGACGGATATATCGTTTGAAGCGAAGCCAGGTGAACTGGTCGCCATCGTCGGTCCCACGGGGGCAGGGAAAACGACCGTAATGAACTTGCTCCACCGCTTCTACGATCCGACCGAAGGACGCATCACCATCGACGGGCACGATCTCCGTCAAGTCACCATGGACAGCTGGTATCGGCAGATCGCGCTGGTTCCGCAAGAGACGATCTTATTCGGCGGAACCATTCTTGACAATATCCGCTACGGGAACGAAAAGGCCAGTCAGGAAGAGGTGGTGACAGCGAGCCGTGCGGCCCATGCCCACGACTTCATCATGAGCTTCCCGGACCAGTATCAGACCATTGTGGGGGAAAAGGGAATCAATGTGTCAGGCGGACAGCGACAACGCATCGCCATCGCCAGAGCCATCGTGAAAAATCCACGGATCTTATTGTTGGATGAAGCCACCTCTGCTCTCGACAGTGAGTCGGAACGACTCGTCCAGGAGGCGTTGGAACAACTCATGAAAGGCCGAACCACTTTTGTGATCGCCCACCGCTTGACGACCATTCAACGAGCCGATCGCATCCTCGTCCTCAACAAAGGACGCCTCATGGAGACCGGCACCCATGCTGAACTGATGGACCATAAAGGTCTCTACCAGTATCTCTACACCCTTCGGCTCATCGAACTCCCCTCCTAGCAGAATGCTGAAAAAGCCCGCCAGCTTCGTTCTCCCCTCGAAAGCATCCTCAACGTAGCCAAGAGGCTACGCCTCCGGTGCTTTCATCGGCTGCGGCCTTGCTGAACGGACTTTTTGAGCATTCTGCGGGGCTTCGTGATTATATCCCGATCGTTTCGATCAACTGCATGTCTTCGGGAGTGAGGGTGAGCTGTTCAGCCTGAAGATCGTCTTTCATATGTTGTGGATTCGTGGTGCCGGTCAACGGGAGCATCCCGACTTGTATGGCAAACCGAAAGACGACTTGTGCGAGACCGGTTCCTAAACGTTGGGCAATGGCCCGAATAGCTGGCTCGGCAAAGATTCCTTGATTCGCGGTCAACAGCGAAAAGCCTTGATAGATAATCCCATGGGCCCGGCAGATCTCCCGCACCTCTTTGTCCCATCCAAGTGCGGCATAACAACGGTTTTGCACCATCATAGGTTTCACTACCGCCTGGCTACAGAGTTGGGTGAGTTGCTCAGCCGTGACATTGCTGATGCCGATCATTTTCGTTTTCCCTGACCGATAGAGCCCTTCGATGGCGGCCCACACCTCCTGGTCCGCATCTCCTAACCCACGTCGCTGATAGGGACCGTGTAAGACATAGGAATCAAGATAGTCGGTGTGCAGGTGAGCCAACGAGCTGTCGAAGGACTGCATCACTTGGGTGGTGAGATTGGCCGAAGCATCGTAGGGGGTGCGATGGTCCTGGCCATTCGTCGGCGTAAACTTAGTCTGAAGAAACAGACGATCTCGCGTAACCCCTTGCTGTGCGAGGAACAGCAGAGCCTCCCCTACCAACGCTTCCTGGTAATGGATCAGTTGGTTGGCCGTATCGATGGCTGTAAAGCCCGCCGACACCGCTAACTGCACCAGTTGCGTCGTGGCCTCCTTTTTCCAAGCCGTGCCATACATGAACGAAGGGACCGGCACATTATTGTAGGTGACCAATGGCATGCCATACTCTCCAAGGTGAACAGACCGCTGGTGCCTGCAAAGGGGTACGTGACGATGGGTGACGATGAGGCGAGGCCGCGGCGATCATGCTGCGGCCTCACGCTGTGACTCAAGAACGACGCTACTTGCGGACGGCGATCCCGTGGGGATCCGCTGTATCTTTTCCGTCTATCATATTCGTGACAGTCGCCTGCCCCTTATAGTGACCGACCTTCCCTCCGCCATCCACATGAATGACACCGACGCCTGCAATAGTCCCTTTGGCATTGTGCGCCATCTTGTCATTCCCAGTAAGCGGGGTAGGACCGCGCAGGCTGACGAACACATACTGATTGTCCGGCGCGTTGTCCAAGAGATCCGGAGCTGGATCCTTGTTCCCATCCGTCACGAGATCGATCGAGCCCACACTCAAATTTGAGACCGTATCGATGATTTCGATATTGTTTCCTGCTCGGTCAGCACTCCAGACATAACGTCCGACCGCGGCCATCCCGTGGGAATCGGCAAATTGGTCATCCCGTGAAGACACTAACTTGGCTGAAACAGATTTGGGAAGGGTGGATAGGTCGAGGGCATAGATATCGTAGGAGAGAGGCGCGATCGGCCAGCCGCCACCGGAATTGACATACATCGTCTCGCCGACCTGAATGCCGCCACAGCCGGCAGGATGGATCTCATTATTGTTGAGTGTGGCCACAAGGTTCATCGGCGTGGTGGTGACATCGAATACGAATAGCCCACCTCCCCGTAGCGTCACAAACGCATAGCGACTGGATGACTCCGTAATGGGGCATATCGGCGAGGTATCCGGGCGTTCCCCACCCTCCAGCAAGGCAAGATTCACTACATCCTTTTCGGGATCAAAGCTGAATGTATGCGCCGCATAGTCAGTCCAAATACGGACAAATTTCTTTTCGATGATATTCGCCGCAATCGCCATCTTCTGGTTAGGCGTTGGCCAGGCCGCATGGGCATTTTTCCCCATCGATAAACAGGCCTCCGGCTTACGCGTCTTGGCATCCATGAACAGCACGTGCCCGCTCAGAAATGAGAGGATCACATGACTCTGGTCCTTGTTGAAGAACAGCATATGCGGCCGCCGGACCGGTTTCTTGGTCGCTGCTTCGCAAAATGTGTTGATCTCGCTGGACAGATCGATCGTGACGGCCGGTTTCGCCGTGGCTGGATTCGCCGCGAGCGCTGCACCGTCATAGATATGGAGAAAGCCGCCGCTTTCTTTCGCCGTATCGGATTGATCCGTCAGCCACACTTCATAGGCAGAGGCCGGAGCAATGCCTCCGATTCCCACTCCAGTCCAAACCAGGGCACTCCCCACGATGGCAAGAGTAAGACGAGACAGACCACTGCACACCGAACCGTAAATTGTCATCATTGGCCTCCTTCAATCAGACGTGATAGGCGTGAATTTAGTTGTTTACTATCCGACAATGACCTTCATATTCGTAGAATTGGCTACAGAGTAAGAGAATTCTTGCGGAAGATCAATGGCCTCGCTGTCGAGCCGTATGCGAAAAACGCCATCCGGTGATCGATGAGACATGAGCGGTGCCCTGTAAATCTATATCAATCAGAACCGCACTGTCTGGTTCCTTGGGATCGAGCCGGATAGGCATCCGATCGACGACCAGTTTGGCCAAGGGCACCACGATGATGTGCGGAGCCTTGATCGATAGATTGGAATAGAGCCCGCCAGATATTCTTCGGACACTCACTCGCCGTCGACTGAAGCTCGATGTGTGCCTCCATGAATCCCCCAGCATCCCACTACCGTCAGCTAGATTATGAATTTCAAAGGCATTGGAGACCTGCGGTGCCTGCTCCAGCGAGAAATCTGGGCTCCGCGTGATCAAAGCCATGCCAGGAGCTTTGTGGTAAAAATCCACCGTTCCTCGTCGGTGCGGACGAGAGAGGAATCACCGACGTGGTAGGACTGAGTTCGGATACCCCATTTTTAGCTCGTAATTGACGTCGCAACTCCACTTCACTTCGAGCCGTCTTGATAAAGACCCCTGCGGGTGCAGCCATTTGCACGGGGAACACCTCCGGCTTGTCCTCTTATGCCTCGGCAAGCGAGGCCTGGGCAAGGCTCATGAGGGTCAGGACAAGCAGAGAACCCGCGACTAAGCTGGCAACAGCCGAGTTCGAGTCAATTGTGGAACGCGAACAGGCATGGGCCCGAGGTCTGTTGGCATGGCAATAATGAGCAACTCTCTCAGACAACGGACTGCCCGTGAAGCATGGAGTTGGAGCGCGTGAGGAGTTAAATGAATGGAAGAGGTGAACCGTCGTGTTCGAGAAATGTTGAGTTACATAGCCCGTTTCTCAATCTCTTCTGTCGGAACCACATCAGTCTTTCGAGTCAGACCCCGCGGAACACGACCGCGACGTTCCGATTCTTCGCTAGCCTGGCGTGTTTTCATATAGATGATTCTTGCGCCAGGCTTGAACGTGAGGTAGTACCAAATCCATTCCGACATCACCCGCATACGACTGCGGAACTCGATCAGTAAGAAAATATGCACCACGCACCAGAGCAACCAGGCGGACAGGCCGGATAGGCGCAAGAGGCCGATCTGCGCTACGGCCTGTGCACGTCCGATGGTCGCCAGCATGCCTCGATCCGCGTAGACAAACGGCCGGCGCTGATCAGGCACAGTCTCGTCACGAATGAGCCTCGCAACATAGCGGCCTTGCTGCACGGCGACGGGAGCGATTCCCGGCAGAGGGTTCCCGTCCGGATCGGCACAATGCGCGGCATCGCCGATGACAAAAACCCAGGGGTCTTCTGGAATCGTCAGATCCGGTTGAACTTTGATCCGACCGGACCCATCCAGGGGAAGTCCGAGTGAAGTCAGAAGCGGCGACGCCCTATTGCCTGCCGCCCAGATGATATGCGTGGACCGAACGAATTCGCTCCCGATCATCAGACCATCGGCACGGATCTCACCCACCAGGCTGTTGAGCTTGATCGTGACGCCTTTGCGCTTGAGCGCAGCCGCCGCTTTCGCCGACAGATCGGGGCTGAACCCTGGTAGAACGCGCGACCCGCCTTCCACGAGCAGAATGGCAAGATCATTGAGGCGCAAGTTCGGAAAATCCGGCCCCATGGCTTTCCGCCCGATCTCCGCCAGCGAGCCAGCCAACTCCACGCCGGTAGGCCCTCCCCCCACGATCACGAAGGTGAGTCGCTCTCCTGTGCCGATGGCTATGCGTCGGCGTTCAGCCTCCTCAAACGCCAGCAGCATCTTCTCGCGAAGGTAGACGGCATCGGCGAGGGTCTTGAGTCCTGGCGCAGACTCTTCCCATGCATCGTGCCCAAAATACGAGTGCCGCGATCCAGGCGCCACGATAAGGACGTCGAACGCAATCGGCCTGCTGTCCCGCAATCGTATGAGACGCGCCGCACGATCGATGGATAAGACTTCATCCATGACGACGCGAACATGCGGATGCCGCCGAAAGATCGTGCGTAATGGCCAGGCGATATCGCCAGGAGACAGCGCGGAAGTGGCCACCTGGTAGAGTAAGGGTTGAAACAGATGATGATTGGTGCGGTCGATAAGCACCACGTCGGCATCGCGCAACGATTGCGCCGCCGTCAGGCCTCCGAACCCGCCCCCGATGATGACAACCTGTTTGTGAGGCATGAAGTGACCTCTAGCCCACATTACTCATGACGACATCTACTCCAACCGTCGATACGCCACGCGCCGCAAAGCGCGGTGCCGCTGTCATCTCGTCTCTTACTTGTAAGCCTGGCCTGACTCTAGCCGAACCTCATGAGATACGCCCGAAAAATCTATCTCCACGCCGGATTCTCTGCCTCCTGAAACTCCAAAATAGTGCTCCCTTATTTCATCTCCATACATATCGGTTTAAGTGTTGGAATACTGGAACACAATTGAAAGGGGCCTGATCGAGCTTCCACTGCACACAACTTTCCCGCCCGCTCACTCACTGGCAAGCCGAAACGTGCTAGTGGCCCAGGCAAGGGCCTTCTGTTTCCTTCTCTGCATCATCACGCCTTCTCACCCAAGGGAGTCGCCGAACTGTCCTTCCCTGCGCACATCGGACGAGCACTATCATCTATGTGATCCTTCCACGCTCGCGTGCTATCCCTCTCTTGGAAGGACACCCATATTGGTCTACGTGCGGCCGTCGAACGAGGCCCTTCTTAGGGCGCGCGTTCCGGGAGCACAGGACCAATGTGGGTGTCCTTCCCATCTTTTTCATCGTGCGCGTTCTGCGAGTAAGAAGGATAGTTTGGCGGCTCCCTATCCCACCCTTCGGAGGCCGCGCGTTGCGCGAGCACAGAAGACCGTCAGACGCCATCTTCATCCTCTGCTGGCGCTGCCAGGGAGGGAAAATACTTTCCCGTTTGAACATGGCAACTACTTGCGAGGGTGAAGACGGTGTGTGAGACCAAGGCCACCAGGGTCTCTTTCACTCGAAACCCTGGTGGCCTTAAAGATAGTGGTCGCAGCCCTATTCCACTTCGACGATAATGGTATGGGTAGCCGTGACAAGATCGTGGTCCTTCGTGGCGCCAGTCACGGTGATCTTGTGATCCCCCTTGCTCAGCCCCTTGAACATCCCGGAAAAACCCTTCTGATACTGGCCATCCAGGTACACGTGGGCATGCGTCGCTTGGGAGCCCTTGGTCAACTCGTACTTCAGTTCGAAGCTGTCGTCGACCTCGTCCCCCTCCTTGGGAGATGTGATCATAATCTTTGACCCGTCATCGATCGGTGGTTTGGCTGGTTTATCCGCTGCAAAGACCGAGACCCCAGCGAGCACACCGGCTAATACGATCCCTAATCCCATGAACCAGATACGTCCCATCATCTGCATCGCGACCTCCTTGTTCGAACCGACTGAATGGACACTGCACCTTGACCATCGCCTGCGGGCAATCTGCTTGTCGGATTTTCCATCGCTCTCCGGTGGAGAATATCTGGCAATCTACTGCTCAAAATTGCCCCAGTCAATCCGCATGTGAGCGACATCGAAGCGTTTCCTATCTTCTCTCTTGCGTGCAGATGCTCAGCCTGAACTGCGCGCATCGAACGAGCGCCTTCTGAGCCTGCGCGTTCTACGACCAGGAGGGCGGCCAAGCTACCCACCTCACCTCTATTTAACGAACTCCAAAATTAAAGGAAAGGGGCAGTACAATCTCCAGTTGATCTCGTCGACCAATGTGGTAGATGATAGTTGGTCGAACAACGATATCGGACAAGGGGGCGGATATCATGACGAAGTCACAAGCTGCTGCATTACGCGAGAAGTGGGCGGAGGGAGACAATCCACCTTGTAGGCATCTGCACCTGGAGTTAGAACACAACAACGACGATTATTTGACCGACAACTATCACTGTACTGCCTGCGGTGAATTGGTTGCCGCTAACACCCGTGACCCCTTTCAAGTCATCTGACCTCGACCGATCCATCATCCCTACGTCTTCAGGGTCTGAAAGCGGAGTTCAGTGAGCGAAAACATCCGTTAGGCGCGAAGCACCTCTGAGAATGCCTGCTCGGGCAATGGCGCATTCCCATCCGAGCAAATAATGACCAGCACGTACGTGTGACGGCCTTCACTGACGGCCTGTCGTACCAACTGCCCCGTCTCTCGACGCTCTGCGGTAACTCCTCTACGATCTTGGTATACGGGTTGGCTCGCTTCTTCGCAGCTACATAGGACATCTTCAACGGCGTGAGAAGTCGCAGCCCCGTGAATACCGCGGTGAACTCTTGCATTCTTGTGTACTGGCCCGCGAGCGACGCCATGGCTTTCAAGCACCTTCTGGTACTCAGGCCCAAGCAGCCCAGGGTTGCGAATCTCGATGACGTAGCGAAAGTCCTACCGCCTATCCTCTCCCCGCCTCTCTATCTGCCTAGGTAACCACTCTTTTCCTCATCTTGTGGCTAGCGTGATCCGGTCGTCTGTGCTATAGACCGCATCGGGTCTCGCCGAACAACCTCGAAAGACAAAGCACGATGCCGACGTCCATTGGTGTGATCTTCATCGTTTTCTCCACCCTCATCATTCTGAGCATTTTGACGATCAAGCTCTCGAATCGGTTTGGCATCCCCTCACTGGTCTTATTTCTCGCCATCGGTATGTTGGCGGGGTCCGACGGTCTTGGCGGCCTCACGTTCGACAATCCGTCTCTGGTGCGGTCGCTGGGTATCACTGCGCTCGTCTTGATTCTGTTTTCTGGTGGATTGGACACCGAATGGACGGCGGTACGCCCCATCGTGTGGCAGGGGCTATCGCTCTCGACCATCGGGGTTCTGATCACTGCGCTGCTCATCGGAATGTTTGTCGCCTGGGTCCAGGGATTCACATTCCTGGAGGGCCTCTTGCTCGGCGCCATTGTATCGTCCACCGATGCTGCAGCCGTCTTCATGGTGCTACGAGCGCGAAGGACCAAGATCCCCCGGCGATTGATCCAATTGCTCGAATTTGAATCAGGCAGCAACGATCCGATGGCCGTCGTGCTGACAATCGCGCTGATTCGACTGTTGACGGAACCCTCGACCTCTTTTGGGGAGCTTGTCCTATTCTTCGTGATGCAAATGGGCGTGGGAACGGCGATCGGTATTGCGATGGGCGTAATCATGCGACGATCGTTCAATGCGCTCGACTTGGAGTTGGAGGGCATTTATCCGGTGCTGTCGGTGGCGCTGGCGCTGCTGACCTACGGCCTGACCGACTACCTGGACGGGAGTGGCTTTCTTGCCGTGTACCTGGCGGGGCTCGTCATGGCGCGAAAACCGTTCACTCACCAGCAGAGTGTCTTGCATTTTCACGATGGGCTGGCCTGGCTGATGCAGGTCACCATGTTTTTGGCGCTGGGGCTACAAGTATTTCCGGCAAGGCTCGTGCCGATTGCCGGGGTGGGGATACTGATTTCCCTTTTCCTGATCTTCATCGCCCGCCCAGCAAGTGTCCACGTGGCGCTGGCTTTTTCGCCGATGTCCTTGCGAGAGCAGACTCTTGTGGCCTGGGCGGGGCTCCGTGGAGCCGTGCCGATCATCTTGGCTACGTTTCCCTTAGTGGCCGGGATCGATAAGGCAGACATGATCTTCCACATGGTGTTCTTTATCGCGCTGACGTCCGTCGTCATGCAAGGGACGGCGATTCCGTTGCTTACGCGAATGTTGAAGATCGGAAGCCCACCGCCATCAAATGAAATTCGATCCGGCCCACAGCACAATCCGCCAACGCCCCCAAAACCGATGCCGTAATTCTCTACAGATTGGATGGTCAACAAATAAAAGCAGGCGGTCCGGCCATTACGTGAGGTAGTCCAGGGAACGGGCTGGAAATGATTTATGAAACCCGGCGCACCAGAGCCCCTTTCACAAGAAGCCCTGGCGGCCTGGAAGATGGCTGGGTGTAGCCCTATTGCACGTCGACGGTGATGCTATGGCTGGCCGTGACAGGATCGTGGTCCTTTGTGGCGCCGGTCACAGTGACCTTGTGCGTCCCCTTGCTCAAGCCCTTCAGCGTTCCGGAAAAGCCCTTCTGGTACTGATCATCCACATAGGCATGGACGTGCGTACCTACGGAGCCCTTGGTCAACTCGTACTTCACCTCAAAGGTGTCACTGACCTTGTCCCCGTCCTTGGGAGAGGTAATCACCAACTTCGACCCGTCCGCGACTGGCGCAGCCGCTGGTTTATCCCCGGCAAATACTGGCCCCACGCTGAGACAGCCCGCCAACGCGATCCCTAATCCCATGAACCCGATACGTCCCACCACATTCATCGCAACCTCCTTGGTTTGAACCAACTGAATGGACACTGCCACCTACCTCCCCTTCCGGATATTCCCTTGCCTGCCTACCATCATTTCTCCGGTGGAGCACATTTGAACATTTTACTTTTCAGAAGGGTCTCAGTCAATCCGCACCTGCGTGCATCGAGCAATCCTCATCCATCTAAATGATCCTTCCAAGCTTGCTCGCCTATCTCTCGCAAGGCAGCCTGGTCGATCCTCAAATGCGCGCGTCGAACGAGCACATTCTCATCGTGCGCGTTCCGCGAGCAGGAGGACGACCAGGCCACCCCTCCCCCTCCCCCCCCCTCACTCCGCAATATGATACGGTAGAGAAACGAGGAGCCAAGCGATGACCATTCAGGCACAATTTCCAGATGAGCAAAACCTCGAAGGCGCCTTCATCAGACAGCCGGATGCCTTTCAAGGCTGGGTGACCGCGAATGGTAACTCGAGGCTACCAGGCAGCGAGCGGCCGCTACCATCTCTATGTCTCATGGGCCTGCCCCTGGGCGCATCGGACGATCATTGTGCGGAAACTCAAGAAGCTGGAAGGCGTGATCGGCATGACGGTCGTAGACCCGATCCGCGACGAGCGAGGCTGGGCCTTCCGCGAAGGACCGGGACATTCACTTGATCCCATCAATGGATTCCAGTTCCTCAGCCAGGCCTACAAGGCCACCGATCCGAACTATCGGGGACGGTTCACCGTCCCCGCGTTGTGGGACAGGGTGACAAAACGCATCGTCACCAATTCCGACGACGACCTCATGCGCATGTTCAACGGCGAGTTCAATCGCTTCACCGAGAGCAGGATCGATCTGTATCAGGAAGGAATCAGGAAGGAGATCGACGACCTCAATACCTTCATCTACGAAAACGTGAACGACGGGGTCTATCGCGCAGGATTTGCCACATCGCAGCAGGCCTATGAACGAGCCGTGTTGCGCCTTTTCGAGGCCCTCGACCAACTCGAGGCCAGGCTGGCGCGCCAACGCTATCTCTTCGGCTCACAATTCGTCGAAACCGATTGGCGCTTGTTCGTCACCCTCGTACGCTTCGACGCCGTCTACCATGGCCATTTCAAATGCAACCTTAGGCGGATCATCGACTACCCCAACCTCTTCGGTTACCTCAAAGACCTCTATCAGACCGACGGTATCGCCGATACCGTGAACTTCGACCACATCAAGCGGCATTACTACATCACCCACGACGACATCAATCCGACCCGTATCGTCCCCCTTGGCCCCGACCAAGATCTCACGACCCCCCACGGCCGGGAACGTCTGCCATAACGAACAGACCGGTTGCTCTGGTTTCTTTGGTTTATCTCGTTTATTTGGTTGAACCAGACTAACCAGAGAAACCAGAACAACCCGCTTTCAAAGCGGCCCTTGCGTGGCTGATACGTTCGTGGTAGGGTGCAACGTGATCGCGTAAGACCTTCCGTGTTCGGAGGCTGCAGTCCTCCTGGAAACACGAAGTCTAACGCGATCTTTTTTGTCCGCACGCAGCCGTTCTGCATCTGCCGAGCACTCCGCCTAAGGCGTACCCATCCATCGCTCGCATTGCTAGCCCGACATCGCCGTGGGGTCGTCTTTCATTATTTAAAGAGGTGCATCCTTGTTTCAAGAAATATGGTCAACAGTCCGAGCCTTCTTCCGCGACACCGCAGGGAGTCTCTATCACATTATCGTCGTCGCTCTGAGCGCGGGCATTGCGCTCTTGCTCCCGGCAGGCGCCAAACAGTTTTTGTCGTTCTGGTCTCGTGTCGAACATGACCTGCTCTCGCTCATCGCCGTGGAAATGACGGTGGCGATCCTCCTGATCGCCTGCCTCAACTACTTCCATCGCAGCATACGGGACCGGGCTCTTGCTGCCGTGGCGGCCGGCGCCGGCCTCGTCTCGTTCTTCCCGCGCCGCACGCGGGGAGCGCAACGGCACATCAAGCAACTCAAGGAAGAGCAGGGAACCGGCCGAACCATTTCGGTCATCGGGTCAAGCGGCCACAGCACCTTTGTGGATCAAGTAGGGGGTCTGTCGTCGGTCCTCGACAAATGCCTGGGGGCCAGAATCATGCTGGTGAATCCCTACAGTCAGGAAGCGAGCGCGCGCATACAGGCGATCGGCCATCCCGAGTTCACGTTGAATACATTCCGGGAAGAAGTTCGACAAAGTATCCAGCTCCTCAAGCGGCTGAAGGCCATGGGGAAAGCCGTCAAACTCAAGCTCTACTCGGATTCCCCGTTGATGAAATTGGTGATCCTCGGAGACTACCTCTGGCTCCAGCATTACCATGCCGACCTGGATGTCCAGACCATGCCGGAGTATGTCCTACGGCACAACCGCAAGGACCACGGCCTCTATACCCTCTATGCCCACTACTTCGTGCAGCGATGGGAGAGCGCCGAGATTCCCGAATATGATCTCGACACGGATGAGCTGGTCTATCGAAGTAGAACCGGCAACGAGATCAGGAGAGAGCGGTTTGAACTTGAGACGGAGTCCGAAGAAATCGGAGCCCTACTGGAACCGCGAGAACTCACCGCCGAACCGGCCCAAGTCGGCTGAGCCGATCGGCCCAATACAAGATCAGCAATGGTGCGAGAAAAATCCTCCCGAGGCCCAGGAGGATGCGGAAATACTATCTTGGCACGCGAGACTGGCGGGACGGACGAGACGTGAGGGTTCGAGATCTGAAGTTCGAAGTTTTCCAAACATCGAACCCAGAACTTCGAACCTCGGATCGCGCCTTTCTCGCGAGTCACGCACTTCACGCGCCACGCCCTGTGGTCCTGGCGGACTTTTTCAGCATCCTGCTAAAGTACAGTTCCTTGTTATTGGAAAGTCTTTCCCCCATGTCCATCCAGTGGTTCCCCGGTCACATGAATACGGCGCGCAAAGAAGCGGCCAAGACGATGGAGGTAATCGATGTCGTCGTCGAAGTGCTGGATGCGCGCATCCCGAACGCCAGCTGCAATCCACTGATCGAAGAACTGCGCCTGACCCGCCAGCGTCCAAGCCTGAAAGTCCTCAACAAAGCCGACCTCGCCGACCCCGCCGTCACTCAGGCTTGGCTCGACCTGTATAACCGGCAACCGGGCGTCAGCGCCGTGGCCCTCTCGTGTCATCATGCGGGCGATGCCGCCAAGCTGCCCCAGCTCTGTCAACCGCTTGCCCCGCATCGCAACAGCAGCGCGAAGCCGCTGCGTATGCTGATCATGGGAGTACCCAACGTCGGTAAATCGACCCTGATGAACATGCTCCTCAAGCGTCGCATCGCTCGCGTGGGCGACGAACCAGCCGTAACTAAAGTCCAACAACGTCACAAACTGAACGACCACATGGCCATCACAGACTCACCAGGACTATTGTGGGGAACCATCAAAGATCCTCACGTGGGCCTCCTGCTCGCCACGGTCAACGCCGATAGGCCACAAGGTCGTCGATGACGAAGCGGTCGCCGAATTTCTCGCCACCATCCTGCTGGCGCGCTATCCAGCCAGGCTCACGGCCCGCTACGGTTTTGCTGTGGAAGGGCTAACGAGTACGGACGTGATCGATGCCATCGGCAAAAAACGCGGTTGCCTGCTGACCAGGAGCGGTGGCGGCATAGACCGAGACAAAGCGGCGAGAATCCTCTTGTCGGACTACCGCAACGGCACACTCGGCCGCACCAGCTTGGAGACACCGGCTGGTTGATCTGGTTTGTTTAGTTTGTCTCGTTTGTTTGGTTGAACCAGACTAACCAGATCAACCAGACAGACCAGAGAACGGCGTCCCCTATAAGCCGACTCTGACGAAGTCGATATACCCTCGTTCGACATCCGTGCTTATCAGCTCTACTCGCACCTTGTCTCCAACGTCGAGGCCACGCTCGCCCGTCACCAGTCTCCCTTCGACCGGCGGCTCAAGGAGCCGGACCCACGTACCTTTGTCTGACACGCCCGTTACGATGGCGTCGAAACGCTGCCTAATCCGCGATTCGAGCAATAACGCGGCAGCGGATTTGCGGAGGCGCCGCTCGACTTTTTCCGCGTCGCCCTCTTTCTCGGTACAGTGGCCGGCCAGATACTTCAGTTCATCCGGATGGTACGGCGTTGGCGCACCGGCCAGCGCCGCTTTGACCAGACGCTGGGTGATGAGATCGGGAAAGCGTCGGTTGGGAGCCGTGGAATGGGTGTACCCCTTCACGGCAAGCCCGAAATGTTCAGGAGCGCCATCCTTCGACTGGTCCAGCACATACTCGCCTCTGCCAATGAGCTTCACGATGGCCAGGGAGAGATCGGGAAATCTGAGAGGGTCGGCCTGCCGCCGAGTGACGAGGAACGATTCAAGCGCACCTGCGTCCGGCTCCGAGGGTAAGCGCTCGCCCCAGCGTGCGGCCACCTCAACAATCCGTTGCCAGCGTTCGGGAGAGCGCAGGATACGGCGGAAGGAGGGCATGCCCTTCCCCATGAGATAGGACGCGGTGGCCTGATTGGCCGCGATCATAAAATCTTCAATCAGTTCCTTCGCGCGATTCTTCTGCTCGATCCTGAGATCGGTCAGCACCTCACCCTCAAACACGGCTCGTGGCTCAATCGTTTCAAGACTGAGCGCTCCCTGCTGATGTCGTCGTTCCTTGAGCCGCTGAGCAACCCGGTCTTGGAGGCGGAGTTGCTCATCGAGGCCGGAGACGGCCTTGACCCGCTCAGGCGCAGGCGTCTCCCCTGCGAGCCAGGCAGCGACGCTGTTATAGGCAAGCTTCGCGTGGTTGCGAACCAGGGCCCGAAAAAGGGTCGCACTGAGGACCGCCCCATCTTCCGCAATCACCATCTCCACGACGATCGCGAGGCGGTCTTGCCCTTCGCCGAGAGACGTCAGATCGGTCGACAACTTTTCCGGCAGCATAGGAAATATACCGCCGGATGTATAGACCGACGTCGTATTGTGCTTGGCATGAGCATCCAGGGCGGACTCCTTCGTGACCAGTGCGTCCACGTCGGCAATCGCAACCAGGATTGAGACAGACCGATCAGGGTGAGGTTCAGCCACAGTAAGTTGGTCGAGATCTCGGGAATCGTCGTTGTCGATCGATGCCCAGAGTAACCCCGTTAAGTCACGCATGTCCGCGTGCCCGTCTGCAGCGGCAGTCTGTATGCGGGCAAGCTCGGCCATTGCCGTGGAAGAAAAATCCGGCAAGAGGCCCCGTTCGACCATGGCGCGACGAGCGATATTCCTGAGATCTGTGCGATGGCTTTTCATTTGTCTCCTTCAGTCTGGTGGTTAACCCTTCGGCATGGTTCTAATTGCGTTCTCGGTTTGTACCAGCTATATGATAGATAGTTGGGTGGGCTCAAGCTAGCGTCGCCTCCGTCATATAAGCCCATGAGTCATTCTGATGGCCGCGTTCACCTATGAACAATAAACTGCCAGTGACGATAATCCGATGGGCCATCGCGGTTCCGGCTGGGCTCGCGGCTTGGTTCGGAGCGAACTATTCTATTGGAACCACCTTTGGCTTTGTCCACGGATTTGAAGTGGTCGAGGAGTTTTGGGACGCGCCGGATATGAACGGGATGCCGATTAGCGGCACATATATTATTCTTGTCACTCGGCTTGTTGCCGCTGCCGCCCTTGTGGGTATGATTGTCTACCTTGTACCACGCTACCATCAACGGGTGGCGACTATAGCAGCCGCGCTTGTATCCGTTGCCGCCCTGGGCTTCTTGGGTTTCGTATGGTTTCAAGCCGGGAATGCTGATCTGAAATTCGGCCCGGATGGCTGGTACAGACACATCCTGGACGCGTTGAGCATTATCATGGGCGCAATATTCGGCGCATGGGTGGCATGTGGAAATCAGAGAGATCGAACCCGCGCGTAGCGCATAAAGTGCAAGAACTGACTGGTTTCCCTTGTTTGGGTTATTTAGCTTGTTTAGTTAAACAAGAACGACCAGATAAACAAAACAAACCCAATGAACCTGCCCCTACCTCTCGCTTACGGTTTCCTCATCCGCCCGGCCCCGTTGTCCCCACTCTGACCACCGCGCCCTTCTTTCCCCGACGCACCAGGAACTCAGCGTTCTATGGAATCTCACCATGACTCCATCAACATTGATTGAGCAGGAACTGGCGGCAGCCCAAGTCGCACAGCAAGACGGCAACGACGGAAAAGCGAGAGTCTGTGCGCGCCGCGCCGTGGCCCTTGCCACCGAAGCGTGGCTCGCCCGGCTCCCAATGCCACTATGGCACGGGGATGCAATGGCACAGCTCCGGCACATTCAGCAGAACGAGTCGTTCCCTCTTCTCATCCGCAAGGCGGCCGAACGATTGAGCACCCCGGTAACCCGTCAGCATACAGCCCCCTTCACGACAGACCCAATCGCCGACGCAAAACTCATAATCAGCCACCTCAGCGGCGCCACTCAGAGCACAGGTCCCGATGATGAGTAGGATGTTGAGAAAGTCCACTAACCTGCGAAGATCATTGCGGGTGAGACGTGAGGGGTGAGATGTCAGGACGATTCGCGCCGTTTCGTCCCGTTGATCAATTTCCGCCTGTGATGCCAGCTGGAGGGCTCGTGACAGCGGTTCTCTCTTCGATCCACTTGTAGAGCACCGGCAACACAATAAGCGTCAGGAATGTCGAACTGACCAGTCCACCGATCACCACGACGGCCAGAGGCCGCTGAACTTCCGATCCGATTCCATTGGCAAAGGCAAGCGGCACCAATCCCAGTAACGCGACCAGCGCCGTCATCAAGACCGGCCGGAGACGCATCACGCAGCCGGACATCACCGCCTGCTCAATCCCCATTCCCTCCTGCCGACGCAGCGAATTCATATAGGACACCAGCACGATGCCGTTCAACACGGCCACGCCGAAGAGATTGATGAATCCGACCGAGGCCGGCACACTCAGGTATTCCCCCGTCACCCATAAGGCGACAATTCCGCCGATAAGGGCAAACGGAAGATTGAGAATGATCAGCGCCGCCTGCTTCATCGAGGAAAACGACGAAAGCAGGAGCAAGAAGATCACGACAATGGTGATCGGGACAATGATCTTGATCCGGCCCAACGCTCGCTCCATATTTTCGAACGACCCGCCCCAGACAACATGGTACCCCTCCGGGAGCCGAACCTCTTTGGCCATCCGCTGCTGCGCCTCAGCCACAATGCTTCCGATGTCCCGTCCGTGGGTATTGAAACTGACCGGCAGATACCGCTGGAGATGATCGCGGTTGATACGCCCCGGTCCCTCGTGCATCCGGATGGTGCCGAGATCGCTGAGGGGAATGAAGGCCCCGCTGCCGTCCGTCAATCGAATGTTCCCGATGGTCTCGATGCTGTTCCGATACTGTTCCGGAAACCGCACGACCAAATTGAACCGTCGATTCTCTTCATAGACCCTGGTCGCGACTTCTCCTCCAATCGCAGTTGCGATGACCTCGCGCACATCCGAGACGTTGATGCCATGCCGGGCGATCTTACCTCGATCGATATCGATCGTGATGTAGGGCTGGCCGAAGAGTTGTTCAATCTTCAGGTCTTTAACGCCTCGAATCGTGCCGAGGACGCCGGCAATCTTGTCTCCCGTGAGACGCAGCTCCTCCAGATCCGGCCCGAACAGTTTGACGGTCACCTCTGCACGTACCCCCGAAATCAATTCGTCCACCCGTTGCTGGATCGGCTGACTGAGGAGAAAGTTGGCGCCGGGCACCAGGGCCAGCCGCTCGCGGACTCGCTCTTTCAGCCCCGCCATGGTGGAGGCCGTCGTCCAGGTCTCAATCGGATGCAACACCGCGACGGAATCGCTTTCATTCGGCTCTTGCGGGTCGTTCGCCAACTCCGTACGTCCGATTTTAGACACCATCATCTGCACTTCGGGAAACTCCAGCACCGCTTTTTGCACCTCCCGTTCGATCTTGATTGATTGCTCCAACGAAATGCTCGGCAAGCGGATCGTGAGGGGAGACATCGTGCCTTCATTCAGAATGGGCACAAACTCCGATCCCAAAAATGGAAAGAGCGCGATACTTCCTGCCAACATGAGTCCGGTGGCTATCAGCACCGTGTTCCGATGTCCTAACGCCCAGCGCAGCAGAGGAAGATAGAGACGCTTGGCCCATCGGAGTACCCAGGGCTCGGAGTCGGCGTGCCCCGCCTTCAAAGTCAGTAAACACAACACCGGCGACAGGGTGATCGACAAAATGAGCGACACCATCAGGGCAATCATGATGGTATAGGCCATCGGCTTGAACATTTTTCCTTCCATGCCTTGGAATGAGAGGATGGGCATAAAGACGATGATGATGATGATGATACCGAAGACGACGGGGCGGGCGACCTCACGAGCGGCATTGAGAATGAGGGCCTGTCGAGGCAGGCCCTGGTGACGAGGATCCGACATATGCCGGTGGATGTTTTCCACCAGTACCACAGAAGCATCGACCATCATGCCGATGGCGATGGCCAGACCGCCCAAGGACATCAGATTGGCCGTGAGATCGAACCGATCCATCACGGAAAACGTCACGAGCGGCGTCAGGACGAGCGTCGCCGCCACGATCAAGGCGCTCCTGGTATCGCCCAGGAACAAGAACAGCACGACCACCACCAGGAGAATACCCTCTCCCAACGCCTTATAGACGGTCGTCAAGGCGGCGGAGATCAATTCGATACGATCGTAAAAGGGAACGATCCGCCATCCTGCCGGCAGCAGTCCCTTCTCCTGTATCTCGGCGATCTTGCCTTTGATGCCTTCCACGACGTCGCGGGCGTTACCGCCGCGCAGCATGAGCACGATCCCTGCCGCCACCTCACGCTCACCGTTCAAGACGACAGCGCCATGGCGAATGGCATGACCGATCTGTACCTGAGCGACGTCATGGATGTGCACGGGAGTGCCGCCCGCTTCCTTGACGACGATGTCCTCGATGTCGCTCAATTTCCGGATCATCCCCACGCCGCGGACAATGTACTTTTCAGCATGGGTCTCCAGCACATTGCCGGAGGCATTCGCGTTGTTGTTCGCCACAGCGGCGAACACCTCGTGTAGCGCGAGATCGTATTTGCGCAACAGTTCAGGCTCGACGAGCACCTGATACTGTTTGACATACCCACCTTGCGAGTTGACGTCGATCACTCCGGGGACGCCCTTGAGCAATGGCCGGATGACCCAGTCCAGCGCAGTTCGCTGCTCGATCAATTCATGTTCTACCGCGGCGGCGTCCAGGCCGGCATGAGGAGGGCCTTCCAGATAATACTGATATATCTCTCCCAGTCCGGTGCTGTTCGGCGCCATGCTCGGTTCAGACCCGGGCGGTAAATTCTCCTGCACTTCGATCAGCCGTTCGAGTACGAGTTGGCGGGCAAGGTTGATGTCCATATGATCGTCGAACACCACCGTAATCAACGACAGCCCTACTTTGGTGAGCGAGCGTAGTTCCGTCAGATGCGGAACCCCGGTGACTTGTTGTTCGATGGGAAAGGTCACCAGCCGCTCGACTTCTTCGGGGGACAAGCCAGGCGCTTTTGTGACGATTTGCACGAGCACGCTCGTCACATCGGGAAACGCGTCGATCGAAATCGTGCGGAAGGCATAGCCCCCCAGAAGGGTAAGAAGCCCGGCGAATGTGAGGATCAGTAGAGGGCGGCGAAGAGAAAACTCAAGAAGTTTATCGATCATGCTTAGTCTTTGGGCTTCAACAGCTCGGATTTCAAGGTAAAGGCTCCTTCCTTGACGACCACTTCCCCTTCCCGTAAACCTTCGAGGATCTCGGCGGAGGTCCCGTTTTTCTCGCCCATTTTGATCGTCCGCGCTTCAAAGACGCCTGGTTCCTTCTGCACAAACACGAAACTGCGATCCCGATCATGCTGAACTGCTGCTTCGGGAACGACCAGGACATCTGAGGCCAGTTCGGACGAGACACGGATAGTTGCAAACATTTCCGGCTTCAGGTGACCCTTGGAATTGTCCAAGACAAGGCGCACCTGCATGGTCCTCGTCGTAGGGTCTAGAACATCGCCGACATACGCAACGGTCGCCTGGAACACGTCATCGGGATAGGCAGTCACAAAGACCTCGACCGGCTGATTCGCAACGGCGGTCGCACGCTGCACGTAGGAGACATCTTTTTCCGATACATTCGCCACTACCCAGACCGTCGAGAGATCGGCCACCGTAAACAGTTTATGGGTGGTTTCAACCAACTCGCCTTTGGTGAGGTCGCGCGCGATCACCCGTCCGGCAAAGGGCGCCACAATGGGAACCTGCGAGCGGATTGTTTGGGTCCGCTCAAGGATTCCGATTTCTTTGTCGCCCATGCCCAACAACCGGAGCCCTTCACGCGCCTCCTGAGTCTCGGCGCGGATGCCGATCATTTCTCCTTCGCGGCGCTGCGCCTCCGCCTGGCCGATGACTTTCTCTTGATAAAGAAACTGCGCCCGCTCGTAAGCCTGCTCCGCGACATGTCGCCGCGCACGGGCCTTGAGGTAGGCAGACTGGGCCAGTCCGAGATCACCGCTATGGAGCACCACCAAGAGCTGATTGGCTTTGACCATCTGCCCCAAGTCAGCATGCACCTCGGCCACCCGCCCACGGACGAGGGTTGTAATATTCGCCAAGGCGTTTTCGTTCGGCCGTACGACGCCGGGAAAGGTACGGTAGGTACGAAATGCCGTTCGTCTGACCGGCTCCACCGTTACACCGGATCGGGTGACTTCATCCGATGGGAGCCGAACGAGACGGGCCTCGCCTGCCGACTGTTTTGTCGCGATCTCCCCAGCAGGAGCCGGCGCCGGCGCGCGATCACAGCCCGTGGAGGAGGCTAACAGCAGCAGGCCAAAGAAGACCTTGCAGGTTGTACTCAGGCGGCTTCGCGGGCGCGCATAACACTCGCGTCGTTTTGTATATTGGCC
>CAWAIH010000031.1:0-164829 GCA_963781915.1 uncultured Nitrospiraceae bacterium | reverse complement strand
AGGACCGAATGAAGTTTGATCTCTACACGGATGTGGCGCTGAAGTGTGAAGTGCTGGAGCATCGTCTCCGTCGCGGCGACGTCGTGAAACTCGTGGATCATCACGTAGCCCCTGACGGGACAGAGGGATATTCCATCGAAGTCTTCAACGCGCTGGGCGATACGATTGCCGTCACCAGCGTGCCCGCCTCCGCCATCGAAGCCCTCCGCAAAGACGAAGTGCTCTGTGCCCGCACCCTGTAACGGGGCGGGATTTTCCAGGGCGAGGCGGGCAGGAAACCTCGGATCGAAGGGACCGCGCAGCACCCCAAACCCGCAACGACTCGTTGGAAATGCAGAATGACCCCGATTCTCACCCCCCACAATCCGGTTGCCAACGTGAGTCTGAAGAGGGGCGTCTAGTTAGGGTTGAATGTCGTAGCTGAATCCAAAGATAATATTGGTGTCGACCGTCTGTTTGACCGGAGACCGGTAACGAGTTGTACCGGAAATCGTATTCAAAGTTCACCCGCCAGTTATTGTAAACCTTCACCCGGATCCCCTGGTCGGCATTTACGCGGGTCGCCGACCCATGGCCCAGGTCCTTAAATACCTGGCTTTTGTGGAAGACGATCACATCATCGCCCCGGAACATGAATTCATATCGCAGGATTCCGGATGCCGAGGGTGTGACGGTCGCCGGGTCCGTTGTGAAATCCTGATACACGCCCGCCGGGCCGGCGCCTATGGTTAGATTGTGGTGTTCCCGGTCGAGGATGTCGTAGCCCAGGAGGAGGCCGCCGGTGTTGCGCATGCTGAGATTCTGGAACTGGTCCGTTTCGACGAGGTCGAATCCGCCCACGTAGATCCGAGGCGTCAGAAAGTAGTTGTATTTGACGTTGAAGGCAGCGTTATTGGCCGTATCCTCTCCGTCGGCCTACGCGCGATTATATTTTCCGTCCAGGATATAGCGATGTTCGAGCCTCCGATACGTAAGATTTCCGGAGATATTCACCGCTTCGGTTTTTGAGTTGCCGGAGATTTGATTGCCGCCGGCGCTGATATAGCCGCGATAATCGTTCTCAGCGAAATTGATCGCGCGCACATCCTCAAGCCTGATCGCCCCGTCTATTCCGAGCGTACTGACGATGAGCCGGTCGAGTCTCCGTTCTCCCGCGTCCTCGGGTATGTCGACCTCACCATACAGCTTGATCGACATGGGACGTTCGCTCGTAATGCTCTGGATGCCTTCCCATTTGATCTTGATGATGTCTGAGAACGGCGGATCGATCTCGAGCCACAGCTTTTCCATTTTGACGATCCGGCCGGTAATCCGATCGCCGTTCTTGAGCACGACGACGGCAGCCTGAACCGGAAGGGGAATGGCCGTGAGGCACGTGATGAGTAGGCAGACAGCAAGAAAAATTTTAAGAAAATGTGGGTGCATCAATCAGGGTTCGCGAGGCGGATGGCGGAGAGCACCGCGGTACGTCTGATAGCCGGAAGATTTGCGGCTGCGATTACCGTGCCCCGGTGCATAGGGTGCGCATTTTACGGAACAAGTGCTGATCTTTCAAGGTAAGGCCTAAGGAGGTTGGCGAAAAAATTTATTGCATTACTCTTTGAAGATAGTCAAACTCTTTTCCTCTTGATAGTTGTGTCCTGGAGCGTTGAGAAAACAATTACTGGGGAGGTACGTATGCATCAGATACTTGGAGCGATTCTGGCACTCATGCTTGTGGTGACTGGCTGCGCCGCGACCCAAGAGGCGAAGTCGGTGGAAAAGTCTGGGTTCTTGGGCGACTATTCGATGCTGAAAGAGGGCGAGCGCAGCACGTTCCGACAAGGAGTTGAGAATCAGGCCCTGTTGGTCTACAAGAATCCCGCTGCCGATTGGCGCAAGTATAAGAAGATTTGGCTGGACCCGGTGACCGTCTGGATGAGTCAGAAAGACTCGCAGCTCAAGGACGTATCCGTCGAAGATCGGCAACGGCTGGCGGCCTTGCTCTGGTCGAACCTCGACGAACAGCTCAGGAAAGATTACGTGATGACGAGCCAGGCTGGTCCGGACGTGATGCGGGTCCAAGTAGCCATCACCGAAGCGGGAGAATCCAATGCCGTGCTGGATACGGTGACGAGCGTCATCCCACAGACACGGCTGCTTTCTGGCATGGTGAGCCTCGGGAGGGGAGTATCGTTGTTCACCGGCAGTTCGAGCGTGGAAATGAAGGTCACCGATACTGAAAAGGGAACCCTCCTGCTGGCTGCAGTGGACCGCCGGGGCGGCACCAAGAGCCTGATGGGTGTGACCAACTCCTGGAATGATGTGGAGCAGGCCTACCGTTTCTGGGCTGAGAAGTCGCGCTACCGCTTGTGCCAATGGCGTGGCGGCATGGACTGCGTGGAGCCGAAAGCCTGATGAGCGACTGCGGCAACTGTCCGCTGAGGGCCTAAGGGATCTCAGTGGATCGTGAGCAATTATCAATATTCATTAAAGTGAGGGTAGTCATGATCATACGACGGCTGATGTTGGGGAGTGTCTGTGCGATGCTGCTCACGGCCTGCGCGCATTCGGAGCATGCGACCGGTTATTGGGGTAAGGCCGAACCGTCCGGGTTTCTGAAAGACTATACAAAGCTCCGTCCGGCAGCGGACGACACCGAGGCGACGCTGGTGTATTTCACGGGGGACAAGGTCAAGTTCAAATCCTACACGAAGGTCTGGCTGGAGCCGGTGCAGGTGTGGCGCGGGGAAAAGTCTGATGCAAAGGATATGGATATGGATGATGCCCAGTACCTGTCCCAATTCCTTTGGTCAAAGCTCGATGAAGAACTCCGCAAGAATTATGAGATGGCGCAGTCGCCAGGGCCTGACGTGGTGCACCTCCGTGTCGGCATTACCGAAGCCGGCAAAAACGTTCCGGTGCTGGATAACATCACCGCCTTGCACCCGGGCGCCCTGCTGATGTCAAAAGGGAAGAAATATATCGCCAGCACCGAGTCGTTTGTCGGCAAGTCGACGCTTGAAGTGGAAGTGACCGACAGTCAGACCGGTGAACTGCTGGCCGCTGCAGTCGATCGCCGGGGTGGAGGCAAATATGCCTGGAAGTCATTTCATCGGTGGGGCGATGTCGAACAGGCTTATACCTATTGGGCCAAGAAGTTTGCCTGGCGGGCCTGCATGATGCGGGGCGACGCCAAGTGCGAGCTGCCGGAGGAATAGTGGGTCGTTTGAATTGACGTTCACAGACGGTGGAGCATGTGTGCGTCAAGCAATGCGCACAAGGCAACACAATGGAGAAGAACTTATGAAGCGTATACTGCAATTGTGCGTCCTCATGGGGGCGATCGCGCTGGTTACCGGCGCGCTCCCCGCATTCGCCGCAGAGAAGAAGCCCAACATCCTCGTCATCTGGGGCGACGACATCGGTCGGCTTCAACATCAGCGCCTACAACCAGGGCATGATGGGCTACAAGACGCCGAACATTGACCGCATCGCGAAGGAAGGCGCGCTGTTTACAGACTGGTATGGCCAGCAGAGTTGCACCGCCGGCCGCGCGGCGTTCATTACCGGGCAATCGCCCATTCGCACCGGCCTCACCAAGGTCGGCCTGCCGGGCGCCCCCGAGGGCATGAAGAAGGAAGACCCGACGCGTCGCCACGCTGCTCAAGGCGCAGGGCTACATGACCGGCCAGTTCGGCAAGAACCACCTCGGCGACCGCGACGAGATGCTGCCGACGAACCATGGCTTCGACGAGTTCTTCGGCAACCTCTATCACCTGAACGCGGAGGAAGAGCCGGAGCATCCCGACTATCCGAAGAGCCCGGAGTTCAAGAAGCGGTTCGGCCCGCGCGGTGTCATTCATAGTTTCGCCGATGGGCGCATCACGGACACCGGCCCGCTGACGAAGAAGCGCATGGAGACGATCGACGAAGAGGTCAACGCCAAGGCGCTCGACTTCATGGAGCGCGCCAAGAAGGCCGACAAGCCGTTCTTCATTTGGTGGAACTCCACCCGCATGCACGTCTTCACGCACCTGAAGCAGGAGTCTGCCGGCAAGACCGGCCTGGGCATCTATGCCGACGGCATGGTCGAGCATGACGGCCAGGTCGGTCAGGTGCTCGCCAAGCTCAAGGAGCTGGGCCTCGACGAGAACACCATCGTCATGTATTCCACCGACAACGGCTCTGAGTCCTTCTCCTGGCCCGACGGCGGCACGACGATGTTCCGCGGCGAGAAGAACACTCAATTGGGAGGGCGGCTATCGGGTGCCGACGCTCATCCGCTGGCCCGGCGTCATCAAGCCCGGCACGATCATCAACGAGATCGGTTCGCACGAGGACATGCTTCCGACCCTGCTCGCCGCCGCTGGCGACACCACCGTCAAGGAAGACCTGCTGAAGGGCAGGAAGATCGGCGACATAACCTACAAGGTCCACATCGACGGCTATAATCTGTTACCCGCGCTGAAGGGTGAGAGGCCAGTGGCCGCGCAAGGAGTTCATCTACTGGACCGACGACGGCAGCGTCGCAGCCCTGCGCTACGGCAACTGGAAGGCCACCTTCCTGCGGCAGGACGCCCACGGCCTGCACGTCTGGCAGGAGCCGTTCGTGCAGCTGCGCGCGCCGATGTTGACCAATCTGCGCATGGACCCATTCGAACTCGCCCACGAGATCGGCATGGACTATCAGCGCTGGTTTGCCGAGCACATGTTCATGATCGCCCCTGCAGCCGGGTACGTCGGCCAATGGCTGCAGAGCTTCCGCGAGTTCCCTCCGCGCCAGAAGCCCGGCAGCTTCAACCTCGACCGTGTCATGGAAGCGATGACCAAGCCGCATGGCGGCGGCAATTGATGCCACAGTCACGAAAACGCTGACTCATCCCACCGGGCCGCATCCGCCGCAAGGCGGGTGTGGCCCTGTTGCTATGAACACTCAATCGCGCTACATGTAGCTTCCGCAGAGTCGTATAGTTTGCAGATGGAGTAGCTATGGCAGAACGGCAATCTGATCTCACCCGCGACACACTCGCGGTCGTGTTCCTGTTCGTGTTGATCGCGGCCTCTACCTGGATCCTCTTGCCGTTTCTCACTGCGGTTGTGTGGGCGACCATGATCGTGGTCGCCACCTGGCCCATGCTCTTGATGCTCCAACGCTGGCTGCTGGGCCGGCGGTGGCTTGCTGTGACGGTGATGACGCTTTTGTTGCTGGCGATCTTCCTTCTGCCGTTCGCCTTCGCGATCGGCGCCTTCGTAGAGAATTTCAAGGAGATTACGACTTGGACAACCTCGCTCTCCACTCGCACACTGCCTCCCCCTCCCGACTGGCTGGGCAAGATCCCGTTGGTCGGTGCGAAAGCGACGTCGCAATGGCAGCAACTTGCCGAGCTGAGTCGTGAGGACCTGGCGACGCGCCTGTCCCCATACCTGGGCGGCGTCGTGCGATGGGTCGCCGAGCAGGTCGGGGGTCTCGGGATGTTGCTTGGCCAAATTGTCTTGACCGTGCTCATCTCGGCCGTGCTCTACGCCACGGGAGAGTCTGCCGGTGGGATGGCCCTGCGGTTCGGCGCGCGATTGGCAGGGGAACAGGGGGAGCAGGCCATCCGCCTGGCCGGCCAGGCGATCTACGGGGTGGCGCTGGGGGTGGTGTTGACGGCATTTGTGCATGCTGTGCTCGCCGGGATCGGTCTGGCGGTCGCCGGGGTGCCGTTCGCCGTGATGTTGACCGTGGTGATGTTCATTTCAGCGGTGGTGCAGATCGGGGTGGTCCCCGTGCTACTCTGCGCGATTGGGTGGCTCTATTGGACGGGCGACAGCACTTGGGGGACTGTGCTGCTTGTGTGGACCCTGCTCGTTGCCCCGGTGGATAATGTTCTACGACCCATTCTGATTAAGAAAGGGGCGGATCTCCCGCTGCTACTGATCATTGTCGGTGTGCTCGGAGGGATGCTCGCCTTCGGCATCATTGGGCTCTTTGTCGGTCCGGTGATCCTCGCGGTGGCCTATACGCTGTTCAGGGCATGGATCAACCAGGATGGGGCAATTTCCAAGAACCGTGAAACGTGAGGCGTGCAACGTGAGAGCGACAAGCAAGATGTGCGCGATAGGCGCGATCCGAAGTTCTGAGTTCGAAGTTCCGAAAACCTCGTAATTTCCCCCGTCTCGCCAGTTCTGACAATTCAACATGCAACATTCCCAATGCGTCTCACCCGTTCCGCTTTTCTCGCGGGTCTCGCGCGAATAACGATTCACGCTTCCAGAGCGCAGACAAAAGTTGAAAAGGGAAAGGGGAAAAATTTTTAGAAAGGTCAATACAAATCTTCACAAAGCCCCCTCCCCAGCTTCTGTGTATAACCTTGTGCATAAGTCTCACCTTCAATGAATTTCTCTCCCATTCTGCTATCCAGATACGTCTTTGCCTAGAACTTAGGCATTGGCTTCACCGTTGATAGCACCACAAGATATTGTGGTCTTAAGGGTTAAACCCAACAGAAACAACAAATACTAGATGTCCATTGTCGTTCGGGGCCGATGCGATGGATTGCCTATTCTGATGCGGTGTCTCTCACTTGGTTATGCACAGACTCCACGCCAGACAGGGCTTTCTGCTCCATTATAAGGAGTCCAGAATTGAGGCTTGACAGGGGGTTCGTAGATATGTAACCATTGGTTACATCATGAAGCCGGTGGATCTTAAGCGAGTACGAGAACAATTGGGGTTGACGCAACAGCAATTGGCTGATGCGTTGCGGACGACGCGCGTGTCGGTGGGCCGTTATGAAGCGGGGATGCGGCGCATTCCTGGAATGGTAAAAGTGGCGATCGATCAACTCGTCCGGTCGCCAGAAGTTCCTATGGCAGGGATAGTGGCGGCTGGCTCACCGATCGAACCGGTTCAGCAATCAGAATTGATCGACGTCCCGCCCAGCATGTTACGTGGTGGAAATACATTTGCACTCCGAGTCAAAGGGGAATCCATGAAAGACGATGGCATTCTCCCTGGCGATCTTGTGGTGGTGCGGAAACAGGAGACGGCCAGGAACGGGCAGACCATCGTTGCGTTGGTCAATCACGAGGCGACGATCAAGACTTACTTCAAGAAGGGTTTGCACATTGAACTGCATCCGGCAAACGCGGCGATGCAACCGATCATCGTGAAGCCGTCAGATACGTTTCATATCGAAGGCATTCTCATCGGCGTGATTCGGCATTGCACGGGCTAGTGAAGAAGTTCTGAGTTGGGAGTTCTGGGCTCTGAGTAATTGGGACTCATTCAAAACTCAGCATTCGATTAATGAAAGAAGGGAGGGCATGATGATCACAGCGGGAAGGTTCGTAGGGATAGAGCGGCTTGTCGACTTGGAGCGGACGGTGGACTCATTGAATGGACAGTTACGTAAGATGCAATGGGACTTATACCGAGCCAAGGCGGAGTCGCTTTCGACTAGGTTGTGGCGAAACCTGGTGAGTCTCAAAGGTGGGCAGGAGTTCATGTCAGATGTCTGCAATCGATGCGTTCGTCCGAACACAAAGGTCGTATCATATGCTGACCCACGAATGTAGGGCAGATATTCGGCTCGCGGGTGTCTGTTCTGACTGCGGAACGATGGTCCAGCATCGAATCGCGTCTATCGATGGGATTACTGATTCAACCATTGAACTCTGCGAACGCTGCTGGAGTGTCTCTCAACAGCGGAAAATATTTTCAGGCGGGTGCTGCGGGTAGTGAGCACAGGCGGAGTCCATTGCAGTTTGATGGCGATGTTAGATGAGGGGAAAGGAAACACTGGTGGTGTCTATCCGACAGCTTCCAATGACGAGAAGCGATAATGAGCCGTCAGCACGAGCGAGCGTGGTTTGGTGGCGGTGTCCCGGATTGAACGGGAGACCCGCGGCTTATGAGTCCGCTGCTCTACCAACTGAGCTACACCGCCAGAAAGGATGGTACGCAATCCCGATAGAATACAGGAATGGTTTGGAGAGTGTCTAGCCTGCAATAGCCCGTGAGAACAGGCTGGTTGCTCAGGTCTGTATGGTTTGTCTCGTTTATTTGGTTGATTTGGTTCATCTGGTTAGTTTCATTCAACGAAAAACCAGATAGACCAGATGAACTAAACAAACCAGATTGACCAATCCTGTCCCAGGTGTATTGGTTCTCTCCTAGCGTTCCGGTAGACTTGGCGCATGATTCATCCGCTTCCTGCTTCCTGTGAACGGGCGATTCTGGAGCAATTCCTCAAGGCGGAGGCTATGGCCTTGTGGGCGGTACGAGCTGCGCAGGCGCAGGATGTTCCACCTGGGGTGCTGCAGTTCTTGCGCCGTCATGAGGAAGAAGAAGCGCAGCATCTCAAGCAATTTGAACTGCTGCTGGGTATGAGTTCACACGGTAAGACGGCTCTCCCTCGTATGCCCAGTCAATGGAGGGTTCTTGCCGTGCATCTCTACGGGTACGAAACAGTGGGATTAGAGTTCGCAAGGCTGTTAGTCGGCTTGCGGCCTGATCTGACCTCGATTTTGGAAGATGAAGAAGTCCATGTGGGGTTTTTCGAGCATGAAGTCCGTACCATTCTCGTTCATGGAGGACCAGTTGCCGACGGTGCGAGACAGGCGGCTCAGGCCTGGCGGCGGCGGTTGCCTCCCACGATCAATCGGTATCTCCACGATGAGAGTTTCGCGCCGATTCGTGATGAGCTTCAACGGCATATACTCGGCGTGATCGACGAACGTTTTCTTGCAGTGGGATTGTCGGCAGGGCAGAAGGCTGAAGACTGAAGGCCAAAGTGTTGGAAGCTCCGGACACCTTGAACTTCAAACCTCAAACCGTCGCGTCTCGCCTTTCCCGCCCGTCTCGCTGGTTTTATGCGGCTGACGCCAGACGTTTTTGACGTTGGCCTACGATATCAAGCGCTGCGACGCGATAGGTTTCAGCCAGCGTCGGGAAGTTGAAGATGTTCTCAACAAATGAGTCGACCGTGGCCCCATACTGGAGTGCCATTTGACCGAGGTGGATCAGTTCCGTCGCGCCTTCCCCGACGATCTGGACGCCAAGGAGATATTCGCCTGTTGGATCAGCCACCATCTTCAGTAAGCCGTTGCGAATGCCTGAGATCTGACCGCGTGCGATCTCGTTGAACCTCGACCGGCCAATCATGACCTCTCGATATCGTTTCCGACCCGCCGCTTCATCCAGTCCGATACTGGACATCTCGGGGATGGTGTAAATCCCGACCGGAATGGTGTTGGCTGATTGTCCCTCGGGGAGACCCAGCGCATGGCACACGGCACGCCGGCCCTGCTCCATGGCAGAGGAGGCCAGCCCGGGGGGGCCGATCAGATCGCCGACGCCGTAAATATGTGAAATAGCCGTCTGGCAATGTTCGTTGACGGCCAGTGTTCCCTTTTCGGTGACGGTCAAGCCTGCAGCGCTGAGATTGAGTTCTTCAATATTTGCCTGTCGTCCCAAGGCCACGAGCATTTTATCGCTCATAAACACCTGCCCGTCCTGGAGGGTCGTCACCACCTGAGAGATTCCGTCCCATCGGACGTCTCTGACCGCCTGTCCTCCACAGTAGTGACCGCTTTCTTGCTCAAAGCTTTGCACGAACGTACGCACGAGTTCCGCATCGAAAAACTGCAGGGGGCGATCAGCCCGATCGATGATGGTGACCTGCACGCCAAGCATGGCGAAGATTGACGCATATTCCAATGCGATGATGCCCCCGCCCAAGACGGTAAGGGAACGTGGCAAGTAGATCATCGAGAGAATCGAATCACTGTCGAGTATATGTTCATGGTCGATTGGAATTTCGGCCGGCGCACGAGGCCGGGATCCTGTGGCAATGACGATTGTGTCGGCGGTGAGCATTTGTGTCATGCCGTCGACCGTGAGCATCTCAATCAGGCTGTCGGAGCGAAATTGGGCTCTGCCGTGGAAGAATATAACGCCATTACGTGTCAGCTGGTTCATCATATAGTCGCCATGTGATGTGACGACCTCGTCCAATCGACGCATCAGCGTGGAGATCACGATGTTCGAAGGGGCTGGCATGTCCGGCGTAGCCGACGACCGTTTCAGCCGGTCCATTTGCAGCGCACTCTCGCGAAGCGTTTTACTCGGAATCGTTCCCCGGTACACACAGCCGCCGCCGACGCCTGGTTCTCGTTCGATCATTGCCACACGTTTGCCTGCTTTGGCACCCTGGATGGCAGCCTTTTGGCCGGCTGGACCGCTCCCGATCACCACAATGTCATAGTGAAGCACTGTGTTCATTGTGCCATCGTGTCCACGAGATTGAGCACTTTCTCTTTCAGACTGAGCAATGAATCAATATCGTTGGGGTAGAGATTGAGATCGGCAAAGACACTATGTTCACGAAGCGTGCTGTCGTCGAATGAATCGGGAACGAGTATGAAAGTCGCCAACCGGTCTGCCAGGCAGGTCATCATCACTTCCTGCTTATGAGAGGGCGCCTGCTCATAGATCTGATAATAGACGATGGCCTCAGCGACCTGTGAGGGCAAGGCCCATTCAGTTGCGATCAAGCTACCGACACGGGGATGATAGCCGTCGAGGAAGGATGTGACTGTGCCGGGGGCGAGCGGGATGTGCATTTCTGCGGCAATGGCCGTGACAGTCTTGAGCACGACCGGTTTCCCTACTCCATGCAGGAGCCCACACAGATATGCGCTCTCCACATTGTACCGGCGCATGCGCGCGATCTCTTTCGCGTAGGCTCCGCTGGCCAGCGCATGTCGCCAGAGTTGCTGGATGTCCGCTTCGTATCCGGGAATCTTGACTGCCACACTCTTCAGAGAAACCGTGACAGCGATTTCCGACAGCTGACTCATGCCAAGCATGGCGACGGCATGTTGGAGCGAGGCAATCGGAGTCCGCGGCATGTAGGCGGGCGAGTTGGCTATTCTCAGAACATGTGCCGCCAATCCCTGGTCCTGGTGAATGAGGGCAGACAGGCGGGCTGCATCTGCTGATGGATCATTGGCCAGGGCCATGACCCGGCCAGCAACTTGCGGAAGTACAGGAAGCTCGATCCGATGCTTGTCGATCCGTTCAACTAATGTTTGTTCGATCTGCGCAGTCATTCCAACATCGTGCGGGTGACGTATGGTTGTATCCACGTTGCAGTCAGTCCTCAATGTCGATCGGTGTTCACTGTTCTTGTCGGTAGAATGCCTCGGAACCTTTACCCGGACGTAAAGCCAGGGCTGGTTCATTTGGTTTGTTTTGTTTGTCTGGTTGATTTGGTTCGTCTGGTTAGTTTCGTTCAACCAAAAAACCAAATAGACCAAATGAACCAAAGAAACCAGAAAGACAGGCGCGACTCGGAGTGCTGAGTGCTGGGTTCCGAGTGCTGAGTTCGAAGTTTCGAACATTTCAGCCTGCAGCCTGCACAGCTGAGTGGTTAAGGTGAATATACGTAATCTATCGGATGTCAGCCGTTATGGAAGGCGTTAATTCTTCTCTGTTTCTATAGCCGACTCGAATAGAGCTGAATAGACGCATTGCTAAGCACAGCAGATAGGATTATGATTCCTCAGCAATGACGAGGTAGTCGAATGCTGGAGCTAGATCTATATGGTGGCTCTTTCACTCTCCCCTTCATGCTCTACCTGCATATTCTCCTACTGCCTGTTCAGACTCCTAGATCCAAAAGAATTTGAACAAGATCGACTGATCATCAGATGCTTTCACGAAGGAGGAAGCTCTTGGTTCGGCCTAGCATAAAACCAATCAGCGTGTTGATCGTAGACGATCACGAAATCGTTCGAGAGGGATTGCGGATGGTGCTGAGCCGCCAGGGCGGTATCAACGTAGTCGGCGAAGCGGCTACTGTCACGGATGCCTTAGCTGAATCCTGCCGCCTTCAACCGGATGTCGTATTGATGGACGTCCGCTTGCCCGGGGGTAGCGGAATGGATGCCTGCCGTGCGATCAGGAGTTCCTGTCCCGACACGCGGGTGCTGTTTCTCTCCTCCTATGAAGACGACGAGGCGGTGCTTGCCGCGGTCGTCGGGGGGGCGTCCGGTTATCTGTTAAAGCAAATAAATGGCGAGGGGTTAGCGCGAGCTATCCATGCCGTAGCCCAGGGTCAATCGATCCTCGACCCGGCGATTACTCAGCCTCTTCTGACCCGTATGCAGCAGCAGAAGGAGAAGGCGTCAGAGCCTCAGCGGGCGACTCTTTCCAGCCAGCAGCAGCGTGTCCTCGCGCTCGTGGCCGAAGGGAAAACAAATAAGGAGATCGGTGTATCGCTCGAACTGAGCGATAAGACCGTGAAGAACTATATCCGGTTTATCTTTCAGAAGATGAAAGTGACTAGACGTGCTCAAGCTGCAGCATTTTTCATCCGCGATTCCCCCTCGGACAAGCGATCAGGTCTCCAGTCTTCGCTGCCGGCCTATAAGCTCCCAGTGAAATCTCAGTAACCCTTCGCAACTGGTTTGTTCCCCCCCCTCTAGCCTCAACATTCTACGAACATAGGCGGCTTTTCTTTGAGCAGGATCGCCCGCGTACTGCCCATAACAGTTCATCAGTCCTTCAGTCCACCCTTCACTGAATAGAGCTGAATAGTACTAATATTGAATACGTATGGGCCGTAAAGGCACTGTATAAATACGGCTTAAACTCATTCTTAATAAGGGCCATTACGCACTTTCTAATATGAAAATTTCATCTACGCTTAGTAACAATGCGCTGTGTAAATTTTATGACAGCAAGAAAGAAAGCGAGGGGAATACCAGTATGAGTACGGTATCGATTCTTGTGGTCGAGGACGATGAAGGCCTGCAAAACCTGCTCCGGAAGCTGTTCTCTCAAGCAGGTCATGAGGCGACGATTGTCGGGAGCGGACTGGAGGCCATTCGCGTGGCCAAGGAGATTCCCGTTCATGTGCTGATGACTGATCTAAAGCTGCCCGATATCGATGGCCTAGCCGTTCTGGAGCGCATCCAGCAGATCGATTCCAAGGTAATTGGGATTGTGATGACCGGTTACGGCTCAATCGACTGTGCGGTTAAGGCCATGAAGGCCGGCGCGTTCGACTTCTTGACAAAACCGTTCGACAACGAGGTTTTTACGATTACCATCAATAGGGCTCTGGAGGCCTATCGCCGCAGACAGAGCGCGCTGTCGTCTCGGAAATCCGTCCGTGACCGATATCAGATGGAGCAGTGTGTCGGCACCAGCGAACCGATCCGGCAAGTCCATGAGTTTGTGACAAAGGTTGCAGACCACGGCAGCACGGTCTTGATCCAGGGGGAGAGTGGGACCGGCAAGGAGTTGGTCGCGCGGATGCTGCATTTTAACAGCGCACGTAAAGATCGTCCGCTCATCCCGGTCAACTGTGGCGCCATTCCTGAGAATCTGCTCGAGTCTGAGCTGTTTGGACATGAGAAGGGAGCGTTTACGGGCGCAGTCCAAACGCGAATCGGGCGTTTTGAGTCGGCGCACGGTGGAACGATCTTTCTCGACGAAATCGGAGAGTTGAGCCTCGGGCTGCAAGTGAAACTGCTTCGCGTCCTCCAAGAGCGTTCATTCGAGCGAGTAGGGGGTACGAAAACGATCGACGTGGATGTCCGTGTCGTCGCAGCCACCAATCAAGACTTGGAGGAGGCCGTCCGGCAGAAACGTTTCCGTGAAGATCTGTACTACCGTCTGAATGTGATTCCTGTCACCATTCCACCTTTGAGGGAGCGCAGAAGCGATATTCCGCAATTGGTGAATCATTTTTTGGCGAAGTTGAATCACGGCAAGCAGACAGCGATGACAGACTGTACTCCGGACGCGATGGCCCGTTTGATGGAATATCACTGGCCGGGGAATATTCGGGAATTGGAAAACATGGTTGAGCGCGTCGCGATTATGAGTCGTTCAGGGACGATCGAAGCCTCCGATCTTCCAGAACGCATCCGGCGCTCTCCGGTCACAGCGGATAACACTGCGTCGCACTTCATCAGCTTCAGTGACCAGGGGGTCAATTTGCCGCGAGAGATTGAACAGCTCGAAAACCGTTTGATTGCGGACGCGCTCCGCCAGGCCAATGGGATTACGAGTAAGGCGGCTCAGCTGCTTCAGGTGAACCGCACCACACTTATCGAGAAGATGAAACGGAAAGGGTTTGCGTCGAAGGCCCAGGGGCTGCGGGTTTCGGAGCACTTCTCTGTCGCATGAGCTGCGCAACGAGCGGGACGGGTGAATAAGTTCTGGGTTCTGAGTTCTGAGTGCGAGGCGAACCGGGAAGGGCGGGCTGGACGAGTGGGGCGAGGGAGATTCTGAGTTTTGAGTAGAAACTGGCGATGACGGATCAAATTCAAAACTCCTCTTTCAGCTTTTCCGGCCAACCCAGAACCCAGAACTCACAACTCAGAACGTCCCAGTGACTCAGCACTCCGTGCCCTGCCTGTCTCGCTCATCTCGCATATCAATGTATTATTCCGGATCCTACCAAACGCACTCACACCGAACTCTGACATCTTCTCGGTAGCAGCTCCGTCAATCGATTGACGGACGCAGGATCAAAGCGTCGGACCTTTGACAGATTTTTCTGACCCATCCTGCACCGAATCGCAATTTCACTCAGATGACTCGCATTTATTCACCCAAGACAAAAGGCATAGAAATTGCTGAATCCTCAACTTGTCTATGAGAATGAGCACATCATGTGTTTGGTTGATCGTCTGTGTGCTTGCGCATGGTTCCGCCCTACAATTTGCATTTGCGGCTGAACCACGAGAGGCCCAGGCTATATCATCGCCGACCCACGCGATGCCTCCTCAGGCCAACTCCGAGACTCCCCCGCCACGGATCGCGTTGCCTGACGATGGGCCTCGCTATGACCGAACCGTGGAGGGGCCAGGGGCGTTACCATTCCAGGAAGCAGTGAAGGCGCTCGCCCGCGGGCAATATGCCGTAGCCCGTTCAGGGTTTGATGCGCTTGCCGCACTCGAATCCACCAGTACGTTGATTCCGCCGTTGAAGGCATTCATGGCGGAACTCACTCTGCTGGAAGATCCGACCGACCATGGGCGCAGAGAGGCGATTACGCAATATCGCAGCATTATTGGCGCATATTCGAAGAATCCCAATGCGTTCAGGGCCTTCTGGCGGGTCGGTGATCTTTATACCGAAATGGGATGGTACCAGGAGGCCATTGTCGCCTACCAGTATGCTCTTTCCCTCGACCTGCCTCATCACGATGCGGATCGATCGTTGCTCGCGTTGGGGGTCACACTTGGAAAGATGGGGAGATGGACAGAAGCGGAAGGGGCCTTCGGAACGGTTCGAGGACGCGCGATGGACGATCGTCTTGTCGTGAGGGCGACGTTCGATCAGGCCAATGCCCTCTACGTTCAAAAACGCAAGCGAGACGCAGTGCCGCTATACGACTTCCTGTATCGGCGCTGGCCGAATCTTCTCAAGCAAAATCCCGATGCGTTGCAGCAGTATGGCGATGTCCTCCTTGAGGTTCAGGAACTGAAACGAGCATGTGAGATCGATCTCCTCCTATACAACCTCTTCCCTTCACACCGGTATGGTGGTACGGCGCTCGTGCGCCTTGGAGACAGTCACAACCGGCTAGGTCTGCGAACAAAGGCAGAGTTTTTTTATACTACAGCCCGGACTCAGTATGTAGATATGGCGGCAGCGGTCGTCGCTCGTATACGCCTGGCACGGCAAGAACAGGAAATTGCGGCGTCTGCAGGAGAGAGCTTCTTGGAAAAAAAAGTTGAAGGCATGATCCGAGGGAGGGGCCTCTCCTACCTGGAGGCATCAGAAGGAGAGGAAATCTATAAGACCATCGCTCTTGAACATCAGGACGATATTGTCGGTAGTGAGGCGCTCTATTACCTGGCTGAGCATTATGAGTTACGAGGAAACCCTGTTCGAGGCATCAAGGTCTATCAAGACGTCACTCGCCGAATCGGTGCCATTCCAGATGATCCATGGCCTCAGACTGCCGGACTCCATCTGACCTCTCTCCTGAAACCCCAGTTAGAAATGGCACTCAGGGACAAGAAGGATGTCCTGGCGGTCATGCTGTTCCATAGCCATGGCCATGCCCCAGAGCAACATTACATAGGGACAAGGACATTGTTGGAGGTGGCCGACAGGCATCGCCGGCTGGGCTTCTCAACCGAAGCGGTCCATCTCTATCAAACGTTGGTGAAGAATCGGAAGGCGTCTGCATTTCACGAAGAAGTACTTCTTGGCCTTGGCGAAAGTTATTTGGATCAGCTCGATCCTGCGGCTGCCCGGAACGTGTTCGAAAGTTTCCGCCTTCAGTATCCACAGAGCCCACGATCGCCGCTGGTCTCACGGGAATTGACGACGGCGATGCTTGAGCAGGGAGATCGTCAAAGCGCTATCAGAGTCATGAGGCACTGGACCAAGATACGCCCGCGCGATGTGGCGCAAGGCTGGATGTCTCTGACGCTTGCGCGGACATTGCTGGAAGAACAGAAACGAGAGGAGGCCGCCGCAGCATTCGAGAATGCATTGCGAAACAACATCCTCCGGGAACCACACGATGTTCTGGTGTATGCCGATCTGCTCTTACAACTGAATCAACCGGAACGTGCTGTGGATCTCTACCGACTGGTACTGAAATCCGGACCGGACTCTGCAGAGGCCGAATGGGCGAGGATGCAGATCATGCTGAACGTGGGGGCTAAGAGTCGTACTGGAGCCCAGACGAGTGCCATGGCGCCAGACGCAGGATTTACCGATCCGCTGTTCCATCGGGCGGCGGGAGCATTGCAAATAAGCCTCCAAGCGGGAAAGGCGAATGAAGGAGAATAATGTAATGAACGTACATCCTGTCTCGGCGACTGAGGATAGCGAGTTGTTGCACGAAGCCTTTCGTAGTTTTGACGATGCGGCGGCGACGTTGCAACAGTCCTATCAGACGTTGACGTCACGATTAGAGCAGCTAGACGTAGAATTAGCCGACCGCAATGAGGCGCTCAATCGGAATTTGCATGCGAATGAAGAATTGCGGGACCACTTAACGGCAATTGTGGAGTCGCTTTCGACGGGATTGCTCGTCATGGATACGGACGGGTCGATCACACGTTGTAACCAGGCCGGCGAGCAATTCCTTGGGCTCACGCGCGGACAGATTATCGGCCGACCCTTAGCCGCTTGTCTCAAGGAAGCGGAGCTGGACGGCGACGTCTATCCCTTGACGACGCAACAGGGGGCGGCTGTCGCACTCTCCCACCGTGCCTTGCGAACCAGTGACGGGCACCATGCCGGAAGCTTGCTGTTGATTCAGGATGTCACGGCAGTACGAGAACTTGAAGATCGGCTGCAACGCCGCAATCGGCTGGCGGCCATGGGCGAGATGGTTGGTCGGATTGCCCATGAAATCCGGAATCCCCTCGGCAGTATCGAACTGTTTGCATCGATGTTACGCCGCGATTTGAACGGCGCTCCGGCATTGCAAGGATACGCCGAGCATATTTCATCGTCTGTCCACATGATGAATCGTCTGCTGACCAATCTTCTGCTCTATACCAAGCCGGATTGCTCACATGGGGAGTGGCATGAGACGGAAGCGCTCATGCTCGATGCATTGACGCTCGCCGCCCATGCCGTCGCCAATACCAGGATCGACATCCGCCTGGAAGTCGATCCTCTGGCATCCAGGATGTGGTGCGATGCGGGGCAAATGAAGCAAGTGCTCCTGAACTTGATTCTGAACAGCATCCACGCCATGCCCGGCAGTGGAACGTTGACGTTGTCGGCGACCCTTACAGAGGAACAGGCTCCCGGCGGGCCTGCGCTTCGTCTCGCGGTCTCGGATACCGGCGTAGGCATTGCTGCGGATCAGCGGTCGAAGATTTTCGACCCATTTTTTACCACGAGAGACGACGGTACCGGGTTAGGGCTGGCCATCGTCCACGCGATTGTCGAAGGGCATCGGGGCCGGATCGATGTGGAGAGCGTTGAAGGGCACGGTACGACATTGACGATCGTGCTTCCACATCGTCGGGGGGTGGTTCGCATTGAGGCGCCAGAATCGCCCGCTCCTGATCGCGGAATGGGAACCGGTGCATTTCCCATGATTGGCGAACGCCACTTCGATGAAGAGGAGACTTCCGCATGAGCGAACAGGACACAATAGGCCTTGCGACGGACGTTCCTGCGCAAACCGAGCGAATCTTGATCGTCGACGACGATCCGTCCATGAGGACAGCCTTAATGGAGTCGGCCCGTCGTCTGGGTTATGAAGTGCAAGGCGCGGTCGATGGCGCTGATGCCGTGGACCGGGTCGGCTGCTATAAGCCGTGGTTGGTGGTGACCGATCTGAAGATGCCGCGTCTTGGCGGGCTCGATTTGATCAAGGAGATCAAGCGCCGTTCGCCACAGACCTTGATGGTCCTGATGACCGCCTACGGGACGGTGGAGACTGCCGTAGAGGCGATGAAATTCGGGGCGAGCGATTACATTCTCAAGCCGTTCTCCACGGACTTGTTCGAGCGGGTGATTGCCAATCTGAAAGCGCGTGGCGTTGATGCCTCGACGCCATCGCCTGCGCCGATCGACCAGCGGTCGATCCTGACTCAAGACCCTGGCATGGTTCGCCTGCTCAGTACCGTTGAGGGAGTCGCCGCGAGTCAAGCTACGATCCTAATTCATGGAGAGAGCGGCACAGGAAAAGAACTGCTGGCCCGCTTTATCCATAATAGAAGCCCTCGTGCCCACCGACCGTTTATTGCCGTGAATTGCGCGGCGTTACCGGATGGACTGCTAGAGAGCGAACTGTTCGGCCATGAGCGTGGCGCATTTACCGGAGCCATCATGAAAAAAGTCGGCAAGTTTGAGATGGCGCATTCCGGCACGCTGCTACTTGATGAAATCAGCGAAATGAACATGGGCCTGCAGTCCAAGCTGCTCCGAGTGATCCAGGAACGGGAAGTGGATCGAGTCGGAGGCAGGGATCCTGTCCCCGTGAATATTCGGGTCATAGCGACGACCAATCGATCGCTCTACCATGAAGTGGAGCAAGGACGATTTCGGGAAGACTTGTATTACCGGTTGAATGTATTCCCCATCACGGTCCCTCCGTTGCGGGATCGACCCGCAGACGTTCCGCTGCTCGCGAGGCATTTCGTGGCAGTCTCAGCGGCGCGCAACAGCCTTCCGCTGCCGACAATGTCGGCAGAGGCCTACTCGATGCTCCAGAACAGACGATGGAAAGGGAACGTGCGCGAACTGCAAAATGTCATGGAGCGTGCTGTGCTTTTAGCCGGGAACGAGTCGATCCTTCCGATCCACTTGTTGGTGGAATCCGGTGGCCAGCCGGTGTCTCCCGTTCCAGTCTCATCCGTACCGCAGCCTTCTGGAAATGGTTCGCTATGGGAAATGGAGCGGGAACTGATTTTCCAGACCCTCACACGCGTGAGGGAGAATCGTACACATGCGGCGAAAGAACTCGGAATCAGCATCCGTACGTTACGTAACAAGCTTCGAGAATATCGAGGAGTCAGTTGCCAAGACTCTGCATAATCCGGCCATCCACCATGGTGTGGGCAGGAAACAGCCGGCACTCTTTGCCGATCGGCAGAAGTGACTAGTTAGGTAGATAGGCTGAAGACTTTTAGGGGTTACTCTTCGAAGGTGTTGAATAGCGTGGTTCGAGCTTTGCAGGATCATTCATAACCTTCAGCCTAAACACCTGAGCAGGTACGATACGATAACAGGGGGGACGCAACATGACGATATTTGATGGCACCATGCAATTGCTCCATCGCACGTTGGATTTACGACAAGCCAGACAGCGGGTGATTGCTTCGAACATCGCAAACGAAGAAACGCCAGGCTATCGCGCCACCGAGCTCAATTTTCAGGATTCCTTGCAGGCCGCGCACCGAGGGAGAGGTCTTGTCTCACTCGCGGTGACTCAGAGCCAGCACATTGGACCGCGCGGAAACTCGGTGCAACAGGTAATGGGTAAGCTCGGCTCCGTGCCGGCGGGGGATATTCCCTTGGATGCCAACTCGGTGAACATCGAGCTGGAGATGGCGAAAATGTCTGAAAACGCGATGCTGTACAACAGTGCTGCGTCGATTATGGCGATCCGTTTTCGGCAATTGATGAGCGCAATCCGCGAGGGGAGATAAATAACCAGGCTGAGGCTAAGGTCGAGGCTGAGCGAGCACCGATCTCCTCATCCGCGCATTCTTATCCTTGACTTTAACCTCAACCTTTTCCCATGGAGGATTTTATGGACATGACTGACGGCATGGCGGTGTCTGTTACCGCCTTAGATGCGCAACGTCAACGGCTCAATGTGATTTCCAGCAATCTGGCGAATGCACAGTCCACACATACGCCAGGAGGCGGCCCGTATAAGCGCCGGGATGTGGTGTTTCAATCCACGCCGGTCGCCAGCCCATTCCAACGGACGTTTCGGCAGGTGTCGACGGGCCCAGGGGCTCATTCGCTCGATGGCGTCAAGGTATTGAGAGTGCAGGAAGATAAGAGGCCCGGGCAGGTGATCTATGATCCGCGCCACCCGGATGCCGATAAAAAAGGGTTCGTCAAGATGCCGAACGTCAATGTCATGGAAGAAATGGTGAATATGATGGGGGCGTCCCGTTCCTACGAAGCCAATGTGCAGGCGATTAACGCAACCCGCGCCATGTGGAATAAGGCGTTGGAGATCGGGAGGTAGCCATGAATCAGATCAACGCGATCACAATGCCGGCAGTATCCTTGGGGGAAAAGGCCGCCGCTTCTCATGCTGCGACCGGCGCTTCATCAAGCGGATTCATGGATACCCTGCAGCAAGCGATCGGTAAAGCCAACGACATTCAACTGGGAGCGGGGCAGGCGACCGAGGCGCTGATGACTGGCCAGACCCAGAATATCCATCAGGCGATGGTGGCCCTACAGGAAGCCGATGTGTCCTTCCAGCTGATGATGCAGATCAGGAACAAGTTGGTGTCGGCGTATGAAGAAATTCAGCGGATGCAGATTTGACGGATGCTGAAAAAGTCCGTCAGCATCGTTCTCGGTTCATCGAAATCCTCAACGTACCCCTGAGGGTACGCCTCCGGTTTCGATTCGCCTGCGGCCTTGCTGAACGGCCTTTTTGAGCATCCTTCGGGAGTGATTGGAGTTGCTGGTTTCACGTTTCAGGTTTCATGTTGTCAGGGAACAAGATCAAAAAACTTGAAACGAGAAACGTGCAACGAGAAACGCCTGAATAAGTCCATGTCTGGTAGCGAGGAGTAACATCGCTTATGTTGTCCAAGTTTTCCATCAACCAACGCATGATCGTTCTGGTTGCGCTTGCCGGCTCTATTGCCGGTCTTGTTGCGATAGCCCTCTGGACACAACAGCCTGATATGCAGGTGCTATTCACGAACCTCAATCCTGAGGATGCGGGAGGGATTGTGGATAAGCTGAAAGAGACGAAAGTGCCGTATGAAACGACCGGAGGCGGCAACACGGTCCTTGTTCCCAGCGCACAGGTCCATGAACTGCGATTGCAATTGGCCACCCAGGGGCTCCCCCATGGGGGTGGAGTAGGTTTTGAAATATTTGACAGAACGTCGATCGGCATGTCCGATTTCGTCCAGAAACTTAATTATCGGCGTGCGTTGCAAGGGGAGCTGGCGCGGACGATTGCGCAAATGCCGGAGATCGAACGCGCGCGCGTCCACCTCGCCACCCCGGAACGGCGATTGTTCTCTAACGATGAGAATCGGGCGCGCGCATCAGTCGTTGTGTCGTTGCGGAATGGACAAACTCTCGCCAAGACACAAGTGAATGGGATCGTCCATCTTGTGTCGAGCAGCGTCGAAGGTCTGCAAGTCAAGGATGTCACTGTGGTGGATGGACATGGACGGCTTCTTTCATCGGCAGCCGGCGGCGACGACGCAGCGGGGCTTACTGGATCACAACTGGAATACCAGCGAACGGTTGAAAAGGATATCGAGACACGTATCCAGACGATGTTGGAACGGATTGTTGGAGTGAATAAAGCCGTGGTGCGGGTGTCCAGTATTCTCGACTTCCGCAAAGTGGAAACGACCGAAGAGCGGTACGATCCGAACAGTCAAGTCGTTCGAAGCGAGCAGCGGGGCCAGGAAAAGGCCAATGGGGTTAATGGCGTATCCGGTGGCGTGCCGGGCGTCCAGTCGAATGTCCCGGAAGGAATAGCTCAAGAGCCGGCTCAAACGAGCTCGAACAACAATCAGACCAAGAACGAAACCGTAAATTACGAAATCAGCCGGACGGTCTCCCGGGTCGTGGAATCCAGCGGCAGCATCAAGCAACTCTCTGTGGCGGTGTTGGTGGACGGTATCTATGAAATGGCTGCGCCGTCAGAGGCAGGGAAAGCCGGAAGCGATACGGCGAAGAAGTATCTAGCACGGCCTGAAGAGGACATGAAACGCATCGAAGAGATTGTCAAAAAAGCCATGGGCTATTCTGCAGAGCGGCAGGATCAAGTCCAGGTGACCAACGTGCAATTTGACATTGCGACGGAAGAGCCTCCAGCGCAGGGCATCGAGGCTGCGGCAGAACCGGCCAACTCCTTTACACCCTATATTCGCTATGGGGTTGGGGGTGGCCTCTTTCTCCTGATCCTCTTCATGGTTGTGCGTCCTTTGATGTCGATGCTGGGGACGGCTGGGTCATCGAGTGGGTCATCAGCTGAGGGGGGTACGCCGCCGCTTCCCGCATCGGTGAGTCAGATCGAAGCGTCATTGACGGGAAAGCCCCGCTCACAGATCGTTGATATGGCTCGGGGCAACCCTGATACCACGGCGTTGGTCGTCAAGCAATGGTTGAAGACCAGCTAGTGAGGCGCATGTAGCGATGGCCACGGAACTCAGCGGCGAGCAAAAGGCGGCTATTCTTCTGAAAGCTATTGGGGAGGACGCTGCGGCGTTGGTGATGAAGAGCCTCGACCCTAAGGAGATCCGCCGACTGGGAGCCTCTATGAATGCGACGGCGAATATCACCAGGGAAGAGGAGTCGATCGTCATCGATGAATTTGAGAAGGCGAGCGCAAATGGTCAGATGTCATTCCGTGGAAAAGACTACATTAAAACCATTCTGTCCAAGGCGCTCGGTCCTGAAAAAGCCAGCCGCATGCTCGAGTCCATGACCAACAAGGTGTATCCGGGGCTCGACGCAATGAAGTGGGTCGATGCCAAGGCCGTTTCCCAAATGATCAAGACGGAGCATCCCCAGACAATCTCCGTGATCCTGGCGCATATGGACCCGGATCAAGCCGGCGTCGTCATGGTCGACTTACCTGAGGCCCTTCGAGCGGATGTCGCCTTGCGTCTCGCGATGATGGAGGACTTGCAGCCCAGCGTGCTGGAGGAACTCAGCGACGCGTTGCAGAGTTCACTCGTTGCGAATACCGGCACCCGTGCGACAAGCGTCGGAGGTGCTGAAGCGGCCGCGAATATTCTAACAACCCTCGATAAAGCGACGGAGGGGAGCATCATGTCGAAAATCGCCGAACGCGATCAGCAATTGGCCGATACCATCCGAGGGTTGATGTTCGTCTTCGACGATCTGATTAAGCTCGATGACCGTGGCATGCAAGAGCTCATGAAAGAGGTCAGTAAGGAGGATCTTCCGGTGGCGTTGCGTGGAGCGAGCCCGGAAACCAAGGAGAAGTTCCTGAAGAATATGTCGAGCCGGGCCTCGGAGATGCTGAAAGACGACATGGAGGCAAGGGGACCGATGAAGGTGGCGGACGTCGAGAAGGCGCAGCAGAACATACTCAAAGTCTGCCGGAAACTTGAAGAGGAAGGACGCATCGTCATCTCCGGCGCGGGTGGAGAGGAGGCGATGCTGTAAATGGAACGGGCTGTGAACGGAGAGTCGACTGTCGCCCAGCCATACGCCGGTCCCAGTGGGCAACGTAAGAGTTCGATTTTAGTCGTCGACGATGAGGAGGCGATCCGAGAACTATTGGTGAGGCTGTTACAATCGGCTGGGCATCGCGTGCGTGCGGTTGGGTCCGCACGAGAAGCCTATGCGGCATTAAAAGAGTCTCCCGTCTCACTCTTGATCACCGACGTCAAATTGCCGGACCAAGACGGCATTGCGCTGCTCCAGCAGGCCTATGAGATCGATCACCGCCTGATGGGGCTGGTGATGACCGGATATGGCACCGTGGATCTCGCGGTTCAGGCGATGAAGGCAGGAGCGGCGGAGTTTCTGATGAAGCCGTTCGAAACCGAAGCGCTTCAGCTGACCGTGAATCGCCTCCTCGATCTGTATCACCTGCGTTCGGAGAATACGGTCCTCAAACAGGCGGTGATTCGTGCCTCCGGGGTTCGCTGCCGCAGTCTGGCGCTGACTGACTTCGGCACCGGCGATCGTTTTGTCGGCGATCAGAGTCTCTCGGACTACGATCAAGGTATTGTTGAGGGTGAACGACGAGCGGACGCGCGAGTCGCGGCAGCCAGACGACAGGAGCAGGTGCTCCTGGCCGGCGCAGTTCGGCGTCTCGATGACACCTGGGCATCGCTGCATCAGACCGTCGAAGATGACGTAACGGCGCTGGCGTTCAGCCTGGCGACGCGCATCCTGCGCGACACGATTATCGAACGTCAGGATGCCGTGACCACATTGCTGAAGTCGGCCTTGGCGACGGTTCGGGAGGCAGGGGTCGTCACGGTGCGAACGCATCCGTCCGATGCCCCGGTCCTCGAGGCGGCTCGTGCGGAGTTGTGCCGCGATCGGCCCCCGGCTTTTGCGATGCATGTTGAAGGCGATTCGTCTCTCTCTCGCGGAAGCTGTGTCGTGCAATCAACGAATCGACTGGTTGATGCCTCACTGGACCAGCAGTTGCTGCGACTCGGAGAGGCCCTACAGAAGCGAGGGCATCGTGAATCTCGTCGATCTCATTGAACAGACAGACCCTCTTGCGGTCTCGGGTCGTGTGGCGCAGGCCGTTGGGATTGTGATCGAAGGCTATGGCCCCATGACATCGGTCGGGGAGCTGTGCGACGTCACGCGCGAGGATGGAGAGGAAATCGTGCCGGCGGAAGTGGTGGGGTTTCGCGGCGATCGCGTGTTGCTGATGCCGCTCGGTGAGATGCGCGGGATTGGCCCCAGCAGCCGGCTGCTGATGAAAGGGCGCTGTGCTTCGGTCCCGGTCGGCCAACAGCTGCTAGGGCGTGTGCTCAACGGGCTTGGGGAGCCGTTGGATGGCCGCGGTCCCCTCATGACCGATCACCAATACCCGTTGCATGCCGCGCCGATCAACCCTCTGAAGAGAACACGCATCGCAGAACCGCTCGATTTGGGCATCCGGGCGATCAACGCCTGCCTCACGTGTGGTCGTGGCCAGAAAATCGGCATCTTTGCAAGCTCCGGCGTCGGGAAGAGCGTGTTGCTCGGGATGATCAGCCGCTACACGAAGGCCGATGTGAATGTCATCGCCCTCATCGGTGAGCGGGGACGGGAAGTCAACGAATTTCTGGAGCGAGATTTGACCCCTGAAGCGCTCAGCCGCTCAGTGGTGATCGTGGCGACATCAGATCAACCACCGCTCGTGCGATTACGAGGCGCGTTGATTGCGACGGCGATTGCAGAGTACTTCCGCGACTGCGGCAAGCAGGTTCTCCTGATGATGGATTCACTGACCCGCCTGGCCCATAGCCAACGCGAAGTCGGACTCGCCATCGGTGAACCGCCGACCACAAAGGGATATACCCCCTCCGTCTTTACGATGTTGCCCAAGCTCCTGGAGCGAGTCGGGACCGGCCCCGGTTCCGGTGCGATTACCGGGCTCTATACGGTTCTCGTGGAGAGTGACGAACTCTCCGATCCCATCGCAGAAACGGTCCGGTCGATTTTGGACGGTCACATCGTGCTTTCGAGGCAGTTGGCGGCGCGCAACCATTTTCCGGCGATCGATCTCCTCAACAGCACCAGTCGGGTGATGAAAGACATTGTGGGGCGTGACCACTATACGGCAGTCCGGTCCATGATCGAGCTTCAGGCACGGTACCAGCAATCTGAGGATCTCATCCTGCTGGGGGCCTATAAGGCGGGCACGAACCGCGATCTCGACAAGGCTGTGAAAGCTCAAGACAGCATCAATGCCTTTCTTCGTCAGGATATCGAGCAATCTGTCTCGATCGGCGCCTCGATCCAAGAATTACTTGCGCTGGTGAAGGCGACAGCATGAAACTCGATGTGTTGAGGCGCTATCGGGCCCAGTTGGAAGAGGTCGCGCGGCTGGATCTCTTCCAACTGCGTCAGGATCTCAAAGAAGCAGAAACGCGCGCTCGTCTGCTTGATGAGCATATGAGACTTACGACAGACGCATACATGGCCAAGGCCGGTAAAATAGTGGCGCTGGATGAATTTCTGGTGTGGCAGTCCCGCTTTCAGGCCGGGACAGCCTTATTAGCGCAAGCTCAGCAGGAAGAAGTGCGGCTCAATGGGGCATGGAGTCAGAAACAGGATGAATTACGTGTAGCCATGCAAGATCGTCGCACCGTCGATCATCTGGCTGAACGTATGCGCCAACAACGCCAGCTTGTGCAAGATAGAATCGATCAAATGGAAATGGATGAGGCGGCGCGTCGTATGAGTGTGATGTGATCACATCAGCGCCAATAAGATCGTTATTTGGTTCGTTTGGCTTTTCTCGTTTGTATGGTTGAACGAACTAACCAGATAAACCAAAACAAACAAAATAAACCAGATCAACCGAATGAACAAAATGAACCAGAGAAACCAGATGAACCAACCAAACCGGTTTGAGCCTCCTGCGTGGAGTGGTCGGTTGTGGGCAGTCGGTGCAGGAATTAGCGTCATCATCGCGATGATCTGGACGATGATGCAACTCGTCCAGGCTTCGGCGGAGCAGGGGCTGGAGCCTCAGCAGCCGGTATCGACAGAAGCGATTAAGAAATCAGAGAGCGAATTACCTGCGCCGGAGGCTGAACTGCTCCAAGGACCAGCGCTCATTGTGCCGGAGGAAATTGTTGCTATGTTTCAGCAGCGGAAGCAGGATTTGGATCGTCGCGAGAAAGCAGTTCGGACGGCAGAGGGGCAGTTAGCGATTCTCAAATCTGAAGTTGAGCAGATATTGAGCAAAGTCGAGGCGGTAGAGAAACGCCGCCTTGAGCAGGAGAAGGCTGCCTTGGTTCAACAAGCTTCACACGGCAAACAAGCCGGAGACACCCGCACGCAACACCTCGCGCAGCTCGCAAAAATGTATGAAAGCATGCCCGCAGAGGAAGCGGCTGCACGAATCGAGCGAATGGCAGATCGAAAAGCGTTAGAGATTCTTCGCTTGGTCAAGACTAAATCGGCTGGGGCTATTCTGGCACAGGTGAAAGTCGAACGTGCAGCGAAATTGACGGAAGAACTTCTCGCCGCCCCTTAGCCCGCAGCATTTCTCCAATACGGAAATTTTTGCCTGCGCACCCTGCATCTTCTTCCCTATTATCCTTCCGTTAGCGTCTCGATCCCTGCGCCAACTCCGCGCCGAACGGCATATTCAGTGATTTTTCAAGATGGCATGGAGCTTGAAGATGCTCAGATCCGCATTCGGATCTGTTGTGCAGAGGTTGATGGAGTTGCTTGCAACCATGGATATTGGGTTTCTCATTCCGCCGTCCGACTGTTCTTCCAATTCAACGAGTTCGAGTGCAGTGAGCGAGAAGGGTCAGCCTCCGCAACCTGCTCAGAGCGGAATTTTTTCCGCCCTTCTCAAGGACGTGGCACAGAATCTGTCAAATGAGCCGCTCCCCTCATTCTCCAATACCGACGATCCGATAGTACCAGCTCCATCGACGGAAGCTGATGACCAAGCAACGGGAGCGGTGTTAAGCGGTATTGCGGTCGCGTCGTTTGTTGCAGTGCCGGACCTTCCTGCGGCGGCTTGCCCTGTGGCCAGCAAGGTCGAGTCTTTAGAGGGCGCCACGAAGATTCAACCACAGAGCATCGAATCGATTCCTCTCCCCCCGCAGGGCGCGACCGTCGTTGCGCTTCCTGACAATCGCACGGTGAAAACAGAGCCTGTGCCGGTTGATTTGCCCAAGCCGAGCACCGCGGATTCATCGATTGATTCTTTGCCGCAGCCTGTTCTCGATCTTATTCGCTCGGGCGAGACCCCTGCGAGACAAGAAGGCTCACGATCCACGGACGAGGCATCCAATCGAAAGGGTCGTAGCGCTCCAGTCGCTCTTCCTCCTGTCCCTCTCGAACAACCGTCCAGCAACTCGACTCTTCCCATCAAGCCGCTACCGGGCTCCCTGATGACCGATCAAGGGATCTGCTCCTGTTATGGAAGACCAAGGCGCGACGATAGTACTTTCCTGCCGCGCCTGTGAATGTGGGGGTTCAATCGATTGACCGGCCATCGGCAGGAGTTCAGCCATTGACGATGGTCCAAGAGCAGGGGACTCAACCGACCACGTTGCCTGGTCAATCTCTATCGGTCCCTGTGATTGGAGTGAGCGGGGGAGGGGAACAAGACCCATTCGGGACTGATGCGCAGGGAGCAGGAGATGAAACCTTCTTTCGTTTCGGGGAAAGCGGGGCGCCCGAATCGGTGACGCGAGGAAATCAGTCGCAGCCCTTCAACGGCCAATTCACGTCGGCGATGCAGGCGCAGTCATCGGCGTCGGGAGAGGGCACGTCCGTCATGACGCCGGCGGCTGACCGTCTCAAGATGACACAAGCCTTTCTCGGTGAAGATCATTCGGCGACCGTGACCTCGGCATCTGGAAAGGTTCAGTCTGTCCATGTGGAGCTGCCCGTCGCATGATTCAGGTCCGCTCAGCGTGCGGATCTCCATGACAGACCAGACGGTGCATACACAGTTCACCACCGATCGAAACGATCTCGGCGCACTCTCTGTTCACGCGACAGGATCAGCTTCAGCAGAGTCTGGCCAAGTCCGGACTGGAACTCGGTCAATTTCAGGTACACATCGATCAGCGGAGGCCAACAAGAATCATTGCCGGATCGGCAGCCGCGACGGAATGATGGAGCGTCGGAGCAGCAGCCGTCTTCACAGGATCGCAATCAGCAAGCCCAAGATCGGGAACGGCCCAATCATCGGCCGCCGCGTGCGTTGAGTCTGTTTGCATAGCCGTGGAACAACGACTCAGGTAGATAGGCTGAAGGCTATTAGGGGTTAGGCTTCTTGCGCAACGAGGATTCATCTCTTCTCGAACCCAAGGTCGTAGAAACCGAGACGGTGTTGAATGGCGCGATTCATGTTTTGCCAGATAATTCATGACCTTCAGCCTTCAGCATGAACACCTGAGTAATTACCTCTTTTTAAAGAAAGGATAGAATCATGATCGACTTCGCTGCGATAAACAATTCAACAGCTACGCCCTCTACGACGACCACCGGACCCAAAGAACTCGGCCAGGATGAGTTCTTGAAGCTGCTCGTCACCCAGCTCAAGTATCAGGATCCGCTCAAACCTCTCGAGAACCAGGACTTCATTGCGCAGACAGCACAGTTCAGTCAGCTGAATCAGATGACCGATCTCGTCAGATTGATGAAACGAAGCGTTGAACTACAGGAATCGACCCTCGCGTCAGCTCAGAAGCCAAGTGCTCAACAGGCGTAGGGAAGCAGGCGCGATCTGTATTGGTCGGAAGCCAGATAGTCGAGTCAGTTCTTAGGGTATTCACAACGAATAAAGGAGACAGAACATGGGAATTTTAACCACACTCTTTTCGGCTGTCAGCGGACTCAATACATATGGAAACGCGATGTCCGTGATCGGGAACAATATTGCGAACGTCGGGACCGTGGGGTTCAAGTCGAGCCACGCGTCATTTGCCGATTTGGTCTCGGCTTCGCTTGGCGGTGGGTCGAGTACCGGCCAGGTTGGATTGGGCGTATTTTTGAACGATGTGCAGACGAGTTTTACTCAGGGCTCTCTCTCGAATACAGGGAACACCTTGGACTTAGCGATCGATGGAAATGGATTTTTCCAGCTGGCCGATAACACGGGAACCACGTCCTATTCTCGCGCCGGACAATTTAAAGTGAACAACCTTGGACAAATTGTGGACCCGAGTGATCGATTCTTGCAGGGCTATCAAGCGTCAGCGACGGGGGTCATCTTGGGAACGGTGGGAAATATTACCTTGTCAACAGCCACAATCGCTCCACTGGCGACCAGTACCGCGGCTGTGGAGGCCAACCTCAATGCTGGCTCTACCGTTCCAGCGGCCGCATTCGACGTGACCGATGCCACGACGTATAATTTTTCAAACGGCATCACCGTCTACGACACACTCGGAGCGCAGCACCAGCTTCGGATGTATTACGTAAAAGACTCAGTGGCCAATACCTGGAACCTCCATTCTCAAATCGATGGCGGCGCCACAACGGCCCAGACCGACTTAGTATTCAATTCGAGCGGCGTACTGACGGGAGGCGGGGCGCAGACATTTACATTGCCCATCGCCGGCGGGGCGGCCACGCCACTGTCGGTGGCCATGGATTTCTCAGCCATCACGCAATTTGGGTCTGCGTCGAATTTGACCGATCAAACTCAGGATGGGTTTACTTCCGGATCGTTTCAGAGTTTATCCATCGATTCGGGAGGTCGAGTGGTGGCGCAGTTTAGCAATGGTCAAACCAGAACCCTTGCCCAAGTCGTTCTGAGCCGATTCACGAATCCGGATGGACTGACACGCTCCGGTGAGAATGGGTTCGCTGAAACGGTAGATTCCGGTGCGCCGTTGGCTGGAGCTCCGACAAACAACGGACTAGGGCGGCTCATTTCCCAAACCATCGAGCAGTCCAATGTGGACCTCGGGAAGGAATTCGTCGATATGATCATCACGCAGCGGGCGTTTCAAGCGAACTCCCGCGCCATAACTACGACCGATGAGATGTTGTCAGAGCTGATTAATCTCAAACGCTAGTTTTTCTTTCTGGAAGGATCGGAGCGCCGTTCGCCGGCGCTCCGATCGCCGCTTCTTTTCTTCTCCCACACCCTGTCTATTCGATTGCAGGCGTCATTATTTTGACATCGTCAAGCCTCTGGCAGAGGCGCGCGCCGTTTCTTCTGCCACAGCCCATCGTATTCACACGCCAATTGGCCTGTTGTGACTGATGCGTCATTCGCGTGAACCTTTTTGCCGATGGCATAGCCATTGCAAAACTCCCATTTGCTTCCATCATTCGATTAGCAGGAGGTGCATATGGCAGAGAAAGAAAGCAAGCCGCCGGAGGCAGCGCCGGCTCCAGCGCCGGCTGCGGCAGGGATTCCACTGAAGATGGTCATCATCGCTCTCGCGGGGACACTCGCGTTGGGTCTTGGAGGGGCATTCGCGCTCTTTAAGTTTACGGCTGGAGGGCATGGGGGCGACGATCAGAAAGCAGAGGCGACGGTTGCGAAGGCGGCGGGGCATGGGGAGACGGAGGCGAAACATGACGCCCCCAAAGTCAATGCGCCAGGCGCGATCTACGATGTCGACCCCTTCATCGTGAACTTAGCGGATACGCCGGAGGTGCGCTATCTGAAACTGACGGTGAAGTTGGAACTCGAAAGTCAGGACGCCTCGGCCGAACTGGCCAACCGTGTCCCGCAGTTACGCGACACAATTCTTGTCCTTCTGACAAGCAAGGATGCTGCATCGATCCGTACTCCTCAGGGTAAGTTTCAGTTGCGCGATGAGATTACACAACGGGTCAATAGCCTACTTCCTAAACCTGCTGTACGGGCCGCCTACTTCACGGACTTTGTCGTGCAATAGCCTCAGCACTTTGCCGCTATGGAAAAAATACTCTCACAAGACGAAATCGATGCGCTGTTAAAAGGGGTTGTCTCCGGGGAAGTAGAGACTCAAGCGGAAGAAGAGGGTCAGACTGCCGGCGGGGTTAAGCAGTATGACCTCTTCAATCAGGAACGCATCGTTCGCGGGCGCATGCCGACGCTTGAGCTGATTACCGACCGGTTTACCAGGCATCAGTCCCTCTCATGGAGCATTCTGCTGAATACGAAGGTGGAGTTCAATATTATTGGGACGCAAATCATGAAGTTCGGGGCGTTCCTGAAGACCGTTCCGATTCCCTCCTCGCTGAACGTGTTTCGCATGGATCCGCTAAGGGGGAATGGTTTGTTTGTCTTGAATGCGTTCTTGGTCTATCTCTGTGTGGACTATTTTTACGGAGGCAAGGGGCAAACGCATGTCAAACCTGAAGGCCGCGATTTCACGCCGATTCAGTTCCGGATCATAAAGAAGCTCGTCCAGCTGGCGTTTGAGGATATGGACAAAGCCTGGCACGCCGCACTCACCGTCAAGACCGAGCTAGTCCGCTCGGAAGTCAATCCTCAGTTTGCCATGGTGGTCTCCGCATCTGAAATCGTCTTCGTGACCACCCTTCAAGTTCAATTTGGAGAGACCACCAGCGACTTCTTTCTTGTGTATCCCTATTCGATGCTCGAGCCCATAAAAGAAAAACTCTATTCGGGCATCGTCTCGGATCAAGTCGAACAGGATGCAAGCTGGGGAACCAGGTTTCATGAAAAAGTGCAAGAGTGCTCGCTTGGCATAACGGTTCGACTTGGAACCGCCACGGTCAAGGTACGGGACGTGTTGGATTTCGCTCCGGGGGATCTCATCTTGTTAGACCAACGGCCCGGCGATCCGTTGGATTGTTTTGTCGAAGGATACTTGAAATTTCAAGGGAGCCCTGGCGTCTCCAAGGGGAATCACGCCTGCCGCATTGAAAAGGTCGTCGCATAAGCGACGTGCACGTCTGAGGAGAATCGTCTATGGCTGACAACGAAGTAGTGCACTCCGGAGAGAATGCTTCCACGCACGCGCCCTCGCCCGCTTCTTCACCGACTCCTGCGTCATTTCCATCACTAGACAAAGGAAGCGCGGCCCCGGCGCCCAAGAACATCGACTTTATCCTCGACATTCCGATGCAGGTGACCGTGCAGGTCGGGTCAACCAAGATGGTGATTCGAGAGTTACTGCAACTCGGGCAAGGGTCGGTGATCGAGCTCGAAAAGCTTGCGGGAGAACCGATGGAAGTGCTGGTCAACAACAAGCTGGTGGCGCGGGGTGAAGTGGTCGTGGTGAATGAGAAGTTCGGTGTCCGCCTCACCGACGTGATCAGCGCGGCCGAGCGGGTTCAGCAACTTGCATAAGGGTCTATCTGGTCTGTCTGGTCTATCTCGTCTATTCGGTCTGTCTTGTGTATTCGGCTAAACCAGATAGACCAGACAGACCAGACAGACCAGATATACCCCTTAGACCCGGAGGAACGAAGACAAGATGATCGACTTTTGGGACAGTATCATACGAACGGCATCAGCTCTGGCCCTCGTGCTCGCACTCATAGGCGGGCTCGTCGTCCTGGTTCGTCGATTTGCCGGCACACGATTTTGCGGGCCTGTGTCGACGCAGATTGTCCAAGTGCTCGGCAGCGGGTACATCGGCCCACGCAAGTCCATTTCTCTGATATCAGTCGCAGGGGAGTTCCTCATCGTCGGCATGACCCCGACGGATCTGGTGCCGCTCGGCCACATCACGGATCGGGAACGAATCCAACAGTTTCTGTCCGCAGCGACGTCCGGTCGATCGGTTCTACCAGGCAGGCCGTCAGCTCACAATGATCCTCAGGCTCCAGTGCGCGACGGGAAGGCAGAGACTGGAGGTGGCCATGTCGGCTAACGCCCGCACATGTCCACTGCCGACGTATTCCGTGCGAGTGCCACAAGTCTACCGCGCTGGTCTTTTACTGATCACTCTGGGCTGCCTGTTTTTTGGAATGACTCAGGATGCCATCGGAGCGGCCAATCCTTCTGTCACGATCGATCTCGGCCAGACTGGCCCCAAGCAGACCGCCGTCGTCCTCCAAATTCTTGCGCTGTTGACGGTCCTCTCCCTGGCGCCGGCATTTTTCATTATGGTCACGTCCTTCACGAGGGTCGTGATCGTCCTCTCATTTCTCCGCCAGGCATTAGGGACGCAGTCGGTGCCGCCAAATCAGGTTATCATCAGTCTGGCCTTGTTCATTACAGTCTTTGTGATGGCCCCAGTAGGGGAGGCTGTCTATAGCCAAGCCCTACAGCCCCTGCTTGCGGAACAAATCTCTCACGAAGAGGCCTGGACCAGGGGTATTCAGCCGATTCGTACATTTATGTTGAAACAGGTGCGCGACAAGGATCTTGAACTCTTTATTGAGCTGAGCAAGCGTCCTAAACCTGAATCGGTCGATCAGGTTCCCATCCATGTGGTGATTCCCGCCTATATTTTGAGCGAATTGCGAGTCGCGTTTCAGATCGGGTTTCTTATCTATATTCCGTTTCTGATCGTCGACATGGTGGTGGCCAGCGTGTTGATGTCCATGGGCATGATGCTGCTGCCCCCAGCCGTGATTTCCCTCCCGTTCAAACTTATTCTTTTTGTGCTGGCCGATGGGTGGAACTTAGTTGTCGGGTCGCTGGTAAAGAGTTTTCAATGAGTAAGACCCGAAAGGAGCGAGCGAGATGACACCTGAGATGGTCACAGAGATCGGCCGCCAAGCCATCGAAACCACACTGCTTATATCTGCGCCGATCCTGGGACTCAGCCTCCTCGTGGGGCTTGCCGTGAGTGTTGTGCAGGCCATGACGCAATTGAACGAAGCGACGCTGACGTTCGTGCCGAAAGTGGTGGCCGTGTTTGCCGTGATTCTTGTGTGTCTGCCCTGGATGTTGGGCGTGCTCACGTCGTTTATGACGCAGCTCTTTTTGAGCATCCCCAACTATGCGCACTAATTCGGCATTGATGTAATCGATCACGAAAGAACCATGACAACGGCGCCATCACTCCATCTTCTCTTGCCGGAATTCCAGTCGTTTCTGGTTTTGGTGTCCCGTGTCGGAGGTATCGTCGCGGCGTTTCCGATGTTGAACGGACGGGCGGTTCCGGTTCAAATCAAAATAGCGCTTGTCGTAATGCTGGGGATCGCCCTCACGCCGCTCATTCGGCTTCCGCCGTTGTCACAGGACACGATCGAAATGACGGCCGGGCTTGCGAGCGAACTGCTCATCGGGCTGGTAATCGGGCTGGCTGTCCGATTGCTGTTTGCAGCGCTCGAAGTGGCCGGCGATATGCTTGGAATGCAGATTGGATTCGGCGCGGTGCAGCTGTTGGATCCCATGACCTCCCAACAGTCGTCGCTGATCAGCGAGTATTTTCGAATCATCGCCTCGATGGTTTTCCTTTCGCTGAATGCGCACATGATCATTGTGGCTGCCATCGTGTCGAGTTACGACACCATCCCGCCATTCGGCGCCAGGCTCTCTCCCGCTCTCGGCGAGGAAGTGCTTCAGCTGTCCCAGCATATGTTTATGGTCGCCTTGAAGCTGGCGGCGCCGGTACTTGTAGCCATGGTTCTCATCAATCTCTTGCTGGCCATGTTGGGGCGAGCCGTCGTGCAGATCAATGTCTTTGTATTGAGCTTTCCCCTGACGATCGCCGGAGGACTGTTGGTCTTAGGTCTGGCGTTGCCCTACACCGTCTCGCTGTTTGAACGGGAATTTATCGGATTACACGACACGATCGAGAGGCTGATGAGGATGCTTGGACATGGCTGAAGGTAAAGACAACAAGACCGAACCGGCGACTGAGAAAAAGAAAGCGGATGCCCGTAAGGATGGCAACATTGCGGTGAGCCGCGATGTGACTACTGCGGCGCTGCTTTTCTCGGGCATCGGGCTGATGGCTCTATTTGCCGGTCCGGGGATACATCAGCTGACCGATATCACCCGTGTGGGTCTTACAAGGTCGTTCGACCGCGTAGTGCATGCCAGCTTGACGATCGAGCAGCTTCACTCCTTGGTCATTGATGTAGGGTCCACGAGCTTGTTGCTCCTGCTGCCGTTCCTTGGCGGATTGGCGCTTGTCGGCGCAGGGGCCACGCTCGCTCAGACCGGATTGCTGTGGAAGTCCTCCCTTCCGTTCGACATCGGCCGATTGAATCCGATCAAGGGGTTCGGCCGCATCGTGAGCGTCCGGTCTGTCGCGGAACTCATCAAATCGTTGCTCAAAATCGCGATCGTCGGTGGCATCGGCGCCTTCGTGCTCGGACAGGATCTTCCGCATCTTCCGGAGTTGGTGGACTACGACGTATGGGGGCTTCTGACGGCCATGGGATGGCTGACGTTGAAAACCGCAGCCGTGATCGTGGGGGCTATCTCCGTGGTAGCGGGGGCGGACTTTCTCTATCAACGGTGGGAGTGGGAACGTTCTTTGCGGATGACCGTTCAAGAGGTGAGAGAAGAACATCGCGACGCAGAAGGCGATCCGTTGATCAAGAGCCGGGTGCGAAGCGTACAGCGGGACATGATGAGAAAACGCATGATGGCGGCCGTGCCGGAAGCGGACGTGGTCGTAACGAACCCGACGCACCTTGCCGTGGCGCTCAAATATGACCAGGCGCGTATGTCTGCGCCCGTCGTCGTCGCGAAGGGCGCCGGTCATCTCGCGGAACGGATTCGATCGGTAGCCAGGCAGCATGGGGTGGCCGTCGTCGAGAACAAATTCGTGGCTCGGACCCTCTATAAACTTGTCGACGTCGGCAAGCAGATTCCCGCCGATCTCTACCGTGCGGTGGCGGAGATTCTTGCGTTTGTGTTCCGTGCGCGAGGACTTACGTCTGAACGGGTGGCCCGGTAAGGGGTAAGGGAATCATGGCGTCCGAAACCAACACATTGTCCCCCTCATCGTTCATCAAGCACCCGGACATTCTGGTATCGCTCGGCGTAGTGGGTGTCATCATGCTGATGATCCTGCCGCTTCCCCGGTTTTTCCTGGATCTCCTCCTGGCCTTCAACATCACGCTGTCGGTGATCATCTTACTCGTGGGGTTGCAAGTTCGACGTCCGATCGAATTCTCGGCGTTCCCGTCAATTCTACTCATCGTGACGTTATTCCGCTTGTCTCTCAACATTGCGTCGACGAGGCTGATTCTGCTGCACGGCAATGAAGGCGCAGCGGCAGCAGGCGAAGTGATTCGGGCATTCGGCAGTTTTGTCGTGGGCGGGAACTACACGGTCGGTCTCGTCGTGTTCTCGATCCTGGTCGTCATCAACTTTGTGGTCGTGACCAAAGGCGCCGGTCGAGTCGCCGAAGTGGCGGCCCGGTTCACCCTGGATGCAATGCCGGGCAAACAGATGAGCATCGACGCCGATTTGAATGCCGGATTGATCAACGAGACGGAAGCGAGGCGGCGGCGGCGGGAGATCGCAGAAGAAGCCGATTTCTACGGTTCCATGGACGGCGCCAGCAAGTTTGTGCGTGGCGATGCCGTGGCAGCGATCATCATTGTCCTGGTCAACATCATCGGTGGACTGACGATCGGCATCTTACAACAGGGCATGAGTCCAGGATTGGCCGCACAAACCTATACGCTCTTGACGGTCGGAGAAGGACTGGTTGCGCAGATTCCCGCGCTGTTTATCTCAACGGCCGCCGGCATCGTGGTGACGCGCGCTGCGGCAGATGCGGATCTCGGGAGCCAGATTACGCGGCAGATGCTGCTGTCACCCAAAGCCGTCGGCACGGCCGCCGGGATCTTGCTGGCTCTCGGAGTCGTCCCCGGTTTGCCCCATCTGGCGTTTCTCGGATTGGGAGGAGTCGCGGCCTGGTTCGCCTATCGGCTGTCGCAGGAGGAAAAGAAGCCCACCGAGGCGGCGACGGTTTCCTCGGTGCCACAAGCTGAAAGCACCGTACCTCAATTGGCTCCGCTCGATTTGATGGAAGTACAGGTCGGGTACGGGCTCATCGGGTTAGTGGAGGGCAAACATGGGACCGCGTTGCTCGACCGGATTAAGGGCCTCAGAAAACAGTTTGCCGATACGATGGGGTTTCTCCTTCCGCCCATTCATATCCGCGACAACCTGCAACTGCGCCCCAACGAGTATGCCGTCATGCTCAAAGGTGTCGAGCTAACGAAGGCTGATGTGCTGCCGGGGCATGTGCTGGCCATCGATCCGGGAACCGCCCAGCGAGGCCTCATTCATGGTGTGGCCACAAAGGAACCGGCATTCGGCTTGTCTGCACTGTGGGTGCCGGAGTCCACGCGCGAGCAAGCGCAACTCGCCGGTTATACCGTCGTGGATGCCAGTTCGGCCATCGCCACGCATTTGTCTGAAATTATTAAACGCCATGGACATGAATTGTTGGGCCGGCAGGAGGTGCAATCCCTGCTCGACGAGGTGGCAAAATCCCATCCCAAACTGGTTGAAGAGTTGATTCCCACCTTACTCCCGCTTGGAACGGTTGTCCGCGTCCTTGGCAACTTGCTGCGTGAGGGCATTCCGATCCGCGATCTTCGATCGATCATCGAAGCCGTAGCCGACCACGCGGGCATCACCAAAGATCCTGAGCTTCTTACGGAAATGGCGCGGCAGGCGTTGGGCCGGACGATTACACGTCAGTATCAAGCACCGGACGGCACGTTGCCCGTGATCACGCTCGATCCACGGCTCGACCGATCCTTGAGTGAACAGGCTGCTGCGATTCCCCAAGGGGGTATGCTGAATCTGGACCCGGGTCTCTCCCACACATTGCTCGCGGCGCTGCGGCAATCGGTGGAACGAGTTTCCGCTCGTGGCCATCAACCGGTGTTGCTCTGCTCACCGGCGCTCCGGCGCCATATCCGCCGCTTGACCGATCGGATACTGCACGCCGTGCCGGTGGTGGGATTCAACGAACTCGATTCGATGGTCCGGCTTCAGTCGCTGGATACCATCAAGCTGGACGGCGAAACCCTTCTACCGTGAGGTGAATGATGAAGATGAAAGTCTTTCATGCCGACACCATGCATGATGCCATCCGCGCCATCAAGGAAGAGTTGGGGCCGGATGCCCTCATCCTCTCCACAAAGCGGGTGAAGCGGGGGAGCTTGCCCTTCTCGATTTTTGGGCGATCGCTCTTAGAGGTCACCGCTGCGACCGATTCGAGTGCCGAGCAGGCGGTTCCCGATCAGCAGGCGACTTCTCCGTCCACGCAGGATGATGCCTTTCCGGTCGAGAGTCAGAGAGAGCCGGCTCCCGCGTTTCAGGACACATTGAATGCATTGCTTCGCCCTCCTCAACCTCCGGAGTCCCAAGTAGAGAAGACCAAAATTTCGGCGCCATCTTCGATGCCGGCGCCGCAATCGGCCACACAGTGGCGCTTTCGCCATCTCAAGCATGAACTTCTCGATCTGCAGCAGCAGCTCACGTCCTCGTTACCTGATGAATCGCAGACGGCGGGATCGAGCTTCCCTGCGCCGCTGGCGAGAGTCTGCCGTCTGCTGGTGACGCAGGGATTGCGGCCAGCAACTGCCGAAGATCTCTGCCTCGCGCTTCGCCGCCGTCTTTCACAGGAGTCTCTCCAATCGGACTGCGAGATTCAAGATGGACTGCACCGTCTCTGCATGGAGCGGATTCGAGTAAGTGGGCCCTTGCTGGATGCAGACAACGATTACAAGGTTGCCATGTTTATTGGACCGAGCGGGGCAGGTAAGACCACGGCTATCGTAAAACTCGCGGCCCACTACCGGCTTCAAGAAAACAGATCGGTCGCCTTGATCACGTTTGACACCTGCCGCATGGCCGCCGTCGAACAGCTCCGCACGTATGCGCATGTCCTGGGAGTTCCTCTAGAAACGGCTCAGACCACGGCTGAAGTCGTTGAGGGCATACGCCGTCAACGCCAGGCAAGCCTGATCCTGATCGACACGCCGGGGCTCGGCCCCCATGAGACGGCGCAGCTCATGAATCTTGCCGGCCTGAAAGACTCGTACGGATCGATCGAGACGCATCTGGTCTTATCCGCCACCACGCGGATGCAGGATCTCCGTCGCACCGTTGCGAGGTACATAGCCTGCGCGCCTTCTCGGTTGCTTTTTACCAAGCTGGACGAGACGGAGGAATACGGCAATCTCTTCGAACTGGCGTACCAGACGACATTGCCCCTGTCCTATTGGAGCAATGGCCAGCGGGTACCGGAAGATATCGAGCCGGCGGAGTCGGCACGGTTGGCAGACTTGTTACTCGACAGGGGCTCAGCCCGTTTCACACCATCAGGCCTCTCGTCATCCATTGGACGCGACTCGGTTGTATCCATGGGCGGAACGACGCCACAACAAGCGCAGTAGGGAGATTCCGCACATGAAGAACATGCTCAGTGAACAGGAGGCAACGATGCCGGCAATGGCTCAAGAGAGCCTGTGCACCCGCGTGATCGCCGTGACCAGCGGGAAGGGCGGGGTGGGGAAAACGAATGTCGTCGCCAACCTCGCAGTGGGGCTGGCGCGTGCCGGAAAACGGGTGCTGGTACTGGATGCGGACTTGGGCCTGGGCAATATCGATGTACTGTTGGGATTGGTGCCTCGGTATACGCTGGAGGATGTGCTAAGCGGATCACGCAGTCTGTCCGACATTATCATTCCAGGTCCGGCTGGAATCCAGGTGTTGCCGGCTGGCTCCGGCCTGCCGAAACTCACCACCTTGACCGACACACAGCAACTCATCTTACAGACTGAGTTGGAGCGGATTGCTGACAATGTGGAGGTGCTGTTGATCGATACCGGCGCCGGCATATCTCCCAACGTCACCTATTTCGCCGCCGCAGCCCAGGAGACCATCGTGGTGATCTCGCCGGAGCCGACATCGTTGACCGACGCCTATGCGCTGATGAAGGTGTTATGCCGGGAGTATCGTGAACGCCGATTTAAAGTGTTGGTCAACATGGTGAAATGTCAGCGTGATGCGACTCAGACCTTCCGCAAGCTCGATGTAGCAGCGGAGCGTTTTTTGAACATCAGCCTTGAATACCTGGGGTTCATTCCTCTCGACGATTACCTGCCGATGGCCGTCATTGAACAGAAGGCAGTAACGGAACGATTTCCCGCTTCAACTTCCAGCCGGGCCTTTGTCGAGTTGGCGAAAAAGGTTGCTGAGTGGCCCGATCCTCAGCTGCCGAAGAGTACCGTGCAGTTTCTGTGGCAGCAATTGATTCCCATGTCGTAGCCATGGATGACTTGAGCGAGACGGGCGAGATTGGCGTGAAAAGCGTGACTGGCAGGGACAGGGCTCACACGTTGCGCGAGTCCCGCTCCTCACACTTGTCGCACCTAACTTTTTTACGAATACAGAAGGCACACTGATTATGAGCAATGTAGCGACGCAGCGAAGCCGGCACATCGCTCCCGCGCCCGACACGCAACGCGAACTGGTCATCAAAGAGTTCGCGCATGTCGTGAAGGCGATGGCCTATCGCCTGGCCTATCGCCTTCCCGCCTATATGGACGCGGAGGATCTTGTGTCGGTCGGCATCATTGGATTGATGGATGCGATGGATAAGTACGACCCGAATCGTGAAGCGAAGTTCAAAACCTATGCGGAGTTCCGTATTCGGGGTGCCATGTTGGATGAAATTCGCTCGATGGATTGGATTCCCCGGTCGGTTCACGAGCGCGTCTCGTTATTGCAACGCGCACATACCAAACTCTTAAACAGACTCGGACACCCTCCGACAGATGAGGAAGTCGCTGCAGAGTTGAAGCTGTCTCCTGCCGAATTGGACGATTTTCTTGTGCAGTCCCGGGGGGCCGTCCTGCTCAGCTTGGATGACTTCAATCTGCATGAGACGGACGGGCCAAAAATTCTCGACATGCTTGCCGACACGCATAATCCAGACCCCCTTGCGAACATTCTCAACGATTGGGAGCGATCACGGGTAACCGATGCGATTCAGCAATTACCGGAGAAGGAACGGCTCGTGCTCACACTGTATTACCATGAAGAATTGACGATGAAGGAAATCGGCAGCATTCTCAAAGTCACGGAGTCTCGCGTCTGTCAGATCCATACCCAAGCGGTTCTTCACCTAAAGGGGAAGCTGGAAGTGCCGCAATGAACTTCAGCGCCCGCATTATTCCTGAACCGTCCTGTTGCGACCACCACCGCTTTGTATATGTGATCAGAACTCCAAAGGCTGAAGGTCAAAGTGTTCGGTACTTCGACCTCCGGCTTTCAACCTTCGGGCTTCAGCCTGCACCACTTCAGCCTCCAGTCTTGAGAGCATCTCGCCCATGCCGTTCTTCCGCTTCAGACCCGCGATATTCTTCCCACTCCGGCAATCTTTTCCTAGCGCTGTATCACACGGCCCTGCTCGCTCGCTCAGTGTCCGCCGGATGCCCATGAAGGTAGACGATGCCATCACACTGTATTTACTGCGTCCGAACCGGCAGGCCATTCGTACGACTTGTAGAACCGCATCCCGCGGATAGGTGGCATGCATGTTGCGATGTGACGTAGTCAAACAGTTCAACCAGGAAGAGCACACATGAACCGAGCCATCTATCCCATCCTTTCCGGCGCTTTGGCGCAAGAACGCCAGATGCAGGTCTTTGCCAATAATATGGCGAATGTCAATACGCCAGGATTTAAACAGGACGGTCAGGGGTTTAAATCCGTCATGGCGCGCGCGCAAATTGCCGTGCCGGCTTTCGCGCATTCAGCCGGCTTCGGTCAGCAGATCGGTGTCACTCCTGCAGGTCCAGCCGAGCGAGTCTTCGCGGCTCCCAGTGGCGTCCACACATCGTTTGAGGCAGGCCGGCTCAGAATCACCGGGAATCCTCTCGATACGGCCATCCAGGGAAGTGGATTTTTCGAAATCAAGACTCCTCAGGGCGTTCGCTATACCAGGAGCGGCATGTTTTCTCTGGATTCTCAGCGCCGGTTGATCACGAATCTGGGATATCCGGTGATGGGCACCAAGGGAGAAATCAAGATCCCGCCCGGCACGGTTCAGGTGGGCGCACAAGGGGGAATCGAGGTCGATGGGAAGCCGGTCGGGACACTCAAGGTCATGGATTTCCCCCCGGATCAGATGCCGCAAAAACATTTCGAAGGGCTGTTCGCTTCCGACTCCGCCCAACCGGCAAAGAACCCGCAAATCCAGGGAGGGCATATCGAAGAGTCGAACGTGAACTCAATCGGTGAGATGGTCAAGATGATTCAGGGTATGCGGAATTATGAGTCGTCGCAGAAATTGATTCAAACGTTGGATCATATGGCAGAAGTTTCGATTCAAGACGTCGGGCGAGTACTATAGGCGCGACTAGCGGGACGAGCGAGAGAGGCGAGACGGGATCTGGGTCATTTAGTTTGTTTTGTTCATTTGGTTAATCTGGTTCAACCAAACAAACGAGACAAACCGAAAAAACCAGAGCAACCAGCCGGTTAGGAGGATTCTATGATTCGAGCGATGTGGACGGCGGCCACCGGAATGACCGCCCAACAGATCAATGTCGACACGATTGCCCACAATCTGGCGAACGTCAATACGAACTCGTTTAAGCGCAGTCGCGCGGAGTTTGCGGATTTGCTGTATCAGGTTCAACGCATGCCCGGCACCAGCGCGTCGAACGTCGGTGTATTTCCAGTCGGCATTCAGGTCGGCGCAGGAGTTCGCCCCGTGACAGTGGCAAAAGAATGGATGCAGGGCAACATGCGGCAGACCAACAACGAATTGGACATGGCCATCGATGGCACGGGGTTTTTCCAGGTGTCGCGACCCGATGGCACGGTCATGTATACCCGCAACGGCTCCTTCAAGCGTGACAACATCGGGAATTTGGTGACCGGAGACGGCGATACTCTCAACCCCGTCATCACGATCCCGTCAGGGGCGTTGAAGCTCGACATCGCGCAGGATGGCACCGTCTCCGTGCTGCTCCCAGGCGTCACCCAAGCGTCGCAAGTGGGACAGATCCAATTGACCCGGTTCGATAATCCGTCCGGGCTCGTGGCGATGGGAAGCAATCTATTTCTCGACAGTTTTGCCTCCGGCCCTCCGACCCAAGGTACCGGCGGATTCTCGACGGGATTCGGAACCATCCAGCAGGGGTTCCTGGAAAGTTCCAATGTGAACCTGGCCGAGGAAATGGTCAACATGATCATTGCGCAACGCAGCTATGAAATTAACTCGAAGACGATTCAAGCTTCGGATGAAATGATGTCGATCGCCAATAATCTGAAGCGATAAGTGCATTGCACGGAGGAGCCATTTTTATGTCCGTACCTCGCTTATGTACGCAGTCGATGTTTATGGCCGTAATATGCCTTGGACCGGTCGCTTCTCTTCAACAGCCCCAAGCTGCGCTTGGCGGGGAGACCGGCCTTGAACATCGCTTAGCCGTGAAGCCTAGTGATCCAAGGCCGACGGGTCACCAATTGCTTCCGGAGCAAATCCAACGAAGCATTTTGCGAGTACTTGAGCAAGAAATGGCGGGGAAGGTCCGCGCGATTCATGCTGTCGTGGTGGAGCCGCTCGATCCGATAAAAATCCCTTCCGGTGACATCGGCTTGAGGGTCTCTTCAAACGGAGCTGTAGAAGGACTTGGCCGGCGGGCTTTTCATGTTCAGGTCAACTTGAATGGGAGGCTGTGGCAGACGATCGACGCCATCGCTGATGTGTCGGCGTCCATCGATGCCGTTGTCCCGACCAGAGTCATTCAAATCGACAGCGTGGTCGAAGCGGAAGATGTCGCGATTCATCGTGTCAAACTCATGGATTTGGATCATCAGCTGATCACTGACGTGAAGGATGTCATCGGGAAGAGCGCTGCGCGCCCATTGCAGACCAATAACCCGATTCGTCTCGGGATGGTGAAGAAGCCCTATGCCGTACGCAAGGGGGATCGCGTGTCCATCGAGGCGAGACACGGGGGGCTCTCGATTCAGGTGGTTGGCCTGGCCAAGTCGAGTGGGGAGATCGGGCAGACTGCCACGGTGGCGAATGTCGATTCAGGCAAAGAGCTGCGTGCAAAGATTGTCGGACCTGGAGCTGTTCGTGTTGACTACTAGCAAGATGCTGAAAAAACAGAACGGGGTAGCTGGGACGATCCCTTATGCTCGCGCAACGCGCGGTCGCAGACTCCCCTCGTTGGACACGCGCAGTTGGGATCATCCCAGCCATCCCTTGGTAAGTGATAGATCGTCTACGGTTATGACGGCGATTATATTGACGGTCGCGCTGCTGAGCTATGGCTGTGCGTCATCGTCGCCTAAAGTCGTTTCCACGCTCACGGTCCCTTCCTTGCCGGCGCCGAAAACGCTGGGTTCTCTCTGGCAGGAAGAGAACGGCCGCGCTTACCTCTATGAAGATTTGCGGGCGATGCGTGTCGGCGATATTCTGACGATCAAAATTGTTGAAAGTCATAAGGGGTCGAAATCCGCCGACACTTCGGCCGAGCGGGATTCCACCATCAACAACAGTCTAGCCGGCAGTGCTATTGGATACATCGGTATTCCCGGTATTCGTCTTGGCGGTGAAGCCAGGAGAGGGCTTGGTATTGATGCGAGTGCCTCGAACAAGTTTGGAGGGAAGGGCGCCACGAATCGTGAAGGAACATTGACGGGAACCATTTCCGTCAACGTCACGGAAGTTCTGCCCAACGGCGATCTTCGGATCGAGGGACGCCGTGAGGTGACGGTCAATAGCGAGAAGCAATTGATGACGATCGGAGGCATCGTGCGGCGGGTGGATGTCGATACGAAGAATACAGTGTTTTCGTCCGCCATCGCGGATGCGAAGATTGTGTATTCAGGGCTGGGAGTTCTGGACGATGTTCAACGCCCGGGATGGCTCGTTCGTGTGCTCGATTGGATTACTCCATTCTAACGGTTAAGGACTCACGACCTATGAAATACGACATGAGACGGACTGAAGGCATCCGTTGGGACCGCTGGCACCGCATGGTCATGATGCGATCATTGGAGTTGATGGTGCTGAACGGAGTGGTACGCAGTGCAGAGGTCGATCCTCCCCAACACCCTGCCAGGCGTGCAGATATTGGAACGAATCCAAGGGCCTCATCATCCATGCCGCTCGTCAACCTTGATAAACAGGGCTGGTTCACCCGTTTCTTTCGCCGGCGAACCGACGTACTTATTACCCAAGCGAGGCACACGACATGATACGAGCACGAATGAGCATCGGGCTGTTGGTATTGGGGAGCCTTCTGTGGGCCCTGCCGGCTGAGGCGGTTCGCATCAAAGACGTAGGGTCGTTCGAAGGGGTTCGGGACAACCAGTTGATCGGGTATGGCCTCGTCGTCGGCTTAGATCGAACCGGCGATCAGGTTATCGGCGGACAGTTCACGATCCAGGCCATGATGTCGATGTTAAATAAGATGGGCATCAACCTTGTAATCAATCCGATCCAGTTGCTGACGCGCAATATTGCCTCGGTCATCGTGACGGCTAAGTTGCCGCCCTTCGCAAAACCGGGCGCGACAGTCGATGTGCTGGTCTCTTCCATGGCCAATGCGAAAAGCCTGCAAGGAGGCACCTTGTTGCTCACCCCGCTAAAGGCAGCGAACCAGCAAGTATATGCCGTGGCTCAAGGGCCGGTTTCCATCGGAGGATTCTTGGGGGGGACGGGCGGGGCAGGCGGATCCACCGTCACGAAGAACCATCAATCCGCAGGGATCGTACCTGGTGGCGCCATCATTGAAAAGGATGCAGGCATCGATATCGAATCATGGGAGACCGTGTCGGTGCTTCTGCGCCAACCGGACTTTACGACGGCGATTCGGACGACGGAAGCGATCGACGGAGTGTTCGGCAAGGGGAGTGCGACGGCGGTGAATGCCGGACTTGTTCGGGCAGCGATTCCGGCAACATTTCGTGGACGAGTCGTGGAATACATCGCCACGATCGAAGGATTGGATGTCAATGTCGACCTGCCTGCGAAGGTCGTCGTGAATGAACGAACCGGCACCGTGGTGCTGGGGGAACATGTTCGTATTTCCACTTGCGCCATCTCCCATGGCAATCTGACGATTTCAGTCAAGAACACGGTCAATGTATCGCAGCCGAACGCTCCGTTGATTGGTGGGCCTTCTGGTGGCCGTACGGTCGAGACTGAGGATGTGCAGACCGAGGCAAAGGAGCAGGAGTCCAGACTGGTGGTGGTGGATGAAACGGTCACACTTGGGGAGGTCGTGCGAGCACTGAATGCAGTCGGAGTGACCCCCAGGGACTTGGTCGCTATTCTGTCGGCGCTTAGCGCAGCCGGAGCACTTCAGGCAAATCTTGACGTTATATAGATAAGACAATGATTAATTTATGTAAACTTAATATATGGTGTTGCCTTGTATCAGGAAATAAAGAGTCTTAGCCCGATTGGAAATATAGCTGGAACTCAGCTGGGTTTGTCGCAAGCTCCTCAAGGATATGCCCAAGGTCGTCAGGAACATGTGGACCTGAAGGACGCAGCCCATGAATTCGAGGCCTATTTTATCTCTAACCTGTTGAAAGAGATGAGAGCGACTATTCCAAAGGGAATGCTGGAAAACAAGGGGGGAGACTATTTCTACTCCTTTTATGACCAGGAAATCGGCCGGTTGGCTTCCGAAGCGGGAGGGATTGGATTTGCAAGAATGGTTCAAGAATACACAGAAAAAAATGCCACCCCCCTCAAGTTTTCAGAACCGACAGCCGATACTGGAGGCGACAAGGATCATCCCCCCCTCACGAGGGTATCGGGCTGAGTTCGTAAAAGAAGGAACAGAGAGGAGCCATCGTCATGCAGATCTCCGGTCATGGTAAGCCAGATCATCTTGCTAAGATCCTACTTGGTATCCAGGGAACCGATGCTGTCGGTGTAAAGCCGAAATCACAGCAGGACGGACGTCAGGATCGGGTGCAGATCTCAGATCGGGCTAAGGAGATGCAGCGGATCAAGACGTTGGCCGATCAGCCCGATGACCTACGAGAAGCGCAGATTGAACGGATTAGCCGATCGGTAGAGGCAGGCAGCTATACGGTGTCGGGAAGACAGGTTGCCGACGCGCTCATCCGTCAGACGCTCACCGACGCGGTTCTTTAATAGGTTGGGAAGGCGCAATTCGAAGGCTGAAGGGGTATAGGCCGAAGGCCAGACATCGGAGATCCGAACACTTCAGTCTTCAGTCTCCCCTGCCCCGTGAGTCTCGCGCGAATACCGAGATACACCTCACGCTTAATGGATATCGAAAACTATGCAGGACATCGTGACAGCTCTCCAGCAACTGGATCATATCCTACGCCGTGAAGAAGCCCAGTGCGATGCGCTGGCGGATAATATTCAGCGGGAACGGCAGGCCCTTCGAACTCTCACATTGACAGACATGGCTGAAGTCAATCGTCAGCGAGCTGCGCTGCTGGACGAGCTTCTCCTGCTCGAAACGGAGCGAACGGCCTGGGTCGTGCGGTTGGCTGACCGTTGGAACCTCGCTCCATCGGCCATATCCCTGAGCGTCATTCTCGAACGGCTCGAAACGACCGATGCTCAGCGGCTTGAAACATTGTATGAAGGGATGGCAGGGAAGATTCGTGCGCTTCGTCACGAGATATCGATCAATGCCGGCATCCTGAATAGCCTACAGGCCTTCATTCGAAAAGGATTGAACGTTGTGCGCCAGGCCACGGCTCCTCTGGGGCTCTATTCCGGATCCGGAGAACCTGACGAATATGGCATGGGCGCCCTGATGTTTCGACAGAAAGGCTAGCGAAGATCGTTATTTGGTTTGTTTGGTCTGTCTCGTTTGTTTGGTTGAACAAGTCCAACTCGATGAACTAAACAAACCAGGCAAACCAAATAGACCAGACAAACCAAATTTTTCAGCCTGGTAGAGGACCGCATGTCAATTAATAGACTGATGGAGATCGGAAAATCCGCCCTGTTCACCGCCCAGCAGGCTATTTCCGTCACGGGACACAATGTCGCGAATGTCAATACGCCTGGGTTTTCCCGACAACAGGTCACTGTGGCTGAGAACAGGCCGGAGAATGGATCGCCTGGCCAGATCGGCACGGGCGTACATGCCGAGAGCATCCGACGTGCGTTCGACTCCTTTGTCGAAGAGCAACTCCTCGCCTCCCGTGAACGGCTGGGAGAATATACGGCCTCGAACAACGCCCTAGCCGGGCTGGAGCCGCTGTTCGGGGATGCCAATAATCTCGGCATCGGGGCGGGACTCAATGAGTTTTTCAGTGCGCTTCAGGATGTGGCGACCAATCCGAGCGACCTATCTGCCAGGACGGTCTTTCTCTCCAAAGCCACGGCACTCGCAGGTCAATTCAATCAGTCCTCTGCGGCCTTGACTGCTGCGCAGGAGTCTATTGACCGTCAAGTCGGACAAACCATCACGGATGTGAACCAATTGACCAGTCACATCGCGGGCTTGAATTCGAAAATTGCCGCCGCTGAGTCCAGTGGACAACAGGCCAATGACTTGCGGGATGAACGCGGAGTCGCGCTCGCCGACTTAGCTGAGCGGGTCGAGATCTCATCGATCGAAGATGCCACGGGCCAAGTGACCGTGTTTGCGGGCCGTGGACAGGTCCTTGTCGATAAGGATAGGACTTACCAGCTGGTCGGAGTCCCTGATCTCAGCAATAATGGATTGCTCGATGTGCGATATGACGCGGGGGCAGGGGCGACGACGAGCCTGGGGCCTGTCATTCAAAGCGGACGGCTCAAGGGGCTCCTTGACGCTCGCGATCAAACCATCCCTTCCCTGCGGGCCTCTCTCGACACGTTGGCCTCTGAACTCGTCACCCAGGTCAATCAACAACATCGACTGGGTTTCGGATTGGATGGCTCCACCAACCAGGATTTCTTCGCGCCGACCGGAACGACAGCCAGTACGATTGCCGTCTCGTTGACCAACGTCCGCCAGATCGCGGCATCGTCTACTGCTGTCGGAGTTCCTGGCAACAATGCGAATGCCTTGACTCTGGCCGGTCTCCGAAGCACGGCCTTTGCTCCACTCGGCAATGTCACCTACCAAGAGTACTACAGTACGATTGCTGGGAGTTTCGGTTCGACTGTGCAAGGCGTTGATAGCAATCTCAGGGCGCAAGAAATTCTTCATGACCAATTAACGTCCCAGCGCTCCTCCGTCTCCGGTGTATCGATGGACGAAGAGCTCGCCAACCTCCTTCAATATCAACGGAGCTTTGAGGCGGCCTCTCGTATGATCGTCATAGCGGACGAGCTGTTTCAAACTATTTTATCCATGAAGCGATGATCTAGTTTATTTTGTTTGTCTGGTTTGTTTGGTTGGTTTGGTTTCTTTGGTCAGTCCGGTCAACCAAATAAACCAGACAAACCAAATGAACTAAACAAACCGGAAAAAAGGATACCGACCATGCGAGTCTCTGATCAACAATTCTTTGGTTCGACGATGGGAGATTTGCAGCGCACCAAGGAGCGTATCGTCCGTACACAAGAGCAGATTGCTTCCCAGCAACGCATCGCCAAACCTTCCGACGACCCCAGTATTTTTGGGCAGGCCATCCTCGAAAAGTCCGCGCTTGCCGACAACGATCAATGGGTCAGGAATATTCAGTTCGGAAGCGCGCGCGTCGCTGTGGCAGACCAAACATTAAGCCAGGCGCAAAACCTGATCAGTCGTGTTCGGGAGCTTGCGGTGCAAGCGAGGAGCGATACGACCTCTGCGCAGGGGCGGGTGACGATCGCTCAGGAGGTTCGTCAGTTGCATCGGCAATTGATCCAACTCGCCAATACAGAGGTCAGCGGACAACCGGTGTTTGCCGGAACCAAGACCGATGCACCGCCGTTCGTGTTGGGCGTCGGCGATTCCGTCTCCTATCAAGGCAATAGCGAGAGTCAGTCCATTGCGGTCGGTCCGAACCAAACGACGCAAATCGTTCTCCCGGGAGATCAGGTGTTCACCGGCGGGACCACGAATATCTTCACTGACCTGAGTAATCTACTGACTGCGTTGGAAAGCAACAACGGGGCGGGAATCGAAGTAGGAATCGGAACTCTCGATCAGGCGACGGCGCAGATTGGTCTGGCACAGGGGCAGATCGGAGCCATCGCCAATCGTCTGGACACGGCGCAAGGGACTTCTCAGGTTGTCTCCGAGGTAATTCAGAAAGTACTCTCGGATCAAACCGGCACTGATTTGGCGACGGCGCTGACTGAGCTTCAGTTGCAGGAAACAGCTTACCAGGCGACCAGCCAAACGTTTTCACGGTTGTTCGATCTATCGTTGCAGAGGTTTCTCCGCTGATGGCTCAGCAAGATGGACGATGGTTTGAGGTTCGAGGTTTTCTGAACATCGGCCCCAGAATTTCGAACTTCGAATCGTGCTTTTCTCGCGTTTCACGCGCCACGGCCTAAAGATTGGACTGCACGGATGCTGGTCCTGACACGGAGACGCGGTGAAGGTGTGGCCATCGGTCCGGACATCCGGATCGTGGTACTGGGAATTCAGAATGGACAGGTTCGCTTGGGCGTCGAAGCGCCACGAACGGTCGAAGTGCATCGCGATGAAGTCTGCGTCAGGATTCAAGAAGAGAACCAACTTGCGGCACGCACGCCTGTGGTCCCGTTCGACGACTTGCGACGATTATTGCGGAAGACACTTGCCTAACCCTATGGAGCTGTCGTTATGAATGTCGCTTCAACTCGCTTTGGGACGTTCGATATTCCTCGTGAGTCACTCCTGACCTTTCCGTCAGGGTTGCTCGGGTTTCCAGAATGGACCAGCTATGTGATACTCGATCATGACACCGATGCTCCATTCAAATGGTTGCACTGTACGGAAGAAGCGTCCCTTGCGTTTGTGATTATCGATCCCGCGTTGTTCAATCAGCACTACCAGGTCACGATTTCGTCGGAGGCGCGCATTGAGGTGGAAGGGAATGAGACTGACGAGCTGAGCCTCGCGGTCATCCTCACCATTCCATCTGATGATCCTTCCGCCATGACCGCCAATCTTCGCGGCCCTCTCCTCATGAACCTCCGCACGAGACGCTGCAAGCAACTCGTTCTTTCAGAGGACTATCCCACTCGTTATCCGGTGCTCTCTGCTCCAAACTCCACCGAGCCTGTACAGATCTTGACGTCTGCTGAGGCGATTCCCGCTTAAGTCGAAGGCTGAAGGGGTGCAGAGCGATGCAGGCAGAAGGGGTACAGGCGGAAGGTCGGAGGCCGAAGATCCAAACACTTCAGTCTGCATCCCTTTAGCCTTCAGCTCCCGACACTATGCGAGATTACAGTATTGCCCGAAAATGGATTGGCATGTTCGCCGTCGCCGGCGTCTCCCCCAGGAAAGCATGAGATCAGCTTCTGGCACGAAACGATGGGCGCGCTCACAAAGCCGGTGACCGTCCCGCCGCAGGGCAAATTGTCCGTTACGTTCCAATACCCATAGAACACGAGCCCGACAACCATGCCGACGCGAAGGTTTCCCATCTGGGCAGGATTCATGTGCATCTGGGCGGGTAGTCTGAGGACCCGACTGACGTTCGGGCTCTGTCTCTTCATCCTGCTGATCCTCGGTGGCGGTTCGGCATGGACCATCACCCAGCAGACGCAGGCCCTCCACCAGGCAGCCGAAGAGCAGGTGCGCGAGATCGGTCACGCATTTGTCGTGATCGGATCGGCAGCGATCTTCGACAACCTGTCTCGTTTTCAAGAGGCGTTGCTGGTCTATCAGAACAATCCCGACATCCGGGAGCTGGAGGTGATCGACCCTTACAACTTGATTGTGGCAGCCAAGCATCCTGATCGGATCGGAACCGTTCTGCGCGATCCGCAGTGGAAGACCTCCACACAGACGGGAAGTGAACAGCTTCGTGCGTTTACCAACCAAAACGGTGAGCCAGCCCTTGCCTTCATGGCGCCATTGCGTGGCGGACAGGTGATTCCTAGTTGGATTCGTATCGAATACTCCCTGGCTCGGATTCAACATGAAATCATGTTGGCCATGTGGCGTACGATCGTTCTCACCCTGACTGCGACCCTGATCGGCTTCTTTATCATTCGGTTAGTCATGAGGCGCGTGGGAGCGGCCTTCAATTCGATTCTGGCGCAACTGGAAGAAGCCTTCTCGATCTTTGATCTTTCCGGCGACGTGATGCTGTTCCAGGGGAGCGATGAGAAGGCGGCTAAGGCGAAGCGCAGACCCGATCAAGGGGAATTTGAACAAACCGTGACCGCGGCCCAGGTGACGGTTGGGCTCATCAAAACCCAGTCCAGGGAGCTACTCCAGATCAACGTTTCCTTGGATGAAAAAGTGCGTCAGCGGACGACTGAACTGGCCGAGACCCGCGACCAGGCGTTGGCAGCAGTCAAAGCCAAGTCGGCCTTTCTGGCGACCATGAGCCACGAGATTCGAACCCCCATGAATGGCATTATCGGCATGACCGGCCTCCTACTGGATACCGACCTCAAGCCCGAGCAGCGGGAATATGCCGAGACTGTCCGCAGCAGCGGGGAGCACCTGCTCGTGATCATCAACGACATTCTCGATTTTTCAAAAATTGAAGCCGGCAAGCTGTCCTTAGAAATCATCGACTTTGACCTGCGCACCGCGGTCGATGAAACACTGGATCTGGTGGCCAAGCCCGCCGCTGACAAGGGGGTGAACCTGGCCTGTTTGGTCCATGCAAACGTTCCATCCGCCCTCCGGGGCGATCCCGGGCGGCTGCGCCAGATTCTGCTGAACCTTCTGTCGAATGCCCTTAAGTTTACGGCTCGGGGCGAAGTCGTGCTCTCTGTGTCGCTGGCGGGCGCCGCCGACGACTCGGTCACGGTGCGGTTTGAGATCCAAGACACTGGCATCGGCCTGTCCCTTGAAACGCAGGGGCGCCTGTTCCAGCCCTTCAGTCAGGCCGACAGTTCGACCACGCGCAAGTATGGCGGCACGGGGTTGGGGCTTGCCATCTGCAAACAGCTCACGGAACTGATGGGGGGCCAGATCGGGATGGAGAGTCAGCCTGGGGCTGGCAGTACGTTCTGGTTCACGGTGTCCCTCGCCACACAGCCGCCAGGCACGCAACCGATGGACAACCGAGCTGCGCAAGATTTGCGCCGGCGCAGCCTCTGTATCGTAGATGACCATGCCACCAACCGCCGCATTCTGGAATCGTATGCGATGAAATGGGGCGTCCGTTGCCTCCTGGCCGTGGACGGCCAGGAGGCCTTGGCCTGCTTGCGCGCAGCGGCTGCGGAGGCCGCCGCGTGCGACTTTGCCATTATTGACATGCAGATGCCCGGGATGGACGGCTTGGAACTGGCCCGGTCGATCAAGGCCGATCCGTTGCTAGCCCCTACCAGGCTCATTCTTTTGACGGCCCAGGGACAGCGGGGCGATGCCCAGGCGGCGCAGACAGCCGGTTATGCCGCGTACCTCACCAAACCGATACATGAATCGCGCCTGTATGAGTGCCTCCTCGCCGTGGCGACCCTGTCCGTGCCGGCCACGCCGACCACGTTGATCACGCGTCACAGTTTGGCCGAGGCCAAAACCCAAGGCGCCATCAAGATTCTGCTCGCCGAGGATAACGTCATCAACCAGAAGGTGGCGACCAGGATGTTGGAGAAGTTGGGGTATCGGGTAGATGTCGCGGCCAATGGTAAAGAGGCGATCGAGGCGCTCGGGCGGATCGACTATGCGGCGGTACTCATGGATTGCCAGATGCCGGAAATGGATGGCTTTGCCGCGACGGCGGAAATTAGAAGACGTGAAGCGAGTTCTTCTACCCCTTACCGCCTTCCCATTATCGCCATGACGGCCAACGCGCAACCGGAAGATCGAGTCCAGTGTCTTGCGTCCGGCATGGATGACTACATCAGCAAACCCGTACAATCCAAAATCTTAGCCGATGTACTGGCGCGCTGGATCCCGTCGGCCTCTCCCGCTTCAGCGGAGATGGGTGAGGCGGGCTCAAGGGTGAAGGCTGTGAAGGCTGAAGTGGTGAAGGCTGAGACGGTAGGCTGATGGCAGAAGGGATCAAGGCTGAAGGGGTTCAGGCTGAAGTGTTCGGATTTCAGACCTTCGGCCTTCAGCCTACTGTCTCAGCCGGCAGCCTTCCGTCTTCCGCTCACGCACATTTTTTGACCTCGCATTGGCGGCGGCTTCGCGCTTCCAGTTTCCGAACGAGGCGGAGTACCGCCTTATCAAGCTGCGTATAGATCATCGGGCCTTCAACCAGCGTGCCGAGTCTTCCAAGCGCTTCCAATTGTCCGGCGGACAACACCACCTCCGATGCGCAAAGATTGCTCGCAGTCCCTTTCAGCGCATGGGCTGCCTGCTCGACGACTTCTTGATCTCTATTGGCCAAGGCCGCTCGGATCGCTTCCAACATGGATTGATGGCGTTGAAGAAACATTTCAACCAGCTGCTCCAATAGCTCGGCATCGTTTCCGATGTTTCGTAACATCGCAGTTTCATCAAAGATGAGAGGGAGAGACTCTGCGTCTTTTCCATTCGTGCTGTGTTTTGGACTGCAGGCAGGGGTGGCCTGAGGATGAATAGACACAGCAATCCACCGGTCGAGAATTCCCTTGAGGTGTTCTTTCCGCACCGGCTTCGTCAAATAATCGTTCATTCCGGCCGCGAGGCAGCGTTCTCGATCCCCGCTCATGGCGTTGGCCGTCAACGCGACAATGGGGATGTGCCGGGGTGGCGCGTCGTGCGTGAAACGTGAAGCGTCGTTCGTCCCGGATTCGGACGTTTCACCTTTCACGTCTAACGCGTCACAGGTCTTTCGGATCTCATCTTGCGCTTGACGCTTCACGATCGACGTTTCACGTTGGCTGATTCCCTCGCCCTGCGCTTCACGTTTTCTGATTTCAGCAGTCGCTGCCAATCCGTCCATCACCGGCATCTGGCAGTCCATCAGGACCAAAGCATAGGAGTTTTGGGTTAATGCCGCTAGCGCTTCTTGGCCGTTTTCCACGACATCCGATTGATAGCCGAGCTTTTCTAAAATACGAACGGTCAGTTTCTGATTGATGAGATTGTCTTCAGCCACCAGGATGCGGGGTGCCGACTCTATTTCTGCGAGGGTGTGCTGCGTGATGAGCGGCGGCGCAGGCGCCGTAACGGTTGTCAGCGTCCTTTCACCCACAAGCCCCGGCAGACCGAGTACGGTTCTTAAACAGTTCGAGAGTTGATCGTGGCGGATGGGTTTTGTGAGATACGCGAGGAACCCGGCTTTGCGTGCCAGTTCCGCATGCCCTCGCTGAATGAGTGAGGTGAGAATGACAAGACGGACGCGAGATCCGACAGGATGAATCTTTAGTTCCTTGGCGAGTTGTAATCCATCTTTACCCGGCATCAACATATCGACGATGGCCACATCGTACGATAGGCCCTTTGTCGCCTGTTGCTCGATCAGTGCTATGGCTGAGGCGGCGTCCTGGGCTTGATCGTCTACCATGCCCCATCCCGTGACCAGGTGATGGAGAATGATCCTGTTCGATTCATTGTCGTCTACGATCAGGACGCGGCGTCCGGTCAACTCAGCAGACGGGACGATGGCCAGGGAGGACGTCGGCTGTTTGATGAAGCGGGCTGTGCACCAGAAGGTACTGCCGTGCTCCGGTTGACTGACGATGCCGACGCTGCCGCCCATTTGCTCGGCAAGCTGCTTTGATATTGCGAGCCCTAAACCGGTTCCTCCATATTTGCGTGACGTGGAGCTGTCAGCCTGGGTAAAGGGTTGGAACAGTCGAGCTTGTACCTCCGGAGGGATGCCGATTCCGCTATCGGTGATTTCGAACCGGACGACTACCGCATCGACCAGATCCTTCTCAAGGTAGGCTTGAATCGTCACGTCGCCCCGTTCTGTAAACTTGATCGCATTGCCGACGAAGTTCGTGAGAATCTGACGGAGCCGCCCCGGATCTCCGCGCAGACCGGTCGGTACGGCCGCGTGTACCAGGCCGGTGATTTCAAGCCCTTTAGTCTCCGCTCGTTCCGCGAATTGGTTCAAGACATCTTCCACCGTCGTGCGAAGATTGAAGTCGATGCATTCCAACTCCAGTTTGCCGGCTTCGATCTTGCCGTACTCAAGAATTTCGTTGATCAAATTGAGTAAGGCTTCGCCGCATTGCCGAATAGGTTGAATATAGGATTGTTGTTCCTCCGTGGGCTCTGTATCCATTAATAGGTCCGTCATCCCGATGACTCCGTTCATCGGTGTCCGTAACTCGTGGCTCACGGTCGCCAGGAATGACGCCTTCACGCGAGCGGCAGCCTGTGCTTCCTGGAGCGCCTGATCCAATTGACGATTGCTGTTCTGAAGATGTTCCGCTGATCGGCGCAGCTCTTCTTGGGCTGCAGTGACGTCGGTCATATCGACCGCATAACCCCGAACCAATCGATGCGAAGGGAGCGGGCAGAAGATCCACGTGAAGCTGGCCTGAGCCAAGCAGACCTCTTGTCCCCGCATCTCTTGCTCCGATTCGAGGCAGCGTTGAACAAGCTGCGATAGTTCACCAGGACACACAGCGGGGAATCCGCCGGCAACATAGCCGAACCGCTGCAGTAATTGCGTCATTGCGGGGTTCGCATAGACGAGATTCGCATTTTCGTCCAACTCGATAATGGGCGAGGGACTTTCTTCTGCCACGTGCGCCAGGCGACAGTAATCTTGTTGCAGCTCTATCTCGCGAGTCAGGTCACGCAGCGTCAAGACCCCGCCGTAGTCTTCTCCGGCATCCAGAGGAACATAGCTCCATTCAACCGGATGCACTTCATGTGCGGGGTCTATGAGCATCGTGTGTGCTGCTTGTATGAGGCGACGGGTGGGAAGAGATTCCTGAATGCGCGTTGCGATATTCTGGGTGGAAGCCCCGGATTGCTGTGGCAATATTTCATGCAGAAGTTTTGACAAGCAGAAATCTGCTGACTGTCCCAGAAGGCGGGCAGCTTCAAGGTTGACAGATAGAATGCGCAGCCGACCATCGAGCTGCAGGACCCCGATTGGAAGTGTATCCAACAGAGCAGGCTGTATGAGGCTATGGGGCAGGGGTGATCGTGAAGGGCGAGATGTCTTAGCGCGAGTCTTTGCTATAGGCTTCATCAGGCCGCCTCTTCGTGAATACCGTCAAGAAACATGGCCACATTCACTCGTTCATGAAGGGGATCCAGCGCCTTCTTGATGGTCCGCTCTGAATTCCCTGCTGACTGGGCTCCGAGATCGATGCGAATCGGCGTGGGATAGGATTCTCCATGCGGTCCGGTGATCACTTTTACGACCGGTTTGAGCCGCTGCCTGTGACTCATGCCCACGACCACTGCCTGTTCTGCTGTGTTCAACAGGACCAGACTGCCGATCGGATAGACACCCAGACTGCCGATCATGGCCCGGATTAAATCCTTGGCATACTGTCCCGTATCCCCAAGCCGAAACAACTGTCGGATGGCATCATGCGGCAGCATTGCAGGACGGCCTCCACGGCGACTCACCATGCCGTCATAGGCGTCTACCAGGCCGACCATCTGCGCCAAGACCGAGAGGGAGTCTCCCGTAAGTTTGTGCGGGAACCCGCTTCCATCGCTGCACTCATGATGTCCCGCAACAATCCGGACGACGGCGTCCCGATCCTCTTTCGCATCCTGCAAGATCGCCAGCCCCAGCGCAGGATGCTGCTGCATCAGCGTGCGCTCTTGTTCAGAGAGGTCGTGGCTTCTCCGGTACAGATTTCTCGGTAACCGGACATAGCCGATGTCGTGCAGCAACGCACCGGCGCCGAGCGCTTCCAGGTCTCCCTCCACAACCCCATAGTCATGTGCCACAATGAGCGAGAGGGTGCATACATCGAGTGCGTGTGAGGCCAACGTGCGATCGAACCGTTTCATCTGCTGGAGAGAGAGAAGACTGAGCATCGAGGGGCCATCCTCCAGCACACGCGAGAGTACATTCCCGACGACTGTTCGCAACGTGGCGGGCCGAGGGACGACTCCCGCCTCTAACTCCTCAAACATACGTTCCATCGTGCAGGCCGCTTCTCTGTAGGTTTCTTGGGCAGCCGCGGTCTGTTCCCGAGCATTCGATGCTCTCGGCGCGTCTTCCTGCGTGACAGGCGGTAGCGGTGACGCTGTTTTCATTTCTTCGCTGGAGGATGGCAGGGGAGCTTGTTCTAGTGAAGGTGGCTGCACCGCATGGTTCGGCTGAGGGGTAGCGGTTGCTTCCCTCTTGTTCAACGGCGGAGTGCCCTTTTGTGTGCCAGGCGACTGCGGATGCGTTGCTCTGACCTCTTCGCAGGCATGGCCCTGAGGAGCCATTTCTGTCGAGGCAGGCTTTCCTGCGAGGCTTTGCTGAGAGGCGGCGGGCATGTTCTGGCTGTTCGACGTTGGAAGCGCGTCTCCTGACGGATTCGGCTCCACATCGAGGCCCCGGCCTGGGTCAATCTTCACTTCTCTGATCCCATGCTGTCGAAGCAGGTCGATTTCTTTTGTATTGCGGATGAGGCGTTTATGGAGGAGAAAAGGTGTTCGAAACCAAGGTTGGTCCATTCCTACGATGAACATTCCCGGTTTGAGTTGATCGATCGTGATCGTTGTTACGCTTTTCATCTGGGAGTCTAGCCCTCGAAGTTTTGAATGGTGAGTGACCGGGAAGTTCTGAGTTTTGAGTTCTAGGTTCTGAGTTATCCGGAAACGCTGAAAGATCAGTGCAGATCTCTGAATGAGAACCAACAACTCATAACTCAGAACCCAGAACCCAGAACTGCTTCACCCGCCTCACCTGTCCCTTTCTATCGGGATAAATCGAGCTGAACTTAAGAGAAGCGAGGCGGGCTAGACCGGCGGGAAAAGCGCGACAGGCGCGATACGAAGTTCGAAGTTCTGGCTTCGAAGTTGCGAAAACCTCGAACTTCGGACCTCGAACCATCGTCCATCTGACCCGTGAGGACATGAATCGGCTTCCGGTGCGCCCGTCTGCATCCCTCTCAAGGTTCTCCCTTCGACACCGATAGAGTCCATCAGAACATGTTGGTGTCCGATGCACGATTCAGGGGTTCAGGCTGAAGCCTGAAGTTCCGAACACTTCAGCCTGAACCCCTTCAGCCTATCTACCTGAGTAGTTACGATGCGCAAGCGAATATCTATCGATCAGTTGAAAATCGGCATGAAGGTCGAGAAACTCGATCGTTCCTGGCTGGCTACACCATTTCTGCGTCATCGATTCACAATTACCTCTTCAGAGCAAATTGCGCAACTGCAGGCCAGTGGTGTCCAACAGCTCGATGTCGAGGCTGACGAAGCCTGTCAGGATTCCGGCTCGTTCGCGCCGTTTGTGCAGGCGAAGGTTGAAATCTCTCAGCCGATATCTCCAACCCCGGAGCCTGAACCGCCGGCCATTCCCTTTGTCGAAGAGCTTCCGGCAGCAAAACAAACCTACACAGCCGCAAAATTGGTCGTTCAACATGCCATGGAAGACGTCCGGATGGGTCGTGCGTTGAACATGGAGGCGGTCAGTGAAGTGGTCGGGAGCATGGCTGACAGTATTCTGCGCAACCCTGATGCACTTACCAGCCTGACACGTCTCAAAAGCTTCGATGAATACACATTTTTCCACTCCGTCAACACCTCCGCCCTGGCCCTGTCAGTCGGAAAGCATCTCGGGTATGAGCGGGTGCCGTTGCTGCAGCTGGGAACCGGGATGCTGTTGCATGATATCGGGAAAACGCTGATTCCGATCGAGATCCTGAACAAGCCTGGGCGCTATGAGGCCCATGAGTTCGAGATCATGAAACAACATGTCCTGCGCGGCGCAGAGATATTGTCGAGCACCACCGGTCTCACCGATATGTTTCTGAAGCCCACATTGGAGCACCATGAGCGCGTTGACGGGACTGGCTATCCCCATCACCGATCCAAAATAGACCTCAGTCAGTTCGGCCTCATTGCCGCCATTGTGGATATCTACGATGCCGTGACGAGCGACCGTTGTTATCACAAAGGGAAAACACCCCACGATACCCTGCAGTTTCTCTATCAATTGGGGGACCAGGGCCATGTGGACGGGACATTGGTCCAGCAGTTCGTACAGGTTGTAGGGGTCTATCCTGTCGGTTCATGCGTCTCGCTCAGTACGGGGGAGACGGCGATCGTCAAGCAATTCAATCACCAGGCTCCAATTAGGCCCCTGGTCGTGCTGGTCACGGATGAAGCCGGGCGCCGGCGCTCCACTCCTCTCGACCTCGACCTCGCGACGCAGCGTCGCCGGCCGGAACAGACAATCCGCTCGATCCTTGATCCGTCCGTCTTGGGAATCAACCCCCGAGCCTATCTCGATAAGGAAGCTGCATGATGGAAGCAGAGCATGCCCCCGTACATTCGTCGATTCTTAAGGTCGGACTACCGCTTCAGATGGTCATTGGAGCTGGTCAAGACAAAGTGAACTGTGGGTCGACATTGCTAGGCTGGAAAGAACGGACCTGGCTGATTTGCGAATGGCCGTTCCATTTCGGGCAAGCGGTTCCGTGCGAAAAGGGAACCCCCTGTCTCGTCCGCTCAATGGTGGCGGGCAAGCTCGTCGCATACCCAAGCGAAGTCTGCATGACACAGATGGATCCGCTTCCTCTTCTCTATCTCGCATTTCCTCGGAGAACCGAGGAAATCCATCTCCGTAAGGATACGCGTGTCGCCAGCAATGAGCCCTTGCTTTTAATGAAAGGCGTACCAGGAGACGCGACACTTGCCCTGCGGGACGGGTCTGTTCCCATCGGCGGTTTACTACAAGATATCAGCCTGTCAGGATGCCGAATCATTCTACAGAGGCCGAGTGCGGACGTCGTGCTGGGTGCCACGGTCTATTTAGAATTCGAACTGATCGGGGTCGGGCACGTTACGCATCTCGCCGGCGCGATCAAGAATGTTACAGAACGTGACGGCGCTCTCTCACTTGGAATTGAGTTCCGCTTTAACGGGAAAGAGGTCATCGAATACCGTGGGTGGGGAGGGACCGTCCAGAAGGCCATTGAGTATTCCGTGATGCAGCGGCATACCGATTGGGGATTCTTGACGCCGGCGTCAGAACCGTGACGGAGTTGCCAGCGAAGTTTGATCTGGTTTCTTTGGTTTGTTTTGTTTCTTTGGTTGATTTGGTTCATCTGGTTAGTCTCGCTCAACCAAATAAACGAGACAAACCAAACAAACCAAATAACGATCTTATTGTCCTAACGGACTTTTCAGCATCCTGCTAGGCATTTCTTGCCTGGCTGGATCTCCCTCTCAATAGCGAGTCTCACAGCAAACCGTTGTCTGCCGCACATTTTTCTTTCTGGTTCGATTCCTTAACAAGTGGTCTAAGCCTTGCACTTGTTCAAGTCGTATTGTGAATTGAGAAGAGGAGCGATCGATGCATCACAGCCCAACAACGCCCTTGCGCCACGTCATCATTACAGGCGGAGCCGGTTTCATCGGCTCGCAGATCAGTGCGCGCCTCATCAAGGGGAAAACGCGGGTCACCATATTAACGAGGAATGTGTCGGCGCTGCGGGCGACGGCACTTGCCCAACAGGGATGCAAGGTCGTGGCCTGCGATCTTACAGATGAACAGCGTATCCCGCGGCCGGATATTCTCGAACCAGCCGACGCTCTGTTCCACTTTGCCGCAGACGTATCCGTCAGCAGCCCCACGCTTCGGGCTGCGAATGTCGACGGCACCGGCCGCGCCTTGGCCCTAGCGGACGCGTTGGCGATTCCCTATGTCGTGTATGCGAGCAGCATTGAGGCGCAGGGGCTCGGATCAGATACCGAAATTCCTCTTCGGGAAGACATGGCGTGCCGTCCGGTTTCTGACTATGGACAGTCGAAAGTTCAGGCAGAAGAACTTGTGAGCAAGTGGGGATCGTTGCCGGGCCATCGGGCGTTGGTACTTCGCATCGGCAACGTCTATGGACCGGGGAGCGCCTGGTTTCTCCATCCTTCCCTGTTGGCCTTGCTGGGGGCTACGCCGATCCGGACGATCTGGACGAAGCTCCGACATCGTCTGTTTCAGCCGCTCTTCATCGACGATCTCGTCGAAGGTATTTGGCGAGCAGTCGACCGTCGGCTTACCGGCACCTACAACATAACGGGGGAGGAGCAGGTCACGATCGAAGGTTATCTGGCCACCTTGGCAAGCCTGACGCAATTGACAGATCGCGTTCAGCTGATGAGGACGCTCGTAGCGCCATCCGGACAATCGCTTTCCATCACGCCGGACTTTGCCTATGTCTTAATGGGCACTGAGGAACGCTGCCACCGCACCTACGACAACAGCAGGCTTCGCGCAGAGATCGGCCCCTATGCGCGCTGGTCTCTGTCTCGCGGTCTCGCCGCGAGTCTCAAGTGGTATGACACAAGCGGCCAGCTGCCGGCTCTCCTGGCTGCATTGCGCCGACAACCGGGAGCCATGACATGCATGTGACGATGATTTTTCCTGGGATCGCACTGCCGGGGTTCGATAGTTTCGGGAAGAAACCGACCATCGATGCCAATTTCATCGACCATGGCCTGGCGTCGCTCAGCGCAGCGGCCAAGGCAGCCGGCCATACAGTCGATCTGATCGATCTCCGCACGTTGAGAGACTGGACTCATTTTCGCGAAGAGATCCGGCGGCGAACCACGAAAATCTGGGCCTTTACCTCATGGAGTCTCCATTATCCCGATGTCGTCCGTGCGATCAGGATTCTCAAAGAAGAGCGGGAAGATGCCATCGTCGTGCTCGGCGGTGTTCATGCCACGATCAAGACACAGCAAGTGACTGCGAACCGGCTTATCGACCACATCATTACGCAAGAGGGTGAGATCAGCTTCGTTAAATTGCTCGGCACACTCGCGGCGGGGAAGCAAGCAGACCGCCTTATCGTCGGCGAAGGTCCGGTGCTGGACGAGATCCCCTGGGTGGACCGCGATCTCTTCGATATGAGCGGCGAACTGGCGACGCCGATGGTTCCTGGTATGCCGACACCGTTTGTCACGACCAATGCCGGACGAGGCTGCCCGTTCAAATGCAACTTTTGTCAGCCGGCCGAACGGGCCGTGTTCGGCAATCGGGTCAAGATGCGGAGCCAGGAAAACGTCATCGGTGAGCTGCGATACCTGAAAGAACGATTCAAGTTCAAGAGTTGGATGGCGCACGACGATCTGTTTTTCATCAATCACCGCTGGAGCCGTGAATTTTGCGTCCAGTACAAGGCTGCGGGCTTCACGGAGCCCTACATCTGCCAGATGCGCGCCGATCTGATGTGCCGGTATCCGGACGTCGTCGGGCAGATGGCCGAGTCCGGACTGGCATGGGCCATGATCGGGTTCGAAAGCGGGAGCCAACGCATTCTCGATCTGTTCGAGAAAGAAACCACGGTCGAGGAAAACCTGAAGGCGGCTGCCATCTGCAAAGAATACGGCATCAAGGTCTGGGCCAATGTCATGTTCGGCGCGCCGACAGAAACCAGAGCGGAAGTGATGGAGACCGTTCGTATGGTCTGGAAGATCAAGCCGGACCATCTCAGCAGCAGTTACTTTACGCCAACACCAGGCAGCGGCATGGCGGAGGAAGTGGAAAAGAAGGGGCTGACGATGGTGGATCCGTTCAATGGATCCAATCGAACTCCGAACGAAGCCAAGATGAAAGATACGGATTACGAATGGCTGACCAAGGCCATCGCGCTTGCCTATGACGGTGGGTCGGAAGAACGGCTGATCGCACTCGGTCAGCTTCCCACGCGAATGCAGGAGACCTTATGCGTATCGCACTGATCAACAGTCCCTCCCTTTCAGTCCGTCCGGTCAGCCGCAGCATGGCTGGTGGTCTCGGTTTCGACGGCAACGGGGGCATGTTGCTGCCTCCCCTGGATCTGGCCACCATGGCTGCCACCTTGCATCAGACAGGTGAAACGGTCGACATCATCGACGCCGACCCTCTGGGTTTGGACGCTACTGCGGTTTACGCCAGATTGGAAGGCCACCATTGGGACTTCGTCGTTGGAACTGTGTCGCTCCCGACCTTGGAGCAGGACGCTGCATTCCTGGCTGAGCTTCGTCGTCGACACCCATCAGCGCGAATAGCCGGAAAGACTCTGGTGCGGGACCATGGCGTGTTGAAGGCCTTCCTAGAGAAAAGCGCCGCCGATCTGGTGATCCATGGCGAAGCAGACCTCACGATCACCGACATTGTCTACGGTCGAAGCGTCGCCGGCACTGCCTGGCTTGAAGCCGGAGCGCCGGATACCGGACCATCGTTCCGATTCGATGAGGGAGCGCCGGTTGAGGATCTCAATCAGCTGCCCATTCCTGCCCGCGAGCTTCTTCCCAACGAGCGCTACATCTATCCCTTGCTCGGCACTCCCGTCGCGACGTTGCAAACCAGCCGGGGCTGTCCCTATCCCTGCGGGTACTATTGTCCGTATCCGTTGGTTGAGGGGGTCAAATGGCGATCACAGACTCCTGAGCGAATCTTTGCCGAGTTGAAAGAGGTCGTCGAACGACAGGGCATCACTAAGATTTATTTTCGCGATGCGACCTTTACGCTCAACCAGGAGCGGGTCGCCAGGCTCTGCGATTTGATTATCGCCGCCGGCTGGCCGATCGAGTGGGTTTGCGAAACGCGAGTCGATTGTCTCAGCGATCTATTGCTGGAGAAGATGCGCGCCGCCGGCTGCGTCGGCCTGCTCGTCGGAGTGGAAACGGGTGATGAGCAGGTTATGCACCTGCGAGAAGGGAAGAAGGGCCTGACCATTCCGATGCTGGCGCATTTGCGTGAAAAGACCTTCCAACTTGGGATTCGCCTTCATTTCCTCCTCATCGTCGGCCTCCCGCAAGAGACCCGTGAATCCCTTGTCGCCACCTACGACCTGATTCAGCGATATAAGCCGGACACGATCGGCGTCACGATCATTACGCCCTATCCCGGCACCGCCCTTCATACGGAAGGCCTTCGGGAAGGCTGGATCGATTCACAGCAATGGAAAGATTATGGTGGCCACCAGATTCCCATGCATACGCCCAACCTCACCAGGGACGACATGGAGGCAGGCAAGCAGTTCCTGGACGAAGGTTTCGCGCTACTACAGAAGCGGCAAGTCGGAGGCCATTCCCAGCCTTTGGAGGCAATGGCGCAGCAACATTATGAACGGCTGTTGCGGTGGGCCTATCGTCTCGATGGACCGGTTGCGCAACTGCGAAACCTGCTCTCGCTGGCGCCGTCGGCACCACCGCTGCCTCAGCCAATCAATCAGCAGCGATCTTTGGCCTCCGCTCCAATGCGGACTCCTTCCCCTGCGCAATTCGCCTTATCGGTTGTCATCCCGACCTATAACCGGCGTGCCATCTTACGGAAGACACTGCTCGCCTTGATGTCCCAGACCTTGGCGCCTGAGAAGTTTGAAGTGATTGTTGTGGATGACGGATCTGCGGATGACACAGTCTCGATGGTCGGGCAGTTTAACCCCTCATTCGGTCTCCGCATCCTCGCGGCGAAACATGCCGGAGCCAATGCGGCCCGCAACCTCGGGATTCAAGCGGCTCAAGGAAGCGTAATCCTCATCACCGGCGACGATATGATTCCAGAGCCGTCGTTCCTTGAGGCCCATGCCACGTTCCACGAACGTCACCCAAGCGAATTGGATGCCATGCTGGGTTTCATCGATTGGTCGCCCGAAATCACCGTCACGCCGTTCATGAAGTTCATTGTCTCGCCGGAAGGGGGCCAGCAGTTCTCGTTTCATGAAGTGCGGGAAGGAAAGGCCGACTTTCGACTCTTCTACACCAGCAATCTGTCATTGAAGCGGGATCTACTCTTTAAGCAACCGGTCCTCTTTGACCAGGACTTTACCTATCCCGCCTATGACGATGTGGAGTTGGGATATCGCTTGAGCGCGCAGGGGCTTCAGCTGCATTACAATGCCATGGCAGTGACCTCACACCATCATGAAATCACCCTGGCTGGATTTGTCCAGCGGCAACGCAAGGCCGGGCACATGGCCGTCGTACTGGCACGTAAACATCCTGAGTTGAGCCATAGTCATCTCAAGATCGACGATGCGCTCAAAGTCCGCAATGCGCTTGGGGAGACTCAGATCGCACGGCTCGTTCGGGTAGCTCAAGAGCTGGAAAAGCCTGAGTTGGAGCAATTGGCGCTGATCCGATCCGGAGCAGAACGGTTCGATCGAACCTATCTCAAGCATGTGCTCCATCCCATATATCAGACGCTTTTACAGTCTGCCTATGCCTGGGGCATCTGCGAAGCCGTCGACCGGGCGGTGGGGTCCATCCCATTTGCCGAAGCCTGCTCGATATCGCCGCGTCGTTTCAAAGCTTCGATCATCATCCCCGTATTCAACAAACTCGAGCTGACTCGCCAATGCCTCACCACGTTGGCTTCCCTCACTACGATGCCGGAGTATGAAGTTATCGTCGTGGACAATGCCTCAACCGATGGCACTGCAGAATTTCTTGCTTCTCTTGGTGGAGACGTCCAGGTCATCCACAATCCGGAGAACCACGGCTTTGCCGTCGCCTGTAACCAGGGAGCCAAAGCTGCAAGCGGGGAGTCCCTCCTGTTCCTGAACAACGACACCATACCGACCGAGGGTTGGTTGAATGCTCTGGTAGATGAGATCGAGCGTCATCCTGATGTCGCGGTGGTCGGCAGTAAGCTGTTGTACGAAGACGGCACCATACAACATGCGGGCGTGGCCTTTTCGCGCACCATGTTTGGGCCCTATCACATTTATCAGAAGCTCCCTGCAGACGCGCCAATGGTCAATCGCAGGCGAGAATTTCAATGCGTCACCGCTGCCTGCATGCTGGTGCGGCGAGAGGTGTTTGAGCAGGTCGGAACATTCGATGAAGGCTTTAGGAATGGCTTCGAAGATGTTGATTTATGTTTGAAAATTCGTGAGCAAGGCTGGCACATTATCTATCGGCCAGATAGCGTCGTCTATCATTTGGAAAGCCAAACACCAGGACGAAAAGCTCACGAAAAAGACAACGCGCGGCGGTTGCGCGAGAGGTGGGCGCATAAGTGGTGGATCTCGGACGAAGACTCGTTGTACCTCTCGGATGGACTCGCCTGCGAGGTTCGTACTGACCGGGGCATGTTTTACACTCAGGTAAAGCCGTTAACCTCTGTAGCCGACCGAACAGCATGGCAGCTCGTGGCAGATACCCAGTCAGCCGCACAGAGCCAAGACTTTGCACGGGTCAAGACGACGTTGAATGCCGTCGATCAATGGCCGAACGATGTGTGGGTGCTTCGATGGGCAGCATGGGTGTGCAGATGGATCAAGGAACCGGCTCTGGCGCTTTCGTTTTGGAACCGCGTGTTGGCGATCGAGCCAGACGAAGATGGTTATCTTGCCTTGGCGAAGGATGCCCTTGAAAGGGGTAAATTTGAGGAAGCGGAACACAGTCTCGCTGAGTTGCGGAATCACAATTCGAAGCACGGAGACGGGTGGCTGTTGTCCGGCATCCTGGCGATGCAGCGCGATCGGTTTGCTGAGGCCAAGACGGCCTTCGAACGGGCTGCCATTTATGGTGCGGATGACCGCAAGGCGAAATTAGGACTTGGCATGGCGGCATTGGGGCTGCTTGACTCAGCCGGCGCCTGGGAACTGTTTCTTGCCTTGGCGACAGAACATCCTGACGATGCGGAGTCCCTCCACCTGCTGCTGCGAGCCGGGACTGCTCTCCAACGGTGGGAACAGCTGGAGCCTGTGCTCAGCCAGTATGTCTCCAGAAATCCCGGGGACCTCAGTCTTCGGTTTGCGCTGGCAGGCGTGTTCCTCCGTCTCAATCGCAGGGCGGATGCCAAGCGCGAATATGATTCGATCAGTCTGCTGGACCAGGCCTTTGACGGTCTCGGCGAATTGGCGAGCGCCATCGATGAGAACGAGCCGGTGCTGACCGAGCATCATGCAGCATGATGAAGGAGCCACAGAACGCAGGCTGCTGATCCAACTCGCCAGACTGGGCGATCTGGTCCAGAGCTTGCCGGCCTTCGCCTCGCTTACGGCTCGCGTATCCGCACAGGTCTCTCGACCTGCTCTGTCCTGCTCCGCTCGCAGACCTCGCCCGGCTCTTTCCGGACGTGGGGCGTGTCGTGAAGTGGAACGGGGCACAATGGCATCGGTGGGCCGAGTCCTTTGTCGGAGAGTTTCAGTCGTCATGGTTGCACGAAGTTGAGCAGTACCTCGACGGGTTGATGACCGAGCCCTATAAGATGGCCTACGTGCTGAATCATCACCCACGGGCAATTCTGGCAGGCACTCTGTTGGCAACAGAGGTTCAAGGCCCCAACCTGCGCGGGCCGTTGGACGAAGAGCTGTCACCCTGGGCATCGTATCTGCGCCACGTCGCACAAGACGCGGGGCTCCAATCGCATTCATCTCTCCGATACCTTCTGTGGACTGTGCGGAGTCACCCCTCCGCCGGTTCCGCCTGTCTTGCGATTCCCGTCGATCGATCTTCCTGGTGACCTGGCTGAGGTCGGCATATCGGCAGGGCAATGGATTGCGGTGGTCGTGGGGGCCGGCGACGCGGATCGATCGATTCCCCGATCGGTCTGGATAGAATGGATCTCAACGCTGCTTGCGCAGGACTCACCCTGTGCGGTCGTCCTGGTCGGATCCGAACGTGACCAGACCACCGCCCTTGGCGATTCAGGACGGGCTCTCACCGATGATCGCAGGGCGTCTGTGGGATGCCACCGGGCGCACGACCCTTCCGCAACTCGCCACGGTCTTGAAACGATGTCACTGGGCCGTCGGCGCCGACACTGGTCCGCTGCATCTGGCAGCGGCTGTCGGTACCAGTGCGATGGGGTTCTATTTTTCACGCGCGCGCGTGCATGAAACCGGACCCTATGGACAGGGCCACTGGGTGTGGCAAGCGGATCGCGCTCTGCCGGAGACCTGGCCCATCCAAGCCAGTGTGAAGATGATTCGAGAGTCCGGCGACAGCGCCGCAACAAGAACCAGTCGCAGGGTGGTCCTTGTGGCAGTCTCACCATGACGAATGGGGAGCTATCTTCCGGCCAGTGGGCGACAGAGACCCACAAGAAGATCAGCGAGCTGCTGTCTGGCAGTCAATTAACGGAACAGCGCCTGTATCGCTGCAAGGTGTGCAATGAACTCCTTCGAGATCCAATGTCAGCCGACTGGCACAGAGCGATCCTGCTCTGGCAGTGGCAATCCGCCAGAGTGGGGGAGGCACGCTGGAAATCATGCCGGCACGCACCGGTATGCCGTCGGCGCGTGCAAATGGCCGTTGGATTCACAGCGCCTACGATCCCATCAAAGAAGCGCAGGCCTGGGCCGAAAGCCAGACCCATCAGGAGGGAGAGACGATCGTCGTCTTCGGCGTAGGCTTGCTCTACCACGTCGAAGCATTGTGCGCACGCCTGCCGCGGACTGTACCGGTCGTCCTCGTCGTTCCCGATCTGAGCGTCTTAGCCGATGCGGCAACGGTTCGTACTTGGGGTGACTGGATCGATCGGGTTTCCTGGGCGTGGGGCACAACAGAGGCGATCTGTGAACGGATTGCCTATGCCGGCCATCCACTACGACTCGTCACCTATGCCCCGGCTGCATGCGTTACATGCGGACAGCCATCGTGCCATTGAAACGGTCTTGCAGCGGAAGGTCGCGGCCCAGGCAGGCGGACAGCTGCGCATTGCCGTCGTGGGGCCGATCTACGGAGGCTCACTGCCCATTACTCGGTATGTGGTCAGCGCGCTTGAATCGCTTGGACATGACGTCCGCTGGCTCGATCATAGCGTCCATGCCACGAGTTATCAGCAGCTGGAATTGCTCAAGAACTCGCAACATCGGCTGGCCTTGCAGAGCAAATATGCGGAGATGCTGAGCCGTGTCACGTTGGCTCAGTTGGCGGAAGATCCGCCCGATCTGGTGCTGTCGCTCGCACAGGCGCCGTTAATTCTTCCGGCGCTGGAGCATCTTCGGCGCAAAAAATTTCTGACGGCGATATGGTTCGTCGAAAACTACCGGCATCTGACCTATTGGCAACAGTTGGCGGCGGGCTACGACTTTTGGTTCGTGATTCAGCAAGAGCCTTGCATTGCAGCGCTCAAACAGGCCGGCGCGAAGGACGTGCACTACCTTCCGATGGCGGCCGATCCATCCCTGCACCGGCCTTTGGAATTGACCAAGGAAGAACGAGAAGAATACGGATCGGATGTCTCGTTCGTCGGCGCGGGCTATGCCAACCGCCGTGAGATCTTTCCTCGGACTCGTCGGTCATGACTGGACATTCAAGCTCTGGGGCAACGAATGGGATGGCGCGGACCGATCTGACCTCCGTGCTTCAACGCAACGGCGCACGGATCGATACCGACACCTGTCTGAAAGTATTTAACGCGAGTGCCGTAAACCTCAACCTGCATTCTTGGGCCGGGACCGGACTCGATCCTGACGGGGATTTTGTGAATCCACGCACCTTCGAACTGGCTGCCTGTGGAGCCTTTCAGCTTGCCGACCGTCGGTCGCTCATGCCTGATCTCTTCGCCGAGAATGAAATCGCGACCGTGTCGTCGCCAGAGGCGCTCCCAGCCGAAATCACCCGCTGGCTTCACGAACCAGACCAGCGCCTCGCCATGGCAGCGCAAGCCCGTCAGCGTGTGCTAGCCGAACATACCTATCAACACCGCATGCGCGATCTGCTGTCCCGGATCGGCGTCGCCAGCCCCGATCGTATCGGGTCGATTTTGCGGGGAGATCGTCAGGCAGAAGCTCTAGCATCAGCAGCCACCGATTCATTTCCTTCTCTAGCATCGACCCTACGAACCTTTCCCTCCACCCGACGGGTGGAGTTGAAGCAGATTGCAGCGCAGATTCGTTCACGCGGTCCTATGGGCGACCCTGTCCCGGGAAGATCTGATGCTGCTCATGTTGGATGAGTATCGGTCCGAGACGAAAGATTTGGTGTGACGAAACAAGTGCTGATCATCAACGTGACTCGCATGGGGGATCTGATTCAAACCGGTCCTCTTGTTGTCCCGATTGCGCGAGGAATGGCCGGACGTGGCGATCGACCTGGTAGTTGATCGCAGTTTCGCGCCGACGGCCTCCCTCCTTACCGGACTTCGACAGGTCATCAGTTGCGACTTCACTCGATTACTCGACGACTGCCGGACGCAATCCAAGAGCCTTGTGACGCTCATGCAGCGAAATGACGACTTGGGCTGCGCCGCTACGAGCAACGGGATACGACCGCATCGTCAATCTCACCTTCAATCGCCAGACCGGTTTACTTGCATCCTACATCGGCGCGCCGGACTTACGAGGGATTATTGCAGGGCCGGACGGAGGTCCCATCGTGCAGAATCCCTGGCTGTCCTATTTCACGGATCTGCATCGGCATCGACGGTTCAACCGGTTCAACCTGGTGGATCTCTATGCCATGGGAGGGAGCGGTCCCGGTGCCTTTTCACCGTTATCAGTTACAGTGCCGGCCGATGGTAGAGTCTGGGCAGACGGGTTTCTTCGGTCTCCTGACCGGGCCGTCAGGCAATGGATCGCCGTACAGGCCGGAGCCAGCGATGTCATGAAAGCCTGGAGGCCGGAGTACTTTGGCCAGGCGATGGCGAGGCTGAGCCTTCACCCAGGCGTCGGATTTGTCATGATCGGCACGGCAGCCGAGGCTGAAGCCATCGAGTTGGCCAAAGCGGCCTATCGAGCCGGCGGAGGAGCTGCTCCGATTCTCGATGCGAGCGGACAAACGACACTCAGCCAATTAGTCGGACTTTTGTCACGCTGTCAACTGCTCCTCACCAACGACACAGGGCCGATGCATCTTGCTGTCGGCGTCGGAATTTCGGTCATCGACCTGTCGGTCGGCCATGTCGATCACCATGAAACTGGCCCCTACGGGCCAGGCCATTGGGTGATTCAACCGGATCTTGCCTGTTCTCCCTGCGGGTTCGACCAGATCTGCGCCCACCATGCCTGTAAAGATCGGTTGATTCCCGAAGAGGTTGCGAACCTCTGTCTCCACGCCATCGGACTTGCTCCGTTTCCCTCATGGAGCGCAGGGGTGCGGGTGTATCAATCCAGCGCTGATGCCGACGGACTTGGCTCCTTCATCTTGCGGGCGGGACATATCGATGCAAGCGCCGCATGGTATGCCGGTTTTTGGAGGAGATTCTGGTTCGAGGATTTTACCGGCAAGCCAAGTCGATTGACTCCGATCTCTGAGCCGGCGCCGGACCGAGACCAGTCGTTGGCTTGGATGAAAGAAGCGGTTCAGCCTCTGCGTCAATTGGAACAGCATGTCAGGCATATCGCATCGCTCACGAGGCGGCACCCGCTGCCGGTCTCAATGTTACAGCGGGAGCAGAAGCTGCTCCGCCAAGAGCGAGAGCAGCTTTTGCCTCGGATGATGGCTCATTCGGTCACCGGCCCGGCCACCGTTGCCATGATCAGAGACATCCATAACGACGATGTCGTTGGTCTGACGATGCTGGCCGATCGGCACATGCAGGCCTATCGACGCTGGCAGCAGCGCATCGCCAGAGCCGGATCGTTGTTGTCAGCCGCACCGGCGCAGATCGAGACCAGACGGAGCCCATTGCCGATGGTGCCGAGCGCGACTGTAGGATAGGCAGGCGAGACTGGTCCATTTGGTTTGTTCTGTTTGTTTGGTTGATTTGGTTCATCGATCAGTTTCTTTCAACCAAAAAAAACCAGACAAACCAAAGAAACCAAATAACGGCATGTTTGTAGAAAGGAGTGGCTAGATGCGTATCACACTCGATCAGGATCAGTGGGACGTCAGTGACGATCAATCGCTTAGCGAGGTTCTGACGCAGGTAAGCGATCGTGCTCACGCCAAACATCGGTTGGTCACGTCGCTGAAGCTTGGGGGGAGTCCGATCACGGATCGCGATCTCCAGCCAATGCTGTTAAGTAGGCTTCTCAAAGAGGTCGGACCGATCGATGCCTGCTCACAGAATATTCCGGAGATCATAACGAATGCTGCGCCGGCCATCACCAAGTTTGCCTCGACGTTGAAAGCCGAGGCTCAGGGATTCCTTACGCCGCTACGGATGAGCGGCATCATTCCTTCAGGGTTGGATCGATGGTTCGGACAGTTGGCCGACTATGTGGAACTTCTTCAGACCGCCGGGCCTGGGCAGGACAGCCGGCGGCGATCTGCAAGCCATTTCTTCCTGGATTCAGGAACTCTTGGATGCCCGGTCCATTCAAGACCCGGTTCGCCTGGCGGATATCCTTGAGTTTGAAATTATCCCGTATATGGATTCTGGTAACTACTCAGGTGTTCAGGCTGAAGGCTGAAGGCCGAAGGTCGAAGTTCCGAACACTTCAGCCTAAAAGCCTTCAGCCTATCTGCCTGAGCAGTTAAGGCTTCGTATGAATTTTCGTGCTGAATACAGTCGGTTGTCGGCCACTATGACCTCTCTCCGCCCTGCCCCTCAGGCCCGCTCAAGTGTGGACTTGCTGGGACCGATAAGGAATGCACGACCACGAAACCTCGCCGGTATGCATGCTATTGGTGGGGACTGAGGTCGAAACAATCCTGGCACGGATGCCGGGAAGTAGGAGTGGTTGATTCGTTCGGTATTCAAGGAGGAATAGGTCCATGGCTTTAATCGTCAACAATAATCCGGCTTCGATCGCAGCTCAGCGTAACTTGACCGTGAATACGAACCAGTTGCAACGTTCGGTTGAACGGCTGTCATCGGGACTCCGTATCACTCGCGCAGCGGACGATGCAGCCGGACTCGGTGTGTCCGAAACCTTGCGCGCGCACATTCGCAGTATCAATCAAGCGACGCGTAATGCGAATGACGGCATCAGCTTGACGCAGGTCGCCGACGGCGCCGCCGCGACAATCGGTAACTTGCTCTCCCGTCTTCGTGAGCTGTCTTCGCAGTCCGCCAGCGGTACGGTCGGCTGCGACGGAACGGTCTTACTTGGATCAAGAGTTTGTGTCGCTCCGGTCTGAAATCGACCGGATTGCCACGGTGACCGAGTTCAACGGCCAGGCGCTGTTGAGCGGGGCCACCAATTCATTCGAGGTCTTCATCGGCTTCAAGAGCGGCACGGGCAACTCGCTCACAGCCGACCTGAACGATTTGGACATTACGAGCATCGGCTTGGGAACCGTGAACATCTCGACGTCGGCAAATGCCCAGAGCGCACTGAGCAATATCGACAGTGCGATCAGTTCGATCGCCACCGCTCGAGCGGAATACGGCTCTATTCAAAACCGCTTCGAGGCCGCGATCTCGAATCTCCAAATCACGAGTGAGAGTTTCACGGCAGCTGAATCTCGGATCCGCGATGCGGACATCGCCTTCGAGACGGCGCAATTCACGAAGAATCAGGTGCTCGTACAATCAGGTATTGCGGTGTTGGCACAAGCCAACGCGCTTCCGCAACAGGCACTTGCGTTGCTGCGGTAGACCGACTGATCGTTCCGCCGGAGTCATCACCCAGCCGCCGCACCGGCGGCTGGGCCTCCGGCGGAAGATGAAGGCGAACTGTCTCAAGGGAGGCATCTATGGTCCAACACATTCGACCGCCTCAAGGTCTCGACTATCCTCAGCGCCAGCCCGAGTATGTTGCGAAGCCTGTTCGCGAGGGGGACCGCAGGGTGGAAGCCGACTCCGGAGCGTCTACTCCAGTATCGACGCCGACGAGGGAGCAGGTGGAGCAGGCGGCCTCGCGCATCAACGAAGTGCTTCATGGAACCACGTCGCGTCTGGAATTTGAAATCGATCATGATTTGAATAGGATGGATAAGGTGGTCATCAAGATTCTCAACGGGGAATCCGGAGAAGTCATTCGCCAGATTCCCGCACAGGAACTTCTGGATCTGGCCAAGTATCTCGATGCGCCAAAAGGTCTCTTGATTCGGGAACGCGCGTAACACAGGAATGCTGAAGCTATGGCATCGATCTCATTCGGGGGATTGGGGAACGGAATAGACTTTGGTCAGGTTATCGATCAACTGGTCAAAGTTGAACGTCTTCCTATCGATCAACTTAATGCGGCCAAAAATACACTGCAGTCCAAACTGACGGATTACGGATCACTGGCCGATAAACTCCTGGCCTTACAAGCGGCAGGTGACTCCTTGCGACTGCCGACCGCCTTCGATCAAGCGAGCGCGACCGTTTCAGACCCGACTGCTTTGACCGTTTCCTCAGCATCAACCGCACCGCCCGGGTCCTATCTCATCAAAGTCACGCAATTGGCGCAGTCGCATCAGATTATCAACAAGGTAACCACAGCCGTTTCCAGTCCCACCACTGATATTGTCAGTGGTGCCTCGGCCTCGTTTACCTTCCGTGTTGGAACGGGAACCGACCAGACCGTGACATTGAGCGATGCTGCGACACTCGAAGACTTGCGGACGGGCATCAACGACTTAGGTGCCGGGGTGACGGCATCAATCATCAATACCGGAAGCGATACAACCCCTGCGTATCGCTTGATTCTCACGGCCACTGCGTCAGGGGCGAGCAATGGGGTCACGATCGTGGCCGACGGCACGACATTGGATTTTGCCAATGGCGGAGGCACAGGAGGAGTCGATACCTTGCAGGCTGCGCAGGATGCCATCGCCATCTTGGGCGATCCGACTCAGAACCCTGTGACCCTGCAACGCAGCAACAATGTGATTACGGATGCGATTCCCGACGTCACACTGTCGCTCACCAAAACAACAACCAGCCCGGTCTCCGTGAATGTGGCGCGCGACAACAGTGCGGTGAAGGCCAACATCCAGAATTTTGTTAAGGCCTACAATGACATCGTGACCTTCGTGAACAAGGAAACGGCTTACGATGTGACGACGAAAACAGGGGCGCTTCTGCATAATGAGACCAGCGTGAAAGGATTCGTGTCCCAAATCAGACAAGCGCTCTCCTCCCCCATCAACGGCCTGACAACCTACGGATCGGTAGGTGAGATCGGGTTTAAAACCAATCGTGACGGTACGATTACCTTGGATAATGCCAAGATTGATAGCGCACTGAACACCAACTACAACGCTGTCAAATCGCTCTTCATCAATCAGGCAACCGTGGCCGGTGTCGCACAGCGTGTCAATCAGGCCATTGATGCGATCGATGACGCCGTTTCAGGCTCGCTCACGGGCCGTAAGAATTCACTGACCAGCCAAATCAATAGGCTGACAGACCAAATCAGCAGGAAAGAAACGGCCATATCGGCGTTTGAAGAACGACTCAAGATCCAATATGCAAAACTAGACAGCTTACTGAGCCAACTGAAAGGGCAGACCAACTTCCTAACCACACTGGGAAACCAATGAACACCTTTTCACCCACAGCCGCCGCCACGCACTATCGACAAACGGAGGTGCTGACCACATCAGGCACTCAACTCATTGTTCTTCTCTACGATTCTGCGATTCAAGCGATCGAACTCGCGAGTGATGGGATCGCCAGGCGGCATCAGTCCGACAAGGCCAGATTTCTCGGACGAGCGGTCGGGATTGTCGGTGAACTGTCCAGCGTCCTCGACTTCGAACGGGGTGGTGAGATCGCTAAGTCTCTATACCGTCTTTATGATTACATGCTCTCGGAGATGACGCAGGCCAATTTGCACAACGATGCCCGCCGTCTCGAGGGCCCGCTTACGATGCCTGAAGGAAATGCGCGGCGCCTGGCACATGCTGGCTCAGCAGCAGACCCAGCCGGCATTGGGAATGATGAATGGCAAATGTTGAACTATTGATTAATCAGAATCGGCAGCCACTGGCTGTGAGAGAGGATCTAATGAATTCTGGACATTCAACATTTAACATTCAACATTTAACATTCGACAGTTCAACTGTCTGGGAGCTGAACTTGCGCGCCTTGACGACGCAGGCTGGTCAGGCTGCGGAGCTTGGACGATGGGATCAGGTTGAGGAATGTTGCCGGCTGCGGGGTGAGCATCTCCGCGACCACCCGATGCCCCCGGCGTTTGCCGCGGGTCTGATTCAATTTGACCTGGAAGTCGCAACACGAATTGAGAATGCTCGTTTAGCCATTCAATCGCAGATGAGCGAGGCAGCGAAGACCCGCCGGAACTTGCAAGGCGTACGGTCCTGGCAAGGGCTGAGCGCGACAGAGCGCCCGCTCATGGACCAGGTGGCGTGACGCTCCTTCGTCGTTTTGGTTTGCATGGTTCATCTGGTTTGTTTTGTTTATTTGGTTTGTATCATTCAACCAAATCACCCCAAAACTAAACAAACCAAACAAACGGTCTTCTAAACAATGAGTACAATCATGCTGCCGCCATCGTCTAAAGCGACCAAAAGTCTGTCGGATGAGAGACGGGAGTGGATTCGAATCGACGATCGGGTGCTCCTCGAGTACCGGCTACTGACCGACCCGGTGGAGGGGCCTACGCCGGGCATTCCACCGGTAAGCAACGAAGCGATCTCGGCTGTCATCGCCAAGCCGACGTCAGACTTATTGCTCCGCAGTGGTGAACAGTTGGTGGAATCACCGCTCCTCCCCTGGATCATGAAAGTGGACTGGCTGTTGGAAATCCTCGTGAAACAGCTTGCGAAAATGCAGCCGGAAGGAATCGCAATCGCACAAGTCGCCGATGTGACGCTGAGCGGGGGCGGCATCGGCTTTCTCTCACCGCGTCAATTTGCCGTCGACGATACACTGTGGCTGAAAGTAATCCTGCCGCCCTTTATACCTATTCACACGACTGCGCGAGTGATTCGATCGATCCAAGCCAAAGACGGCATCAACTACGACATTGCAACGGAATTTATCCAACTCAATGCGAACGATCAGGAACACCTAATCCGACACATCATCCAAGCGCAGGCAGAACGATTGCGCGGTCGCCGCAAGCAAACAGCCTAGCGGCGAGGCCAAGGGGTAAAGGGATAGGGGTAGCGGGGTAGGGGCTAAGGGGGTAGAGTGTCGGCACTTGTTCCGAATGTGACGACGGTAACTTTATTGCAACCATTCGAGCATTTTCCTGCCGGTTAGTGATCGTCTGTATTTCATAAGCTGAAGGTAACTGCTCAGGTAGATAGCCTGAAGGGGTTCAGGCTGAAGGCCGGAGTTCGAAATTCCAAACACTTCAGCCTTCAGTCTGAACCCCTTCAGCCTGTATCCCTCATCCCACCCTTTCCTCGCTCTTGCGCCGACTTAAGTTTTCTTTCAGCAGCGCCGATATCCCATTCATTATGAACAACGCACTTTCTGCATCAACGACGTTTCAATCGAACGGTGCGCCATCAACGGACGGCGAGATCTTGACGGTCATGGACGTGGCCCGTTTTCTTCGGGTTCCCAAGTCTACCGTGTATAAGCTCGCTCGGGTCGGAGAATTGCCGGCGTCGAAAATCGGGAAGCATTGGCGCTTCCTCCGTCGCGACATCCATGAATGGATGCACAGTCGCTCCCATCAGGGCTGACAATCCAATCTCTCTGTGAGATGGTCGCCTGTTTGGAAAGAGCGATGACGTGCGCCTACCGGTGGAAGTCAGGCGAGGAGTGAGTGGCACGAGGCGAGAGGGAAGACATTTCTTCTGGTCATCCCTTAGCCTCTAGCCCCGTCCCTCTCGCCTGAGTATCGTCGAAAGAGAATAATAAGGAGATTGAACCCATGCCTGCCGACCCGAACATAAAGATCCTCGTCGTGGACGACATGTCAACCATGAGAAGGATCGTCAAAAACATCATGAAGCAGCTTGGATTTGCGAATGTCGAAGAGGCGGAGAATGGCCAGGACGCGCTTGATAAACTCAGAGCTGACTCATTTGGATTTATCATTTCCGATTGGAATATGCCTGTCATGACCGGCATCGAGCTGTTGCGGGCTGTTCGCGCCGACGACAAGTTGAAGGCCATCCCTGTCTTGATGGTGACGGCGGAGGCGCAGAAGGAAAATCTTATCGAGGCAATTCAGGCGGGCGTGAGTAATTACATCGTAAAGCCGTTTACCGCCGAAGTATTACAGGAAAAAATGAACAAGATTTTCAAATAGCCGACTGTGCGCGGCGGTTGATCTGGTTTATGTAGTTAGTTTCGTTTGTTTGGTTAGTTCATTCAACCAAAAAACCAAATAGACCAAACAAACCAAATAACGATCTTCTTGAGGAGGCAACCGTGCTGAATGGCAATGTCAAACTGTATGACGAACTCGGTGAGTTAGCCCGCTATCTTGAATCGGCTATGCGGAAGATGGCTGAGGTCGGAGCCCCGATGGTGGCCGGCAGCGCGCAGTTGCCTCAAGCGACGGCCCATCTGCTCGATCTGAATAAGATGACGGAAGAGGGCACGTTGGAGGTCATGCGCTTGACCGAGATCATTCAGGAGAATCGCGCTCGTGCGGTCAAGGAACTGGCTGCGGCAATTTCGACATTGGAAGCGGTGGATTGCACGACGCTCGCGGCGCGGCTGAGGAAGACCGCTCAGGAATTGGCGCAGGACGACAAGCATTTGATGGACATTATGACGGCCCTGTCGTTTCAAGATCTTGTTGCTCAACGGGTGAAGAAACTCGTCACCATCGTGGAGGACGTCCAGTGCAAGCTCGTGGAGCTGGTCGTCGTGTTCGGTCTGAAGCAGGAGGGCGCCGCGTCCCAGACCCAAGGGAAGGCCGGTGAAATGCTCCGGCAGCTGGAAGCGTCCAAGTCCACGGCGATCAAGCAGGATCTGGCGGATGAACTGCTGTCAGAATTCGGATTCAAATAGCGCTCTCTGGTCTGTCTGGTCATCTGGTCTGTTTTGTCTATCTGGTTAGTCTGGTTGGACCAGACAAGCGAGACAGATCGACGAACAGACCGAATAGACCAGACAGACCAAATAAACCAAATAAACGGGATCTAGAACAAATTGGATATCGCAACAATCGTCGGAATTGTTCTCGCCCTCGGGTCGATCGTTGGTGGGCAAATTCTTGAAGGCGGCCATATCGGCTCGATCATGCAGCTCACCGCCTTCATCATCGTGATTGGCGGAACCATCGGAGCGATCTGCGTTCAGAATCCGCTTTCAGTCGTGCTGAAAGGGGTGTCCTTGTTGAGTCTTGGCATCATGGACCCGAAGCATGACAACAAGGGAACCATCACGACGATCATCGATCTGGCCAATGTGTCCCGCAAGCAAGGGTTGCTCGCGCTCGAGGGTAAACTCAAGGATATTCACGACCCGTTTTTCAGGAAGGGTGTGCAATTAATCGTAGATGGGACAGACCCGAAGGTGGTCCACGAGATTATGGAGATCGATGTTGAATATCAAGAGGAAGAGGGGATCAAGGCGGCCAAGGTTTGGGAGGCGGCAGGCGGATATTCGCCGACCATCGGCATTATCGGTGCAGTACTCGGCCTGATTCACGTCATGGAGAATCTGGCCGACCCGTCTAAGCTCGGCAGCGGCATCGCCGTCGCGTTTGTGGCGACTGTCTACGGTGTCGGCGCGGCCAATCTGTTGTTTCTTCCGCTTGCCGGCAAGTTGAAATTCAAGCTGAAGGAAGAATCGGCTTCGCGCACGATGATCATCATGGGTCTCGTTGGCCTGGCGCAAGGCGAGAACCCTCGTCTCTTGCAGGAAAAACTCGAAGGCTATCTGCCGGAATCGGAACGAACGAAAGAAGAGAAGAAGTAGGGATACGGGGGTAGCGGGATAGAGGGGCAGCGAGGCATGATTTGGGGGTAATCGGGGTAAAGGGGTAAGGCGGGATAGAAGTCTCCGATCCGTTACTCCGTTATCCCCTTATCACCTATCCCTTATTTCCCATCCCCTACCCCGTTTATCCCCTGTACCCCCTTTACCCCTTATCTCCTTAACCCCTATTCAGCTATGTCTAAAAAGAAACACGAGGAACATGAAAACCACGAACGCTGGCTCGTGTCCTACGCGGATTTCATCACGCTGCTCTTTGCCTTTTTTGTCGTGATGTATTCGATCTCGTCCGTGAACGAAGGCAAGTTTCGAACGGTGAGCGATTCGATTAAGGCCGCGCTTAATCCTATCGTCAGTCCCTCGAGTACCCTGGCGCCTTTCACGATCGGACAGAACAAGAGCCTTGTCGCTGAAGCCGACCATTGAAGAGGCAAAGGAACCGGCGGTGCGGCGCCTCCGCCAGATCATGCGGTCCCTCAAGAATGAAACCCATTTAGAAATCGTTCAACTGAAGGAACTCACGAACGGAGATATCGTCTTGATGCTGCCGGATACGGTGTTGTTTCGCGCTGGAGAAGCCGTTCTTCGGCCCGAGGCCCGTCCATTCATCCAGGCGATCGGTGAAGTGCTGATGGAACTGGACCGTCATGTGCGTGTCGAAGGGCATACTGACAATGTGCCGATCATCCACGGTGCAATTCCCATCGAACTGGGAGCTGTCCGCCACCCGCGCCGTAACGGTCGTACGAACATTGAGCGAACAGTATGGGGTGCCGTCTGAAAACCTGTCAGCCGTTGGATACGCAGACTCTCGTCCTCGGACAGACAACCTGATACCAGAACACCGGGCACAGAATCGCCGGGTGGAGATCGTCGTGTTGGAGCGCAAGCAGGCGCCGTATCCTCTCGAACAGGAAGAGGAACGGACGGCCCTTCAACTATTTGCGAACCCTCCAGTGGGTAGCGACGGAGTGGTGCCGAAGGACCCTCCTTCTACGCCGCCGCCATCGTCCCTCCCTCGGCAGTGAAACCACTCTAAACAGAATAACGCCGTATGCTCAAGTAGAGACAAAGAACGACCGATAACGCGCTAGGTAGCGAAAACGGAGTGATGGATAACTACTCAGGTAGATAAACTGAAGGTATTCAGGCTGAAGTGTACGGAACTCCGACCTTCGGTCTTCAGCCTAAAATCCTTCAGCCTGAACATCTGAGCAGATTAGGATGGACGGAAACAGCGTCAAAAAAGCAAGTAACGCAGATGGACATAAATTCAAGACAGTATGCGCCGACGGGCGAATTGACGATTTTTGAAGCTGCTTCATTCAAAGAATCGCTGATCCAATTGCTTTCGAACGACGGACTCGTCTGCATGGACCTACAAAAGATCACACGCGTGGATACAGCGGCAATCCAGCTGATGTGGGCGGCTCGAAAACTGGGACGAATCCTGGTCACAGGTATCCCGAAAGAGCTAGAGACAAAGCTGACTCAGCTCGGGTTCTCTGAACCGCTCAGCGAGTAACAGTAAGAGATTGGCAAGAACAGGCTGACGGTTCGAGGTTCGAAGTTCGAGGTTGCTGGAACTTCGAACCAAGAACTTCGAACTTCGGATCGCGCACGACCTCGCATGCGCGCAGAAGGGTGCAGGTCTCGACATGCTGATACTTTTGACAGAGTACTGCTTTTGGGCATTTGCAGGAACGGCGGTCGGAGATGGATTCACGGCCTGAACCATGCGAGACAATCAAGGCCCTGGACGGCCCACGACAGCCGATAGAGCGGCGAGCGAACTTGTCAGCCTGACAGCGCAGCAGGAGGCATGGGAAGCATTTGCCGCCTGCGCCGTATCTATGATTCCGGTCTTGAAGAAGCAAATGGAAGCTGTGACCCAACAGACGGAGCGGGCGGCGATGGATTTGATGGTGCACATCAGAGCGTTGACGTCGCCGGCCACAACTTCAAGACCCACGGATACGCCGACAGATCTGTCCAAGATCGTAATGGCGATGCAATTTCAGGACATCACTCAGCAGAAGTTGGAACACGTCGCCCAGGCGTTGGATCAATGGGACAAACATCTCAAAGCCTTGTTAAAGGGGCCGCAGGACGAAAACGCCAAGCAGGAAATCGCGGCGCTGCAGCAGCTGGAACAGAGTTACACAATGGAAGAGGAACGCCGCCTCCATGCGGCCGCCCTGGCGCCTGACTATCAGGAACCAGTACCTATCGAAACGGAGCAGACAGAAGCGGAATCGGATTCGGTGACGCTGTTTTAAATCTGATCACACGGCAATGGGGGAGGCAGGGGTCCGCCCGCCTTGCCCGATAGACGGTTGGAGGAAGAGATGAGTAGAACAGCTCTCGTTGTGGACGATTCGCCGACCATGCGGCAGATGGTGGCGTTAACCCTCTCCAATGCCGGTTTCAGAGTTGTGGAAGCCGAGCATGGGAAAGACGCCATGAGTAAAGTCTCCGCCGGGCCGAAGATGGACATCGTCGTCACGGACCTGAACATGCCGGAGATGGACGGTATCTGCCTGATCAAGGAGCTCCGCAAGATGGCATCGTTTAAGTTTACTCCGATTCTGATGCTCACAACAGAATCGGCGGCGGATAAGAAGCAAGCCGGCAAAGAGGCCGGCGCGACCGGATGGATCGTCAAGCCGTTCAACCCGGAGGTGATGCTCAAGATCATCGCCAAGGTATTGCCGGCATGAGAGCGTAAAACGTTAGACGTGAAACGTGAAGCGTTAGAATCCTGAACGAAATACGATTCACGAATAACGAGGACAAGAATGAGCAACGATTTTGGGCAATTTCAAGAGGCATTTTTCGAAGAAGCCGTCGAACATCTTGCCGTCGTCGAAGAAGGGCTGCTGGCGCTGGAGCAGCATCCCGATGACCTGGATCTATTGAACAAAATTTTCCGCTCAGCCCATTCCATCAAGGGCACGAGCGGCATGTTCGGGTTCAACGCCGTCGCGCAGTTCACCCATAAGATGGAAACTCTGCTCGACCTGCTTCGCAACGGACAGAAAGTGGTGACGCCGACGATCGCCGATCTGCTGCTCCGATCGACCGACTGTTTGAAGACGCTGATCGATGCAGCCAAGGCTGGCTCGCCGGTGGACAGCGAAACAGTCCAACGGCTCACGGTCGAACTGGCTTCGGCGAGTGACCTGAAGGTCGAGGCTACAGGCTAAGGTTGAGGGTAGCCCTTCAGGATCTTCCTTAACCTCAGCCTTGACCTCAACCTCAGCTTCTCTTTCTGCCCCCTTACCCCTTACCCCTTACCCCTCACGCTCTTTTAACATTGCCTGGACACCGCCGGAATGGCTCTTTCAGCGTGGACTCGATCCGCTGCAAATCTTCAAAGAGCTGGCCAATCTCGGCACCCTCACCCAGGTGACGGTGGACACCTCCAAGCTGCCGGAACTGGCAGCCATGGATCCTGAAAAATGCTACCTCTCCTGGACGATGAAATTGGAAACCTCCAAGGACCGGGAGGTGGTGGATGCGGTGTTTGAGTTTGTGCGCGAGGACAGCCTGCTCGTCATCACCGAAGAGGTAAAGGGACAGGAGTTAGGGGTAAGGGGTGAAGAGAGGCCCTCACGCCTCACGTCTGACGGCAGTGAGGGCGAGCCCAAACCCCTCGGAGAGATTCTCGTCGAGACCGGGGTAGTGTCGCGCGAAACGCTCGACCACGCGCTCTCGCAGCAAAAGCGCGTCGGCGAGATTCTCGTTGAGCAGCATGCCGTCACGCCGCAGCAGGTCGAGCAGGCGCTTCAGAACGCAAAAACAGCAGGAGTCCGCCGCCCAATCGAAGAAATCCGATACAGCCTCGATTCGCGTGGACACTGACAAGATCGACAAACTCATCAACCTCGTGGGCGAACTGGTCATCACCCAGTCGATGCTGAGCGATCTGGGATCACGGTTCGAGATCATTCAACTTCCGGTGTTGCTGGAGCGGATGGCCCAATTAGAGCGCAACACGCGCGAGATTCAGGAACGGGTCATGAGTATCCGCATGTTGCCGATCGGCACCGCGTTCAGCCGCTTTCCAAGACTGGTCCGCGACCTCTCGGCCAAAGCGGGGAAGAAAATTCAACTTGTGCTGTCCGGCGAAGATACCGAACTCGACAAGACCGTCATCGAGTCCATCAGCGATCCCTTGACGCATCTCGTCAGAAACTCGGCCGATCACGGACTGGAACCGCCGGACGAACGCCTCGATAACAACAAGCCGGAGCTGGGCACCATCCGGCTCAACGCCTTCCACGAAGGCGGCAACATCTGCATCACCGTCGAAGACGACGGACGGGGCCTGAACCGGGAAAAGATCCTCGCCAAGGCGTTCAAACAAGGTTTGATTGCGGAAAATGAAAAGTTGTCTGACGACCAAATTTGGCTCTTGATCTTCAAACCGGGATTCTCCACAGCGGAGAAGGTGACCGACGTCTCTGGCCGCGGTGTCGGCATGGATGTCGTCAAGCGCAATATCGAAGGGCTGGGCGGCACCGTCAAGATCAAGACGGCGCTGGGGAAAGGCACGATCTTTACACTCAAGCTCCCGCTGACCTTGGCCATTATCGAAGGGATGACGGTTCGAGTCGGCAAAGAAACCTATATTGTGCCGCTGTTGTCCATTCTGGAATCCATACAGCCCAAAGCAGTATCCATCAAGACTGTGGTGGGCAAGGGTGAACTCATCAACGTGCGCAGCACCTACTTGCCCATGATGCGCCTGTACGATGTCTTCTCCTTGCAGCCGGAATATACCGACCCCACAAAGGCCATCTTGCTGATTCTGGAGACGGAAGGAGAGCGGGTCGCGGTGATGGTGGACGAAATCCTTGGCCAACAGCAGGTCGTCATCAAGAGCATGGAGCAAAACTTCCGCAAAGTTTCCGGCGTCGCCGGAGCCACCATCTTAGGCGACGGCACGGTGGGATTCATTCTGGATGTCCGGGGGCTGATCGAAATGTCGCGCCGAGAAGTGTCGGTGGCGGCGTGAGGCGAGCGATGGCTAGTCTGTTGGGTCTATGTGGTTGGTCTGGCTCAACCAGACACACGATAAATCGGATAACCAAATAAACGAGACAAACCAAATAGACCAAAGAAACCAGAGGGAGGATTCTATGGCCGCAGCAACGCTTGAGACCGCGACGAAGGAACTCAATCAGCAAATCGGGCTCACTACGGACGGGAGTCAGTTCCTTACATTTCAGCTCGGCGACGAGCTGTATGGAGTGGACATTCTCCGGGTCCAGGAGATCAAGGGCTACACGACCGTGACCAAGATCCCAAACACCCCGTCGCACATCAAGGGCGTGCTGAACCTTCGGGGCACCATTGTGCCCATCGTCGAATTGCGCACCAAGTTTGGCATGCCGACAATCGACTACACGATGTTTACAGTCATCGTCGTCGTGGTCGTGCGGGATCGGATTATGGGTCTGGTGGTGGATTCCGTATCCGATGTCCTCAACATCGACAAGAAGGACATCCAACCCCCGCCGCAATTTGGCGCCAAGGTGGATGTGAGTGTTTTGACTGGTATCGGGAAGTCTGGTGACAAGCTGGTGGCGCTCTTGAATATCGATCGGTTGCTGACCGAGAGCGAGATGCAGAAAGTGTCGGCGGTTGCCAATGCGTGAGGCGTCGCTCGTCGTTCGGATGAGGCTAAGCGCATAGGGCTCAGAATAATTTACAGGAGGAACGATAAATGGTGACCTGGTTTGGGAATATGAAGACGATGTGGAAGCTGATACTAGGCTTCGCGCTGACGGGCATGCTCGTAGCGTTGATGGGGGGAGTTCTCGCTCAGGGGGTGATGTCGGTTCGTGAACAGTTGCGGGTGGTCTATGAAGATTATACCGTCGCGGGAACAGACCTCGCTTCCGTGGCGAACAACCTAAGCCGGACAAGGACCAACGACTTTCAGGCGCTTGAGGCCTCTACGGTAGAGGAATTTCACCAGATTGAGTCGCGAGATGGTGAGATCACAGACTCGGTGAAAAAGCCGCTTGCAGCCTATGCAGCAACGGTTCTTCGGATATCGAAAACCGGTAGAGATGAGGCGAAGGATCTTCAAAAGTTTCGTGATGCCTATGCGGTATACATGGAGTCGGACAATCTTTTGTTTGAGACTATCAGGCAATCATGGAACGCACCGACGAAGTCGGAAATGGAGGCGCTGCGCGCCAAGGCGCGCACCATTTCGAACAATAATGTTGGGCCGAAAATGGAAGCGACGATTATCGCCTTGAATGAGCTTCTCGCCACGGTCAAAGCGGTCGCCAAGGACATGAATGACGCTGGGGCTGTGACGGTGACGAGTACGCTGCTCATTCTGACGGTCGGCACGACGGCGGTGATTGTCATCGGAATTTTCATTGGCTGGTTGATCGCCCGCTTCCTGGCCCGTAATCTGAATAATGTGGTCACGGCTGCGCAGGCTCTCGGGGGCGGTGACCTGAAGGCGAGGTCATCGGTGGCGACAAAAGACGAAGTAGGCGAGCTGGCCCAGTCCTTCAACGAGATGGGGGACAAGCTGCAGGCGAATGTGATGAAGGAGCGGGAGCAAGCGGCGAAGACGGAGCAGTTCATGGTGGAAGCGAAACGAGTGCTAGGCAACCTGGCACAAGGAGACCTGACGGACCAGATGACGAATGCCTGTGACGGCGATCTCGATCAGATCAAGATCAGCCTGAACAGCGCAATCACCAATCTTACGATGACCCTCACTACCGTGCGCGAGGCGGCGGAGAGCGTGACGACGGGGGCGGAAGAAATCACTAAGGGGAACGAGGACCTCTCGCAGCGGACCAGCGAGCAGGCCTCCTCGCTGGAGGAGACGTCCAGCGCGATGGAGGAGATGACCTCCACGGTGAAGCAGAATGCAGACAACGCCAAGCAGGCGAACCAGTTGGCCATTGCGGCCCGCGACGTGGCTGGGAAGGGCGGTGCGGTCACCACCAAAGCGATCGACGCGATGGACGAGATCAACAAGAGCAGCAAGAAGATTGCCGACATCATCACCGTGATTGACGAGATCGCCTTTCAAACAAACTTACTGGCCTTAAACGCGGCTGTGGAAGCGGCGCGAGCCGGGGAGCATGGGCGTGGGTTTGCCGTGGTGGCTGCGGAAGTCCGCAACCTGGCGCAGCGATCAGCGACCGCGGCCAAGGAGATCAAGGGCTTGATCAACGAGTCCGTCCAGCGGGTCACAGATGGGAGTGAACTGGTCGATCAGTGCGGCAAAACACTGGAGGAGATCGTGGGCTCGGTCAAGCGGGTTACCGATATTATTGCGGAGATCACGGCGGCCTCGCAGGAACAGGCCAGCGGGATCGACCAAGTGAACAAGGCGATCATGCAGATGGATGAGACGACGCAGCAGAACGCCGCGCTCGTCGAAGAAGCGACCAGTGCCAGCCAATCCATGAAGGAACAGGCCAAGGAGTTGATGCGGCAGGTCGGGTCCTTCAAGATGACGGGGAGTGCGCAGGTGAGCCATGCGCAGTCCAACGCGGCCTCAGCCGTTCAGAAGCCCAATTTGCCTTCTTTCGGGCCGATGAAGAAACCGCTGTCCAGGAAATCAGCGGCGCTATGCAAGACCGTGCCGGAGCCGGTCGGTGTCACCACCGGCAATGGCACGAGTCACAGACAGAGGGACAGCGAATTCGAGGAGTTCTAGAGGGGGTCTGAAGCTTGGCGCTGAGAAAAGCGAGGCCTGTGCGAGGCGCGAGGGTATAGCCACTATATCCATTGGAAGGAGAATCGATCATGGGATTTTTCAAGAGCAAGGTCGCGCATTGGGGGATCACTGCGAAACTGACCATGCTCTTTATCCTGTTCGGCTTCATCCCGATGGTGATCATCGGGCTGATCGCCTATAACGCCGGTCGTACCATCGAAGGATCGGCCGGCACGCGTTTCCAAAATGTGGCGGAGGGGGTTGCCGACAAGATTGACCGGAACCTTTTCGAACGGTATGGCGATGTGCAGGCGTTCGGGATCAACCGAGTGATCGACCAGAAAGCCTCCTGGTACCGCACAGAGGAAGAGAGCAACCCCACGATCGAGGTCATGAATCAGTACGTGGATACCTATGATCTCTACTACCTTACTATTCTCGTAGACCTGGAGGGGCGCGTGATCGCCGTGAATTCCAAGGATGCCGATGGCAAACCGATCCAGTCTCAAGACATTTACCGGAAAAATTTCCGCGAGACGACCTGGTTTCGTGCATTAAAATCCCAAGATTTCACAACCACGATGCCGTTTGCCGCGTCAGGCAACCAGACCATGACCGGCACCTATATCGAAGACCTCCATACCGATCCGGACGTGAAGGCGGCCTATCCCGGCGACGATGGTCTCACGCTGGGCTTTTCCGCGCCGGTCTATCGGGAGGGGAAAGTCGTGGCCTATTGGACGAATCGCGCAAAATTCTCGCTCGTGGAAGATATCCTGCGAACGACTCAACAGGAATTGAAGGCGGCCGGCTTTCCCAGGGCATCTGTTGTGCTGCTTAATAAGGACGGAAAGATTTTTGCCGACTACGATCCAGCCGAAGCTGGCACGGAGCAGATTCGGCACGACTTTACGACGCTGATGACTAGCAATCTGGTCGACCATGGATTGCCGGCGGCGAAAGACGCTGTGGCGGGAAAGACCGGCTTCGCGACCGGTCCCCATTACCGCAACGGCATTCTTCGGATGACCGGCTACACCCATCTCAAAGGAGCCTTAGGGTATCCCGGCATGAATTGGTCCGTGCTGGTGTCGGTCAATCATGCCGGTGCGACTGCTGATGCACAGTCGCTCAACCGGAATGTGCTGATCGCGGTCATCGTGTGTTTGGTGATTATCCTGCCGCTCGGCATTATCATCGGGCGAATCGGAGTCCGAGGAATCGGGAGGGTCAGCGAGGCTGCGGCCAAGCTGGCCGGTGGCGCCCTCGACACTCGTATCGCGGTCACGACGACGGACGAGATTGGCGTCTTGGCTCAATCGTTCAACGAGATGGGGGCGCAGCTTCAGGCGAAGATGACGAAGGAACGGGACCAAGTGGTGAAGATGGGACTGTTCATGGAGGACGCGAAGCGGGTACTGGGGAACCTAGCGCAGGGGGACCTGACAGATCAGATGACGAGCGCCTGCGACGGCGATCTTGCCCAGGTCAAGGCCAGCCTCAATGGGGCAATCACGAATCTGACGAGGACCTTCACGACCATGCGAAATGCTGCGGAGAGCGTGACGACGGGCGCCGAGGAAATCACTAAGGGCAATGAGGACCTCTCACAACGGACGAGTGAACAAGCCTCCTCGCTGGAGGAGACGTCCAGCGCGATGGAGGAGATGACCTCCACGGTGAAGCAGAATGCGGACAATGCCAAGCAGGCGAATCAGTTGGCGATTGCGGCGCGCGACGTGGCCAACACGGGCGGCGCGGTCACCACCAAAGCCGTCGAGGCAATGGGGGAGATCAACAAGAGCAGCAAGAAAATCGCCGACATCATCACGGTGATCGACGAGATTGCTTTCCAGACGAATCTCTTGGCCTTGAATGCCGCGGTGGAAGCGGCGCGAGCCGGGGAACATGGGCGGGGCTTTGCTGTGGTGGCCGCCGAGGTGCGGAACCTAGCGCAGCGGTCGGCGACCGCAGCCAAGGAGATCAAGGGCTTGATCAATGAGTCCATTCAGCGGGTGACGGATGGGAGTGAACTGGTTGATCAGTCAGGCAAAACGCTCGCGGAGATCGTAGGTTCGGTCAAGCGGGTTACCGATATTATTGCGGAGATCGCGGCTGCCTCGCAGGAACAGGCTAGCGGGATCGACCAGGTGAACAAGGCGATCATGCAGATGGACGAGATGACGCAGCAGAATGCCGCGCTTGTCGAAGAGGCGACCAGCGCCAGCCAATCTATGAAGGAGCAGGCTCAGGCGCTCATGCGCCAGGTTGGGTCCTTCAAGGTGACGGGGAACGGGCAGGTGAGCCTTGCGCGGTCCAGCGCAGCTCCAGTCGTTCAGAAGCCCGGTTTCCCTTCGTCCGGGCCGCTGAAGAAACCGGCGACTTCGTCGAAGGGGGAGGCCCACCAGGAACTCGCTGTGGTCGTCGCCGGTAACGGTAAGGACAGCCGGGAGGCGGACAGCGAATTCGAAGAATTTTAGGGGTGAGTTTTCGGTGAGAGTGCGATGATCCAGGGTTAGAAGCGCGGTGCTCTGAAATTTCCGAAATAGGCAGCCATGATTCAGGATGAATCGGGAGAAAATTACCCGTTCGGGAATGAAACGCCTCATAAGAAGGTATATGTATGAGCAACCTTAGCATCAACGACATCATCGGTAACATAGAAACACGGATCGATGACCATATATTCGTGAATGGAAGAATCACAAGCCAAGTCAATATTCTTGCGCTCAACGCTACGATAGAAGCGGCGAGAGCCGGTGATGCCGGCAGGGGATTCGCTGTGGTGGCCACCGAGGTAAAACACCTTGCCGCGCAAGCCGTCAACGCCTCTAAAGATCTGGGTGCGATACGGTCGGAAACGGGTGAATTGCAGCGGCGGTTCGCTGAAACAGAGTGCGACCGTCTCTCGGAAATGTCGCAGACTCTGGTGCAATTCATCGTGCGCAATTTGTATGAACGCACCGCGGATGTTCGCTGGTGGGCGACGGATGAAGCGGTGTTTCGCTGTTTGGAGTCGCATGATCGAGCCTCCATCGATCATGCTGTAGAACGGCTTGGCCTGATCAATCGTTTTTATTCTGTATATATGAATCTTGTATTGGTTGGGATTGATGGGAAAATCATTGCCTGCTCACAGCCCGCTACATACCCTAGAGTAATCGGCGCCGATATTTCCAAATCTCCGTGGTTCCAGAAGGCCATGGCGACTGCGGGTGGCGATCAGTACGTTGCCGATGATATTTCCCGCGATCCTCTCCATGGAGATAAATTGGTGGCTGTGTACGCTGCCACCGTTCGTAAGGAGGGGAGAAAAGATGGAAAGATAGTCGGTGTTCTAGGCGTCATGTTTGATTGGGAAAATCAAGCTGCAACCATCGTTCGAAAGGAGCCTTCATTATCTGAAGACGAGTGGAAGCGCAGCCGCGTAATCTTGCTGGATCAGAAAATGCGCATTATCGCAGCATCCGACAATAGCGGAATCCTCTTGCCATTCATGCTCGAACATAAAGGACAGCAAAAAGGCCATTATTTCAATGCCAACCATGAGGTGATCGCATTTGCAAAGACTCTTGGTTACCAGGAATATGACGGCCTTGGATGGTATGCGGCTATCGTGCAGAAGCGTAAATAATGGGTGATATACACCATAAATAAGGACCGCCACTGGAAGAAAACCGAGTTCGAGGAATTCTACAGGCTAGTTTCAGGTTTCACGTTCCAAGTTTCAGGTTGTTGGCTAACTAGAGACTTGCAACGTGAAACCTGGGATTTGAGACGTGGGCCTGTTTCACAACAGGGGATGTGTGGATCGATATCAAAGCAATCTTGTGGTACGGCGTGCCGACCATCAAAGCGCTTGCATATCCACATGGTTTTTTCTCAGTCTGTTAGAGTCTCGGGACGACTCAATCCGGTCTCAGCTCCATCTCCCTCTCTCTTATCCTCGCCCAACAGACTTTAGGATTTCCTGAGCCTTCCAAAGGGCGCCAGGAGACGGCGCTTTCGGCAAGACGGGCCACGGGTTCGTTCCGACCCTGATCTCATATTTCGCCCTTGTTAAGGTTACGCGCGACCACTCCGAAGAGATATGTGAAGAGCAACACCATGCAACGACACCAATCCCTATTGTCTGACGTCTTATATGCAGAAAACGCATCAGCGATTGAGTATCAGACCCCAAGGGGAACCGGCTGGAGCGAGGCTGTTGGCCGGCAGGTATTCCCTCTGAATCAACACTGGACGCGTAATTTCCCCTGCACGAGTGCACTGGTTCACCCGTGTCCCTGTTGGTCACTTACTCGAGCAGGTGTCACAACAGGGTAACCCTATTGTGTGACAGATAACCCGTTCCCAAATCATTTGGCTGTCGGCGCTGATTGCCGGTATTGCCTTAGTCGGGATGCTGACTGGAGGCCTCGTCCTCCATTATGTCGAAGCGAACTTGGTAGGCTTCGCGGGCAATAGCCTCACGTTGGCTACCGTCGTAAGAGGTTGTTGCACGCTGGATTCGCGCACCGGCCTTGATCTCTGGCTCAACAGGTGACCATCCACTGCTGAGCACCTCTGGCGGGACGGCCTGCTGATCACCCGAGAGGCGTGGTAAAACGCTGACTTTGTTGCCAACAAGAGTACATTGGATGGAAAGGAGCGAGCACGATGTCCATTTTGATTGTTGAAGACAATCCAGTCAATGCAAGACTGCTAGCGCTCATGCTGGATACACAGGGGTATAAGACGGTGGTGGCCAGGAACGGTAAAGAAGGACTGACGGCTGTGGCTGAAACACCAGACCTTCAGCTGATCATCACTGATTACATGATGCCGGAAATGGATGGGTTGGAGTTTATCGTGAAGGTCAGGGCCTTGCCGGAATTTCGCAATGTTCCCATTCTTGTCGCATCGGCGCATGCCGATCTTGAAACCGTCAAACGGGTTAAAAGTGTACAGTGCGAGGGTTTCCTGGTCAAACCTCTCGATAAAACACAACTGCTCAAGCGGGTTGGGCAGCTTTTGCGATCTCAACCGCAAGTGCTTCTTGGTAAAAACAAAGTAATGGAACAAATGGACATCGGGTTGGCTGAATATAATGACCTGGTCAATACATTTGTGGCCCAATTGGCCGAAACCATCCCGATTGTGGTGTTGGAACAAGGAGACTCGGACGAGCCCATTTCACAGAGTCTGGGCCGATTGCTGACGCAACTGGCAGAAAGCGCGTCTATCCTGGGCGCCGATAAGTTCTTTCTATTGTTTTCGAAGAACATGGGACAAGGCTTGCCGAGCAGATCGCAATGCCCGGTATTGCTGAAAGTGCTGCAAGAATTGGAAAGAGAGATCCTGGCGTATGTACAGTCTCAGCCGAGTGCAGCGGCGTAGAGCTGACGCGGTTTCTTATTTGCCTTTTCTTTTTCAATTGTCTGAAAGGCCTCATCACCGAGCCCATCTAGCGCCTGGCCGACGGAGCGAGCTGGTCAATCAATTCGGCAAGACGCTGGAAGGTATCATCAGCTCAGTCAATCGGGTCACGGGCATCGTCGCCGAAATCACCGTAACATCCCAGGAGCAGGCCGGCGGGATCGAGTAAGTGAAGAAGGCGATCGTGCAGATTAACTAATCAAGCCGGATAGTTATAGACCCCCCCCTAGCCCAGAACCCTCCCAGTTCATCGGTGTACGATTGCCGTCTGTCAGCAATCGGAGGCGATAGTCAAGAACTTCAACAAATAGACCGTAAGACCATAGCTATCCAGGGGTCGGACTATCGTTGCGACTCCGTGTGTTCTGAAAGAACTGCCTACCATTAGTCTCCTGTCCCTCGCCGGTCTTCCAAGCGATTTCGTGACCAACTGTCATGAATAGTGCGGGCTAAAGCAAGGAGGGCGGCAATTATTGCCGCCCTCCTGTCGATTCAAGACCGGCCAGGTCTTCGTCCACCGGGTGTCCATCTGCAACGGATACTAAAGGAACATAGTGAACACCACTGCTTCAGTATCTATGAGCATCCGCCGATATTGTAATTGTCAATCTGCGTCTTGGCACTTGTGGCAGGGGCTGCGGACCGATATTGAGGTTTATGAATGGAGTTCTCGATCACGACAGATGAATTTCACCGATTCCGCACGCTCATCTATGACGAAAGCGGAATTTCCCTCAGCGATCAGAAGCAGTCGTTGTTGGCTTCTCGTCTGTCGAAGCGCCTACGCGATCTTGGCGCGGCAACGTTTTCGGAGTATTACGCGAAGGTGACGGAGGATCCTACCCGCGAGGAATTCACGCGGATGCTGGATTTGATTTCGACGAATAAGACCGATTTTTTCCGGGAACCTAAACATTTCGATTTTCTGCGCGAACGTATTCTTCCGGAACTCGAAAGTGCCAAGCGGATTCGTATCTGGTCGTCTGCCTGTTCGAGCGGGGAAGAACCCTATACGATCGCCATGACGCTCTACGAAGGTGTGCGGAATCCAGAGCGGTGGGATTTCAAAATCTTGGCCTCTGATCTTTCGACTCGTGTCCTCGCCAAGGCGGCGGCCGGCACGTATGACCAAGATCGTTTTCGCGATGTACCGCCCGATGTCATCAAACGTCATTTCCTTCGCGGGCGTGGCGATCACACCGGGGTTTTCAAAGTAAAACCGCACCTTACGAGCGCAATTACATTCCGGCGCTTGAACTTGATGGACGATCATTTCCCCATTAAAAACCCGCTCGATCTGATCTTCTGCCGGAACGTCATGATCTATTTCGATCGTCCGACCCAGGAAACTCTCGTCAACAAGTTCCATCACTATCTGAAGCCTGGCGGCTACCTGTTCATCGGACATTCCGAAAGTTTGCAGTGGGTCACTCATCCCTTCAAGTCAATTGCCCCGACGATTTATCAGAAGGAGTGCTGAGTCCCATGTCGCAGATCGATACGGATCAGTTCACACACGTCCGGCGTATGCGAGATAGCCGTTTCCCGCACGAGATTGCGTCCATCTTGCCGGGGGAGTTTTTTGTCAGCAGAGACCCTATGATCGTCTACACCGTCTTGGGGTCTTGCATCTCTGCTTGTATCCGCGATCCGATCGTCGGAGTGGGAGGCATGAATCACTTCATGTTGCCTGAGCCGAAGGAGGCTGCTCACGATTCGTGGGGAGAATCGACGCGATATGGCTCTTACGCGATGGAGTCGCTGATCAACGAAATCCTCAAACGGGGAGGGCTGAAGAGCCGCTTGGAGATTAAATTGTTCGGCGCGGGCAAGATCTACGAAGGCAATATCGATGTTGGTGCGAACAATGCCAGGTGGGTGATCGAATATTTGAAGAGTGAAGGGCTCGCGACCGTCAAAACCGATCTCGGCGATATCTTCCCCCGCAAAGTCTATTACTTTACCGACTCGGGCCGAGTGTTGATGAAAAGGATTGAGCGCGTCAAAAACCGGACCATCCTTGAACGAGAGAACGAGTATGCGGAAAAAATCAAGCAGCGGGAGCAGCAGCCTGTGGAAGATGTGACGTTGTTCTAACTCAAGAGCTATCAGCCCTCAGCAATCAGCTCGGGACTGAAAGCTGACTGCTGAGAGCTGAAGACTCATATGAAGGGATCTATGCCAAAAATCCGAGTCTTGACCGTCGATGATTCGGCGTTGATGCGGCAGGTGTTGGCTGCACTGCTGTCGAAAGATCCCGGTATTGAGGTCATCGGGTCCGCTCCCGACCCTTATATTGCTCGCGAGAAAATCAAAGCGCTCAACCCTGATGTGATTACTCTCGACGTTGAAATGCCGAAAATGGACGGGCTGACGTTCCTTGAGAAGTTGATGAAAGGGCACCCGATGCCGGTCGTGATGGTGAGTTCACTGACCGAAGCCGGCTGCCAGACCACGTTGCGGGCCTTAGAGTTGGGGGCCGTCGATTTCATTACCAAGCCCAAGATCGATCTCCGTGAAGGTATGGAGGAAGTGGCCCAAGATCTCATCGCCAAGGTGAAGGCGGCAGCGCAAGCGAAGGTGAGGGGCAGGGATGGGGATAGCGGAGTAGGGGGTAAGGGGGTAGCCATACCTCTCGCGCCAGGGGGCGCGATGATTAAGACGACGGATACGATTATAGCGATTGGTTCGTCCACCGGAGGCACGGAAGCGGTAAAAGATGTGCTGATGGCCTTGCCACCGAATACGCCGCCGATCCTGATTACGCAGCACATGCCGGCACACTTCACGAAGACCTGGGCGGACCGGATGAACAGCCTGTGCCGGATCTCGGTCAAGGAAGCGGAAGATGGAGACAGCGTTTTGCCGGGACATGCTCTGGTCGCGCCAGGCGGATGCCACATGGCACTCGTACGCAGCGGGGCGCGCTACACGGTTCGTATCAATCAGGATCCTCCGGTGAATCGCCACCGACCATCCGTCGATGTGACGTTTGCGTCGGTCGCCCAGTACGCCGGCGCCAACGCAGTCGGAGTCATCCTCACCGGCATGGGTGGCGATGGCGCCAAGGAAATGTTGACGATGAAGCAAGCCGGCGCCTTTACCATTGCCCAGGACGAAGCCAGTTGCGTGGTCTTTGGCATGCCGAAGGAGGCGATCAAGCTCGGCGGAGTGGACAAGATATTGCCGCTGTCGGAGATTCCCGCTGCGATCGTGGCCTATGTTTCTAGGCTCTAACAGGTCTATCTGGTCTATCTAGTCTATCTAGTTTTTGGGTTAAACCGGACAGACCGAACAGACGAGATAGACCAGACAGACCGAATAGACGAGACAGACCGTTAATTAATCTGCACAAGAAAGGATGACGACATGAAGATCAAAGAACGCACTTCGCCGCAAGGAATAATTTTAGACCTGGAGGGAGATTTGACCTATGCCAATCAAGGCGTCTTTAAGGCGGCTGTTGAGAAGGCCAAACAGGCCGGCTGCCGGCATCTCATCGTGAATATGGAGCAAGTGCGATTCGTGGATAGCGCAGGGCTCGGCCTCCTTGTGCTCGTGTCGCAGAATTTCAAGCGGCTGCAGGCGCATGTCAGCATGCTGAAACCGCAGAGCTACGTGCGGGAAATCATGAGCCTGGCGAATATTCCAAAGATGATTCCAATCTATGAAAACGAGAATGACGCGCTCGTCGCGCGCGCGGCATAGTTTTGATCGGAGAATAATGAAATCGAACGCGATGCAATCCATTGGGCAGGATGCCGGCTCGTCTGCACAGACGGAGGCGCCAGCCGAGACGATCCTCCTCATTGAGGATGAGCGGGTTACGCGGACGAGCATGGCCGCGCGGCTGAAGCGGTTGGGATACCGGGTTCTTGAGGCCGAGAACGGTCTAGTAGGTCTTGACGTGGCCAGGCGCGAACGTCCGGATCTTTTCATCGTCGATTGGATGATGCCGGAGATGGACGGGCCGACGTTCTGTGAGGCGGTGCGTCGTGATCCCTTGTTGAAATCAAGCCAGATGCTTCTGATGACCGCCCATGATAAGCCGGCCCAGATTGCGGAAGGGTTGGTGCGAGGCGCCGACGACTTTCTGAGCAAATCGGCCAGCAAACAAGAAATCGTTGCCCGCGTAATGGCAGGCCTACGCACGAGCAGGTTGGTTCGAAAACTGGAAACGACCGGCTCTCAACTCGAGTCGTCTATGCGCCTGCTGCAAACGAAGCAGGCGGAGATGGAAGCCGATCTCCAATCGGCTGCCGACTTCGTCCAATCAATACTTCCTGCGCAAGGGAGCCCTGTTCAGGGCATCTCGCTCGCGTGGGAGTATCAGCCGGCGCTCACATTAGGAGGCGATCTCTTCGGCGTGGCTTCCATCGATGCGGAGCATCTCGGCCTGTATATTCTCGATGCGTCAGGACATGGTGTGGCGGCTGCGTTGCGCTCGGCCTCCCTGATGACGTTTCTGCGGGTAGAAAACATGCAACAGCTGATCGGTTCATACGATCCTGAGAAGGTGTTGTTCGAAGCCAATCGGCGGTTTCCTTTGAGCGATGAGGGGGAATATTTCACCCTATGGGTTGGACAACTCCACTTGCCCACGCGCAGTCTGTCCTATGCCTCGGCTGGTCATCATGGCGTACTTCTCAGTCCGGCTGAGAAGCCGTCTCGATGGCTCACACACCCCTCGTCTCCCCTCGGATTTGATCCCGCTGCGGTATTTCCTGGCGGCCGGATGACCCTGCAGCCGGCAGACCGGTTGTTCTTGATGAGCGATGGTATTTACGAAGCATCGTCCCCGACCGGGGAGCCATGGGGGCGCTGGCGGTTCCAGCAGGCCATCGAGACACAAAAGCGATCGCCGCTGGCTTCAACGATTACCCATTGCTTTACAGAGGCAAGACGCTGGCAAGAGCAGTGCGACTTTTTCGATGATGCCGCGGTGGTTGGATTGGAACTCACCATCTGATCGGAAGGATAGTCTCATGGAGACGACTGCGGCGATCAATGTAGCCGAGGCGTTGAGCAGAGCGGATAGAGATCAGGACCTGTCCCTCATCTTGGCCGGGCTCATTTTGCAAGAAAGCCCGAAGGAAACTGCGGCCGTTCGTGTGACACCGGAGCGACAGGATTGTGCCGGATTGACGGCTGCTGCCCATAAGCTGAAGGGATTCGATATCCAGATGTCCGCACCGCGTCTTTTCGAGTGTGCGAAACGATTGGAAGAGTTGGGCCGGCAAGGGGAGCTTGCTCAGGCGTCATCGGTCTGTACGGATGTCTAGGCATGTTTGGCCGAGGTGCATGCCGCGCTTCGGAAATTGATCGCTGGAGGATTTGCATCATGATTACCACGACAGGATCTTGCGCTCAGGCGCGTAGGTTGCTCGTCGTTGCCGACAATGTCGATACCCAGACAGTGATTCTGGAGCATGCGAGGGCGAAGGGGCATTCGGTGATTTCGGCAACGACCCCCGCGCTCGGGTTGACGAAATTCGACATGGCGCAGCCGGATATCGTGATCATCGATCTCTTTCCGTCCGAACAGGAGGGGATCGGGCTTGTAAGAAAGATTTTTGAGCGTCGCCCGACCTGCCCGGTCCTGCTCCTTACGGACGCAGGCGATGGGGAATCGATGATGGCAGGGTTGCGCGCCGGCGCTCTTGACTATGTGCAGCAGCCGATTCATGAGGAGGCATTCGCGCAGGTTTTGCAGCGGGCGATTCACTCGCTGCCTGCCTCCGTGCAGGATGCGCCGGGCGTCGAATGGCTAGAGCACGTGTTGGTCATAGAGGCCGATCCTGGGTACGTCGAAAGCACGGTGACCTGGCTGATCCAAGAGACTGCCATGGGGCTGATGGAGCCGCGACGAATCCATCTTCGGGCCGCGTTGCAAGAACTCGTCATGAACGCGGTCGAACATGGCTGCCTCGAAATCGAATATCATGACAAGGTTGATGCCATGGCCAATGACCAGTATGACGAGCTGATTGGGCTACGCCGACAGGATCCGCGCATTCGGGGCCGCCGGGTCACCATCCGCTCCATCTACGACAAGCCACGACAGATCTTGACCTACAAAATTGCCGACGAAGGGAAGGGGTTCAAGTGGAAGACATGGGTGAAACCAGGTTTAGAGGTTTGCCCCACAGACGATGTCAGTGGCCGGGGCATCTTTTTCGTGCATTCGTTCTTTCCCGACATCATGTACAACGATCGGGGAAACAAGGTCATGTTTACGGTCTCTCTGGTGTAAGAAGAACGTTATTTGGTCTATCTGGTTCATCTGGTTTGTTTAGTTTGTTTCGTTTCTTTGGTTAAACCAGATAAACCAAATGAACCAGACAAACCAGGCCGGAGGAGGTTCCATGGATACCACGAATCCTACCCGCTCTAAACTGCGAATTCCCAACGATGCGATGTATCGATTGCTGCGAGAAGGCTGCATCACCGAATTCAATGTAAAAAAGGCTTCAGGAGAGAAGGTCGACTTGCGGGCGTGCGATCTGCGGGGTCTCGATCTACGAGGCCTCGATGCCGATGGGTTGGACCTCAGCGACTGTTACTTTCGCCAGTCGGATTTGCGTAGTGTCGATTTTAGCAAGGCACGGCTTGAAGGCGCGAGCATCAATGCCGCAAAGATTTCAGGCGCCTACTTCCCCCCTGAACTGACCGCCAGTGAAATTGAGCTATCCCTCCTTCACGGCTGCCGCATGCGGTACAGCTCAGGGAAATGAGATATTCTAAAGGCCGAAGGTCAGAAAGGCCGAAGGTCAGAACGCTCAGTCTGCCTCACCTGCCCTGCGCTTCACGCTTCACGAACGACGCTTCACTCGTATGATCAGTGGAGTGGCAATTGCCGCATCAGTGTATAATGCGAGCAGGAATCTATCGGCATTGACTACGAGGACGCGCGACGATGGATTGTTTGTTGATGCGACATGGCATTGCGGTGGAACGGGATGAGTGGAAAGGATTGGAAGCGGATCGTCCTCTGACTGAGCGTGGGGCGAAGCGCGTGGTCCAGGTGGCGGCTGGGTTGAACCGGCTTGGCGTGCAGCCGACGCATGTCTTCTCGAGTCCCTTGATTCGGGCGATCGAGACGGCGAAGATTGTGCATCGGTTGCTGCGAGTCCGCTCTGCGGTGCAAATCGTCGATGAACTTTTGCCGGATGCGCCTCCGGATCGGCTCCTATCAATCCTTCATGATCTTCAGCCCGAGACCTGCGTACTCTATATCGGGCATGAACCGCAGCTGGGCATAGCGGCTAGCTGCATGCTGTCTGGACGGGCGACTGCATCGTTTCCTATGAAGAAGGCCGGGGCCTGTCTGATCGAGCTGCCGATCCCGGTGAAGCCGGGTCGAGGCGTCCTCCGTTGGTGGCTGAAGCCGAGCCAATTGCGGGCCATGGGGAGAGGAAGAAGTGCTGGTTTCTGAGATGTCCGGAACTAATTCAGAACTCAGCACTACGTTCCACTACTCTCCGCTGCTTTCGTTGGGCTGTCTGCCGGAGATGTCTTTCTGACGGAGCAATTTCGTGAGGTAAGTCCGTTGAAGGCCGAGCTCTTCGGCTGCTCTTGTTTGGTTCCATCCATTTCTTTGCAACGCCTCTTCGATGATCTTCCGGCTGTAGGCGTCGACGCTCTCATGGTAGTGAAGGGGAGGAGATACGGCCGCAGCCTCAGCCGCCGAGGATGACGGTGAATCTCCCAAATGCAGGTCCGAGGCCTCAAGGGTGTCCGTGTGGCACAAAATAACCGCACGCATCAGCACATTTTCAAGTTCGCGTATGTTGCCGGGCCACTGATACTGTTGCAACGCCTGTGTGGCATGGTCACTCAGGGTGCAGTAACGATGAATCCCCAGTCTGACTACCCGATCGAGGAAATGCCGGGCGAGTGCAGGGACATCGTCCATCCGTTCACGCAGGGGCGGGAGTGTCACAGTGATCACGGCAAGCCGATAGTATAAGTCCTCACGAAAGGTGCCCTGTTTGATCGCGTGCCGTATGTCTTTGTTCGTGGCCGCGATGAAACGTACATGGGTGCGAACCGGCTGGGTTCCACCCACACGATAGAAGGACTGATCCTGGATGACCCGCAGCAGACGGGTTTGTAGTGGGAGCGGCATATCCCCGATTTCATCAAGAAACACCGTTCCCTCTTCTGCGACTTCAATCTTGCCGGGCTCCCGTTTGACCGCTCCGGTGAAGGCGCCCTTTTCATGACCGAACAGTTCGTTCTCAAGCAGCGGCTCCGGCAACGCCGCACAATTGATTGCGATAAAGGGCTTTGAGCTGCGCGGACTCCAACGATGAATGGCGCGGGCCACGACTTCCTTTCCCGTACCGGTTTCACCGAACAGGATGACGGTCACGTCGGTCTGCGCCGCTTGTTTGGCGATCGTGAGTTGCGCGGCCATCTTGGCATTGGCTCCCACAAGGTGATCGTAGCGCTTGTCGATTTCCTGGCGAAGGACGTCGACCTGACGGTGGAGCATCACCGCGGCCATGGCTTTGTTGATCACGACGGTCAGGTGATCGGCGCTGAACGGTTTCGTCAGGAAATCAAACGCGCCAAGCTGCATGGCTTGCACAGCGCGCTCGACGGTGCCGAATGCAGTGAGGATGATGATGAGCGGGGTAGTGTGAGCTGCGATGGTACCCTTTCCGGTTTGCCGCTCGCTCTGCGAGGCGCCTTTCACCCGCTCCAGAACCTCCAGACCGGACAGGCCCGGCAGTTCCAAGTCCAGGATCGCGAGATCGAATTCTCCCTGTTCAAGCAGGCGCAGCGCGTCCTTGCCGTTATCGGCTGTGACAGGCTCGTGCCCCATCCAGGTGATACGATTCTCGAGTCCGAGAAGAATATCGCGGTCGTCGTCGACGATGAGAATTTTTGCGCGCATGGTGTCTGCTCAGGGAATTAGGGGTTCAGGAATTCAGGCTGAAGGTTATGAGCCAGGTCCTCAAGTTGGAGACTGAGCGGAATTGTAAATTATGCGCTCAGGAAAATACACTCCTTCTATCATAGAGCCTCGAACCTTCAGCCTTCAGCCTGAACCCCTTCAGCCTTCAAACTTGAAGAGGCGACAGGCATTGTAAAGTAAAATTTTGTGCCGGCTCCTGGCATGCTCTCCACCCAGATGGTTCCCCGGTGCATCGCCACCAGGCTTTTGGTAATGAAGAGGCCAAGCTGAGCCCCCTGAGCGGCGGGGTTGGCAGACGGCACCTTGGAAAACTCCTTGAAGACTATTCCCAGATGGCCCGGGTCAATGCCGCAGCCGGTATCGGCAATACAGGTTTGGACAAAGCCGTCGGGGGTCATCTGGAAATCGACGGTGACGCGGCCGTCCGGCGGCGTAAACTTGATCGCATTACCGATGAGATTCCAGAGAATCTGTTCCAGCTTATCGCCGTCCCCCTGGACCGCTGGAAGCCCATCGGCATGCCCGATCTTGAGTGTAATCGCTTTGTCATTCGCGACGGTGCGCAAACTGTCGATGACCTGGAGCGTCGTGGTTTCGAGGGAGACCGGTGCGAGGCAGAGCGTGTCCCTTTTGCTGTCAAGGTGTGACCAGTCGAGCAATTGATTGATGATTCTGGTGAGCCGACCCAGGTTATGTCCGATACGAGTGAGGTAGGTCATTTGTTGTTCGCTCACCGGCCCTGCAATACCGTCACGCATATTGTCTGCAAAGCTGCGAATGACGGTCATGGGGGTGCGCAATTCATGGGACGCGACAGAGAGAAACAGCGACCGCTGCCGATCATGTTCCTGGAGGCGCTCATTCGCGGCCGTTACTTCCTGCGTGCGCTCGGCAATACGCAGTTCGAGATGCTGCGTGAGTTCTTCGAGGTGGGAATAGGCGTTCGCATTGTCGATGGCCGCAGCGATCTGGCCGGCGATCGTCGACAGCATATGAAGATCTTCGTCCGTGCAGGGCTGTGAGCCCCGGTCACCGGCGAGGTATCCCAGCGTCAGGTTCTGGCTCTGGAGCGGCACCGCGACGAAGGACGTCACTCCGGCCCGGCGAGCCAACTCTAATATCGGTGGTTGCATGCGATCGGCTACGGCCTCAAGGTTTGAGACGAGCAAAGGTCTGCCATGAATCAGCAGGTCGGCTTGGAGGCCGCCATCGCTCCGGACCGGCACAACAAGCCGGCGAGCGGCCTCCGCAATCTCCGGCGCGACCCCGACGATGTGGGCCACATAGGCCGTGTCGTGTTCGCGATGTCGTAGCGTCACAAACATCCGTGTAAAACCCAGGTTGGCGATCAGGAGATGCAGGACGGTTCGAAGAATCTGGTTCAGGTCCAGTGTCCGGGCGATGGCCGCGCTGACTTGATGTAGCGTGGTCAATTGTTCGACCTGGTGTTTGATGGTCGCCATGTTTGCTGCAATGGCGACATTCCTCTCCTGTAGCGAGGAGGTCATCAGGTTAAACATGCCGGTCAGTTGGCCGACTTCGTCGCGGGTGGAGGGTGTGAGGGTCACCGGTAAATAGCCCTCAGCCACTTGCTGGGTCACAGCGGCAAGGCTTCTCAGCGGCTTCGTGATACGGAGGGTGAGCAGGTGGGTGCCGAGTGCGCCTGCTCCGATAATCAAGGAGGTAAAGATGAGAATATCTCTGATCATCGCCGCGAGATTCTGTTTCAGGTGGGCGTCGGTCAACCCTATTTGGACGACCGCGGAGAGACGTGCCGGCTGTGTCGAGGATGAGCCGGCGCTGCCTTCATCCAGCTGAAGAGAAAATGTCGGACGCGAGCCGTTCTCTGTTGCCGTTCGTAGCACAGGCAGTGCAAAATCGTACACGATTTCATCTAATGCTAATACGCGTCCTATTTTGGTGGAGAGGGAGAAATCTGTCACGAGAGGAGTGGTATCCGTCGATTGGAAGAGCTGTTTCACAATCTGAAGCTGCGGGTACAGCGGATGATCCAGAGACCGCACAAGGTCGGCAGAGGATTGGCGTGACCCCTTCGTGTGCTGTGCGAGCACGGTTCCGTCTGAGCGGGTGATGACCACATACACCACCTCCTGGACGGCCACGAGACCATCAATGAACTGTTGGAGCGTGCGGCGATCTTCCGCTACGATTCCTGCATAGCGGAAATGTTCATTCTGGACGACACTCGTGAGGAGAATCCTTCCGAGTTGCAGGAGGCTGCCGGTCATCGCCTCTCTCCTCGCCTCGACGTAGTACGCGCTCAAGGTCGAACAGACGGCGATGAGAATGAGGCTGAAAAATAACACGAACTTCGGTCGCAGACCGATGAAATGGCGTACGCGTAATGGGAGGGGAGCCAGGGTATTCGCCGGCTGGTCAGGAGCATGTACTGGCCTGTCCGGATCAGTAGGTTTCATCGATGAGGCTCATCAGCTCCTTTGAAAACGTGATGCCGAGAAACCTTGCAGTCTTGAGATTGACGGTAATCTTGAGTCGCTCGATCGGCACGGGGTTGAGCGGCAGCAGCCCGTCATGGTCGAGAATGCGCTTCATGAGCAGTCCGGTGTCCCGTCCGACATCGCCGAAGTTGACGGACATACTGAGCAGCGCTCCCAGGCGTGTGAGCTCCGGAGAGAACCCGATGACAGGTACATGACGTGCGAGCGCTGATTCAAGGATGAAGGGGATGGACTCATTCGTCAATACGGCGGAATCCGGTATGAGCCAAAGGGCCTCATTATCGGAGAGCAGCGTGCGCAATTGCTGGGGAACATCCTTCTCGCTCTCGACGGGAAGCCCGTTCACTTGAACGTCATTGAAACTGCCCTGCTCCACCGCGATCTTCTTTCGAGAGGCGTTTTTCGAGGGATCGTAGAGCATGCCGACCCGGTGAAGGTCCGGCAGGAATGTCCGCATGATCTTCAACTGTCGGTCGAAGGGGATCTCCAGGAGCGTGCCGGTGATGTTGGCGGATGTGAGGTGATGTTTGAACGGGTCCAGGACCATCATATAGACGATCGGGACATCCTTAATTTCTACGTTCGCGGCCAACGCGGCCTTGAGCCCCACGGCGACGACCAGTGACGCATTCGATGCCAGCAGCTTGCGCGAGAGCTTTTTCCCAGTTTCCAGGTCGCCTTGCACATCGTACTCGGTATAGGTGGCTCCAATCGGACCGGAGGCCTTCAAGCCCGCAATGGCTTCCTGATATGCCGCAATGTCGGAAGATCGCAGGATGGCAATGTCCATCGCCGCGGATTCCGGCACACAGAGGGTACAGAGGCCGAGCAAGAAGGCGAGCGCGAGTCCCGCCAACGCTTCGTGAAGCGTCGTTCGTCACTCGTGACGATCTGGTCACGAGTCTGATTCATCTGTTATCCGGCCTGTTTCGTTCTATCAGTCGATACGGTTCATATTATCCAACGAGACAGGTTCACGCAAACACGAACAACGCTTCCCGTGCTTTACGGCTGTGGCGCGGACCACTCCCAATATATGCACAGCCTTTCCGTCCTGATCTCGAATAATCTCACCTGTCCAGACACACCATTGTACGCTGCCGTCCGGTCTCATGACACGGTGTTCAAATGCCGCGTCGGCGCCGGATTGATCCATCACCTGGCGCATCGCGCGCGCCATCGATTCCCGATCCTCCGGATACACGAGCGCCAGCCAGTCGTACTTCGTGTGGGGCCGTGCTCCATCCGATAGATCGAGGAATCTGTCGACCTGCGAAGACCAATAGATGTCACCGGTTTGGATGTCCCAATTCCACGTACCCACCTCTGCCGAGGTCAGGGCAAGGCGGAGTTGTTCCTCGTGAGAGCGGAGGTTGTGTTCGATGCACTTGCGCTCGGTAATGTCGGTGGAGATGCCGCAAGTCGCATAGGGCTTGCCGGTGTGGTCGCACAGCGTGAATTTGATCGAGAGATAGGTATGCAATCCGTCCTCGTGCGGCGCCTGTTCTTCGTATTCCACCGTCCTGTTCCGCTCCAGGACTTGCAGATCGTTTGCGCGGAATGCATCCGCAATCTCCCGAGGAAATATTTCGTGGTTTGTATGGCCGATAATCTGCTCGGTTGTGAGATGAAACAGCTGCTCAAAACGGCGGTTGATAAACAGAAACCGGCCGTCGGTATCCTTGACATAGATGACCGCCGTAGTGTTGTCGGCCACGTTTTGGAGCAATTGCTCGTTGCGACGCAACGCATCCTCCGCTTGTTTGCGATCCGTCACGTCCTGGAGGGAGCCTGCCATACGGGTCACCCGACCAGTCTCGTCCCAGATCGCCTGGCCGCGGGCGTGGAACCAGCCATACTCTCCTGTTTTAGTGAGGAGCCGGTATTCCATGTCGTAGGGGTCACGGCGCTCGATATGGGCTGTCAAAGCCGCAAACACGCGATCGCGATCTTTGGCGTGTAGGCGAGACGCCCAGCTCTCCAAGACATCGGGAAACTCCTCATCGGTATAACCCAACATGGCCTTGACGCGAGGAGACCACCACACCGGTGTGCGCGGAGAACTCCACGGTGTGTCGGGAAGAACCCGTCCATCCCAGAAGCCGTCATGAGAGCCTTGGATCACGAGCTCCAACCGTTCTTCGCTGAGGCTGAGGAGGCGTTCCGTCCGTTCGACTTTGATCGTGAGTTCCTTGGCCCCGATGGCGCGACGGAGCGTATGCCGAAGTTCTTCCCGATCGTACGGCTTCGTGAGATAGGCATAGGCCCCCTGCGTCAGCGATCCCACGGTGCGATCAGAGGAAATATGAGCGGTCACGATCACGACGGGGAGAGAGGGGTCCAGTCGGTGTGATTCTTTCAAGACCTCGAGCCCATCGCCGTCGGGTAGGCCTAAGTCCAGCAAGATGGCATTGAAACGGTGAGTTCGAACGAGTTTGAGCGCGGCGGCAACCGTGCCGACAGCAGTGACGGCGTAGCCATCATGATGCAGCAAATCCTGCAACCCCATGACGAGATCCTGGTTATCTTCTACGATGAGAACAGAATAGAGATTCATTGTGGTGGCCGACTCTTCCTTATTCTACGCTCCTCACTCCACATTTCTCAGTACCTCCCCCCCCCTCAACTTTTCCGGCCAATTCAGAACTCAACCCGTATGTGTTATCTTTTCTGGTCTGTGAGTTGGTTCATGCAGGGCCTCCTGAAACTGCGTAAACCTGAAAGGCGGGGGTGTGATGGGCGAGGAGTGAGGTCGCACAATAATATGTGCCGGAGGAGTATCTAAACAATGAAGGAACGGGCTGGCGAACAAGGGTGGATGGAGGGACGGCGTGACTCCATTGGATGTATGGACATGCCATCGAGGCGCTTTCTTACCGTTCACCATCAGCATGATAGTCGCCACCAAGAATATCGATCATTGCCAAAGTGAGTGAGATCATCCCTGTAAACAATAGCGATCCGATAATCCACAATGTCATGGCCGACGTGTTCCTTCTTATTGGTTGTCGTTGGTGGAACGGCCGTTACGTAAGATGTCGCTAACAACCATCAAGATGATCCCCGCCAGCATCGTCAGCAGCCCAATAATGAGCACCTCAAGGATGACCTCAATCATGACCGTCTCCTTTCATCAATAGATCAGTCATTGCATACGCATATCCAGCAAGCCGCGTGCCCAATGTGAAATGCCGGACCTTCTTTCGTAGCCTGCAGCATTTCCAAGCATTGGCCAGAGCGCAGGCGACGGCACGAGGATGGAAAGCGGTGTCTGTGAATTGAAAATGATTCTGGAGTGAATCACATTGGGAAGTGTTGAGTTGTAAGTTCTGAGCTAATCAGAAAAGTCGATGGGGAGAATCGAAGGAATAAGGAATGTGAAATGAGGAATGAATTGAACAGACACGCTGAAAGAAGAGTGTTGAGTATAGTTCCACATAACTCAGCACTTAGGACTTATAACTCAGCAAGGCCGACGACTCACACCTCGGCGCAGCCGTAGACGCAGAACCTGGCAAAGAGGGTCATCATCAATAGCGGTCGAGAATGATCATCCAGATGGCTCCCACCACTCCAACAAACAGCCCTACGAACATGACCTGAGCGAATATTTGTAGCATGGCTGCGTCTCCCTTCAGAGAAAACTTCGGCGTTCTTGAAGGTTCCTGCACCCGCACATTCAGCAAGCTGCATGCCTAATGCGAAATGCGTATGTCCTCTGTCATGCTTTGTGGTTTATCAAAGGTTTCGCCTAGCGCAAGCGACTACATTGGAGGATGGAAAGCGGCCCAGGTGAATTGGAAACGATCCAGCACTGAATCCTTTTTGATTACAGAACGGGGTGGGGAAGTTCTGAGTTATGGGTTCTGAGTTGGAAGACGAGCACCGGGGAAGTTTTGAGTTTTAAGTTCTGAGTTGGACGTCGGGGATAGAATGCGGAGTTTTGAATTTGGAATGAGGAATGAATTGAACAGAAACGCTGAAAGAGAAGTTCCGAGTGCAAACTCAGAACTCAGAACTTATAACTTAGAACTCGGCAAGCCGCGGTTATTTCTCTGGAGGAAGCGACTTGAGATCCCACTCTGCCACGCCGTTGAGGCCAACCTGCTTGAGCAAGCCTGCGCGGACGCGTCGCAACGAGGTATCTTGCGGATCGGTCTTGATGAGATCGCAAAGACAAGAGATGGCGTCGTACCAAAACCCATGCCCGGCATTCCATCTGACGCTTTGGAGGTCGCAGCCCAAATAGGGATCCATTGTTATGAGGCACGTATTAAACTCACAGCGCTCGATCATGCCGCCTGCCACAATATCCTTCGACGGCGACTCAGGATCGCGAACCGCGGAGATGAACCAGCGATAGGTCACGTCCGGCTCAAGTACAATGCCAAAATTATTGAGGTTGATGGATTGAACGCCTGCATGCTCCGGTGTGGGAATCGTGACTTCATGCATCGGCTTGAACATTTCGTTGTTGATGAGCGTAAATTTCAGCGGGTATGTCGTCGGTTTCGAAAGAAACCAGTTCAGGCCGGGAGTTTTCTTGATCGTGAACCCGACATGGTCCGGCACCAAGGCCACGATCACGGGATCGCTTCCATCCGTCCCGCGCAATCCGCCACCCACGCGAGCACGCGGGGTCAGCTTCTTGGGGGCCTGGTAGAGGGGAAGCGGCAGATCTTCCGTTGACCCAGACTGCAAAGCGGCTGGCTGATCCGATGCCGCCGGCGTCGTGGCAGGGTCAACCAACCCCATGGTCAGGATCAGTCCCGCTAGTAGATAACACGTTACCGGTCGCATGCGAGCACCTCCCGAGCAGGCTGAGGTAGAGATCAAGATTGAGCAAAGATTTGACTGCCTTCATCTCAGCCTTAGCCTGAACCTTCCAAAAACGCTGGCGCACTGTAGCACGAATCCAGCGGGATGTTACAGCCAGTTGTTCAGCAACAGAAACGGCGACCAGTAGGCCGGATGTTCATAGACCCGATCCGCCAAGAGCGTCTGCTGTGCTTTCTGCAAAGCCTGTGCCTTCGACTGCGAGGGATTGCGTAGCTGCCTGTAGAATTCGGAGACCAAGGCAGCTGAGGCTTCATCGTTGATGAACCAGAGTGTCGCGAGAGCACTTCTGGCTCCGGCCTTGATAGCCACACCGGCCAGGCCGAGTGCCGAACGGTCGTCGCCTGTGCCGGTCTGGCACGCGCTGAGGGTCAAGAGCTCCAGCGGATCTTTTCGATAGCGGAACAGACCGATCAAACGGTCCAGCTCATTGATGGTGAGTTTTCCGTTATAGGTCAACAGGTAGGACTGTGTCGTGTCTGCGGCAAACCAGCCATGGGTGGCAATATGCAAGATGCCATAGGGGCGGTCTCGTAATTCTTGTTCAAGCCGCGGAGTCGAAAACTCGGCATTCAAGAGTTGATCTCCCTGGTAGAGCGAGCGAATGGCATTGATTTCTTCTTCGACGAAGGGAAGCGACGGAAATCCTTGAACGGCTCGCGTGAGCCCGCTCGACAACAGCCGGACCTTGTTGCGGTCGATCGGTTTCGGGTCGGTGAGATTCAGGCCGGGCGTGGTGGCCAGCGCAAACTTCTCGATGAGGAACTGCCTGCCGTCATGGAGCGCGGCCATCGGGACGGTGCGGAGCGGGCCATCGGGGATAACGACCAGGGTATCGATTCCGAAGGAGGCCAAATCCGGTTCGAGCGGGCGGATCAACCAGGCGTACAGTTGTTGGGCGTGAGGGAGATACTCGCGCGTCGTTCGCTTTTCGACCGTTTTGCGAAAGGCACGCACTTCTTGTGTGAGCGTGGCGGATGAGACAGGGATCGACAGCCGTTTCAGTCCATTGGGGAAGCTGACCAGCAGTTCCAATCGATCCGCAAAGACGATGGGATACAGCACGGCCGTTCCGGCGGCCAGCCGGTCCAGCTTCGTGATACGGGCTTGCAGGGTATCGACACAGTCGTCCCGGAAGTAATCCCGTAACTCGGCGGCCTTGTAGGTCTCGATCACGTCGCGTGCCTGCCGCAGATACTGCTCAGCTCCTTGGGAATCGCCTGTCAGCGAGGCGCGATGGAGCAGCAGATCGGCGAGCTCAAAGTAGAGCGCGCGGACCGAATCTTCTCCGGCGAATGAATCGTTCCCCCATGCGGCGGCGACTTCGATGCGAATGGGGCGCAGGGTCGTGCTGGCATTACCATAGGAGGCAATGGCTTCGTCCAACTTGCCTGTGGCCGCCAACAAACGGCCGAGCTGCCATTGCCAGCGGAAGAGCGACTCCGGCGCGTTGGCCGACTGGGCGGAGAAGACCGCGCGTCTGGTCAGTTGCAACGCTTCGTCGTAGCGATGTTCGGTTTCATACAAGTGAGCGAGATAGCCTTCGGCGTAGGAGCGAGTACGCTCGTCGCCGACCTGTTCCGCCACGGTCGTCGCTTCCAGCAGCACGCCGGCCGCGCGCAGCAGCAGAGGGGCGTTCATGGCCGGCATCGAGGCACGGAGTTGCTGGTAGCCCAGTCCTGCCTGAATGAGAGTCATGGCCTTGTCGTGCGAAGGCTCAAAATCTTTCAGGGTGTCGAAGGCTCGGTCCAGCCAGTCACGCGCGTGATCCGGTTGATTCAGCTTCATCGCCATGCGGGCCGCGTTGATATAGGCCCGCACGGCCACCGCGCGATCCCCGGCTGCTAGCGCCTCCTGCGCGCTGGTGGTAAAGGAGGCCAGCGCATCCGCGTCATGCAGCTGCGCGACGTGGGCGATGCCGAGGTCGTTATGAATGGCCGCAATGAGGCGACGATCCTCTTCGGCTTGTGCCAGGGCCAACGCTTGGGTCAGATACTGCACCGCCGCGTCCGGTTTGCGCGCCGCCAGATAGGTCCGACCGAGACTCTCCATCACGACGGCAATCCTGGCGCGATCTCCTATCTGTTGTGCCAGGGTCAGCGCCAGTTCCAATTGCTGCATGGCCTGACCGACCTGCCCCAACGATTCCGAGGCCTGCGCGGCCTGTGCCAGGGCCCGGCTCTGTTCTCCGACCTTGCCCGCTCGCTCGTAGAGGTCTGCCGCCTGCTTCCACGCGGCGAGCGCCTGAGCAAACGAACCCCGCTGGTAGGCGTGAAGGCCCTGCGTCATCAAGCTGTCTGGACTCGGCTCGACCGCGGAAACAGTTCCGGTTGGCTTGGCCAGCACGAGCCCAGTCGTGAGGACGAGGAACAGGACGAGCCAGACTAAAGGCTGAAGGCTGAGGGCTGAAGGCTGAAGGTTATTCATCATCGCGCAATGCTCGGATCAAGCCGTTCAAAACCTTCTCAGTTTCGACGATCTTTGGTTTAATCAGTGACCAATCCCGGTTGCATAAGAACTCCAAACGCTTCGACAAACCTAGCTGATAATGCAGTTCCCTCAGTGACCCGAACGCCATATGGAGGAATCGAAGATAATCTGCCTGGCTGTCACGTGCGCAACCCTAACTGCTGCCCGCCTGATTTGAGAAGTCAATCCATAAATCTCTACTCTCGGAAACCCTGCGGTGATCTGATAGACCAGTAGGGCTACCTCGTCAGCCATCTCGAACGCCCGAAGTTTTCTGTGATCCCGCACGATTGACCCCTAACAGTCTTCAGCCTATCTACCTGAGCGTTAGAACAGATTCACCACAAATCCCAAGTGCACTCCGTTATCCTGGATCGTATTGCTGACCTTCGGCACATGGTTCAGTTGCTGCCCCCAATAGACTTCGAAGCTGGCCCTGTCGTCCGGCAGGATATTCCACCGGAGACCGACGCCTACGCTCGCGAGCGTGTCGGGAAAGGCGGTGATCGGCTGCGTCGCGGCTATACGATTGTTGCCCTGGTTCCAACCGTGCGCAACGTCCACAAAGGGCGCAAGTTGGAACATCGGTGTGCCGTTCCCCCAACGATACAACGGAAAGCGTGGCTCGACCGAGGCGATGAAGGAGTTGTCACGCAGGATGGTCACCTCGCGGTAGCCGCGCACCGTATACCGGCCTCCCATCGCCACCTGTTCAACCGGGAACAGCGGCGAGTTGGTCAGTTGCAGATCCATATGACCGAGGAGCTGCATGCCAAGCATCTGTTCGCCGAACTGCTTGATCCCCTGCACCTGACCTAGCCAGGAGAAGAACTGCCCGTCCGGCGTATCGGGGTTCGCATTGATGGTTGCGCCCAGCACGTTCAAGCCGACGCTGAATCGTGAGCGGACGGCCAGCACCGTATCGAGTGTGCGATGGGTCCAATCCTGGGCGAAGCGGAGGGCGGAGACGGTCGCCACGCCGTTCTGATAACCGGGGAACACATTCAAGGTCATCTGGCTCGGGGTGCCGTCGAAGAGAAAGCTTTGGGTAAAGAGATGTTCCCCGATGATCGAGAGGGCCACCTCATCGGTCACGGTCTTATAAATCGGATGGCGCAGGCTCATGCCGATGATCTCCGAGTTGGTCTTGATGTTCAGCGGACTGAAGGGCGGCTCGATGAGTCTGAAGCCGTAACGCCGGTAGTACGGCGAAAAGGTCGTCCCGTATTGGTTGAAGGGGAGGGCGTAGGAGGCGTCCACGATCGGATAGGCGCCGCTCGACTGGCCGTAGCTGAGCTTGAGCGGGTCTCCGTGGCCCGTCAGGTTGTCGTGGGTCAGGGTGCCGACCCCACGGATTTCTCCGACCAGCGGCGTCTGGTAATTGTTGACCTCCATCGAGGCGTGAAACGGATTCTTGTCCGCCACGCGCACATTCAGCACGCTGTCGCCTCGCTGATCCCCGGGCCGCAGTTCCGCGTTGACGCGCTCGATGCGGCGATCCTGCTGCAAGAGTTGTAGCTGTTCCTGCAAGGGGACGAGAGTCACCGGCGTGCGGATGCCGAGCGAGAGGCGGTCGCGCAGGTAAGACGAACGGAACCAGCGGTTGCCCTCGACGTCGATCCGCGTCAGCTTTCCTTCGACGATCTGCACCGTGATGACGCCCGACATGACGTCCTGGTCCGGGATGATCGCGCCGGAGGTCAGATAGCCCTTGTTGACGTAGAGCAGCGTCAGGGCCAGCCGGAGCCGTTCCAGATCCTCGGTCATCAGCGTCCGGTTCTTAAACGGCGCCGTCACCTCGGCGATCTCCTGGTCCGAAAAGGCGGTGTTGCCGATCACGAGCACGTCACGGACGAGCACCCGCACCGTGCCTGGCTGTATCGGTGCCCCGGTTTCCGGCGGGAGCGGGACGAGAGGAAGCAGGGGACTCGGCGGCGGCTGCGGGCGCACAAACTCTTCCTTGAGGGGGCCGGGCGGTTGGCCGGAACGTCCCGTCGGGTCGATCGTCGTTGATGGTTGGTTGGGAGGCGGAATGAAAGGTGGAATGATCTGGGCGAAAGTCGAATTGTATCGCCAGCATGACAACCATGGCGAGACCGATACAGAAGAAGAGTTGTCTCACGAACCGAGGGGAGCAGGCAGGCGCCAGTTCCCTAGCGTCTATTGTCACCATTCACAACCTGCCGGCCATGTATTGTGGACCTCTCGAATCATGATCCCCTATACTAGACTCGCGTAATCTGGAATGGCTCTTCATTCAGCAGCACGTTTTCAGTACTTTCATGACCTTGATTCATCGCACTCGAAGAAACAATATAGCCAAACTCTACAAAGAGCGGTGTCTTATTTTGAGGAAGACCGGGCACCCTGGTTTCTCTCAAATCTTTTCCTAATCGACCGCTGAAAACGTCCCATTGTCCTGCTAGCATACCGATACGGATCTCAAACCCCAGGATATCTGCGTCGTCGGTCTTCCATGCAATGACGATGTCTTGATTCTTAGGTATGGTCGTAGGACTTGTGATCGAGACAACTCCGTCTTCTAATTTTTCCATAACATCCTCCTCTGTTGCCAACTATCTGAATGAGTGGACTGGCGGTGAGGACACAGCCCCACTGCCTGATCTGGTGCCAACCAACTTTACATAATGCACTGAAAAGACACAGGGGTGGTGTAGTACAGCTTGATGACGCCGCCTACCGATTTCTTGTATAGAGCCCTTACATACAGGGTGTTTCCATTTCCGGGAAGGTTGGTGATGGTGTCTCTATATTGATTTGCTCCTCCTCCGGGTTTCCAACTTCCGTTGAAAATGTCATAGTAACCAGATTGGGTTCCAACTTGGAACTTGTATTCGGTTGTCGTCCCAGGTCCATCGGTCGTATCCCATGTGAAGATATTTCCATTACTCATCCTGTGAGTACCATTCGGAACAGTAAAATGTGGCATAGCTCATCCTCCTCTGTGAATGTGTGAGATGCATTCCGAATACATGTGCGTATGCTTCGATAGTTTAAGATGACGAGACGACCGAGCTGTTTCACCATCTTTCATGATCATGGCGAGATCGGCACCGGGAAAGAATTGACTGACGAGCCGAGCATGCGTCGGTTCCCCAGCGCGATGGGTCATGATTGACAGCCTGCTGGTTCATCCACTGCAAAGGCCTGGGTCAGGAACCCGGCCGGCGCGATCCGACGCAACGACAACAGGGGTTGGTCTATCTGGTGCGCAGCTAACCCTGCTCGGACTACACGCGACACACCTGACAGACTAGATAGACCAGACAGACCTTCCCCCGTCCCTACGCCTGCGGCGTAGAGCGGACTCGCGAGCCAACTACCTGGTTCGATCGGGAGACTGTCCCTTCCTGCCACGGTGAAGCTGCTGAACTGCCCGCCGGCCAATGCTGCGCAATGTTGGTTGAGCAACGACGTCGCGATCAGCGGCGTTTTTCCCAGCGGCTGAATCTGGCCGCTGATCGGCGCATTCGGCGACTGAATCGTGATGGTGCCGTTCACGCCGGAGCCGGAATCCGCATTGACGATACTGTTGGCATCCGATAGGAATAGATTCGCAATGATCGTGATCGCGCCGCCCTGACCCTGCGCCGCCTGGGCCAGAATCTGGCTGTTTTGTAAGATGACGAACTGTGGATCGATCGAAATATTCCCGCCGCCTCCACGCCCGTCGGCGACCGAGGCGCTGATCAGGCTGCTTTCGAGCAACACCGTGGCCGAAGGAGAGGTGGTCACTTTGATATTACCGCCGCCTGCTCCCTGCCCAGCTTGTGTCGTAATGGTACTGTCCTGCATCGTAAATCCGTTCATCGCTGTGAGGTCGATGCTGCCAGCATCCGCCACTCCGGCGCTCTTGGCCGTGATGGAGGCACTGTTCATAGTGATGGTATTGGCCGCGTCCACCGTGATCGTGCCGCCGGTGGCCGTGGATACTGTGCCCAAAGTTTTGGCGGATAGCGTGCCGCCGTTCTGGAGTGTGACGGAGTTGGCGTTTATCAAGATGTTTCCGCCCACGCCGGTGCCCTGCGTGTCGGTGAAGATGCCGCTGCCGGGGCCGTCGATCAGGACGGATTGCGCGCGGCTCGCCAAATCTTGGACCGTCACGGTTCCTGCATTTCCCGTCGGGGAAGATTCCGGAGCGCTGCTACTACTCGTGATCTGTGCGCCGGATCGTACTTCAAGGTTAGCTGTGTTGAGCGTGATGTTCCCAGCCTGACCGGTGAACTCGGTGTTGGTCGTCACCTTGCTCGCGTCTTCCACGATGATGTGTGGCGCACTCATGACAATTTCGCCTGCATCGCCGGTTTGGATTGGATCTCCGGTAACAGCATCCGTGACAGCTCCTTCGCTGCTACTAGTGATGTTGCTACGAACCAACTGAATCTGATTACTTGCATTCATAACGAGTTGGCCGGCGTTTCCCGGACTGAATGATGACCGAGTAGAGAACTGACTATCCGTAAGCATAAGGCGCGCAGTCTCCACAAAGATGTTACCCGCAGGCCCCTCGCTTCCAAGATTGCCGGTAGTTTCACTTTCAATTCGTGAGTTAGAAAGAGTTACACTGGTGGCCCTGCTGCCTGGACCCTGCAGCCCTTCCACCCTGATCGTCCCTGCCGCGCCCTGCCCGTCTGTGGAAGTCGCCACCACGGTGTTCGATGCCAGGGTAATCTGTTGTCCTTGCAGTGCAACGTCTCCTGCCTTGCCTGTGCTGGACGTTGAGGCAAACAGTCCGCTGTCTTCCAACGACAGTATGGGAGCGTTTAACACAATGTCTCCACCGGCACCGCCTTCCCCGAATTCGGGAACAGCACTTGTAAGGATGAACGAGTCGGCGACCGTAACTCGTTGATCGGCTGAGATCGTCACCTTTCCGCCCGCACCTGAACCAAAGGTTTCAGCAGTGACGATGGATCCGGTTTTCAACTGAACGTCTGAACCTTGAATCGTGATCGTGCCGCCGGTGGCCGAAGGGGCTGTACCGGAAGTCGCCGCCGACAGTGTGCCACCGTTCTGGAGTGTGACGGTGTTGACGGACAAGGTCATGTTTCCACCCGGACCGGAACCATCAGTATTGGTGAAGATCCCGCTCGCTGCGCCGGAGCCGTCCTGTCCGCTGATGGCGATGGAGCTTGCCCGGGTACCGGCACCGTTGAGACCCTGCACGACCACATTGCCTGCCGCTCCAGTGGCTGGTGGATAGAACGGGTCATCTAGGAAGCTGCTACTTGTCAGTCTTCCTCCATCGGCCAATGTCACGCTATTCGCATTAATCGTGACCGATCCGGCGTTCCCAGAAGAGCCCGTGTTCGTCGAAATGATTCCGCGGGTCCCGTCGCTGCCCTGGTTCACGATAAGATTCGGAGTCTTTATGGTGACTTGCCCTCCATTGCCCGTACTGCCCTCAAACACATCGCTTGAGACGAAGCTACCGGAGACCAGGACCGATTCGTTGGCATCCAGCGTCACGTTGCCGGCGTTGCCTGGGCTATTGAGATGTGAGGCTGTCGTGATGTCGCTACCCTCCCTCAGCGTCAGCCGCACGGTGTCAACGGTAATATTCCCGGCCGTGCCTGCGCCATCAGTAAGTGTTTCACTCCGGAGACTGCTGAAGTCCGACAGGATTACATCGTTCGCTCGGCTGCCAGAACCTTCGATTCCGAGAATGGAGATATTCCCGCCATGACCCGAGCCCGATGTGGTCGCTTCAACGAGCCCGAAAGCGTTCTCGCTTGTGCCCAACCTGAACGTACCGGCTTGAATCTGAATATCGCCTGCGTTCCCCGCTCCTACCGTGAGCGTCGAGATATCCCCGCCAACCACGTCAATTGTCGAAGCATTCAGTATCACTTGACCGCCGCTTCCCGCACCAGGTCCGGTGGAGTTAGAACTTGCGCTAATGAACGAGTCGACCGCGCTGATCGTGTCTTCTGCGGACACATGAATCGTGCCCCCTGAACCTTGGCCTGACGTGCTCGTGGTCAGTTCAGAGAGATTCGTTAGTGAGACTTGATCAGCTATGATAGTGATGTTTCCCGCATTGCCTGTACCGGACGTTTGGGCCGATATCGCACCACCGTTCTGGAGCGTGACGGTGTTGGCGTTCACGAAGATGTTCCCACCCGCGCCGGTGCCCTGCGTGTCGGTGAAGATGCCGCTGTTGGTGCCGTCGATCAGCACCGACTGAGCCGAGCTTGCGCGACCCTGGATAGTGACGGTGCCGGCGTTGCCGGTCGGTAAGGGAATGACTTCGCCTTCAAAAATAGGAGTTTGTCGGACGATGCTGCTGGTCGCGAGTTGGCCGTTGTTGCTGAGTGTGACCGTATCGGCTTGCAAGGTGATCGTGCCGGCCTGGCCGGCAAATTCTGTAGAGGTCGAGACAGTGCCGCCGTTCACGGTGATCGTGGGAGCCAGAAGATCAATATTTCCAGCGTTGCCTAGCGCGAAGAATTGGCTGCTGCTGTCGAGTCGTGCTCCGTTGGTGACCTCAATCGAGTGTCCTGTAATGGAAATATTCCCGGCATTGCCTGTGAACGACGGGTCTTCAAATCCTGCCGTGGTGTTCGAGAAGATCCCGCTTGGCACGGCGCCTCCGAACGGATCGATTCCCTGCCCCGTCACCAAGACGGATCCGGTTGCGTTGATTGTAATGTCACCACCACGACCGAACCCTTGGGCAGAAGAACTGACGATCTGGCTACCCTCAGAGATGGCAAGATCCTGAACAATCATCAGGATCGGACCCGCTGCCCCGCTTGCATTGGATAACGTTGTGATTGCACTTGTGCCAGACATCGTGAGGCTATTGGCAGAGACATCGAGTTTTCCCGTATCTGAGAAGAACCCGCCAACGTCGATTCTGCTACCGGTGAAAAGGGTAATGGTGGAATCAGCCGTTACGGAGATTTTCGCTTGATTTGCCGCTGCCGGGTCCGCGTCAAACCAGGTTTGGCTATTGATTCTGGCATGGTCGCTGAGCGAGAGTGTGCCAGCCTGGATCAAGATGTTGCCGGTTCCTCCACTGACGTTTTCATTCGTAATGTTGCTGATCTCGTCGAGTTTGCCTGTCCCTGCGAGATTGACCGCTTCTCCGACCATGATGGAGATGTTTCCGGTTGGCGCGATGTCGCTGCCGCTTGTCGTCCGTACCATTCCACCGTTAATCAGATTAAGATTTGTCGCTTCTATTGTAATGTCACCGGCTCGAGCCCCAGATCCGAACCCGAACATGCGGGTCTCAATGGCACCTTCCGAAAGCGTGATCAGTGGAGATCGGAGTGAAATTGATCCGGTGGAGGCCAAGCCCGTCGAGTCACTAAAGATTTGACTGGGGTTGCCAAACTGGTCGGTGCCCCGCACGGATAGGGATTCGCTTGCCGTGACAGTAATATTTCCAGGTGACCCTGTATCGGCGCTCTCCGTTCGAACGTTCGAGGTGCTCGCGACATCAATCGTCCGGCCTATGATTTCGATATCCCCACTGCGCCCTGCATTGGTCGCTTTGGCAACCAATGCGCTTTGATTGTCGAGCAAGACTCCACCGGTTACGTTCACGCTGATCGCAGTCGGGGTCCCCTTCGTTCACGCCGTTTGTGTTAGCGACCACGGCGGACTGGTCCATGAGGAACTGGCCGCCACGAATGCGCACGGTTCCCCCGCCGTTACCTGACACGTCGAGGATCGCCCCTTGGGAGAGGGTGATATTAACCATAGTCATCTCTGATGTTGACATGAAATCGCCAGCGGATATTTCGCCTGTTGAGGCGACGCTAGCAATGTTAATTTGACCGCTCGGAGCCGAGAGGATTCCCCCAGTCATCGTCACGCCATCCGGCACGGAGGCGGATGGCCCGTGTCCGGATTCGTATAGGTGAACCCCTGATTGCCGCCGACAAGCGAGAGGCCTGTTCCGTTCGCCACGGTGAGTTGACTGCCTTGCACCGCGATGGCGGCCGGATTTGAGCCCAAAAATCCGAAGGCAGAGACGGGGAATGCGCTAAGCAGGACATCTTGCGCTCCAGGAATCGCTTCGAAGCGAACGTCATTGGTCAACCTCAAATAGTCGGCAGTCGTGAATGCCACCATCCCGCCGACGTTCACCATGGCGCCGGGGCCGAACAAGAAACCATACGGATTCATGAGAAAGAGGTTGGCGTTGGGATAGAAGGAGGCGCTGTCGATGGTGCCGAATATGGTGGACGGATTTGCATCGGTAATCCGACCGAGGATGTTGAGCATCGCCGTGTTTGGACTTGGCGTGCCGGTTTGAAATTGTGCGATATCCCCGGTTCCGACATTGAACTGGGCGAAGCTATGGTACAGATTGGTGCCGGCTGGCGTGCCGCCGGTGATACCGTATACATGTCCGATTGGCAGCAATACCTGTGTGCCGAGATCTCCGGCACCGGTTGTGTGCGTGATGGAGGTTACGCCATGGGCCTGTTCCGTATGAAACGCGAAGTGTCCGGCAAACGCGAGAAGCATCAGGAGTACGGAGACAGCGCCAGGAACCTTGCCGAATCGATGCGGTTGCTCGTGCAGCAACCGATTTGTTGATGGTCGGGGAGCAGAAGACCGCACTTCTTGGAAGCCTGAGGGACCATTCATGGCCGGCTCCTTCGAAAGTCCAGTGAGAGAAACCAGCCACACCGTGCACGCAACTGGCAGCCTCTAATAAACCTGTACGGCATTTTTAGCAATAGATCCATATGAGGGGGGGGTACGGACTGGTTTGACTCGTTTGTTTGGTTTATTTTGTTTGTTTAGTTGAACCAGACTTAATCCGATCAACCAGATGAACCAAACAAACCAAATAGAACCAGACGGGCCTCCTGATGAGGCATAGCGCAATCGATGTGCCAGCGGATTCTGTAGCCGGCTTCGAACGAGTTTTCGTGATTCCTTCTAAATTTTCAGGTTTTCACGAGGTCGAAGGGAAAGACGAGGGCACGGCGCGGCATCCGCAGGATCTCAGCTGAATCCTTTTTGATTCCCGGAGAATCCAATTAGATTCAGTTGCTGCTTGCGCGTGAAGCGCGGGAAGGCGGGACTGGCGTGAAAGGCGTGATCCAAAGTCCGAAGACCGGGGTTCCGGAACCCTCGAACCGTCGTCCGTCTCACTTAATCTCCCCTTTCCCGCTTATCCTACGTGCCTCACAGGTGAAAAAAGGTGTCAGGAACCTTTTCTCGCCACAGGCGATTCCGTCGTTCAACGCGACGAGGCCTGCTCTCGGTTCTCTTTCCTTCGTGGTTTATGAAAAAGGTTCCTGACACCTTTTCGTCTCTTCATTTTTCTTGGAAGCCCATTCTTCGATGGCTTATACTGATGTCGTCGCTTCCCACGGAGGGTTACCATGGATATCGTCACCACGCAGCACATCGAGAGTTCACCGGACGTTGCCGGCGGCAAGCCTCGGATAACCGGACATCGCACTACCGTACAAAACGTCGTGATCTGGCATGAGCGTATGGGCCTGAGTGCGGATGAGATCGCTTCCCAGCATGGATTGTCCTTGGCCGACGTGTACGCCGCCCTGGCGTATTACTACGATCACCGCCAAGCAATAGACGAAGCCATCCTGGCCGACGAATCCTATGTCGCCGAATTGCGGAGTCGGACCAAGTCCAAGCTAACCGGAAAAGTCAGTGGCTGACCGGCTCAGGTTCTACATGGATGAGCATGTCCCGAAAGCCGTGACGGAAGGATTGCGCAGGCGAGGCGTGGATGTCATCACGGTCCAAGAACTCGGCTTGCAGGCTGCCGAGGATGCGCGCCATCTGGAACGCGCTGCCCAAGATGGGCGCGTAGTGTTTACCCAGGATGCAGATTTTCTTCGACTGCATGCATCCGGCCTCCCGCATCGAGGCATTGTGTACGCGCATCAACAGACACGGGTGTCCCACATTCTACGATCTCTCATGCTGCTCCACGATGTATTGCCCCCTGACGACATGGTTCGCCACGTCGAATTTCACTGACCGCGCCCTCAACGAATTCGTCATCGAAGGTATCACGACTACCATCCCGCTTCACCCGCGCGCTTTCAGTCATCGTCCCTTCCCCAGCTTCCCTCAACGCATTGGGTCATGATTGAGGGCAGCCTCGTCGACTCCCTCCACCGCAAAGGCCTGGGTCAGGAACCCGGCCGGCGCGATCTGCCGCAAGGACAGCAGGGATTGGTCTGTCTGGTCTGTTTTGTCTATCTGGTCTATCTGGTGCGCAGCTAACCCTGCTCGGACTACACGCGACACACCTGACAGACTAGATAGACCAGAAAGACCTTCCCCCGTCCCCTACGCCTGCATTCGGCGTAGAGCGGACTCGCGAGCCAACCACCCGGTTCGGTGGGCAGGCTGTCCCGTCCCGCCACGGTGAAGGTGCTAAAATTCCCCGCCGGCCAGGGCCGCGCAATGTTGATTGAGCAACGACGTCGCCAGCAGCGGTGTTTTCCCAAGCGGTTGAATCTGGCCGCTGATCGGAGCGTTCGGCGATTGAATCGTGATGGTGCCGTTCACGCCGGACTGCGAGGAGGCACTGACGGTGCTGTTCGCATCAGGCAGAAAGAGCCCGCCATTTGTAATGTTGATTGAGATCGCGCCACCCTGACCCTGGGTCGCCGTCGCGAGAATCTGGCTGTTCTGCAGAATTACGTACTGCGGATCGATCGTGATGTTGCCGCCGACCGTCGTCGAGGATCCCTGCACCGAGGCATTGAGTTGGCTGTTGGTGAGCTGAATGGTATCGGTCGCCAGCACCGTGATATTGCCGCCGCTCGCTTGGTCAGGCCTACCGTCGTCACTGTGCTATCGATGCTCGTGTAGTTCTGCCCGGCGTTGATCATGATATTACCGGCGTTACCGGGGCCGGCACTGCTGGCCAAGATGCTTGAGCCGTTGGTCAGGGTGACTGATTGTCCGGCTGTGATCGTGATGTCGCCTCCTTGCGCTTGCGTCGCCGTGCTGCTTACGGTACTCGCGTTGCTCGCGAAGGTGCTGCCTGCAGCGATCGTGATCGAGCCTCCAGCTCCGGCTCCCGTGGTTGAGGCTGTGATGAGCCCACCGTTGTTGAGTTGGACTTTATTCGCCCCCACCAAAATAGTGCCTCCAGTTGCGTCAGATGACGTGCCCGAAGTCTTAGCCGAGAGCGTGCCGCTGTTTTGGAGTGTAACTGCGTTGGCGTTCACGAAGATAATTCCGCCCGCGCCTGTGCCCTGCGTGTCGGTGAAGATGCCGCTGTTGGTGCCGTCGATCAGCACGGTCTGTACGGGGCTCGCATAGACCTTGGACGGTGACGTTGCCGGCATCGCCAGCTCCGGTGCTACTGGCTGAGACGGAAGCGCCGTTCGAGATCGCCACTGATTGTCCGGCCGTGAGAGCGATGTTCCCGCCTGGTCCTGCGTCTGGATCCGTACTGACTGTTCGGCTCTGGATGCCGCCTGGTTGCCCAGTACTTAGTGTACCCGATATCGAAATAGTATTTCCGGCGTTGATAGAGATAGACCCGCCTTGCCCGCTGCTGCTCGTACCGCTGTTGATTTGAGAGCCGGTACCCATCGTAAGTGACTCTGTGGTGATGGAGACGTTACCCGCATTACCGCAGAGTCCTGAACACTTCCCTCCAACAGAAAGGGTAAAGACTCCGCTGGGCTGGATGACGCCCAGCGAAAAGAGAGGCTCAGGAGTGAATCCTCCGGATTCTCCGGACATGGCAATTGAGTCAATTGCATTGATCGTAACATTACCGCCTCGGCCGCTGGTGGCCGTCGATGTATTAATGCGAGCCCCTCCGGTCATTTCCAAGCTCGGTGTGTTGATGACGATGTCACCAGAATTGCCAAGAGACCCCCTCGTGCCAAACGAATTGCTAAAGATGCCGCTGGGGCGATCAGTCGGGTTGGCACGTAGGAGCCCGAGATGGTCCGTGGCAGTAACTGTTATGCTGCCTGCGTTCCCGTCACCGCCTGTGTTGGAAAGTAGGCTGCTCCCGTTTGTTAGCTCGATTATTCTCCCAGAGAGGGTCAGTGTGCCTCCAGCCATACGAATTGTTTCGGTCGAAATCTGCGAGTCGCTTGCGACGAATCGGTCGGCAGTGATCGCAACAGTCCCACCTCGTTCGAGGCCGAAGCTACTAAAGAAGCTTGACTCCATGTTGATATTCTTCGCGTTGATCGAAATATCGCCACCTCGCCCTGATTGGGTTTTAAACCCCAAGGCGTCGGTGACGGCGCCAACGAGCGACAGCTCAAGGTCGTCAGCGGAGATGGCAAGGTTTCCGGCAGAACCGGTGGCCGTTTCACCAAGTTGGTCCGATACATTGGAGCCTGTACTGATGGCAGTGTCTTGTAGATGAATGTTCTGTGCAGTGATGGTGATGTCGCCGCCGTGGCCTGCGCCTGTGCCGGTTGTTCCGCTATCAATGAAGAAGGTCGTTGCGCCAAACGGATCGCCTGCAACCGACAAACTGTCAGCGGAAAGGGTGACAGTGCCAGCTTTCCCAGTCCCAGAGGTGTGCGTGTCAATAATTGTGAAAAGAAAGGAATCAACTGCCGTCGCGTTTACTTCGATGTTGCTGGACGAGACTCGAATCTCTCCGGCATCGCCGGAGCCTGATGCCCTGGCAGTCAGTGCGGGACCGTCTACGGTGGAAATAGCGACATCGTCTGTGACGTTGATGTCAATCGCGACCGGCGCTCTGTTGGCATTGACCGTGTCGGCTGAGATCAAGGCGTTCTCCATCATGAAGCTACCGCTTCGGATACGCACGGTGCCAGCTGCATTACCGGACACGTCGAGCCTTGCCCCTTCTGCCAGAGTGATGCCGCCTCTCGTCATGCCCGAAGCGGGCAGGAAATCAGAAGCGGACACCTCGCCTGGTGACACGACGCTGGCTAGGTTGATCTGCCCGCCAGGAGCAGCAAGCCGGGCTGGTTGGACTGTGCCGTCATCGAGGGTGCCAGATTGAATGGTGATGTTCCCGCCGACCAGTGAAATCCCTGCTCCCTCCGTCACTGTGAACTGGCTGCCTTGTACGGCTATCGCGGCCGGATTTGCCCCCAAAAATCCGAAGGCTGCCACAGGAACAGTCGATAGCAGGCTGAGCGATTCAGGCGTGGATACCTTGTTGAACAGGCTGTCGGTGCCTTGAAACCGCAGATAATCCGCCGTTGTAAAGGTCATCATCCCACCCACGTTCACGGTGGCGTTCGGCCCAAACAAGAACCCAGCGGGGTTCATGAGAAAGAGATTGGCGCTTCCAAAGCCAGTGGTTTGAATGGCGCCGAAGATATTCGAGATATTCCCTCCAGTGACGCGGCCGAGGATGTTGGATGTAGCCAATCCCGAGTCATTCAAAAAGTTCGCGATGTTGCTGTTAGGGACATTGAAGTCGCCGAAGCTGTGAAACAGGTTTGGCCCATCACCTGGGCGGGTTCCGCCCGTGATGTTGTACTGGGTCTGGCCGCTTGGGAGAGTAATAGACGCGGACACCTGCGTGTTGAGTCCGGAAGTGGTGATGAGGAGGGTGTCTGCGTACGCGACCTGATGAGCGTTTTCGCCAATGGTCAACAACCAGCAAAAGGCTAAGAGACACGGCGGTAATGAGAGTCGGAACGAAAGCTTCTGCAAGATCAAACCTTTCATAGCAGGCGCCTTTTCCTAATACCCGCGGTCTCCTTAGGATAGCGGGCGGGTGAGGCACCCACCCGCTTCACCACACTACATACAGTTACAGTCGCAGGCTCCAGCATTGTTGACATTGGTACATGTGCCGTTTGCCTTCGCGGCTGAGCTGCAACTTTTGTTCGGTGCGTTGCAGAGATAGCCATCCGCTGCGCAGCCTGTGAGTTGTTGCTCTGCTGGCGATGGATGGTGCTTATAGCAGGGCGCCTGCGGCCCCCCCCCGCTCGTATTGCATTGGTCACAATCAGCACACTTTAGGCTGATGCAACCTTGGAGTATCACCGTTACGAATAAGAGAGTCACAAGAGCGAGTCCATTCCGACCTCTGAAGAAATGTAATTGCGCCATCATTGTTCCTCCTGCGGTTAGAGTTTGACTGTTTATCGATACTGCGCCGACTCAAATCGCTCTGCCCATTCGAACTCAAGCTCCCCCGTGTCAGCGTAGTGTTAAACCTGTAGGGCTAGCAGGAGGAGTAGTATCACCATAAGAAGGAACAGAAGACATGGCCTGCGCACAGTTCAGTCTCCGCCCCCCGATGACCATAAGACCCACAATCGGATCTGCATTGTTGAGTATCTTGTTTTTAAGATCTGTAACAGACAGCAAGGAGCTTGAGATTGCTGAGCTCCGCGCCTGAAGGAGAGCCGCGCAACCGGCAACGTGCGGGGCTGCCATTGAGGTTCCGCTTGTAGCCGAAATGCCGTTATTTTGATTGCCGAGGGAAGTACTGTCTATATTTACACCTGGTGCTGCGATGTGGACGGTGGTCGGGCCATAATGCGAATCCACCCACAGCGCATCCGTCTGGTTCGTTGCAGCAACAACAATGACGTTGGATACGTTAATGCTCGCAGGGTAGACTTTGCCGTTCACCAAGTCGTTGTTTTTTGACTCACCCGGGAGAGCATTTCCAGCTGCGGCCACAAAGAGGGCTGGCTTGCAGTTGGGATACATGGGTTGACAATTTGTCATCTGGATTGCGACTGTTAGGTTATTAATCTCATCTACTGTAGGGTGCTGGATACCATCTGCTGTAACAGAGGGAAGCAATCTCCAACTATTATTGATGATGGCAGCTCCTTTGGACATTGCGTATTCTATCGCGTGAATAGCATCGGAGGCAGCGCCGTATAAATGACCCATGGCATCATAAGAGCACATGAATTTCAGCGCCATCAGCTTTACGTTCCAATATATTCCGACGGCTGGATAGGGATCAGACCCTTTGGCTCCAATGACGCCGGCGACCAGAGTTCCATGTTCGTCAGTGTCCATAGAATTCATAGGATTTGCTGTGCCACCACAAGTACTAGCCCCATGCGAACCTGGTATCGCGGGATCAATCCACATATTTTGAGCGGAGATCGAAGTTGGTGTTGTCGATTCCAGAATCGATCACAGCGACGACGATATCGACTGCCCCTCCCGTACTGAACCCCCAAGCATTCTTCATCCCAATTTTAACCAGTCCCCAAAGAAGGCCGCTTGTCCACTCCATTTCGGTGGGAGGAGGTGTTTGTGGGGTTGCCAACGGGACCACTCGATAGTTACGCTCAGCGTATTCGACCGCCGGATCTCTCACTAGTGCTGCAATCGCACTATCTATCGTCTGGCCTGGTCCTAGTCTCAGTCGCTGAATTCCAAAAATGCGTAATGTCGTGATCGGCGTCATACCGTATTGGGAGTGCAGCCTTGCGGAAAGTTCGGTGATTTTTCTCTCTCGTTGCACCGGGTCATTCGTTGCCAGGACCGTTTCCTTATACTTTACAAGTATCGTGTCATCGAATAGATTGGCAGACAAAATTTCTGTAGAAGAGGTAGTCAGTTGTGCGAATAATGCAGTGGGAAACCTATAATCAGGAATTGTCAGAACCGCGACCACTATGAGTATCTTGATGCATAACGCTCTTTGCATAGCTAATCCCAGAGATGGTTTTGAAACCGATGCCCGCTACTGCGCGACCGCTTTGTAATTTAGGCCGACCGATTCAACCTCGGGAAACGATGCATAGGCACGGCGAATTTCGTCTAGAGATTCGTCAGCAGGGATCTTAACGACATGTAGCTGTCCCCCAAGCAGGACTTTAATTACCAGGACGTGCAAGGAATCATTCAGAGCTTTCATCCTCAATGAATCGGTTCCTGGCTTAAAGGTTACTAAGGGGATGAGAAAGGTGTCAGGAACCATTTCTTGCTTTGTACTAATTTCTGTCGAGAGATCGATGAGATTGTAGAGCACGGAGAAGGTGCCAGGCACCTGTTCCGAATCGATGCCGTTGCTCGTGCAGCAACCGATTTGATGATGATCGGGAGGTAGAAGACCGCACTTCTCGGAAGCCTGAGGTGCCATTCATGGCCGGCTCCTTATGAAGGACTTGTAAGATAACTCGAGTCAAACACGCACAGAAACGATTACGTACAAGCAACTGGTGGCTTCTATTAAACCTGTACGGCATTTTTAGCAATAGACTCATTTGGGGGTATAGGGACTGGTCGATCTCGTCTATTTGGTCTATCTGGTTGGCCTGGTTCATCTCGTTAGTTTCGTTCATCCAGACACACGAGACAGACCGAATAGACCAGACAGACGAGAAAGACCAGACCGACCAGATCAACTCGCCTCGTCTTCCAACTCAGAACTCAAAACCCAGAACTCAGAACTTCTTCGCCCGTCCCGCTTTTCTCGCAAGTCTCGCCCGAATAACGAGATACGCTTCACGCCGATAGTCGCCTGAGGAGGCAGAGCGCAATTGATGTGCCAGCGGATTCTGTAGCCGGCTTCGAAAGATTTTTCGTGATTCCTTTTAAAATCACCAGGTTTTCACGAGGTCGAAGGGAAAGTCGAAGCCTCAGCACATCATCAGCACGATCTCAGCTGAATCCTTTTTGATTCCCATAGAATCCAATTGGATTCAGATGCGCTTGCGCGTGAAGCCCGGGAAAGGCGGGAGGGGCGAGAAAGGCGTGATCCAAAGTCCGAAGTTCGGGGTTCGGAGTTCCGGAACTCTCGAACCGTCGTCCGTCCCGCTTATCTCGCCTTTCTCGTTTATCCAGCGTGCCTCGCGTATAGGGCGCGACGCTAGATTCGTTCGAGCGAATCCACGAGAACCTGGACATTGCATAGTGACGGGACTAGTATGTGCGAAACAGGCCTCCGGTTCATTATTGAAGGATGACGATGAGTGAATTGATCTTCGTGGTTGAAGAGGCTCCTGAGGGTGGGTTTCTCGCACGCGCGCTCGGAGAATCCATTTTCACAGAGGCAGACACACTCGCCGAGTTGTCCGGCAAGGTCCGTGATGCGGTCCGTTGTCATTTTGAGGAAGGGAAGGCGCCGAAGGTCGTCCGTCTTCACCATGTCCGTGAGGAAGTCATCGCCGTATGAGGCTTCCCCGCGATCTGTCGGGAAGCGATCTCGCTCAGTCTCTTAGCAAGCTCGGGTACTTGATCACCCGCCAAACCGGTAGCCATCTTCGCCTCACGACTCACGATCACGGCGAGCATCATCTCACGATTCCGCTACATTCTCCGCTTCGTATTGGTACGCTTTCAGCGATCCTGGCCGACGTGAGTACGCACTTCAAGCTCACCCGAGAGCAGTTGCTCGACAAACTATTTGCTTGACGGCGCTCGTTTGGCTTTTCTCGCTCGCCGCTCGGGTAACATTCAACTAGGGACTGGCGCCATTCTTCCTGGCGCCGGTCCCCAGGGCTCTCGTTGAACTCCTAGAACGCTCGCCTACGATCCGTTGTCCGGATCATCGGGCCAGGGCTGGTTCGCACATCGGGCCGGTCTTGATCCCCACCGCAGCAACGAGATCCATCACAAAGATCCTTCCGTCCCCGGCTCCTTCGGTCTTCGCGTAGCATGTAATGGTGTCGATCACCTTCTGCACCAGGCTATCCGAGACGACCACTTCGATCTTTACCTTGGGTACAAAGATGGAGATGAACGAGGTACCGTTGTACCTTTCCACCCCCCCCTTCTGGTGTCCGAATCCTTTGACTTCCGAGACCGTCATCCCCTCCACACCGATTCCCATCAATGCCGTCGTGACGTCATCCAACTTGAACGGCTGCATGATGGCTTCAATGATCTTCATCTCGATACCCCCCTATGAGTTAGGCGCTCCAGAGGACGCTGTACGTTCAGCGTCGTTGGGGTCGCCGGTTGATTGTTTGGCACACTGTGGCTTCTCTCATCTGTCTCGTCTGTTTGGTCTGTCCGGTCTATCTGGTCGGAGAGGTCGATTCTGTCTTCTAGTCAACTGATCGCACGGGCAGAACCCACCAGACAGACCGAATAGACCAGATAGACGAGAAAGACCAGCCCTACTGCGTCTTCGCACAACGGAATCCGGTGCCGAAGCCACGGAATGACGGCACATGGGTCTCCCGTTCTGCGGAGCGCAGACCATCCGCATTGCTGCCCCAGGAGCCGCCACGAACCACTTTGGTCCAGCCGGTTGACGGTCCTGCCGGGTTCCGCTGCGGGCTGGTCTTGTAATAGTCCTGGTCATACCAATCGCTGACCCATTCCCAGACATTGCCTGCCATGTCATAGATGCCATAGGGACTCTTGCCTTCTTCCAACATTCCCCCCGGCGTTAAGGCCGAATGGTTACTCCAGACCTCTTTCCCTGCCGTTGCATGAAGACGAGTGGGATGCACATTCCCCCAGGGATAGGTTCGGCCATCTGTCCCCCGGGCCGCTTTCTCCCACTCCGCTTCGGTGGGCAAGCGCTTGCCGGCCCATTTGCAGTAGGTCACCGCATCCTCCCAATCCACATTGGCAATTGGCCGATCATAGTGCTGGGGTCGGTTCATGACACTCCAGTCCGGCGGAACTTCATGGTGCGTGGCCTCCACGAACCTCGCATATTGCCTCACCGACACTTGGTGCTTATCCATGAAAAAGGCACCGACATAGACCCGGTGTTCCGGTTGTTCATCCGCACTTCCCATCGAACTCCCCATTGTGAACTCCCCCGTGGGCACCAGTGCCATCGACCGTGTTTGATGCTGAGACGACGCCGTCGTTTCATGAACCTGTGTGTGCCTCTGCTGAATCTTCTCTTGTATGAGTTGATAGAGGGCCCGTTGTTCGTCATCGAGACCCAGCTTGTTTGCAATGTCCAGGGAGTCTGTAGCTTGGGCGACTTTCGTGGGTGGGGGATCCAGGTCGGTGATGGCCTGCTTCCCTTCGTCCAGCAAGCGCCAGACTTTGGCCTTGCGCGCGCGTTGTTTGGCCATATCGGCCATCGAGGATTGAAGATTGAGCTCCAGTGCGGTCTCGTAATGCGCTTCCGCACAAACCCAGTCTTTCAGGCCCCGGCAGGTATCGCCGAGATAGAAGTGCGCCATGGCATTGGCAGGGCTGTGTTGTAGGCCTGCCTCATAGGTTATGCGCGCCTCCCGGTATTTGTGTTGTTTCAGGAAATCGTACCCCACGACAAATTTCTTGGCACCCTCATCAACGGATGCCGCGGCCATTGTCAGGTCAGTGCCGAGTCCGAGCAATGCAACGAATACCAGGATCGTTTTCATACATCACCTCCGCGTGTTCTGGTTTCTCTGGTCTATTTGGTTTGTTTTGTTATTTGGTTCATCTCGTTAGTTTCATTCAACCAAAAAACCAAACAAACGAGACAAACCAAACAAACCAGATAGACCAGTTGAAGGGAGGGAGCCGCAGCTCCGGGTCTCACAGAGCCGGGGCTCCCGTGGCATTGACGCGCAGTCAACCAAGAGGTTGGCAACCAGGAGGAGGTTCTGGTTGGGTACGCTCCGGAATCAGTACCATTGAGTTCTCAGGCGTGAATCCTCGCCATTGAGTTCTTACGCGTGAGCCCAATGACTGCTGATCGACTGCTCGTCCCGCCGACCACAAAGATCGTATAAGCCATGGTGATCCCATTTACGCTTCCGTTTTTCTCACCTGATAGCCTCATGAAGAGGTACACAGCAATCGGTGTGCCAGCGACTTCTGTGCGAGGCTCTTGCACATTTATTCTTTGATTTCATGCGCTTTTTTCGCATCTGTCGCGACGGAGACCGCTCGAAGTGTCTCCGGTACTCAAGCAGGAATTGAATCTAATTTGATTATGATGGAATCAGAATGGATTCAGGCGAAGACCGTTGTCTGGTCTATTTGGTTTGTTTTGTTTATTTGGTTCATCTGGTTAGTTTCTGGTTATTTTGGTTCAACCAAACAAACCAGATAAACGAGAGAGACCAGATGAACCGCAGCCCGTTAGATAGGAGAAAAGTGGCGAACGATGACCTGGGGAATTTTCTGAAAATCGCGGTCAGATGTCAGGATCGGAAGCCCGTGCTGCATGGCGCTGGCGGCAATCCAGATATCGTTGGCAGCAACCGGGGTGCCGGCCTTCTTGAGGAAGGCCGCGATGATGGCCCATCGATCCGCGGTTTCGTCGTCGATAGCGAGGACGCTCACTCGGGGAGATCGGAGAAACTCTCGTAGAGATCTCTCATTTTCTTCGCCCCTTCTGCCAAGCAGGAATCCCGCCTTCAGCTCTCCCAAGACGATGGGGGTGAGGTAGAGGCTTTCTGCTGATTCGACCAGCTGGACTGTGGCTTGATGTTTTCGGAAGAGAGCAGAATAGGCCGAGGTATCGAGCAGTATCCGGTTCATTTCCACAAGTCGGGATCGATGGTTCTGAAGGACTTGACGATCTTATCGAATGCAGCGGCCTCTTGCTTCGTCCAGGTTCCGACGAGATGATCCAGATCAGGATAGCGTACAGGCGCTTTCTTTATTGCCTTGCCCCCCGCCGACTCTTCCAACAGCTCGATGACCGCCTTATTCACGCTGGTCTTCTTGTGCTTGGCCCGCAGTTGAACTGTACGGGCGACGTCAGGGGGAAGGTTCCGTAACGTAATCGCTTTCATGGCGCCACACCTCCATGCATCACTCGTGCATCATAGTGATGCATATTCTACGGCATAAGACATGGCTCGTCAAACAGGCTGGTCTATTTGGTTTGATTTGTATACTGGTTCTGTGGTGATTTCGTTCAAGCAAACAAACGAAACAAACCGAACAAACCCAATAACGGTTTTTTAGGTCGGCTGAGTAAAGCGGTCGGACGGCAGCCCCGGGCTTTTCAGGCGTGAGGTGAGCAGCGGCTGAATCTTTGCGCGCAGTTCCTCTTGAATTTCATCGGGCGATTTTCTGGCGTCGGTCACTTCGAAGTGGAACTCTTCCGCCATTTTGTCGAACTCTTTGATCAGGAGCGACTGGTACTTCTTGAAGCTATCGTAGAGATCGTTGCCGAGACGAAGATCCATTCCTGACTCCCAGAAGTTCATCCCTTTGGTTTCGATGACGCGCAGCGCGAGTGTTTCGACGTCGATGCGCAAATAGCAGACAAGGTCTGGTATTAGGGCGAAGCCAAAGACGTCTCTCACCCACTGGCGGTTCCCGCTGCGCACAAAGTCGCGCGCGAGGGCCGTATAGATGTACCGGTCGGCCAGGACGATGAACCCCGAACGAAGGGCGGGGATGACCTCGTGCTCTAAGCGATCGGCAAAGTCGGTGGCGTACAGGAGACTGAACGACCACCGGTCGAGGATGTTGCCTTCTTTGGCCATTTCGATCGCCTTCGACATGAGGTTGGAACGGGTCCACCCGGTGGTGATCACGCCATAGCCCTGCACTTCCAACCATTCCTGCAACATCTCGATGTGCGTGGAACGGCCGACCCCGTCGGTGCCTTCGATGGCGATGAGTTTCCCCTTGAGGTCACTCGGATTTAGGTACGTCAAACCGTCGCCAAAATACCGTGCGTCGACCATGGGTGCCTCGCCGTGGTTTGTAATCTTTGAGCGCCTCTCCCACGAGCAGGCGCATATCGTTTTGCTGGGTTTCGATGTCTTTCGTCGCGTCCATCGTGATGAGCTGAAACTCATCGACGATCTTCTTGTACTGGGCCAGGATACTCGATTGGAAGATACGGAAACTTTCGGTGACGTCCTGGTTCAGGTTCATGTCCATGCCGGCTTCGTAGTACTTGAATTGGCCGCGAGTGCCTCCGAGGAGCCGTGAGATGGCGACCTCGATCGGCACCTTGAAGTAGAAGGCCATGTCCGGGGTGATGGCGAAGCTATAGAGCTTGCGAATCCATTCGGGTGAGACACCGCGGGTCACGTCACGGGCGAAGGCGGTGTACATGTAGCGGTCGGCCAAGACGATCATGCCGGCTTTGAGCGGCGGTAAAATTTCATGGTACAGCCTGCTGGCGAAGTCGGTCGCATGGAGCAAGCTGAATGTCGTCGGGGTCAGGCTTTTGTTTTTCTTCCCCCGCTTGGTTGTTTCCTTGACCAGTTCCGAAGAGTTCCATTCCGTGAAAAAGACTTTATGACCCTTCGACTCCAGCCACTTGTGCAGTAACAGCAGTTGCGTGCTCTTTCCTGACCCGTCGATCCCCTCGACGATGATGAGTTTCCCAGGGTAGGGGTGGGAAGTCATGGATGGAGGGGGCTGGGTGCTCATGCTGCATCGTCCTGGGAGATGACGGAAAATTTTACCCGGCGGCGGAAGACGCGTTCAAAGAGATCGGCCCGGCCGGCGGCGGTCCAGGTTTCTAACTCGGCATCACCCGTCACGTGCACGGTGATGGTGACGGTTGCGCCGAGCCTGACATCGAGGGTGCGGACGACCGAAAAATGCGTCCGGTCCAGGCCATCGGCGATCCGCAGCAGCGCGGACAGGACTCGCACGATGCGTTTGTATTTTGGGGAGAGGGCGCAGAACTCCTCGTGCTTCTCTTGAGGGACAGCGCGCCGGTGATAGCGCGCGACGTTGGCGACTACCGCAATCTCCTCGCTGGATAATCCTCCGAGGTCGCTATTGGTGATGATGTAGTAGGCATGTTTGTGGTGCTGGCGCTCATTGATGAGGTAGCCGACGTCGTGCAGAATTGCGGCATATTCAAGCCAGTTTCGCTCTGAGGGGCCTAAACGATGGAGGCGTACCGTCTGATCAAAGAGACGCAAGGCCAGGCCGGCGACATGCAGGCTATGAACTTCCGGGGCCTGACAGCGGCGGGCGAGTGCGATGACGGTGCGCCGCCGCAAGTCGGGGATCTCCGCTTCCGCTTTGAGCCGTTCACGGTGGCGTTGGATAAAGTCGTAGATAATGCCTTCACGAATGGCCTTGTCGCACAAAATAAGTTCGTCTCGCCCTGAGAGTTCCATCAGGCGCCGAAGGACCACCGTGGTTGGAAACAGGGTGTCTACGCGTCTCGGATCCAATCCGGGGATTGTCAGCCGGGTTTTCAGCGTGGATTGGCGGAGATCCTGCTCAATCTCTTTGACGTCCTTCAGTGAAATCGTGGCGAGATTGATCTGGGGAAGCGGGCGATTGGTTCGGCGTAAATGAATGACTTCCGCCAAGTTGCTCGCCATGCCGGAGGTGGCGATCAGGGAATCGAATCGTTTCGTCTTGAACGAAACGAGGGCTCCCTGTAACTGAGCCGTTACCGTGTTTTCGAGTGAGCGGAGCATCCCCTCGGAGGGTGGCGTACGCTTCAGAAATTCATCCGCTAGTCTGATCGCACCCAGCTTCAGGCTTTTTGAGTGGAGGAGTTGGTCTCGATTCCCGACCATCAGTTCGACCGATCCCCCGCCGACATCGACCGAGAGTGTCGGCTGTTCGGTCATGGGTACGTTATTTTTGACGCCTAGGAAAATCAACCTGGCTTCTTCGGTTCCGCTGATGACGCGAACGGCCAGCCCCGTTTGCTCGGCGACGAGATCGATAAAGTCTCCTCCGTTTTTCGCCTCCCGCACGGCGCTGGTGGCGACGGCGATGATGCGATCGTAGCCCTTATTCTTGGCCAGGGTGACGAGATTGCGAATGACATCGAGCCCGCGTGTGATGGCCTCGTCGGAGAGACGGTGGGCTGTGAACGCGCCGTTCCCGAGCCTCGTCATATCTTTGAAGCGGTCGAGAATCTTGTAGCCTGCATCCGGCTGGATCTCAGCCAGCACCATATGGATGGAGTTCGTTCCGATATCGATAACGGCAATCTTTGACATAGAATAGTAACGATTTCAGGCAGTTTAGGCTGAAGGTCGAAGGTCGGAGTTCCGAATACTTCAGCCTAAACACCTTCAGCCTATCTACCTGAGTCATTCCGCTCAGAGACCATAGTGAGAAGAGCCTTGGCCTGTCAAGGTCCGTAGGGTTATTTCTGTGTAACATTCGAGTGGGCTGCTCTCGGTCATGCTGCCGTGGTACTCTCGTCGGGCTGGTCTGTTCGGTCTATTCGGTCTGTCTGGTCTATCTCGCGTGTTTGATCGAACAAAACTAACCGAATAGACCGGACAGACCAGATAGACCAGATAGACGAGACAGACCAAATGAACCAAACAAACCAGATGACCGTTGTTGTGACCGGCGCTTCGACCGGCATCGGTGCGGCTTGCGCACTCGATTGTGCCGGTCGCGGGATGACAGTCTTTGCCGGTGTGCGCGATACTCGGGCGGGGGAGGCGCTTGCCGCGAAGGGCGGGCCGTCGCTCATTCCCATCACGATCGACGTTACAGATGCGCCATCGATCGCGCGGGCTGTTGAGGCGGTGCAACTGGTCGTGGGCGAGAAGGGCCTGGGAGGGCTCGTCAATAATGCCGGGATCGTCGTCGGCAGTCCTCTCGAAGTGATTCCGTTGTCACATCTCAGGAAACAGCTTGAGGTCAACGTGATCGGGCAGATCGCTGTCACGCAGGCCTTTCTCCCGTTGTTACGCTGTGGTCGCGGTCGAATCGTGAACATGGGGTCGATTGCCGGACGAGGGACCATTCCGTTGCTGGGGCCCTATTCTGCATCGAAGTATGCCCTGGAGGCGCTGACCGATGCGTTGAGAATGGAGCTGCAGCCCTGGGGGATTCAGGTGTCGATTATCGAACCGGGGGCGATCGCGACGCCGATTTGGGAGAAGTCAGCCAAGGAAGCAGAGGGTCTTGAAGCCTCGGTCAGCGCAGAGGCGAAGGCCCTGTACGGCGAGGCGGTGATTCGAATTCGTGAAGCGATTGCTCAAGCGGCTCAACGAGCGATTCCACCGGACGCAGTGGTCCGAGCGGTGCATCATGCGTTGACGGCCTCTCGCCCTCGCACCCGCTATCTCGTGGGTTCACGGATGCCAAGCTGCGTGCCTGGATGGTGAAGTGGTTGCCGGATCGAATGCAGGACAGGTTGCTGGTCTGGGCGCTGAAATATCCGCGGCGAGCGTAGGAACGCTGGTCTATCTCGTCTGTCTGGTCTATTCGGTCTGTCTCGTGTGTTTGGATGAACGAAACTAAGCAGATGAACCAGATAGACCAGACCCACCAGATAGACCAGACAGACCAGATTAGCCAACGAGGTCGGGATTGAGCCGATTCATCGGCTTGATCGAGAGGGCTTTGATTTCGTTGTAGATGATCGTGCGTCCTGCCTGACGAAGCCGCGAGAAGACTCCTTCCACAATCACCTGGTCGCCTTCCCGAACTTCAACCTGACCGAGGCTGATGATCTTCAGCGTCCCGGCCGGATCCTTCAACAGAAATCCATAGGCCGGTTGCCCTTGTCGATTCGTCGCGAGTTGGACGTTGGTGACTTGGCCAGTGACCACCACCTCTTGGCGGTCGTATTGCTCGGGATGGGTGAGGAGTTCGGTGATCTCTAGAAGACCTGATGCGTGAACAGGTAATGGTATCAGGCTGAAGGTGAGCAGAGGGAGTAGAAGAATCAGAAAATAAGCGGATCGGTGATGCTGACGCAGTGGCTGGGTGTTGGATGGTCTGGCCATAATGTAAAGGTATTATACCGAACCGGGGCCAAAGTGCAATCACGGACGCATAATTTAAGCGAGACGGGCGGAACGAGCAAAGAAGTGCTGAGTCAACGGCTTCGCCGAGTTCTGAGTTGTCCGGAACTAACTCAGCACTCAGCACTTCTTCATCTGCCTCGGACTACCATTTATCGGACGGTCTTCCGCTCACGTCTTCTCCCCTCATATTGTTGAGGATCTGCGTCTGCATCTCACTCAATTCCTTTACCGGAGGCTCGGACGGGGCTTCAAGCGCGCCCTCTTCCAGCTTTGGTATGGGCGCAGTTCGTTTGAGCAACTCTTCATCCACTGCTTCGGGAGAGCGGTCCATGTCGTTGAAGATGGTGATGAGCCGCTGCAGTCCAAACAAGCTCCTGGTAACTTCCGAGTGCATGGCATTGGAGCTCGCTCCGAACATGAGCGAGGTCCAGAACTTGACTTCGATCTCTTCGGGTAAACTGCCCCAGACCATGGCAGTCAGTTTGTCGATCAGAGCGGACTCTGTCTTTTCCAGCCCGTCGTAGGCCGAGAGTGAACGTGGGATGGGTTGCTCCGCGAGCACCGAGAAGGTCTCCTTCCACAGATCCAATGGCGCCGTCTCCGTGGCTGCTGCGCCGGTCCCTAGCGTGGCCTGAAGGGATTGTAGATATTGCGAGAGGTACTTCACTTTGCGGGCGGCGAGACTGCCGGCGGGGATACCCCAAACATGTGCGATTTCATGATCTTGTAGCGGCGCAGAGATCGCATTCAACCGCTCGCGTTCCGCCAGGTCGAGCCGTTTGCGATACTTTTCCGCCATGCGGAGTTGAGTTTGGAATTCGATGCTGAGCCGTTGGCGCTGATAATCCTCAGCCGTGACTTCATCGGCAGTCCAACGCTCTTCCAGTAGACGAATCGCAGGCCTGGGCAGCACGGTTCTCGCCGATGCGCGCAAGGCCTCAAGCTGGTCGGCGGAGACGGAGAAACGTTCGCTTAAGAGGGTGTGGGCACGGTCGGCGAAGGCCATGCGGAGCTGCACGAGACGCTTCAGACATTCGCATTGCAGCCACGTCCGCTCCCGTTTGAGCCGCGCCTGCCGGCGGTATTGGTCACGCCGGTCCGTCACAACCTTGATCGATTCCTTGCTCATGCCGGTATTGGTGGGCTTGGTCCCGGCGACGCAGCGGGGATCCGGCCGGTCTGCCACGATGTACAGGATTTCTTCGTCCGTCACGTCGAAGTATTGGAGGAGGATCAGTCGAAGCATGATCCTCCCTTGCATGGGCATGGCATCGATGGCCGACCGGATTTTCTCAACGGTCAGGAGTGATGGTGATGAAGCGATGGAAGTCATTGGGTCTGTCTGGTCTGTCTTGTCTATCTGGTTGTCCGGAAGGGCTTACGAGAAAGACCAGACAGACCGAATAGACAGCATTTTATTATGCCGTGCCGGATTGATGTGACTCCAGATAGAGGGCGACGTATTCGCGAATCTCTTGAATGGTCCCGCTGACGAACAGATCTCGTGGGATTTCCACTCGTGTGAGAGTGGCCGGATCTACCCCACGTTCAATCGCGTAGTCTTCGTCAATGTACAGGCTCACCGACCCATCTGGAAAGCGAACCGCGTAGAGTGCGTTGTTGTCAGCCATCAGCAGAAGAATAACGTTGTTTGGTTTCTTTGGTTTGTCTTGTTTATTTGGTTAGTTTCGTTCAACCAGACAAACCAGACAAACCAGATGAACCAGACAGACCAGATCAGCCGCCGAGCGTGTCGAGCATTTCCTTGACGCTCTTGCGAATGCAGGTGAAAATCGGCGTATCGCGCAGCGTATAGCGGGAGCCCTCGGTTTCGCGGAGCGCCATGACGAGATCCAGGAAGTCTTCCGGCTTATCGCTCTCAAACGCCACCACCCACTCCTGGTCGTCTAGCCCAAACGAGTAGGTCGTGTTCAGCTTCACCGACGGGAAGCGATGGCCGACTTCAATATGCTCGTCCATCATGCCCTGCCGCGCCGCTTTCGTGAGCAGGAACCAGTCGCGCGTCTTCAGGAACGGATAGACGAAAATATATTTGGCTTTGCCCGGCACGACGGTGAGACGCTTGCTCTCTTGATTTTCATGCGTGTGATGATCCACGTAGACCGACCGCTTGGTGATCGCGAGATAGGAGTAGGGCGTGGTCAGGTATTGGCCCAGGCCCGAGGCCAAGATCTTCGTGGTCATGTCCTGGAAGAGTTCCAGTTCGTAGCTGATGCGCCACAGCATGATGTCGCAATCGCCCCGGATACCGACCGAGGAGTAGGCCACCACGAGGACTTTCCCGGTGTAGTCCTCGACCGCGCGCAGAAATTCCTGCTTGCCTTTGGTGCGCTCACTCTCGGGCAGGCGCCGCCAGGCCGGGTCGACTTTATAGAAGGCGAAGTTCACATATTGGCGCCGCGGGGCTTGAGGCGCTGGGGTTGGTTCAGGGGTGGACATGAAAACTCCTCCGTATAACTTCTTGAAAATGCATATTATCCACGGCTATTCGTGAATAGTTTGAGCAGGGCAACAGCTCTTTTTTTTATCACTTCACCTTTGTTGTTGTCAACCGCGAGTGAAACCTGGGCGGTTCGTTGACAGGGGAAGAGTGATCTGATACTGGCATGCTCATGTGGGGCGCATTGGGAATGTCGAATGATAAATGTTGAATGTTCAATTGTCGGAACCGGCAGCAACTGGTTCTACAAGAACATCTGATGCATTCTGAACATTAAACATTCAACATTCGATAGAATCATGCGGGCTAAACAGAGGACCATGCTGCTGTGCGTCGCGGCGTTGAGCTGCCTGCCACATGTGCCTGCGCATGCTATCGACGTGCATCTTACCGCGCAACAGATTCAGACCGCTCTCGATCAGGGAAAAGAAGCGGCGCAGAAGGGGATGTCTCCTGATAGTTTTTATGTGCGGTTCGGTGTGGCAGATGAAGTCCAATCTAAGGGGTTTTTGATCACAAAAATAGGCGCGCTCTCGGTCATGGCGACGCATATGGCCCTGCGGGGGCTACAGCCGAGCGAGGCAGATGTGCAGCAAGTGTTGGACGGGAAAACGATGCTCATCAGCACCATCATCTTCGGGAATGCCCCCAACTTTGCGGTAGACAGCTATATGGTGTTCGATCAGGGAGGGAAAACCATCAAGCCCCTGTCTGTTCGCTTCGACGGGGTTGCCGATCGCACTGTTGCCTGGCCGGAGAGTCCCCGATTCAAAGCGAAGGTCATCGCGTCGTTCAACTATGCAGACTTCGACCCAAAGGCCAAAACGATCATCACGGTCTTTCCGACGAACGGAGGAGAGACGAGTTTTAGTATAGATTTTTCCCAGATCCATTAGAAGATCGTTATTTGGTTTCTTTGGTTTGTTCTGTTTATTTGGTTGGGTGAGCCAGACTAACCAGATGAACTAAATCAACCAAACAAACCAAACAAACCAAATGAACCAGATAAACCAGTTTGACGCAGAAACTATCGCAATCGGCACTGAGCTGTTGATCGGAGGCCGGTCCGATTCCAACTCTCTTTTCCTCGCCGAGGAACTTGGCAAGCTTGGGATTACCGTTCGTTTTAAATCGGTCGTCGGCGATGAGCGGCAGGATATTGTCACGGCTATTCAGACAGCTGTAACGCGAGCCCAGATCATCGTCATGACCGGCGGACTCGGCCCCACGGTGGACGATTGTACGAGGGAGGCGGTGGCTTCTGCGACCGGACAGAGGCTCGGGCGTCGCAAGGACGCGTTGGAAGGTCTGACGGCTCGACTCGCGCAGTGGGGCCGCATACCGAACGCAGCGCAGTTGCGCCAGGCGCTGATTCCATCCGGCGCCACTGTCCTGAAGAATCCGGTCGGCTCGGCGCCGGGGTTTTGCCTGACATGGAAGAAGGCGCTGATCGTTTCGTTGCCCGGTGTGCCGCGGGAAATGGAAGAGATGGTGCGGCAGGAAGTCGTGCCATTGCTGCGCACAGCACATGAATCGTCAGGCTTGCCTCCACGAGTGCCGATCGTTCGTCAGGTATTTCATACGTTTGGCCTGGCGGAGGCGGATGTCGATGCCAAACTACAAGGGCTTATTTCGAAACGAATGCCGGTCGACCTGGGACTGCTCGCATCGCCCATGGGCGTGCTGGTCTCGCTGACGACGAAGGGGAACCAATCTACCCCTGAGAAGCAGCATGATCTGTTGCAGAAGATGGCGAACGAGGTCCGCTCACGACTCAGTGAATGGCTCTTTGCTGAAGGGCGAGACACGATGGAAGAGGTCGTCGGTCGGGAACTCACCAAACAGGGGCTGATGCTGGCGGTCGCGGAATCCTGCACCGGGGGATTGATCGGCCATCGGCTCACGCAGGTGGCCGGCTCATCCGCCTATGTGGATCGTGGCGCTATCTGCTACAGCAATCGGGCCAAGACGGAGATGCTGGGCGTGCCGGCGGATCTCATTGCCCTGCGAGGCGCGGTGAGCAAGGAGGTTGCGGCGGCGATGGCCTGCGGTATCCGTGAGCGGGCCAACGTATCGGTTGGACTCAGTGTCACCGGTATTGCCGGGCCGGGTGGCGGAACCGAGACCAAGCCGGTCGGGTTGGTCTATGTCGGGCTGGATGATGGGACCGGCCGTCCGATCTCACGGGAATTCCGGTTTCACGGCGACCGGAATGTCATCAAACAACGGTCGTCCCAGGCCGCATTGGATCTCCTTCGCCGCTGGTTGGTGGATAAGGCCTTGAAGTGATTCGGACGTTTCTTGCCGTCGAACTGTCGCAAGAGCTGCGGGCCGAGCTTGCCCTTGTCCAACAGGAGTTGAAGCATAGAATTGAGCCGGAGCTGAAACGCGACAGCCGCATCTCCTGGGTGCAGCCGGCCAAGATCCATCTCACGATCAAATTCCTTGGTGACATGGATGAGCAGATGATAGATCCGTTACAACGCGCGCTTGAGGAGGCGATCGGAAATAGAGTAGCGGTGAATGTGCCGCTTGAACGACTCGGCGCCTTTCCGCGCCCACACAGTCCGCGCGTGCTGTGGGTCGGGCCGCCGGAGAATTGGGAGAAGGGAGCGGAGGCGAAGCGAATAGCGGAGCTCCATGGCGCGATCGAACAGGCCTGTGAAGGGTTGAGCTTTCTCCGTGAGACGAAAACCGTTCAGTCCTCATCTGACCTTGGCACGAATCAAGGCAGGAGAACGGCAGGTTGGAGTTGCCTTGGCACGGGACGGGATGCTGGACAGGCCGCTTTCATTGGGCTCACTGGTTATGGAGTCGGTCGTGCTGATGAAGAGTGAGTTGAAGCCGACCGGGTCGGTCTATACGAAGCTGTGGGAAGTAAAAATAGGAGAATAGCGGGTCCTGTCGCCGACCAGCCCGACCGTCCTCGCACCCCGCCCGGTGTAGGGACCCCGCTGCGGGTGGTCGGGCTCCCAGGTCGGCGCCACCCGCTATTCTAGTGGGTGGAGTGGAGAGGATAGGCGATGACCTAACAGGACATGGGTTACAGGGCCACGCGGAAGACTTCCTCAATGGTCGTTTCACCCATGAACGCCTTTGCCAGCCCATCCTGAAACATCGTCTTCATCCCTTTCATGATCGCGGTCGAGCGGATAAACGATGCCGGCTTCCGCTGCATGATCAAATCGCGAATGTCCTCATCGACCTCGAAGATCTCAAACAGGCCGACTCGGCCGGTGAAACCACTTCCCTGGCATTGGGCGCATCCTTTCCCCTTGTAGAGCCTGACTCCTGCCAGTCCATCGTGAGTCTTGCGCAGAACGCCTTGCCGCTGTAATACCTCGATCGTTTCAGAGAAGTCCGGCCTGGATTGGATGGATTCGAGGATTCTGGTGCTGGGCGTCACGCTTTCGCGGCAGTTCTTGCAGATCCTGCGGATGAGCCGTTGGGCGACCACGAGGGTCAGGGACGAAGACAACAGATACGGTTCCACCCCGATGTCGAGCAAGCGAGGGACGCTCCCGGTTGAGTCGTTCGTGTGAAGCGTGGACAGGAGGAGCCGCCCAACCAAGGCAGCCTGGACGGCGATTTCGGCAGTTTCTTTATCGCGGATCTCTCCGACCATGATGACGTCGGGGTCTTGGCGGAGCAGCGCTTTCAGGCCCGTAGAAAACTGGACACCCGCAAGGTGATTGACTTGGGTCTGGTTGACCCTCGGAATCGAGTATTCGACCGGTTCTTCAATGGTCGAGATGTTGACAATATTTTGGCGCTCCGTTCCGATCCGCATGAGCATGGCGTAGAGCGTGGTGGACTTGCCCGATCCGGTCGGGCCGGTGATCAGAATCATCCCGAATGGCTTCATGATATTCCGGAGGACAATTTGATAATCGGGGGGCACCAGTCCCAGATCCTCTAAGTCGATGATGACATTGTCCTTTGATAGGATTCGGAGGACGACTTTCTCTCCCCACTGTGTGGGAATCGACGCGACACGGAGATCTATTTTAAAGCCGTCGAGGTTGGCTTCGAATCGACCGTCCTGCGGAGAGCGTCGCTCGTCAATACGCATACCGGACAGAATTTTGATCCGTGAGATCAGGGGGAGCTGAAGCGACGGCGTGAGGCTGAAGACTTCTCTCATCACGCCGTCTACGCGGTACCGGACGACGGTTTCAAGCTCGAATGGTTCGATGTGGATATCAGACGCGCGTGTGACAGCCGCGTACAGGAGGAGGCGTTGGACCGCCTCCACGATCGTCGAGTCGTTCCCATCTTGCTGCTTTGCAGATATGAGGTCGGTTGTTTTTTCCGTGGTCGCCCGGTCTAAGATCTCTCGCAGCTCTTTCTTGTACAACAGTTGCGCTCGTCTGATTGACGCTTCCGTCGCGAGGAATGGACGGACGCGCAGCCCTGTGACACGTTCAATCTCACTCACGACGTTTCGTTCGCGAGGATCCGCCATGGCGACGTGGAGTTGATCGCCGTCACGGTCGAAGGGCATGAGGATATGTTTGCGCGAGAAGGCTTCCTGTATCGTGCCGACAATGTCCCCCTTCACGTGGCCGATTGTCAGGTCGACAAATCCGACATTCCAACTGCGTGCAAGTTGATCCAGCAAGAAGGCCTGTGGGATGCGGCCTTGCTCGACAAGCGTATGAATGAGGGGAGTCCTGAGCCGTTGGGCGAGCGTGCTTGCCCGGTCGAAGTCCGTTCGATCGATCACTCCGAGCTGTTCCACCAGGAGCGATTGCAGTTCCTCGTCGCTGACCTTCAACTCTGACATGACTCTTGTCCTTTGGTGAGCGTGGTCTCGACTTGCTTCACAAGCTCGCCGAGCGAAAAGGTGGTCTTATTGAAGTATGCGACGGCTCCGAGGTCCAGCGCCTCCTGTTTATCTTGCTCCTGCGTCAGGCTGCTCAAGACGATCACCGGAATGGCTGCTGTGAGGGAATCCTGTTTCAGAACTTGGAGGACGTCGAATCCTTGGATTTTAGGCATGATCAGATCGAGGACGATAATATCGGGCCGTTCAGCCCGGATGAGTTGAAGGGCTTCTTCCCCATCGGATGCGGTGGTCACTGCGTATCCCTGCCGGCGCAGGGTGGTTTCGGCAGCTTTGCGGAACATCCGGTCATCATCCGCGACGACAATTTTGGTCATCTATTCATCCCATCTTCAATGCGCGCGCGTGCGCGTGAGCGCCGGCGGTTGTCAGTGCATTCCTCGCCAGTCCGCCGTCTTAAGGTAATTCATGACGCGGGCGAATTCGAGCTGCAATGTTGAAAGGAGGTTTATCGCCTTCGACAAGTCACCGGCCTTACCCAGGCCCTCCATCTCAGCCGCAAGTCCATGGGCCGAGCCGGCGTCAAAACCTGCGACCATGCCTTTCAAACTATGCGCGGCCTGACGGACCCCACTCGCATTGCCTTCTTTCACTGCTTGATCGAGCTCCTGTAGTCTTTTGGGGCAGTCCTCAAGAAATATTTCGATGAGCTCAGCGAGCAGCTCTCGATCGTCATCGACCCAGCGAAGCGCCGCCGAAAAATCCACTGGCGCTTCGGTTCCCGCCGGTTTCTTTTGAGATACGTTCATCGAAACCTCTAACCTTTCAAGGGCCGCTACACTCATTGAGAACGCGATACACAGGTGAATCGAACCTGCTAAACACGGAGATCTCCGCCAGCAGTATCGGTTATATTTCCGGATACTTGAGGGGATTAGCCCGCATTATTCATGACGGTTCGTGGCGAAATCGCGTAGTCGCCACGCGAGACAGGCGCGCGGAGCTGCGAGGGAGGGAGGCATACTTGAAACAGTATGTTGACCGACCGAGCGGTGAGCCCGCCTGCCTGGACGCCGGGCTACCGCGTCCAGGCTTGTCGCAGCGGCGAATCCGCGATTGGAGCAGAAGCGTTCATGAATAATGCGGGTTAGGGAGAACCATCAGGAAGAATGTGGCCTATACCGTTCCCTGCTTGATCGCGCCGCGTTTCACGTCGCGCAGCAGTCGTTCGACGATCAGCCGCATGAAGAAAAAGCCCAGCTTCGGGTTCTGGTAGTAGAGGCGATAGATCTGCGCGTCGGTCATCTGGTACAGCTCGCAGTCGGTATCGCACACGACCGTCATCGTGCGCACCTTCTCAGCCGAGAACAGGCCGATCTCGCCGATCAATTCACCCGGGCCGATGGAGTGGTCGATGCCCTGGAGCTTCAGCGTCCCGCTGGCCACGTACACAATCTCGTCGGCCACGTCGCCCTTGCGGAACAGCACCTCGCCGGCCTTGTGCTTGCGCAAGTGCATGTGCGGCAATAGCCATTCGGTCACCGGTGATTCCACGGTGGCCTGCTCGATCTGTTTGGTCAGTCGAAGAATATCTAGCAGCCGCTTGGCATTAATGGGCAACAGGATTAAGTTCACAAGGAACGTCGGCATGACGAGCAACTGTGTGATCTGGTAGTCCGTGTCCAGCAGACAGAAGATCAGATAGAGCGGGTTGCTGGCCAATGCCAGCACCCGCAGGGATACCATGGCTTTCTGGAACTGACTGGCGACATAAAGAGCTCCAGCCAGTATGCCGATAGCAGTGGTAAAGTCGAACTGCATGAATGCTGGTTCCGCGGCCGTGGTGCGTGAAGTCGGCTGGTTTATCGTGTGTGTTGGTTTGTTTTGTTTATTTGGTTGAACCAGTCTCGCCCGACTAACTCAGAACTCAGAACTCAGAACTTCTCCGCCCCTCTCGCTCGGCTATGCTGTTAGATCGTAAGCGTTTGATCTTCCTCAAGGACCGTTAAACCGGGGATAGACAACTCGACGAAGTTCACGCAGGATCTGATCTTTGTATGCCGGTTTGAGATGGTAGGCATAGACCGAGATATCGTCCCGATCGAGCTTTCTGAGTTCCTGGGCAAGCAAAGCCGGTGTGAGATGTTTGCTCATACGGGCGAGGTCCATCATAGAGTTTGGATAGGAACATTCGATAAAGACGGTTTTGAGATGAGGGATCCGTTTCGCTTCATGCCACAGTTCATCAGTGGAATAGGTGTCTCCGCTATAGACAAAGGCAGAGGACCGATCTTGCACGATAAATCCTGTCGTTGAAACCGTGTGATTCACGAGGATAGGCGTGATGTCGATCCCTGAAAACGAATACGTCGTTCCAGGCTTCAGATAGGCCGAAGTAAATGTCGGGTCGCTCCGGCGTCGGAATGTTGAAAAAATCGGGATACACATCCGTATTGAAGATGTGGCGGCGCAGTCCCTGTATCACTTCAGGGAGACCTGCCACTACGATCGGAGCGTCCATCTGCTCGCTCAGATTGTCGGCTAGCATGGGAAGCCCTTTAATATGATCGAAATGAAGGTGTGAAAGAATAATGTGACGGATCTGCCTCTGCTCGCTCATCGAGAGCTTGCTTGCCACAGTCCCGGCATCAAGAAGCAGCGTCTCGTTCAGTAAGAAACCACAGGTATTACAGCTGTGAGGTCCGGTGGCATGTTGCAGAAGGGCATCGGAGCCGTGACATCCGAGAATTTTAATATCCACGCTGTGGGCTCCGGCAGCCGGACTTGTTCATTTGGTCTATCTGGTCTGTCTGGTCTATTCGGTCTGTTCAGTCTGTTCGGTGGGTCTTGCCCGTGCGATCAGTTGACGGAAAAGCAGAGCAGACCCTCAGACCAAATAGACCCAATAGACCAGAAAGACCGGGCTTGTTTCAATGGGTTCTAATGTACTGGGCCGCGGGATCGGAGTGAATAGACTCAAACGAGGGGGGTGCCTATTTGAGGGGGTAGTTTAGCGGGAGATGAAAGAGTATCTAATTCATGGAGCTTGCGGTCAACCACGAAAAGTTCTATAAGGGACACTCATGATTGGTAAGTCAAGTAAGTTGGCTTACTCAAGAAGATGAGCAAGCATTTCACATGTGATGCTGAGAGGCCGGGCATGTCGATGGGGAGAGTCTTCGTAGTTGATGACGAAGAGCATGTCAGGAAAACAGTCGGCCTTGTGCTGAAACAAGGTGGCTATGAAGTCCTCGAAGCAGCTGACGGTGAAGAAGCCATGGCCATGATCCAATCCTATCCCGCTGGTTTTTCAGTCCAAGCCATCATCTGCGACATTCAAATGCCGAAGGTGAGTGGAAATGACCTCATCTCATTCATCCGGGCGAAGCTTCCATTGATACCGGTCATCGTGCTGACTGGACACCCGAATGTCTATAGAGCTGCATTTCTGTTCAAGCAGGGTGTGGTGGACTATCTCATCAAGCCGGCCCAGCCAGAAACCCTGTTGGATGCAGTCGGGCGGGCTATCGGGGAACAGGCGGTGTTTGAGTAGCAGGATGCTGAAAAAGTCCGCCAGCTTCGTGCTCGCATCGTTCAGACCCTCAACGTACCCAGAGGGTACGCCTCGGCCCTTCACTCGCTGCGGCCTTGCTGGACGGCCATTTTGAGCATCCTGCTGGAGACTTTTACTGTTTGCGCCACATTTGTAAACCATCGAAGTTCTCGCGTGGCCAGAGAGTTTTTCCGCAGCCTGCTAGGACTCCGCCGTCAAGATACCCGTGAAGCGTATCTGCCTGAAAATAGTTCTGAGTTCTAAGTTCTGAGTTGTCCGGAACTAACTCAAAACTCAGAACTCCTAACTCAGAACTTTATTTCCCCCCCTCTGTCGCGCACTACGAACCAGATGCCTCTCCTGGCTTTAGTGGTAACCGGATGTGTATCTTCGTTCCCGCTCCCAGTTCGCTTTCAACCCAGATCGTGCCCCCATGAGCCTCGACGATGTCCTTCACGATTTTGGTGCCGAGTCCTGTCCCGCCTGGCTTGGTGCTCACGGCGCGCTTGGTGAAGAGCCGGTCTCTCACGTCCGGCGTCATCCCTCCACCCGTATCGATGACCGAAACCACGATCGCGCTTTCGGACGTAGAGGGTTGCCCGCACACGGTTATGGAGCCGCCTGGAGGAACCTCAGGAATCGCATTGTTGATCAAATTATAGAAGGCACTATAGAGCCGCCGCTGGTCTGCCACGATCAAGGGGAGTAACTCCAAGTTCTCGGTGAGGAGTCGGACATGTCTTTCCTGGGCAAGAATTCCCAGAGAGCGAAACACGTTGCTGGCGACGTCGGCCAATTCGCATGCGGAAAAATCGAGCGGGGTGCTCAGCTCTTTGACCGCGTCCGCGATTTCCGCGACGCGATCGTGAATCCGGTGCGCGTCGTCCTTCAGCATCGCAATCACTTCGGTGCAGAGCTCGCGACTGGCCTTGGCCCGTATGGTTTCACTGTCAGGTAGGTGCTCCAGCAGCTCGTTGACTTCGGTCTGTAAGATTCCTGCGCCACAGACGATAGGCATGAGGAGATTCTTAATGTCGTGGGTAATGTCGCCCATCAGCTGTGCCACTTCTGCAAGTTTCGCGTCTTCCACCAAACGGGTATGCTCAATCGCGACAGCGGCGAGTGCGGAAATAATGGTGAGAATAGCCAAGTCATCCAGATCGAGGAATTTTTCCCCGCGCTTGTTCATGACCTGAATGACACCGATGGGATCCCCCTCCCAACGTTTGAGGGGAATTGTGATCATGTCATGGGTAATGGAGCCGGTCGCTTCATCCACTTGTTTGAAATGGCGGTGATCGGCCTGTGCGTCGGGAACGATTTCAGGTATTCCCGTCTTATAGACCGTTCCGGCGATGCCCTCATACCAGGGCACTGCTGTGCCAGGTGGCACGGGTTTTTGACCGATGGAATGATAAAACACGAGGGTTCGATTGTCGGTGTCGGCTAGCAGCACGGAGCCATTTTCCGCATTCACGACATCCAACGCGATGTGAAGCGCCTGTTCCAGCAGGTCTTGGAGTTTGATGTGTTGAGAGAAGACCTCTGACATTCGCCGCGCAGCGACAAGCTCCAATTCTCGCCTGGCAAGAAGCTGCGTCAGCGCTTCATGCGATTCAGGCGTCGGCAATTGATGGGATACGGTGTCGGAGAGTCGTGGAGTCGTCATGTCTGGTCTATCTGGTCTATCTGGTCTATCTGGTCTATCTGGTCTATCTGGTCTATCTGGTCTATCTGGTCTATCTGGTCTATCTGGTCTATCTGGTCTATCTGGTCTATCTGGTCTATCTGGTCTATCTGGTCTATCTGGTCTATCTGGTCTATCTGGTCGGTCTAATAGTTATGGTCTGGTTAGTTTCGTTGTCGAAATCACCGAACAGACAAGAAAGACCGAATAGACCACATAGACCGGACAGACACGACAGACCGTCCGGTTCTGTATCGCCAAGGTGATTATCTTCCTCTCGTGTCACTCAAGTAATCCCCTCAACCAGGGATACCCCTCATCTGAGGGGATAGGCATTGATCTCAATTCCGTATACCTGATACCCTGCCTCGGCAGAGTGGGTATGGGGGGGAATGGTCTAACCGGAAAAGGAGGATCGACGCTATGGGTAAAGGCAGAGTGCTGGTCGTGGATGATGAGGCGGATGTGAGAAAGTCCGTGCGTCTCATTTTAACGAAGGCAGGGTATGACGTGGACGAAGCCGAGGATCCAGAGGCGGGAGTCGCCTTGATAAAATCGGGAGTAAATAAGCTGCCCTTGAACGCGATTGTGACAGATCTCAATATGCCAAAGATCAACGAGGTCATCGTGGTTCCCTATTTGCGTTCTCAGTTCCCGTCATGCCCGATCATCGTGGTGAGCGGTTCGAAGATGATGGAAAAATCATCCAAACTGTTTAAAGAGGCCAACGTAGAATTCCTCGCAAAGCCGGTCAATCAAGAGCAGCTGTTGGGCGCGGTGAACAAGGCTGTCAACAAGGTTTAATCGAGAGACAAGGTTCCGACATGTTTGAAAGGTTAAGGTTGAGGCGGGCAAAGAAGTTCTGAGTAGGGGGAAGTTTTGAGTTCTGAGTTCTAAGTTCTGAGTTGGGCGGTTCGGAGTTGTCCGGAACTAACTCAGAACTCAAAACTCAGAACTCAAAACTTCGAGTCCCGTCTGTCGCGAATGTCTTGCGTATTCCGTTTCATGCTTCACGAACAACGCTTCACACACATTACGTATGTTTAGTCGTGGGGTCGAGGGGAAGCCGGAGATGAAATGTCGTTCCCTCACCCGGCTCGCTTTCCACCCAGATCTTGCCTTTGTGCGCATCCACCACGTCCTTCACGATCTTTGTTCCCAAGCCGGTGCCGCCTTTCTTGGTGCTGATCGCCTTCGCTGAGAAGAGCTGGGCTCGAACCTCGGAAGGCATCCCGCGTCCTGTGTCTGCCACCGCGAGCGCAATGCCCCCTGTGTCCTGATCGAGATGCCCCCGCACTGTGATCGAGCCACCTGGCGGTGTTTCTGGAATGGCGTTATTGATGAGATTGTAAAATGCGTTGTAAAGCCTCCGCTCGTCGGCGTGGAATTCCGGCAGCGATTCAAGGCCGTGAGTACGCAAGGTAATCTGCCTTTTCTGAGCGAGGCCCTGCAGCGTGTGAAACACATCGAGGATGACTTGCCCGACCGAGCAGAGCGCAAAGTTGGGAGGCGCACTCAATCCCTTGACGCAGTCGGCCATTTCCTGGACGCGATCATGCAGGCGCCTGATGCCATTCTGAGCGATCTCGACTGACTCATCGCAGATTTTCTTGTTGGTCTCATTGCGAGTCATCTCCGCGCTGTTCATCGCGCCGAACAGATCATTCGCGACATCGCGCAATAATTCAACACCCGTCTGCACCGGCGTCAGCAGATTCTTCATGTCATGGCCGATGTCGCCGAGCAACGTCACCACTTCAGCTTTCTTGGAATCCTCGAATTGCTGGGCCTGCTGAATCGCCAGCGCGGCAAACGCGGAGATGATCGTGAGCAGTCCCATGTCGTGGTTCGTGAACGGCCCCTCCCGTTTGTTCAGCACGTTCAAGACGCCGATCGGCTCGCCTCGCCAGCGCCGGAGCGGCACGGTGATCATCTCGTGGGTGACGAAGCCGGTGGCCTGGTCTATCTGGTGAAGATGGCTGGCATCGTGGTCGACCCGGTTCGCAATCCGAGCCTCGCCTGATTGGAAGACTGAGCCTGAAATCCCCTTATTCCAGGGAATGGCCGTACCGCGAGGGACCGGCTTATCGCCGATCGAATATTGAAAGATCAGCTCTTCTTTCTCAATGTCTGCGAGCAGAATAGAGCCCGCTTCAGCTCCCACCTCTTCCAACGCACTATGCAGGGTCGTTTCGACCAGCTCGTCCAGATCCAACGACTGAAACAGGGCCTGGCTGATCCGTTCGACCGCTTCGAGCTGCGTCTTGTAGTGGAGAAGGTCTGCAGCATCGGCCTTGCTCAATTGCGTGAAGCCGGCCTCTGGCTGGTTCTTCGCATCAGGGGAGGGTGGCTTGTTCATTTAGTCTGTCTGGTCTATTCGGTCTGTCTGGTCTATCTCGTCTATCAGGTCTATTCGGTCTATCTGGTCTGTCCGGTGGGACTTGTCCGTTCGATCAGTTCACTAGAAAGACAGAGCAGACATCTCTGGCCAGATAGACCGCACAGACGAAATAGACCAGATAGACCGAACAGACCAGACAGACTGTATTTTAGAAGCTTGCTAGCGCTACCTATAGCGACTTCTCCGGCATTGGGGTATCCCCTCAATTGAGGGGGGGCGTTGTCTGTGAGGATGGCTCAAGTCCCTTAAAATGATAAGAGCAGCGGCACAGGGGTAGGAAAGGCCTAGTAGGCTAAGGAAAAACGCTTCACAGCGCTTCCAGATCTTTGCGCGTCATGCCGAGTTGATCCATCCGGAATTTGATGGCTTCGACCGGATTCGGAGGATAAATGACATGGTGTCTTGCTTCGTAGGCTTCCACGAGGGTGGTTAACACGTCCAGCTCGTCTTCGTGCTTGGTGCCCGGCTTCGCATCCATTAATTGTTCGATGCGTTGGAGTGTGCGATCGTAGTCTCGCGTGGTCTTAATAGGGGGGATATTCATAGCACCTCCGGAGTTTCAGATAGTCGTGACATCTCATACGACTCTGCGATCTTTTCAGCGTGGACGAGTCTTTGTCTGTGCGCGCTGTCGGTAGAAGTCCAGAAACTCCGTGGGCGTAAGAACCTGCATGCTCCGCCGTGCCGCCGACGGAAAGTGTTTCATGTTGCCGGTAATGAGACATTCGGCATGCCCGGCCAGAGCGACTTCGAGGAACGCTTCATCCTCCTCGTCCGGCAGTCGAACGGACAAGGGAGCAGCAGCGACAATGACGCCTACGGCTTTCACCTGATCCAGCAGCGCCTCAATGTGCTCCGAGCTAAAGGAAAACTTCGGACGCTTCAGAACCTGGATATACTCCGCCATGATTCGGGCGTCATAGAGGAGGGACAAGCTCCCGGCAGCGATCATACGGACCATTTCGCCGGGTCGTCCGAAGGGAGACAGCAGGCCTGCGACAAGGACATTCGTGTCTACGACGACTCTCACCTCCGCCGAGCTTTCCGAGCCGCCGCAATCTCCGCGTTGATCTCTTCGAGGGACAGCTTGTCGGTTCCTACCGCCACGGAGTGAGACTGCAAGGCTTCAACGGCGGCCACTGCTCTGGCCTGTCTGATGGCAACCAGCGAACCCTCCAGGGTGTCCTCCGACACAGCCGAAAGAATGGCGATCGGTTTCCCGTTTGACGTGAGCACTAGTTCCTTGTCGCGAGACAGTTTTGCCCAGACCTCAGTGGGGCGTCCTCGCAAGTCGCGCACAGTAATGAATTTCATGGCCGGATCTCCCTTATGTGAGTGATGATATGGTACATATTATGTACCCTATTGTCAATCACAGTATGGCCAGTGCAAACACACCCCGGGCTTCAATTCGGTCCGGGCTGAGGGAGAAAGTTGTTGGGCAACGTGCCATACGTATCGGGAGGGCTAATCATGGCTAAGCGAAAGCGACTCGCAACGGCGGACGCGGTTCAGATTCTCTACCGGCGCTATTACGAGAGGAGGCCGGAACGTGTAAAGGAATTGGACGAAGCGCGGGCGAACGACAGCGTTGCGCGGAAACTGACGGCCCTGCGCCTTCGGGCCGGGATGACCCAGCGACAATTAGCCAAACTGGTGGGGACGACGCCTTTAGCTATTTGCCGGCTGGAACATGCTGACTACGAAGGGCATTCCCTTGCGATGCTGAATCGGATCGCCGCCGCGCTGGATCAGCGCGTGGAACTCCGTTTTGTGCCGGTCTCTCACGGCAAAAGACTGAAGACCGCCTAACGCGCATCATTCATGAGCGCTTCTGCGGCAATCGAGGCCCGCTGGAATTCAGGGGACATTCTGGTCTTCTTCTGTCAGACGAGAGGCAGGCGAGAGAAAGAATTTAGAATGTCCCCGTTCTTATGCTCCTCTCTTAGTAATTACTCAGGCTGAAGGCTTTTAGGCCGAAGACTGAAGGTCGGATTTCCGAGCACTTCAGCCTGAACCCCTTCGGCCTGTGCCCCTAGCCTTCAGCCTGAACACCTAAGTCGTTACGATTCCGCTCCATTCTCCGCTTCGTCTCGCCGTTCTTGTCCACCCCTAACTCAGAACCCAGAACTCAGAACTTCCTCGCGAGTCTCGCTCGTCTCGCCCGTTATAACTCCAGTAGTGTCCGGTTAAAAGTTGAACAAAATCAATTGGTTAGCGTCTGCTGGTGGTTCAGTTCGAAGGTCATCGAGCTGCAAGGCGCATGAAAGCTCGGTTTTCTCGAAGACCGAGACCGACAAGATCTGTAGACAGGTGTAGAGCGAGGCATCGAGTTGAAGCTCCTTCTTGACGATGGCGATCAGCACGTAGGTGGCCACGGCGCACCAGACCTGCGTCTTCACCGCGTTCTCGCTGGTGCCCAGAAACTGCTTGATGCGCAGATGCTGCTTGATCCACTTGAAGAACAGTTCGACCTGCCAGCGGCTCTTGTACAGCGCGCAGATCGTCAGCGCGGGAAGCGCGGTGTTGTTGGTCAGGAAGACCAGCGTCTTGCCCGACTCGGGATCCTTGAAGCGAATGCGCCGCAGATGCTCCGGATAGTCTTGGCGGAGTAGAAGCCATTGAGCATGACGCGCTGATCGCAGATCACGCCGCTGTTGCGGTCGCAGGGCGCGGAGTACACGCGCCGTGCGTCCATGTGCGACTTGGCGCGGGTGACGAAGAAGGCGCCGGCCTGATGCAGCGCGTACAGCCGCGCGAAGTCCACATAGCCGCGATCCATCACGTAGAAGGCACCGGCCTCGAAGGCCAGCATGTCCAGCACATTCACGTCGTGCAGCTTGCCGTCGCTGATATGGATGAACGCGGGGATCGAGCCGCGCAGGTCCAGCAGCGTGTGCAGCTTGACGGCCGCCTTGGTCGAGCGAAACGGCGCCCAGTCGAACAGGCTCAGGCACAGATCGATGGTGCTGGAGTCCAGCGCGTAGACGGTGTTGTCCAACTCGACACCGAGAGAGTCGCTTGCGTAGAGCTTGCGCGCGCGGCGGATCAGCACGGTGGCCAGATCGGACCAGATGCGCCAGTCGCGCGATTCGTTGGCATCGGCCAGCGTCGAGCGCTTGACCGGCGAGCGAAAGCCCATCGCGTAGAGCTTGGTGGCATTGGCCGACAGGCTGGCCTCGATGTCGCGCAGGCTCTCGCGCCAAGTCAGTTGCGCGAAGGCCATCGCGCGAAACTGCTCGGCGCACGACAGCGTGCGCACGCCCGCGTTGCCCGATAGCGCTGCACGATGCGCGCGAAGCTCGTCCACGGCACGAACTCCATGACCTGGGCGAACAGCGTCTTGCCAACATACATGCGCACTCCTCGGGGCGGTCAACCCGGGGAAAGTACGCGATTCTTGGCAAACGAAGTTCAAGTCGGCACCAAACAAAATCGGCCTACAGACCGCGCCAATGCTTGATCTCGGGCTCGGCGCGGGTCATTTAACCGGACACCAGTGTTATAACTCAGAACTTAAAACTCAGAACTCAGAACTTCCTCGGCCCCTCCCGCCTCCCAGGCAACCTATCCCCTCATATGAGGGGGCCTCATCTGTGGGGATTGCCAAAGTAGACTGGAAAGGCATACAAGGGCGCAGAACAAGCAGTCCATGCGAGTTAACCCTATTCATCTAGGAGGTGCCGTATGAAATTTTTGCGGCATATCGGGCTTGTGTCGAGTTTGGCAATTGGAGGAGTCCTGGGAGGACTGATGCGCCGCTTCCTTCGGAAGCTGATAATACGACCGTCACATTCCAGGTCGATTCCGGCAACGTCGTTACTTTGCTCGATGTAACATCGGGCGCAGCGAGCACTTGTAGCACTGTTCCGGCGGGCTATACGCGCTGCTACAATCTTATAAACTTAGGCGTCCTGTCCACCGGGACCAGTTCTAGGTCGTGGTCGCTCGGTCCTTACGATGCGACTGCTGGGGTCGATCCGCCGCCAAGACTCTTAGTGACCGACCAAGACAGTAGCGGAATGGATAATATCACGATCACGACTCTGCAATTTGACCCAAGCCCGATGACTTTGAGCGCACGACTTGCAACACCGGCAACGGTACCGTCGGCAACTCCCTACGCTACGGCGAAGGGCATGATCTGAAAGTAGTCGTAACGAATACATTCGGCATAACGCCCAACAGGCGAACAGTCGGCACCGTTGACAAGTATATATTCGCCCTGAGGGCGAGCGGCATCTTTAAAGGCGGCGGTGCTGCGGCGGGCGCTACCGCTTCCGGCGATGGCGTGGTGTTTGAGGGATCTGGAAGATTTGGCTCCGATGCTCGCTTAACCACTCTTTTAAGCGACTTCCCCCAACCGGACTCGGCAGGCGCCCTGCCTGCCTGCGACGCCAGCAACTCGAGGCTCAACCCAGCGGTAGGCGGGGTCGCGAGAACCCCGTCATCTGATGTGGATTACTGCACGCTGAGAAGAACATTCGGCACTACGGCGGCCCCAACATCGAGCTACAGTAATGTTACCCCCACCCCCCCTCTCGAGCAGGTTGCTAATAATGGTTCCCCGTATCCGAGTTATACCTGCGATAACGGTACCAACTGTACACCGACAGTGATCCTCAAGCTGACCGCCAGGGTTAACGGTCCGGACACTTGGGTTCTGACGAGCAGTGGAGATGCGGGTGGAGGGACCAAGCATCGTTGCAGCAAGACTGACGATGACATGGACGATCGACATCAACTAGGTCTACATGATGACGATGACATAAACAACGACGTAGTGTGCAAGTCGACAAAGAAGCGTGTCAGGCAGTATTTCAAGAAGCAGCTCAGACATGATTTGCATGATCCTAATTTTGTCGCCGCAGAGTCCACGATAGCCTGTGGGGTATGTAACGTTTCTATCACGCTATTCAATACCGGGTTGGCGGCAGATGGCAGTGTGGATCCGCACTATAAAATTGATTTTAAGCTCTGATCCAGCTAATCCGACCCCTCCGGACACCTACGCCATAATAGCTAATCCCCTTGCAGTTCCTCAATGGTTTCCCAACGATGCTTTTTCCAAGTGGATATCTCCTACAGCAAACCAAACATGTTGTCCAGCTGGAGCTGGTAATTCAGATGGGAACTATACTTACAGGACCACATTCGATCTGACCGGACTTGATCCTCTTACAGCATCGATTTCAGGGAAGTGGGCAACGGATAATGCAGGCTTGAATATCCTGATTAACGGACATCCTACCGGAAACGTTACAGGACCTACGGATTATGGTTTTCTTACACCGTTTAGTATTCCTGCCGGATCCGGATTTTTATTGCGGGCATCAATACGTTGGACTTTGTGACGAACAACTTGACTTGCCCAGAATGTGCTGGTAATCCCTCTGGCCTGCGTGTGGAAATGAGCGGGACGGCAACCAACCAGTCTACAGATTGAGTCGAGATCGGTATCGAAGAAGACTATCGTGTGGTGAAGCCTATTGGTTACGCAGCCCACCAGGGCCCTTCGCTTTCTGGCGAAGGGCCCTGGGTTGGTCCCGCAAAGATCGTGGACTTCCATGCAGGGAGCAGCAGCGGCTGTTCGCCTCTGTCACGAACGGGAGGCAGAAATGGATGAGAGCACATCGCGGTCGCGCCATTCTAATTCCATGAGGAAAGCCTTCCTGTGGTCTCTCCTCCCGACGCTCATACTTGTCCTGATTGCGCCTACTGTCGGGGACGCGCAGGTGGCGCCAGTGGTGACGAACATCACCTCGACGATTGGCACAGGCGATCTCGGTACCATTATCACGCCATCGGGGCATTTCTATGACATCACCCATGGGACCAGACCGGGAGATGGCCCCATCCTTTTTCACAGCTTCGGAGATTTCAGTGTAGGCCAAGGGGATATCGCCAACTTTCTCAACGACTCCGGACTTACGACCACCAATATCATCGGTCGCGTCACAGAACTAGGTGTCGCACACACCTCATACATCTATGGGACCATTCAAACCACCGGTTTCGACGTTGGTGGTGTGCCTACGAATTTGTTTCTGGTGAATCCGAACGGCATCGTCTTTGGGCCACATGGCTCGTTGAATGTGGGCGGGTCGGTCAGCTTCAGCACCGCACAGTATCTTCGCTTGTTCGATGGGATCAACAGCGGGAATTTTTATGCCAATCCCCCCGACAATAGTATCCTCGTCGTGGACCCTGTGGTCGAGTTTGGCTTTCTCTCGGCCGCCCCGGTCGCCTACGGATTTTTGGACGCGCCAAATCCGCTAGCCACAATCACAGTCCAGGGCAGCGCGCTGTCCGTGCTTCCGGGTCAGTCGATCTCGCTCGTCGGCGGGCACGTCGTCATTCAAGGTGACACATTATCAGATGGAACGGTCCAACAATCGGCACACCTGTCAGCCCCGAACGGCAGGATTCAATTGGCCACCGCTGTATCGCCTGGTGAGTTCGATGTGAACACACTGCAGTCGCTTCAGAATAATCCAGTGGACCCGGCATCCGCGGTATCGTTTACCTCATATGGGTCCGTCTCCCTGGCGACGGGATCGAGCATCAACGTCAGCGGCACGAGCACGGTCTTTGTCAAAGGCGGACAACTCCTGCTCTCAGTAAACGATGCGGTGCTCAGCACCTCTCAGACCCCCGGCCTGTCAGAGACAATCTCGCTCAGTTCAGGTAGTTCCATCGTGACGTCAAACTCGGGAACAGATCCTGGCGCCGATGTACAGATCACTGTCGGGAACTTCCAGATGGATGGGGCGTCCATGTCAAGCGTAACAACGGGCGACGGGCTTGGCGGCAACATCACGGCGAACGTCGGCACGTTGTCCCTCGACAATGGCGCGACGATCAGCAGTAACAATTTTAGCATCGGCGTCGGACAGGGCGGCAAGGTGACGATTCAAGGCAGCACTGGGACTGGCAGCGCGGCGGAATCTGTTACGCTCAGCAATGGCGCTGCCATTACCACGCTAACGATTGCGTCAGGCAGCGTGGGGAATATTCTTCCAGGCCGCGGAGGCGATATTCTCATTAACTCCGGTGCCGTGCAACTCGATACAGGAGCTAGCATCAATTCCTTCACGTTCAACGATTTTGAAGCCGGTGCGGGCGGAGACATCTTCCTGAATGTCGACAGGCTGACGCTCACGGAGTCCGCGTTTGTCACTAGCTTAAGCCAGACATTTTCCACTGGGTTCGGTAAGGGTGGGGATGTGACGATTCAAGGGCTGCCGGGGGCAGAGTTCGGCGCGGCTGAGTCAGTTCACCTCTCCGTTGGCAGTAGCCTATCGAGTCAGACGTTTGGGAGCGGCGATGGGGGAGGAGTGGCCATCACTTCCAAGTTTTTGACGATGGAGGGGGGTGCCAGCATCAGCGCGACAGCGTCTGCGGATGGTCGTGGTGGAGACATCGTGGTGAAAGCCCAGGAGGCCAAGCTCTTAGACGGGGCGACCATCTCAAGTGCTACCGAGTTCTTCGCTCCGGACGCAGCAGCGGGCGGCACGGTCACGGTGCAAGGACTGGGGGTGGCGGGAAGCAAGGCGGTTTCTCTCACTCTCGCCCAGGGTAGCGGTATTATTTCCAGAGCCTCCGGCGAGGGCCGTCTCGGCGATGTTGTGGTGCGTGCCAAGACGGTGACTCTGACGGATGGGGCAGCGATCAAAGTCGGTGACCAGAACGACCCTGGGACAGCAGGGAATGTGACCATCGACGCGGACTCGGTCGGCATCTCCGACGGGAGTGCCATCTCGAGCCAGGCGTTCGCTGCACCTGCCGGTCAGGTGATCATCATGGCGAACAATGCGTTAACCCTGGACAACGGTTCGATCGTGACACAAACCCACGGTCTCGGACGAGGGGGAGACGTGGTGCTGAACGTTGGAAGCATGAGCCTTGCGAACGGGGCGACGATTAACAGCAGCAGCTCGAGTACCGAGGCGGGTGCCGGCGCTGCAGGCAACGTGACTATTCAGGGGCTCGCGTCTCCCGCGAACTCGGTGACGATTACAGACAGTTCCGTGACGACGACCACGGAAGGACCTGGAGAAGGCGGGACCATCACAATGGAGGCTGTGGCCATAAATCTAAGTAACGGTAGGATCTCAGCCAGCACGAGCGGAACCGGCAACGCCGGTGGCATCACGGCCAATGTCGCTACCCTCACCCTCACCAACGCCGCCGAGATTTCCAGCAGCAGCACCGGGGCCGCGACTGGCGCTGCAGGGTCCGTCACCATCCAGGGGTTGGCCTCCCCGGCGAACTCGGTGACGCTGACGAACAGTTCGTTGCGCACGAGTGCGGACAGTACGGGACGAGGCGGCAGCATCACGGTCGATGCAACCAACGTGACGCTCAATGGAGCGACGATCTCGGCGTCGGTGAAAGATGTGAACGCCGCCGATGGCACCGACGGCCCCACGTCCGGCCTCGGCAACATTGCGCTGATCTCGTCCACCATGAACATGACGGGCGGCACGGTCACGGCCGCAACCAGCGGCGCACGCAATGCTGGTCAGGTGATCATCACGGCGCCTGCTCTAAGCCTGAACGACGGCACGATCACGACCAGCACGAGCAGTAGCGGCGATGCCGGAGGCATCACGGCGATTGTCGGGACCATGAATTTGACGAATGGCAGTAATGTCTTCAGTAACAGCACAGGAACGTTGCCGGGTGCGGGCGACGCGGGCAGCGTCACGATCGACGCCTCCGGCAGCTTCACGAGTAATGGGAGCAAGGTGTCCACTTCGGCCGAGAACGCCAAGGGTGGGGATATCTTGATCGATGCTCAAAACGTACAGCTCTCCAATGGCACCTTAATCTCGGCCAGCAGCCGGTCGCCGCTGCTCCCAGACGGGGCAGGCAATGCCGGCAACATTACGATCAACAGCGACTCGAATGTCGTCATGCAGAACAGCTCGGTGACGACAGAAGCCAGTGAGGCAAGCGGTGGTAATATCGAGATCGATGCATCGGACGCCGGAATGATCCAGCTGGTCAACAGCAAAGTCAGCACGTCCGTCGGGGGTCTCGCGGGGGAGCCTGGTGCAAGTGACGGCGGCAATATTAATATCGACCCGGCGTTCGTAGTGCTGCAGAACAGTCAAGTGATTGCGCAGGCCTTTGCCGGAGCGGGCGGGGCTATCAATATCATCGCAACATCTGCCTTCATCGCAGATCCTGCCAGTATTGTTAACGCATCGTCTACAAAAGGTATCAGTGGAACCGTCAATATCCAGTCGCCGCTGCAGAATGTCGGTGGAGAGCTGACGGCTTTGACCCAGGAATTCTCCAGCGCAGCCGCTCTGCTGGCCCAACAGTGCGCGGCTCGGGCCGCGGGTGGCACATTCAGCACCTTCGTGGTCTCAGCTCGTGAAGGTCTGCCGGTGGAGCCTGGTGGATTCTTAGCGAGTCCTTCGTGGGTGACGGGTATGGTGTCAGGAACCATTTCTGCCGCAGAAATGGTTCCTGACACCCTTTCCCTTCCGAAGTACGATGCCAAACCTATCCAACTGGCGAAGCTTGGGGGCGCGTGTCACCGTCAGTGACAGGTGCGGTCTATCTGGTCTCATTTGGTCTGTCTGGTTTTCATCTGGTCTATCTGGTTAGTTTCGTTCAATCAATCGCACGAGACAGACCGAATAGACCGAGACAGACGAGACAGACGAGACAGACCAACCAAACAAGTCAGATGGGATTCTCGATGACCTTTCGTGCAGGGCTGGTTGTTGCCACATTGGTGTTGCCAGCCATCTGGGTTCTATCTGACGTCGTGTCGGCGCAGATCGTTCCTCCGCCCCCGCCGCCGATGATTCCTATTCCCACTCCGCTGCCCAAGGAACTCCCGACACCCGAGCTCCCCATGCCCAGTATCCTGCCTCCCGCTCCTGTCCCGGAACGGCGCGGGCCCATGCCTACAGTGACAGTCTACGTCCGGGAGATCCTGGTCCTGGGAAGCACGGTATTCACCACGCAAGAGTTGGCTCAGGTCACTGATCCCTACCGCAATCGGGAGGTGACATCGGAAGACATGGAATCGCTGCGTCTGGCCTTGACGTTGCTGTACGTGAAACATGGCTACAGCACCTCAGGTGCCGTGTGGCCGGACCAAGCGATCGTAGACGGACTGGTCACGTTCCAGATTGTTGAAGGGACATTGAGCCGGATGAACGTGGAGGGTAATTTTTGGTTCCGGTCCGGCTATTTCACCAGCCGGCTCAAGCGTGATGCCGGTCCACCGGTGAACGTGAATGCGCTTCAAGAACGGTTGCGGCTTTTTCAGACCGACCAACGCATCGAGCGGATCAACGCAGAATTGAAGCCCGGCCAGATCCGCGGAGAAAGTGCGTTGAACATCCGGGTGGCTGAGCGCCGGCCGATCAAGGCTTGGCTTGAATATAACAACTTCGCGACGCCGGGGGTCGGGTCCAATCGTCTGATGGGAACCATTGTGGATGAAAACCTGTTTGGATTCGGGGATAGGGCCAGCGTCCAGTACGGGCAATCGTTTGGCACCGATGTGAATGCGCACGGCAGCGGGATCAATCCGAACTTGAACGTGCATTACGCGATCCCGTTCACCCCCTATGACACGACCTTTGCCGTTGACTACCGGCGGACCGATTTCACGGTCATTGACAGCAATGTCAAGGCGCTGGACATCAACGGCAAGTTCGAATCGCTCGGGTTTACATTCCGGCAACCAGTCTTCCGCACGGCGTCTCAGGAATTCGCCTTAGCCTTGACCGGCCAGTCGCAATCATTCAGAACGTCGTTAGGTGGAAATCCGTTTGAATTCCAGCCTGGATCCACCAACGGACTGTCCCAGGTGTCGGCGCTACGCTTTGCGCAGGAGTACGTGCATCGCACGCAGGATCAGGTCATCTCGGCTCTGTCCCGGATGAGCTTCGGCCTTCCTATTCTGGGGGCGGTCGTCAACAGCGGGACTGACCAGGCCACCGGAGAATTTTTTTCCTGGTTGGGCCAGACGCAATTGGTCAGGCGGTTGATGCAGCCCACGCGCGCCACCCTGCTGGCGCGAGCCGATCTGCAGCTGTCGAACAAGCACCTGTTCCTGATCGAGCAGATGGCGGTCGGCGGGCGTTACAGTGTGCGAGGCTATCGGGAGTTCACGC
>CAWAIH010000030.1:0-228483 GCA_963781915.1 uncultured Nitrospiraceae bacterium | reverse complement strand
GGCCCTGATCGGCGGCGCCGGTCGTGACCACGACCTTGCCGGAGGGCCGACGCGCACGCTCGCGCTTTCGAACGGGCCGCGGCCGGTGCCCTCGACATAGTTGGCAAGCCCGATCCGACGAGCGCCCGGCCGGCCCGCCGCGCGGCTTCGCGCCGCGCCGGAAAATCCGACCAGCCCGCCGCCGCCAGCACGCGGCGCTGGCATTCGAATAGTCGCCGCTGTCATAGGTCATCGGCAGGCCGTCGCGGGTCTTGACCGCGGTGACGTAGGGCATCTGTTGCGGGCCGATCAGATTGCGGCGGCGCACCTCGTCGCGCGGCAAGCCCGAGCCGTCGGCGATGCGGTCGAGCAGACGCTCCATCACGAAGGTGCCCTGCGAGCGGCCCGGCGCCGCGCGTCGACGTCGCCGCCGCCAAATTGGTGAGGCACACGGCGAAGCTCGAGACCGCACCGCCGGCAGCACATAGGGGCCGATGAGATTGGTGGCCGCGTTCTGGGGCGGTCGAAAGCCCGGACGGCGTCGACGCGCCGTGGTCGTGACGAAGATGGCCGCGCACGGCGAGCGAGCTTGCCCTCGCGCATCGAACGCCACCTCCATGTCCCAGTCCTGCAGGCGCTCGTGATTGGTGGCGGTGAAGCTCTCGCGCCGGTCCTCGATCCATTTGATCGGCGCGCCGAGCAAGAACGCCGCCGCCGGCACCGCCAGCTCCTCCGGATAGAACGGGTTCTTGGGCCCGAAGCCGCCGCCCGACGTCGGGCGCGATCACCCGGATCTGATGCTCCGGAAGGCCGAGCGTGTCGACCAGGACGCGCTTCGCCTTGTGCGGCATCTGGGTGGAGTCCCAGACCGTCAGCAAATCCTCGGTCGGCGTCGAAGCGCGCCACGACCCCGCGCGGCTCCATGGAATGGCCGCCGCCCTTGTGAATGCGCAAGCGCTGCGAAATCCGCCGTGCCGCGCCCGCGAATGCGCTCTCCACGTCGCCATAGGCCACGACCCAATGGGCCACCAGATTGTCCGGACAGTCGAGCCGCGCCTTGGGGGCATCGCGCGCGAGCCCGGCGCCGCATCGAGCACCGCCGGCAGCGGCTCGAGGTCGAGCGCGACCAGGCTGGCCGCGTCCTCGGCCAGGCCGCGGCTCTCCGCCACCACCATCGCGACCGGCTCGCCCGCGAAGCTCAGCTCCCGCGCGGCCAGCGGATAGGGGTCCACATGAAACCGGATGGCCGCGACCGGCAACGCGAGCGGGATGCGGTCGCAGCCGAGCAAGGGGCGCAGATCCCGCATAGGTCAGCACCGCCCGCACGCCCGGCAGCGCGCGCGCCTTCGCCGCATCGATGCCGCGCAGGAGCGCGTGCGCGACCGGGCTGCGCACGAAGGTCGCATGCAGGAGACCCGGCAGCTCCAGGTCGTCGACGAAGCGGCCGCGCCGCGCAGCAGGTTGCGATCCTCGAGGCGCAGCACCGGGCGGCCGCGAAGGTGGCGGCGGGTCGCGGTCATCGACGGTCGCACGTGCTGCATTTCGCGAACGCAGCCGCAGAGTCACTGGCCGGGCTTGTCCCGGCCACCCACGTCTTGGGGCACGCAAGCGAAGCGTGGGTGCCCGGCACGAGGCCGGGCATGATTCGAGAGTGAGGCGTCGGCTGTAGCCGACTTCGACTGAAGTGCCGATGTCGGGTAAACCCGACATCGGCGGGCGCTCATCACCATCGGCCGATTGAAACCGGTCTGTCTTATCGATTCGCTGTCCCGCAGCGATCTGCACCACCGGGCTCCAGCGGGCGAATTCCTGCGCGAGGTATTGCTCGGCCTGCGCGGGCCCGTATCCGAGCATGCGGCTCGAAGCCCGCACCCGTCAGCTTCTTCTGGAATTGCGCGTCCGCCCATTCCTTCTGGGTGGCCGCGTCGATCCGCTGCAGGACCGGCTTTGCGGTCGCGGCGGGCGCGAAGATGCCGAAGAAGGTCTGCGACACGAAATCCGGCAGGCCGGCCTCGATCGCGGTCGGGATGTCGGCGATCGCATCGAGGCGCGCCGGCGCATTGACCGCCAGGATGCGCAGCTTGCCGCCGCGGTGAAGGGCGATCACCTGCGCCGTGATGTTGGGGAACACGACGCCGATCTCGCCGCTCATGAGATCGTTGAGCGCCGGCGCCGACGCCCTTGTAGGGCACGTGCAGCATGTCGAGGCCGCCGGCCTGCTGCTTGAAGCGCTCGACCGTGACGTGGGTGATGGCGCCGACCCCGGCCGACCCGTAGGCGAGCTTGCCCGGATGCGCCTTGGCGTAGTCGATCAGCTCCTTGACGGTCTTGCACCGGCAGGCTCGGATTGACCGCGATCGAGGTCGAGGTGGTGGCCACGATGGTGGCGGGCGCGATGTCCTTGATGGCGTCATAGGCGCGGTTGGACGAGCCCTCGCGCAGGACCAGCGTGCTGGTGCTGCCCAACAGCAGCGTGTAGCCGTCCGCCTGCGACTGGGCCACGTAGTTGAGCGCGATGCTGGCGCCGCCGCCGCCGCGATTCTCGACCACCACCGTGCCGAGCGAGGTCTTGACCCGGTCGGCCCAGATGCGCGCGATGACGTCGTGCACCCCGCCGGCCGATGACGGCACGACGATCCGGATGGGGCGAGTGGGGAACGTGGTCTGTGACGTTCCTTGAAACGTTCCTTGGGCAAGCGGCTGCCCGCTCGTCGCCGCCGCCAGTCCGCCGACCAGAAAATCGCGCCGTCGCATGGGGTCCTCCGCGCATCCGGCCGCAAAATCACTACTCCGGGGTGCCCCGCGAAATTAAAGCGCGACCATGCGGCGCGGCATACGTCGTTATACGTGTCGGCGATTCTTAAGAAGTCGCGTGCTAGCACTTATCGGCGTGCCGCAAGCCCGTAGCGCCTGACGCGCGGCCGCCTTGCCACAGATCTGAATATCCCAACGCGGTGATCGACAATGAATTTGCAGACCGGCTCGCAAGTGACTGAAAAGCCCGCGCCGAACCTGGCCGGCTATGATTCCAACGGCACTGCGCAAGGCGGTGTCGCTACGACGCAATTCGTCAGCTTCGCCATCGGCGACGACCAGTACGGCGTCGACATCATGGCGGTGCGCGAGATCAAGGGCTGGACCGCCATCACCCACCTGCCGAAGCAGCCGGACTATGTGCGCGGCGTGCTCAATCTGCGCGGCGTCATGGTGCCGATCATCGACCTGCGCTGCCGCTTCGGGCAGGGGCTGACCGAGGCGACGCCGCTGCATATCTTCATCGTGGTCCAGATCGGCGCGACCCAGGTCGGCCTGCTCGCCGACCGGGTTCTCGACATCGTCTCCTTCGACGCCTCCAAGATCCAGCCGGTGCCGCACATCGCGCATGCCGCGCGCGCCGACTTCCTGTCCGGACTGGTGACGGTCGACGACGCCATGATCGCGCTGATCGATCTGCCGAATCTTCTCTCGCTGTCCCCGGTTCCGGAGAATGTTCAATCTCCGGCCACGGCGAAATCCGCCGCCTAGCCGGCATATGGACAAGACGTATCCGTCGGACAGACCGAAGCTCGACACCGCAAGGGCAGACCCAAAGGAACGAACACCATGAATTTCATCGACAACTGGAAGATCTCCACCAAGGTGCTGTCCGTCATCGCGCTGCTGAGCGTCGTCATCGATGATGGTGGGCGCTATCGGCGCGAATGCGCTGCTCAGCGTCGATGGCGTCTATTCGGACCTCACCAAGAGTCATTATCCGGCCACCATCGCGATGATTCGCGCCAATCGCTGCCCTGAACGAGATCGGGTATGCCGCATACCGCACGATTGCCTACGACGGCGCTTCCGCCGAGGCAAAGAGCGCGGCGAAAGCCGCGGAAGACGAGTTATGCGACTACGATGCAATACATCGCCGATGCCGCACGTCTCGATGCGGCGGACAAGGCGATCTTCGACGCCTACAAGCCCAAGCTCGAGGCCGTCCATGCGATCGTCCAGTCCGCCGTCGCGCATGGGCTGAAGAATGAAAAAGAAGAAGCCACCAAGGAGATGGTCAAAGGCGACGCGCCTGCTCGAGCGCGCTGAGCGACGAGATAACCAAAGTGAACAGCGTAAGGATTGCGGCGGGGGACACGGTGTCGGCTGCCGCCTCCGCGAACGCCCATTCGACGATCATCATGATGGTCGTCGTCGGCATTGTCGGTCTCGTCATCGGCGTCGGCATCGGGCTGTGGGTGGCGATGGCCAAGATCGCCAGACCATTGGTCGGCCTGGGCGAGCGCATGAGCACGCTGGCGCAGGGCAAGCTCGACACCGAGATCGAGGGAACCGAGCGCAAGGACGAGATCGGCCAGATGGCGCAGGACCGTCCTGGTGTTCCGCGACGCCGGCCTGGAGAAGGTGCGTCTGGAGAAGGCCGCGGCCGAGCAGCGTCAGCAGGCCGAGCAGCAGCGGCTCGAGGCCGAGGAGGAGCGCCGCCGCAACGCGGAGGCGCAGGCCGCCGCCGCGCAGGAGCAGGCCCAGGCCGTCAAGGCGCTCGCCGACGGGCTTGGAAAAATGTCCGCGGGCGACCTGACGGTCCATCTGAACGAGGGCTTCACCGAGGCCTATCGGCAGATCAAGGACGACTTCAACACCACGGTCGACCGGCTCAAGGAGACCATCGGCGCGATCGCGGCGTCCACCGGCGAGATCACCAGCGCCTCGGCGGAAATCTCGACCAGCACCACCGACCTGTCGCAGCGCACCGAGGAGCAGGCCGCGAGCCTGGAGGAGACCTCGGCCTCGATGGAGGAGATCTCCGCCACCGTGAAGAAGAACGCCGAGAACGCCCAGCAGGCCAACGCCTCCGCCGGCAAGGCGCGCGACGTCGCCGATCGCGGCGGCAAGGTGGTGGCCAAGGCGGTCGAGGCGATGGCGGAGATCGAGGATTCCTCCGCGGCAAGATGTCCGACATCATCGGGGTGATCGACGAGATCGCCCGGCAGACCAATCTGTTGGCGCTCAACGCCGCGGTCGAGGCGGCGCGCGCCGGCGACGCCGGCCGCGGCTTCGCGGTGGTGGCCTCCGAGGTGCGCACGCTCGCGCAACGCTCCTCGCAGGCCGCCAAGGACATCAAGGACCTGATCACCAACAGCAGCGGCCAGGTGCAGGAGGGGGTCGAGCTGGTCAACCAGGCGGGCGGGGCGCTGGTCGAGATCGTGGAGTCGATCAAGGAGGTCGCCGAGATCGTGTCCGAGATCGCGGCCGCCAGCGCCGAGCAGGCCACCGGCATCGAGCAGATCAACAAGGCGCTCAACCAGATGGACGAGGTGACGCAGCAGAACTCCGCGCTGGTCGAGGAGAACGCCGCGACCGCCAAGACGCTCGAAAGCCAAGCCGAGGCCATGAGCGAGCGGGTTTCGTTCTTCCGGGTTGGCCAGACAGCAGATGCGCGCCGCGCCGGGCGGGCGCCCGGCGCCGGCCGCAAGGCCGCAGACCGCCGCAACGCGGCCGGCGGCAGGCACGAAAGCGCCGCCCGCAGCGCCGCCGAAGCGACCCGCCGCGGGTGCGGGTCGCGGGCCGGTCGGCCGCATGCAGACCGCGCTCGCCACCGCGATCAAGGACGATCCGGATTGGCAGGAGTTCTAGGCGGGGGCGTATTGAGGAAAGAGCCTTGTGACGAGCGAGCAAGACCGGCGCCGCAAACTCGATCCCACCGGACGGCGCATGTCGCTCGAAGGTATCGGAGGCGCTGGAATTGTATCTCGCCCAGATCGAGCACAATCTGGCGTCGCTCGCCGAGCAGATGGCGCTGCTGCAGACGGCTTGCGCCGAGCGCGAAGAGCTGTTGCGCAAGACCGTCGCGTGTCTCGCCGAGCGGGACGAGTTGCTGCGCGAGATTGAATTCAACGAGACGATCGTCCAGTGGATCGTCTAGACGACCGATTCCGTGAAGCCGATCAGGGTAGGGTGGGCAAAATTGCCAGGCACTGCGATCATGATCCGCACGGCGCCGCGCAATTTTGCCCACGCCTGCACCGTGAGGCCGCGTGGGCAACGCGGCGGCAGGCCGTGCCACGTCATTCGACATCGTGGCCGCGTTGCCCACCCTCATATGGGGCCTTCGAGTCAAGCGTCGCGAAGGGGTTGGGATTTTGTTTTGGGTGTTCGGTGAGCGCGGCGGCGCGCGGAGCCATGCGTAGCGCAGCGTGCCGCCGCGGTCGCCGAACACTGGGACTGGCTTCCTATGATTTATGCAGCTCACTGCATCACCTCATATCCGGTCGGACCGTGCTGGCCCGTACCCATATTCCGCATGCTTGCGGCGAGGAAGCCACGAGGATGAGACCCATCTACGAAACGGCTTTGTTGGCCCAAGGGTGGCACGGTCATCATCCATCCCGCGCTGACCGCGGCAGGTGCCGCGACGCTGACGCGTTCGTTGAGGGGTTATGCCTTTGTGGTCTTGAGCACCGCATGTTCGGGCACGAGGCCAGTTGTGAGATAGCGCCACAGCGCCACGATCAGTTTGCGCGCCAGCGCCACGACGGCAATGCGCTTGATGCGTCGGCTGGCATTGACCGTGCGCTGCCGGAACCATTGCGTCAGCGCGCTGTCCGGCTGATGGCGCACCCACAGCCAGGCCAGCTCGATTGCCGCTTTGCGGGCGCGCGAATTGCCCGCCTTGCTGATCCCCTGCTCACGGTCGATCCCGCCGCTCTGCCATGGACTGGGTGCCAACCCAAAATAGCCCGCGACCTCCCGCCGATTGCGGAAGTCCTTGTAGAGCGCCTCGTTGACCAGCGTTGCCGAGAACGCCGGGCCGAGACTCTTGAGCTGGAGCAAATGGTCTCTGCGCTGCGCCATCTCAGCGGCCGCGGTAGTCGGCTCCTCCCGAGCCGGCGCCTGGGTGAGCGCATCAAGCTGCTGGCGCACCAGCATCAACCGCGCGTGCTCGCGCTCGAGCTCGCCTATCATGTGCGGCGGCACCGTCTGCCCCTGCCAGTCCCGCTGGGTCACCAGCCAGGTCAGCCAGTCGCGCCGGCGCGGGTTCCCGACCGCCATACCCACGAGCCGCAGCAGCGCCTTGATCCGGTTGGTGTGGGCGGTCTGCTCCTCGGTCAGCCGGTCGCGTTCGCGGCTGTCACGCCGGGCATCCTCCTGCTCGACGCTCGGCACCCGCACCACTCGCACCACCCGTGGCTCGCCGCGACAATACGCCATCAGTGTCCGCAGCATCTGCTCGCCGTCGATCCCATCGTTCTTCGCCCGCCGAGCCCGCTGCTCCACCGCAATGCTCGCTGGGTCGAACACATGGTTCGTGATGCCCGCCGCCGTCAGCAGCCGGTGCAGCCAAAAACCGTCGTAGCCAGCCTCATAGCAACTCACAACCGCCGGCTCCGCTCCCAAATCCCGTGCCGCCCGATCGCGTACCCGACCAATAAGAGCCAGCAGGCCGGCATGGTCCCCGCCCGCCAGCTTATGGCGCGACATCCGATCCTTGTCCGGACTATGAATGGTCACCAGCCAACTCTTCTGACTCAGTTCGATTGCAACGAAAATCGTGCCAATATGGCCCGCGATGGACGTGCGCTCGTTGGATGCTTGCATCTGACCTCTCCATTGGCTTGAGTCTGGAAACCCAAACCTATCGGATGCACGCCCATCGCCCCATGGTATCTACGTGTTCGCAGCATATGATTTGAGTTTGTTTGTGCGGACTTGAAGCAGAATAAAGCATTCGGCGATCTACCAATATTATATCTACCTATATACTTATGCGTTGAGCCTTTATCTTTGAGTTAAGCTGAAATTAGAGGCCGGTCATGTATACATGAATTCACCACCGTCGAGATGACGATCTCCACCGGATGAAACCGCACTCCGCTGGATACATCCAGATCCAGATCGGAATGGTGCATCATATGAAACCGCCAGAGGATTGGGATAAAATGGAACACCTGATGCTGCCAGTAGATAATGAAATCCAGCGCCACGACAGCCAGTCCTAGTTCGAGCCATATCGGCCCGTCGAACCAGTTCAACAGCCCCCAGCCACGATCCTGAGCCATCGCCGCCACCGCGACAACACCTCCCATAAAAAACAGCCTGGCAATGACCGTGTTCAGGATCACGATCGTGAGGTTACCACCCCACCGGCAGAGCTTCGAAGCTGTCAGCATCCGGCGAGGCGCCAACAGTTCCCACGTCGCCATCACGCCCAGCACGGACAGGTATGAGCCCACTCGGATCAGATCTTCAGACGCCATGTCGCCTCCCTCCCCAAAAGCCTGAGCCCCCTACACAGGGTAAGAGACAACGCATATGGAATGGATTCAAGCTGGATAAACAGGCGACCCGATAGGCATTTATTTGCAGCTATCTGAGCAAATCAAGGGTTCAGGAGCCCTTTTCAGTTTGCTATCGTTTCTCCGGTGAGATCGTCTTGATCTTGACCGAGAAGCGCGTATGCACCTCCAGATCCACTGGCTGGTGCTTCACCTTGCTGCTCGCCGGATCTGTCCCAAGGAAGTTGTCATCACTCCAATTCGTCAACGGTCTAACCGGTCGAGGGACGAACCCGCCACCGCAATTGGGACAGACATTTTCCAGAACGTTCTCGACGCAGGTGGTGCAGAAGGTGCACTCATAAGAACAGATGCGCGCCTCAAGCGAGTCAGGCGGCAGTGACTTATTGCAGTGCTCGCAGGTCGGTCTAAGTTCAAGCATGAGATCCTCGACGTGCAGCTACCCGTAATAAGCAATCAATAGTCTCTGGAACCTTTTTTGATTTCTACAATGAACAATACTCAAGCCTGACATCCCTCCCTCTTCTTGAAGCTAAGCAGCATCCCAAACAACATAGACTCCTTTATGTCCAAGTAACCAAGCTCTACTGAATGTGTGGCGCCACGTTCTTAGATAAGGCTTTATCCTGGATAGAATGACATTGTCGGGTGTGATGATTCGTCCAGCCGTGTAGCACAAGAGCTCGACTGGGACAGCAGTTTTGTATTTCTTTCGCAACTTCTTCGAGATTATGTTGGGCGAGGGATCGGATGTTCGCAAATAGCCATCACTTGCCTTGGCAATTGATCTTGCCAATCGCGAATCGCACATTTCAACGAGCTCGAATGCAACTGCCCCTTCTGCTGATTGGTGCGTACACAATATATCCGGCTCTGGTGGCGAACGTTTCTCAATGCTATTCCGATCAATTGGCAAACGTGAAGCTTCCAGAAATCGCAAGAAGACTGCGACTTCGGCTTCCCACTTTTCAAGTTCAGATGCCATGTTCGCTCTAAGGAGCTAATTATTGAACATACTGACCGACGTTACACGCTCAAACAGACTCAAACCTGGGGTGTGATTCTTGCTCGCGCGCAGCCACTTGTCAACGCTTGCCCCAAGCTTGCCCGTGGTCCTTCCAATCTTGCTTACCTATCTCTCTTCTCTTTGCAGATAGGTGGTCTCACACAGCGTGCATGAGGAACTGTTAGTCATCTAAATGATCCCTCGAGGCTCGCTCCTTTTCTCTTTTAGGGATGGGGCCTGATTGATCTTCCACTGCGCGCGTCCAACGAGGGCTTTCTTAAGCCGCGCGTTGCGCGAGCACAGAAGATCATCAGGCTCCATCCCTTCTTCTGCTCTCCTCTGTCGCTGAAACGACAATGGCGAGGCGTGGGATACCCACGCCTCGCCGCACACTTGACGCCAGCCCTGTGACTGACGCTGTTGCCCTAACTATGAATGGAAAGAGATATCGACGTATGAGTCACAGCCTGATACGCAAAGGCCACGCTGCTGCTCGTCGTTGCCGGTGTCTGCACCTCGTTTGCAGGCTGATTATGATCATGTTCCCGCTCACCTCGCAATTCCTTCCCCAAATCCTCGCGAAGCTTTTGAAGGAAGTCCGGAAGATACTTCTGGATCTTGCGCAACTCCACATTGGTCTCCTGCAAGGCGTCCAAGATCTGCTGAGCCAACGACCTGGGCTGCTGCGTCTGTTGAGCAGGGGCGCTCAGATGCGTGATGTCGGTTGCATTCGCAACCGGCGTCGCGGTCGATGGCGGGGTGGGCGCCGTGGTACCAGTGGGCGGTTGCGGGATCACCGCAGCCGTCGCAGGCGCCCCACCCGGGGTAACCGATTGAGATGTCGTAGCAGAAGTCTGTGGCTGCTGGCTGGCCGGCAACGTTGGCTGACCGGTTACCTCTGTGACAATCCTCGCAGCGAGGGCCGTCACGGACCGTTCCACATCCACATTGAGGTCCAGACCTGAGAGAGAGGACAGTCTTCCAAACCGCTCGACCAGCTTCGCTGTCTTGGCGAGAGCCGCGTCATCCTGCCCGTTCAAGTATTTCTCGAAAATGTTGGCAACTTTTCGAAACAGCTTCGTCAGATCCTTGACCTCTTGTTCGTTCAGATCGCCTTCGACTGTCACGCCAAACTCTTGTTTCAGCGAATACTTGGCATACCTCGCTTCAACATCCGTCGTCGTGCCATCGCCTTCCACATGCGACTTGTAGCTCGCTGCAAGGAAGTCAGATTCAACATTTGCCGAGAGGGTGATTGTATCGCCCTCCGCCGTGGTCACACTCAAGCGACCGGAGAAATCGTTGGAGATCGCGACCCCGCTGACCTTAGTATCCAATCGCTGAGGTGCTGCGCCATTTGCAGACGGGAGATTAAAAAACTGCGTGGGATCGACTTGGGTCAGAGCTTGGACAGACATAAGGCGTCTCCTCGATTAAAATGCTCGGCGCAACACACCACGTAGAACTCCTATCGGCGCACATCTGGCTGAACTTTAGCGCGCTTGTGGTATAGTGGGGGCGATCAACCATGAAGGGAGCCGTTCCCTTCCACACCGAGGAGGTACATGAATGAAACAGATCGCTATGTTGGCCATAGTACCGTTGCTCATGTTGTTGGCGTCAGGCTGCACACTCAAGGGCACGACCAATGAGATTACGGATACCACCTCCAACGTCACAGGCACGACCTCCGGTCGCACTTGGTTCACCGAAGAAGGCCTCCTGCAACCCGACTTCAAAGTGACAGCCTTTGTCGCGTTGAATGCGGAGAATCTCCGCAACGACATGGCCAGCGGGCAGGGTGAATATCTCTCATCTGTCAGCCGTTTGCTGAACGTGCCGGCGGAACGGCAAACCGAGTTCTTCACCGTGATCCAGGCACGCTACCCGGCGTTCGCCGCCATGGACTTCACGGCGCCACAGCAAGTTGTTGCAGCGCTGCGCGATGTGTCCACTCCCTTAGCCTCCGCACAGTAGCGCCTATCTCGAACGAGCCACGGCGGGGAGGTTACCACCAGGGTCAGCCTCCCCGCTTCTCGATTCCCGCCCGATCACAGACCGCACCACCACCCCATCGCGAAACACGAGAAAGTTCGTCGAAACGGCCGGCACGCGCGGACCAGGCAAGATAACTCCTGCAAGATTCAACGGATCACTTGCAGATAATTTAATGTCATGAGAGGCAGCGCTGAACTCGTTCTGTTTTCTCATCGCCCGTAACGATTCGACCGCTTCCGGCAGCGCGAATTGCTCCCCCGTAAACCCACTCACAAAGCGCCCCCCACGAATCTCGCCTTGCAACTCCATCCGACGGTACTGCACCAGCAGATCGCGCCAGGACTGAACCAACGACTCACGTGCCAGTAGATCACGGAAAACGACGCCGTATCGACACAACAATTGGCGCGCCACTTTTTCAAGTGCCATTTGGTGATGTGGTGATTTAGTGAACTCTGGATGTTTTGAAGAAATCGCCAAGTCGCCAGATCGTACTTCACCCTTTGCGCTTCGCAACAACGACCATCTCCCGGCTGAGTATCGAGGCCGGCGAGACCGCTCCCGTCCTTCCGCACGACGGCGGCGCGGGTCCATGAGGGCACGGAGATTATCGAAACCGTCGGCCGAGACCAGACCGGCTGCCACGAGTTCCCAGAGTCCTTCTTCCACTTCCGTCGGCAGATGGTTGGCCATTCGCACCAGGTCGGCAAAAAAACATGCGCCTCGTTCCTGCAGGGTGCGACGCAGATCTTGCGCCACGGAACTCAACTGGGCAAACGGGTCAGGTCCCTGCGATGCGGCATCATTGTGAAAGGCATCCCTCAGCCACTCGCCCTCCTCGCGCGGAAAGAGACTAATCGGCGCCACACTCGTCGGGATAATCCGGCGTCGTTCACAAGCGTCGGCCTGTGCAAGCCGTGGATGGGGAGACAGCCTGCCCCAGCTGACTGCCCCGCTCAAACAAAGCCGGTCCAGCCACTCCGGCTCATACTTCGCCAGCCTCGCACGGAGCAAATGCGGCTCCCAGGCCGAGGATGCCGCTTCAAAGCCGGCTAGCTGCACGACGATGTTTAAGAGACCAGCCTCGCCATGGAGACGCGACCCGGGAGCGACATGTTGCCATTGAAATAAAAATTTCATGAACTCAGCCGCGGTCACTGGCTCGACTTCTTTTCGCAGCCTGCCGATGGTCAGACGATGAATGCGTGCGAGGAGACGGCGATGGCACCACTCCAATTCGTGAGGGGTAAGGGGTGAGGGGTAAGGGGGTACCGGTCGGAATTGGCCACGTAGGATGAGACCGGAGGCTTCGAGGCGGAGCAGGGATCGATCAATCGCCTGAGTCGGAATATGCAGCCGAGACGAAAGTTCGCCAACCGTCGTCGGCCCGATGCTCTCCATCCAGCCCAATACAATCGCATCCAACGTAGTCTCATCGCGTAGTGCTAGGGCGGCTTCGACTTCCGTTCGTCGTTCCGTCGCAACCCAACCTCTTTCTTCCCGTTCCCCACCCCTTACCCCTAACCCCTCACCCTTCACCCTGAGTGCAACAGCTCGCCCCTCTTCGATCAAGCGCGGCAAGTGGATCGCCCAGCCCTGTATTTCTTCGACCGGCAGCCAGAGCAGAGTCAGCAAGGCATCGTGCAATTCATCCGGATCGCGCACAACGGGCCAGGACTCCCGTTGCACCTCCTCAATCGCTGCCTGGTCCAACGCTCCGACTTCACCGGCCAACTGAACCGGAAGGGTGCGCCGCATTTCCACCGCCCGCGCCCGCCGCTCTTCCAACGGCGCATCGTCGAGAAAGGCATAGGGGTTGGCGTTCAAGATCTCGTGCGAGAAGGGAGAGGGCATCGGTGTATCGACCGCCACACAACTGATGGCTCCGGATTCAATCTGCTTGAGGAGCGCAGTCAACCCGTCAAGGTCCATCGCCTCAGTGAAACAGTCCCGCAAGGTCTCGTTCACGAGCGGATGATCCGGGATCTGGCGAGTCCGCTCGCCGACCATATTGTCCTGACAGGCCATCGCATCGGGAAAGACGGCGCCCAGCAGATCCTCCGCCTTCATCCGTTGGATCTGCGGAGGAACCTTTTTGCCATGGGAGAAACGCAGTAATACCAAGGCACGGCTAACATTCCAGCGCCAGCGCGTCACAAACATCGGCGCTTGGAGCACGGCAGGAAGCAAGACCTCGCGAAGGGTCTGGCTGTGCAGGAACCCGAACACCGAATCGAGAGGGAAGCTGTGCTTCTCGCCAAGCGAGATGACGATCCCGTTGTCGGTCGCTGCAGCTTGCAATTCAAAGTCGAAGGTCACGCAGAACCGCTTCCTCAAAGCGAGCCCCCAGGCACGATTGATCCGGCCCCCGAAGGGCGTGTGCAAGACCAGCTGCATCCCGCCGCTCTCATCGAAGAACCGCTCCGCGACTATCGTCTCTTGCGTCGGTACAGTTCCAAGCACAGCCTTACCTGCCAGCACATACTCGATCGCCTGCTGCGCGCCGCGCTGATCCAGTGCGCACTCTTGGCGAAGCCATTGAACAGGTGAGGCGTAAGGGGTGAGGGGTGAAGCGTCGTGCGTGAAGCGTGAGGCGTGAGGCGTGAGGAGATTATCGGAAGAAGAGTCTGTGCCACTGCTCAGAAGCCGATCTAATTCAGCTCGCAACGACGCCACCTCAGTTGAAAGCTCTGCCGTGCGAGACGGCGCTTCACCGCGCCAGAAGGGGATATTGGGTGGCGCGCCGTGGGCGTCTTCCACCCGCACCTTGCCCATCTCCACACCCTTGATCCGCCATGAGGTATTGCCCAGCAACATGATGTCGCCGGACAGACTCTCCACCGCAAAGTCTTCATCGACCGATCCCACGACCGTGCCGTCAGGCTCCGCAACCACTGCATAGTTCGCCGTGTCCGGGATGGCCCCACCAGACGTGATCGCCGCGAGCCGCGCCCCTCTCCGGCCTTTGATACGGTGATTGATCCGATCGTGATGCAGATAGGCCAGACCCCGTCCACGATTGGTCGCAATCCCTTCTGCCAACATTCTCAGCACTTGATCGAACTCTGCACGATCCAAGGCCCGATAGGGATCGGCCCGTCGGCAGAGATCGAACAAGTCGTCTTCCTGCCAGGTCTGTGTCGCCGCTGCAGCCACCAACTGCTGCGCCAAAATATCGAGCGGAGCCGGCGGCACGGCAATGCGATCCAAAACTCCCGTCCGAATTGCGCGTATCAGCGCCGCGCATTCGAGCAGGTCATCCCTCGTCATGGCAAAGAGACGCCCCTTGGGAATGGCCTTGATCCAGTGACCAGCCCGGCCAACCCGCTGCAGGCAAGTGGCAATCGCGCGCGGCGAACCGATCTGACAAACAAGGTCCACGGCGCCGATATCGATGCCGAGTTCCAGCGAGGCAGTGGCAACGACTACGCGCGTCTTGCCGCTCTTGAGCCGCTCTTCAGCAGACAAGCGAATCTGTCGTGAGAGACTGCCATGGTGCGCCGCTACGACGTCAGCGCCTAAATCTCTAAGCCTTTCTTCCAGCGAGTGCGAAACTCGTTCGGCGAGACGTCTCGTATTGACAAAAACCAGAGTCGAACGATGCTGGCGGACCAATTCAGCGACACGATCATAGACATCGGCCCAAATCGCATTGGTGGCCACAGCGCTCAGTTCATCCTTCGGCACTTCCACGGCCAGATCCATCTCACGTTTGTGGCCCACGTCGATGATCTGACAAGGACTCGTGAGGGACGTGAACAAGGCCGTCTGAGCCGGCTGTCGATTTCCTACTAGGAATCGGGCGACGGTTTCGATCGGCCGTTGTGTCGCGGAGAGGCCGATGCGTTGAGGTTTTGTGAGCGTCAGCGCTTCCAATCGCTCCAGCGACAAAGCCAGATGCGCGCCTCGTTTATTCGGCGCAACAGCGTGGATTTCATCCACAATGACGGTCCTGACCGTCTGCAGTAATCGGCGGCTCTTCTCTGCCGTCAATAAAATAAAGAGTGACTCCGGCGTCGTGACGAGGATATGGGGCGGCCGCTTCAGCATCTGCTGGCGCTCCGTCATCGGCGTGTCGCCGGTGCGGACCAGGACTCGAAGCTCCGGCATCAAAAGCCCGGCAGACAGAGCTGCGGTACCGATTTCAGCTAGTGGCTGCTGGAGGTTTTTCTGTATGTCGTTGCTGAGTGCTTTCAGCGGTGAAACGTAGAGCACCTGCGTATGGTCGTCGAGTTCACGCGCCAGGGCTTGCTTGAAGAGACGATCGATGCAGGAAAGAAAGGCGGCGAAGGTCTTACCGGAGCCGGTCGGCGCGGCAATCAGAACATCAGCCCCCGATTGAATGGCAGGCCAAGCCTGCACCTGGACATCGGTGGGCGTCCCGACCGACGACCTGAACCATTCGGCGATGAGCGGATGAAATCGAGAGAGGGACATGGCACGTGATCGTACCACGCTGCAAGAGGAAGCTCTACGGGCTAGCCCTCATTATTCATGACGGGTCGTCGCAGAATCACTGAGCCGCGTCGCGAGACCGCGCGTGGAGCTGGGAGGACTCGATGCATACTCATGCAGTACGTTGAGGGTCCGAGGGGCGTGCCCGCCGTCCGAAGACTCGTCGTAGCAGCGGATCGGCGATTGCAGCAGAAGCGCTGTGGAATCTGACTACGCAGGTGTGTGTTGCGGAGAATGGGACCGCACAGAAGAGGTACGGCCCGACGGTGATCAGAACTGCCCGACGGTGGTGATTGCGGAGGGATTGGCCCCTGCAGCGAAGGGAGACCCTGTCACTATACTGGTATTGATTAACCCGCCATTCGCTTGAATGATAAAAGCCGACACACTGTTGTTGGGGCTCCCGTTCGCGACGTAGACAAACTGCCCAGAGAGATCCACTGTGATCGATTGAGGGGATGAGGCGGCAACCGGCGAACCGATCGCCGAAAGAGCGCCGGTCGCTGGATTGATCAAAAAAACCGACACACTGCCGGAGGTCGCGTTGGCGACATACAGGAACTTGCCGAGAGGATCGGCAGACAACGAAACCGGACCAGTTTCCGGTGTGACAAGAATGGGCGAGCCGATCGCTGTCAGCGAGCCGTCCGCGGCAGCAATGAGGTAGGCGGATACCGTATCGGTACCGTTATTCGCCACGTAGAGAAACCGGCCAGTCGGATCGACCGTGACCGCCCTGGGCGCTGCTGTGACTGCCAGAGGAAGAGCCACTCCAGCGCCCAGCGCACCAGTTGTCTGGGTAATTGTAAACTGGCTCACTTCATTCGACGTGGCATTCACAACATAGGCAAAACGTCCCGAAGGTTCGACCGTAACCGCACGAGGTCCGGTGCCCACCCCAGTGGGAAATGGCGATCCGGTCACTGCAGTGAGAACACCAGTCCCAGATGCGATAGAGAACACCGACACACTGTCGTTGCCCTGGTTCACAACGTACAAATGTCGCCCTGAGGGATCGGCAGCAACAGATTGTGGGTTTGGGCTTGCAGGTAAAGAAAGAGCCGCAGCATGCTCAACAAGTACACTGCTAGTTTGATTAATGGAGAACCCTGACACATTGCCCGGGGTTCCATTGGCAACGTAAAGGAACTTGGCAAGTGGATCGGCAGTCAATGCAACCGGACCAGTACCGAGCGTGACAGGAAAGGGCGAACCAAATATCTCTGTCAATAAGCCGGAAGCTGGAGTAATCGCAAAGGCCGACAGAGTATTATCGACCGCATTCGTGACATAAGCGAAAGTGGGCGTAGGAATGACAGCGGCAGTTCCGCTGACGAATGCCACGGCGGCTGGGTTATCCCTCATGGCTCTCGTCCCAACCAAAGTAAGTGCGCCTGTGCCTGTCACGGAATCGATAGAAAAAATGGACGCTAGATCCGACGTACTGTCCGTCGCATACAACAATCTTCCGGCAGGATCGATCCGGATAAATTCAGGACTGGCCACCGCCACATTTGAACTACCTGAGATCAACGCGCCGGACACTGGATCTATGGGAATCCAGCTGATGTTTGTTGTGCCGCCGGAATTGGCGACATAGAGAAACTGCCCCCCGGGACCAACCGCGAGACTGGAAGGTGCCGTACCAGTGAGAAATGGAGTCCCGATCGGCACCAGAACCCCGGTATTTTGATCCACTGAAAAAGTCGAAATTTTATTGTCTCCCTTGTTTGCCACATACACGACAGTCCCAGTCGCGTTCAAAGCGAGGGCTTGCGGGTCGCGTAAAAGTGGGAGGGGAAATCCAACCGGATTCAGAAATCCAGTTGACTGAACAATAAAAACGGACAACGTTCCCTGGAGACTGGGATTATTGGTGTTATTGGTCACGAAAAGCAGGTTGCCGGACGGATGGACCGCTATGGCAGTGGGACCAGATGCCGAGCCCAGGGTGAAAGGAGAGCCGGAGATTTCTGTCAGTACGCCGCTCGTCTGGTTAATCGAGAACACCGAGATGTTATTCGGGATTCCTCCATCATTTGAGACGAAGAGAAATTGACCGTCGGGTGAGACAGCGACTGCGGTTGGGCCGGTTGCGCTGGTAAGGAGAAATGGGGAACCAGTTACGGCAGTTGCCAGCCCGGTTGATGACAGGGTATAGGCCGAAACGTTGTTGGATAATCCGTTGATCGTGTAGAAAAACTTCCCGGATGGATGTACTGCAACGGCACGGGGCTCATCGCCGGAAACGACATACCCGCGGGGCCTGAGCCGGCCGTTGGCATTATCAACCAAAAAGACGGACACGGTGTCGTCCGCCCGATTCGGAACTAACGCGACCCTGGTGAACGATCCACTCGCGGTTCCAGTTCCCCCGCCCCCACCACCGCCCCCTGGGCAGCCAACGAGTCCGAACCCAAGGGCAATGATCGACAACAGAGACGCAATAGATTTCATGCGTGGCATTCTCCTACGGATTCCTCTTTGAAGCAACACTTGTACCATAATATGCAACTGTGAAAATATGTGATGTTCTTACGTATAGGGAGTATTTAGTGCAGCAACAAATGAAATCACCGCTCATTGTGTTGGGATCAGGCTACACAGGACTGGCGTTGCACAGAATGGGAACCTTGCAGGGGCGGACTGTCCATGCCACCAGCAGAAATCCCTTGAACAATCTTGCAGCTATCCCCTCGGAACAGCGCCTGCAATTCGATTTGGAACAGCCCTCGACCTGGGGGAACATTCCTGCTGGCGCCGATCTCATCTGGTGTTTTCCCGCCACGCCGCTCGAACAGGTACAGGCCTTCGCCCGTACGCTCGACGCGCTGGCTCGACGCATGGTCGTCTTAGGGAGCACGTCCGCCTACGAGGCATCCGATCATTCAACGGAATATCCTCCACCCTGGATTGACGAATCGGCCCCGATCGACCTAACCAAACCCCGCGTGCAGGGTGAGGAATATCTGCGCGAGCATCATGGCGCGATCGTCCTGCGCGTGGCAGGGATCTACGGACCGGGGCGGAATCCGCTGGATTGGGTCAAGCGAGGCCGCGTGAGCCCCTCACGCAAGTACGTGAACCTCATTCATGCGGAGGATTTGGCTTCCATCTGTCTGCTAGCGCTGGAGAAAGGTAAACCCGGCGAAGCCTACAATGTCAGCGATGGCACCGCGCGCACATGGAATGAGATCTACACCACTGCGCAGCAGCAATGGGGTGTGGCAGCGGCAGAAGGCAAAGAGGACGGCTCAACGGGAAAACGAATCAGCACCGCCAAGCTTCGATCTGAACTGGGCTACATTCTAAAGTACCCAAACTTATACGAGGCTCTCGCGTCGATCGAATCAGGGATGGAGTGAGGGCGCAGGCTTGTCATAACGGTCAACTCCCTTCACCCGCCCAACCCAGGCGAGCCGCAACCGAAAGCATGCCTTTGGCCGCTCTCTCTTAGCGGGCGTTCAAACTGGCTTTGAACAAGGCCGCAGGTGACGCGAATGCCGCAGGCGTACCCTCAGGGGTACGTTGAGGACATTCGCGAACCGAGAACGCAGTTGAAAGTCAGTTTCAACGTCCGCTAACGGAGGAGGGCCATTACCGCAAGACACACCAGTAGATTATTGATCGCATGGGCGAGAATGCCAGGCAGCAGGCTTCCGGTCTTTTCATAGATCCAAGCCCAGAGCACGCCGCTCCAACAGACACTCAGTAACCCCACCCATCCATAGCCATGGGCGATGCCGAAGATACCGGCGCTGATCAACGCTGCCGGCAGGAAGCTGAACTTGCGCCGAAGGATCGCGAACAGCAATCCGCGAAACGCGAGTTCTTCGAACAGCGGCGCAAAAACCACGTATTCGGCTAAACTGACGGCCGTCAAGGAGGGCGTAGCCCAGACGAGATCAGCATCGAACCATTCGGCCCAGTGGCTGGTCAGATGGAACGATTCCGATACCCGATCCATGACCCACCCGCCCCACAAGCCGGCTGCCACCACCGCCAATACCGCCGCAGCCAGACGACCGGCATTGGCCCAACCGATTTCCAACCCAAAGCCGGCATCGAACGTCATGCCGGACGGCCGGAAGAGGTAGCGATAGGCCAAGAAGAGTAACGGCACATTCGACAGCGGAATGGCCAAGGCCCGGAGCGAGACGTTATCGGGCGACGCATAGAGTAAAAACAGCGCCGTGACCATAGCGCCGATCGCACCCCCACGCAGCAATACCGCGGCGCCGATGCCGCCGGGCCATGGCGGCGGCACGCCAGGCTCATGCAGCCGGATGAAACTGGCCGGTTCATTCCGTCTGAACCAGAGCAGCAGACACACCACGGTGCCGGCAGCCATGGCGCCGAGTTCAACGAACGTCAATCGATTCGACCGTGCAAACTGGCTGTCGACGCGCACCGCCGCCTGCTCCTGAATCCTGGCCAGGAGTGCGGCATCGTCAGCGCGTCGCGCCAAACGTTCAGCCAATCGATCGTAGAACCAGCCGGAGGGCAACAGCTCCGCCACCTCTGCTTGCCATAAGACGTACTTGTCCGCATCATGAACCGGTCCTTCTCCATAGGCAGCCATCACCAGATCGGCAAACTGAGGAAGCGGGTCTTCTGCCCCGGCCCACTCATGTGCGGAAAGAAGCGCCTGCGAGACATGGCCGGCCTCGGCTTGGAGAATCGCCAATTGAAGGGGCACTAAGGGGTCTTCCGAGATCCCCGCCAGCTCTCGATACCATTCAATCTCATTCGATCGTTCAGCCTCATCGCCACCTGAAATCCAGGCTAAGATTTGCTGTTCCCACTGGGGCACACGCTTGAGTCCCTCCTCCACATCCCTGGTCCGACTGACCATGAGACTCAGCGCCTGCTCCGGTGACTCGATCCGATCCAGTTTCGATGCCGATACAGACAGCCCTACCACCGACGCCAGAGAAACTAGAAGGAAGAGCGCGGACAACAGCGAGACCGTGGGCGAGAACCGCCCGGAATAGACACCAATCACCGGCGGCACATCGGTAGCTCGCCACCAGGACTTGGTCTGCGGTGGATCGTTCTGAGGAACAGCGGCTGATTCAATCATCGTTCGAACTATAACATGCTATTTTTCAAGCTCGAAACCCCTCAGAGGGGCTAGCGGGTGATCGGCGCGTGAAGCGAGAAGACCGTCTGGTCTGTCTTGTCTATCGGGTCTATCTGGTCTATTTGGTTTGTCTGGTTAGTTTCGTTCAGCCAAATCCACGAGACAGACCGAATAGACCAGATAGACAAGACAGACCAAATGAACTAAATTCTGAGCCTATGCCGGTTAAAAACTTCATCCCTCCACGTCGGCTACTCCTTGGCCCAGGGCCAAGCATGGTGCACCCACGAGTCCTGCGTGCCCTCTCGACTCCCCTGCTCGGCCACTTGGACCCAGCCTTTCTTGCGCTCATGGACGAGATCCAAGCTCTGTTGCGCTTTGTTTTTCAGACCAAAAACCGCTTTGCCATCGCCGTCTCCGGCACCGGCTCAGCCGGTATGGAAGCATCGATCGTGAATATCGTTGAGCCGGGCGATGCGGTGATCATCGGAGTCAATGGCCTGTTCGGCACGCGCCTCGCAACTATTGTCGAACGCTGCGGGGGCAAAGCCATCCTGGTCGAAGCCCCCTGGGGACAGATCATAGAGCCTGATGCCATAGAAGCATCCTTGCGTCGATCCGGTCCGGTCAAAGCCGTGGCCATCGTGCATGCTGAAACCTCGACCGGCGCCTGGCAGCCGCTTGAGCCGATCGCCAACCTCTGCCGCAACCATGACACGCTCTTCGTCGTCGATGCCGTGACCTCGCTGGGAGGCGCGTCGGTCGAGATCGATCGTTGGGGCATCGATGTCTGCTATAGCGCCACGCAAAAATGTTTGAGCTGTCCGCCAGGATTGTCTCCCTTCACCCTCAGCGACCGCGCATTGGCCGCCATCAGAGCCAGGCGCACCCCCTGCCAGAGTTGGTACTTGGATATGGCTTTGATCGCGGACTACTGGGCCGAAGGTTCCAGAGCCTACCACCATACGGCTCCGATCTCCATGCTCTATGCCCTGAGGGAAGCGTTGCGGCTCGTCGAAGAAGAAGGGTTGCCGGCCCGCTTCACTCGCCATCGACTGAACGGCGACGCCTTGGCCGCCGGCTTAACCGAACTCGGGCTTCTTCCTCTTCCTTCAATAGAACATCGACTGCCGATGTTGACCTGTGTCACAGTCCCTGCTCATATTCCTGAAGCGAAGATACGGGCGAGCCTGCTCTCGACCTATGGCATTGAAATCGGCGGCGGACTCGGCCCATTGAAGGGGAAGGTCTGGCGCATCGGCTTGATGGGTGAATCATCGACCGAGGCGTACGTCTTGACCCTGCTCAAGGCGCTGGAAGACCTCTTTCTCCGTGACGGCTGGCTTTCCACTCCAGGGACCGCACTCCGGGCTGCCGCAAGGGTCTATGGCCGTAAGAAACCTTGACAACGAGGACATCGATCGCATGAAGAATAAACCGTCACTCTGGATGATCGCTGCCGGGGCCTTTGCCTTTCTCGCCATGGCCGCGTACTTGTTCTTCGCCCTGACGCTGGCCGATCACTGGGAGACCGCTACCTCTCCAGCTGGCAAGGCCGAGACAGCAAAGCCGCCGATGTGAGGAATTCCATCATTACCCTTCCCCTCGATACGCCATGATGAAATCCCTTGCCATTCGCTCAGTACGCGTCATCGACGGGACCGGACGGACGATCGATCGTGCCACGGTCCTCATTCGCAGCGCCACGATTGCCGCTGTCGGATCCGATCGAGACATCGCCCTCCCGCGTGGAACGATCAAAATCGATGGCCGTGGCCTCACGTTATTACCGGGCCTGATCGACTGCCATGTCCATCTCTGTCTTGGAGGCGAACCGGACGTCGTCGGAGCGATCGCCCAAGAGACGCCCACGCTCACATTGCTCAAATCGAGCCAGGCGGCGCGGAAATCCTTGGAGGCAGGCTTCACCACCCTGCGCGACGTGGGATCGCGCGACCACTCCATCTTTACCTTGCAACGGGCTATCGACCGAGGGCTTGTCCCCGGACCTCGCATTGTCGCGGCAGGTCTGGCAATTTGTATGATCGGCGGCCACGCCCGGTTTATCGGTCAAGAAGTGGAGGGAGCCGAGCAAGTCCGTTCCGTCGTGCGCGCGCAAATTGCCGCCGGGGCTTCCGTGATTAAAGTCATTGCATCGGGCGGCGTCCTCACACCCGGCACCTCGCCGGACCAAGCGCAAATGACTGTGGAGGAGCTTCAGGCAGCCGTGGAAGAAGCGCAGAGCGCCGGCAGAAAAGTCGCCGCCCATGCCCATGGATCGTCAGGAATGAAGAATGCGATCCGCGCAGGAGTCCATTCGATCGAGCATGCGACGCTCATGGACGAAGAAGCCTCGGCCATGATGAAGCAGCAGGGCGTCTTCATGGTGCCGACACTCTCCGCGCTGGCCACCACTGCCGCCTGCCGACTTGGGTGCGGCATTCCGGAAAGCGCCTTGGACAAGGCCAAATCCATGACGAAGCGACATCGGGTGAGCTTCAAGAATGCGCTGCGGAACGGCATCCAGATCGCGATGGGAACGGATGCGGGAACACCCTTTAACTTTCACGGCGAGAACGCTCAGGAACTCGAGCGGATGGTCGCCTTCGGGATGAGCCCCATGCAGGCGATCCTCGCCTCAACTTCAGCTGCCGCAAGCTTGATCGGGATTCAGGATCAGGTAGGAACGATCGAGAAGGGGAAACTGGCGGATCTTCTCCTGTTCGAGGGCAATCCGCTTCGCCACATCGATCTCCTGCGTGACCGCAGCAGGATTATCGGGGTCATGCAGGCGGGCAAGTTTGTCGTAGGTCCGCTTTCAAGGACGTGAGACGTTACAGCTATTCATCGGTACTTCATCGGACAGACAAGATCAAATGAATTCGGGCCTCGAAGGACTGCTCTCGGCCAAATGCGGAAGTTCAGTACCGAGATCGCACCGCAATATAGCGGTCCTCAGCCCTGTCGCATTAACGCCTGAATTAAGCCGCGCCGCGAAGCGGCGTCGGCTTGAATGAATTGTTAGGCTTTCTTTCTACCAATGAACTGCACGACTGAAGCTATGCCCGTATGGTAGGTGCCTTCACAGACTTCCCGCTCTAGTTCACGCAGGAGGATTGGATCGCAGTTTTGAAACTCTCGTTCAATCTTGGCCTTCGTCATCAACATATCCAAATCTTTCGGGCCTCCGGTGTTGCGAGTAAGTTGCGCCTCCGAGTACGCCTCAAGAACTATGATGCCTCCGGGCTTCAAGCATCGTTCTACAAACGGGTAAAGCTTCTGCCTAATCACGCTGGGCAAGTGGGCAGAAATAGAAATGACTGACCCATAGTGGTTCGCTTCCGGTTCAAACACTCCAAGATCAGCAACCTCTGTTTGAATCTCTACGCCCTTTGAACGTGCTAAAGCCTGCGCCTTGGCAAGGCCAACATCCGATCCATCAACACCATGTACCTTCAAGCCTAGCGAGGCTAGAAAAACGCCGTTCCGACCCTCTCCTTCGGCCAACGACAGCACTGGCCCGCTTAGCATCCCTGCGTGCTCTGCGAGAAATAAATTTGGCTCGCTTCCATAGACGTATTCGTCCACAGCATAGCGTTCATTCCACACAAGCTTTCTCCTTGGCCTAACCCCTGGCGCAACGGGAAACGCCGTCTTCTGCGCGTTGGCCGGCGAGCACGAACCACCCACCGCCGCCGGTGTATAGCGCGCGGAGCGGCAGGCCAGGTGCGTCACATCGTAGAGCGTCGCGCCTTGATCGAGCTCCCAGCGCCTGTCGCCATTCCGGTCGGCGGGATGAATGGTCAGCACAGCCGTCACCTTGCGGTTACCCGTGACCAGGTATTTGCCGGGAGGGAGCGGAACGGTCGGCTGCTCCATGATCAAGCCGTGTTCCTCCAGCCACCAGTCCCTGTCGTCGAATTGCCAGCGCGCCGGGGCGACGCCACCGGCATCCTTCAACCGTTGATAGCGGTTCAACTCGACGCCCCGAGGACCCGGGTCCAGAGGCCACAGCCCCCACGATTGCGCACCGCTCCCGGAGGTCGCACCTGGATCGCCCAACGCCGCGATGAACTGCGTCGGTATGCGCGGGAACTTCGTCTGACCTCCGCCTGCGGCGTGAACCGGCTCAACCACGGTAGCTATCATTACCAATAATACCGTCGCAAGGCATGCGCGGCGAATGAGGCGCTGCGTGCTCCTCGTGAGCGCCGACACGGCCCCTCGCGGCACTAAACGTTTCGGTTCTATCTTTTTACGTTTCACGTTTCACGTTTAACGTCTTTCATAGAACAATTCCAGCGCCGCGGCAAAGCCCTTCATTCGTCCTTTGCGGAATGTTTCATCGAGCTGTCCCCCTAGCGATCTGACCCCTCCCTTATCGTCTCGTTTGACCACGCCTTGGGACAGCAACATCTCCGTCGCCACGTCGAGGAGCCGCTGTTTGCGCCCCTCCATCTCAGCCGTGACCAGCTCCGCCATAACCTCCGATGCTCGCTCCTTGATGATATCTTCCTTAAACGTGTCATACCCTTGATCCGCCACGGTTCGCTCACGAATCACGGCGAGTTCGGCTTTAATCCGTTTCACATCTTTCACCAAGACCGCGAACACTTCCTTCCGCCCCTCATCGAAGAGCTTCTGCTCCATCTCGTCGAGGATGACGGCTGGATCGACCGTTTCATCCCGCTCAGTTTCATATCCCCAATTGAGCCGATCATAGGTTCGACGCTTCTCCGGATCGCCGAGGACCTCGTAGGCTGCATTGAGCTCACGGATTTTGACTTCGGCCTGCGTACTATCGGGATTGCGGTCAGGATGGTGCTGAAAGACCAGCTTCCGGTAGGCCTTCTTGATCGCATCGTCGGACGCGTCTTGCGAAACCCCCAGCATCCGATAAAAGTCGTTTCGTACCATGGCGGGCGACTATAGCATGGAGGGGTAAGAGGTTGGCAGGCTGACTCTTTGCACCGGAGACCAAGGGCAAGCCCCTACCGGAATAGGTATTTTCAAGTTGGCGTCAACCGTACCAGTCCTTGACATCCCGACAAAGGGGCTTATGTTAGCACCATGACTAATACACCAACACCCAAAGCCCTGACCTACGATGAGAAAAAAGCCGCCGATGCGGCCTTTACAGGCCGTCCCTTTAATGAGGCATGGTCCGCTTCAGCCCGAGCGATCTACGACGGTATTGTGAAGGCGTTGCCTCACACAGACCTGGTGGCTCCCGTCCTTTCAGATGTCGAAGAGTCTGCAATGACGCTCTCCGGGCAGAGCGAACCTCTCCAGGCTCAATCACCTCTCGCGCTAGAACATGCCGGCAAGCAAGAATTGCTGGATGAAACGGTAGCGCGCCAAACCATTCGCGACCGGGAAGCAGCGATTCAGTCCGGGATCTTGATCGATGTGACGCCCACCGCCCTGGAGCTCGGCATTACATTCCCTGTCACAATCACCAGGCCGCTCTGGGAAGTGGGAGTCGTCACGAACCAATCGCTCACCGAAGAAGATCAAACCAGCAGATTACGCGACATTCTGATGGCCTTTCGCCTGCGCCTAGCCAGCCTGACAACGGTGTCGCCGCTGCTGGACTTTCCTGTTTTGTTGGCCTTGCCACCGAGCCAGGTGCCGCAGCCGGTGCCGTTATTTGCCCTCATTCAAGCAGACCCCACGCACCAGGCGAACGTGACGCTCCTGCTGCCGAATGAAGTGTCGCTCTCCATCAACTCATTGAATTAGGCAGGCAGCAGAACCGTTATTTGGTTTGTTTGGTCTGTTTCGTTTGTTTGGTTGAATGAAACTAACCAAATAAACGAAATCAACCAGATGAACAAAACAAACCAGATGAACCAGATAGACTAGACAGACCGAGCTTGCCCCTGCTTGCTAGCCGAGCCACTTCCGTACAAAAGCGTGCTCATCCGCCTCGGTTGTGACCACTCCATCGATGCGCGCATCCAATAATTTCCCCAAGATCGTCTTGTACTTCGGCCCTGGGTGCAACCCCATGACCTGAAGATCTCGCCCGGTCAGTGCTGTCTTCATTGTCTTGTTCTTTATATAGGCCGTAAGGCGTCGTCTCAGCAGGTCCAATCCAGCCTTCTGCCGCCTACTCATCTGCTTCGCGAGAAGCAGCACAAGAGTCTCGTCCGAAAAATCTTCCAAAAGGCGAAATATCTGTGACCGCCGTATAGTCCCTTCTTTGGTAAGTTGCTTCAGCGCGTGATCGAGCAGACGCCCTCCAGCACTCACCTTCCTCGCCTGTTCTCGTGAAAGCGCTAACCGCCGGATCATCGTTGCCACGACGGCCTGACTGGCCTCGCTCGACAAGGCCATCAGATAGACGATCGGCCTGTCGATCACAGAATCCTGGAATCGGCGCTTCCACCAGGCGAGCGCCTTGGGAACGGCGATCACCGTTCGCTTCACCTTCATCCTGTAACACAAACGGCGGTGGAGGAAACGAAGCAGCTGCAGCTGCTCTAGCCGCGCAATCGCGCGCACCGGATCGTGCTCGGCAAACAGCAACAGGATTTCGTTCTGCAATCGAGGGCCGGAGAGCTGCTGGATCAGATTCGTGGAGGCCGCTTGCGCCAGCAAGCGCAACGTGGTGCGTTCAAGGTGGAAACCGAACCGCTGTTCGAACCGGATCGCTCTGAAGATACGTGTGGGGTCGTCTTGGAAACTCCCCGCATGGAGCACGCGGATCGTGCGGGCACGAAGATCACGCTGCCCTCCATGGACATCGAGCAGGCGACCGAACTGCCCCGAATTGAGTTGTACTGCCATCGCATTAATGGTGAAGTCCCGCCGATAGAGATCCTCTTCGATCGACGCCGGCTGAACCGTCGGCAACACAGCGGGCTGCGCGTAGGACTCTCGCCTGGTCGTCGCGATATCCATCTTCAGTCCATCCGGGAAGGTGAGTCGCGCCGTCGCAAACCGCTCAAACCGCGCCAGCCCAGCTCGATACCTGTCTGCCACGAGCTGGGCAAAGGCAACCCCGTCCCCCTCCACTGTGAGATCGAGATCCCAGTTCTCCCTCTTCAGTAAGAGATCGCGGACGACTCCCCCGACAAGATAGACAGCCAGGTCTCGCTCGTCTGCAAGTCTGCAGATTTGTTTCAATAAATGCCGCTGCCGCATAGGCATTTTGCTCAGCGAAACGATCGGCTTTACCTGGTTCTTCATTCCGGACATTGTAGCAATCCTGCCACAGTCAAGACAGCCCTCTGGACTGGGACATACCCTCCAGCTAAATCCCGTTTACGAAACGACCGCAGACTCGTCTCATCCCATAGGAGAGCCACAAGCAGAGCTCCAGCAACCCCGGCAAGAGAATGACTACGGCACTTATCTTTCAAGGAGGTTTTTATCATGAAGGTTTCACAGACCATCGAGGCTTCAGTCAGCAGCGTGCTTTTCCTCGGCATGATGACCCTATCAACCGGACTAGCCCTCGCCCAAGCAGCGCGAGGAGAAGTCCGGCTCAGCGCCAAGATGGTGTCCGGCACGGCATCGGGCAAGGCAGACTATCGAGAACGCGGTAACCGTCGACGCCTCAATGTAGAAGTAGAAAACCTTCCTAACACCACCCAATCTCTCAAGGCCGTTTTTGTAAACGGCGTCTGGGTGGGGAACGTGACCTTCGCGGCCTGTCCAACTCCAGCCCAGCAACTCCTCTGCGGTGCAATGGATCTCAATACACAGGAAGGGCAGGCAGTCCCGGTGGTCACCGGTGGCCAAACCATCCAGATCGGGTTGAGTCCCGCTATACTCGCCGGTACGTTCTAATCATTTTTTCTTCGAGACAACAGAGCCAGCCGCCATCCCGCGGCTGGCTCCGTTGTTTTCTGAGCAACGCTTCCAACTTGTTTACCTTTTCCTCATTCCCCCGTCTTATTCAGTGACAGGTTGATTGGAATGGGCCGCCAGTTGAGAGAGTAGGATCGGCGCCACCCAGCAACAACCGCGACGCTTATTTATCACCCACTCTCTCATATAGAAGGAGCACACATCATGAAAAACAGTCTCTTGAAAGCCGGAATGATCGCCAGCATAGTCATGGCCGTGGCGGCGCCTGCCGTCCTGCCGAATGTGGTATTCGCGCAAGCGGATGTCCGACAGGAAGATCGCCAGGCCGATCGGCAGGCGGATCGCCAAGCGGACAGACAACAGGATCGGCAAGCGGATCGGCAGCAAGACCGCCAGGCTGACAGACAGCAGGATCGGCAGCAGGACCGGCAAATGGATCGCCATGCAGATCGGCAGATGGATCGGCAAGCGGATCACCGGGCCGATCATGGCGGGCACAACCGGTAATCTCAACGGACTGAACGAAACGAGGGGCTCACGACCCGAGTCGTGAGCCCCCCTTCTCTTACCCATTCCAACTTCAGCAATTACTTATGCCGCCCCGCGCGTTCATGCTTCCGGCTTTCGTTAATGCGGGAAGTACGGCTCTTTGGCGGGCCAATATTGGCCCACTCCTTTTTCTGCTCTTCCGTCATGACAGGTGCGGACTTAGCCTTGTCCTCTATCTTGGTTACCTGTTCCTGCTGTTTATCAGGCGGATTTGCTTCTGGCCCCTTCAGCTGCCCGCTCGCTGTACCTTTATCGACCTGCCTCTCTTTATTGGCCTCCCGCTGATCGATCGCAGGTGTTTCTGCCTCGGCAAAGGCCATCCCGGTCATCAACAGGGTCATTGCACTGACCCCCAACAATATCCTCTTCATCCTGACCTCCCTGGAATGTGGACGTAATATACCCCGTAGCTCGTGAAGCGTCGTTCGTCCTAACGCGTCTGATTTCTAGTTTCAGGTTGTCAGGAAACAACCTCCGAAAACTTCAAACTAGAAACTTGCAACCTGAATCACTTGAACGAGATACGCTTCACGAGGAAAGCAGTACCCCCAAGCCGACATCCGTACTGTACTAGGATTTGAGAGAATGGAAAGAAAAAGAAGAAAGTCTAGTGATCCCGCCCGCCGTGGCTGCCACCGCCGCCACTGTCCGATCGACCGCCTCGGTCGTCGTGGCCACCGCCGCTGCCACCACGGTCAGAACGGTCACTACGATCGTCCCGCCCCCCGCGATCCGAACCTCCGCTCCGATCCATCCGATCCCCGCCGCCGGATCCACTGTGCCCCTGGTCGCGGAACAGCCGATCTCCCCGATCGCCCTTGGAGATCTGATCGCGAACCGACTCTGTGGTGAGGCGCCCCTCTCGGAAATCTTGCCCATGCCGTTTTATTTCACGAGCCAGATCCGCCAGCTCGGATGGACGAAAGCCCTGCCTCATGCCCTCCGCCACGACCGCTGCGCCGTCTTTCGAGGGAATCATAGCTTCCTTGATTACGGCCAAGCTTTTCGCGCCACTCCCCAGCATGTCCTGACTCATTCTTTGCCCTTGCTGGTGTCCGCTTCGCGCCAAATCACGCACCTCATCGGCCGTAGCGCCACGGCCAAATGCTTCGGCCAACGACTCCATGGCTCGTTGACGGTTCCCTTGATCCTGATCGACCATCCCTTTTGCCACCGACTCTTGCAACACCTCTCGGGCCGACTCGAAGTGCCCCACCATCTGTTTCAATACCGGATCGATTCGGCTTGGCTCCACGCCCTTGGCCAATCCTTCTTTCACCTTATTCGCCAACGGCTCGGTCGGAAGGCCTCTTTCGCCGGCTCTCGATACTTGATTGAGCAACTGATTGACATCTTCCGCCGAATGCCCCCGCGCCATGCTCAGCCGATTGATCGCCTCTCGATCTTGCGTCGAGAGCGGCTCTGCCATGGCTGGAACGACAGACAGTCCCAAGGCTAGGCAGAGAAGCCACAATTGCATGTCGATTCGCTTGCGCATAGGCTTAGTGAACGATCACAACCCCATTCGTTTGTCCAAATCCATCCGTCACAAAATCTTCAGCCATCGGAGGCGTGACCCACTCGGTCCCATCGACCAGATACATGAAGGTATATTCTCCCTCTCCCAACGGCACATCCACCGACCAGAGACCGGTCCCATCACTCATCTTCATTTTGGTTGTCTCTCCGGCCCATCCGTTAAAGGAGCCCGCCAGTGACACCTGCTTGGCGTTCGGCGCCAGCAACGCGAATCGTATCCCGCCTGCCACCGGCTTTGGCAATTCCAGCTTAATCGTCTTCGCACAGCCCGACAGGCTGACGATCACGCACAGGGCCATGACGCTTCGCAAGAGGCGGGTGAATCTCGCTGATGGCATCCCCATGCCAGGGAGAGTACCCAACCCCTTCTCTCGTTGCAAGGGACTGGCCTGGAATATCAGATGGCGACATCGAGCACCGCATTCTGCGATCCAAATCCATCGCCCGCCCCCTCTTCCGCCAACGGATCGGCAACCCACTGTTTGCCGTCAATGACAAACATGTACTGATAGCGGCCCGGCTTCAGAGCGATCGTTGCTGTCCACATCCCCCCCTCGGACCGTTCCAACTTGGTCTGGCTGGGATTCCAGTCATTGAAATCGCCGGCCACCGAAACAGACCTGGCATCGGGCTGAAGCAACACAAGCCGCACATACACCTTGCTTTCTTGTCCTGGCGCAAACGACGCTGTCTGCGCTTGCCCTCCGGTAACAGGAACCGGCACCTCCACGATCCGTTCCGGCGCAAACTGCAACAGGCCTACGACCGCCACCAGCGCCACAGAGGCAGCCGCCATCGCACCGGCAAAATTCCATTCCAGGGTCCGCGGTACCATGACCGATGCACGGAGTCGATCCCATAGGCTGGGGGGCTCGATCGCCAACTTACCCTGCACCTGCGCAAGGAATCGCGCAGACGGCGCGAGGCGGGGCAACTGCGCCGCCTCTGCCACAACCAATTCCAGATTCAACCAGCGCCGCCGCAATGACGGATCGGCATCCACCGCCTGGAGAAAGGCTACCCGTTCCTCCAGCGTCAGGTCGTCATCGAGAAAGCGTTGAATCAGTAAGTCTTGCTCTCGCATCCCTACGCCTCTTTCAATTCCACCAACTCCCGGCTCAGCTGCAATCGTCCCTTATAGACGCGCATTTTTAACGTATCCGCATTCACGCCGACAATCTCCTGCATCTCCTCGTAACTGAGTCCTTCGACATGCTTCAGTACAAAGGCTTCACGGTAGAGCGGCGGCAACCGTTGAATCGCCCGATCCAACTGCTCAGCGACTTGCTGCTGCGACAAGAGCCGTTCCGGAGTTCGCTCTTCCGCCGCCACTCCGGCATCGAGCACCTCATCGACATCGACATCCTGGCCCCCCTGCCCCGGCCGTTTCGCCCGGAGCCAATCTTTACACTTATTCGCAGCGATCCGGTAGAGCCAGGTGGAAAACTTTGAGTCAGCTCTGAACCTCGGCAGCGCCTTAAACGCCGCGACGAATGTCTCCTGCGCCAGATCCTCCGCCTCAGTCCGATCACCCACCATCCGATACGCCAAGTTCACAATGACTGTCGCGTATCGTTCAACCAGCTGCCCAAACGCATCGGAATCTCGCTTCAGGCTCCGCGCAATCAGCTTGGCTTCATCGTCCGGCCTGCCGTGAACTATTTGCATGGCCATGCTCGCTGATCTAACATAGCCATTACGCATCTACACATGCTGTCTGCCTGTACTATTGGACGTAAGGCTCGGCCAGACGTAAACACCCGTAAAAGTGCTCGTAAGCTGTTGGAAAGTCTTGATGGATCTATCGGAAGTGATGCCGCAATACTGGATGGCAAGGGAGCACCTGAGGATGGTCAAAAAGACTTTCGGCGTTTGTGGTTTGGCTGGTTCATCTGGTTAGTTTCGTTCGACCAAATAAACAAGACAAACCAAATGAACAAGATAGGCTGGCGGACGTTTTCAGCATCCTGCTAGAAACGGTAGCTGGTACCGATGGACAATGCGTAGTCAGGAGCCCCGTTGGATAGGCCCACGGAGACTCCCCCATTGAAACGCCACTCTGAAGAGGCCCTATAGTTCATACCCAAAAAGACGTCACGGATATTTTGGACTCCGGAAACGAGAGACCGGTATTCTTCGAAGTAGACAGTGCCAAGCAGGTTCTTCATGATGTAATAGCCCCCTCCGACGTCATACCACCACTGGTTTCTAAGATTCAGGCCATCCGGCCTGCCGATGACGTTGAAGCCCCCATCGAGAAACGTAATCCAGCTATCGCCCAAGCGCTTGGAAATTTCGGTTCCAACTCCTTCGTCCATCTTGCCCGTCCCGAGCCCACGCGATGCATCGGCTGTCGGCAGCTTCAAACGACCCGTAATCGCAATGAGCGGAGCCCAGCCCTTCTCCTCTACGATATAATAGCGGCCCCTGAGTATGATGTCGCCAAGACCCGCGTTCGTCGTTGTATTGCCGGCCACCTGACCCGTCAACACGGATGGACAATTATTATTGCCTTTCCCTTGATTCGTGCATCCGGTGCTCGGGTTATTATTTCCTGGCCCGCTATTGCTGGTGCTACCCTGAACTGGAGTTGGACTTCCGCCCACTATCGTTGTCTGTCCATCTGTCGTCGTCATGACAAATGGAATCACAATGGCAACATCGCCATCTCTAAAGAACCGACGAATTGAAGTTGGAGCGTAGAAAAACGTGCTGGTCGTGTTCGTTCCAAAATTCCCGCTGCTATAGCTCGGGGTAAACCCAATCTGCCATTTTTGATCGGGCGAAGCGGGGCCTTGGTGGGTCATGTCCGTCGTTGCTGCCATGGCCACACCCACTCCACTCGCAACCGTCATTCCGATCACCAGACACAGCAGCAACCACTGCTTTCGCATAACCAGTCCTTCCTACCCGCTCCTCCTCCGGCCGAAACTGGAACGGTTCTTGTGCAGTTAGACGTTAGTAGCTACTCAGGTGTGCGGGCTGAAGGCTGAAGTGTGTCAGTGTTTCTACGAGCTTGGGTTCAAGCAGAGATAAAGCCTCGTTAAGCAAGAAACCTTAACTCCTAAAAACCTTCAGCCTATCTATCTGAGTAGCTACGACATTGATATCCATCTACCCTAGGAAGCTGAAGAAGACAAGATTTATTCAGAAGCCTGCTGAACGGCAGAAATTGCCAAGGGGCCGAAAACCCGTTGGCATCCAACTAAATACAGTTTCCCAAGTGACTCCACTGGTACGGGCTTGGCCCATTTGGTTTCAAAGACATTGACAGTCTGGTCCGATCCGGGGTGGGAACTGTGCACTTCGATCAACTGCTTCTTCTGAGGCGCCTGGCCCATGAGGATGAGCATTCCTTCCTCGCTCCGATTGAGCGCGAAGACCTCTCCTTGCCGGATGATGACCGACTTTTTCCCAATGCCTTCGAGCATCTCATACGAACACATCTGCTGATAGTCCCTGCGTGCCTCACCCCGGCGCTCCGGAGGGATCGTCGCAGCAGGCATCCCGGCAGACACTTGAGCTACGTCGTTATTTCCTACATTCCGTCCCCGCCCTGCGCCACGTGCGGAGCAGGAGAACATTGTTTCAAGGATGTGCGTCGCCACGGCTAGCCTCCAATCTTTTGGGTGAGGCATGCTGAAGGCTGAAGTGTACAGAACATCGAACCTGGAACTTGGAACTTCATGCCGTCAGTCAAGCCCGTCTTGCTTGAGAATGTATTGTTGGGGACAGACGCCCTTCTTGTAGGCGTCTGTCCCCGTTCTTCAGTCAACATCGTTTTTCTACCGCTGCTGATTGTGCCCGGATCGGTCCGATTGGTCCGGTCTATCTGCCCGCTCTGGCCGTTGCGGATGGTCGAGGCGGTCAATACGATGTGGCCGTTCCATCTGGACGTCACGGGCATGGTCTCTTCCCTGCTGACCATGGTCACCTGCCACTTGATCTGCACGGTCGAGTCCACGCAGCTCACCGCCGGAATTTGATCGCCGGTCCGCCTGACGATCTTGCTGCCGGTCCTCCCGCCGATTGTCGTTCACATTGCGGACATCGTCCCGCCCGCTGCTGGGGGAGCTTGAACCGCCATTATCGAAACCCCGCCCGCTATTCATAGAGCCAGGACCGCTGTGGTCGCTTCCGCCACGGCCTGATCCGCTGTTGGCGGAGCCAGGGCCGTTGTTGCCAGAGCCCTGCCCGCTATTTCCAGAGCCGGGACCACTGTTGTCGCTTCCGCCGCGGCCTGAACCGTTGTTGGCTGAGCCAGGACCGCTGTTGTCAATTCCGCTACGGCCTCCACGATTGCCGCCTCGATTCCCTTCACGATCGTTGGCCCCTTCGAGGCGCAATTGGTCTACCTGCCCATTCTGAGTCGGTGTTGTGGTCTGTCCCCAGGCGGGGCTGGTCAACATTGCCAGCCCCGTCAAAAGCCATATCGCTGTGGATATTCGTGTCGTAGATTTCATGTGGTTTCCTCTCATCGAGTTTCAGTTAATCTTCAAGTTCTGATTCGCGCCACGTCACGCCCACGCCATCCAACCGGCCCTTCACCTTCACCAGCGTCCCCTCCTTCACAACATTGAAGAAGGCCGAGCGGCCGATAAATTGACCATTGAGTCCTTCAAAGTTATCGTTGCTGATTGTCGATGTATCGACCACCACCCCCAGGATTGTCAAAACTTGTCCGGAAATTGACTGCACCGGCCCCTGTAGGTCCACATCTGTGTCAGCAGACCGCTGTTCGACGCGTGTTGCGATCACGGAGCTGCTCCCGCTTACACGGCCTCGCACCCGCACATGGCTCCCGAACAGATTGTTCAAGATATTTCCGCCCTCCGTCTGACTATTCACAGTCACCGTGACTCCTGGAAGCCCGTCGACCGTAAAGGTATTCCCATTGATCGTGGCAATGTTGCCTTCCAGCTTCACGCTGGCATGGAACTTCACGTGCTTCGCCGTCAAGATCCCATTGGCCAACCGGCCTTCAGCCGACAGCTTCGCTCCCACGACGATTTCATCGATCGTACCGCCGCGGAACTCAGTGTTCGGAGTCGTCTGCACATGCGTCGTCCCAATGAAGAACTCTCCCGAACCCACAGCCCCCACCAACTCTGTCACGAACCCTTCCACTTCGAATTCATCCCTATTATTGCCGAGGCCCTGATTCTCCGGCTCAACCTTGGTAGCAGTGAGGGTGGATGTCCCTGAATTGAAAACAGTTCCTTTCACTTCCACAAACAGGGTATTCCAGTTGGTTCCGCTCGGAACCGGCATGTCGCTAATGATCGTATTGTTGTCATAGACGACATTTAATCCACCGATCTTGAACGTATTCGCGGCAGCGTCATGCCCCGCCACAAAGCCCCGCACCTCCGGTGTCACCGAACCGGCTGGCTTCTTTTCAATGAACGTCGCCTGGATCACCCCATCAGGCCGGATATGCCCGTTCACCTCGACCGAGTCAGTCCCGGCAACAAGATTGAGAATATTCCGATTCAGGATGTTGATATCGATCAGCGTCGTGCTATCGACCAACACCGTTTGGCCCATGACCACCAGGCTCAATCCATCTGCCGCGACCGACTGTACCAATCCCTCAACTGCGTCTTTCTGGCTGACCGTACTGGCCGACCGTTGATCGCCGTTGAACGAGCCGGTGACCGTCACCGTCATCCCTTCCTTGAGACCGCAGTGAGTGGTTGGACTGATGCTGCACCGCTCCGATTGGCCGTCATGAATCACTTCTACATCGTTCGTCTCGAACTTCTTTCCGTTGACATACACGCTTCCAAAACCGGTAACCGTGCCGGAGGCTGCCGCAGACCCGCTGGTACTTCCGCTCGCTGGGCTGGAAGCAGTCCCGCCTCCACCGCTGCCACAGCCGCTCAATAGACCAATCAGCCCAACTGCACCGAAAAGATTGAATAGAATAGATGACCGTCTCATGGAATCCCCCCCAGGTTAAGAATGATGACTACAATTGTTGGTTTGAGTGAACCTCTCGCCTAAACCATCTCGAAGCTGTTTTTTCAGACTTGTCTGATGGGTAAGACGACGGGGAGGAAGAAAAGTAAACGGGGAAACGTAGGATCCTGTCCGACATTGCCTTCGTGACGACACTACGGAGACGCCCAGGGGGACTGGCTCCGCCATCTCCGGCACAGTGCCTATCCCGTTGCTCCCTGCGTCTTCGTCGCCCTCAGACGGGGACAGAGGCCGGCGGGGGCTCTCCCCCTTCATAGCCGGAGCCAGTCCCCCCTGCCAAGCTCCGCTTGAGCTGCTGCGTTCGGCCACTCAGGGACGGGCCTTATACCTTTGACTTCATAGCTAGGCTTATCGCAGCACAGTAGAAACCGCCTTGAATATGAGGGTTAGAGAGATAGGATTTCGGCGAGGGAATGTTCGGAGTCCAGTCTGGGGTTTGACCCCAGGCTGGACTGAGCCACACCTTCGTGACGAGACGAAGGAGGTGCGGCCAGATGGAAGGCGGCAAGCCCGCCAGATGGCACTGCCATTGTCGATCTACGCTTAGGCAGACACGGTCATATTTGGACAGGCTGATGCCATTTTCCCCCTGTTTTCTTGGCATTCCTCAGGCCCTTACCTGCCGATTCTCCTAACCTGCTGAACTTCCTTGATCAATCTTGCGCTACCTTGCGGCACACGCCTTGCTGCTGAGTGCTAGGTCGAATTTGATTCTCACGCTTCAAGGAGGTTGCGTCATGAAGAACGAGAAAAAACAGATACTCCCGGTCCTGGTGAGCGCAGTGGCCATTGTTGCATTGGCGATGACCCCGGCACTAGCCAAGGACTCGAAATCCAAGAAATCCAGCCACTCTTCTGCAAAGGCAGCGGCTCAAGCGGCCAGCCATGTTCCTGAACAAATCGATGTGCCTAAAGCCGGCCACCAGGACTCCTCACCTGGCCCGGCCTGGAGAACCGTCGGTGGAACGCTGAAGAAGGTCCAAGGTGACAGTTATACGGTCGAAGACTACGACGGCAATCAAATCGTTCTGCGCGTAGGACAAGGCACGAAACACATTCACAAGAAAAAGGTCGGGGACACCGTCCGCGCGGAAATTACGCGAGGCGGCTTCGCGAATTCCGTTCAGTAACTTCCATTTCGAATCCGCGCACCCACCTCCCGCGCGGTGGTGTCCATGAACGGGCCGGCCCTGAACAGGCCGGCCCGTTCATTATGAGCCACAATGCAACACAGGGTCATCGAGCCGACGCCTTCACCAATCTCTGAAAGACGATATCACCATAGTAGGCCGTAGCGCTCTCTTTAGTGTTGTCCGTATCGCTCATAATCGCGACGCCGTTGATCATCGGCGGCTCCTCCCCGAACGCCTTCTTATAGTCTTCATAAATATTCCGCTCTTCGTCGATCCACATGCCTACTTTCTGCGTGCCGCTCTCGACGATCACCATCTGGGCAAAATCGGTATAGGCGTTCTCGACAATCGAGCCGACAGACCCCTTCGTGTCCCAGATATAATTCAAGGCAGCGATGGGAATATCGCCGAACAGCGCCTGCCCGGCTTTAAACTTGAGCTTCTTGCCAAAGCTGACTTTGTCGGGATCGTACGCAAAGGTGATATAGAGCCGGGCCGGAAAGTCGTCGCCCTCCTTGAGAGCCACGTCGCTGCCCTTCAGCACATGGTCGATTTTCCAGCGCCACCGGACGATGGGATACTCTTTCGGGTCGATCACCACCGGCTTGGTCAGGCCGGAGGCCGAGGCCTCGCTCACCGCCTTCACGATCGTCACACCTCCGTCCTTCACTACTTCATAGGAGGTATGTTTGGGAATCTTCTTAAAGGTAAGCGGCTTCCACCCATCGGGCATTGTCTGCCCAACCGTCCCACTCGAAAACTTCGCCACTTCGATCACCGAGGGAGAATCCGCAATAAGTGACGAAGGGGCAATCAACAGCACTGCCAACAGAAACACGCTTGCCGGAACCAGCATCTTACCGTTTCCCTCCATGAGGGCGGACGTGGTTCGCCTTCGACTGCGCGCATCGAACGATAGACATGTTCCCTCCAAGCTTGCTCGTAATGTCTCTAGGGATGGGGGCTGATTGATCTTCCACTGCGCGCTTCCAACGAGGGCCTTCTGATCCCCTATACCTCTATTATTTAGGGGGAGTGACCAAGGATGTCCTTTACTGCGCGCATCGAACGAGCACCTTCCCAGCGTGCGCGTTCTGCGAGCAAGAAGGGCACCTGGCCGCTCCCTTCCTTCCCTCCCTCACCCCCGTCTCATCCATGCAAACAACTTCATCAACAGATTCTTTGTCCGTGGTGTGAAATGCGCTTTGCGCCAAAGGTTCACAACCTTCTTATTGACCTCAGCTTGCGTCGGATAGGGATGGATCGTGCCGGCGATGGTCTTCGCTCCGGCGCCAGCTTTCATGAGCACCGAAAACTCACTGATCATATCCCCCGCATGGGCCGCCACGATCGTCGCGCCGACAATCTTATCCGTACCCTTCTGGATGTGGATCCGCGCAAAGCCCTCGTCTTCCCCATCGAGAATCGCGCGATCGACATCGTCGAGCTTATATGTGTAGGTTTCAACCTCGATGCCCTTCGCCCTTGCATCCTTCTCGTACATCCCGACATGCGCCACTTCCGGCTCCGTAAAGGTACACCAGGGCATGGTCAGAGACTCGACGCTGGCATAGCCTAAACCGAATGGATGTGGAAATAGGGCATTCTGAATGACGATCTGCGCCATGGCATCGGCGACATGGGTAAACTTGTAGCGCGAGCAGATGTCGCCTGCGGCAAAAATCTTGGGATTGGTCGTCTGCAGCCGCTCATTTACCTTGAGCCCATTCTCATCGTACTCGATACCGACCGTTTCCAACCCGATCCCCTCAACATTCGGGGTGCGCCCAACCCCGACCAGAATTTCATCGACAGTCACATCGTACTGCTGGCCATGGGAATCGACAGTGAGCCGCTTGCCGGCCTCCGTTTTCTGCACCTTCAAATCCTTCCCACAACAGAGCAGCTTCACTCCGTCGCGCAACATCTGTTGTTCGACGATGTCCGCTGCGTCTCGGTCTTCCTTCGGCATGATGCCGTGACTCGTTTCAATGAGGTAGACCTGGCTCCCGAAGCGGGCAAACGACTGCGCCAACTCACAGCCGATGGGGCCGGCGCCGATCACCCCAATGCGTGGCGGCAGTTCCGTCAGTGAGAACACCGTTTCATTGGTGAGATAGCCTGTTTCTTTCAATCCCGGTGTCGGAGGTGTCGACGCTCTTGCTCCGGTGCAGACAGCCGCTTTCGCAAAGGTGAGGATACGATTGCCGGACGGCCCTTCGACCTCAACGGTATCGGCGCCGGTAAAGCGCCCGCTGCCGATATAGACATCCACACCCAACTTCGTATAGCGATGGGCCGAATCGTTGTGGCTGATCTGCGCGCGCAGTTTTCTCATACGCGCCATCACAGCGCTAAAATCGTACTTTACCCCGGGAGGAATATGCAGGCCGAACTCCTCGGCCTTCCGCAAATCGGCCCAAGCCCTTGCCGCGCGAATGATGCCTTTCGAGGGTACACAACCGACATTCAAACAGTCGCCGCCCATCAGATGTTTTTCGATCAAGGCCACTTTGGCGCCCAAACTCGCAGCGATGACGGCAGCAATCAATCCCGCAGTCCCTGCCCCAATGACCACAATGTTGTAGCGACCGGCCGGTTCAGGATTGACCCAGCTCGCAGGATGTACGTTGCCGACGAGCGTGCGGTTATGTTCGTCATCAGGCAGCACGCGGCTCTCCTCACGCTGACTCATCACAACGATCTTCTCTGATGGCCGTGTGACCATCGCATCGCTTTCGTTTTTCTTCGACGCTTCGCGCCTCACGTGTCACAGGACTTCGGGTCATGCCGGTTTCCCAGACCACTTCTTGTACAGGTTCGGCACAAGCGCCAGAAGCCCCAGCAACACAAATGCCCCTATTACGCCGGGAGAGGCAATGTCTTTCAAAGAATTGATCGTGCCGAGTTGTCGGCCCGCGTATGCATAGACGAAGGAACCAGGGATGATCCCAATGGCCGTAGCCACGACATAGGCGCCGACATTCATGCGAGTCAGGCCGGATACCAGATTTACCACAAAGAACGGGAAGAGCGGAATCAGCCGGAGTGTCAGGAGGTAACTGAAAGCATCTTTTGCGAAGCCCTGCTGAACCGGCTCCAGCCACTTTCCGAACTTCCGCTCCACCCAATCGCGCAGCAGATAGCGGGAGGCAAGAAACGCGAGTGTCGCGCCTGTCGTCGCCCCCAGATTGACGAAAAGCGTACCCCACACAAACCCGAAGAGGAATCCTCCCGCCAATGTCAGAATTACGGCGCCGGGAAGCGAGAGCCCCGCCACGGCTATATAGATCAAAACGAACAGCGCTGCGGCTGCGGCAGAATGTGTTTCGGTAAACGACAATAGATCATCGCGATTGTCCTTGAGTGCTTGCAAGGATAGGAACCGACCTAGATCAAAATAGAAAAATGCGGCCACCGCAACTCCGATTGCGAGGACCACTGCGATTTTTCCAACACTCAGCCCAGTCTTTGCTTCAGAAGATGGCATATCGCTTGTCATGACGGTGTGCCCCTGTATCATGGGGACTCCTTTTCCAGCTGTCAACGTGGACAACTGCCTCTCAGTCGCCCGAAATCCCATGGTCTTACCGCGACACTTCAGAAAAATCTGAAAGGCAAGACGTGAAAGGTGAAACGTAGAACTGCAGGATGCTCATTATCCGAGACCTTTCACGTGTGACGATTCACGTCTCACGGATTACAGACAGGCTTTTGCAGCAGCCTGCTGGAGGTCTACGATGTGAAGATGTAAACGGTGGTTGGATGCTGAGGTAGCAGTGCGGCTATCGTGGCCGGCGATCATAGAGGTCGCGATCCATATCGAGCCGGCCGAACACCCGTTCAACCGGGTCGATCGACCCGTCTTGATTGCGGTCGAGCTCTTGGAAATGGTCGTGCGTCAATTCAGGATTGTGTGGGTCTGAAATCCCTGCGCCGACGCGATGATTTCGGCGAGGATCGTAGCGTTGGGGGCTTTCCAACATGCCGTGATACATGAGATCGATGCTCGGCATCACAACAGCTTTTGGCATTTCCTTCTTATGAACTTTCATCTGTCGAGGGTTCTTCGACCTCGTCAGCGTAAGATCGGCCTGTACTGGCTTGGCTTGCCTCTGGATAGCCTCTGGTTGGCGCTCCGTGGAAACAGGTAGGGGGCTCGTTGGACTTACCGGCTTGGACTTAGTCGATGCAGGCATAGCCTGCTTTTCAACAGCCTCCGGTGCACGTTCCCTGGCAACAGGCATGGGGCTCTTAGAGTTCGTGGGCTTGGCCACAATCGCCGCCGGCTTGGGCTGCTTCTGACTAGCCTCTGGTTGGCGCTCAGCGTGAGTGGCTATGGGGCTCTTCTTGGCACGTTGGACCGACGGAATTTGACCTTGTTCAGACGATTGCTTGATAGGCTTGGCTACGACAACGAGGGCCGGCTCCGTTACTTTTTTTGTTGCTGCAACCGTCTGCCCAACCGGAATCACGAGTACGGCCACGGAGCAGAACGCGCCGAATATAATAAATTCTAAGGTGCCTCTACTCATACTCCTCCCGACTTATGAACCCCTGCAAGTGTAGCAGGTCAAACCAATCGCTTGGTTTTATAATGAGTTAGACGAATTTGTTTATGCCGAATTCTACCGCCTCATACTTGTAAGACATGGCCTTCTTGCCCTACTCTGTACGGGGAGGCCGACCTTATGGATGAACCAAACCGTTTAACAAAGACAAAGGAACAGTGGGCGAAGGCCCGACGTGGCGGTGAAGAACGAGAAGTGTTTTACGAAGGAGATGCCCGGCTGCCACCGGGACAACATCTCGTCGAGACCTGGCCTGTGCTGGACTTGGGATTCAAACCTGATGTGCCCTTGACCGAATGGAGCCTTGCCATCAACGGGTTCGTGACTACTCCCATCACCTGGACATGGGAGCAATTCTTGGCACAACCCCAGTTCAAAAACGTATCAGACTTCCACTGCGTCACGAGCTGGAGCCGGTTCGATAACGAGTGGGAAGGGATCAGCTTCAAACACATTCTGTCGCTAGTGAAGCCGCTGTCTTCAGCAAAGTTCGTGCTCTTCAAATCGTTCGACGACTACACCACTAACTTGCCGCTTGAAGCCTGCGACGATCAGGACGTGCTGCTGACATACAAATGGAACGGCAAACCCCTCACGAAGGAACACGGAGGCCCGGTTCGCGTGATTGTCCCGAAGCGTTATGCCTGGAAAGGCGCCAAGTGGGTGAAGGAGATTACCTTTTTGGATAAGGATGAAAAGGGGTTCTGGGAAGTGCGGGGCTACTCGAACAGCGCCTTTCCCTGGGAGAACGATCGGTACGGATGAGCAGATCCGACCGACCTGCGCCTTTCTTTCCAATGCACGATATATCAGACGCCATATGCAAGGTGGAATTCTGGCCAGTTGATATTCCTATTACAGACCCCTTTGTCGTCGCCACCGGCGCGCGAACGGTTGCGGAGAACGTCTTTCTGCGAGTCACCCTGGCCAACGGCGCACAAGGATATGGCGAAGCGGCGCCGTTTCCGGAAGTCGGAGGAGAGACTCGCGAGAGCTGCCTGCGCTCACTCCACCACTCAGCAAAGTTAGCCTTGGTCGTTCAGCCGCAGACTACAAAGAAATTGGGCGCTTGTTATCCGAAGAGGCCCTCGCTTATCCAGCGGCACGGTGTGGACTCGAAACCGCCATCATCGACGCCCACTGCCGTACAGAGAATATCCCGATGTGGCAACTCTGGGGTGGCGCGGATGTGCGAGCGCGGGAGACGGACATCACGATTCCCATCACCGACCTCGACAAGACCGTCGCCCTGGCGCGCGGATGGTATGTGCGGGGATTTCGCCTCTTCAAAATGAAGGTCGGCAAAGATGTGGAGAGCGACATCCGACGTCTGGAAGCCGTGCATCACGCACTCCCGGGCATCTCGTTCATCGGCGATGGCAACCAGGGTTTTTCGCGCCAGGACTGCCTGACGTTTGCACAGGGGGTGAAGAGATTTGGCGGGTCGATGGTGCTGCTCGAACAGCCGGTGGTGCGAGATGACTTCGACAGCATGGCGGCGATCCGTCGAGAGACAGGCATTCCCGTTGCAGCAGATGAATCAGTCCGCTCACTTGCAGATGCGCGAGAGGTCGTCACCCGAGGCGCGGCTGACTACGTTAACATCAAGATCATGAAGACCGGCGTCGCTGAAGCGATTGAGATCGCATCCTTCACCAAAGCTTCCGGCCTCAAGTTGATGATCGGCGGGATGCTCGAAACACGTATAGCGATGGGCTGCTCTTTCAGCCTGGTCCTGGGTCTCGGCGGCTTCGATGTACTCGACCTCGACACCCCACTCTTACTGGACAGCGATCCCGTGACAGGTGGCTATCGATATAGAGGTCCACGCCTGCAACCTTGGTCAGGCCCAGGCCTCGACATGAACGTCGAAACTTCCCCGAACGTCACCACTGTCGAGTAAATTACCCGCTTGTCTCATCACACTTCTTGCACTTTAACGTCTCTCCTAAATGTTGCTTCCGACCTTCCTCTGTCAAAACCCACGGACGATTCGTCATTGGAGGCTGATGGCGCACATGCTGACCATGGCCGCATTGGAGATCCGCCACCCAATCACCAAATTCGTCCAAATGATAACCAACAATTGGTTGCTGCATGCACAAGCCTCCCTCACGTCAGCATCGAATGAACGAGACTGAGGCTGAGGCCAAGGTTGAGCGAAGACTGAACGCTTATCATCTGATCCTCAACCTTAGCCTAATCCTCAGTCTTTTCTAGGCCCGTAGCCTTCTTCAGCATCCTGCTAGAGCTATGCTACACTCGCGCGCATGCTAACACGAACGGAGGAGCATGGATGAGCCAGCCCGATGCAAAGATCGGATTCGTGGGAGTCGGGCGGATGGGGGCCAACATGGCCCGGCGCTTGAAGGATCGAGGAGAAACAATCGTGGCCGTCTACGATCGAGATCCGGCCCCGGCCACCGACCTTGCGACCGAGCTCGGTTGTGAGGCGGCAGCCTCTCCAGCCAGGGTTGCAGAACTCGCGAGCATCATTTTCACCGTCGTGTCCGATGACGATGCGATGTGCCAGATATTCTCCGCAACCGGCAGCGAAAGTCTTCTCCAGAACGCCAAGGACCGGCTCTTCGTGAATTGCGCGACCCTCTCACCGTCTGTGCACATGGAGGTTGAAGCTCTAGTAACACAACGTGGTGGCCAAAGCCTCGAAGCCTGCATGGCCAGCAGCATCACACAGGCGCGCCAAGGCACACTCTACCTCATCTGCGGTGGACGTCAGGATGTGTTCGAATCGGCGAAACCACTTTTAGAAAAACTGAGCGCGCACCTCCGCTATGTCGGATCGGCAGGAGAAGCTGCGAAGGTCAAAGCCCTCGTCAACATGGTGATGAACTGCAATACGGCAGCACTGGCAGAAGGACTGGGGCTAGGAGCGACGCTGGGCCTCGATCTGACGATGTTGCGAGACATCTTCGCCCAAACAGGAGCCGCGTCGCGCGTGTTGGAGACGGATGGCGAGGATATGCAGAACCGCGCCCATGACTGCTACTTCTCGGCTGCCCATGCAGCCAAAGACTCAGGCATCGCCCTGGCATTAGCGAATGCCGCCGGGCTCACCCTCCCGTTAGCTCAAGCAACCTATGATCAATACCAGCGGCTGGTCGCCCTCGGCAAAGGCGAGCTGGACAAATCCGCGGTCTCTGAACTGACCTTCAAAGATCGAAGCCCTCACTAGGCCGCATTATTCATGACGGTTCGTGGCGAAATCGCGCAGTCGCCATGCGAAACAGGCGCGCGGAGCCGTGAGGGAGGGAGGCATACTTGAAACAGTATGTTGACCGACCAAATGGCGAGCCCGCCTGCCTGGACGCCGGGCTACCGCGTCCAGGCTTGTCGCAGCGGCGAATCCGCGATTGCAGCAGAAGCGCTCATGAATAATGCGGGCTAGGCCGCGCGAGACAAGCGAAGCGGGTTTGTCTGGTCTATCTGGTTAGTCTCGTTCAACCAAACAAACGAGACAGACCGGACAGACCAAACGAACAAGAGTGAACTGGCTCACCGTTTCTCAAAGGGAAGTTCTGAGCGCTGACTGGCGGGAAAGTAGGCCCAGACCTTCTGCTCATTCTCATCGAAACTTCCGAGGAAGGTCACGTAGCGATCGAGGGTACGAAACTCGGCCAGTGTGACCGTACAGTGAGGCACATCGATGACACGGGCATCGAACTGGCCCACCACATAGAGCATGCCTGCCCCAGCTTGATAAAGATTCCGTCGGCTCGCATACCCCGTGTTGGGGAAGAGATCAACCTCAGTGGAGCAGCCTCCAGGCCCTACGAACGTGAGATGAAGATCGTGCCGGGAGAGGAACGGATTGGTGGCAGTTCTCGTGATCGTCAGACGCACCTGATCTGCCGAGAACTCGACAGCGGCCGGCACCGGCCCTTCGTTGTTACAGGCAACCAGGAACAGAAACAGGCCGGCCAGGTACCTTGTTGGATATGGCCCTCTCACTTGGTTGCTGGAACTTTCGGCGCAGCGCCAATCGCACCCAGCCCTGCTTGAGCACAGGCGTCGTCGAGGTGTGTACCGGGTGCCCCACTCACGCCAATCCCTCCGACAATCTCACCGCCGATCTCGATCGGGAATCCGCCCCCAAGCATCAGCACGTGATCGTTCATCTTGCCAAGAGCTTCCAATGTCGGCACCTTAATAATCAGCTCAGCCAACTCAGTGGTAGTGCGGCGGAGACTTGCTGCGGTATAGGCCTTCTTCCTGCTGCTATCGACCGTATGGGATCCAGCCCCATCGGCTCGAACCATGGCACGAAGTACGCCGGCTCGATCCACGATCGACACGCTCACCCGATAGCCATCCTTGTTGCAGGCATCCAACGATGCTTGGGTCGCCTTACCCGCCAGAGAGAGCGGCAACACCGACTCTTTCGGCAGATCGTCAGAAGCTAGAACCGGGTAAGACATAAGCATCACAAACGCCGTTGCGATCATGAACCGATATGCTATAGGCACGGCATGACTATGACTCAGATGAACGCATGCCATCGGTGTGTCTCCTGATTCGAATAGAAAGAGATGTACTGCGAGGAGCGTACGAAGGCGCGAGAGGACTGTCAAGGGGGGGGCTTAGGATTGAGGGTTTAGGAGATAATGAACGCGGCTCTCAGCTCCAGACGACGCGTTCTTGATTGAGGAGGTAGTCGATGACTTCAATGCTATTCCGCATCTGGATCTGGGCCTTTTCGGACATGGGAAGGACCGCGCCGACCAGCTTGCCTGATTCGACGTCATCGAGCGACGGAATCCCGTCAGGTCCACGCCTTTCTAGCTCTTGTCGGTAACTTGCCACAGTTGTCTCCTCTTTCTCTGACAGTGGATCAGCAATACCTACGCCAGAGATTCATCACCTACTGACTTACGGCGTACAGGTAGCATAGCACATGGAAATCCATCCCTCGGTGAATGAGCTATCATGTTGATTGAAAACTACTTTTTAGTCGATCGACGTGCGGCGGATGAGGCAGGAGCAAGGGCGCCGAGGTAGGGAAACCGACCGACTTTGAGAAGCGGCGTATCGGAACCTAGGCGAAAATCGTCATGCACTGGGTCAACAAAGTGTGGGTCCCCGGTAATATCTGACTGGACCTTCAGTTCCGGGGCCGGTTGGTTCGGATTACCTTCTCTAAAATAATCCCCCTCGCTGTTGTAGAACGCATTGAACGAGGTGGTGACCTGACTGGATGGGGCGATCAGAAAACCCACTCGATTCAGCCCAACTACGTTGCCGCTGACGTCGCTCTGGGACTGCCCGAGAAACGCTGCTCCACCGCCATTCTTGACCAAGGTATTGCTCACGATCGCAGCATGGGCATGGCCGCTGACCACCACCGCTTCAAAAAGGCTCCGCATAATCACATTCCGTTCCAACAGCACATTCGATTTGCCAGCAATCGAGACCCCATGATCGTTATCATGGATAACATTCCCGATGAGGGTGGCTTCCGAGTCGGCAAACTGAGCGCCGGTGGTCTCGCTCTCCCCGATTACACAATCCTCTATCAGGACTCCCTGGACTTGCTGGCTAAACAACATGCCATTGATCTTGATCCGGCGGAGGACAATCCCTTGCCCGTTGAAAAGACCGACGGCATGACCCCCTCGGTCATTGATGGTCATATCGCTGATTTCAATGTCCGTCGCCCCATAGGGCCACTTGCCCACATGGAGAGCGCCCACCACAATATCGCGCCCCAGAATCGTCACCTGATCCACTCCTGCTCCAACGAACTTGATCTTCTCTTTACTGTGAATGGTCACGTCCTGAGGGTATTGACCCGCCTTGACGAAAACGATGTCGCCCTTCTTCGCGGCATCGACCGCTTCCTGAAGAGACACGAAGTCTCCAGTCCCGTCGAGCGCGACCACGATAGTCCGAGGACCAAGCGGCGGCCCCTCATCAGCCCACACCAAACCGAAGCCCCAAGAGGCCAGCACCACCATAAGACTCAGAATTGCGGCACGTATCATGGAGAACTCCTTACAGGGCCGCCCCTCCGGATGTCAATCCGAGGACTCATTCGATTGGACGACTTTTTCAGCAGCCCCATGCTATCCTCCGCGCCATGATTCTGGTCGGCCTCACAGGCGGTGTCGCCACCGGCAAAAGCACCGCCGCCAAGATGTTCAAGCAATGCGGTGCGGTCGTCATCGATGCCGACGAACTGGCCCGCGATGTCGTGAAGCCAGGCAAGCCTGCCTGGCAGGAGATTGTCGAACTCTTCGGAAAAACAGTGCTTAACCAGGACCGCTCGCTTAACCGGCGAGCCCTTGGGAGCATCGTCTTCCGCAATCCAATAAAACGCCGGCAACTCGAACGCATCATCCACCCCCGCGTCGCCCGCGAGCAAGTCCGTTTGACCAAAGCTATCGCTCGCAAAGACCCCAAGGCCGTCGTGATCTATGAAGTCCCGCTCCTCTTCGAAGCTGGCGTAGACAAACGCGTGGATAAAACCATCGTCGTCACCGCCGACCGCGAAACACAAATCGCGCGCCTCAAGAAAAGAAACGGCCTCTCACGCGCAGAAGCAATTCGGCGAATTAAGAGCCAGATGCCGTTGGCAAAGAAGATCGAGCGAGCGGACCATATGTTAAGCGGGATCCTCTCTCGTCCCTCACTCCGCAGGCACGTCGGCCAGCTCTTGAAACATCTTCGACTCCTCGCATAAGACCCGACCTCTGCCGTGCATTCCTTCAACCCCTTGTGTTAGATTTTTGCCCATGCGCAACGTCATCATCATCGGTTCCGGCCCGGCTGGACTCACTGCCGCGGTCTATGCGGCGCGGGCGAATCTGTCGCCCCTGCTCATTGAAGGCTGGCAATCAGGCGGACAACTGACCACGACGACAGAAGTCGAGAACTATCCCGGCTTTGCCAAGGGCATCATGGGCCCAGAGCTCATGAAAGAAATGCGATCTCAAGCAGAACGGTTCGGCACAGAGTTTTTGACAGGCGAGGTCACAGCCGTAGATTTTAAGAAGCGACCGTTCACGATCACCGTTGATGCTGAACAGACAATCCACGCAAAGACCGTCATCATTGCCACCGGCGCATCGGCTATTCAGATCGGAGTGAAGAACGAGGCGCGCCTCACGGGGCACGGCGTCTCCACCTGCGCGACCTGCGACGGGTTTTTCTTCAAGGGAAAGGAACTGATCGTCGTCGGCGGCGGCGACAGTGCGATGGAAGAAGCGACCTTCTTGACCAAGTTCGCAACCAAAGTCTCGATCGTCCACCGGCGCGACAAACTGCGAGCTTCCAAAATCATGCAAGACCGAGCGGTGAAGAACGAGAAGATTACGTTCGTATGGAATTCCGCGGTCGAAGACATCCTCGGCCATGATGTGGTCACCGGCGCCAGCCTCAAGAATCTCGTCACCGGCAAAACGACAGAATTACCTTGCGCCGGCGTCTTCGTCGCCATCGGACACCGACCCAACACCGCTCTGTTCGCTGGCCAGCTTGAGATGGATGCCAAAGGCTACATCCGAACGGAAAAGGGAACTGCCACCAGCGTCACGGGTGTATTCGCCGCCGGCGATGTACAGGACTCAGTGTATCGTCAAGCCGTAACCGCCGCAGGCTCCGGCTGCATGGCAGCTATCGACGCCGAACGATTTCTCGAAGCGGGTGAGGTAAGGGTCAGTGAGGATGGAGAAACCTCACAAGAAACTGGATGCCTGGCGAGAAGCTGTGGAACTGACTCTTTCGATCTATCATGCAACAGATAACTTTCCCAGGGAGCACCGCTTTGCTCTTACCGATCAGATTCATCGTGCGGCTCTGAGTGTCGCCAGTAACATTGCTGAAGGGGCTGCCAGACAAACCAAGAAGGAATTTGCAAATTATCTCCATATCGCACAAGCATCCTTGAGCGAGCTTGATACACAACTTGAGATTGCGAAGAAGCTCACATTTCTATCTGGTGAGCAATGGGGCAAACTTGACGCCCAGATGAACCATATCGACAAGCTTCTCTCTGGCCTAATCAAGTATCTGAAATCCGGGAAACCCCAAAGAACACCCCCTCACCCTTCACCCCTTACCCCTCACTGTTGATGTCATGAGATGCGCTATCGTCCACTACCACGAACTCGCCCTCAAAGGCCGCAATCGGGAATATTTCGAGGAGCGGCTCGTGCGCAATATCCAATGGACGCTGAAGGATCTTGGCGTCAGGCGGGTCGAGAATCTTCGCAGCCGGATTCGCGTGGTCTTGCCCGACACAGTTCCGGACCAGATCATCAAAGAACGGCTCACACGAGTCTTCGGGATCGCCAATTTTTCGCTCGCCCATGGGTTGCCACTCGATCTGGCCAAGCCAGACTTGGGGACGCTCAGTACTGCGATCATCGAGTCGCTCCGGTCGGAATCATTTTCCACCTTTCGCGTCTCAGCAAAGCGAGCCGACAAACGTCTGACGCTGACCTCTATGGAAGTCGCGCGGGACGTCGGCGCTGCCATCTGTGAAGGAACAGGCAAGAAAGTCAGCCTGAAAGATCCCGACCTCACGGTCTATCTCGAATTGCTCTCCAAAGAGGTCTACTACGCGATCGAGAAGATTCAGGGGCCTGGCGGCATGCCGGTGGGGGTCAGCGGGAAAGTCGCCTGCTTGATCTCCGGAGGGATCGATTCGCCGGTTGCAGCCTATCGCATGATGAAGCGAGGATGCCGGGCCCTCTTCGTCCACTTCTCCGGCCGGCCGCTCGTCAGCCGCGCCTCGGAAGAAAAAGTCCGCGAACTCGTGCAACTCCTCACGATCCATCAATACCGGTCGACGCTCTACGTCATCCCGTTCGGAGAGATTCAACAAGACATTGTGGCAAATGCGCCGGCCCCCTTTCGCGTAGTGCTCTACCGGCGCGTCATGATTCGCATTGCACAGGAGCTAGCCAAACGCGAGCATTGCTGGGGGCTCGTCACGGGCGACAGCTTGGGGCAAGTCGCCTCGCAAACACCGGAGAACTTGACGGTCATTGAAGAGGCGGCAGAGTTGCCGCTCCTACGCCCGCTCATCGGCATGGACAAGGTGGAAATCACCGACCAGGCTCAACAGATCGGCAGCTTCGCCATATCGATCGAGCCAGATCAAGACTGCTGCTCACTCTTTACCCCGCCGCACCCCAGCACGAAAACCAGACTCGATGACATTCAAAAGGTCGAACGGATGTTCGATATCGGCGCACTGGTGAAGCAGGGTCTCGACAAGGCTGAGCTGTCCGAATTCACTTTTTCCGGATAGCAAGACCAAGTCTTCGCTCAACCTTGACCTCGACCTCAACCTGTTTTACTCATCGCCCTGACTGCGACTCTTGCTGCGCGAGCGCCTTTTCCCTCATGATTCGAAAATGCGTGTCCAGGTCTCTCCGCATCGCTGCGGCAACGATCCAATCCGGCACCATCATGTCGATTTCGACGAGTAGTTCAAACTCGGCCTTCGTATGAGCCCCACCATCAATGGGAATCAGTTTCCAGAACCGGCGGTACTGTTTGAAGTCGCCCCCCTTCAACTCCGTCAGCAATCCACCGGTCGGCAGGGTCCTCGTCTCACTCAAGAGGCGCTGTTCTCCTGGGAGCAGGGCATGGTCAATCCGAATATCTGTGAACACCTTACCGTCTTGCTCTCGTATTTCCACCATCCTCATCCGTCCATCGAAAAGTTCAGGCCAATGGGCATAGTCGGTCAGGATTCGTTGAATGATCGCCGGTTCCACCGGAAAGAAAATCGTGGCCGTCGCCCGTATACCGCCAGTGGGCTCCTTACGGACATCCAGCACTTCAGGTTCGGACGCGCCGCTCCACCCAGTCCAGCCAAGTACGAGACAGCCCACGATGATCACCATGCGCCACAACATGGCGCGATTATATAGACCCGTTGAGAAACAGGCGAGTACTAACAGGATGCTGAAAAATTATTGTCGCGCGCGAGACAAGTGGAACGAGCAAGACGAGCCAAACAAGATGGGAACCCAATCTGTTCACGTCGCGCTTTTCTCGCATGTCTCGCACTGCACCCCCCACGGTTTGTGCTACGATGCAGCACGATGAAACGCTGGTCCTTCCTGCTACTCATGCTCATCGGCCTGTGGAGCCTTTCAGACGCAGCTCATGCGCAGCCCATGGACGACTCACACGCCACGACAGAACAGTCTTGCAGTTTCGGCATGGCGAAGGGAGAGACCTCGCAGAACTGTCACGTCCCCTTCCCCATTGGCTGCCTCGTGGCCAATGTCCCCGGAACCGACAAACCCTGGACGACCATCTCCAAGGGTGGAAACACATTCTGCCGATTCGATGAGAAAGACACGGACTGGAAAACCAAAATCACCGGCTCCTGTACCCGCTGCAAGTCCGACCATTGTTCGGCCCAGTTTGTTGTCCGCTTTGACTGCTCCCAACAATCTCACTGACAGGATGCTGAAAAAGTCCGCCAGCGTCGTTCTCGGCTCATCGAAATCCTCAACGTACCCCCAGAAGGGTACGCCTCCGGTTTCGATTTGCCTGCGGCCTTGCTGGACGGCCTTTCTGAACAGCCTGGAGGCCATTCAACTTCCGTCAGTGATCTCAGACGTGGTATCGTTTCCGGCGTCATCATCTCGCGTGTCAACAAACTGCTAACCATGTCTCTTACTGAGTCGATCAAAGCAGAAGCTCGAGCCCTTGGCTTTCACGCCGTCGGTATCAGTCGAGTTACCGATAGTGGGCCACCTTCAGCCTTCAGCCTTCAGCCTGACTCTTCTCTACCCCCTTACACCTCTACCCCTATATCCCCAGCCCCCTTGCCCCATCTCTTATTCAGCCGTCTCGCGGAATGGCTCCGGCAAGGCTACCACGGTACGATGGCCTGGATGACGCGCGACCCAGCCCGTCGAAGCGACCCACAACTGGTCTTGCCAGGATGCCGATCGATGATCTCGGTCGGGATGAACTACTACACCGACAATCGTGCGAACGAGCAGCCTGGAATGGGACGCATTGCCCGTTACGCCTGGGGCAAGGATTACCACACGGTGATGAGCCAGCGACTCGCGCAACTCGAAGCGAAGATCGCAGCCCTGGCCCCAGGCGTCACCACCAAAGCCTACACCGATACAGGCCCGATCATGGAGAAAGCCTGGGCGCAACAGGCCGGCCTCGGCTGGATCGGAAAACATTCCAATCTCGTCTCGTCCGACTGTGGCTCCTGGCTTCTGCTCGGAGAGATTCTGACGACTCTAGATCTGACCGCGGATGAACCGGCCACAGACCTCTGCGGAAGCTGCACCCTCTGCATCCAGGCTTGTCCAACCGGCGCCATCGTTGAGCCATATGTCGTCGATGCCCGGCTCTGTATCTCCTACCTGACCATCGAACTGCGCGGCGGACGCGAGGTCATCTCCGACGAGCTCGCTGCTCAGATGGGCAATCGTATTTTCGGCTGTGACGATTGCCTGGACGTCTGTCCCTTTAATCTTCGAGTCAGACGCGACGAGCGAACCAGCCTTTACCCCCACCCCCTTGACCCTCGCTCCCAACCTCCAAGCTCTGGCTCAGATCAGCGAGGAAAACTTTAAAACCACGTTCAAGGAGAGTCCTCTCAAACGAGCCAAACGGAGCGGGCTTCTTCGCAATGTCGGGATTGCACAGGAGAACCACAGACGACAGACAGGAGGCCGAGCCTCTTAAACACCTTCTTATTGCCCTCTTTTTTCTTGGCCGGAAGAGGAGTAGGCTGTTTCCAATACTTAGCAGAGAGGCCTGAATCCATGCATCCTCCGGTCCTGCTGCTCATCTCGACCGATCCCCACACCAAACCTGTTGCTCGAACAAGCCCTCGCCGATCGACAGGCCACCATCCTTGCTGCTGCAACAACCGAAGAGGGTCTGCAAATCCTGAAAAACCACGCAGACCTCGCACTCGTCCTCTGTGACGAGAGTCAAGGACGGATTGCAAGCCAGATGATCCTGGCTCAGGCTAGACGCATCGCTCAGAACCTCCCCGTGATCATCCTCGGAACAGACGGATCGGCAAAAGCCGCGGTCGAGGCATTGCACCGTGGCGCCACCGACTATCTCGCACAACCGGTCACGACAAAAGATCTCCAGACTGCCATCGACAAGACCTGCGTCTTCGAAACGCCAGAGCACCAAGTACGGACGGAACGGCTCTCAGCATTCGATCAGATCGTCAGCCGGTCGCCTCAGATGAAACTGCTGAAACATCTGGCAGCCGAAGTCGCCCAAACCGATGCGACGACCGTCCTCATCACCGGCGAAAGCGGTACCGGCAAAGAACTCTTTGCCCAGGGGATCCATGCAGCCGGCCCCAGGTCCAAAGGCCCCTTCGTAGCGCTCAACTGTGCCGGCATTCCCGAGCATCTCCTCGAATCGGAATTGTTCGGACATCAGCGCGGCGCCTTTACCGATGCGAAGCAGACCAAACCGGGACGATTCCAACAAGCGGAGGGCGGCACACTCTTTCTCGACGAAATCGGTGAGATGAGTCCTTCCGCGCAGGCGAAGCTCTTACGAGTCCTGGAGAATCACCAGGTCGATCCGCTAGGCGACACACGCAGCATCCATGTCGACATTCGCGTGATCGCGGCCACGAACGAAGATTTGCCGGCTCAGATCAAAGCCGGGCGATTCCGCCTAGACCTCTACTACCGGCTGAACGTCTACCAACTGCGCATCCCGCCGCTCCGCGAGCGACCAGAGGATATCGAACCGATTCTGACATCGTTTCTGGAAACCGCCCGCCGGGATCATGGCTGTCGCATTAAGGGCATCACCCCTGCTGCGCTGGCCATCTTGCAGGCCCACGACTGGCCTGGCAACGTCCGGGAGCTGCACAACGTGGTCGAAGGGCTCACCATCACTTGTAAAGACGAGATGATCCGACCGGACCACCTACCTGTCTCTCTGCGAGACGCCCCATCGGCGGGATCGAACGGAGAGACCGAGAAGACCTCGCTCCTAGCCTTCGGCCTCTCGGTTGAAGAGATGGAAAAGAAAATGCTGCAGGAAGCGCTACAGCGCACAGGCGGCAACATTTCCGAAGCCAGCCGGCTCCTCAAGATCACCCGCAATACGCTCCGGTATCGCATGGCGAAGTACCAACTCTGATCGGATGCTGAAAAAGTCCCCAGCTTCGTTCTCAGCTCGACAGAATCCTCAACGTACCCCTGAGGGTACGCCTCCAGTTCTGTCTCCCCTGCGGCCTTGTTGGATGGCTTGTTTGAGCATCCTCACCTGAGCATGCGGACAGCGAGCTGGACATTCTCGTCTTGTGTCAATTCAAGGAACGGCGACTCCGCACCCGCAACTCAGCGGATCATCTCTGCCAAGAAGGTGGGAGCCGTGATATACGGTGGGCTGACAGCTGGATAGATCGCAGGATTTGCAGTCTATCCCGGTAGGTTGCACTATAGGCTGCAGCAGACTTAATAGTTGGGCGTCACAAGCGACGGGTCGGCGATGAACGTCATCTACAAGATCACATACCCGAATGGAGAAGATCTACGTCGGTCAGGATCGGACTGACAGTATCAACTACTTCGGGAGCCCTGACGACAATCTCATCGCGAAGGATTTCACCAGAGAGCAGAGACGTCGGTTCACCATCACACGAGACATTCTCTGGGAATCAGAGACAGCCACGCCCTCCGAAGTCAGTCAGAAGGAAGTTCAGTTCATCCTCGGTCTGAGGTCGAACGATCCGTCTATCGGTTACAACCAGTGGCCAAAGTTCAAGACGCAAGGCGACGCCCAACCTATCAATGCACCGGAGAAGTTCTGAATCGCTCACCGAGCCAAAGCAGCGGGAACTCCCACCATCAGCTACGGGGTCTTCCTTCAATGCACATTTGACTTTGTTGTTATCGCTTTCGTAACCTTCCTCGCAGTGAAGCAAGTCAACCGCTTCAAGAAGGAAGCGCGTCCAGCACCACCGGCAGGGCCGCCACCAAGTGCCTCTCCTGCGACGAAATTTCCCACGATGTGGGAATGAGAAGCTTCACACGATAGATGACCCGCGCAATTCAGAAGGAGAAGATCATCATGCAGACATTCAAAACCGCCATCCTGGTAGCAAGCTTGGCCGCTCTGGCAGGCTGTGCAAACTGGGATAAGAGCCCCATCTGTACTAACAATCAGGGATGGACGGCTTGGTCCGACGTCCGTTGCAATGCCGACAATGCACCGAAGGATATGGCCGCCGGCCTCCAGGCTGGGGCAGGAGACAAAGATAAACTCGCAGTCGACCTTGCCGCGGCCACGCAACGGAATGCCGAACTCGAGAGGCAGCTGGCTGATCGAGACAAGGAACTGATTGGTCTGCGCGGCGAACTCTCTGCCGAGATGACGAAACTGAAGTCAGCTCAGCGTAGATTGATCCCGGCGCTTCGTCCTCAGATCGAGAAGGGTGACATCACCGTCGATCTTAACAACGAGCGATTGCTGATTAATCTGGCTTCCGGCTATCTGTTCGGGTCCGGCCAAGATGTACTGAAACCAGCAGGCGCAGATGCACTGAAGCATGTCGGGGCGGTCTTAAAAGATTTCCCCGAGTACAAGGTGGCGGTGGACGGTCATACCGACAACGTGCCAATCGGAGGCGTACTGACAAAGAAGTTCCCCACGAACAAGGAACTCTCTGAGTCCCGTGCAGTCAACGCGGCAAAGGCGCTGGTCGAAGGTGGTCTTGGCACCGCGACGACGCATGGGTATGCAGACACCAAACCTGTTGAACCGAACACGACTGATGTGGGTCGGGCGAAGAACCGTCGCGTCGAGGTTCGCGTCACGAAATAGCGCTTCGTGCAGGAGAACGACGACGGGGGCTTCTCCATACCGGAGAGTCCTTCGTTCCCTCATTAGCCACTCTCTACAGTAAGTAAGACAGCTGAGAAAGTCGTCTTGAAGTCTGAGGATTGCAGATTTGCAGCCGCTCCTGAACTTCCTGTTTTCATTCTGGAAGTCTTCACCTTGTGGCTGAAGTGTAGCTGATATGACAAGGAGTCGTCATGCTAGCCTTCTCCGCGCGCATTGGAAGACCATAATCCATCTAAATGATCCTTCCAAGCTCGCTCGTTACCTCGTCAGGGATGGGGGCTGATTGATCTTCCACTGCGCGCGTCCAACGAGGGCTTTCTTAAGCCGCGCGTTGCGCGAGCAAAGAAGATCATCAGGCTCCATCCCCTTTTCATCCGCCCATCGTGAGCACAACTCGGAACCGCGCCTTGCCGCTCAACATCCGATCGTAGGCGGCAGCAGCTTGTTCGAGCGGGAAGGTCTCGACCATAGGCCGAATGCCCGTCAGCGCACAGAAGTTGAGTGTGTATTCCGAATCCCGGGCGGTTCCGGATGGCCAGCCTACACCGACCCGTTGGCCCTCCTTCCAAATCGTCACACCCGACCCAACGGCATCGATTAGACCGGCGACCTCATGACCCGTCACTCGTGGATATTACAAGCCAGGCCAATGCCATTCTTTCACAAAGACGTCACTATGACAGACGCCGCAAGCCTGGATCTTGATGCGGACGGTATGAGGCCCCGGTTCCGGCACCTGCCGATTCACGGCTTCGAACGGGCCGCCCGGGCTGCTCACTTGCACTGCGGTCATCTGTGACATGACCGGCCTCCTTGGGTTGGATTGTAAGTGAATAAACGGTGTGCGAACCGTATGATTCGAGTTCCCACAACATAGGCGTTCCAGTTCACAATCTATTGTTATTGAACGCTACCCTAGATAAAAAAGAGGTGCCAGCTTAGGTTGTGGATTTTCGAGGCCGCCCGCGAGTTACTGCCTTACACTTATTTCCAGTTGCATTCCATCCCGCTCAACGGTCACAAGAAGGGGGAGTGATATCGGATCCGTCCAATTTCCCAATGGCTGACCATTCAACGCTAGAATCTGGTCACCTGGTTTGAGTCCTGCCCTGAAGGCTGGGCCCCCTTGAAGAAGACCGAGTAGCCGCATCCCCTTGCCAGGCCAGCTGTAGTCAGCAACCACCCCCAGAGGATTGTCGCCAAACGCCGCCGCCAAGGCTGCTAACCCGTACGCTGCGGCTTCTTCGACCACAAGTCGACGCGCAACGGGATATGACTCATAGAACCGACCTGTGGTGACCTCTGCCGCAGCGGGACTGTTTGTCGACGAAGCGATCTGCCGAAAAACCGTGATACCGCTCTCCACATTAAGAAGCCGAAGTTCAAAGGACGCTGACATTGGTTCGCCAGCGCCTGATATGGCCAGGCGATAGGTCAGCAGACTATCCGCACCGACAAGTTTACCCACGCGAATCGTCGTATCTTCATCAACTCGCCCGGTATATTGAATGCCAACCTCATCGAGAACTGTTCGAAGATCCTCCCGTTCCACAAGCACCAACTCCCGATGTCGTGTGCGCAAAAAGTTTAGCGTCAGATCAAGCCATGAGATGACCCGGTTATCTGTTGTTCCAGCGACCGGCAAAACCGCTAGCCGCTGTGGCAGCGGGGAGATAGTGGGAGGCATAAACACAGGAATCACGGAAACCTGCAATCCTCCCCTCATGAGAGCTTTTATCGACCGAGATCCCTCAGGCCTCGTAGTCTTCCCACAGACTTTCCAGGCCAAAGAACGGACGACATCAGGCGTGCCCCACATGCAAAGCTGATTGTCCTGTAGCACTAGGTAGTAGGTGTTGGCAGGCTCTGCTGGGAAATAGCAGTTAGGAAAGAATGGACAATGCAAAAGGTACCCCAGCCACTCGCCTTTTGGATAGAGCCGGTACTCCCATATCGCTTGCTGTCCATCATCCTGAACCACACGGTCAGGTTTCCCCAAATTCTTCAATACCTGCTCTTTCGGCGTCGACACGGCCAAACGTTCCTCAAGTTTTCCTGCATCGTATACGTAGGGGAGAAACACCCCGCAGCCGGACAGCGGAAGCGACAACATGAGACACATCAGTGCCCGCTGTATGGCGCGTACTCTTTTGCCGTTTGGAATGCGGAAGGTTTTCTCAAAGGGGGCCGTCTTCAAGTTAACCATAGGCGACCTGTTAGTGGAAGCCGTGAAGGCCAACCACATGTGGCCGATACCCTTGATCTATTCCGAGTTGAGTGCCTCGCTCTTCGCGCTCAGAAGCAAGGAGTCGCCCCATGCATCTAACCCCTTGCTCCCCACTGGCCCTTAGGGAATCGGCTCTCACCGTCCTTCGCTGGGTGGCTCCCCAGGATTGATGAGGATGGGGGCCTTCAGTTGGTCCGGCAAGAGAATCAGTTTGGAATTGGGGCTATCATACAATTTGTACCGAAGATAGGCTGGTGTGAGTGTCTGTGAGATAGTCTCCTGCGCCTTGGCTTGTCCAGAGGCCCGGATGCGGTTTCCTTCTGCCTCACCTTCGGCCCGAATCCGGATCGAGTCGCCTTCGCCTTTCGCCCGTGTGCGGGCAATCTCGGCATCCTTGGACGCGATGGTCAGTTCGAATTCTTTTTGTTCTTTCTCCTGTTCCTTCGCCTGTTTCTGCTCAATCGCGCGCAAGACGATCTGCGGGAAGTCGACATCGGACAAAGCGATACTATGGATTTCCAAGTGTCGGCCTTTGAGCTTTTCAACCACCACCGCCTGAATCTTGCTCGCAATCTCCGCGCTCTTCTCCGGCACCGTCACCATGTTATAGCCGGAGACCACACTCCGCACCGTGGCCATAAACTGGGGTTTGACAATCCGAGGATAGAAGTCCGGACCCATTTCTTGGGCCAGAAAATACAGCTCCTCCGGAATGGGCCGGAGGATGATGGCCGCCTTAATGAGCACCTGCAGATCATCCGCACTCAAGGCATCAATGTCCTCGGTGAAGCTCTGCCACCGAATATCGTAGAGGTACACGCTATTCCAGGGCGCCTGGAAGTAATACCCGTCCTTCAGCGTTTCAGTGGAAAGCCCTTGGGAGAACGGACGCCAGGACAACCCGCGTTGGCCTGGTTGGACGGTGGTACCGCAGGCCGTGGTCAGCAGTAGTCCGACGAGCACAAGACTCGTCATGGTTAGGCGTGTCATAGATTCCTCCCGGTACGGCCACGCCAAGCGTGGCAGGTTAGTGACCTCGTGATCGTGTCGACTGATTGGACGAATGACCCCCACCCAGTTCCAGGTGCAGATCGGCGAGCCGGTCCTGTTCACGCGCAGTGTCTTCGTAGAACTGAACTAAGAGCCGTGTGCCTGTCACCCATTCAGACTCCGGTCCGAAAAGCCGCTCATAGGTCACAATCGAACCGGTCAATGCATCTGCCTGTTGGCGTGACTCCGCCGCCTGGCGGCTGTAATACGCCGCGATTGCCCAATGGTCCTGGCCGGGATCGCGTGAGGCGGGGTCCAGCAGAGCCGTGGATCTTCCGCTGCAACCAGACTGGAGGAAGATGGCAAGGAGCACAACGAGGATGGCTGTATGCATCGTGGGGTCTCCTCCGTCGTCCCCAAGGACAGTCACTGGGCGAGATGCACACGCAGTTAAAGGAACCCGACCGCCGCGGCAACGCTGACCGACAGCACCGTGATTATCGCATTCGCATCCGCTTCAGCGCAACATCACGCTGTAGCCTTCAGTGGGGGGCTTCAACAGTACCAGAGAGCGGCAGATGCTTACAGCCGGCAAACAATGGATATAGTAAGCAGGGTGCGGAATATGAAAAGCAGCCAGATATTGGTGCCAGCACTATTTCGGCCTGATTGGTTGATGCATGGGTGGTCGTTGATTCACGAGGACCATGCTCCAGGGCAATCTCACGGAGAACCGTCATGAATAATTCCGGCTCCGTATTGACTTATCGAGGCCGCTCAGAACATGTCAATGAGCCTCTTGACCACTCCTGAAAAATTCGATGATCGCCTTATTGTTTCCCGGCCATTCGGGATGCGTTCCCGTTCCTTCGCAATAGCGGGTTGTGACATTGTTCTTACAACCTGCATAGGTGACACAACCCTCTGCGTCTTTTACAAGGCTTGTCGTATTGCAACCGTTACAGACAGCCCACCATTGTATCGCCTCTTTCCCATACTCAGGAAAATGGCGGTCCTGGCTGCTGTGCATGACCATAACGGGAAGTGGGTTCGGACATTGATAGGCCTTCAAGTCCTCGCCCCTAATCCCCGCCGCACTCGGAGCAATCGCCGCTGGAATATGTTTGGTGCCATTGATGAATGCGATGGCCATGGCCGCAGTTCCGCCATCGGAATGACCGGTGAGAAAAATCCGTTTCTTGTCGATACACCATTTCTGCTCGATCAGTCCCGGTATCGCAGCAAGCTCCTCGATCGTTTTAGGAGTCATCGTTCGGTGATCGGCATACGCCACAATAAAACCTGCCGTCGTCGCCTCTTGCGTGAGGTGCACAAAGTCTTCTGACTCATATCGATTTGTTTGCGCCGGCGCATAGACCATGAGTAGCGGATGGGCAATGGTTGCATTGTAATTGACCGGTGTTTTGACCATATAGCGAATACCAGCCGCGGTCTTCTCATCGTTGCCGGCACCGGCACTACCGAGTTTTGTTCCTGGATCGCAGCGTAGCGCGTGATTGCCGACTGCATACACAGCCTCACCAAGCACTTTGTCACGATTCACCACTTCAGCATTCTCCTTCCCAGCAAATTGAATCGCACCCGCACCAATTAAACCAGCCAGCAATAGACCTATTGCTACACCAACAATCGTTGTTCGGGTGAGCTGTTTTTGCCCAACGCGTATCCACTCAGGCTTAACGATCCCAACCACTAACAAGGCGATCGAAAGGACTGTCACCACCCTAAAGATCATTGAGAGCGACTCGTTCATCGATTTCACCTCGTATCGTTCACTGCAAGAAAATTAGGAGAAGACCTGAAACTCTTCCCTATAGGCATAGGTCTATAATGGGCCGAGAAGTGGGAATGTAGCAAAATCCTCAGGCTCGTTCACGAATGAAATAACAAGGGCGACCCCGCACCAGAGTGGAGGTCGCCCTTGGATGGCGCATCAGACGCTATCTGGCTCTTTATATCCAGCTAGTAAGCTGACCAGCCACCAACACCGACGACCCCGCTTAGTACGGGATCACGTGCAAACAGTCCTTGCTCTCGTTGTTCCAGACCACATCGCACAGGTTGGACATGCGCGCCACGATCTGCGCCGCCACGCCGCCCGTGCCGCCGAACAATCCGCACCAGCCCAGGGTCACAAAGCCCCAGTGCAACGGCGCCGCAAACAGTTCATCGACGAACCAGAAGGCATGGCCCCACTCGTTGAGGCCCACGTTCGGGAGAATCATCATCGGCCCCACGATGGCGCCCACCAACGGGAAGGAGACCGCCTTGCTGAACTGCGGCAACCGGGTCATGGCGTACAGGTAGCTCGCGACGCCGCACGTAATGTAGAGCGGGAACGTGAAGTAGAAGGCAATGATATGGCTGGCGGTGAAGCTGGTGTCGCGGATGATCACCTGATGCCACGAGGCATCCTGCTCCAGGGTATACGAGCCGGCCCAATAGACGCCGAACACGTAAATGGCGAGCCACATCATCCAATAGAAGTACCGCTTGAGTTCCGTCTTGGGATCCACGTTGGCCACGTTGCGATCGCGCGTGCTCCAAATCCAGCCCAGCGTCGCCGCCGAGAAGATGATGTTGGAGATCACGTTAAAGCGCCACAGGCCCATCCAGACATTCTCGAACTCCGGGGTCATGGAGTCCAAGCCGTGGGAATACCCAAAGACGCGTTGAAACACGACCTCAGATCCCACCGCCGCCAACATGGCAAACCAGCCAATCTTGAGCGGTTTGGAATCGTACCAGAGCGACATGTCATACCCGACGATCGCTCCCACCGAATGTAGTTGCTTTTGCCATGTTCTTACCCTCCCTTCATGCTCTTGAGAACCACCCCTGTGGGATGGTTGTGAAAACCCCTACGAAATACGCTGCTTGCCACTTCAATTTCCTCCTTCCTCTATGATCCACAGATGCAATCGGCATTTCCTGATGCTACTCGTACGCAACTCGCATTCCAGCAGAGCGCCCGTGTGACTTCGTCATCGACGGTGCTGAAACTTCAATAGAATGAGCGTTTTCACTCGGGAATCTATGCAATGAAAACACTGGCGTGCTGAAACAGTTTGCCGAGATTACAGCATGATGCCGAAAAATCAGCTTTCACCTGACCATTCACAGAGGCTGGGTGAGAAATCAGGCAATGAAGTACAAGAGATACCGAACTCCTGGGCTTTGGACTGAAGGTAGCCCATTTTATACTAGGGCTGATTGACATGGAGGATGAAGGACCAGAACGTAATGTGACAGCCTTTCCTATCTGAGGGACTGTGTATGACGGTCCAAGACGAACGCTCACAGCACCTGTTGGTCTCCATGGAAGGCTAGTGATTTTTGGCGAGTAACGGGAGTATTATGCACTTATGGTGATATGATCTAGACGCTTCTGCCTCCGTCGGCGGAGTGAGGTGCGCGAGCGGCAAAGCTTCCGTTGCAGACTCGCCAGGAGCGTAGGCGTCGGGCAATGACGAAACGATAGAGAGTTCGCCCTTTCGCCAGCTAGACGACGGTCAGCAGAATATTCCTCCTTGCTGGTCTTGACGTAACCTGCCCCTATTCGGGAGAGGACATATGAAAACCAACCTTCACAATGAAACCAATCAGCGGTCAGCCACGCCCGATCACCTGTCTCATTCCGATATTGAAGACCGTAAACGGGCCGAGACATTGCTTGCCGGAGAAAATCGCCTCCTCGAGATGCTCGCCACGGGATGTACACTCTCAGAATTCCTTGATGCCTTGTGCCGACTCATCGAAGAGATTGCGAACGGAACTCTCTGTGGAATTGTACTGGTAGACCCTATCGGTAATCGACTGCAGCACGGTGCAGCGCCCAGCCTTCCCCTCAGCTATAACGAGTCGATCCATGGCAGACCCGTGAATCTCTTTTCGGGTCCCTGCGCCATGGCGGCATCTCTCAAAGAACAAGTGATTGCCGCCGATGTCGCGTCGGACACACGATGGGACACATACGAATGGCGTGCTCTGGCAATGGCACACGGACTGCGGGCCTGTTGGTCCACGCCTATCTTGTCATCCGATGAAAAAGTATTGGGTGCCTTCGCGATCTACTCGCGCGAACCTGGTAGCCCTAGTGCGTACCATCAACACCTCATCGGACAGATCACGCATCTGGCGACGGTAGCTATTGAGCATAAGCATAGGGAAGAGAAGCTCCGCCAAGATGAACTGGAGCTGCGACGCATCACCGACGCGATCGCTCAACTCATTTGTGTCCTGGGACCCGATGGAAAAACTCTCTATGCGAATCGATTTGTGCTCGACTACAGCGGTCTGAGCTTAGAAGACGTCATGGCGGATGACTTTCGCGCACGATTCTTTCACCCTGATGATATCGAGAGATCACAGAACGAGCGCCAGCATGCGCTCGAACGCGAAGCCCCATTTGAATTGGAGCTGCGTGCTCGCCGTAAGGATGGGCAGTATCGGTGGCTTCTGATCCGCTATAACCCCTTGCGGGACGAAGAAGGACGGATCATTCGCTGGTACGCGACAGGAACCGACATCGACGATCGCAAACGGGACGAAGAAAGGATTCAAAAAGAAAACTTGGCGTTGCGCGAAGAGATCGATCAGTCTTCGATGTTTGAAGAAATCGTCGGCTCGTCGGACGTCATCCGCAACATATTGAAACAAGTCGCCAAAGTGGCGCCGTCGGATTCCACCGTACTCGTGCTGGGTGAGACCGGGACGGGCAAGGAGCTCATCGCTCGGGCCATTCACAAACGCTCGAAGCGGTCATCCCGTGCGTTTATTACCGTCAATTGTGCGGCAATCCCCGCATCGCTCATTTCCTCCGAGCTGTTCGGACACGAGAAAGGCGCGTTTACGGGGGCGATGCAACGGCGTCTCGGGACGATTTGAACTCGCCGATGGCGGGACGCTCTTCCTTGACGAAATCGGGGACCTACCGACCGAAACCCAAATCGCGTTGCTGAGAGTGCTCCAAGAGGGAGAAATTGAACGGATCGGTGGCAACCAATCGATTTCCGTGGACGTACGCGTGCTGGCTGCCACGAATCGAGACCTGAAGGCGGCCATGGCGGCAGGCACCTTTCGCCAGGATCTCTTCTACCGGCTGAATGTCTTTCCAATCCAAATCCCCTCGTTGCGCGAACGGGTGGACGATATTCCGTTACTCGTCACCTACCTGATTGAGCGTTATGCAAAGAAGGCCGGAAAACAAATTAGGAACATACAGAAAGAGACCCTGGAGCTGTTTCAGGCCTACGATTGGCCCGGCAACATTCGCGAGCTACAGAATGTCATCCAGCGGGCTATCGTGCTGTGCGAGGGCGAAACATTTTCCGTCGACGAGACCTGGCTGAAACGGGAAAGGCCCAGGTTATCGGGTTCAGTGGTTCCCTTAGGCACCACGCTGGCCGAGCATGAAAAGGAAATAATCGAAACGGCCTTGGCGGATTGTGGGGGCCAGGTCAGCGGCCCTACCGGCGCCGCTGCCAAGCTCGGACTCCCGAGGCAGACGCTTGAATCGAAAATCACGGCCCTGGGAATTAACAAACATCGGTTTAAGACTCGACAAGCCGACTACGCACGGTAAAAAGCCGAAAGCTGTTTGGGCGCCATCCGCGAGATCCGGCCTCTCGCGAATCATTCCTTCTGTTTTAGACTGTCTCCTCTGACCTCGCCCCTGCTCACCATCCTCCACGCAATCCGATCGAGAATTGAAATTTCACCGGATACTTCTGCCTCTTTTGCCGATCATTCAGCAAATGCTGAAACTTCGGCAGCGATCTCCCCGTCAAACATAAACATCTCAACAGTTTACAACTGGCCTCTTCATTGCACTCGTTTTATATCATCCAGGTTGCAGAGGTCACAGATGACAATAAAGTTTGAAAAAGAAACCCGCCGTCTCAAGACGATGATTTGTCTGAGCGGTCGGCTGCAAGCAACGCATCTGGAGGAATTGAAGAGGCAAATGGAAGGCACTCGGTCGCGGATTTCACTGGATCTACACGGAGTGACGCTCGTGGATGTCGAGATCATTCGATTTCTGAACGCCTGTGAAAAAGGCGGTGTCGAGCTCCTCAATTGCTGGCCGTACATACGGGAGTGGATGAGCCGTGAGAAGGGCAGAGAAGGATAAGGCGATGCAGTTCAGACAACCACAGCAGCACATATAAAAGGAGGGAATTCCAATGGCAAATACTACTCTTCAAAAAAAAGATGACTCCATGAAGGGCGTCATTTTCATTATTCTTGGTGCCATGCTTGTGATGTGCCTGGCACTGGCAACGGGCCTCCTCAGGCCCTAAGGCCGAATGCTAATGCCATCTATAGTTTTTCAACGAGGAGTTCACACCATGAAGCACATCATTTTCATTATTCTTGCTGCCGTGACTGTTATGTGCCTGGTACTTGCATCCGGTTACTTCCAACCTTAGCCGTTGGGGTAGCGAGGACCAATTAAAACTGAATGCGACGGTTTTGCGAATGTCCATAATTATCCGACGGATTTCTGTTTCTCAGCCCTTCAGCAAGGAGCCTAAGAAAGCACGACAGGTCAGAATCCTTCGCTCTCCTTAAAGTCGTGACAGAGAAAGGAACTACTCGCGATGCCAGTGAATAAAAAAATCTCCTTTTCGGTCCTGTGTGCCTTTCTCACGATTGGGGCAGTCATGTTCGTGCACAATTTCATCACGCCCATGCAGATGCTTGAAGAGCTTCCGTATAGCGAATTCAAGACGCTCCTGGCGGCCGGCCACGTGGTGGAAGTCACGGTCACTCGTCAGTCATTGCTCGGGAAACTGAAGCCGCAAGAGGGATCCAAAGAGCCGAAGCTGTTTACGACTGTCCGGGTTGAAGATCCTGATTTAGTCAAGGAACTCAACGTACGCAACGTCAAGTTCACCGGCATGATTGAGAGTACGTTCTTGAGAGACATGATGTGGTGGGTCATTCCTGTGCTGATCTTTGGCGGTATCTGGTTTTTTGTGATTCGGCGCCTCGGTCAGGGGCTTGGACAGGGTCAAAAAGGGTTCATGACCGTGGGGAAGTCGAAGGCGAAGATCTATGCGGAGAAGGACACGAAGGTCACCTTCGCCGATGTGGCCGGCGTGGAGGAGGCGAAGGAAGAATTGCGCGAGGTGATCGAGTTTCTGAAGACACCGGGAAAGTTCACTCGTCTCGGAGGAAAGATTCCGAAAGGCATCTTACTCGTCGGCCCGCCCGGAACCGGCAAGACGCTTCTGGCCCGCGCTGTGGCCGGAGAGGCCGGAGTGACGTTTTTCAGCATCAGCGGGTCCGAGTTTGTGGAAATGTTCGTGGGAGTGGGGGCCTCCCGCGTGCGGGATCTGTTCGAGCAGGCGAAGATCAAGGCGCCCTGTATTATCTTCATCGACGAACTGGATGCGTTGGGGAAAGCCCGTGGGGTAGGACCCATGGCGCATGAAGAGCGTGAACAGACCCTGAATCAGTTGCTGGTCGAGATGGACGGCTTCGATCCCCGCATCGCCGTCATTCTGATGGCGGCGACCAATCGGCCTGAAATCCTGGACCCAGCGCTGTTGCGGCCAGGCCGGTTCGACAGGCAAGTCTTGGTCGATCGCCCGGATAAGATCGGTCGCCTAGCCATCTTGCGCGTCCATGCAAAACAAGTGGTTTTAGGTCCCGATGCGGATCTCGAGGTAATCGCCGCGATGACCCCCGGGTTCTCCGGCGCCGACCTCGCGAATATCATCAATGAAGCGACGCTCTTGACGGTGCGTCGGAATAAGGAACAGGTGGGGCTCTCGGAATTGCAAGAAGCGGTGGAGCGGGTCGTCGCCGGACTGGAGAAGAAGAACCGGGTCCTCAACAAGATGGAAAAGGAACGAGTCGCCTACCATGAAGTGGGCCACGCATTAGTGGCATTGTCGTTTCCAGGCGCAGACCCTATCCAGAAGATCTCAATCATTCCTCGCGGAATCGCCGCATTGGGCTATACCCTTCAGCTCCCGACGGAGGATCGTTTCCTGATGGCCAAGACGGAGTTGGAGAACAAGATTGCCGTCTTACTCGGAGGGCGGAATGCGGAAGAATTGATCTTCGGCGAGGCGTCTACGGGCGCGCAGAACGACTTGGTCAGGGCCACGGACATTGCCAAGAGCATGGTGAAGTCCTATGGGATGAGCGAGAAGTTGGGCACTGTCACCCTTGATCGTGAACGCCAGCCCCTCTTGATGCAGATCCAGGCGACTCAGGAGAAGGGCGACTACTCGGAGGAGACCGCCCGCGAGATCGACTGTGAAGTGCGCCGGATTATCGATGAGCAATATGATCGCGTGAGATGGCTCTTAGCTGAAAAAAAGCGCGCACTCATCGAAGGAGCAAAAGTCCTGCTCGATCGCGAGGTGATCAGTGGCAGTGATCTCAAAGCCATCATGAACAATCATTGAGGTGCAGACGCACATATGGAAAATTGGCGGCGCCGCGACTCTGAACGGCGTCTCCCGCTGAGGTAGATAGGACCCTCTTTACACCCCGGAGGGGCCTGTCTTCTCAGTGAGCAACATGAAACGGACGACCAGAATCAATGCGAGAGAGCTATTGGCAGTGATGAGGAGAGCAGCATGGGCCAGAACTTAGCACGGTCCCAAAACAGGAGGGTTGGCCATGAGTAAGCAAATGACACGAGCAGGCGCTATGGTGCTCCTTCTTGTTGCCGCACTATACCCCGGCGTAGCCGCTGCGCATGGAGGAGCGGATTTGGAAGTAGACCCTTGCGTACGTTGGGTCGGTGAAAGCGCGGTGCATTTCAGCACCTACCAGCCGCAATACGAGCTGAAAGCGCAATACTGCACGGACATTCCCAAGACAGGCGAGACCTTCCTGGTCGTGGACCTTGTGGACCCGACACTGCGTAACGTGCCGGTCGGTCTGCGGATCGTGAAGGGGAACGGGAGCAATGAGGCAGAAGCTCAGACGGTGGCAGACTGGCGTCCGAGTCACCACCCGACAGGAGTAGTCAGCGGCAAAACCACGCTGGACGAAGGCCTGTATAGGGTAATCATTACGGCGGAGGGACGGAATCCTTCGCGCTACCAATATCTCTTGCGGGTACAGATGATCGATTATCAGAAGCTGGTGAGTTCCGTAGTAGTACCACTATTCGGCGTGCTGCTATGCGCCTGGCTTGGGTACAAGCTCGTACGGTCGAAGTGGCTGCGGAATCGGTTGGCAGGCGTCCGTTCGTAGGAAGCCAGCGTTCCATCCACGACCAGATAGTTCAGAATTCTAGCGGGAGGGCCCTGACAATGTCTGTACAACTTCTAAAACCAGCAGGCCTGAGCGTAATAACATCGCAAACCGACAGGCCTTCGAAAAAAAAGCGCAGGATTCCCTGGTATGTCTACTTCCTCGGATCATCTATCTATACCGCTCTTGGAGGGTGGCTGTTCGTAGAATCGTCTCCTCTGGCATGGGTTTGCCTCATCAGCGCGCCGGTGGGATTTTTCTATGCCTGGGGAGCCTGGAAACGAGAGAAACAAGACAGAGGTAAAGTCTAACCCTGTGATGCGCGTGCCCGACCATTGGGTAATGGATACAATCCACGCCCCTCTGGGCCCGGTTGCTGAGCAGTGTCGCTAGAGAGCACTGGATCGAAACAAGACGGCTGAATGGCCAACTGCTGCGATCAGACGGAGAAGTCATGGATGAGGAGGAGATCTGATGGAATCATTGATGGATACACTTGTCGACCGTCGGGCAAATAAAAATGCGGGTCTTATACCGTTCCCCGCTCCGACCTATGCGCAAGTTCGCTGTTTCTTCGGCGGCTTGATACGCGCCATGTATCGACTCGAGGTGGTCGGAGCCGATCGCCTCCCCGTCACCGGGCCTATGGTCATCGCACCGAATCATGACTCGGTGCTCGACGGGATCATCCTGGGGGCGGCGATCTCGCGGGAACTGCGTTTCCTCGGAAAGGCGGAGCTGTGGCAGTCCCGACTGCTTGGATGGGTGCTCGACGGGCTCGGCGCGGTCGGGATTAAGCGTGGCAACGGCGACCACTTCGCTCTCGCTCGGATGCGGCAGGCGCTTGAGGCAGGACAGGCGGTCGCGATTTTCCCACAGGGCGCCGTGCGGGGCGACCGCGTGTGGCACCGGGGCGCTGCACGTCTGGCGCTTGTGACGGGCGCGCCGCTGGTGCCGGTCCGCCTCGTCGGCACAGCACGGGCCCTCTCGCAGGGCAGAATCGGCTTCCCGCGGTTGCGCATCATCTTCGGAGAGCCGATCGCAGTCACGCGCGGCCCGGAAGAACCAGTTGCGGCGACAAAGCTGATCGAGCGGTTACGCATCGCCGTCGAATCGCTGGCCTAACGCTGGGGCTGATATTGGGTGTCAGAGCCATCGTGTGCCACCGTCGCTCGCACAAGGACTGGCGTCGTGAGAGAGAAGCGGGCTGTGTTACCTCACGCGAAAGGGCATGACCATGAATACAGCAATGATTCTCGGGATTGCGCTCATTATGCTCGGTATCGTGGCATTCGCCTACCTCATGCGAAAGGACGTGACCGTGAAGGGGGCAACGATTCTCGGGATCGCGCTCATCATGCTCGGCGTTGTGGCATTCGCCTACCAAGGCATCACCTACGCGATTCGTGAAGAGGTGATCGACATCGGCCTTCTCCAAGCCACGGTCGATAGAAGGCAGATCGTTCCGATTCCACTCCTTGTCGGGATATATGCACTCATCAGTGGCATTGTGTTGCTGATCGGTAGAGCCAAGAGAAGGTAACGACGCGAGGATCTTCTCGTCGGGAATACTTAGGTCGAATCGCTGGCTTAGTTGGCTTCTCTACCCTAGAACCGAAGAGAAGTGCCAAGGAGGGGATACGATGTTTGTAAAAACCCTAGCTCAGACCAAAATGTGGGGGTTTTGGCAATATATGTTTGATTTCTGCAATGAGAGTTTTTCCTGCGTACTCGGCTCGTTAACGGCTATAATTCTGGTTTTTTTGGCTATCGTATTGGGCTTGGGTGCTATGATGACGCGCCTCAATAGAAGAGAATAGACATAATCTTCCGACTGCTTCGCAATCGATTCCCCATGACGTGCCATCAGCCCAGGCGAGACCTTCTAATTTTCTTTACCTCTTTTCAAGGGAGCGGCCAAATTGTCGTTCACTGTGCGCGTCGAACGAGCACATTCTTATCGTGCGCGTTCTGCGAGCAAGAAGGGCACCTGGCCAGCCCCTACCTTAACCTCACGATCGTCACACCGTCTCCTCCTTCTGCCCGATCTCCTGCTTGGAACTCCGCCACATAGGGTGAGTCTTTCAAGTAGTCTCGCAACGACGCTTTGAGTTTCCCCGTGCCATGGCCATGGATGATGCGCAGAAACGGCGCACTGGCCATGGTGGCACGATCCAGCGCTGCGACCACATCATCCAACGCCTCGTCCGCCGCCTTCCCACGGACATCCACAACCGTCTGTTCATCGAGCCCCAGTCCGCCGCCTGCCGAAATCCGGCGAGCATTCGATGCTGCTGGTGGCGATACTGCCTGCCCTCGTGCAAGGCCAACGAGATTCGCCACGGTGGCCAGCACTTCTCCCGCTCCCACCTTCACCCTCACGCGTTTCTTTCCTTGTGGCGATTCGAGAAGTATGCCGGTCATGCCGAGCCCGCTGATCTCGACCTGATCTCCCACCCCCAACTGCTCAAGTGGAATCGACCTGCCGGTCGGGGCCAATTCGGCTCTCGTCTGCGCTTCCAGTTCGAACAATCGTTGCTTCGCCGCCTTAGCTTTGATCAATTTCTGCTCGCCCTTGACGGTATCCACCGTAGCTTGCACTTCTGCCCGTGCCCGACTGAACTGTTCACTGAGTTTTCGCTTGAGACTCTTTTGCGCTTCCCGTTCTGTATCTTCCAGGTGAGCTAACTGTGCCTTCGCACGTTGTTCGGCCTGTTGCGCTTCACGTTTGGCTTCGACCGCCTGAGCCAGGTCGTCGGCCAATTGCCGCTGCGTGACTTGCAGGTCGTGGAGCATCGTTTCCATGACCCGCTCATCTTTATGGAGCTTCTGTCTCGCCTCATCGATCAAAGCCCGGTCCATCCCCAGTCGGCCGGCGATCTCAAGCGCAGACGACCCGCCTGGCACCCCCATGAAGAGCCGATAGGTCGGCGACAGTGTCGCCACGTCGAACTCGACTGCAGCGTTTGCGAAACCCGGCATCGTATGGGCCAAGGCCTTCAGCGATCCGTAGTGCGTCGTCGCGACGACTTTCATCCCCAGTGTGGCCAGCCGACAGAGCAACGCTTCGGCCAGGGCCGCCCCTTCCGTCGGATCAGTCGAGGTCACCGGCTCATCGAGGAGGACCAGCCATTGCCGCGGTTCAGCCTGCTCGTCATCCCGCCGCTGACGGTGCGTTTCATCGAGCAACTGGATCATCTGGGTCATGTGCGCAGAAAAGCTGGACAGATCGCGGGCCAGATCCTGGGCGTCGCCGATATCGGCATAGACGTCGGGAAAGATCGCCATTTCAGACCCTGCGCCGCAGGGCAAATGCAATCCGGCCCGGACCATCAAGGCAAAGAGCCCGACGATCTTGAGGGTCACGGTCTTCCCGCCCGTATTGGGACCGGAGATGACGAGTACGCGAATCGATTCATCCAGGAGAATATCGTTGGCGACCACCTGCTCTTTCGACAACACGAGCAGAGGATGTCTGGCCTGCAACAGTTTCACGCGCCCGTCTGAGTTGAGATCGACTGGATGCGCCTTTAATTGACGACCAAACAATGCCCGTGCCGAAATACCGTCAAGCACAGCCAGCGCTTCGAGCCCCGCCAGCACGACCTCGGACTGTTCGGCAACGAGCGTGGACAACTCCTGAAGGATGCGGCGCACTTCCCGATCGATCTCCAAATCCGCCACTTTGATCGAATTGTTCAGTTCGACCAGCTCACGGGGCTCGATAAACACCGTCGCCCCGCTGGCCGACACGTCATGGACGATCCCAGGAACTCGCCCACGCATGTCGGCTTTCACCGGAATGACATACCGGCCTTCTCGCTGGGCAAAATACTGTTCTTGTAAAATTTCCTCATAGCGACGCGAATGCAGCATTTGATCGACCTGCTTCCGCATCTGCTGCTTGAGGGCATGGGCCTGATGAGTCAGACGTCGCAACTCCGGTGTTGCCGACTCCTTGATCGAGCCGTCCGAATGGATCGCCGCATCCAGCGCGCTTTTCACAGGCCGCAGTTCACCGACCATCAATAGCGGATATGCCGCGGAGGCCAACGCGAGCGCGTCCTGTTGATGCCGTCCCACGAAACGTCTACTCTCTTCAAGCAATTCCAGCACTAACCCGCAATCCCGGAGTTCGTGGACCTCCAATACCGCCCCTTTCTTCGCCCGAACAAGGGGATCCTGAATGTCCGGAAATACCAAGACCGGCAGCGCCTCACCGGAGGCTTGCAGCTGTCCCATCTCCGTCGTTTCCTGTTGCCGCTGCTGCGAGTCGTGGAGGCTGGTCGCCAATTCGAGCGTACGACAACGCGCCGCCCCCATCGTCGATCTGGCATGCCCGGCAAGGGCATCGAGCAGTCTCGGCCACTCCAACACCTGCGTGGTCTGCTTGAAGAGATTCACCGCTCCCTCACGAGAAAACGTCTCACGAAAGATATCGGCAAACTCTAACGAACCAGGCAACAGAGACGCAAGGGACAGGTTCTCGAACTTCGCACCAACTGTGTCGTGATCTACGCTTCTTGCGATAGAGATATGCCTCTGATCCTGCACAGAATTACTACGTTGGAATGGCTTGACAAGGCCCAGGAGCGCCGATACTATCGGCCTCACTCTGACCGGTGGATTCACCGGTCCCTTTCTTCTTGAGGAATTACTCGTCATGGCTATTCGGATCGGTATTAATGGTTTTGGACGGATTGGACGAAATGTCCTGCGGGCGTCTCTCGGCGATCCCGACCTCCACATTGTTGCAGTAAACGACCTCACAGATGCGAAAACACTCGCCTATCTCTTAAAGTACGACTCGGTGCACGGAACGTTACAGGGGAACGTCGAGGCCCAAGGCGATCAGATCCTCATCGACGGCAAGCCCATTAAGGTGCTCGCGATCAAGGATCCCAAAGAGCTTCCCTGGAAGGAACTGGAGGTCGACATCGTCATCGAATCGACCGGGCGCTTTACCGACCGTGAGGGCGCAGGGAAGCACATTGCTGCCGGAGCCAAGCACGTGATTATTTCCGCGCCAGCGAAGGACCCGGACGTCACCATCGTCCTGGGTGTCAACGACGCAGCCTACGATCCGAAATCGCACCACATCATCTCCAATGCCTCCTGCACGACCAATTGTCTGGCTCCTGTGGCAAAAGTACTGCTGGATAATTTCGGCATCAAGCACGGCGTCATGACCACGATCCATTCCTACACCAACGACCAGCAGTTGCTCGATCTGCCCCACAAGGATTTGCGCCGCGGGCGCGCGGCAGGCATGTCGATGATCCCGACCAGTACCGGCGCGGCAAAAGCGCTGCACCTGGTACTGCCGCAACTCAAGGGCAAGATCGACGGCCTCGCCATCCGCGTTCCCACACCGAATGTCTCGCTGGTGGATCTGACCGTCGAAACGGAAAAGGATTGTGACGTTGCCTCCGTCAATGCCGCCTTCAAGAAAGCGGCGAATGGCCCAATGAAAAATATTCTGCTCTATTCTGAAGATCCCGATCGTCTCGATCGATCAAAAGGGCGACTCTCATTCCGCCACATTCGACGCCCCGCTCACGATGGCCATCGACAAACGGATGGTCAAGGTGACGGCCTGGTACGACAACGAATGGGGCTATTCATGCCGGGTCCGAGACCTCATCAAGGTGATCGCGGCAGGAGCGAAAGGGCGCTAGCGTGCCGCTGAGGCGCTGTCTGCCTCAGCCCGATTCTATTTCTCGCTGACTCCTATTCCAGGAAAACCAACCTGACGGAGCCGCAATGAATCTCCGCAAACAAACGATCGACGATGTCGTGCTCCGAGACAAGCGCGTCATCATCCGAGCCGACTTCAACGTCCCATTGGACGATTCGCACCAAATCACCGACGACACCCGCATTCGATCGACCCTGCCGACCATCAATCGCGTCGTCGACGACGGCGCCAAGGTGATCCTCTGTTCGCACCTCGGCCGGCCAAATGGAAAATACGACCCGAAATACAGCCTAGCCCCGGTGGCAAAACGCCTGGGACGGCTTATGGGAAAAGATATTCAGTTTGCACCGGATTGCATCGGCCCGGCGGTGGAAAAGCTTGTCGCACAGATGAAGCCGGGAGACGTCTTGCTCCTTGAAAACCTCCGATTCCATAAAGGGGAAGAGAACAACGACGACGATTTTTCAAAAGCGTTGGCAGCTCTCGGCGATGTCTATATCAACGACGCGTTCGGCGCTGCACACCGCGCCCATGCCTCCACCGTCGGCATCACCAAGTTCATTCCCGCCTCGGCTGCCGGCTTCCTCCTCAAGAAAGAGATCGAATACCTTGAAGGCGCCGTCGAAAACCCCGTTCGGCCCTTTGTCGCCATTCTCGGCGGGGCAAAAGTGTCCGGAAAGATCGGCGTCATCGAAAATCTGGGCAAGCGCGTCGACAAAGTCATTATCGGTGGCGGCATGGCCTTTACCTTCTTAAAGGCGAAGGGGTTGGAAATCGGCAACTCCCTGGTCGAAAACGACATGTTGGATTTTGCGAAAGGCATTGAGGACCATGCCCTTTCCCGTGGCGTGAAATTCTACCTGCCGGTCGATTGTGTCGTCGCGGCCAGCCGCGAGCCTGGGGCGGAATCGAAGATCGTTCCGGTCCAGGAGATCCCCAAAGAGTGGTATGCCCTCGACATCGGCCCGGCCTCCGTAAAGCTCTTCAACGAAGCAGTTCAGAATGCGAAAACGATTCTGTGGAACGGTCCGATGGGCGTATTCGAAATCGATGCCTACGCGCGGGGGACGCTCGCGATGGCTCACGCAGTTGCGGATGCCTACGCCTTGACGATCGTCGGCGGAGGTGAAACAGCGCTGGCTGTGCATCGAGCCGGCGAGTCTGAAAATATGTCGTTTATCTCGACCGGCGGCGGCGCCGCGCTGGAATTGCTGGAAGGCAAACAACTCCCAGGCTTGACCGCCCTTCCGGATCGAGTCTAGGAATCGCCTTGCCGTTGGCGCATACCCTCTACCATCTTCGGACATCGAGATACCTTGCGCAGACCTCTCATCGTCGGTAACTGGAAGATGAACAAGACGGCTTCGGAGGCCGCGGTCTTCATTCGCGACCTCCGAGACCGAGTACCTGCATCACCTCACGCCGACGTGGTCATTGTGCCGCCCTTTACAGCCCTCGAAACGGCCTACAGCGCCTTAGGCCCCTCCTCCTGGATCAACCTCGGCGCGCAGGATGTCCATTGGGAGGAGCAAGGGGCCTTCACCGGGGAAGTGTCCGCTCCGATGTTGCGCGAACTGGGTTGCCGGTATGTGATCGTGGGCCATTCTGAACGCCGTACGCACTTCGGCGAGCGGGATGAGGATATTCAGAAGAAGGTCCGAGCGGCCTTGAAGCACGGACTTTCTCCGATCTTGTGCGTGGGAGAATCGCTGGCGGAACGTGAGGCGAACCGAACGGAATCGGTCGTCACAGATCAACTGAAGGTCAGCCTGGCAGGGTTGGCCACACAAGATCTGGCGACCGTGACAGTCGCCTACGAACCGGTCTGGGCCATCGGCACGGGGCGAGCTGCCACGACGAAGCAGGCCGTGACCGCGCATCGTTCGATCCGCTTATTCATTGAGACCGGCTGGGATAGCCAAACAGCCTCGGCCATCAGAATTCTTTACGGCGGCAGCGTCACGCCCCAAAACATTGAGCCGCTTCTCGTCTCGGATGCGATCGACGGAGTTTTAGTAGGTGGGGCTTGTCTCAACCCCGACTCGTTTGCTACAATCATCGATCTTGCTCAGGTACAGCGCGCCTAACTGATCGGAGTGCCATGTATATTTTCCTCATCGTCATTCACGTGTTGGTCTGTTTCCTCATGGTCGGCGCGATCCTCTTGCAATCAGGGAAAGGGGCCGAGATCGGCGCATCTTTCGGCGGCTCCAGCCAAACCGTCTTCGGTAGCCGAGGCCCCGCCAATTTTCTGAGCAAATTCACGGTCGCCGTCGCAGCCGTCTTCATGCTAACCTCGCTCGGCCTGGCTATTCTCGCTAAAGAACGAGCGCTTTCTTCTACGGTCATTGATCTCAATAAGAAAGAGACGTCTCAGCCCGCCGCTGAAACACCGTCCACGACACCAGCAGCCCCAGCCGCTGAAACTCACAAGCCAGATGACGCTTCTCCCGGCAAACACTAGAAGAACGTTAAAAAAAGTCTTCCGGTCTGACTAGTTCATTCTGTTTGTTTGGTTTATCTCGTTTGTTTGAACGAAGCGAACCAGATGAACCAAATAGACCAAATGAACCAGACAAACCAGTCTGTTCTCTATGGGTGTCATAGAATGCCGCGTCGGGATGTGAGGGGCAGGCGGAAACAGCCAAGCGTCTTGGCTAGACTCTGGTGAGCCATGCCTCGTGGGAAGGATCCTCCCCACGCACGATGGAAAAGTAGGCCTTCTGCAAAGCTTGCGTAATCGGACCTGGTGTGCCGGTTCCAATGCGGCGATTGTCGATCTCCCGCACCGGCGTCAGCTCCGCAGCGGTCCCGGTCACGAATACTTCATCGGCAATATACATGTCGTCGCGCGTGAAGCGCTCCTCCACCACAGAGATACGCCGCTCACGTGCCAATTCGATGACAGAGCTTCTGGTAATGCCGTCGAGGATCGAGGTGAGCGGCGTGGTTTTAATTTGCCCTTTACGCACGATGAAGATGTTTTCCCCCGTCCCCTCGGACACATAGCCCTCTGTATCGAGAAGAATGGCTTCATCGTATCCGTCCGCTTTCGCTTCCCGCTTCGCAAGAATTGAGTTCACGTAGTAGCCGGAAATTTTCCCTCTCGTCATCGATACATTGACGTGATGACGCGTAAATGACGACACTCGGGCCCGCATCCCATTTGCAATCGCATCGTCCCCGAGGTAGGCGCCCCAGGTCCAGGCCGCAATGGCGAGCTTGATTGGATTGTCGCCGGGATAGACTCCCATCGCTCCGTGCCCGATATAGACGAGCGGGCGAATATAGCAGGCCGCCAGTCTGTTGACCCTGACGGTCTCCACGATAGCCGCAGCCACCTGCTTCTTGTCGAAGGGCATCTGCATCATGCCGATATGGGCGGAATCGAACAGCCGATCGACATGTTCCTGTAGTCGGAAAATTGCGGAACCGGACTTTCCCTTATAACAGCGAAGCCCCTCGAATGCGCCCAGTCCATAATGCAGGGAATGGGTCATCACGTGGACATGCGCGTCCGCCCAATCGACGAACGACCCATCCATCCAAATTTTCCCTTGTGGCTCAAGCATAGACAACGAAGACAGGTCTGTGAACGATCGAACGATAGAATCGGAATATAGCAGCGGGCTGGAAGAAGCGTCAAGCAAATGGCCCTGGCAAGGCCCACAGGCAAGCAAGACGAAGAGTATCTGTCAGCAGGACATCCGAGTGGCGCGAATCTTCTGGCTCACTACCTTGGTGATATGCGCTGCGGCTAAGGGACTGAGGCAATCGAACTCCATACCGAAATCATACCCATCCACCCACCGAACCGTTGCTCGTTCAACTTCTATGGTTGGACCATCGGCTGAAAGTGTGAGGCGCAACGCTAGGCTAAGGCCTGGTTCGACAGCATGTTCGCCTTGAACGCGTAGCCCGGATCGAGACAGGTTGGTCACGAGACCCTTCCCCACATACTCTGTACTGAGGTAGTGGAGTGCGTGCCTGGTTGGTATGCGACGATAGGGGCGGAGTACAAATTGAATGCCCTTTAGCGTGTTGGAATGAGGCTTCCGTGTAACGGCCATCATGATCTCCAATCCATGAAATGGTTCGACATGAGAAAAACAGCATACGCCCAGAATCCGATGCAGGATAGCCAACGAATAGGGTAACCCGAAGGAAGGGGGCTAGGCTCGCGGCAGGCTTCATCAAGGACAAATCGAGGGACGCGCGGCCTTTATCTTGACAGGCCTCAAATCCCTATGTTACAAACTCATCTTCTGTAACGGAGACAGGGGCTTATGTACGCAATTATTGAGACAGGCGGCAAGCAGTACCGGGTTGAAACCGGCTCATTAGTCCTTGTGGAGTCCCTCCCTGGCGAGGTCGGAGGAACGATCGAACTCGGCCAGGTTCGGCTGGTCCACGGTGACAAAGGTCTAGAAATCGGACAACCGTTGGTCAAAGGGGCCACCGTCAAAGCCGAAATCATTAACCAGGGCCGGACCCGTTCCATCACCATCTTCAAGAAACAACGGCGCAAAAACTATCGGCGGACCAATGGCCATCGCCAGGGCTTTACCAAATTGCGCATTACCGGCATCGAAACGGCCTAACGGGGACCAGCCATGGCAACAAATAAAGGCGGCGGATCAACTAGAAATGGACGCGATAGCAATCCCCAATATCTTGGGGTCAAGGCCTACGGTGGAGAGACCGTGAAGGCCGGATCGATTCTGATCCGTCAGCGCGGGACAAAGTTCTTCCCCGGATTCAACGTGGGCCTCGGCAAAGACCACACCCTCTTCGCCCGCATTACAGGGATTGTGAAGTTCGAGCGCGGTCGCGGACGGCAGAAGATCAGCGTCTACTCCGCGCCCTCGATTCCATAATACATTCTTTTCTTCTTTTCTCGTCACACCGTCGTTACCACGAGGACTCCCGGCATGGGTAGGGGTGCAACGGGATGTTCCTCGTATGCCATGCCTATTGGATCCTTACGCTGAAACGGTGCGCCGATGTTTGTCGATGAAGTCCGTATCCATATTAAAGCCGGCCGCGGCGGCGATGGCTCATGCAGCTTTCGGCGAGAAAAGTTCGTCCCGCGCGGCGGTCCTGACGGTGGCGATGGCGGCCACGGCGGCGATGTCGTGTTTGAGGCCTCGCCTCGCATGACCACGCTCCTCGACCTCCGGTATCAAAAACACTACGAGGCAGAAGTCGGCCGCCAAGGCGGCGCCGCCAACTGTTCCGGAAGAACCGGAGAGGATGTGGTGGTGGCCCTTCCGGTCGGCACCGTCATCTTCGACGATCAGACCGATGAGATGTTAGCCGATCTGATTACTCCCGGGCAGCGGTTTGTGGGGGCTCACCGGGGCCGGGGCGGACGAGGGAATAGCCATTTCGCTACGCCGACCAATCGCACACCCACAGAATTCGAAACAGGCACGGAAGGCGAAGAACGGTCGCTGAGACTTGAGCTGAAACTGTTGGCCGATGTCGGACTGGTGGGCTTTCCTAATGCCGGAAAATCGACGCTCATCGCCTCAATTTCAGCCGCGCGACCGAAGATCGCCGATTATCCCTTCACCACGCTGACGCCGAATCTGGCGATCGTTCGTTGGGGAGAAAAGGGAAGTTTTGCCGTCGCAGATATCCCAGGAATTATCGAAGGCGCCCACGAAGGGAAGGGGCTGGGATTCCAATTTCTCCGGCATATCGAGCGCACGTCGTTCTTGCTGTATATGATAGACGTCTCGGAATGGGCCACCGATGAGCCGGTCAAAAGCTTCGAGATCCTGCGTCAGGAATTAGCCGCCTACGATGAGCCGATCACCACACGCCCCTTTGCAGTCGTCGCGACAAAAATCGACGTGGCGGGGGACGGGACACGCCTGCGAGAGTTGCAGAAATACTGTAAACGCCATCGATATACGTGCCTCCCAATCTCCGCCGCCACGAGAGAAGGACTGACGGAACTCGTCACCTATGTAGGGCAACAGGTGGCACAGCTTCGAGCGACACCATGCGAGACGAACTCCTAAAACAGGCCACCCGCATCGTCATCAAAATCGGGAGCAGTCTCGTCGCGTCACGAGACACAGGGTTACGCCCGGAACAGATCGATCGGCTCGCGGATGAAATCGCAGCCCTCCGGTCGAGCGGGCGTGAAGTCCTGATCGTCTCCTCCGGTGCAATCGTCTCCGGTATCAAGAAATTAGGCTTGAAGGAATACCCCAAGAGCCTCCCTGTGAAGCAGGCCGCTGCGGCGGTCGGGCAAAGCCGGCTCATGTGGGCATACGAAAAATCGTTTGAGCAGCTCGACATCAAGGTAGCGCAGATCCTATTGACCCACCAGGACCTTGCCGACCGGCGGCGGTTTCTCAATGCACGCCACACCCTGAGTGCGCTGATCGGGTTCGGCGTGATTCCCATCATCAACGAAAACGATACGGTCGCCGTGGATGAAATCCGTGTGGGAGACAACGATACCCTGGCTGCCGAGGTAGCCCATCTGGTCGATGCGGAATTGCTGATCATCCTGTCCGATATCGACGGCCTGTTTACCGAGGATCCGCGCAAGAATCCCGCAGCCACGCTCATCCCATTGATCCCCGACATTACCGAAGAGATTGAGGAGCGAGCCGGTGTCTCCAGCACCTTCGAAGGAACCGGGGGCATGGCCACGAAAGTCCGGGCTGCCAAGAAAGTCAGTGAGTACGGAGTGGCCACCTTGATCTTGAACGGGCAAAAGCCAGGCCTCCTTCCGCAAGTATTAGCCGGTGGCCCAGGCGGCAGCCTCTTCCTCGCGAAGGAGCGTCGTTTCACCAGCCGCAAACATTGGATCGCGTTCACCCTCAGGCCGCGAGGAACCGTGACGCTCGACCCCGGAGCAGTCGATGCGCTAGTCCGACGGGGCAAAAGTCTGTTGGCTTCAGGCATTCTGGCCGTCACTGGTCCGTTCGATACCGGAGATGCCGTCAGTTGCCTTGACCAGGACGGCAAAGAACTCGCCAAAGGACTCGTGAACTTTCCCTCCGACATCTTGGCACGGATCAAAGGGCTCAAAACGACCGAGATCCAGCAGCAGCTTGGCCCTCAGGAATATGAGGAAGTGATACATCGAGACAACCTCGTCATTCTTTAAGTTTTGAGTTATAAGTTCTGAGTTATGAGTTCTTCTGACACCGACAACTCAACACTCAGCACTCAGCACTCTAGCCCCCTTCGTCTTGGACTATTGGGCGGCAGTTTCAACCCCGTGCACAACGGGCACTTAGCCATTGCGCGCCAGACACGCGAGGCCCTCGGGCTCGACCAAATCCTCTTCGTTCCCACGAGCCACCCTCCCCACAAGCCGAACGGAAGTCTGGCGCCGGCTCAAGACCGCTATGAAATGGTTCGCCTGGCCATCGCCTCGGACCCCACGCTCGCCATCTCGGATGTGGAAATCAGCCGGCCAGGCAAATCCTACTCCATCGATACCATTCGCCTGCTGCAACAGACCTATGGAGCGAACACCCAACTCTTTTTCTTGATCGGACTCGATGCCTTTCTGGACTTTCCCTCCTGGCGTGAACCACGGGCATTGCTGCAACTCTGCCGCTTCGTCGTCCTCTCGCGGCCAGGCCTATCGTTTCGCTCCCTCTCAACCATTCCACTGCTTCCGCCAATTCCAGTTCCTTCACTGATGGATTTGGATGCAGGCCGGATTTCCCGAATTGAGGCGCCGCTCGGAACACAAGGCCTGACATGCCTCAAACTACCGCCCAGCCCGATCTCCGCATCGAACATTCGCTCGCAAATCAGCCAAGGGCATCCGGTGGCAAATCTGTTGCCGCCCTTAGTGGAATCTTATATACTCCAACATCATCTCTACCAAGAGGATCGTAATCGTACAAACAGCTAGGTCTACGGCCCTCGCCATTGTCCGGGCCATGCTCGAGAAGAAGGCCACCGATGCTGTTGTCCTTCAGGTCGCGCCACTGACCTCTATTACGGACTACTTGGTGATAGGCTCTGCGGATTCGGATCGCCAAGCAAGTGCCATTGCCGACCATATCGACGACATCCTCTCACGCTCCGGCAACAAGCCGCTGAGCATCGAAGGCAATCGGTCTTCCCAGTGGGTTCTGCTGGACTTTGGCGATGTCATTGTCCATATTTTCAGACAGGACGTCCGACAGCATTACGCACTCGAACGGTTGTGGGCCGATGCAAAACGCATCGCTATCCCGGGCGAACCGCCGGCCACACAACCGGCCGCGACCCCAAAGCCCGTGAAGCGAAAAAAGGCGCCGACGAAAACAAAGGCCTAGATCGATGCTCCGACTGCTCACCACCATCTTCCTCGTCAGTGCCGGAATCTTTCTCTACAGCTATTTCCGCGAACTCAATCCCGGGATGGTCTCAGTCCGGACCAGTCCCACCCTCCAGTTCGAATTGAGCCCCGTCACGCTCGTCATCTTTTCCATGGCCGTCGGTGCCGTGCTCGTGGCCTTGGCAGTCGGCATGCGGCAAACCGCCCACGTCATCGGCAACTGGCGCAGCACGCGACTGTTGCGACGCAAAGAAAAGATCGATGCGCTCCACCGTGAAGGCACTCATGCCATCATGTCAAAACGCACCGTCGAAGCCATCGGCCTGTTCGAACGAGCGCTCGCCATGGACCCGAATCGTGTCGATTCGCTGCTCTGGCTGGGAAACATTTACCGTGTGGAAAGCAACTTCGCTGAGGCAATCCGCCTCCATCAACGAGCGAATCGTGTCGACGAGCGCAACATCGAAATTCTACTGGAGTTGGCCAACGACTTGGAAAGCGCCAAGCGCTATGAAGACGCCCTGCAGACCCTGCAGAAGATGCTCAAGATCGAACCGGATAACCTCACCGCGCTCATCCGCAAGCGCGATTTGTTGATCAGACTCGAAAAATGGAGCGAGGCGCTTGAAATCCAACATCGTCTCCTGAAGGCCAACTTGCCTGAGCCGGAACGCAAGGCCGAGACCCATCTCCTCACTGGCTGCACCTACGAAGTCGGACGCCAACTGCTGGAACGCGGCCACCCCGATAAGGCACGGCGCTACTTCCGCGGCGCCATAAAGAAAGACCGGACGTTCTTACCGGCCTACGTCGGCATCGGCGAAATCCTGATCCGGGAAGGCAAGACCAAGCAGGCCGTAGAAATTCTCAAGAAGATCTATGCCAAAACCCGCAGCAACATCATTCTGCACCGCCTCGAAGAACTCTTTCTCGAACAGGGCGAACCCAGCGAAATTATCCGTGTCTATCAGGAGGCCCTCCGGCAAGACCCGAACAACCCTGCCCTGCAGTTCTATCTAGGCAAGCTCTACTACCGACTCGAAATGGTCGATGAAGCCTTCGACATCCTCTCGACCGTCGAAGGGGTACAGGACCAATTGGCCGATTACCATAAGATCATGGCCAATCTCTATTTGCGCAAGCAGCAGATGGAGGAAGCCGTCGCCGAACTCAAGAAAGCCCTCCATTTCAAGAAACGTGTGGTCGTCCCCTATGTCTGCACCGCCTGCCGGCAAGAATCGACCGAATGGTCGGGGCGCTGCCGCAGCTGTGGAATCTGGAATACATTGGTTGCGCTGCCCTTGCCGAACGACGGGCAAGCGGTCCCAGGTCAAGACAGCAACCCCCTCCCTATCTCAACTGTTCCCTACCAAGGCATTGCTTCTCCTTTCGAAACCGTGTAGGTTTCCCGCGAGTCTAGCTGCCTGACGCACGCACGCGCAGCCATCAGCATAGCTATCAATTCAACCTCATTAGATGCGGAGTGTCATATGGTCGACTATCAGGATTACGCCGACAAAGCCTTGCGCGACGAGACCCTGACTAGAGACGAATGCCAGGCTGTGCTCGACACGCCAGATGAGCAGTTGCTGGGACTCCTCCAAGCAGCCTTTACCGTTCGATCCCGTTATTTCGGCAAGACCGTTCGCCTCCAGATGTTGCAGAACGCCAAAAGCGGCGCCTGCCTGGAAGACTGCCACTACTGTTCCCAATCTGCGATCTCCACCGCCCCCATCGAGCGCTATAACCTCCTGCCGCAAAAAGAGATGATCGACGGAGCCCGGCAGGCTGCGGCTTCGAAAGCCCAACGCTATTGCATCGTCATCAGCGGTCGGAGTCCGTTGGATCGGGAAATCGACGAAATCGCAGGAGCCGTCCGCTCAATCAAGCGAGAGATTCCGATTCAGATTTGCTGTTCACTGGGCCTCATGAATGAACAACAGGCCAAGCGACTGAAAGCGGCGGGAGTCGATCGGGTCAACCACAACTTGAATACAAGCGAAGCCTTTCATACCTCCATCTGTACTACACACACCTTCCAAGACCGGCTCAGCACCATCCGGAACGCGCGCGCGGCAGGATTGGAAATCTGCTCCGGCGGGATTGTCGGAATGGGGGAGAAAGATAACGACCTCATCGACCTGGCGATGGCCCTGATCGACGTGAAGCCAGACTCAATCCCGCTGAACACACTCCATCCAGCCACAGGCACGCCGCTGGAAAACTGTGACAACCTGACTCCTCAACGATGCTTGAAAGTGCTCTGCCTCTTCCGGTTTCTCCACCCCCGCACCGAACTCCGCGTAGCCGGAGGCCGCGAACATAACCTCCGCAGCCTCCAGCCCTTGGCCCTCTATCCAGCCGACTCCATCTTCGTGAACGGCTACCTCACAACACCAGGCCAGCCGGCCCCGGAAGTCTGGGGCATGATCGAAGATCTGGGATTTAAGATTGAAGTCGACTACCAAACGGCTGCTGAAAAAGGCCCCCAGCTTCGTTCTCAGTCGCTCGAACCCCTCAACGTCCAGATTTAAGATTACTTGAGGCAAAGTGACTATCCGCTCGCAATTGATCGAAGCGAGCGGTTCAAGCGAAGCTTGGTATGTACCTCCTCGGGGTCCGAGTCTCCCTGCGGCCTCCCTGGGGAAGAGGCGCGTCTCGGCGCGCCTGGGGTTGGGCGGGTGAGAACACCTGCCTTTTTGAGCAACCTCGAAACGGCCGGTGGCGAGCTGAAAAACAAAAATACAGGCTCCATGTCTCGCGCTAAGAAACAAACCCCCAGTGCCCTTTCCCAAGCCGTCGGACGCGCACTCCGGAGAGCCGCCAAGGTAGCTCGCAAGACCGCCAGGATGTATGGCACATCGATCTACGTGTGGGAAAACGGGAAGGTCGTGGCGAAGAAACCCTGATTAAGCCGTCGCTTTCGCTTGTAGCTCATTTGGTTGATCTGGTTTATTTAGTTGGCCTCGTTTAACCAAACAAACGAGACAAACCAAACACACTAGAGCAACCTGCCAATTCTCATACTTCACAGATACTGAGACCCGCCCATCAGATCAACAGAAAAACTCCCGGTACATTTTCATTATTTCAGCTTTCCCCGGATGAGGCGAGAACTGCTTTCTGAAACCGTCAAACCACTTGGTGCAAGGTCAAGCAACGACCCCACTAGCTTTCTGGTGCGTTTGGTTATGACCGGATTGAGTTACTACCCTTGCCCCCAAGATAACGCCATCGCGCTGCCGGGCCCTTGCCCTGGCAAGTGACTTCGCCTGCCGCTTTTAAATCGGTACGTAGGGAGCGAATCCTTTCGCGGCCCACGCCGGGGCAGGCCTGCTCGATGTCGATGAGACGGAACTTGCCGCCATTGAGCCAGTCACCATATAAGAAATGCCTGCCCCTTCCAATTGCGCGGTCACTGATTTGAGAACGTCTAGCTCGTCGCTCACTAGTAGATACCCCTTCCTCACCCGTCGCTGCCGCGAAGAATACTCGTGGTGGGAAATCACCCCGCCTTTCAGAGGACGTGAGACGTGAAACCTTCGGCGTAAGAGGTGAGGGTGAAGGTGGTAAATTTGCCAACCCTGCCTCCAGGAACGGAAGTAAACGCTCAAGTATGAGGCTTATCATGGGTCAATCGAGATGCATCAGAGAGCAGCGCAACATGTCCTGACCGAAGCTCTCGTCTGATGCACGCTGCCTCACGATTGCTCCCTAACGGCCATGCGAAACCATTGTCTTTCAACGAAATTATAAGCCTATTGCGTTGACACCTACCCGATTCTTGCTACAGTTTGAACACGATGGTCACCATGAAATGTCTCGACTGTCAGGAGGACCTTATTCAGGTTCCGACAAGCCATGGTCCGGAGCTCGATGTCTGTTCCTCCGGACATGGACTCTGGCTCGATGTGGGAGAGGTGAATTTCTTTGTGGAAGATTACACCTCGCTGAAGCGGGCAATGGGTGACAGCGGAGGCGTCGCGGTCAGAACAGAAACACTGTGCCCTCGATGTGGAAATCACATGGAGTCTGAGGCGGTATCGCACACGTCCTTCCTGAGCTGCGATTCCTGTCGCGGGTGGTGGCTCCCTCACGGAAGCCTCACTCGTCTGAATGAGACCTATCGAGGCGCGGCGGTTCCGATCCAGATCCATGAAGCTGCGCTGTATACACAAGCTACAACAAGACATCGTGCACTCAACGACACGTTTCACGGTCAACCCAGGCTCAACAACAACCACGTCAACAACACAGGGCCTGTGGTTCTGGGTCCTGTTTTTCGGGCTCGCCCTCGCCATCGGAGGAATCATCTTCATCTGCCGGGATCGGTAAAACCATGAGAACCACTCAGTGGAGCCGGCCACCGGATCAAACTCTTTTATACTTGGCGGCTGGCACCATAGGAGGATTCTGGCTCTTCGTCTACGGATGGATCGTCCGCCAACGAATGCGCTTGATCGAAAGCATTCCGACTTCAACTATACGTTCACTGGCTCTGGGGTTAGTCGAGATCAGTGGACAAGCCCAGCCGGAAGAGAGCCTCCTCTCCGCACCCTTCAGCGGGCTTCCCTGTGTATTCTATTCATATGCAGTGGAAGAGCATGTCGGCTCCGGGAAACATACACGATGGGAAACCATTGCGAAGGGCACGTCGGAGCAGCCTTTTTATGTCAGTGATACCACTGGACGAGTGCTCATCGTACCCCTTAGCGCCGAGCTGATCTTGCAGGATGAACGCACCTTTCGAAACGATTGGCTCGGAGCATTGCCCCTCACAACCATCGCCGGATTGAATAGACTAGGGATTTCGACTGAACGCTGGTTGGGGAGCAAGACATTACGGTGCCGAGAATCGTTCATCCTTCAGGAAGAACTGGTCTACGTTCTCGGAACGGCCCATCCGCACCTCGGTGCAACAGAACGCATCGAGAACTCCGCTCGTCTCTACATCGGGAGCAGCCGAGACCATGAGTTTATTATCTCGGATCGAACCGAAAAGGACTTATTGTCCCGATTGCAGTGGCAGGTGTTGGCCTATGGGGCAGGAGGCCTGGCACTGGCTGCGACCTGTGTGAGCATCATCTTCAAATACTATCTGACAACAGTATCGTAGCTGTCATAACCAAAGGAGCGCGTCCATGAATAGCACTTTAGTGATCGGAAGCCTGCTCATGATCGGACTGATTGTGCTCGTCGCCTACGTGGTTGGCGTCTACAACATGCTGGTCCGGCTCGCCAATAACATCGACAAGGCTTGGTCGAATATCGACGTCATCCTGAAGCAACGGCATGATGAACTTCCCAAGCTCGTCGAAGTCTGTAACGGCTACATGATTCACGAACGGGAGACGTTGGAATCCGTGACCAAAGCCCGCACCGCCTATAGCACAGGCCTGAATATCGACGACAAGGCACAGGCGGAAAATCAGATCGTCGGCGCTTTAGGAAAACTCTTCGCCGTGGCCGAGCAGTATCCGGATCTGAAAGCCAATCAAGAATTCTTAGCCGTCCAGCAGCGCATATCGGCACTGGAAAGCACCATTGCCGATCGACGCGAGTTCTATAACGATTCGGTCAACCTCTACAACATCGCCATCCAACAGATCCCGACGCTCTGGGTGGCACAGGAGGTTGGATATACCGCAAGGCCGTTGCTGACGGTCGCACCATCCGATCGCAAAGACGTGCCGCTCGCGTTTGCCAATCGCACGCGCATAGCCGCGTAGTCACACTACCGACTGATCGCGGCAGTATTGATGAGCCGTTGATTGACCGCAGCTGCGCACGTCGAACGACCACTGTTTCATCGTTGGGGGCTCCGTGAGCAACAGAGGAACAACCAGGCCGCTATTCCTCCCTCAGTCCTTCTACCACCGGTTGCCGTGCCGCCCAGCGAGCAGGCCAGTAACCTGCCGCCAAAGCAGCCGTAAGTGCGAGTCCTACGGCTTGCAAAATCACTCCGCCTGGAACCGTCATCTGAATCGTCCAGCCAAATGATTGTTTATTGATCACATGGATGAGCAGCAGGGCGAGCAGCAACCCTCCCGCGACGCCCAAGGCGGCTCCAATCAATCCAAGATAGGCCGCTTCCCACAAGACTAACCGTTCCACTTGCCCCGTGCTGGCGCCGATCGCCCTTAGCGCGGCAAACTCACGACGCCGCTCCAGCACGGCCGTCACCAAAGTATTGACGATGCCGAGAACGGCCACCAACACGGCAATGGCTTCAAGAACATAGGTTAAGACGAAGGAACGGTCGAAGATATCGAGAATCTCTTGCCGCAACTCGTGGTTTCGGATGACCAACGGCGGAAGCGTCATTCCATCCAACCCGGCGACCCCGGTCATGATCGATTGCTTTACTCGATCGACATCGGCCCCGGCAGCCAGGTAGACAGAAAACACGGTCACCCGGTCGTCATGCCATTGTTGTTGATACCATGTTCGATCCATCACCATCTTCCCGCCGTCGGTCGCGTAATCATAAAAAATCCCCTCGACGGACACAGCAGCCGGTCCCGACGGCGTTGTAATCATGAGTTTATCCCCCTCGCGAAGCTGTAGCCGTGTCGCCAACACTTCCGACAGGAGAGCGCCGCCGGTTTCGGCGGCTCGCCGCAAGGCCGCGCTTGAATCTCCATGGACCATCAAATACCGGCTACGCTGCGCATGGAGCCGGAGATCTCGTGACACCAGCGCCACCGATTGGCCCTCGACGCCTACATACGCCTCACGGTAGGTATCGACCGCATCAATGCCGTCGATGGTCGAGAGAGTCGAACGCCACCCTCCCGGCAGGGTCCGCGAGGCCTGCCCGGACTGCTTCCCCTGGAGCCATGATTGCGGGGCTACGATGAGATCGGCCATCACGGTCTCGTCCACCCAGAACTCGACCGTGTCACGAAAACTGCGAACCATGACAACCACTCCAATCATGATCGACAATCCCACCATCAATGCCGACACCGTCACTGCATTCCGGCCCGGATGCCGCGCCGCCTGGTCTGCCGCGATGAGCCGGAGGCTTCCTCCAACCACCATCGTCTTGCTGTCCCGCCGAAAAGGCCGCCAACCCAAGGCCTTGATACACATCGGCGCAAGACAGGAGAGCGCCCCTAAAAGACAGACCGTCGCGAAATAGCCAAAGAGCGGTAGGTTGCCAACCGGGCCCAGCAGCGAGCAGAGGCCAGCCAGTATCAACAACGCGAGACTGATCCACCCCCATAGACCGGCCCTCAATTGATTCGTCGATTCATAGTCTCCCGGCGCCAAGGCACGAACCGTCACAGTCCTGCTGGCTTCCACACTGGGACCCAAGGCTCCCACCATCGAGACCACTGTTCCAAGCAGAACTCCTTTTGCTACTGCCGTCAATGTCACCATGTCCATCGATAAGATCAACCCGCCAGAGGTGACAGGCGCATAGAGGTCTGAGACCGTTCTGCTGACCAGCGACACCAAACCCCTGGCCAGCCAGACCCCGCCAAGACCGCCCAAGAGCCCGCCAAGAAGACCGAGCAGCCCGGCCTCCATGAAAAACAGGCCTGCGACCCGCCGCTCCGTCATGCCGAGCGCGCGGTAAATGCCGATCTCGCGTCTCCGTTGCGCCACAGCAAAGGCGATCGTGTTGTAGATCAAGAACACCCCGACGAGCAGCCCGACCCAGCTCATGACTGACAGATTGAGCTGGAAGGCCCACACCATGTTTTCGACCTGCTTCGTCCGTTGCGCCGGCCGTTGCACAACGATATGTGGGGGGAGAACCGAACGCAGGGAGACGATGATGTCGTCGAGCGTTCGATCAGGCGCTGTCACCAGTTCAATTCGATCCACCCGACCGATCGATTGAAACAAGAGCTGCGCCGCAGCAATATCCATGACGGCCAAGCGATCCCAAAGGGACGAGCCTGCTGCCTCGTTATGAATGAGCCCTGCCACTCGCAGCCTGACGAGACGGCCTCCCACCATCACCTCAACTATACTGCCGACTTTCAGCCTCCAGTCAGCAGCCACCTGACGACCAAGATACAGCGCGTCCGGAGCTAGGAGCGCCTCCAGCGCGTCGTTGGTTTCCGCCTGCGATATCTGAAATCCACGCGTTCCAACCTCCGCGAGTAGATCCAGTCCCAATATCTGAAGCGCCTGGCCGCGCGCCTCCCCCTGGTTCAGCACGACCGATTCTTCAATGACCGGAGCGACACTCACCACTCCATCGACAGTACGGACAGCCGTGATTACAGCTTCATCCACTCCAAGATCATGACCTGCAATTTCCAATGTGGCAGGGCCAGCTACGGTCGTGACAGCTTGTTCGAAGGATCGCAGCACTTGAATGTTCGCCGTTCCGATAGCCACGGAGGCCAGCACCCCCAGTGCCACTCCGGCAATACTGAGCATCGTGCGAAATGGCCGCTGAAGCGCATGCGCTCGAATCAGAGCGCTATGGAGGATAAAAGGCATTGTCATCTAACGCTCAGCAGGATATTCAAAAGTTCCACCGGTGCCACAGGCCGTGGCGTATGAGAACGAATGGTATGTTTGGTGTGTTTGTTTAAACCAAACAGCCAGATCGGGCCAGTACCAGGGCTCTGCACAAATTAGCAGTTTCGTTTACAGCAATACAGACCTTTGCTAGACTCGCGTGAGCTAAAGATGAGGGGTTATTGATGAGCACACGAACTGCACTGAGCCGAAAAGTCCAACCGCTGCAAGAAGAGATCGACGTCGATCTCCTCACACCCCGGCAGTGTGACATTCTTCGCCTTGTGTCGATCGGGCATACGAACCGTGAGATCGCGCAGGTGCTGGAGATCAGCGTCCGCACGGTCGAAGTCCATCGATTCAACTTGATGCGACGGTTGAGTGTGAGAAACGTAGCGCAACTACTGCGACGGGCTCTACAGCTGGGCCTCCTTGCCAAGACGTTCGGCGCCAAGTAGGCCTACAATTCTTTCAGCTTTCCCCTGCAATCTTCCAACCTCGTATAACCCTTTTTGCTGAGCTGCGCCGCCAGCTCCGTTTCTAATCGTTTGAATACGCCCAGCCCCTCCTCGACCAAGACCGTCCCGATCTGCACGGCCGACGCGCCACAGAGCACATGTTCGAAGGCATCCACGCCATTGATCACGCCGCCGGTCCCGATAATCGGCATGCGCCCTTCGAAGATTTTCCAAAAAGCCCGCACGTTAGCCAGCGCGACCGGTTTGATAATCGTGCCACCCAGTCCACCGAACCCGCCCTTGGGCTTGATGACGACCTCCTCACGCTCCGGATCGACGACGAGCCCGTTGCCGACCGAGTTAATCAAGTTGAGAAAATCGACCCCGCAACGGCCGATCACCGCTCCCATCGCTTGGTGATGGGCCGGATCGAAATAGGGAGGCAACTTGACCCCCATCGGAACCGTGATGACCTTACGAACCAGCCTCAGCAGCCGCTCGGAAGCTTCAGCATCGTATCCTATTTGAGGTTTGCCTGGAATGTTGGGACAAGAGAGATTGACTTCGATCAAGTCGGGCTTCGCCGCATTGATGATGGCGGCAATCGTCGGGAAATCGTCTTCGCAGAGTCCCGCCACGCTGGCGATGACCGGTTTCCCGAGTGTCTTCAATTCTGGAATCAGCGCGGCGTACGCCTTGTACCCGAGATTCGGCAAGCCCATGGAGTTGATGGACCCGCCGGGAAATCCATAGTACCGGGGTGTCGGATTGCCGTCGCGAGGCTCAACCGTCATCGACTTCGTGACGATGGCTCCGGCGCGAGATCGGCCGAGGGCCAGCAATTCTTCATGCGTGACGCAGAGGGCCCCCGAAGCGTTCATGAAACAACTGGGAAATCGGACGCCGGCAATGGTGGTCGATAGATCTATCATGCGACGACCGTAACAGGCTCGTGCTGCGTTCTCGTCACAAGCTGCCCATCCTTCATGGCCCAGACATAATCCGCCGCCTCAGCAGCCGCAGCGCTGTGTGTAACCAACAGTATGGTTTTGTGAAAGCGCTGAACGAGCGACCGAAGGAGGGCGATGATCTCGGCCCCATGCTGGGAATCCAAATTGCCGGTCGGCTCGTCGGCGAGAATGATCTGGGGCTGGTGCACGATCGCTCGCGCAATCGCCACACGCTGCTGTTCCCCGCCCGAGAGTTCGCTGGGGCGATGATGTCGCCGTGCAGTCATTGAGACCAACTCGAGCACCTCCTCGACGCGGGCTTGGACCGATGCCCCTCGTTCCCCTCGCAGCAACAAGGGAAACGCCACATTCTCCGCTGCCGTCAACCCGGGGATTAAATGGAATGCTTGAAAGACAATCCCAATTGTTTCCCGTCTGGTCCTCGTCCAGTCATCGCTCGTAAATCGACTGGTCGAGCGCCCTGCGAGGAGAATCTCCCCCGAGGTCGGCACATCTAATCCGCCGACCAGGTTGAGCAACGTACTTTTTCCGCAGCCGCTGGGACCGATAAACGCGCAGAAGTCTCCCTTCCCCACCTCAATAGAGACCCGATCGAGCCCCATAATCGTGTCTCCACCCCGCTCATAAACTTTCGATACCTGGTTCAATGTCACCATAATGATCGACTTCTCCAGCCGTACCCAAACCCGTAGAATAGATGGGTGAACGGGTTGATCTGGTTCATCTGGTTTGTTTTGTTCGTCCGATTAACCAAGTTCAACCAAATAGACCAAACAAACAAGACAAACCATCCATACTTGCCCGTCGCGCGTCGCTCACGCCCAATCCTGCTGCCTTCGTATATCACAACCATTTACAGGGCAACAACCTTGACAGGCGCAGCACATTCCCATAAGAAGAAGCTCTCACATGCATCGACTGGAGCGCTTCCCCCTGCGATGTTACGCGAAGACACCCAGGATCGGCTTATTGGATGGTGCCGTCAGGCTCTCCGATTCGTGTTGCCGGTGGAATGTATCGCCTGTGGCCATGCACTCAGCACTGACCCGGTCCCCTTCTTCTGTCGCGCATGCTGGCAAACCATCCGCCAGTTCCAGCAACCAGCTTGCGCCCGCTGCGATCAGCCGTTTGTCTCACCGGTAGCCACTGCCTTTACACCGAACCATCAATGCCAGCATTGTCAGGAACGGCTACCGGACTTTCAACGAGCCTGGACCCTCTTTCCCTACCTTCCGCCACTACGGGACGCCATTTGCTCATTCAAGTATCGAGGCAAACATACAATGGCCAAGCCACTCGCACGCCTGATGATCAGTGCCCTACCAAGTGAAATCGATATCGACGTGATTATCCCTGTGCCCTTACACCCGACCCGTCTACGGGCGCGTGAATTTAACCAATCGTTGCTGCTGGCCGATCAACTTAGCCGTCACCTGTCCCGACCGGTTTCAGCCACACACCTCGTCAGGACCGTCGCTACCGATCCCCAAACCACCTTATCGCGACAGGAACGGTTACGAAATCTACGGAAAGCATTTGATATCCGTAAGCCACAAGACCTCGCGGAAAAACGCATTCTCCTCGTAGACGATGTCTATACCACCGGGGCGACGCTGAACGAATGCGCGAAGACCCTAAGAAAATCCGGCGCCGGCCCCGTGTTTGCCCTGACACTGGCCAGAACTGTCGATACGGCGCTGGTGCCGGATCGCTTCTTTGCCGAACAGGCCCAACAGCCCCTGACAACCATAGGACTTTGATCGATGCCGTTATACGAATACCGCTGCCTCGACTGTAAGAAACGCAGCACCGTCCTTGTATTGAGCCTAGCCAATCAAGCGCCGGCAGCCTGCATCCATTGCGCAAGCGAGAGGGTTGAACGAATCCTGTCACGATTTGCTTCCCCGAAATCCGAAGAGGCCCGCCTTGAAGCCTTGGCAGATCCCAGCAATCTGGCCGGGCTCGATGAGAACGATCCGCAGAGCATGACTCGATTCATGAAAAAAATGGGCGAAGAGATGGGAGAGGATCTCGGTGACGATTTCCCGGAAGCAATGGAATCACAGGAGCCCGGCTCTATGGAATCGGACGATACTGACAGTGTGTGACAGATATTGTCATATACTTTCACTTGACAGACGGTTCAAGTTTCCCTACTCTGGTAAAAGTGTCCGAAGCCTCGTGAGGCATATGGGTTTCTATCAAACCAGGTTCTTCAATGGCCAAAGAGCCCAAGAGCGAGCTGATGACGGCAGAGGAGACCTGCCGCTATCTCAAGGTCACCCAGCGCACACTCTATCGTTACTTACAGAGTCGCCAGATCCCAGCCTTCAAGCTGGGAAAAGAATGGCGCTTCGTACGCTCGGATCTGGAACAGTGGATTCGCGATCGCACCAGAACGACATTAGCGTCGTGAAGGACAGGCTACAATAATGTTCGCCGGTGAATATCTGTGCAAAGTGGATGAGAAGGGACGGTTTATCGTCCCTTCGCCTATCCGTGAGCAGATCGAGTCGGAGGGACAGGCCGTCATCTTTCTGAAAGGCCCAGAGGAGTCGACCCTCATCTACTCTAAGAAAGAGTGGGAAAAAGTCCTTGAACGGACGAAAGCCGCACTTGATGAAGACCAAAGTCGACAGTTCATGCACTTCGTCGTATCGGAAGCCGGCACATCGGAGATCGACAAAGCCGGACGCATCCTGATTCCGGGACGGCTCAGAAAGAATATTCCGTTGGATGAGGATCAGGAAATCATTCTTGTCGGTTTATACCACCGCATGGAAATCTGGAACCCAAGCAATTGGCGCCGTTATATCGGAAAATCTGAAGAACAATACGAGCAGAACATGTCTAAGATCCTCAATCTTCTGTAATGCTGACGCACATGCCTACGTTTCGGCGCCCGCCCCGGATTCCCTCTTCTCCACGAGCCGTTCGCATGACCTCTTACCGGAGTCCTGACAAGAAGGCCATAGTCTCACGAATCGCCCCGAAAGCGGCTCCAACCTCCCGCATGCCTGCATCCCCGTCACTTTGCCCACCGACCGGAATCCATACAGTCGCCTTGACCCTCCCTGTCCCTCCCAGCATCAACCATCAATATGCCACAGTGAACGGCCGACGATTAATCTCTTCGGCTGGTCGTGCCTATAAGGCCCAGGTGGGACAACTCGTGTGGCTCAAGTTGGCACAGTCCACTCACCGGGCCGCCCTGCTTGCAGGACTCCAGTCGGAGTGGCTCGCCCTATCCATCCGGTTTTACTTTACCTCGGCCCTACGACGAGACGTCGATGGCGGGCTCAAGATCGCACAGGACGCCCTCTGTGAGGGACTCGGCATCAACGACAACCGCATCGTCGAAACCCACCTCTACAAACACGTCGACAAGGACAACCCTCGGATCGAAGTATATTTGACGCCCGCGTCCAGCTCCTAGCAGGGTGTTGAAAAAGTCCGCCAGCATCGTTCTCGCATCGCTCAGAGGCTCAACGTACCGAAGCGTACGCCTCGCCTCTTCGCTCGCTGCGGCCTTGCTGGACAGCCTTTTTGAACACCCTGCAGGCCATTCCGTGTCGGCCCACGACATTCTGGGGTGCGGATTCGCCACTCGGAGATCAGCGCCTATTCGTACCGGAGCGCTTCGATAGGATTCAGGCGAGCGGCCTTGTTGGCCGGGTACAATCCGAAGAACAGGCCGACCACGAGTGAGAAGAAAAAGGCGAGGAGGATGACGTTGCCGGAGATGATAGTCGGCCAGCCGGCAATCAATGTCGTCAACTTCGCCCCGGCAACCCCTAGCACAATACCTAGCACGCCTCCCACCAGGCTCAAGGTCATGGCCTCGATCAGGAACTGCATGACGATATGCCGGCGTTTGGCGCCCACCGCCATGCGGACCCCGATCTCTCTCGTCCGTTCCGTCACGGACACGAGCAAGATATTCATGATACCGATCCCTCCGACCAACAGGGACACGGAGGCAATGGCAAACAACATCATCGTCAAAGTCTCACTGGTGCCTTCTTGGACTTTCCCGATATCGACCTGAGTTCTGATTGTAAAATCATCTTCCTGCTCCGTCTGAATCCGATGGCGCGACCGTAATACCTCCCGAATCTGCTCGGCCGCCATCGGCAAATCCTCGACCTGATCGGTCGAGCCGAACATCGCCCCCACAGACCCGATAAATGACGTCCCGAATACTTTTCGTTCCGCCGTGCTGAAAGGGATGAAAATCACATCGTCCTGATCCGCCCCTTGCGCAGACTGGCCTTTCGGCGCTAGCACTCCAATGACATGGAACGGCACGTTCTTGATCCGAATCACCGCTCCCACCGGCTCTTCGCCAGGGTCAAACAGATTCCCGACAATCGTCTGGCCGATGAGCGCAACTCGGGCAGCGCTTTCCAAATCCGTCTGAGTGAAGGGTCCTCCGCTCGTGAAGGACCAGTCTCGAATGGTGAGATAGCTCGGCGAGATGCCGTTGATCGGTCCGTTCCAGTTTCGATTCCCATAGACGATTTGCATGACATCGCGTTTGGCCCATCCGGTATCGGCCAGCAGGGGGATGCGTTTTTTCAGGTCCAAGGCGTCGGATACCGTGAGCGTCATGGCGCTTCCTTGACTCCCTCGTACGCCGCTCGCGGAGGTCACCCCTGGGAAAATGACAATAACATTTGTGCCCATCGTCGCAATTTGCGCTTGCACGGCCCGCTTGGCGCCCTCTCCGATACTCACCATCGCAATGACCGCCGCCACACCGATGACAATCCCAAGCATCGTAAGACCGGCACGCATCCGATTCCGAGCTAAGATCCGCAGCGCGGTCAGAATAGTGAGCCACACAAACGCCGACATCTAGCCTCCAACTGGAATGGCCGTTGACCGCGCTTTGGTCACACGGTCGCTTAACACTTGTCCATCTTTGATCACGATCTCGCGCGAGGCATAGGCTGCAACATCCACTTCGTGCGTCACCAAGATGATTGTAATCCCTTCATCGCGGTTCAGCGTTTCCAGGATTCGCATGATTTCTTGGCTCGACTGAGTGTCCAGATTACCGGTCGGTTCATCGGCAAGGAGCAACGAGGGTGACGTGACCAATGCCCGCGCGATCGCCACGCGCTGTTGCTGCCCCCCGGATAACTGGGTAGGGTAATGGTGCTCCCTACCCTGCAACCCCACCCGGCCTAACGCCGCGGCAGCCTGCGCCCGTTGCTCTTTGAGCGAGAGCCCCCGATAAAACAACGGAAGCTGCGCATTTTCAAGCGCGCTGGTTCTTGGAATGAGGTTGAAGCTCTGAAAGACAAATCCGATCTGCTGATTACGGATCCCGGCCAACTGATCGGGCTTCAAGTTGCCCGCTTCTATCCCGTTCAGCCGATAGCGCCCCTTCGTCGGTCGATCGAGGCAACCAAGAATATTCATGAGGGTGGACTTACCTGATCCGGAAGATCCCATGATGGCGACGAACTCACCCTGCTCAATCGTGAGGCTGAGGCCGCGCAAAGCTTGGACCTCCATGTCGCCGACCCGATAGATCTTCCACACATCTTCGCATTCTATCAATGCGGCCATTGACGTTTCTCGTGAAGCGTGAAGCGTGAAGCGGTTGAGAAGAGTAGCCGGTTTAGGACGATGGATATGGCGAGAAGTGGGAGTTCCTGTAGCAAGCGACGCTTCACGAGTTGCGCTTCACGCATGTTACATTCCACGATTACGCGTGGGACCCCGCTGTCCGCCGCTCCCAAATCCTGGAGGCAGATCGCTTCCTCCCCGATCGCCTTTCGGTCGTTCAATCCCTACAACCACCAATGCCCCTTCGGACAACTCCTCCGACACAATTTCCGTTGCCAATCCATCAGAAATACCAGTTTGGACATGAAGGGGGTCGAGTTCCCCGGACGGTCCTAGCTTCCAAATGGTGCGGCTTGGCGCCATGGTTCCTTTGCCGGCTCCTGCCGCCTGTTCAGGGCCCTTGGCTTTGGCCGGCTTACCGCCGGACGTGCGATCGGATGGACCCGCAGTCGGGGGGGTGAAGCGCAACGCGGCATTTGGCACTTTCAGCACTGCATCTCTTTGAGCGACAACGATGGAGACATTCGCTGTCATCCCCGGCTTCAGACGAAGATCCTGGTTATCGACATTGACCACCACGTTATAGGTCACCACATTTTGCACATTGATCGGTGCAAGACGAACCTGGCGGATTGTGCCGGAAAATTGATGGCCTGGGTACGCATCGACCGTGAATGTGGCCTCTTTCCCTTCTGTAATGCCTCCGATATCCGACTCGCTGACGTTGGTGTCGACTTGCATTTTCGTCAGATCGAGCGCGATCAAGAAGAGGTTCGGCGTGGCAAAACTGGCCGTGATCGTTTGACCGACCTCCACGTTTCTGGCGACCACAATCCCGTTCACTGGCGAGCGAATGACGGTGTACTTCAAGTCCAACTCTACGGCATTCAAGGCCGCCTCGGCCTGCTTTACTTGCGCCCCTGCAACGTTCATTTGCGCCTCAGCTGCCTGGAAATTCGTCGTGGCGATATCGACGTCGTTCTGAGAGACAAACTCCTGCGCCACCAATGATTTCACCCGATCCAACTCACGCTTGCGTTGAGCCAGATCGGTTCTGGCTCGTGCGACATTCGCTTTCGACATTTCAAGATTGCTGGCCGCTTGATCTCGCCTGGCTCTCATGGGCTCCGGATCAATGACGGCCACGATATCGCCGGCCTTGACCACCGAATTGAAGTCGGCGTGCAGGCTCTTGATCATGCCAGACACCTGCGTCCCAACTTGAACTGAGACGACGGGATTGATCGTTCCCGTCGCAGTGACGAGCGAAATGACGGGGCCTCGCTCGACCGCGGCGCTCCGATATCGAACCGGAACTTTGCGTTCCCCATTGAAGAAGACGTAGCCACCGATCGCTAACCCAATGGCCAGGACACTGACAATCATGACAGCGCGGCGCATCAATGCATTCTCCAATCCCCTCACCGACTTAAAGTCCATTGTATCAACAAGGCTGAAGGGAATACACCGTCTCTAAGGGCTTTGACAGATACAAAAAACCCTTCGGCATAGCAGAACTGAAATGGCTAGCATGTCTGAGACAAACCTGGTCTGTCTGGTTTATCCGGTTAATCTGGTTCAACCAAATAAACAAGGCAACCCAAACAAACCATTAAAACGAGACAGGCCGTCCGCCGAATGGCGGACGGCCTGTCAGGCATCCGGACTATCGCTCTGATTAGGGACTGACGCTGATGCGCTCCTTGATCAAATCGAAGGTTTCCTTGGGCACGACGTTTTTGGCCACCAATTCACCCTTCACCCGATACGGACGATTCGTCACAATACGCTCTGCCACATCTTTAGAGAGACCAAGCACCAGCACCATATCGCCTGCAGACGCCTTATTGATGTTCATGGAAGAAGCCATGGACGGAGAGGCCTTCGTCGCCAATGGCGCAGGCGCCCCTGCAGGAGCGGGGATCGAGGATGGCACGGGAGACGCTCCGCCCCCTGTCACGGAACGTGACTGATCTTTTAACTCTTTCTGATAGCGAGCAACCAGAGACTTGAGCGTTTCGTTATGCTGCTTCAGATCCTCGTATTCATGACGCACCGCCCGATTCTGAAAGGAGAGCTGCTTCACACGATCTTCGAGTTCCTTGGTCCGGCCCTCGACAGTACCGCGTTCCTTATCGCGGCCATGTTGAATGCGCTCAAGTTCGTCGCGGGCAGCCTGGGTTTCGTTCCCGAATTTCACATTGAGATCCTTGAGCGTCTTGACTTGCTGCTCCAAGGAATTTTTCTGCGCACGTGTTCGCTCCAACTCCAAATTCGCCGACTCGACGTCGACCATCGCCTCTTCATATTTCTTTGAACTGACACAGCCGACCATTGCAACTGCACCAATCATGACAACCGCCGCCATCCACACTGATTTCATGCGAACCTCCCCCTACTGAGCATAGTTTCTGCAACAGATGTCGGCCATCGCCGTTCATCCAACATGCCTGCCGGTATGAAAGGGTGATACCACACCCATACGTATAATGTTGGGTGTATGCCATGCTTTCCATTTTGTCAATAGATTTGCTGCTCCTCCTCCGTCACCGATCACCATGAAAGTCCGCGGTAAATCGTTTCCTTGCTTGACGGACTGTTGCCACTTTGTGAATATGATCGAGACTCACCGTCCGGACGTAATCTCATCTTGAAAGACTTCGCATGAACGAATGGGGTCCGGGTCTCGCCACGATCTTGGGTATCGTGGAGGGACTGACAGAGTTTTTACCCGTCTCGTCGACCGGCCACTTAATTCTCGTCGGCCATGTCCTTGGATTTGAGGGGGAACTCGCTGCCAGCGCCGAGATTTCGATCCAACTCGGCGCCATCCTGGCCGTCATCGCCTATGAACGGCACAAGCTTGCGTCCATGATCGGACAAGCGAGCCGGGAACAGCAGGATGTCACCGCCATGATCCGAACACGAGGAACGACCCCCTGGGCAACAGTCCTGCGAACTTCCTGGGCGACTCACAAGAATCTCTGGTTTCTCCTCGGACTCGGTCTCGCGTTCTTACCGGCCGCTGGGATCGGATTTCTGACTCATAACTGGATTAAAAACCATCTCTTTACGCCTCAAACTGTGGCGGTCTCCTCCATCGTCGGAGGGCTGATTATTCTCGCAGTTGAAGCGCGCCGTAGCCAAGCACAGGTCCAGCAACTCGAACAGGTAAGCCTGATCTCGGCGTTCTGGATCGGCCTGGCCCAATGCGCCTCATTACTCCCCGGTATGTCCCGATCCGGCTCCACGATCATCGGAGGGCTCTTGGTAGGATTGGACCGGAAAGTTGCGACGGAGTATTCGTTTTTTCTCGCCCTTCCCACCCTCATCGTCGCGACCTGCTATCAAATGTGGAAATCACGGGATGTCTTCCAGCCAGACGACTATCTGGCCCTCGGGATCGGGATGCTCGTGTCGTTCGTAGTCGCTTGGATCGTGATTGCGGCCTTTCTGACGTTTGTGAAACGGCACACCCTCCGGCCCTTTGCCTATTACCGCATACTCATGGGCATCGTCGTCTTCTACATCTTCGGCTTTTAGCAGGATGCTGAAAAAGACCGCCAGCTTCGTTCTCGCATCGTTCAGACCCTCAACGTACCCCAGAGGGTACGCCTCGGCCCTTCACTCGCTGCGGCCTTGCTGGACGGCCTTTTTGAGCATCCTGCCGATGTTGTCCTGCTTTTTTTCTGACATGCAGACCATTGAATTTCTACCCTGCCACAGTGGTTTATGGTCGTCTGCTAATGCACTACCCAATGGGTAGTTGGACAGCCGGTTGAGATTTCGGTTAATCTATGGGAGTTTTTTCGGAATCATCCGTTCCAAATAAACCCTGTGGCTAGAAACATATTTAGCCCAATTGTACAGCGAACTTTTTGGCGCACGACAAAGGAGGATACTTCACGATGGCTCAATCCCAATCCGACACAGTTCATGTCTTCGATACGTGGGTGAAGGGCACGAAGCGGCTCTTGCACTTCGACGTGATGACGACAGACGAGGCGACGGCCTTGACGCTCGCCAAGCAGCATTTGGCCAGCCTTGGGGAAGGTAGCGTGCCGGTTACGGTGAAAGAATGTCAGTTCTGCCACACCGAACCGCTGGCGATGTTTTCCCCCGAGCAGCAACGTCAATTCCGCGAGCAAGGCGGGTTCATCATCACCCTCTCGACTTAGCGCGTGACGCGTGAGGGTTGATCTGGTTAGTCTGGTTCAACCAAAAAACCAGACTAACTAAACAAACCCAATAACGGTCTTCTTACGCTGGCGGGGATTCGTGCGGCAGAAGGGAGAGATCTTTCTTCTCAAAGGCGAAATGGATAATCAAGAAGACCACCCCCACGCTTATTGCCGAGTCGGCGACATTGAAGGCCGGCCAATGGTAGGAGCCCACATAGACATCGAGAAAGTCGATTACTTCTCCATAGCGTAATCGATCGATCAAATTCCCGATCGCCCCTCCAAGAATTCCGGCAATACTGAGCTGCCCCATCCAATCCTTCTTCGGCAACCGGAAGAGAATCGTCCCCAACAGGGCCAAAGCAAACAGCGACGTCACGCCGAAGAACACCATGCGAAAGGCATCGCTGCTGCCGGCCAGCAACCCAAAGGCTGCCCCGGGATTGCGGATATAGGTCAGGCTGAAGAGATTGGGAACAATCGGAATGGATTCATTCAGCCGCATCGACTGCACGATAGACAGCTTCGTGACCTGATCGATCGCGATGATCGCGCCGGCGAGTACCGCAAGAAGCAGATAGCGGACAGGCCCGCTCATCACTGAACCGCCTCCACGCAACGCTCACAGAGCGTTGGATGGGTGGCGTCTTTCCCGACCGCCTCTCGATAATTCCAACACCGCTCACATTTTCCGAAGGAGGACTTTGTCGCCGCAATTGCCAGCGGGATTTTCGCCTCACCACTGGCGACCAGTTCCACCTGCGAGACGATGAAGAGCGTGGTCAGATCCTTCCGATAGGGTTCGAGAAACTTGCAGGTATCTGCATCGGCTCGAAGCTCCACCGTCGCCTCCAACGATGATCCGATCGTTTTATCCCGCCGACTTCCCTCCAGCACACCCTGTACCTGTGTGCGATAGCCCAACAACCGTTCCCATCGTTGAGCCAACGCGGCATCCTGCCATTGTGGCTGAACCTCTGGAAATGCGCTCAGATGGACACTGCTCACTCCGAGACGTCCTCCTGGCTGCGCAGCCAGGGTCCGCCAGATCTCCTCGGCCGTAAAGCTCAACACCGGGGCCATCAGCTTCGTCATGGAGACGACGATCTCGTAGAGCACTGTCTGCGACCCTCGGCGCAATGGCGAATCGGCCCGGAACGTATAGAGCCGATCTTTCAGAATATCCAGATAGACGGAACTCAGATCCACCGAGCAGAAGTTGTTGAGCGCATGGAAGATCGCATGAAACTCAAAGTCATCATAGGACTTCCTGACCCGCGGGATCAGGTCACTGAGCCGATGTAGCGCCCAACGATCCAACTCAGGCAGCTGCTCACAGGGGATGCGGTCCTTCTTCGGATCGAAATCGTACAGATTACTCAGTAAAAAGCGACAGGTATTCCGAATCTTTCGATAGGCCTCGATGAGATGGGTCAGGATTTCAGGAGAAATCCGAAGGTCGTCACGATAATCCTGCGCCGAGACCCAGAGACGAAGGATTTCTGCGCCCGACTGTTTGATCACGTCTTGAGGCGCGACGACGTTCCCCGCCGACTTGGACATCTTCTTGCCCTGCCCATCGAGGACAAAACCGTGGGTCAGGACGGCCTTGTATGGCGCGCGACGATCCGTGACAACCCCCGCCAGCAAGGCGCTGTGGAACCAGCCTCGATGCTGATCCGACCCTTCGAGATAGAGATCGGCCGGCCACCACTTCCGTGCTTTCAACACCGCCGCGTAACTGACACCGGACTCGAACCAGACATCGAGAATGTCCCGTTCCTTCTCGAACGCTGCTCCCCCGCATTTCGAACAGGTCGTACCCTTAGGCAACAGATCGGCAGCCGATTGCTCAAACCACACATCGGCTCCCTTGGATTCCATCAACGTCGCAAGATGCTCGATCACGGTCGGATCGGCCAGCACAGACCGACACCCCATACAGGTAAAACCTGGAATCGGCACGCCCCACACACGCTGACGCGACAAGCACCAATCGGGCCGGTTTTCGATCATCCCGTTGATCCGATCACGGCCGTAGGTTGGAATCCAGCGAACTCGTTCGATCTCTGCCAGCGCTTCTTTCCGAAGCTCGTTCGTGTCCATCGACACGAACCACTGCTCGGTGGCGCGGAAGATGACGGGATTCTTGCAACGCCAACAGTGAGGATAGGAGTGGTTCAATGAGCCCTGGCCCAGTAAACGTCCGTTGGCATGCAAGAACTCCACAATCTTCGGATTCGCCTTCAACACATGTTGGCCGACAAATTCCTTCACGACGTCGGTAAACCGCCCGCCGTTGTCGACCGGCGCCAGAATCTCCAACCGTTCACCAGGCGACGCCTTGGCATTGTGCTCAAGGACGAGGATGTAGTCTTCCATCCCGTGCCCCGGCGCAATATGAACACAGCCGGTTCCCTGATCGAGGGTGACAAAGTCGCCGAGCAGAATGGGTGACAAGCCGGTGGTCAGGGGCCGTTGCGTCTCGATCCCTTCGAACCCTTCACGCCCCTTCTTCACCCCGAATACGCGAGCCCCTTCGAGCCTGCAGGCCTTCGTCACGTTCTCAAGAAGCTTCTCCGCCACGATCAGCACTTCGTCGCCAACCTGGACGAACGCATAGTCGATCTCGCCATGGAGACAGACCGCTTGATTGGCCGGGAGTGTCCATGGCGTGGTCGTCCAGATCACGACGGAGACCGACTTGATGCCGAGAGGAAAGGAGATATCGGAGAACGCCTTGCTGAGCACCGTGGGAGACGTGACCAACGGGAACTTCACATAAATCGAGGGCGAGGTGTGGTCTTCGTATTCGACCTCCGCTTCGGCCAGGGCGGTTTGATCCGCCGTACACCAGAGCACGGGCTTCAGTCCCTTATAGACGCCCCCCCGCTCCACAAATTTACCGAACTCGCGAATGATCGTAGCCTCGTAGCCGGGATTCATCGTGAGATAGGGCTGTTGCCAATCGCCTAGGATGCCCAGCCGCTGAAACTCCTCACGCTGAATCGTGTAAAACTTTTCCGCATACTCCCGGCATAGCTTGCGGATAGCCGGGGTATCGAGCGTTTTTTTCTTATCGCCGAGTTCTTTGAGGACTTGGTGTTCGATCGGCAGGCCATGGCAATCCCACCCCGGCACATAGGGCACCTGGTAGCCCGCCATCGTCTTCGATTTGATGATGATGTCTTTGAGGATCTTGTTCAGCGCGTGACCGATGTGAATTCGACCATTGGCGTAGGGCGGCCCATCGTGCAAGATATACAGCGGCCGGCCTTTCCCCGCCTCCTGAATTTGCTCGTACAACCGCTCCTTCTCCCATGAAGCAAGGAGTTCAGGCTCCCGCTGCGGCAAGTTCGCCTTCATGGGGAAATCAGTTTTGGGGAGATTGAGTGTGGCCTTGTAATCCATAACCTGTCTGGTCTCTCACGAAAACCTTAGAACGTGATTGGGATCAAGGGTTGGAATATACCGGAATGACAGGCGAGGCACCAGTCCTTAGCTTGGATGGCGGGATCGTCAAAAACGTCTTCCGGCAAGGCCGCAGCGAGTAAAGACCGGAGGCGTACCCTCTGGGGTACGTTGAGGATCTGAGCGATGCGAGAACGACGCTGGAGGCGTTTTTCACGATCCCGCTCGCTAACTGACGGCCATCATGCGGTCCAGCGCCACCTTCGCCCAATGCTTCTCATCGTCCGGAACGACGATATGGTTCACGACGTGGCCGTCGGCAAGATTTTCCATCCCCCAACAGAGATGGGCTCCATCGATCCGGAACATCGTCGCGCATTGGCAGACCGTAGAGGAAAGGAAGAAGACCTTCTTATCAGCGAGATCACGCTTCAATCGATTGACCAGATTCAATTCCGTTCCCACCGCCCATGCCGTCCCGGGCGGCGCTGCCGTCACCGTACGGATAATAAACTCCGTGGACCCGGACAGGTCTGCCTTATTGACAACATTTTCGTGGCATTCGGGATGGACGATCACCTTCCCATCCGGATACTGCTTGCGAAAGTTGTCCACATGCACGGGCTGGAACATCTGGTGCACACTGCAGTGGCCCTTCCAGAGAATCAGCTTCGCGCGCTTGATCGCCTCACGCGTATTGCCCCCGTTGGGTTGATAGGGGTTCCACACGATCATCTCTTCTCGCGGCAACCCCATCTTGTTCGCCGTATTGCGGCCCAAGTGCTCGTCCGGGAAAAAGAGAATTTTCTCCCGCCTGGCCCAGGACCATTCGATCACCGCTTTCGCGTTGGAGGAGGTGCAGGTAATCCCGCCATGTTCACCGCAAAAGGCTTTGAGCACCGCGGCAGAGTTCACATAGACCGCCGGCATGACAGTCTCTTCCACTGGAATAATCCGCCCCAACGTCTCCCAACATTGATCGACCTGTTCGATCGCCGCCATGTCCGCCATGGAGCAGCCTGCTGCCATGTCCGGAAGGATCACCGTTTGTTTGGAGCGGCTCAGGATGTCGGCGGTCTCGGCCATGAAGTGCACGCCACAAAAGACGATATAGGGCCGCTCAGACCGCTCTGCTGCCAGTTTCGAGAGCAGAAGAGAGTCCCCGCGAAAGTCTGCATGTACGATGACTTCATCCCGTTGATAATTATGGCCGAGGATCATCACGCGATCGCCGAGCACACGTTTTGCCTCAACTGTCCGGCGGAATAACTCCTCCGCAGGCAGTTGCTGGTAGTCCGTGATCGGCTTTGGAAGCGTCGAGACGGTCTGCATAAACTCCTTATCGAAATAGCGTAAGACAGCATTCTACGTGAGGGTTTCCTGACAATCAATGAACCGGCTCAGGAAGAAGTCCAGGCAGGCGATGATCCACTCGGTTCGACCACGATAGGTCCAATACCCCGTTGACAATCGAAGGAAGCTGGCGATACGATTCCCCTCGAAGCTAGGGGAGCCGCACGGCTGAGAGTCCGCCCAAACGGATGACCCTCAGAACCTGACCTGGGTAATACCAGCGTAGGGAAGCGAGAACAACCGGACACCGTTGGTCTCTCTGCCGCACCCCCTCCTAGTGGTGTGGCATTTTTATTTTTGGCGACTGAGCACAGTTCACGCTTTGGAGAAAGGGTCTCCCCATGAGCGACCATACAAACGGCAACGGAGATGCAACTGGTAACGGACACAAGTCTGCCGAATCGGCCTTGACGACCACGCCATTCCCCGCCTCTCGCAAGGTGTACGTGCAGGGAACTCAGATCGGCGTGCAGGTTCCAATGAGAGAAATCAGTTTGACCGCCACCAAGTCGATGAATGGGGGTACGCCCATCGTCAATGAACCAATCACGATTTATGATACCTCCGGCCCCTATACGGACCCGAACGTCACAATCGACGCGAAGACTGGATTGGCGCCTTATCGCCGAGACTGGGTGATCGGCAGGAACGATGTCGTCGAGCTTTCAGATATTTCCTCGCACTATGGCCGCTTGCGCGCAGCCGATCCCAAGCTGGACGAACTCCGGTTCCAGCATATTCGTAAGCCTTTGCGAGCCAAGTCAGGCATGAATGTGACCCAGATCCATTACGCCAGACAAGGCATTGTCACCCCGGAAATGGAGTTCATCGCGATCCGCGAAAATCAATCCCGCGAAGTGGCACGCGAACTGGCTTCGCGAAATGGACATGGCGGCGGGGTCACCCAGCACGCGGGTCAGTCGTGGGGCGCTAGCATTCCCTCGGTCATCACACCGGAATTTGTCCGCGATGAAGTCGCCCGCGGCCGCGCGATCATTCCTGCCAACATCAACCATCCGGAGAGCGAGCCGATGATCATCGGCCGCAACTTTCTCGTGAAGATCAACTCCAATATCGGCAACTCGGCGGTCGCTTCTTCCATCGAAGAAGAAGTGGAAAAGATGATCTGGTCCATTCGATGGGGCGCCGACACGGTGATGGACCTCTCCACCGGCAAGAACATCCACGAGACCCGCGAATGGATCATCCGCAATTCACCGGTGCCCATCGGCACCGTACCGATCTATCAAGCGCTCGAAAAAGTCGGAGGCAAGGCCGAAGACCTGACCTGGGAGATCTATCGCGACACATTGATCGAGCAGGCCGAGCAAGGGGTGGATTACTTCACCATCCATGCCGGAGTGCGCCTCGCCTATGTGCCGATGACCGCCAAACGTATGACCGGCATCGTGTCCCGCGGCGGAGCGATTCATGCGAAGTGGTGCCTGGCTCATCATCAAGAAAACTTCACCTACACACACTTCGAAGAGATCTGCGAGATCATGAAGGCCTACGACGTGTCGTTCAGTCTGGGCGACGGGTTACGCCCCGGCTCCATTGCCGACGCCAACGATGAAGCGCAATTCGCGGAGCTGGACACGTTGGGAGAACTCACCAAGATTGCCTGGCGCCACGATGTCCAGGTCATGATTGAAGGACCGGGCCATGTGCCCATGCACATGATCCAGGTCAACATGGAAAAACAGCTGAAGACCTGCCAGGAAGCGCCCTTCTATACGCTGGGGCCGCTCACGACCGACATTGCGCCGGGTTACGACCACATCACCTCCGGCATCGGCGCAGCGATGATCGGGTGGTTCGGCTGTGCGATGCTCTGCTACGTGACACCCAAAGAACACCTGGGCCTCCCAGACCGCGAAGATGTGAAAACCGGCGTCATTACCTACAAAATCGCCGCCCACGCGGCAGACCTCGCCAAGGGACATCCGGGCGCACAGATCAGGGACAACGCCTTGTCCAAAGCTCGCTTCGAGTTTCGCTGGGAAGACCAGTTCAATCTGTCGCTCGATCCGGACACGGCAAAACTTTTCCACGACGAGACCTTGCCGGACAATGCCGCAAAAGTCTCGCACTTCTGCTCCATGTGCGGCCCGCATTTCTGCTCGATGAAGATCACGCAGGATGTCCGTGACTATGCCGCACAATTACAGGTGGATGAACAGCAAGCGATTCAAATCGGCATGAAGGAAAAGGCGGAAGAGTTTAAAAAGACCGGAGCAGAAATCTACCGGTAGGAGTTCCCCATGGCAAAACCAAAACCAGCCCCATTACGCGAGCGCGACATCACAAGACAGATCGCGCGCGAGTACTACAAAGAGTTCGATCAATTGATCGAGAGCGATGTGATCATCGTCGGCGCCGGCCCTTCCGGGTTAATCTGCGCCCATGATCTGGCTGCAATGGGATTCCGGACGGTCATCGTTGAACAGAGCCTTGCCCTTGGCGGCGGATTTTGGACGGGTGGCTACCTGATGAACAAGGCCACGATCTGCGAACCGGCTAATGAGATCCTCGAAGAGATCGGCGTGCCCTGTAAGAAAATCACGGAATGCGAGGGCATGTACATGGTCGATCCCCCGCACGCCACCGGTGCACTGATCGCTGCTGCGTATAGAGGCGGCGCCAAGATTATGAACCTGACGAGAGTCGTCGATCTTATTTTACGTCGCGACGGCATCCTCGAAGGCGTGGTGGTCAATAACACGACAGCTGAAATGGCCGGCCATGACATCCTCCACGTGGACCCCATCGCGCTCGAAAGCAAGATCGTCGTGGATGCAACGGGCCACGATGCCGTCGTCGTAGAACTCTTGCACAAACGCAACCTCTACAAAGCCGTGCCCGGTAACGGCGCCATGTGGGTCTCTCGCTCCGAAGAAGAGGTCATGGACCGGACCGGCGAGGTCTATCCCAACTGTTTCGTCATCGGGTTAGCCGTTGCGGCAGTCTACGGCACCCCGCGCATGGGACCGGCCTTCGGCTCCATGTTGCTCTCAGGGCGCTACGGCGCAGAATTGATCAAAAAGAAGTTGAAGAACGAATAACCTGTCCCCCCGGTTCCTGGAGACCGATCAAAAAGGTCATCCAGCGAGGCCGCAGGGAGTGCGAACCCGGAGGCGTACCCTCAGGGGTACGTTGAGGAGTTCGCACGACTGAGAACGACGCTGGGGACATTTTTCATCGGCCTAACTATGGATGTTCAAGATTTTTTAGTCCAAGGCGAAGGCCACGAAGAGGACAAGCGCGAGGCCTGGCAACTCTTCCAGCAGGCCTACGAACGCCAGATGAAAGGCGAACTGGAAGAGGCTGTGACGCTCTACAAGAAATCGATTGAGACTCATCCGACAGCCGAGGCCTACACCTTCCTTGGGTGGACCTATAGTTTCATGGGACGGCTCGACGATGCGATCGAGGAATGTCACAAAGCTATCGCGCAGGATCCAGACTTCGGCAACCCCTATAATGACATCGGGGCCTATCTGATCGAAAAGGGCGAACTCGACGAAGCCATTACCTGGTTTCAGAAAGCCATGCAGGCAAGACGCTATGAGAGCCCGGCCTTTCCCCAACTCAACCTAGGTCGGGTCTACGAGCGCAAGGGCCAATGGACTGAGGCCATCGACTCCTATAAGAAAGCTCTGGCCCTCAATCCCAATTACACCTTGGCCAAAAAAGCGTTGGGACGGCTGATTAGTTCGTTGAACTGATCTTGTTTGTTTAGTTTATTTGGTTCATTTCGTTTATTTAGTTTGGGGGAAATCGTCCCGTATCTCAACCAAACAAACCAGACAAACCAAATGAACCAAACAAACCAGATAGACCAGACTGACCAGAGAACCATTCTCGTCGCCGTCACCGACATTTTCTTTTACACCAAAGTTCGCGACGCCCTGATGGCGAAGGGCTACAAGATCGAACGGGCTCGCACGCAGCCGGACATTGTCGAAAAGGCATCTGCCGCGCTCCCAGCTGCATTCATTTTGAATATGAATGACGAGAGGCTGGATGCCTTTCAAGCCCTAGACTCGCTCAAAGCTGACGCCGGATTGAAGACCATTCCAATCCTTGCCTTTGCCAACCATGAAGAAGTCGATACGTTCAACCGGGCCAGAGCACTTGGCGTAACCAAAATTGTCTCGCGCAATGAGTTCTCTTCTCGATTGAAAGATCTGATCGAGGAAGTCGCGGGGAATCACGCATGAAACACTCGCGCCTCCACGAACACCACACGCAGCTTGGCGCAACCTTTGAAGAGATAGCCGGATGGAACATGCCCGCTCACTATGGCAAGTGGCTCGCGGAATATCAGGCAGTGCGCCAGGCAGTCGGACTCTCCGACCTCTCACACCGTGGCAAGATCCGCGTAACCGGTGACGATCGCATAAAATGGCTGCAGGGCCTCATCAGCAACGACATTCTTCCGCTCCAGCCAGGCGAGGGCCGCTATTCGAGTTTTCTCACCCACAAGGGCAAAATGCTCGGCTACTTTCGAGTCTATGTCCTATCCGACAGTCTGTGGGTAGAAGATGTCGGCGAGGTCGGCGACGCCACCTTTCAAACCCTCCGGAAGTTTCTGCTCTACGGCATCAAAGCGAAGATGGAGAACTGTGCGGAGTCCTGGGGGCTCTTGCTTGTCAGTGGGCCCAAGGCCTGCGCAACTGTCAGCGCCGCCTTCGGCGTCGAGATGAGCGACCTCGATCCAGTGAGCGCCATCGCAGCCCAGATCGGCGGCCATACCGCGCTCGTTCTGCGTACAGAAGAAACCGGAGAGGATGACTTGGAGATATTACTGCCTGCCGATGCCCTCCACACGGCCTGGGAACGGCTCATGGAGGCCGGCGCAACATACGGCATCAAAGCAGTCGGCGGTCATGCTCGTGAAGCTCTCCGCATCGAAGCAGGCCTGCCGAAGGCCGGGCCGGATCTCAACGAAGAGATCGTCCCACCGGAAGCGAACCTGGAAGGGAAAGCCTTCAGCTTGAATAAGGGCTGCTATCCAGGGCAAGAAGTCGTGGCGAGAATGGACACCTACGGCAATGTACGGCGAAAGCTGGTCGGGTTGATCCTCAAAGAATCAGTGGTTCCACCGCATGGAGCCAAACTCTATAGCGGCGATCGTGAAGTGGGCTGGATCAGCAGTGCCGTCCGTTCTCCGCAGCTCAATGAGGTGATCGCTTTCGGATTTCCATTGCGGGACTTCAGCAAACCGGGCACGGAGCTGGCCGTAGAATTCGATAACCGCAGATATCCGGCTACCGTCCAGACCCTGCCCTTCTACGCCAAGCATTAGCTCAGTCACAACAGGCTCGTACCCGCTGGAGCGCACAATGACACAACGGTGGATAATCCTGATAGCGGTACTAGGACTCGTGCCCATGCTCCTGGCCATGCAGCCAGTGGATGACGCGCTGCTCACAGCAGCGTCCAAGGGGGATCTTGGTGAGGTCACCAAGGTCATCGAGAAAGGGGCCGACGCCAACGCGGCGGACAAGGATGGAATAACTCCGCTCTACAGGGCGGCCGAAAAGGGACATCAAGACGTTGTTGTGCTCTTGCTGGACAAAGGCGCGGATCTTAAACAGGAGACAATAGACGGAGCGACCCCTCTTCACATCGCGGTCGAGATGGGTCATCGAGCCGTGGTGGCGCTGCTGTTGGACAAGGGCGCGGACGTGAAGCAGGTGAGAACGGACAGTGGCGAACCTCCGCTCTTCATCGCAGCACAGGAAGGGCATCGGGAGATTGTGTCTTTGTTGTTGGATCGCGGCGCGGATGTCAAGCAGGTCAGGGTGGGCAACAGCGCAACTCCGCTCTTTATAGCAGCTGGCAAGGGGCATCGAGAGATCGTGGCATTACTGCTGGCCAAAGGGGCGGAGGTGACGCCAGCGACGACGAACGGATGGACCGCTCTCCATGTCGCCGCACTGCGAGGACATCATGAGATCGTGGTGATGCTGTTGATGCAGGGAGCAGACAAAACGGCAAAGGATGTCAAAGGCCTACGGCCGGTCGATCGTGCACGTGAAAAAGGCCACGCTGCACTGGTACCTTTGCTGGAGCCATGAGCACGTAGGGTTTGGAGGCACGTCGCTTCAGAAACAACTACTGTTCAGGATTTCGCGCTGCCATAACCGCCGACGCAAACTTCAGCAGACTCGCTCGTTCCTCATCATCCAACGCCAACAGAAGATGCGCTTCTTCGCCATGCATGAGGCGAAGACTGAGAAACGGTTCTTCACGGCGCTTCTCCTTGTTGTCCCACATCGCATCGATCAGCTGAACTTTGTCCAGCTGATCGACCGACACCACGTCGTAGCGAAAGTAGGAATCGCCAATGACCATGTCGAACAGCACATTGCCGGCAGTGAGCAGCACGAGATTGAAGCGCCCCTGATCTTCGTAGCCCTCCGGCAAAAACTTGTTGATATGGCAACGCGCGACTTTGCGACTCCCCAAGGCTGCGCGGAACTTTTCTTTGAGTGCCGGGTAATCGATCTGCATGGCTTTTTCATCGAGCCCCGTCGCCGCAGCAGCGGCATTTTGTGCCTGTTCAAAAATCTCATCCGCTGACATCAACCCTGCCATCTGTGTAGTCCTTTCATCCGAGCACAGTTAAGTTGCAGTACGCCGGGCCTTCATTGCCCTGGCGACGCCGATTAATCCCAGGCCGGCCCACGCAAACTCCAAGAAAATGAATCCAACCCGCTGATCCGCAATCGCGACGATTCCCAACAGCAACGACCCGACGATGTTCAACGCAAGGTACCCCGCGTTCAGTTCATTCCAGACCCCACCCTGAATCAGGCCATAGGCAGATAACACCATCAGCGCGCCCAATATGGAAATCAGCTGCAACAGCATTTAAGTCTCGCACGCACAGGATTGTGTACCGTAACTGGCCACCCATCCTGATTTCAAGGGGACTTTCGCAGATACACCCGGTTACTTGGCAGAGAGACGATGGGAAAACCGCGTGGCACCTGCCTCGTCGAGGACTGTCACATCGAAGGAGGACTTCGTGACTCGAACCAGGCCAAAATTCATATACCCGCCTTCATTTATCAATCTGGTCGGCCGCAATCCCTCGTTGGCCGGCGCCAGTCGGCCAGGCGCGGCGGATAACGGACCAGCCACAAACTCATGGAAATCAGGAATCCCGTCACCGTTCGGATCGTATTCATTCGCTTGCACATAGTGGACATCGCCTGCCAGGAACACCACGTTCTTCACTTTTTGGCCGAGAATGTGGTCCACAATCACCTGCCGCTCCCGTTCAAACCCTGGGATGCCAGGCCCCCCGGCCCAGCCATCGTTCCCGGAGCCATCGGCGTTTCCTCCCTTCGGAATGGAGAGCGGCACCGTGGTTACAATCACTTTCCACGTCGCAGTCGACCCTGTAAGCCCGCTCAGTAACCATTGAAGCTGCCGCTCTCCCAACATCGTCTTTGCCGGACCATCATGATCGATGTTCAAGCTCCGATACTGTCGCGTATCGAGGATAAACAGCTCGAGATCTGCTCCGGCACGCACTGTTCGATAAAGCCGATGGGGATCGTCAGGCTCCACGCGGATGGGCCAATACTCGCGCAACGCCTGACGCCCGGCCGGCATCTGGCTGTCAAAGGGCCCTGCGAAATCGTTCCGCACTTCATGGTCGTCCCAAATCACATAAACAGGAACGCTGCTGAGAAACCGCTGCAGAGCCTCTGCGCCCCGCTGGTAACGATGCCGTGCGCGGTACTCGGGAAGAGTCGCCGCCCGAAAGTCAGCGCCAGGCTCGTTCGGAGGAGAGGGACAGAGGTCGTCGCCGTATATCGAGTCGCCAAGAAACAGAAAGAAATCGGGGTGCTGAGCATGCATCACATCGAAGATCGGGTATCCGGCAGCGCCACGTCTGCAACGCCCCTGGCCGCCCAAATCGCCACTCCAGGCAAAGGTCACAGGCACATGACTCTGCACATCGGGGAGCGTCGTGAACTCCCCTTGCGCCGCCATTCCAGCCTCAGTCGGTGCTCCTTCACGACCCTTCGTGCCGGCGAATACATGCCATCGATATCGTGTGGCCGGTGTCAGCCCCTCAAGGGAAATCGCCAGGGTAAAGTCTGTTTCCTGGCCGGTCGTGAACAACGGCGTCCGTGTCACAGGAATGACGCCTGTCCCAAGCTTCGATAAGCTATCCCAGGCTGCCATCGTCGCCCACTCGATTTGTACCACCATCGGCCCATCGGTCCGCAGCCAAAGCAGGGCCGACTGGCTCGTCACATCCCCCACCGCAATCCCTTGAGGCAGCAAATGTGCCGAAACGACCGCCTTCTCAGCAAAAGGACTCCCAGGAGGAAGCCCCTCTCGTGATGCTGACACACAGCTAGAAAGGGGAACGAGAGCGGACAAGAGTAGGAAAAAAATGGGAAACAGCCCTGCCATGTCGATGGACTTACCGGAACGGGGCCGATACGTCAAGGTTGATAATCACCCCTTCCGTTCTGCATACTATGGCTCGTAATTGGAGTATGCGATGCACGACCTCAGATGTATGATCCACGGCTGCCAAGCCAAAGTCTATGCCCCGGCCGGCACCCATAGTATCTGCCGAGCACATTTCTTAAGCTATCTCACCTGGCGCCGCCGCAAAGGTCCGCAGATGTTTATGAAGTATGCCGGGATGACGATGGAAGAACGAGACCCCCTCGTCGCCGAATGGGCCAACACCATCCGAATAGAAGAAGCCCCCACCGCCGCAGCGCCAAAAGCCTAAAGCTCCGCGCCAGCTCATTAAGAAACGGTTCCTGCCACATGCTTAAGATATCTCTTCCTTGTCGTTGGCCTGGCTATCCGAAGGAGGATTCGGCGACGACCTATTGAGAGTCCGTTCGGCATGTGTCACCGCCTCTTCCCAGGTCTTAAAACGTCCTTCACGCATGGAGTTCTGTACCATGGACACGATGTGTGGGTCCTGCTGTTCTTTAGCCCACTTGTCGAACGCGATCTTCTTGCTCGCCTCTTCCTGGTCACGGACCCTGATATTGTGTAGGGTTCGGACAAGCCAGACCAAGAAGATGCCGATGGCAATGTAGACGATTTCCATACTCGCCCCCTCCTGTGTCTCTGCTCTCGAAGAAGAGTCCTTGGGACGACACAGAGCGTGAACCTACTTCAGCCCGTCATCGTTCATTCTCGACCCACCCAATACATCGGCCGACGCTTCAGGTTCATGACCGCCAGCACTCTCAGGCCGTTTTGTTTGATCGTGTAGGGAAACCGGAGAACCAGTCGGCGGCGGACCGGCCCGATGATCGGTGAGCCGGCCTCAGGATAATCGACGATAGCTTGGGTGCAGCGCTCGACCTCGTCTAGAAAAGCCGATCCAAGGCCCGAACTTTCAGAATTGTAAAACTGTGCGGCTTCATTCAACTCACGGCGGGCCAGGCGATGATAGGAGACTCGCTCCATTTCACTTCAGTTTAGCCCGCGCCTCACGAAATGCCTCTGCGGCTGAGCAACTGGAGCCAGAATTCACATCCATCTCCGCATCTCTCCGCTGAGCCTCCTCGGCCCACAACCGCGTGTTTTCTTGTTCGGAAAGATTCTCCAGGCTCTCTAACAACTTGCCGGCTAACCGCGCGCGTGCCTTCGGGTCCAGCTTCAGTGCCTCGGCTTCTAGTTCTTTCAAACTCATGGGCGTATTCTACACCAAACGGCAATAACGGCAACTCTTGGAACTCGCTCTTCCCATCTCTGTTCCTTCTCTTTCCACCCTCTCAATGGGGGAGTGGCCTGCCAGCTCTCACAGTACGCGCATCGATCGACGCCACCCTCTTTCCCCCACTCCTTAAAATAATGGGGGAGGGCGCTGGTTGGTCTACGATTGCGCGCGTCCAACGAGGGCCTTCTCAGGCCGCGCGTTGCGCGAGCAGGGAGACCACCAGCGCCCTACCCCATCACCGCCGACCCATGATGATGTATCAACAGCCATTCATCTCCGATCCGCTCGAAGAGGTTCGTGGCTAATACCTGCGCCTGTTGCGGTTCGTCTGATTGATGGGTGGTGATGTTCTCCACGCAGACAACCCAAGCCAGGTCGCCCGCCACCTGTATCGTTACGTCCGTAAGCTCGAATGTCATAGAAAAGGTGTTGTTGAAGATCAGGACCCAGGAATCGCGAACCGAAGGCCAGTCCGACCGCAACGTCCAGCCCGGATGGATACAGGTGACATATTCCTGGTGCGCCCAGACCCTATCCATCTCGACGATGTCGAGATTGCCGAACGCGGCATAGAATGCATGGTTCGCTTTGTTCACTTCTTCGATGCGTTGTTCCAGCATGCGCTGCTCCTTATTTGAAAACGAGCCGTATCATACTGCAACCACCGAGACCAGGGCGAGAGGGAGCGATGCGCAAGGGAAAGATAGTCCAGCTATTCCCTTTATCTGGTGAGAACTAGAAAGGGCTCGATCTTAGGAGGCTGCTCAAAAAGGCCGTCAGCAAGGCCGCAGGCGAGTCGAAACCGGAGGCGTACCCTCTGGGGTACGTTGAGGATTTCGATGAGCCGAGAACGAAGCTGCCGGGCTTTTTCAACAGCCTCCTATGTCGTGAGCCGGGATGTTTGCCGATCGACCACCCACACTCCTGCCAGAATCAGCGCGATGCCGAGGATTTCGCTCATGCCCACTGATTCATTCAACAGTAATGCTGATAGGACGATGGCGGCCACAGGAGTCAGATTGCCAAAGACGGACGCGCGCGAGGGCCCAACGCCCTTCACGCCATATAGCCAGGCCTGCTGCGCGATAGCTGTGGCGAACAGAACCAGATAGCCCAGCGCCATCCAGTCCGCCGTTGTCACGGACCCGAGTCCCGCATCCAGCATCTTGCGATCTGTCCACAACAAAGGAATTTGGAGAACGGTTGCGACAAGCAGCGTCGCCCAGTTGACTGTGAGGGCCGAGTGGCGCTCCATGAGTTTCCGGCTGCCGATACTATAAAGAGCCCAGCTCACGACGCCACCAAAGACCAGCAGGCTGCCGAGCAGCGGCTGATCGCCCGCAGCCTGGAATCCCGCCACAGAGACCAACCCCACCCCTGCAAAGGACAGAAGACCACCCGCCCACACAGCGCGCAGCGGGACATCCTGAATCAGCAGAGCCGAGAGCAGCGCGGTCACCACCGGGCTCGACCCGATGATCACCCCACCCACGGCCCCGCTCACATACTTGAGCCCCATCATAATGAACAGGTGGTTGCCCAATACGCCGAGCCCGAGCAGTCCCAACAGACGCACATCCGCCTTGGTCAGCTTGGCCAAGGTTCCTTCCTGCCACCACCAAATGCTCAGGAGGATCGCCAACCCACCGATGTCCCGCAGGACCGAGGCTTCAACAGCTGAGAATCCGCTCAGGGCCAGCTTTTGAGCCACGATCGATCCACCCCAAAGCACAGCGGCAGCAATGATTGCGCCATAGGCCAGACGGTTTGCCTGAGGTATCATACGCAGTGCCCGCGGAGCGGTTGGTGACAAGCGCGAGGACCGGCTGATCTCTTTTGTTTATCTGGCCTGTCTCGTTTATTTGGTTGAACCAGGCAGACTAGATAGGCCAGATGAACCAGATCAACCCTCGCTCGTCGCGCTTTTCGCGCCAGTCGCACCTGTCTCGCTTGAGTCAGGCATCGGCAATTGCGGCAGAAACGTTCAGGATCCATGAGGGCTAGTTTGAAAACGTACAGTTTGTTGCGTACACTACATGACAAGATGCAAATCGGCGCGATCATAGCATGATGGTTCCTAGCCCGCATTATTCACGAGGGTTCGTGACGAAACCGCCGAGACGGCACGCGAGACGGGCGCGCGGAGGTCAGGGGACAGGCTCCGTCGTCTCCAGCGGTGCCTGTCTCGCTCTCAAAACAGGGACAGCCGCCAGGAAGAAGGGCGCCAGTCCACGCAGTATGTTGACCGACTGAGCGGCGAGCCCGCCCGCCGTCAGGTGCGTCGCCACCGCGCTTGCGAGGTCGAGCGCCCGTTGTATGATTCCTGGCGCGAAGAAAAAATACCGCAATGAGTTCTGATTTTCATATCGGCGGTTGTAGTAGAAACCTTCATGAATAATGTGGGCTGAAGGAGACACTCGACTGTGAAAACCCTGAAGACTGTGCACGATTTGACGACCAGACTCTTGGAGATCCAGCGCATTAACAGCGCCGTCTCGCTCCTCTCGTGGGACCAAGAAACTTATATGCCCGCCGGCGGGGGCGAGGCACGAGCCGAACAGATTTCGACACTCCAGGGCATCGCACACCAAAAACTCGTCTCGCCGGAGATTGAACAGTTGCTCGCCTCCTGGATCGATCCAGAGACCGGTGAGATTCGAGATAACCCCGGGGAGGCCTGGGACGAGCCCTCACGGTCGTTGCTCCGCGAAGTGTGGCGCGACTATAGCCGCGCGAAGAAACTGCCCTCAGATTTTGTCATCAAGCTCAGCCGGGAATGTTCGCTGGCTCAGCAAGTGTGGGTGGAGGCAAAAGAAAATCACTCCTTCTCGCAATTTCTCCCTAATCTCCGCACGGTCCTGTCGCTCAAGCGGGAAGAGGCCGAGTACCTCGGCTACCGGGACTCACCGTACGATGCCTTACTCGATGAATACGAACCAGGCTCTACCATCAAGGAATTACGCCCACTGTTCGCCCAGATCAAAGGGCGGCTTGTGCCGCTGCTCAAAAAGATTCAGCAGAGCCCGTTTCAGATCGACGATTCAATTTTATTTCACACGTTCGATCAGGCGCGCCAACTGGAATTTGGCCGGATGGTCTTGATCGCCATGGGCTACGATTTCGAACGGGGCCGCCTCGACCTGTCGGCGCACCCCTTCACGACATCATTCCATCCGACGGATGTGCGCGTCACAACTCGTGTGCACGAACACGATCTCCAGTCCTGCCTGTTCAGTTGCATCCATGAAGGCGGACATGGCCTGTACGACCAGGGGCTCGACCCCCGCTACTTCGGCACGCCGCTGGGCGACTCGGTCTCGCTCGGCATTCACGAGAGCCAATCGCGCATGTGGGAAAACTGCGTGGGCCGGTCTCGAGCGTTCTGGCGTTTCTTTTACCCCATGCTGCAGCAAACCTTTCATCATCAATTACGTTCGCTCGATGGAGAACAATTCTACGCGGCCATCAATCGCGTGAAGCCCTCGCTGATTCGGGTCGAAGCCGATGAGCTGACCTACAATCTCCACATCATGCTGCGGTTCGAAATCGAACAGGATCTCATTGAAGGCCGGACGCGCCCGGAGGACTTGCCGGGAATCTGGAACCGGAAAATGGAGGAATACCTGGGCATCGGCCCCTCCAACGATGCGGAGGGCGTGCTGCAAGACGTCCACTGGTCGTTAGGCGCCTTCGGCTATTTCCCGACCTACACACTTGGAAATCTCTACTCCGTTCAATTCTATGAACAGGCCAAACTGGAGATCCCGCATCTGGAGGATGAAATTGCGGCAGGGCAATTGATGGTGCTGCAGCGTTGGCTCGGACAGAAGATTCATCGCTGGGGCCGCATGTTCACACCGGACCACCTCTCCCGGCGAGTGACGGGAAAGAGCCTCGACCCTGAACCTTTCTTATCATATGTTGAGAAGAAATACGGCGAGCTCTATAAGCTCTAGCAGGCTGCTCAAAAAGGCCGTCCAGCAAGGCCGCAACGAGTGAGGACCGGAAGCGTACCCTCTGGGGTACGTTGAGGATCTGAACGACGCGAGAACGCCGCTGGCGGACTTTTTCAGCAGCCTGCATATCCCATCGCCTGATTCAGCTTAGTCAGGCTCATAGCAGATAACGTGAACTCTGCCTGCACTTCGATACGGGACGGCACCAAGAGCGTCGTGTGAAAAACAATATCGCGGATCGGGATCTTGAACTCTGGTTGTTGAGGAGTACTCAATTCGACTGACTCGACCGACTGGGTAATCGCTCCACTATCTTGAGGCCCATACACGGCTACCACCGCCTTCAGAATCTCCACGACCTTCTCGTTCGTCTCAACTCCCTCAATACCTTGCTCCAGCAACGGAATAACCTCTTCCTGTGCCTGGTCTGACGGCGTAAAGTTTTCTACCCGTTCTTTCCGGCGTAGCGACATGAGGTCATTATCGAGATCCTTGCTGAAGGCTCCATAGGCAAACCGGAAAAACTCGAAGTGAAAGCCTTTAAAGCCCTTGCCGAACATCTGCAGCTCGCACAGAAAACACAATTGCTGCAACTTCACGTCGCTGAGCAATCCGTGCGGTTCCGTCAGATGCAGGACATAGAGCAAGAGAGCCCGGTCGACCGTAATCTGATTGGGTATCCGCATGCAGGGAGTCCTTCCATTCTTCCGTCTTTTTTGAGCGGAGCACTATAGACAGCGTCGGATACCTCCGTCAATTCCTCCCCTTTTAGCCACTCGGCACAACACCCCTTGACCAGTCGGGCAAGTTTCGTCTTTAATGAGCCCCACGGAGGCCCCTCTTGGCAAATACACATGTGAAGGAAATGCAGGCCCTGAAGGAACATCTGGGCAAGCATCAGCTCAAGCTCACCCGCCAGCGTGAATTGATTCTGAGCGCTTTCCTCCGGCAGGAACATATTACCGCGGAAGCCATGTATCACCAGCTGGCGAAGTCCGACCCTCATCTGGGGCTCGCGACCATCTACAGGACACTCAATCTGTTTTGCGATGCAGGCCTCGCACAAGCCAGGCACTTCGGCTCTCAGACGAAGTACGACAACGTGTCGCACAAGGGCCATCACGATCACCTCATCTGCACCGGCTGTGAGAAGATTGTGGAATTTGAAAACGAAGAAATTGAACGACTCCAGGAAGAAGTGGCCACCCGGAACGGATTTACGATCAAAACCCACCGACTTGAACTCTACGGTCTCTGTTCTCGCTGCCGCCATTGACGAACCAGCTTTTTTTTAGTATGATTTTGAGAGAGTTTATCAATTTCAATTCCATGAGGGCCGCATCATGTCATTCGTACAGACCCTGTCCGCATCGCGCCGAACAATCCTCTCAAGTCTCCTTCTACTCTTCGTGGCTATGGCCTTCGCACCATCGGCGCCGGCTGCCGATTCACTCACGATCTATTCCGGCCGCTCGGAGCGGCTTATCAAGCCGGTACTCGACGCCTTCACCGCGACGACCGGCATTAAAATCGAGCTGTTGTCATCCGGCACAACGGAGTTAGTCAATCGACTGAAAGCTGAAGGCGATCGTACGTCGGCAGATCTCCTGATCACCAATGACGCCGGTAGTTTGGAACTGGCCCGAACAGCCGGACTCCTCCACCCGTTGAATATGCGGGAAGTCGAACGAGCCATTCCGTCGCAGTTTCGCGCGTCGGATAATGCCTGGGTAGGACTCTCCGGGCGATTCTGGATCGTGGTGTATAACACCACGATGGTGAAGCCGGACCAAGTGAAGTCGCTTCTCGATCTTGCCGATCCAAAATGGAAAGATAAGATTGCGATTCCGAATTCCGGCAGCGAGTATCTCCAAGCAGGCGTGTCGGTCATCCGCGCCACTTACGGCGACGAAAAGACCAAGCAGTTCCTGCAAGGCCTCAAGGCCAACGCGGACAGCCAGGTCTACCAGAAAAGCTCGCAGATCGTAGATGCCGTCGCCAAGGGACAAGTCGCGCTGGGTATCGTGAATCATTACTACGTGTACCGTCATCTTGCCGCTCAGCCGGGAACGCCGATCGCAGTCGTGATGCCTGATCAGCAAGAGGGCGGCATGGGAGCAATCATGAACGTCGCCGGCGTCGGCATCATCAAAACGACCAAGCGCCTCGATAGCGCCAAGCTGCTCGTAGAATTCTTAGTCGCGCAAGCAGGGCAAAAGCTATTTGCGGAACTTGACAAGGAATATCCTCTCCACCAGGACGTGAAAGCAGACCCGGCGCTAGTCGACCGAAAGAGTTTCCGCGCGGCGCTGGTTCCCCTCTCCAAACTCGCCGAACTGCGCGAGCCGACGCTCACCCTGATCGAACAAGTGGGTCTCCGGTAACTCGAAGGAACCCTCGTGAGCACGATTCACCGCCAACTTGTTTCGCCGCTACAGCTCATTGCCTTGGCCAGCGCGGGAATTATTCTGCTCCCGCTTGGCTATGTCACCGCACAAGCCCTCTCGGCCGATCCGGTCATCTGGAGCCGGTTATGGGCGACTCGCATTCCCGAGCTGCTATTCAATACCGTCTCGCTGGCTGGAAGCGTATCGGTCATCACGCTGGTCCTGGGCGTTTCGACTGCCTGGCTGGTTACCCGTGCAGAGTTTCCCGGTCGCCGGCTGTGGGAGGGAGCATTAGTCCTTCCATTGGCGATGCCGACCTATGTGCTGGCCTATGTCTTTTCCTACCTAATGGGATTTGGCGGCCCCGTCGAGCATTTCTGGCAACTCGTAGCTGGGCCCCAGGCGAGAATCTTTTCGCCCCATAGCTTTTGGGGCGCGACAATCGTCATGGCATTGGACACGTTTCCTTTCGTTTATCTCCTGAGCCGTAGCGCTCTCCTCAGCATGAATGTGTCGTTCGAGGAGGTGGCACGCGCCAGCGGTGTCTCACGTCTCTCGACCCTCTGGCGCGTGACGCTACCGCTGATGCGCCCCTCGATTGCCGCTGGAGTCGCGCTCGTCATCTTGTACGTCGTGTCTGACTTCGGCGCTGTGTCACTGCTTCGCTACCAGACACTCACCTACGCCGTATTTCAACAGATGACTGGACGGTCCGACAATACAGCGGCGAGTATCTTGAGCCTCTTACTGGTTGTTCTTGCATTGATTTTCCTCATTACTGAACGGTGGTTCCGACAACGTAGCCGGTTTTATCAAACCACCGGCCGCTATCGGGCTCCTCAACGACGCCAATATGGTTGGCTCGGCACCGTTGCCGTCACCGGATACCTCGGGCTCATCGTCGGTGCCGCCTTCGCGCTCCCCGCTGTGTTATTGATTCAATGGAGCCTGTCGCCTGAGGCGCAGGCCACGATCGACAGCCGGTTCTTCGGGTTTATCTGGAACAGCGGCATCCTGGCAGCCAGCGCCGCCACGGGTGGCGTATTGATCGGCTTGCCGTTGGCCTACCTTGCCAGCCGACGCCCGACCATGCTGAACCTGGGTTGTCTACAAGCTGCCTATGCCGGCTATGTGCTTCCGGGACCGGTGGCAGCATTGGCCGTCCTCGTGCTCTTCACTAAACTGGCCCCGATGGCCTATGGCTCTGTGCTGATCCTCATCGTAGCCTACGTGATCCATTTTCTCCCGGCCGGTCTCCAGTCGTTGGAGCCAGCGTTGCAACAGATGTCGCCGAATCTGGAAGAGGTCGCGCGCACACTGGGCCTAGGAATGCGTGACACCTGGCGGCGGGTGACTCTGCCACTCGTTCGCAACGGATTTGTCGTGGCCTGGGTCTTGATATTCCTACAGACAATGAAGGAGTTACCTGCAACGCTTTTATTGCGGCCGGTGGGATTCGACACCCTGGCCATTCGCGTCTGGATGGAAGCGAGCGAAGAGTACTTTCAGCTTGCTGCTCCCTCTGCGCTCCTGATTGTCTTACTGAGCCTGCCAGCTCTGGCATTGTTGGTCTCGAAAGATTGGCGCGCAGCTTAGAGGAAGGATCGTGATTCCGTGATCTCAGACCATTCCACCGCGCCACGCCCATCTGGGGAGGGCACATTCCAGAGCAACCTCTTCACGCCGGCCTCGTCGATCTTGGAGCTGCGCCATGTCTCCTGTGCCTACGAAGCCGGACGCCCCGCAGTCCAGGAAATTTCGTTTGCGGCGCGAGAAGGAGAAATTCTCTGCCTACTTGGCCCTTCGGGATGTGGAAAAACGACGATTCTTCGAGCAATCGCCGGATTTGAACCGGTTCGTTCCGGCCAGCTCTTCTTGTCAGGCCTACTCGTATCGTCGCCGGACGTGATGACTCCTACGGAGAACCGGCGCGTCGGGATGGTCTTTCAAGAGTACGCCCTGTTTCCCCACCTGCGTGTGCAGGACAACATCGCCTTCGGTCTCCATCACCTCCCTCGAAGCGAACGCGCCTCGCGGGTACAGGAGATGCTGCGCCTCACGGGACTGGAGGGATTCGAGCGGCGGTATCCTCACGAATTATCCGGCGGCCAGCAGCAGCGAGTTGCGCTAGCTCGTGCCCTCGTCCAGAATCCCGTCGTGCTGCTGCTCGACGAACCCTTCAGCAATCTGGATCCCGACATGGCCGGACGCATGCGCCAAGAATTGCACGACCTGTTACGCAGGACAAAGACAACAACAGTGCTCGTGACACACGATCATGACGAAGCCTTTGCCATGGCCGATCGAATAGCCGTACTTAACCAAGGCCGACTGGAACAATTCGATACACCGGAAATGATGTACCACATGCCGGCCACGCCCTTCGTCGCAGACTTTGTCGGTCAAGCGGACTTCATTCCTGGGACCGTGTCCCAAGGCATGGTCCGCACCGAACTGGGAGAGTTTCCCGACACGATCGAGTGCAAAGATGGCACCGCCGTAGTCGTCATGATTCGACCGGACGACATTCACCTCGTTCCCACGGAAGGTGCCCGCTCGCGTGTCCTCTCTCGCCAATTCCATGGTTCGGAGAATCTGTACACGGTCAGCCTCCCTTCCGGCCAAATTGTCCATAGCAGTCAAGGTTCTACGAGCGTCTATCAGGCGGGCACGGCGGTGGAACTTCGTGTCCTGGCGACCCATACCGTGCTCTTTCGGCAAGAAAAGTCCACGGAATAAGTATGGCAGCCGGTCCGACCGACCACACGAAAGCATTGACAGGCTTTTTCACGATCTGGCATTGATAGATACTCACGACGGCCCCTAACCTGCCGGTCTGTGTCTTACTTAGAAACTGAGGCCCTGCCCATGAACGCGCTCAAAGACCTAGTCGATTATGGAGTTATCGGACTCCTATTAGCGCTCAGCGTCTGGACCGTGGCCATCGCGGTGGAACGGTGGCTCTTTTACCGGCGTATCGACCTGGCTCAGTACCCCAACAGCCTGGGACTGGAGATGGCTCTGACTAAACACCTGGTCATTATCGGCACGGTGGCTGCGAACGCTCCCTATATCGGCTTGTTGGGTACCGTGTTCGGTATCATGCTCACCTTCCATACGATGGGAACATCAGGTACTATGGCCGTCAATGCCATCATGATCGGGCTCAGCCTTGCACTGAAAGCCACTGCAGTCGGGCTGCTGGTCGCGATCCCCTGCGTCGTCATGAACAACGTTCTCAGACGGAAAGTGGCCGAAATCCTCGCCCGACACAAGGAACAGCATGCAACGGGACATTGACCAAATCAACGTCATCCCCCTCGTGGATGTTATGCTGGTCCTGCTGGTCATCGTGCTGACCACCGCCACCTTTATCAGCAGCGGGCAAATTCCGGTCAACTTGGCAAAAGCGAAAGAGGTCGGCAACCATAAAGAGGCCCCCATCGTAATCACCCTGACTGCCGACGGCGCGCTTTTTCTGAACGATCGCGCTGTTCCCGAAGGAAACCTCCAGGGAGTACTGGCCACAGAACCTCGAGAGTCGTCAGTCGTCGTACGAGCTGATAAAGTGACTCTCCTTGAACGATTCGTGTCCGTAGTCGATGAAGTGCGCGGGTTGGGATTTCAACAGGTTAGTCTAGAGGTCATTCGGCTATGATCATCGCTGAGCCACATCGCCCCGGAAGCCATAACGGAGCTCGCGTCCAGGGATGGCTCGTCTCTGTCCTCCTGCACGGCACTGTAGCCTTCGCCGCCATTCTGTTCATGAAGCAGATCCAACTCGACCCCCAGAACGAAGCGTTCAAGTGGAACGTTGCCATGGTGACGCCGACACAACAAGTTCAATCCTCGGCATCGTCCCAAACCCAGGCTCCGGCCAGATCAGTTCCATCGACGACCTCGATTCCCTCTTCCCCAGCGCAGCAGGCTGCGCCGGCACAGACATTCTCGCCACCCCAGCTTCTTGCACAACCGACTACTCCACCGATTTCAGAGCGAACCGCCACCCCGGTGGTGGCTCAGCCTCCCACACCAACCCCGGAGGAATTCACGACTTCTCAACGATCGACGGCTCACCTCACGCAACCGGCTGAGCCAATCAGGCATGAAGTTGCGGCACCGATGGCCACCGAGTCCACCTCCATTGTGAAACCGGCAGAAGCACCAATGACAGTCTCGGAGGAACCTGATGCCCAGGCTGCACAATCTGTCCAGCCACAGGCCCAGATGGCAACGATCTCCCCAGCGCCATCGAACGCGCCGATGAAGCGCGACTACGGATGGCTCTCAGAAGAAATTTTACGTCGTGTGGAAGAGTTGAAACGCTACCCTGTCTCGGCTCGGACAGATCGTGCAGAAGGAAAAGTCGTGGTCAAAGCCATAATCAATGAGGATGGGAATCTCGGCCTTGTGGAGGTCTTTCAGAGTTCAGGACACCTCGCGCTCGACAAGGCCGCTGTTGAAACCATGCGGCAAGCAGCCCCGTTCCATTTGCCTCACCCATTAGGACAACCACGCATGACGATCAAGATTCCCATGAGTTATCGATTGGACCGATAGCCATTGCTTCACGGTTTGCGGATCCGATCCCGCAACCCTGATGACACATGGATATGACCTTCATAATCTACGATGATTGCCTCCACGTCTGGCAAAACTTCGACAAGCCGCATTCCAGATTCAACCCCCATCACAAATATCCCTGTGTCCAACCCATCTGCCCAAATGCCTTCGCGGGCAATCACTGTAACCGCCTGGCAGCTGCGCGCAGGTTGAAGCGTCTTTGGGTCAAGAATATGATGATACCGGACACCGTCGCGCTCGAAAAATCGTTCGTAGTCCCCAGCCGTTGAGATTGCTTCATCCTCCAAGTCAATGTAGGCAAGAACCTCTCTCTCTTTACGCGGATGCTGGATACCGACGGGAAACTTCTTCCCTCCCGGCAACTGTCCGAATGTTTTAATATCCCCGGAAAGAGCCACTACTCCCGCCGATGCTCCAGCTTTCTTCATCGCCATCACCGCTTGATCGGCTGCGTAGCCTTTGCCGATTCCTCCTACATCGATCCGCATCCCTCCCTTCTCAAGAAAGATTGTCCGTTCCCGCACATCGGCATGAATAGCCTTTAAGTCCAGCAAGGGGCGGAGAGCCTTCAGCTCAGGTTCTGTCGGTATTCGTCGGCCTTCAAGTACATTCCAGGCTTCCACCGCTGGGCCAATGGCGATATTAAATCCACCATCCGTCATCTCCGCAACCTGAATTGCACCTTGTACAACCGCCATCGTTTCAGGACTCACAGAGACCGGCATCACGCCAGCCGAGGTATTCACGAGAGAGAGTTCGCTCGTAGGAATCCAGGTGCTCAGGAGCTCTTCCAGTCGATGGATCTCGGAAAACCCTGCGGTCGTCGCAGCTTGCGCGATAGACTCACTCCGCGCCACCGCCGTAATCTTAACCACCGTGCCCATCTGCATCTGGGCTCTGGTGACCACGGCCGATTCATGGCCATGGGGTACCAGCGCGCAGCCAACGAAAGAACCACATAGCAGCGCCAGAAGGCTTGTGTGGATGCGAACCTGCTGATTGCACAGATTAAAATGCATGCGTTCCTCTCTCCCTTCCCTTTGCCAAAGAGACGACGAATTATAGGGCGGGGCTAGGCCTAATGCACCCCTTCCTGAATGATTTGAGTGCAATGATAGTCCTTGACTTCTGAATATCGATTGAGATATTAATAATCGTTCTCAATTTCATTTGAGCAGAGAAACTTTTCGCAATGGTCAGCGCGACATCTTCTAGCAATCACTCCGCCGACTGCGGCGAAACACGCTGCGAGTGTGGTCAACTGATCGCCAAGGTGCGAGGACAAGGGCTGGAGCTCAAGTGCAAGCGCTGCAAACGCATTGTGGTCATCCCTTTCTCTTCTATCGAAGGATGGAGCACGGCCACATCATGATCAACCTATCGATGAAAGGAGGTATCACACCGGTCCATCGAAACGTCACTTATCGTTGTCTCTTCAGGGAAGACCAGAGACCAGTGAGTCCCGAGTCAGACCATCACAATGCAATATCAATGGAGGTTCGCAATGAGGATCAGGTCAATCCTCGGGGCTCTCGTGATTGCAGCTTTGCCATTTACTTCGGTTTGGGCTGAGAACATGACCCCAGAGGACATTAAGAAGTTAGTCGATGAAGCCGTAACCAAGCGGCTCAAAGAACACGAGCAGCGAGAAGGCGCGATGGAGCGTCGAGAGTCGGCGCCGCCGGCTGGACAATATCCCGTGCCGGTCGGTCCCATGACGGACGTCAAGGTAGAGCGTCCTGGCGAAGAAAAGGTGCCCCTCTCGTTCGGCGCCACTGGTTCAGGACGATTGATCTATGCCAAGCCGTTTGTCTCATCACCAAAGGCCATTGTCGGTGGGTACTTCGACATTCAGTATCGTTCCCAGAGCAAAGGCAGTATTGAAAATGGCTATGGAGGCGGCACGAACGGGTTCGATCAGCAACGGTTCGTCCCATTTATCTATGCGGACATTACCGAACATGTGAAGTTCGCATCTGAACTTGAGATTGAGCACGGGATCAGAGAAACCGATAGCAACGAAATCAGCTTGGAGTTCGCCCATATTGACTATCTTGTGAATGAACCAATCAACATTCGGGCGGGAATTGTGCTCATCCCCATCGGCAAGTTTAACCTGCTACATGACTCGCCATTGAATGACTTGACTGATCGCCCGCTCGTCAGCCAATTAGTGATTCCATCAACCATGGCTGAGACAGGCACGGGTTTCTATGGCACCTTCTACCCTGGGCGAACCAGTAAGCTCGACTACGAACTCTATGTGACGACCGGCCCTTGCGGATACGATGCTAATGGCACCCCGCGCGTCAATGAGTCAAACGGCACGAGAAACTCCCGTCAACGCAAATGTGCATCCGATGATGGACTGGACATCAATAACGGCAAAGCAGTTTCAGGCCGTGTGGCCTTCAGCCCCATGCTTGGAGTTGAAGTCGCAGGGTCAAGCTACTATGGCAATTCGTCCTTCATGGGCAACTACAACCCCCTCAGCATTACGGCGATCGACTGGACGATCCAGCGGGGGCCCTTCGAGCTCATTGGTGAAGCGGCCTGGGCCTATGCGAGAGGGAATTCGCGCGCCATTCAAGGGAATACCATCAATACTGTCGGCGTTCCACCCGGGTCACTTCTAACTGGCATTGGTGGCAATAGCGGCATTGGCATTCCGCCGCAGCGTATGAATGGCTTCTATATCCAGGGCAACTATCACTTCATGCCGGCGTTCTTGACCAAACTCTCCCCGAAGCGGTTTGGCGAGGGATCGACGTTCACAGCTGTGATCCGGTACGACAGCGTAAATACCAACCTGGATAACAGCAATGGAACAGGCGGCTGGGGCAATCTGGAGCAGGTTTCTTTTGGTCTCAACTATCGCCCCATTGAAGATGCGGTCTTCAAGATCAGCTATCAATATCAGCCTATGGCCTTTAATGCCAACACAGACCAACGAATCCATGACAGCGCTTTGGTAATCTCAGCTGCGACGTATTTCTAACCCGGTGGTCTGCGAACCCTCTTGCAAGAGGGTTCGCAGAATCCATCAAGGAGCAGGACAGCACGTGCGAGCAAGACTGATAGCACTCATAGGGCTCATCGCTTGGAGTGGCTGTGCCTCCCTGAGCGGCAGCAACGATCAGTTCTTTGTCTGTTCGTATGACGTGGTGTGGGATGCCGCCTTGGAATCTGTGAAAGACCGTCCAATACAGGCGAAAGATAAAGACAAAGGGCTCATCGAAACCGGCTGGGTCGAGATGGAGGGCACAGAACGTTCCTATGGGATATTCAATCGCGAAGGGTTCGGGAATCGGGAACGCGCTCGCATGACCGTGGCAGTGAAGGGACTGAACGATGTCACTTCTGTGAGTGTGCTGGAAAACCGGCAGCGGTGGCACCTCAAAGGTGGTGTCACGCAACAGTCCACCAAATGGTGGCCCATTGATCCTTCTGAAGAGGCCGAGACGGCAGTTGTGAACCGACTCAATCGCAAGCTGAAAGAGAAAGGCTGTCTTGCCTCATGAATCTTCGAGGCTGGCTCCTGACAACACTTTTCATCATTTTCGCTCTTCCTCTCCCTGCCAGAGGCGAACGAGTCTGGGACGCCGAACTCAAGCGGTATCTCACGGAACAGGAGATGAGCCATGCCGAGGTCTTTCTGACAGAGGAAGAAGCCTTAAAACTAATGTTCCCGAAGTCCAAACAAATTCGAAAAGATCTCATCCGGTTGACATCGGAGAAGAAGGCTCAGGTAGAAGACCGGATCGGTTGGAAATTTCCTGAAGAGTTTTTCGAGGTCTACATCGGCGAGACCGGCCCGCAGATCGACGGGTATGCTTTGGTCCAAAATACCATCGGCAAGCACAAACCTATGACATACATGGTTGGGATAGATAATACCGGGCACGTTTTAAACGTGGAATTGCTGGTGTTTCGGGAAGCTCGCGGCAGTGAAGTGCGGACCAAACGCTTCAACGTCCAATATGAGGGCAAAACGGTATCCGATCCGGTCAGGCTCAACAAAGACATCATCAACATCAGCGGCGCCACCATGTCGGTCCGCTCGATGACTGCGGGAATTAAACGGGGTCTGGTGCTGGTCGATGAATTTTATTTAAAGCCGGCCGGGCTCGGTAGCGATACTGTGGCTGCAAAGAAGTCTGAGCAGGGGATATTCGGCGCCATTTTTGGAAATTAACAGAGGCAGGCAACATTCTCAACCATGCGCAACTTCAACACCCGTTTCCGTCTCCGCGACTCCGATCGGCACATCCGGCTCGTCTATACCTTCTTTCTCCTCTTGATGCTGGCCGGTTTTACCTTTTCCTTCTTCTGGGCTCACAGCATGACAGGGCTATCTCCACAAGGAATCGCCAGTCATTACCGGGGATCGGATGCCACGTTCGGCGAACCGATGTCGTTCAGAGAGCTGGCGGAAATTACCCACTTTCACCTCTTTACGATGCCGGTCGTGTTTATGATTCTGGTGCATGTCCTCTATCTCACCAGCGTCGGCAACAAACTGAAAATCATCACGACCTGGGTCTCGTTCGGAGGAGTAATTCTGGACCTGCTCTCTCCCTGGCTCATCAGCTACGTCTCGCCTATATTCGTCTTAACCATGTTGACGGGCGATACCCTCATGACAGTGGGCTTTCTCATCATGATGGTCATCCCTCTCTACGAGATGTGGGTCTTGAACCAGCCATTGATGGCAGGAAAACACGGAGCAACGGGATGAGCTGGCAGACCAGCACAAAAAGCACGAGACATGCGCGAAAGACGCGCAATACTGAACAAACTGATACTTACGCCCCCTCCTTCTTAATCTGTTCAGACAAGTAGTTCTCCAAACCTACCTGCTTGATCGTTTCCATCTGCGTCTCGATCCAGTCAATATGCTGATCCACGTCTTTGGCCATATCCTCAAACATGTGCCGCGTGGTGAAGTCAGTCACCTTTGTACAATGCACCACGCCATCGCTCAGCAAGTTGAGCATTTCTTGTTCGGCTTTTAAATCCAGCTTCAACTGCTCAGGAACAGTTTCTCCCACCTGCACAGTATTCATACGTTGCACGTTCGGCACCCCATCCAGATAGAGGATGTGGCCGATAAGCTCATCGGCATCTTTCATCTCAGCGATGCTCCGCTCACGTACTTTGTGATGAAGCCGTTCATAGCCCCAGTTCTCGCACATCTTGGCATGGACGAAGTACTGGTTGATTGCCGTCAGATCTGCGGTCAAGATCTTATTGAGGACGTTGACGACTCCCTCTTTTGCTTTCATGATGTTTCCCCTTTCTCAATTTGAATAGGCCATCTGAAGTATTTTGGGTTAAGGAGCTTTCACCGCCAGATGGCTTGATCTGGATTCATTATCAACATGTCTGAGTGCTTCGTCAACTTGACCTGTCGGGTGTTTTTGAGTTTGATTGTCATCATTGGCGACACTGGTTCTCAATCTCGCAGAAAACGAAACACAGGCTTCGGAGCATGTGTCCGCAATCGTTTGAGTCGACAGGGTGGGAGTAGATGAAAGGAATGTAAGGAGGAAGAGTCGGTTTAGCCTGCCTCGCGGTAGCCACATTCTTCGCTTCGGCATTGGACGCTACGGCCGACTTGTTTGCTCACTTTCTCGATGAGAAACGGGGCGCTGCAGGTCGGGCAGGTCTTGTTGATAGGACGATCCCACAAGGCATATTCACACGCCGGATATTTACTGCAAGCAAAGAACGAGCGGCCTTTTCTCGTACGCTTCTGCACAAGGTCACCGCCACAACCAGGCTGGGGGCACTTCACGCCCAGCGAGAGCGGTTTGGTGGTCTTGCATTCCGGATAGGCGGAACAGGCGATAAACTTTCCAAACCGCCCAGTCTTCACCACCATCGGACTGCTGCACTTCTCGCACTTCTCATCCGTTGTTAACTCAATCTTCGGAACGATTTTAATGGTGCCATCCTCGAGCTTCTCGAAATTCTGCGTGTTCTTGCAGGGAGGCTTATCCTTATACGCTGGACAGGCTAAAAACTTACCGTTGCGTCCCCATTTAATCTCCATCATTCGGCCACACTTCTCGCAGGGAATATCCGTCGGCGGCTCCACCGTATCCTTGGGACCAGGAATCGTCTTCGCCTTCTCCAGATCCGTCGCGAAGGTCCCGTAAAACTCCCGCACCGCTGTCACCCACGGCTTGTTGCCTTCTTCGATTTCGTCTAGTTCCAATTCCATATGTGAGGTGAAATCGACGTTGATCAGGTCAGGGAATCCCTTCATCAGGAAATCGTTCACGGTTCGCCCTGTTTCGGTGGGAGCAAAACGACCTTCCGTCTTCTCGGCATATTTTCGATCTTGAATCGTCGAAATGATGCTCGCGTAAGTAGACGGCCGGCCGATGCCTTTTTCTTCCAATTCCTTGATCAGCAAGGCTTCGTTGTACCGAGGCGGAGGCTGGGTGAAGTGTTGTTTCGAGCGCACGCCGGGAACCGTCTGTTCCTCTTGGGATACGAGCCGCAGCCGCTCTCCCTCGCTCAGCAACGGCAACTGGCGCTCGGCCTCGTCCTCGACCTCCTGCTCGCTCCTTTGCTTCTGCGCGAAGAGCTCCTTGTCGATCCCCTCCATATATACGATTGTATGGCCTGGAAACTTCACGACCGTGCCGGTTGAGCGGAATAGAAACTTCTCACTCGTCTTGACGGGGCTCGACTCTACCCGAGTCACATCAAGGATTGCAGGGACCATCTGCGACGCGATAAAGCGGTTCCAAATCAACTGGTACAGCTTATGGACATCCGGCTCTAAGTACTGCCTGATCGACTCAGGGTCGCGCGCAGCGGCCGTGGGGCGAATCGCTTCGTGCGCTTCTTGGGCCGCCTTCTGCGTCTTGTACACGTTCGGGGTAGCGGGCAAATATTCTGCGCCAAACCGTTCCTGAATTACCTGACGCGCTTCCGCCATCGCCTCGTTCGAAATGCGAGGGGAATCGGTCCTCATGTAGGTAATGAGACCGGTCTGACCCTCCGCCCCGATTTCGATTCCTTCGTACAGCTTTTGCGCCAGGGTCATCGTTTTCTTCGATGAGAAATGCAGCTTGCGCGCGGCTTCCTGTTGAAGCCGGCTGGTGATAAATGGCGCGACAGGATTCCGTCTCTTTTCTTTTCGTTCAATCGAGTCAACGACAAACTCTTTCCCTTGAATAGCCGAGACGATACGCTGGGCATCTGTCTCTGTCTCAATCGACGCATCCTGCCCATTGATGCTGTGCAGTTTGGCTTCAAACGGCGGGGGGTTGGCTCCGGACAGCATCACTGCAACCGACCAGTATTCTTCCGCACGAAAGGCTTCCCGTTCCTGCTCACGCTCGCAAATCAGTCGCATCGCCACAGACTGGACGCGGCCCATGCTCAATCCGCGTCGCACCTTGGTCCAGAGCAGCTGGCTGCCTTGATAACCCACAATCCGGTCAAGCACCCGGCGGGCCTGCTGCGCATTCACCAACTTCATATCGACCTGCCCGGGCGATTGCAGCGCGCGCTTGATAGCCGATTCCGTGATTTCGTTGAAAAGTACCCGAAAGACCTTGCCCTCGGTCTTTTTCTTAGACTTGGATTTAGATTTGCCCAGTAATTCCTGTTCGAGATGCCACGCGATGGCTTCGCCTTCCCGATCAGGGTCCGGCGCAAGGAACACCTTGTCCACCTCTTCCGCCTTCTTCTTAATTTCCGCCAAGACCTTGGATTTCCCTTTGATCGTCACGTACTGCGGCTCAAAGTCGTGCTCCAGGTCAACGCCGAGCTTGCTGGTGGGAAGATCCTTAATATGGCCGACCGAGGCCATGACGGTATAACCACGCCCCAGATACTTGGTGATGGTGCGTGCTTTCGTCGGGGACTCGACAATAATGAGTGCCTTAGCCATGAAAACTCCGGTTGCTATGAGGATTGCACACTCATCCGTATCAAATAATACAAATCCGTGCAACTGTTCGGCGATTATTTCTGAATGTAGCGTTGCCCCGGCAGTTGCTTGACTCGCCGTCGAAGCTCCAGGGACAAGAGCGAAGCCATCACGACGGATACCGACAGCCCGGTGGAGGCAATCACGTCGTCCACTGTGCGCGGGTCGTACGACAGTGCGTCATACACTCGCTGTTCCTCTCCGCCAAAATTATCACGTTGTTCACTTTTCTGAGGAGAAGGCTGTAGCCGCAGGCGCAACCCCGGCTCCAGCTGCGGCAGGACCACGTCGATCACATCCTGCGCGCGTTCAATCAAAGCCGCTCCCTCTTTGAGTAGTGCATTCGTTCCACGGCTGGAATCTTCCTTTACAAAGCCCGGAACGGCAAACACCTCTCGACCCTGCTCAGCAGCCAATCGCGCGGTAATTAACGATCCGCTTCCGATGGCCGCCTCTGTCACAATCACGCCCAGGGACAACCCGCTGATGATACGATTCCGTCGAGGGAAGTGATGGCTGTGGGGCGGGGCACCCATCGGCACCTCGGACAAAATCGCCCCCTGCTCCTCGATCTGCCGGCGTAACCGCTCATGTTCAGGCGGATAGGTTCGGTCAATCCCGCAACCCAGCACCGCAATGGTGCGTCCCTGCGCGGCAAGCGCACCTCGATGTGCTGCTGCATCAACCCCTCGCGCCAGTCCACTCACCACCGTCATGCCTGCTCCTGCCAAATCGTGGCTCAACTCTTCAGTCATGGCACGTCCTGCTGCAGTCGCACGCCGAGCACCCACAATGGCCACCGCCAGAGCATCCTGATCAGTCAATGTGCCTGTGATGTACAAGAGCGGCGGAGGGTCCGCAATCATCTTCAACTGCGCGGGATATGCAGGATCCAAGAGGCTCCGGACTTCTATGCGCTCACGCTCGATGGCCTTAAGTTCCCGTTCGATGCTCCGGCAAGCAGAACTATCAGGCCCTCGTCGTATCGCGTCTGCCAGCTGCGGGCTGCATCCATTCTGAATCAACTCATCGCGGGAAGCACACAGAACAGCCTCGGGGGAATGCCAGGAGCAAACTAACCGAGCTATCGTCAGATCTCCCACCCCCTCGATTGCCCGCAGACGGAGCCAAGGCTCTAACCCCGACCCTGTCATGGACTGACGGGAGGAAGAACCCGCGATCTCAGCAGAGGAATTCACACCTACAGGCCGGCTGAAAGATTGCATACGCATTGCCGCACGAGAACTACAACATTTAGAGCACCGCTAGATCATACTGTTCCAGATGCAAATGTTCGTCTGGTATGACGATGATTTTCGCCGCGCAGTCACGCTCCACAGCCTCCAGACCTTGTCGTTCTTCATCTTGTAACAGCCCGACGACCGAGGGATGGGCACCGATGACGATCCGCTGCGGCTCCGGACTGCTGCCGATCCGGCGGACATCGCGGAATATCTCATAGGCCACTGTGGTCGGAGACTTCGTATAGCCTCGCCCTTCGCAATAGTGACAGGGCTCGGAAACCGAACGCAGAAGATCCTCTCTCACCCGTTCCCGGGAAATCTCGATCAGCCCCAGGTCGGAGATTCTGGACACCCTGGTGCGGGCCTTGTCGGTCGACATCGCATCGAGCAACGCGTGGTATACCTTGTCGCGATTCTTCTCCCGCTCCATGTCGATGAAATCGACGATGATGATTCCACCGATCCCGCGCAACTTCATCTGATAGGCCACTTCTTTCGCCGCCTCAAGATTGTTCCGGAGAATGGTCTCCTCCTGATCGCGCTTTCCCACAAACCGTCCAGTGTTGACATCAATGACCGTCATCGCTTCCGTATGATCGATCACGAGATGCCCACCGGACTTGAGCCAAACCTTGCGACTGAGAGCCCGCGCCATCTCCTGCTCCACTCCCAGATGATCGAACAGACTTTCATCTTTGTCGTACAAATGAATGCGTGACGTTTGCTCCGGCGAGAATCGCTGCACGAAATCCCGGACCGCCTGGTACTCCTCACGCGAGTCGATCCATAACCGATCGACTTTTTTTCCAAAGAGATCGCGCACGACACGGAAACTCAGGCTCAAATCGGCGTGGAGCAATGCCGGCGCTCCCTTTTGTTCACGTTTTGCCAGGATGTCCTGCCAGAGCACGTGCAAAAAGTCGACATCGGATCGCAGCTCATCTTCTTTGACCCCTTCGCTCACCGTACGGACAATGTATCCGCAGCCCGGATGCCGCACTCGCTTCATGATGTCCTTGAGCCGAGCCCTCTCCTCGTCACGGGCGATGCGGCGGGACACACCGATATGTTCCACGTTAGGCATAAACACGAGATACCGTCCGGGAAGCGACACATAAGTCGTGACCCGCGAGCCTTTCGTGCCGATAGGCCCTTTGGAAATCTGCACCATCAGCTCTTGCCCTTCACTCAGCAACTGCTCAATCGGCTTGGAGCTTTGGCGACGGGGACCCAACATATCCCCGTCCTTATCGGCATCCTTATCGTCCTCATCCACATCGACAAGCGTGTCTCCTGACTCGGAATCCAACGACAAATCCGACACGTGCATGAAGGCCGCTTTCGCGAGGCCGATATCCACAAATGCCGCCTGCATGCCAGGCAACACTTTCGCCACTTTTCCCTTATAAATGTTCCCGACAAAGTCCTTATGTTTTGCACGATCCCCAAAGAGATCTGTGACGACTCCGCCGTCCAACACCGCGACGCGAGTTTCCTCGCGCGCGACTGTAATCGCAATTTCCAATCCCATACCGACTCCTTCCATTCAGGGGAACCGTCGCACCGACGTGCAGGACGAACGCGGGAAATTCCCAGGTTTCGGCCTCCACTCGACAACTCTTCAACCAGACGGTTCTCACCATCAATAGACCCTCTTGCCTCGACCCCGATTCATTCGAGACCGTGCGATGACCCTGCTTGCTAAAAGAAACTCAAACGACGGCGTTTCACGTTCAGGAGCAGGCCGAGCGACGCCATCGTCATCACCGTCGCACTCCCGCCGTAGCTCATGAGTGGGAGGGGAATTCCCACGATGGGGAACATACCCGCCGTCATGCCGATATTGATCACGACGCAAAAACTCAACATGCAAAGAATGCCGACCGCAAGCAACGCTCCGAGCTGGTCCTTCGCACGCGCAACAATTTCTAACGACAGCCAGATCAACCCGACAAACAACAGCAAGAGAACCAGCACTCCGAGAAATCCCCATTCCTCTGCAAACACCGAAAAGACAAAGTCGGTATGCCCCTCTGGCAAAAACTTCAATTGGCTTTGCGTTCCTCCGTAAAGACCTTTCCCTGTCAACTCTCCCGCTCCGATGGCAATCCGCGATTGGAGCGCATGATATCCTTTACCTCCAGGATCGTAGACCGGATCGACAAACGTCATAATGCGCTGCCGCTGATAATCATGCAATGACCCCCACATCATCTCCCAAGCGAAGGGAAACAGCATTAACGAAAACAGGAGGATGATACCCACCGCCTTCGATCGCATGCCCACCATCAGCAACATCGCGGCATACACCGCCAAAAAACTCAACCCGCTCCCGAGATCGGGCTGCTTCAGGATCAGAAGTAGCCCTGGCAGCACCAACAGCCCAGGAAGCACCACACGTTGGAGCCAGCCCACCCGCGGCGCCTGCGAATAGTAGTGCGCCAAGGTCAGAATGAGAATCAGCTTTGCGAATTCCGATGGCTGGAACGCAAATGGTCCCATCGGAATCCATCGTTGCGCCCCTCGGCTGCTCCTCCCCTCAAACAACACGACAGCGAGTAAGATTAAGATAATCGCATAGGCAGGATACGCTAACCGCGCGATACGATGATAGTCCGAGAGCCACATGACGAGAAATGCGACCGTGCCGAGCGCAATCCAGACCATCTGTTTGGCATAAAACGGGAACGCCACCCCCTGGTCATGCGTCACGCTATAAATCGACAGAACGCCGATCCCCAGAATGGCAAGGATCAGCCCGATAAAACGGAAATCGAAATTGTCGAATCCCCGACTCATGAACACCCGATCGATCATCTCGTTCCCTGTCCTCTGCCTTCCCCTACCTGCGCCACAGCATCATCTTTTACACCGGAAGGAGTAGGGAGATTCAACTTCACATAGGTTTCGATCAACTCTTTGGCGAGAGGCGCCGAGGCAGAGCCCCCGTGGCCCATATGTTCACCCAACACCGCAACGGCGATGGTGGGGGCATCAACCGGAGCGAATGCGACAAACCAGGCATGATCGCGAAATTTCTTCGGGATATCCTTCTCCGGACCGGTGCGCAATGCCGTCATCTGGGCCGTGCCGGTCTTCCCGGCGATCGTCACCAGCGCTGACTTCGCCCTCGTAGCCGTCCCCTCTTGTACCACCCCTGCCAACGCTTCTTTAATCAACGGCAGGATCTCTGGCCGCAGCTTTAATGTACGCTTGGGAACCGCCGTTCGTTGTTGTAGCTCTCCGGTCGCTCGATCCATCACTGACTGGACCAATCGCGGACGGAACATGACGCCGTTGTTTGCGACGGTGCCGATTAAGCTTGCCATCTGCAGCGGAGTCACATTCACATAGCCTTGTCCGATTGATGCCGAAATCGTTTCGCCCGGCAGCCAGGCCTCATTCTTAGCCTTCCGTTTCCAAGCCTCTGAAGGAATGATCCCAATTCGTTCAGATGGTAGCTCAATCCCCGTCTCCTCTCCCAATCCAAACTGATGGGCAAAGGAAGCTATCGTTTCGATCCCCATCCGTTGCCCAACGGTGTAGAAGTAGACGTCGCACGACTGCACAAGCGCGCGCCGAAGATCTACCGAGCCGTGTCCCCCGACTTTCCAGTCATGATACAGACGGCGACCGAACTGATATCCGCCATTGCAATGGATAGTTGTCGAGGGCGTCACAGTCTTACTTTCCAACGCTGCCGCAGCCATCATTACTTTGAAGACCGAACCGGGCGGGTACTGTCCTTGCGACGCTCGATTGTTCAAGGGGCGCCCCTCATCTTGCACGATCTCGGTCCACTGTTTCGGTGTGAGCTCGCGCGAGAGAATATTTGGGTCGAATCCAGGACGGCTGGCCATAGCCAGTACATCGCCTGTCCTTGGATCAAGGGCGACGATCGCGCCTGTTTCCTCCCCCAATAGATTTTCGGCCACTTTTTGCAACCGCGAATCGATCGTGAGATACAAATCGTCCCCGGCATGCGGCTGCGCCACAACTACGGTTTGTTTCTCATGACCGACCGCATCGACTTCTATGCTCTTCTGCCCGGCCTGACCGCGCACGAGCCGATCGAAAAACTTCTCCACGCCATATTGCCCAACAATGCTGCCCTGGTGCAGATCGGCAAACTCAGGTTTCTCTAACTGTTCGGGGGACACTTCTCCGACATAACCCAATAGATGTGAGGCCGTCACTCCACCAGGATAGTTCCGCTGCGATTCGACTTGGACCATCACCCCGGGCAAGTCCAGGCGGTGGGACTCAATCAACGTCGCTTCTCGAAGGGTTAAACGATCCTTCACCTTGCGCGGCAGCTGTTTACTGCCGCGAGCCGTAAGCTTCTTCCGCACAAGCGCTTCATCTAGCCCCAGGAGGCTGCTGAGCTGACCGATGAGTAGCTCCCGATCTTTGATGTCTTCAAGCGAAACATAGAGGGTGAAGCTGGGGACATTATTTGCCAACAACACTCCGTTGCGATCGTAGATGAGCCCTCGAGCCGGCTCCATGATGACAGAACGCGTCCGATTGTTCACCGAGAGATCGCGGTAGTAGGGGCCCTCACGAATCTGCAAGTTCCAGAGCTGCAGCCCCAGTAACGCCACAACAAGCAACAGACCAACGCGGAGAATAATCAGCCGGCGTTGGAGTTCCCCTAGTTCAGAATCGTGTAGACCAGCTGTTGCCATGCGTCACAATCAATATTCCGCCACGCCTAATCACAGACCGGCTACTCGGTCCTTAGACGGGTGACATGAAACCATTGGGAGAGCAGCCAATAGAGCCCTGCTCCGACCGCCCCATCAAAACAGGCCTGAGGAAGGGCGATCGACTCGACCATCCACCACATCTGAGACATGTCGAGGTGCGTGAAGCTCACCGCGGCAAACAGCCCGCTCGCTAAAGACACCAATAACAGCCCCGCACCCAGTGAGATCGATGTCACCAGCGTCAGCTGCCGCCCCAGAAATCCTGCTAAAATCCCAACGCCCCCGTTCGTCAAGAGACTGAGCCAAAGTTCGCCGGCGGAGAAAAGATTCAGAATCCATCCGATCGCAAGCCCCACGAGAAGGCCTTCCAGTTCACCGGCAAAAATCCCGATAAGCGCGGTAGCCACAAGCCCCAAGTCCGGTTTGATACTCCACACACTCAGATGCGGCAGCAACGTCGTCTGCAGGGGGACGAGCAATAGCACAAGAATCAGATAGAAAAGGAATTTCATGGTGATGGTTTCCCGATCGGATCCGCTTCCGCCCCAGCCTTCGTGGACTGACCATATGACATCTGAATCACCAACACTTCCTCCACACGACCGACATCGACCTCCGGCATGAGTTCGGCAGACTGGAAGAGGGCGCCTTCCTGTTTATCGATGTTCGTGATCGTACCGATCACGAGCCCTCGTGGAAAACCTCCGACAAGACCCGACGTCACGACCCGATCACCGTCTCGGAGCGTCGACAACAACGGAATATACTTTAACCGTGCCATCCCTTGTTGAGTCCCTTCCACAATGCCTTCGTCTCTCGTCCGCTGAATGAGGCCGGGGATGGAATTGCTCGGGTCAGTCACCAGGAGCACCACCGAGGACGCCCCTGTCGTTTTTACGACACGCCCGACGACACCGGCAGGCGTGACCACCCCCATGTCCGGCTTGATCCCGTCGCTCTCGCCCTTATTGAGAATGATGGCACGATACCGGTTCGTGGCATCACGACCGATAACCTGAGCGGCGACCATCGTAGGGAGCGCCTGTTCCTTAAATTGCAGCAAGGCCGTCAAGCGTTCTGTCGCGGCGGAGAACTCACGCAACTGGCTATGTTGCCCCCGCAGCCATTCAATTTCTTTTCGTAGTTGTTGGTTCTCTTCCTGGACACCTTGCAACGCCACATACCGTTCCCAGCGATCGGCAATGCCTGCATCGATGGATGCGATGGCTTCAAGCGGAACTCCTACGACGTGTCCAACTGGCCCGTCTAAATACTGCAAGAGTCCTCGGATTTGATTGGGAAGCAGAAAAAGAGCCACCAGCAGGAGGGCAAAGCAGGCAAGCGCAATACGTCGGGCACTGTAGGGAGAGCGAGAATAAGCCATCCACATAAAAGAGTTAGGGATGGAACCTTATCGGTAGGTATTGGCCTGGGACATCACCGACACTTTGGCGAGCAGATCCAACTCATCGAGGATTTTCCCGACCCCCAAGACTACAGACGTCAGAGGGTCATCCACGGTGATGATCGGCAAATTCGTCTCTTCCCGAAAGCGTGTATCCATGCCCTTCAGCAAAGATCCCCCGCCCGTGAGTACGACGCCACGATCGATAATGTCGCCCGCCAACTCGGGCGGGGTATTTTCCAGTGCCACTTTAATCGCGTTGACGATTGTGCCGATCGGTTCCTGCAGCGCTTCCCGGACTTCCGCGTCATCCACCACCAGCGTACGGGGAATGCCGGAAATCAAGTCGCGCCCCTTGATCATCATGGTTTTGCGTTCTTCAAAGGGATAGGCGGATCCAATTTCGAACTTGATCCGCTCCGCCATATGTTCACCGATGAGGAGGTTATACTTCTTCTTAATGTAGTTCATGATCGCATCGTCCATGCGATCGCCCGCGACCTTGACGGACTCGCTATAGACGATTCCGCCGAGCGAAATGACCGCGATATCGGTCGTGCCGCCGCCGATATCAACCACCATATTGCCGGAGGGCTCGGTGATCGGAAGACCTGCGCCGATGGCAGCAGCCACCGGCTCTTCGATCAGATACACTTCTCGTGCGCCGGCTAATTCGGCCGAGTCTCGCACTGCCCGCTGCTCCACCTGTGTAATACGCGACGGCACACCGATGATGATGCGTGGACGCACGAACGCACTGCGGTTGTGGGCTTTCTGAATGAACCGCTTCAACATCTGCTCTGCCATTTCGAAGTCGGCGATCACGCCTTCTTTCATTGGCCGCACCGCAATGATGTTGCCCGGCGTGCGCCCCAACATTCGCTTCGCTTCTGTGCCGACCGCAAGCACTCGTTCGGTCTTTTTCTCAACTGCCACGACCGAGGGCTCGTTGAGCACGATCCCTTTCCCATGGACATACACGAGCGTCGACGCCGTCCCTAGGTCAATGGCCAGATCGTTTGAGAACCATCCGAAGATATCGCTACCAAAGCCCACGATTGCGCTCCCTTCCGCTCAGACCCTGACCGCAGACTCAGTCAGGCAATGCCAGCCGCCCTGCATCCAACACCTGGGTACCGGCCACTTCGTCGCCAAGGCGTCTCCCCTGCTCATTCCCGAGAATCAATACTGCCTCGAACGCTATAATCGCTACAGCTACAAGCCATCCTACATACGGAATGGCGAACGCTAACTGAGCGACTGCGAAAGGCAAATTGCGGATGATGGACTCCCGAAACCCTACAGCCTCACGCCGATCAGAAAGCACCGTCTGAAGACCGATCAACCGCTTACCGATACTGCGTCCACCGGCAAAACCATCAGCTATGAGTATATACGCCAATCCTCCGAGAAAACCTACCGGCACAATTATTTGCCCGGCAGCTGCGACGATTAAAAGATCAATCAGCTTGGCGATACCGCGGTTCAGAACCTGCGCCTTGGGGTAGATCCCGCCACCGACTGAATGAACCCCACTGACCTCCACCACGAAAGGGTCTCCTCGCAATTAGTGGCAAAGTATAGCAAATCAAACTACCCAGCACAAACAAAGAACATTATCCGGCGAATCGAATATTGCGGATGATAATTCCCGTCTTCACGAGTAGACGGTTGAACTTGACCGTAAGATCACAGCGTAAAAGAAAGGTCGTCTCTTGCCTTTCCTCAGATCCCTGAGTAGAATCCATCCATACGAATTCCCCGAAGGATTATCATGCTGAAATCGATGCGCGAAGCGTCTCATAGCTATCCCTGGCTTCTCAAGTCCATTATGGGGGTCATCGCCCTTGCCTTCGTCATCACCATGGGCTGGTGGGGATTCGGTGAGCAAACTGGCGCCGGTGCCGGTGTCGCCTCAGTCGGAGATCTTACCGTATCCCGCGATGAGTTTCGACGCGCCTATGAAAATACCTATCGCTTCTATAAGGACAAGGTTCCTGGAGAGTTCAAAGACGAAACCATCAAGCAATTAGTGGTGGATCAGCTGGTCGATAATCGGACCTGGCTCATTGCGGCAAAGAACATGGGCCTCACCGTATCTAACGATGAACTACGGGAAGCCATCATGCAAATCCCTGACTTTCAAAAGAACGGCATATTTGATCCGCAGGTCTACCAACAACTCCTGGCAGCTAATCATCTGACCCCCGCAATATTCGAAGCGATGGAAACAAAAGAAGTGCTGAGCAGCAAAGCCAAGATGATCATTCGCGACGCCGTGGCCCTTACCCCTGCCGAGCTTGCAGAGGCGCAAGCCTTCACGCTACGACAAACGGAATCAGATCCCGCGAAGGCCGAGGCGACAAAAGACCGTGCGGTGCAGGATGTTCTCTTTCAAAAACAGCAGCGCGCGCTGATGGCCTATACTGAATCGCTCAAAACGACCATCCCCATTAAGATCAACCGCGAATTGCTCTAGCCCCACTCGTCTCGTCACAAGTCATCAGGTCATAGAGTCTTCGAGCCCAAAAGTCTCCGACGATCTCCGTCCAGGACTTTCAGACTTTCTCAGAGAATTAGCATCGCATCCCCATAGCTATAGAACCGGTACCGCTCACGCACCGCGTCTGCGTAGGCCTGGCGAAGAAACTCCGTCCCCGCCAATGCGGAAACCAGCATCAGCAATGTCGTACGTGGCAAGTGAAAATTCGTGAGAAGAGCATCGGCTACCTTGAAAGAAAACCCTGGTGTCATAAATATATCTGTCTCTCCACAATAAGGTCGGATCTGACCGTCCGCACGGGCCGCAGTTTCGAGCGCGCGTACGACCGTGGTCCCGACCGCAATAATTCGTCCCCCTGCCGTCCGAGCCTGCTCGATGGTACGCACTGCCTCGGATCCGACCTCGATCCATTCTGCGCCCATCTGATGGTCTTCGATCCGATCGACCGTCACCGGCTTAAAAGTCCCTACACCGACATGGAGCGTGACGGCCGTGAGGCCGACCCCGCTCTGTCGAAGCTGCTCCAGTAGTCCCGGTGTGAAATGGAGTCCGGCGGTGGGCGCGGCAATTGCGCCCTCATGCAATGCGAACAGGGTTTGGTACCATTCCCGATCCTGGTCAGTCGGCGCCCGTTTCAAGTAGGGCGGAAGCGGCATTCGGCCATATTGCCGCAGCCATTGGGAAAACGGAATCGGACTCTCAATCCGAACCGTTGTTCGTATCGCGCCACGCTCGATCACCACAGCAGAAGCCTCTGCACCCATCTCAATAATCTGTCCAGGCCGGAACGTTCCCTTGATCAGCACTTCCCATATCGCATCACCGAGATCCTTTACAAAGAGAATCTCGACTTCCGCGCCGGAAGAACTCTTCCGTCCAGCCACGCGCGCAGCCAACACTTTCGTATTGTTGACCACGAGAAGGTCGCCAGGCTGAAGAAGATTGGGCAACTCTTCGACTCGGCGATGGGCGAGCGAGCGGTCGAGACGCTGCAGAACAAGCAGCCTGGCGTGATCGCGCGGGAGGCTTGGGTGAGCGGCAATGAGCGAGGGATCGAAGGGGAAGTCGAATTCTGAAAGCTTCATGAGGAAGACGGCGGGGTCGGAGCTTTAATCAACGTCATAGGCTGCAGTTCGGTGCCCGGATAATAATATTGGAGAATCGTCGAGAACGGATAGCCTAACTCAGCCAGTTCTTTCGCGCCCCACTGACACATACCGACAGCGTGGCCCGCACCGAAGCCGGAAAGCACCACATCTCGGCCAATAGTCTCGATGGCAAACTGCGTGCTGGGGATGATGGTGTAGCCGACGGCTTTCCGCAACTCTTCTCCGCGAAGCACCAATTCTCCACCAGAGTGGAGAATGCGTAGCTTCGTGACTCGTCCCCCGCGGCTCAACGACAAGGGCATCATCGTCGCGATTGTCCCCACAGAGAATCCCTGCTGACGCAAGCCCTGTTCAAGGGTGTCGAGTTTAAAGGAGGATTTCCATTGATAATAGGGCGACATAAGATCGAATGGACATTCCACGCCCTTGAGATAGGGATAGTCTTTCGACCACACATTCATAGCATCTTCCGTCAGCCCGGCGGCCGTCGATGAAAATGCTGCGTAGATTGGCGCATCCTGATAGGTAATGACCAGGCCTCGCGTCTCTTCTACCGCCCGTAGAATCCCGGCATCAATCCCCTGCTTCCCGCGATAGACCTGGTCTTGCACCGTAGCCGCCACGTCGTACTCACGCGTAGCACTCAACATCTGCTGGTAGAGCGCATAGGTCCGTGCAGCGACCGCCTGCGCTTTCAACATCTCCGGGTGCCAGGTCGAACTGACCTCGGCGGGAACTACCCCTTTCACGTACTCTTCAAGATCCACCCGATTGATGACCAAAAACCCCTTGCCCTTTCTCACAAGATGGACAACGCCGCTCACCGCGATCTCCATGCCGGAGTCGCCCGATGACATCGCCGCCCCATTGGATTTCCGAGCGAGCCGTGGAAAGGTCAACGTGAGGCCTTGCTCTCCACCGCGCAGTGTCAGCTGCTCCGTCTGCATGCGGACGCCGTTCAGCAAGAACCCGGCTTCAGCGGCTATAATCTGAACCGGCGCCCGCAGAGTCTGACTGTGGCCCTTTGCCTCCGTCACCCGCAAAGAGCTATCTGCACGGACATCGAGCCGCGGCACATCGGCTGACAGCAGGACTCGAAGAGACTCGGCTGCCTCCACCTCCGATGACAGGCTAAGAAGGCATGCTCCGACCAAGATGGCTCGGCATACTCCACCCTTCGACTGCTTCACCGGCGAAAGATCCATGATAGTAAATAGAATACCAGACTTAAGATGACACTGAGGAGCAGGCTGGTTGCGAGCGGAAATGAGAAACTGAAGTTATCTCGCAGAATGGAGATATCGCCGGGAAGCTTACCGAACCAGCCTAGGAGATTTCCAATTCCTGGAACGCGGTCTGCGATCAACAGCAACAGGCCAACCAACACCACACATAGCCCGACTCCAATGATGACCTTGCCTAGATGTCCCCACTCAGCCATCAGTGTTGAGCTAAATGCTCTGCGATTTGCACGGCATTGAGCGCGGCCCCTTTGCGCAAATTATCCGCCACGACCCACAGGTTGAGACCGTTGGCGATCGATTCATCTTCACGAACGCGACCGACATAGACCTCATCCTTCCCGGCCACCTCCAACGGCATGGGATAGATCTTATGTGCCGGATCATCATAGAGCAGCACTCCGGGCGCGGTGGATAGAATGGCGCGGGCATCATTGGCCGATAATTTTCGCTCAGTCTCAATGTTGACCGCTTCCGAATGTCCGACATACACCGGGACCCGCACCGTCGTCGCCGTCACATGAATCGACTGATCGCCCATGATCTTTCTTGTCTCATGGACCATTTTCATCTCTTCCTTCGTATACCCTGACGGCAGAAAATCGTCGATATGAGGCAGACAATTGAAGGCGATCTGATAGGGATAAACCTTGGGACTCGCCGACTTGAAGCTCAACAGATCTTGGCATTCCGTCATCAGTTCATCCATCGCGTCTTTCCCCGTGCCGGAGACCGATTGAAAGGTCGTGACGACAATCCGCTTGATCCTGGCCTCATCATGCAGGGGTTTCAACGCCACGACCATTTGAATCGTAGAACAATTCGGATTGGCGATGATCCCCTTGTGCCGTTGAATGTCGTGCGCGTTCACCTCAGGCACCACGAGCGGCACTTCAGGCGTCATCCTCCAGGCAGCACTATTATCGATCACCACCGCACCGGCCTTCACTGCGATCGGAGCAAACTCTCGACTGAGATCCGCCCCGGCAGAAAACAGTGCGATGTCTACGCCGACAAACGAATCCTTCGTCAAAACTTCAATGGATACCTCATTCCCCTCAAATGTCACCGTACCACCAGCCGAACGAGCCGATGCGAGCGGGACCAGACGTGCGACGGGAAACTTCCGCTCCTGGAGCACCTCGATCATTTCTGTGCCGACCGCCCCGGTCGCACCGACGACCGCTACGACATACCCTGATTTCTTTTTCAACATGAGCCTCGTTCCTGCCTACAGTGCGATCTCGCGAATGCGATGATTGAACGTATCGGCCACGAGCAAATGCCCCGCACGACCCATCACGATTCCAAACGGGTAACTCAAACCGGCTTCGAAAGCCGTGCTCTCATCACCCCCGTAGCTGGCCACACCAACGCCAGCAATACGTTCAATCCCTCCAGTGATCCGATCCCATCGCCGCACCAGATGATTGTCCGAATCGGTAAAGAAGAGATTCCCCTCTTCATCCAATGCAATCCCCGATGGCCGGGAGAGACTGCGGCTGGGCGGCTCATCCGGGCCCTGATATTTATACTCACCACCATCACCGGCCACAGTTCGTATGAAGCCAGTGACAGGATCGACGGCGCGAATCCTTCCGTTGAAACTATCGGCAATGAACAACGTGCCATCTGCCGTAAGCGCCAATCCGCTTGGACCGGATAGACCAGTTTTCAATGCAGCCATATCGTCTCCATTGTACGTAGCCGTTCCTGTCCCTGCGACCGTAGAAATCACTCCGGTGGACAAATCCACCGCCCTCACGCGGTTGTTACTCTGGTCGGCAATATAGAGGACGCCCCTGTCGCTCACCGCTAAAGCAGCCGGTTCGTTCAACCCGGCCTCTACGGCCAATCCCCCGTCACCAAAGCACCGCGGCTGGCCGATGCCGGCAATGGTTGTGATCAGTCCGGTACCGGACTCCACACGCCGCACCCTATGGTTCAGTGTATCCGCAATGTAGAGGTGCCCTGCCCGATCAACCACTACCGCGGTCGGGAAATTCAACAGAGCTTGATCCGCAGGGCCACCGTCGCCACTGAAGCGCTTTGTCGGCGTTGTACCAGCCACAACATACCGCACGGTCCCACTTAAGTCAGTCTGCTGGGTAAAGGCGTGAGAATCAATCGCGCCGGTTTCGGCAAAAGGATCCTCATCCCCAGCTCCCTCGGCCACCGCAACAGGCGAAACACGATTCACTTCAGATTCGACTCCCTGGGTGCACCCGGCTACCGTCCTGATACATTGGGTCTTCATGTCGATTTTCCGAACGACGTGGTTCTCCGAGTCGGCGATGAACAGGTTACCCTCTCTATCGACCGTGAGACTCTTCGGCTCATTCAAGCAAGCGGCAAGCGCCCCAGCTCCGTCACCGGACCAGCCAGGAGCTCCAATGCCGGCAACAGTCCGGATCAATCCGGCGTGAAGATATGTGCTCATCTGCCTCATACGTCTTGCTAGTTCAGATATTGCAAGATAACTTCGCCCATCTCCATCGTACCGACAAGGCGAGTACCAGGACTGTGAATATCTTTCGTCCGATAGCCAAAATCAAGGGCTTTCACGATCGCCTCCTCGATGGCGGCGGCTTCCTTATCCAACTTGAAGGCATAGGACAACATCATAGCCGCAGAAGCAATCGTTGCAATGGGATTCGCCACATTCTTCCCCGCAATATCAGGCGCGCTGCCATGAATCGGCTCGAACAGTCCGACCTGCGAGCCGATGCTGGCCGAAGGCAACATACCGATAGACCCGGTCAACATCGCGGCTTCATCGCTCAGAATATCGCCGAATATATTATTGCAGAGCATCACATCGAACTGCCGCGGGTTGCGCACGAGTTGCATCGCCGCATTGTCGACATAGATATGGCTCAACTCCACATCCGGATAGCCCTTGTGGGTCTCAATGACGACACGACGCCACAGCTCAGATGACTCCAGAACGTTCGCTTTATCGACAGACGTCACCTTTTTCCGGCGTTTTCTGGCCGCCTCAAATGCTACTTTCGCAATGCGTTGGATTTCTTCAGTGGTATAGACTTCGGTGTTGACACCTCGCTCACTTCCATTCGGCAACTTCTCGATCCCTTTTGGTTTCCCGAAGTAGATGCCGCCGGTCAGTTCACGAATGACGAGGATATCGATCCCCTCGATCACCTCACGTTTCAGTGTGGAGGCATCGGCCAACATTGGATACAACTTCGCCGGCCGTAAATTTGCGTAGAGGCCCAAGTGCTCTCGCAAGCCTAACAGTGCGCGTTCCGGGCGCAAGCTATATTCCAACCCTTCCCACTTAGGACCGCCTACTGCGCCAAGCAAGACTGCGTCGCTCTGTTTGGCCAGGGTCAGCGTTTCCTGAGGAAGCGGAACGCCCACTTTGTCGATAGCCTGCCCACCGACATCAGCGGATAGAAATTCGAACCTGTGCTCGAACTTCTTGGCCACAGCCTTCAGCACCTTCACGGCCTCAGGGACGATCTCTCGACCCACTCCATCACCGGCTAACACGGCAATTTTCGCCTTCACAAACCACTCTCCCTCTTTGTGAGTTTAACCCACACCAGCGTTACTCCAGCACTTCCTCGTCCTCTGGCCGCCAAGCGGGCTCGACCACACAGAGGAACTCAATGGCAGTGGGCCCACTACTCTCCAGAGACTGCTTGCCTCCCGGAGGCACATAGACAATGGAGCCTGTTTCCACCGCGACGACAGAGTCATCTACGGTCAATCGTCCCCTGCCTGCGATAATGTAGTAGACCTCTGAGGATCTCAGCTTATGCCACTTCGACCGAAGGCCGGGAGCCAATGTCCCGTGCGCCACACTATACCTAAGCGAGAGCGGTTGTTTCGCCGGATGCAGCAACTCCCGAAGAACGGTATGATCGCCGGCCAAAAACTCCGACCGATCTGCCAGGGTAACATGAACCACGGCGCACCTCCCAGCCGATAGTACCTTCCAGGTTCCAGACCGGAGCTGGCAACTCTACCGTGGCCACTTTCCCTAAATCAAGTTCACCTTCTGCTCACCCTGCGTCTGTTTTCCCGCCAGGTACAACAGCTTGTTTAGCGCGTTGAGATAGGCCCTCGCCGAGGCCATGATGATATCCGTATCCGCCCCATGGCCTGAGACAGTGCGGCCATCTTCTTGAACCCGGACCGAGACTTCGCCCTGGGCATCGGTCCCGCCGGTAATGGCCTTCACCACATACATGAGAAGCGTACTTTTCGTCTGCGTCATCGCAGCAATCGTCCGGTAGACCGCATCGACCGGTCCATCGCCTGTCCCGGTCAGCGAGATCGTTCGTCCGTCAATCTCGAGTTCGACGGTGGCTGTTGGAACCCGTTCAGTCCCGCTGGCGACAAAGAACGATTTCAAGTTGATCCGATCGGCCATTTTGGACAACTCTTCGGAAACGATAACTTCAAGATCCTCTTCGTATATCTCCTTCTTTTGATCGGCTAACTTCTTGAACCGCTCGAACGCGTGATTGACCTCTTCATCAGAGAGCGTATATCCCAACTCCACCAACCTCTGTCGAAATGCATGCCGTCCTGAAAGCTTCCCCATGACCATCTTGCTCTCGACCAGCCCGATGGTCTCCGGCCGCATGATTTCATAGGTCGTCTTGTCCTTCAGCAGTCCGTCCTGGTGAATGCCGGATGTATGGGCAAAGGCATTCGCCCCGACGATCGCCTTGTTCGGCTGCACCACCATGCCGGTGATCTTACTGACCAATCGGCTGGTCTTCAAAATCTCTTCGGTGCGAATCTTCGTGTCCGCTTGATAGAAATCCTTCCTGGTTCGAAGCCCCATGACAATTTCTTCCAATGCCGTGTTCCCTGCCCGCTCGCCAATTCCGTTGATCGTGCACTCCACTTGGCCGGCCCCTTCGAACACCGCTGCCAAGCTGTTCCCCACGGCCATGCCCAGATCGTTGTGACAATGGACGGAGATCACCGCCTTCGCACTATTTGGCACCTGCTCGCGAATTCCACGGATGAGTCGGCCGAATTCTTGTGGCACCGCATAGCCGACCGTATCGGGAATATTGATCGTCCCGGCTCCTGCGGCAATTACCGCCTCGATCACCTCATAGAGATAGGCTGGATCGGAACGGCTGGCATCCATGGGCGAAAACTCCACATCGTCCACATAGCCCCGCGCCCGTTGCACCATTTCGACCGCACGCCTCTTTGCCTCATCGCGCGTCATTCTGAACTGATGCTTCAAGTGAATATCCGAGGTTGAAAGAAATGTATGAATTCGAACCTTGGGAGCCCCTTTCAACGCCTCCCAAGCTCGATCAATATCCTCCGGGCGAGCCCGCGCCAAGCTACAAATCGTCGGTCCCTCGACTTCCTGAGCAATCCGCCGCACTGCTTCAAAATCTCCAGGAGAGCTATAGGCAAATCCTGCTTCAATAATATCGACCCCCAGACGCGCCAGTTGCTTTGCCACCATGACTTTCTCTTCCACATTCATGCTGGCGCCTGGCGATTGCTCGCCGTCCCGCAAAGTCGTATCGAAAATTTTGATCATTCTAGTCATGATGTCACCTCTCTGATCTTATGAGATTGCTCAAAATGCCTTTTCCGCAAGGCCGCAGGGAGCGGGACGACTGAGGCGTACCGTTTCTCACCCACCCGCCCCGAGCTGCCGAGACAGCTCTTTCACCGATGGGTACGTCGCAGGGAGGCACGCGACCGAGAACGCTGCGGGAAAGCATTTTCAGCGATCTCAAATAAAAAAGCCTCCATCCCTACGCCCAGGGACGGAAGCTTTGAGAAGCTCCGTGGTACCACCCTGATTCAGCTATGAACAACCTGTCGCTGTCCACAGCCCTTCATTTCGCCCTGTCACGGGGGCGAGGCGGAATCCATTACTCGGGTTTCACGGATTCTAGCTCAGAGGCGAGTTCGGCGCCGCACAGGCTGGTTTGCACCATTCACCAGCTCTCTTTTACTGTGCAAATCGCGTACTACTCCTCGTCGCAGCCATCAGCAGCATCCTGCGGGAGTACTCTCCCGTTGTGACACATGCACAAACCATCGAAGTTCTAGCCTGCACCGTGGTCATCCTACAGTCCATTAGAGCTTCGATTCATTCACCGACTGCTCGGCCTTGGGCGACGGACGCTTTCCCGCCACCTTGGACAGAAGTCCAACCAGTCGTTCTGCAGGGCCCATCAAGGCATACCCGGCAAAGATGACAAATAGCATCACTTGGGGCCAGGCCGCTACGAGCATGAGCGTCAAAATTCCCCAGACGAGATAGGTAATGTGCTGACCGCCGCGGAACTTCATGTCTTTAAAGCTCCGATACTTGATGGTGCTCACCATCAAGAACGAAAGGGTCAGCGTAATAATCAGGACAAGGAGAGGCTTCACTTCCGTTCCAATCCTGACGCTGTAATGGTCGAAAATCACGAGCGATGCCACAACCCCTGCCGCTGCAGGAATAGCCAAGCCGGTAAAGTACTTGCCGTCCGGCACGGACGTAGTCGAATTAAATCGGGCCAATCGAACCGCACCCATCGCCACATAAGCGAACATTACCGCCATCCCAAACATACCCTGTCCGCTCAGCGCCCAGGAATAAATCAAGAGGCCTGGGGCAACCCCGAACGACACCACGTCGGACAACGAGTCGTACTCAAAGCCGAAATGGCTGGTGCTGTTCGTCAACCGCGCGGACTTTCCATCGAGCACGTCGAAGACCATCGCCACCAGGATGGCAACCGCTGCGACCATGTAATCGGCATTGAACACGGACAGCATCGAAAACACGCCACACAATAGATTTCCTGTCGTAAAAAGATTCGGGATCAAATGCATGGCGGCTTTACGCCGTTTCCCATCTCTTCCGAATGATTGCCGAAGTCCCATGGGTTTCATGGTAATTCTCCCAGAATGGTTTCTCCACCTTTAACTCGGTCGCCGACTGCAACTCTTACAGCCGTCCCGATAGGAAGAAACGTATCCATTCGCGACCCAAATCGAATCAAGCCAAACCGTTCACCGATCACCGCCCGATCTCTTGGCGAGACCCAACAAACGATCCGCCTGGCAATCAACCCAGCCACCTGTACACACAATACTTTTGGACCCTGCACCGTTCTAATCATCAGGGCGTTTTGTTCGTTCCGCAATGTCGCATCCGGCTTATTGGCGGCCAGAAACAAACCTGGCTGGTACTGCACATCTTCGATGACCCCTTCACAAGGCACCCGGTTAATGTGCACATCGAACACGTTCAAAAATATACTGATCCTGATACTACGGTCCTTGATAAATCGTGGCTCGAACTCTTCTTCAATGGCGATAATTTTCCCATCACCGGACGCCAGGATGAGACGCGGCCCCTGAGGGACCACCCGGGATGGGTTGCGAAAAAACCACGCGACGAAGAAGGTCAGGAGCGCCGCCACAACCGCGGCAATAATCCAGTCCAACCATACTGCCAGCAGTGTAACGCCAACAGCAATCCCGATGAAGGGAATTCCTTCTTTGGCAAACGGGATGCCGACGGCACGATCCGCCACAGAGTCGCCTCAGGTTGTTCAGGATGATATTCAACCGACCGTGGGGCTCAACCCGATCAGCTCGGATGCATCAAAACACGTCCCACCACAGGTACGGCCCCAGCGAGCGAACAGGCCGCCGAAAGTCGGTTTCAACCTCCTGCTAGTTTTTACTCTTATCGACCAGTTGGTCCTTCTTCAGCCAGGGCATCATCGCACGCAGCCGGCCTCCGACCTCTTCGATAGGATGGGTTTCCCCCTTTGCCAGCAACGCATTATAGACCGGACGATTCGCTTGATTTTCCAGCACCCATTCTTTGGCGAACTGGCCTTGCTGAATTTCGCTTAAAATTTTCTTCATTTCAAGCTTTGTCTGCTCCGTCACAATCCGGGGACCGCGAGTGATATCACCGTACTTGGCTGTCGTACTGATGGAATACCGCATGTTGGCAATGCCGCCCTGATAGATCAAGTCCACAATCAGTTTCACTTCATGCAGGCACTCAAAATAGGCCATCTCCGGAGAATAGCCGGCTTCCACAAGCGTCTCGTACCCGGCCTGGATAAGAGACGTGAGCCCTCCGCAAAGGACGACCTGCTCGCCGAAAAGATCCGTCTCGGTTTCTTCCCGAAAGTTTGTTTCGATCACGCCGGCCCGCCCGCCCCCAATCGCACTGGCATAGGCAAGTCCCAACTGCTTGGTCGTTCCGCTGGGATCCTGATGAATTGCGAGTAAGCAGGGGACCCCGCTGCCTTTCGTATACTCTGATCGAACGAGATGGCCCGGTCCTTTGGGCGCGACCATGAACACATTGATCGTGGGCGGCGGAACGATTTGCCCAAAATGAATGTTGAAACCATGGCCAAATGCGAGATAGGAGCCCGGCTTCAAATTCGGAGCGATCTCCTGCCGATAGATGGCCGCTTGCGCTTCGTCTGGCGCGAGGATCATGACGACATCCGACGCCTTGACGGCATCGGCCACCGGCATGACTTTCAGCCCGCTTTGCTCCGCCTTCTTCCATGAAGCGCCTTCGCGCAGCCCGATAACCACGCTCACACCACTCTCTTTCATGTTGAGCGCATGGGCATGGCCCTGACTGCCATAGCCGATCACCGCCACTTTCTTATTCCGGATCTGTTGAATGTCTGCATCTTTATCGTAATAAATCTTCATCGATCGCTCCTGGGGTAATAGCTGTATCAAGAAACCGACTGGACGTTGAGTCTGGGATGACGTCTATTCGCGGACAGCCTTTTTTGCCTGTACGTCCGTCGACCGAATCAACTCACGGGCAACCGCAACCCGACCTGTACGTGTGAGTTCTTTGATTCCGAGGGGCTGCAGCAGATTGATGATCGCTTCGATCTTTAGTGGATCCCCGGTCACCTCGATGGTGTAAGTCGCCGGCGTGGAGTCGATGACGTTGGCCCGGAAAATATCGGCGATCCTCAGCGCCTCCGCCCGATCTTCAGACCTCGTATGCACCTTGATGAGCGCCGTCTCCCTCGAAACAAAGTCGCTCTCGTTCAGATCCACGACCTTAATGACGTCGATTAATTTATTGAGCTGTTTGACGATTTGCTCGATGATCCGCTCGTCTCCGGACGTCACGATGGTCATCTGCGACATAGAGGGATCGAGCGTTGGCGCCACAGAGAGACTTTCAATGTTAAACCCGCGGCCGCTGAACAGGCCGGCGATGCGAGACAACGACCCGAACTTGTTCTCGACGGTCACCGAAATAATGTGTTCCATACCCACTGTGACTCCAGACTCCGCCAATTAGGCCGTAAGAATCGTGTCTGAATCTTTTGGAGCCACCTGCCCCGTTCCAGACTGTTTGCTTTTCAATGCAGGCGGATCTTCCAAAATCATCTCATGGTTACAGCCGCCGGCGGGAATCATGGGATAGACGTTTTCATAGGGATAGGTCGGCACATCCACGATGACTGGTTTATTCACCGCAATCGCTTCCTTGAGGACGTCATCGATCTCGGATGGCTTGCTGGCCCTGAGCCCAACCGCTCCGTAGGCCTCCGCCAACTTCACAAAGTCCGGCGTCGTCTCCAGATAACTTGAGGCATACCGACCTTCGTAGAAGAGATCCTGCCATTGCCGGACCATCCCGTGGAATCGGTTGTTCAGAATGATGATCTTCACCGGCAGCTTATGCACCACCGCCGTCGCCATTTCCTGCATATTCATTTGGATGCTGCCGTCGCCCGCTATGCAGAGGACTAACCGGCCGGGAAATGCCGCCTGCGCCCCCATGGCGGCAGGGAATCCGAACCCCATGGTTCCAAGTCCCCCGGATGTTAACCAGCGATTCGGCTTCGCCAGCTTAAAATATTGGGCAGCCCACATCTGGTGTTGTCCGACATCGGTCGACACGATTGGATCCCGATCTTTCGTGAGGTCATAGAGCCGGCTGATAACATGTTGCGGCTTGATCGGCCCATCCGCTTCTTGTTGATATGCGAGAGGATTTGCCTGCTGCCATTCTCGAATCTGGTCCCACCAGGGCTTGCGTAACTCCCGTTGATCGCCGTTTACCGTGGCACGAAGAATCTGAATCAACTCACGGAGCACCAGCTTGCAGTCGCCGACGATCGGAATGTCGACATTGACATTCTTCCTGATCGAGGTCGGATCGATATCGATGTGGATGACCTTGGCATGCGGACAAAACTCGGAAACCTTTCCGGTCACGCGATCGTCAAATCGTGCCCCGATAGCCACGACAAGATCGGAATAGTGCATCACCATATTTGCCCAATAGGTGCCGTGCATCCCCAGCATGCCCATGGACTGAGGATGCTCACCAGGAAAAGCTCCCAGCCCCATCAATGTCATGTCGACCGGCATATGAGTGAGTTCGGCCAATTCCAACAACTCTTGCGATGCACCTGAGAAGATGACTCCGCCGCCGACATACAGCACCGGCTTCTTCGCCTTCGACATGGCCTCAGCCGCCTGCTTGATCTGCCACTTATTCCCTTCGTATACCGGATTGTAGCTACGGATAGAGATGGAACTCGGATACACAAATTCCGCCTTATCCATGGATACGTCTTTCGGAATATCCACCAGCACCGGACCTGGGCGCCCCGTCGTCGCAATGTAGAACGCTTCCTTGATCGTGACGGCCAGATCTTTCACATCTTTAACCAGGAAGTTGTACTTGGTGCAGGGACGACTCAGTCCCATATTATCCGCTTCCTGGAACGCATCATTCCCTATCAGACTAGTGGGAACCTGTCCGCTAAAACAGACCAGCGGCACGGAATCCATGTAGGCATCCGCCAACGCCGTAATCACGTTCGTCATGCCGGGTCCGGAGGTCACAAGGCACACTCCGGCTTTTCCTGTTGCCTTGGCGTAGCCTTCCGCCATATGGCCTGCACCCTGCTCATGGCGAGTCAAGACCACCTCAATTTCCTTCTGCTGATGAAGCATGTCAAAAATCTTCAGAACGACACCTCCAGGAAGCGCAAAAATAGTCTTGACGCCTTCCCGCTTGAGGCATTCGATGAGGATCTCAGCACCTGTGAGCTTCATAACAGAACCTCCACCCCTGCCACCAATCGAGAAGTCAGCAGAGGAATCAGGGGAATGCGATACGCCTGGCCTCATTTCGAATAGACCAGACACAGCTCCCACGTTCACTCAGAACATTCTGAAAAATCAGGGAGAAATATGGATGATCCTATCACCACGCATTTCCACCCGTCAATAGTTGAGCAGGTCTAAAGGCCCCCTTCCCTGACAGTCTAAATCCGCACATAATGCCGTCCAGCTTCATCGCGCTAGCCCAGGGTCGCATTTCCATGAGCTTGCCTATCCGTGTAACCATCCTGTCTCGTCAAGATTGTCATCTGTGCGGAGTCGTGTACCGAATTGCACTACATCTTCAGTCAGAACTACACATTGAGACACACAAGGTCTCTATCGAAAGCGATAGGGCATTGATGGAACGTTATGGGACAAGAGTTCCGGTCATCCTGCTCGACGAGGTCGAACAGCTCGAAGGGAAAGTGACGGAAGGAGAGCTACGTCGAGCCATAAAAAAAGCGCGATGGAGAAGACCGATAAGCCGGATTCTGTCCCGCCTGGGATATGCTCCCAAGCGGGGGTGATCATTTCTCTGGGATTCGAGTTACCTCGAACCTCAAGCGACCTACCCGAAGACCTCAGCCGGGCCAGCCGGTCGCCGGCTCTCCGAAGAAAACCGACAGGTGTCTTCCTATTTGGCCTTGCATCAGGCGACGCTTACCCTGCCGGTGATGTTGCCACCACCGCGGTGGGCTCTTACCCCACCGTTTCACCCTTACCTGAGCCAAAGCAACCGGATTGGAATCCTGTCCCCTTGGCCATCGGCGGTTTGTTCTCTGTGGTGCTGGTGTCGGATCGCTCCGCCTGGGAGTTACCCAGCGCCCTGCCCATGAAGTCCGGACTTTCCTCTAAGAGCGTTACCGCTCCAAGCGATCACCCAGTCTTCTCCCTCGCGCCAGAACACTATAGGACTGGAACGCCACGCTTTCAAGGGCGGACCACGAATGCCTCGACCTACTGCACAGTCGGCAAGAGCGACGCGGGAACCGGCTGCTTGGTCTGGTAGATGGCCATGGCTTCCGGCATCCATTTCTTGAGTTGTTCAATCCTCGTTTCATGGCCTGGGTGGGTCGACAAGAACTCCGCTGGCCTCTTACCACCGGACAGCTGTTCCATCCGCTCCCAAAGATGAACCGACTCTCGAGGATCGTACCCCGCGTCGGCAGCGAGTAAAATCCCGACATAGTCCGCTTCTGATTCATGTTTTCGACTGAAGGGCAACAACACACCGACCTGAGCACCGGCTCCGAGGGCCGCCATCGCAGCCTGCCCTAACATGGCATTGCCTCCCGCCGTTCCAGCAGCCGTTCCAAGCACTTGAAGCGCGGCATTCGTCAGCTGGCCTTGGCTCATCCGCTCGGCACCGTGTCGAGCCAAGGCATGGACAACTTCATGCCCCATGACGGCGGCCAGCCCTGCTTCAGTCTTGGCCATGGGAAAGATGCCGGTATACACCGCCATTTTGCCGCCGGGTAGCGCAAAGGCATTTGGCGTCTTGTCGTCTTTGATGACCGTCACTTCCCACTTAAACTGATTCGCCATCTCCGCATACTTCGAACGCTTGGCCGCTTCGACGATGCGAGCCGCCACACGCTTGACCGGTTCGACCTCGCGCGGATCCTGCGACGGCCGCATTTTGGGATCGCTCTTCACCTGATCGTAGGCCTGTGCGCCCATCTGTATTTCTTGCGACACGGAGGTCATGAGTAACTGCGACCGTCCCGTGTAAGGATTGGTTTCGCACCCCACCAGCGAGGCGAGCGCCACACTCATCGCCATCACCCATCGTGACCGTTGTTTCACTCTATGCATCGAACGACACCTCCGCTACTCGATTCGATTCTGTCGACTCCGACGAAATTGACCGCTCCAGATCGGTCTGTTAGATTACCGCGCCGCTCTGACATTTTCTACTAACAGGCTGTTGATAAAGTCCGCCAGCGGCGTTCTCGCATCGCTCAGAGGTTCAACGTACCGAAGCGTACGCCTCACCTCTTCGCTCGCTGCGGCCTTGCCGGACGGCCTTTCTGAACAGTCTGCGTGGCATTAAAGCCGCATCTGCTCAGACGCGGTTTCGTGTGACGTCGCCATACAAATTTGTCAACAAACCGCTAGGGCTATAACCCGTGACCGACAAGACACCGCACACCTCCATCGAACGCATCGGCATCGATGAATCTGGCAAGGGAGACTATTTTGGCCCCCTGGTCATTGCCGCTGTTTTCGTCGATGCCATTACACAGAGTGAACTCATCCTCATGAACGTTCGGGACAGCAAGAAAATATCAGACGGCCGTATTCTCGAGATGGCGCCCGACATCCGGATGCTGTGTCCGCACAGCATTATCGCAATCGGGCCGCAACGATACAACGAACTGTACGCGAAGATCCGAAATTTGAATCGCCTGCTGGCATGGGGACATGCCAAGGCCCTGGAGACTTTGCTCGAAAAGGTTTCATGCGGGCGCGCGATCGCAGATCAGTTTGGCGATGAACGGTTGATTGTGAATGTGCTACAAGAAAAGGGGCGCACGATCGTATTGGAACAGAGGCCTAAGGCCGAATCCGATATCGCCGTAGCCGCCGCCTCAATCCTGGCCCGTGCGGAATTCCTCTTGCGATTGAAACGTCTCTCGGATGAGATCGGTACGACGTTGCCTAAAGGCGCGTCACCCGCCGTCGAACTGGCCGGACGCATGATCGTGAAGAAGCATGGAGAGGAACGGCTGGGGTTGATCGCCAAACTGCACTTCAAAACAACTCAAGCTGTACTAGAGACAATGGGCTAAACTGATTCGCCGATCTCAAGAATCGACGTCTTATCGATCTCGTGGCCTGGCGTGGGTTGGGCGGGAATTTGTCCATCCCAGTAGAGCATCCGTCGGCAGTAAGGGCACGTGTGGAGGTCTTCCGCTCGTTTGACTTCTGAAATCAGTTGCGGAGGAAGCTGCAGGCGGCATCCGGAACAGTTCCCGTCTTTGATTTCCGCAAGCGCGTGATCTTTGCGTGATGCTTTGATCGAGTTGTAGCGAGCGAGCAGCCCCTTCTCCACATGAGTTGAACGGGCTCGCTGCTGTGCTTCAAGGTCCGCCAATTCAGTTGAGAGACTGTGCTCCAGTTTGTCGAGCGCTTGTTTCTCCTGCTCAAAAGCCTTTTCGATGACACTCAGCTTCTCTTGCGCTTCCTTGGTTGCCCGCTGCAGTTGCTCGACCTTCTCCATACAGAGCAAGATCTTCTCCTCAATCTCCCCTTTCTTCTTGTTGGCGACCTCAATCTCGAAGAGATGGGCTTGATACTCTTTGTTGGACTTCAACTCGGACAGCCGCGACTTCATTTTTTCAGTATGCGCTTCCTGCACTTCAAGATCCTGTTCGCCGGACCGTCGTTCCTTGATGGCAATCTCTATGGAGGCACTGGTCTGTTGCTGGAGTTGCCGGGCCTCTCGAAGCGGGGCATCAATCGCTTGAAGCCGCTCTGGGATTTTTCGGCGTTGGTCCTTGATCTCCGCGATGCGGAGATCCAACTTCTGTAGCTCGATAAGGGGGGAAAGATTCTGGTTCAACGCACTCCTATAGCTGTGGTTCAGAACAACGACCGGGATCAATGAGCTCCGCAGCTGCGCTGGTGGGCCCACTAGGACTTGAACCTAGGACCAGCTGATTATGAGTCAGCCGCTCTAACCACCTGAGCTATGGGCCCGATCAGGCGGATGACTCTTGCGTGCCTGATCCGCAGACACGAACAGCTAATTTTAGGCTGCCCGGAGAAGGGAGTCAAATCACGACTGAACCGTTCCATGACACATCACAGACTTTCCACGAAGCTGCGTAGCTTCTTGCTCCTGCTCGGATGACGTAGCTTGCGCAGGGCCTTGGCTTCGATCTGACGGATACGTTCTCGCGTCACTTCGAAATCCTGACCGACCTCTTCGAGGGTATGGTCGGTGGCTTCGCCGATGCCGAACCGCTTCCGTAACACTTTTTCTTCCCGCGGCGTGAGCGTTTCCAATGCGCTGTTGATCTGACGCTGGAGATCGTACCGAATCGCCGCCTCCAGAGGAGACACCGCCTTTTTATCCTCAATAAAGTCGCCCAAATGGCTATCTTCTTCTTCGCCGATCGGGGTCTCGAGAGAAATCGGTTCTCGCGCGATTTTTAAAATTTTCCGCACCTTGTCGAGCGGAAGATCCATGCGCTCAGCAATTTCTTCCGGCGTCGGTTCGCGTCCGAGTTTCTGAACCAGATGGCGGGAGGTTCGAATCAGCTTGTTAATCGTCTCGATCATATGCACTGGAATACGGATTGTCCGGGCTTGATCGGCGATCGCACGGGTAATCGCCTGGCGGATCCACCAGGTGGCATAGGTACTGAACTTGTAGCCTCGCTTGTACTCAAATTTATCCACGGCCTTCATCAGGCCGATATTACCCTCCTGGATCAAGTCGAGGAACTGGAGACCGCGGTTCGTGTACTTCTTGGCAATACTCACGACGAGGCGAAGATTCGCCTCGACCAGCTCGGCTTTCCCGCGTTTGACCTTATCCTCCGCCACATCCAGATGCTTGACCGCATCTTTAATCTCTTCCGCGGATACGAGGGCCTCTTCGGTCTCGAGTTGTCGAATTCGGCCCTTCGCGGCCTGGTAGACTTTTTTTATCTCGGTGAGGGCATCTTCCGAGCAGCTCGTTTTGCGTTTGACGGCGAGGAAGTCTTTCCGTGTGCGGCAGAGCTTCTTGAGCGCCTCAGCACCGGCTTCACCGCTGATCCCAAGCCGCCGCTGGCAACTGACGATTTCCCGCTCGGACGTCCGGATCTGAATCGCCAGCTCCCGCACACGCTGCACCATCCGATCCTTCAGCACCCCGTGCAGGTTGACTGACTCCATCTTTTCCACGACCTGATCGCGAATCGTGTCGATCTGCTTCTTAATCTTCTTCTGTTTCGTTGGGTCACTGTCGGCATGCCGAGCCACTTCATAGAGGCTCTTGAGCGAGGTCGAAATTTTCCTGACAGAGTTCAGCCCTTCGAGCGTCTTGACCCGAAGCTCTTCATAGTCCCGTTGAATTTGTTCTTCCTCAAATTCCTCTTCGGTCTCGACGATCGGAACGATCTCACGCACGTCGATCGTTCCGTTTTTGAGCTGATCGTACAGTGCAAGGACAAATTCGATCGTCATCGGCATCCCATAGATGACCGAAGCGATGTCCCTCTTTCCTTCTTCAATACGTTTCGCGATCTCGATTTCTCCCTCACGACTCAACAGCGCTACACTCCCCATCTCTTTAAGGTAGAGCCGAACCGGGTCATCGGTCCGGCTGAGTGCGCCGGGAGTTAAATCGATCTCCTTCTCCTCTTTCTCTTCCTTCTCAGTCTCCTCTCCCGTACCGGCTTCGACGTCGGCGTCCTCGGCATCCTCACTGGCCTCTTCAGTGTCCTGAGCCTTCCTGATCCGTTCCCCCTCGGGCGCATCGACAATCTCGATGTCCATTTCGCCGAACATCGTCATGATGCTGCCGAACTGCTCGGAGGATACGACTTCCGCGGGCAACGTGCTGTTCAGCTCGTCGTACGTCAAAAAGCCCTTCTCTTTCCCCATCGAGATCAGCTTCTTTACTTCGCCGAGCAACTCTGGTTTCGCCATGACTACTCCTTCACTAAAGACAACATTCCGGTAGAGGGCCGCCCCGACTTTTGCATTCGCAGTTCATTCACTTGTGTGTTCAGCCTCCGCGCATCCTCCGCACGGCCTTCACGTTCTGCAGCTTTGAGCTGCCCGATCAGACTTCGAAACACAGCTTCGGCTCGTTTCCGATCCAACGTCTCCAAACAATCGGCAACGTGGGCCTTTACATCGTCGAAATGGTCTTCCCTCATAGACAGCTCAGTCGCCAACGACCCGCAATCCGGATGATCGACCACCGCATCCAACAACGGCCTGAACTCGACTCGGCCGTCTCGATCGAGATGATTGAGCGCCGACTCTACGAGGGACCGGCAGGCCGGAACGGAGAAGGCCTCGGGCCTCAGCCGTTGCACATCGGCGGGCGTCAGGTGCCCATGCAGCAGCAAATACACCAGATCCCGCTCTTCGCTCACACCCTTGAACATCGCCGGTGTGGGATTGGCCGATTGAACGGGTGCCGGTCGATGTCCTTCCGACTGCACCAACGCCGGATACCGCTCGATTAATCGTTGCTGGCTAATCCCCAGTCGTTCGGCGACCACGCGAATCCGTTCCTCTCGTTCGATCGGATGCTCGCTCTTTTGCAAAATCCTCAACACATCGTCCACACTGCGGATACGCCCTTCGATCGTACTGGACTCCGCTGTGCTCAACCGATGCTCAAGGGCAAAATCCAAGAGACTCGGAGCCTGTTCTTCCAAACGGACAAAGGCATCCGGTCCCTGTTTCCGCACATAGGTGTCGGGATCGTCTCCATCCGGCAAGGTGACAACTTTCACACCGAGCCCGCTATTCACGAACAGATCGAGCCCTCTCAACGCGGCGCGAACCCCAGCCTGATCCGGATCAAACAACAGCACGACCTTCGAAGCGAACCGTCTCAACACCTGAATATGCTCTGCCGTCAGGGCCGTCCCTAGCGTTGCGACCGTATGAGTCAACCCGGCTTGATGCAGCGCGACCGCGTCAAAATACCCTTCCACTACGATCACGGTCTTCAATCGAGCGACCGCTTCTCGCGCAAGATCCAATGCGTAGAGCGTCTGCCCCTTCTTGAACAAGGGAGTATCCGGCGAATTCAGGTACTTCGGAGTCCCCTCGCCGAGTATTCGCCCGCCAAAGCCGACAACCCTCTTACGCAAATCCGTGATAGGAAACATCACGCGACCACGAAAACGATCGTAGGATCCTGACGCATGCTCGCGCGCCACCGTCAATCCCGCAGCCCCCAAATCGCTTTGTGCAAAACCCTGTTTGCTCAGCGCCTTGATAAGCCCGTCCCACTCATCCGGCACACAGCCGATTTCAAATCGCTCGATCGTCCCAGCGTGAATACCCCGACCGGACAGATAGTCCCGCGCCGTCGCACCGGTTACCCCATTCCGCAAATTCTCTTGAAACCACGCCGTCACCGCTCGATTGAGTGACTCAAGACGGCTCGTCTGTGCCGCTTGAGGGCCCGCGGTCGGCCCGCTGTCCGGCACGTCAATCCCGAACTTCTGTCCGAGCTCACGAACCGTCTCAGGAAAGTTCGCGCCGGTGATCCGCATCAGAAACGTAAACACGTTGCCGCCCGCGCCGCATCCGAAACAATGAAAGATCTGGCGGGAAGGACTGACCGTAAAGGAGGGCGATTTTTCCTGATGGAAAGGGCAAAGACCTTTCAAGTTCTGGCCGGCACGGGTCAGACTCACGTGATGCCCTACCACCTCGGCGATATCGACTCGATCCCTAACTTGGTTGATCACATCTTCAGAAATCAGACCTCGGCCCACGGGAGTCGCGGCTCCTATTTCCCCACCGGATATCGGCAAGAAAGATACACGTAAGTGGTCGTAAAATAGACCGGTCAGAGTAACAGACGGAAAAGAAATCTGTCAACGTGGGGGCAGGGCGTTAGCCGGGAGGCCAGGCCATGTGTCGCCCGCCCAAGACATGGAGATGAAGGTGAAACACACTCTGCCCACCATGTGCACCGGTATTGACGACGAACCGGTACCCTGAGTCGGTAATGCCCTTCAATTTCGCAATCTTGTTGCCGGCCAGCATCAGATGTCCAAGCAGCCCGACATCCAACTCTTGTAATTCCGCAATCGAAACCACATGTTTTCGTGGGATGACGAGCGTATGCGTCGGCGCCTGGGGATTGATATCGTCGAACGCGACCACCAAGTCATCTTCATAGACGAGTGCCGCGGGAATGGTTCTCTCGACGATTTTGCAAAAAAGGCACTCGCTCATGAGCTGCTTCCCTTTCTCAAGCCCGACTTTCCGAACCGAGCCGCCAGCTCCTGATAGACCTCTTGAGGTGTGATGCTGTGGTACCCCAGCGCCACCAAGGTATGGAATAGCAGGTCCGCCGTTTCATAAATGATTTCGCCCTTCTTTCCGCCCTTCCCAGCAATTGCCACCTCGCCGGCTTCTTCGACGATCTTCTTCAAAATTCGATCAACCCCGCCTTCCAGCAATTTGGATGTGTAAGACTCACCCGATGGCTGACGCTTCCGCTCTTGGATCGTCTGGTAGAGGCGTTCGAGAATTCCACCCCAGGACTCGGATGTCTTCGTTTCCGGTGAGTCCAGGCGCGAAAAGAAACAGGCCCGCTCCCCCGTGTGGCACGTCGGGCCGACCGGCTCGACCTTCACGAGCAGGGCATCGCCGTCACAATCTACAAACAGGTCCTTGAGCTGCAGCCTGTGCCCGGAGGTCTCACCCTTTTCCCATAGCGTCTGGCGCGACCGGCTCCAGAAATGCACGGACTGCGTCTCGATGGTCTTTTGTAATGCCTCCTGGTTCATGAAGGCCACCATCAGAACTGTGCCGTCCTGCCAATCCTGCACGACCGCCGGAATCAGCCCCTGAGCATCGAATTTCAATCGCCCCATATCCATTATCGAACCGCTACTCCCTTCTGACGGAGATAGGCTTTCGCCTCCTGAATCGTATGCGTTCGAAAATGGAAAATGGATGCGGCCAGCACCGCATCGGCCTTGCCCCTGACGAATCCGTCGTAAAGATGATCCAAACTCCCCACGCCACCCGACGCGATCACTGGAATCGACACAGCCTCTGACACGGCGGCCGTCAACGCGAGGTCGTATCCCCGCTGTTGCCCATCTTGATCCATGCTCGTGAGCAAAATCTCGCCCGCCCCATATTGCGCCATCGTCTTCGCCCAATCGACGGCGTCGAGACCGGTTGATTTACGGCCACCATGGGTGAACACTTCCCACCCTGTTGCCGGTGCAATGCGTTGCTTTGCGTCTATGGCCACAACGATACATTGTGTCCCGAATCGCTCTGCCGCTTCCTTCACAAATTCAGGCCGTTGGACCGCCGACGTATTGATGCTCACCTTGTCCGCGCCTGCATTCAACAGCGCCCGAATGTCTTCGATCGTTCTCACTCCCCCGCCGACAGTCAGCGGCATGAACACCCGCGCCGCCGTCTGCTCAACCACGTCGATGAAGGTCTTACGATTCTCATGAGAGGCGGTGATGTCCAGGAAACAGAGCTCATCTGCTCCTTCGCGATCATAGACCGTGGCCACTTCGACAGGATCTCCCGCATCGCGCAAATTCACAAAGCTCACGCCTTTAACGACGCGACCATCTTTGACATCCAGGCAAGGGATAATGCGTTTGGTCAACATCCGTAAACCGTTAGGGGTGAGGGGTAAGACGTGAGACGAAACGCTCTGATCGCCATTCTCTTCACACCTCACCCTTTACCCCTTACGCCTCACTGAGGGCTGCCAGAGCAGCCCGAAAGTCCAGCTTGCCGTCGTAGAGCGCCTTCCCCACAATCGCACCTTCAATCCTTGGCCCAAGTGCTTGCACGGCCCGCAAGTCCTCGACGCGCGAAATACCCCCGGAGGCGATGACGGGAAAGGACGACAACTCAACCACCTCGCGCAACGCTGCCAGATTCGGCCCACCCAACATACCATCGCGGGCAATGTCCGTATAGATCACGGCGCCCAAGGCATAGTCTCCCAGCTCCTTGAGCAAATCTGTCGCCTTCGTCTCTGATACCGAGGTCCAACCCTTGACCGCCACCTTCCCATCTCGCGCATCCAGTCCCAATAAAATCTGTCGAGGAAACTCCTGACAGGCCTTTTCCAAGAAAGACCGATCTGTCAACGCTGCAGTGCCGAGTACCACCCTGCTCACACCTGCCCCGAGATAGCGACGTACCGTCTCAATCGACCGGATCCCTCCTCCGACCTGTATCGTTAGGCTCACGGTGCGCATGATTGCTTCGATCTGAGGAAGATTCCGCGGTTCTCCCTCCACGGCCCCATTCAAGTCCACCACATGGATCAGTGTTGCGCCGCCTTGCTGCCATTGCCTCGCGACAGCGGGTACATCGTCAGAATAAACCGTCTCTGCCGCCATGTCCCCCTGACGCAACCGCACGCAACGGCCATCTTTTAAATCAATCGCGGGAATGACGAGCATACAATCAACCGTTTCCCCTCAGTGTTCCTCAACCGTTCCAAACGGAAACTCATGTAGCATATGTTCGACTCCATACGCCGCCAGTTCTTCCGCCGTGACGAACATCCCCCTACGTTGGATAAATCCCATCACGTCTTCATTCATTGGCCGCTGCTTCTCATAGTAATTTCCTTCCCACAAGACTTGCCCATCAGCGGCAATGAGTTTGGCTTCAAAGCCCACTGTTGCCGCAGGGCTGGCGCCAAAGCGACCTCCGACTCGTTCCTGGTACACCAACACTTGCCCGATCAGCGAGGCATCCGCCTTGAGCCGTTTTGCCACCATCATCGCCGGTGACTGACCGGCGGAATGTTGCGACGGTGCCTGAGAGGCTAGCGCTATTGCTGCCTCACTCGGTGAAAGCACGGTGATACCCTGCCTCCCCTTCAGCCGGCTCCATAGTAACTGCGTGACGATGTCCCCAGCGCCAGCCGGCACTGTCACTGTTTGCCTGAGAGGCTGTTGGGAATTCGGTGGCACGGCGATCGCTATATCGGACCTACGAACCTCCGGTGGCACCGAGAAGGTTTGATCGGCGACATCCCGTACTTGCGGTGTCGCGAGAGTCGTGAATGGTACCAACGCCAAGATGCGTATCTGATAGCGCGGCAATTCCGCTGACGATTTTGTGGTCACTTTCGCCCCGCTGCAGCTGGCGACCGCGAGCACGAGAACCATCAGCGTGAGCGCGTGAGGCATCTGGCGTAAGGCGACGGTTCGCTTGTTTCGCATTGTCATCACCTCACCTCTCACATCTAACTCCTGACAGTTACGCATGCCAGGATCCAAAATTCTTGATTAACCGTAACCCGACGGACTGACTCTTTTCTGGATGGAACTGACAGGCCACCACATTGTCCCGCCAGATGCTCGACACAAACGTCGTCCCATAGTTCGTCGTGGTTGCCGTAACGGCCTTATCAGCAGGATCGACATAAAAGGAATGCACAAAGTACCAGTACGATCCATCGGGAATCCCTTCGAACAGAGGACAAGACCGCTCCATCGTGACGTTGTTCCAACCCATGTGCGGCACCTTCAACCCCTGGCCGACAGCAAATCGTTTGACCCTGCCGGGGATAATCCCAAGACCCTTATGAGTCCCAAATTCCTCGCTTTCCTCAAACAACAACTGGAACCCCAAACAGATTCCCAGAAATGGTTTTCCCGATTGAATCGCTGCGCGAATCGGTTCCGCTAGCCCATAGCGCTCGACGTTGGCCATGCAATCGCCAAAGGCGCCGACACCGGGCAGTACCACATGACTCGCATTCTCGATCACGCGCGAATCGCGCGTGATCACCGCCTGATGCCCCACCGCCTCAAAGGCTTTGGAAACACTGCGGAGATTGCCCATGCCGTAGTCAATAATCGCAATCATGTATGCCGTCCAAGTCTCAGAAAGGTGTAACAATACCGCAACCAGAATGATCCTGCCACTCATCAGTGCACAAATTAAGAAGGGGGACAAGCTACTCATATGGCCTGTCCCCCTTGAGCCCTTCGGCTTTGCTAATTAGACGCCGCTACAACATGCCCTTCGTGGACAACACCTTCCCCGCCAGCCGCTCTTCCAACATCGTGGCTTGATCGAGGGCCTTGGCCGTCGCTTTGAAGATGGCTTCCATGATGTGGTGCGGATTGCGGCCGTACATGAGATTCACGTGAAGGTTGAGCCCTCCGTGAGTAACAAAGGCCTGGAAGAAATCTTCGAAGAGACCGAGGTCGAAGGCTTTGATCTTCCGATCCGGCAACGATACGTTGTAGACGAGATAGGGCCGACCGCTGAGATCTACTGTGACCTGGGCCAATGTTTCATCCAGCGGCGCTGAGGCGAACCCGAACCGCTTGATCCCGGCCTTCTCGCCCAAGGCTTGATGCAGGGCCTTGCCCATGACGATGCCAACATCTTCGACTGTATGATGTTCGTCGATATCGATATCGCCCTTGGCTTTGACCGTCAGGTCGAAGAAGCCGTGTTTGGTTAGCAGCTCCAGCATATGGTCGAAGAAGCGAATGCCGGTATCGATCTTTCCCTGCCCGCTGCCGTCCAGGGTCCATTCGACGTGGATATCCGTTTCCTTGGTCGCGCGATGAATCGATGCCTGCCTAGCCGCCGATCCGTTCTTCTTCATGAAAACCTGCTTTGGGCCGACTTGGCATGCGCGTCAAACCCTTCGATGTGGGCCAACCGAACGAGATGATCTTTCACCTTGCTCAGCTCCTCCTTCGTGTAATGCACGATGTTGCTTACCTTGATGTAATCGTGGACGGAAAGGGCCGAAAAGAAACGCGCCGTTCCGCCCGTCGGCAAGACATGATTCGGACCGGCGATGTAATCCGCAACCGATGGAGGAGTGTACCGGCCCAAAAAGAGCGCCCCCGCGTGACGGATTTTCTCCAAATAATCGAACGGCTCATCGACCGAGAGGGTCAAATGTTCCGGGGCAATCTGGTTGGCCACATCGATGGCTTCGTCCATCGTCGCGACCACGAAGGCCACCGAATGGCGCGCGATAGACTTGGCCGCAATCTTTTCCCGTTGCAGCCCCTTCAACTGGCTGCCAATGAGACGATCCACGTCCTTTGCCAACTGAGCCGATGTGGTCACGAGATAGACCTGCGCATCTTCATCATGCTCCGCTTCGCAGAGTAGATCAGCTGCAACATGCGCCGGCTTGGCGTCGCCATCTGCGACGACGAGCAGTTCGCTCGGGCCTGCCACCATGTCGATCCCGACTGTGCCGTAGAGGAGCCGCTTGGCCGTCGCGACATAAATATTGCCGGGGCCTACGATTTTGTCGACGCGCTGGATCGTCTTGGTCCCATAGGCCATCGCGCCGACAGCTTGCACGCCCCCGACGCGATAGATCTCCGTCACGCCGGCAATGTCGGCTGCGACCAGCAAATAGGGATTGAGAGGGCCTTTCTGCGGCGGCGTACACATCACCACACGGGAAACGCCCGCCACCTTGGCCGGAATCGCGCACATCAAGACCGACGAGGGATAGACGGCCTTGCCGCCCGGCACATAGATCCCGACCGCATCGACCGGCGTGACCACCTGCCCCAACGTCGCCTCGTTGTCCTGATACATCCAAGTCTTGATGCGCTGGCGTTCGTGGAATGACGTGATCCGCTTGGCTGCAAACCGAAGTGCGTCGCCCTCGTCTTTCCGGATATGGAAGTAGGCCTCTTTGATTTCTTCGGAAGTGACACGCAGTTGTGTCTCTTTCATGGAGACGCGGTCGAACTGTTTTGTATAGCGGAGGACGGCCTTATCGCCGCCCCGTTCCACGGCCTGCAGAATTGACTTGACCGTCTTCTCAACGACAGCCCCCTGCACACGGGCACGCAACACCACTTTCTTGAGTGCGGGGAGAAAGGCTCGCTCCGTAGAGGCCACAATCTTCATCTGCGCGTCCGTTTGACCACTCGACGTGCCCCGCGCAATGACGTGCGTGGAGCAGTTGATCGAGACCCGGCTGGTGAACTGCTCGCAGCTCTGAGTTTTTTGATCAGTTCTGTCACCACCGCGTGCTTCAGTTTCAAACTCGCCCGATTGACGACTAGCCGAGCCGTGGACTGCGCGATGCATTCCACTTCGACAAGATCATGCGCCTTAAGCGTGTTGCCGGTTTCGACCAGATCGACGATCCGATCAGCCAGACCAACTAACGGCGCCAGTTCAATCGAGCCGTACAACTTGATTATTTCGACCGGCACGCCGCGCTGATTGAAATATCGCTCGGTGATCTTCGGATACTTGGTCGCTACCCGAATTTTCGAGGACAGCCGGTCGCGTGAGGCCTGCCCCTTGAGCGCAGCGACGGCGATTCTACACGCTCCGAACCCTAAATCCAATGGCTCATATACGTCGCTGTTCTGCTCCATCAAGACATCTTTCCCGACAATCCCGACATCCGCTGCGCCATATTCAACATAGGTCGGCACATCAGTTGGCCGCACGATCAGGAAGGTCATTCCGATCTCCGGACAGGGGAACACCAGCCGGCGACTCTCGGTGGCGAGGCTGCCTAGTGCATATCCCGCTCGGCGAAAGACGTCCAGTGTGAGGTCAAACATTTTCCCCTTCGACAAGGCAATCGTCAGCATGATGTCAGCGAGCCTCGGACGGAGCCGCACCCGCTTTGTGACGGGCAATCGTCGCACCTAATCCACACAATTTCTCCTCCATCCGTTCATAGCCACGATCCAGATGGTAGACCCGGAGAATCTCCGTTGTGCCTTCTGCTGCAAGTCCGGCCAAAACCAATCCTGCGCTCGCACGAAGATCGGACGCCATCACCGGAGCCCCGGCCAACCTGGTCGGTCCGGTCACTACCGCACGATTGCCTTCGACCTTAATATCGGCCCCCATCCGTCGCAGCTCTTCAACGTGCATAAAGCGGCTTTCAAATACCGTCTCCGTAATCACGCTTGTACCCTCGGCAGCCGTCATCAATGCCACCATCTGTGCCTGCATGTCGGTAGGAAACCCTGGATGGGGTAACGTCCGGATATCGATCCCTTTGAGTCGCGATACCGCATTGAGATGAATCCGTTCCTTCTCCACCTGCATTTGGACGCCTGCTTCCCGCAACTTCATCAGCAAAGCGTCCAAATGATTCGAACGGCATCGATCGATCGTCACCGCCCCCCGCGTAATGGCCCCGGCCACGAGATACGTGCCGGCTTCGATGCGATCCGGGATGACATCATGATCGCTCCCATGCAACTCACGAACACCTTCAATCGAAATGACATCCGATCCGGCGCCGTCGATGCGAGCCCCTCGCTTTACGAGAAAGTTCGCGAGGTCCACAATCTCCGGTTCCTTCGCGGCGTTTTCAATGACCGTAGTCCCCTGGGCGAGGGATGCGGCCATCATCAGATTTTCCGTTCCGGTGACCGTCGGCGTATCGCAATAGATTTGCGCCCCTGTCAACCGCTTCGCTTTGGCGTGAATATACCCATGCTCCATCGATACTTCCGCACCCATTTTGGCCAGTCCGGCAAGATGGAGATTGACGGGCCGTGACCCAATTGCACATCCACCGGGCATCGACACCGTGGCTTCCCCCCATCGCGCCAACAGCGGCCCCAACACGAGCACAGAGGCCCGCATGGTCTTCACCAGATCGTACGGAGCCTGGGTCGATGTGATCATTGCTGCGTTGATGACCGCGCGATTCCCCTCATAGTGAACCTTCGCACCCAAGATGCCCAACAACTTGCCCATGGTGACAACATCCACCACGCGAGGCACATTGGTAATCACACACTCGCCGCCGCCGAGAATAGTAGAAGCTAAGATCGGCAACGCAGCATTCTTCGCCCCGCTAATCTGGACCTCTCCTCGAAGCGGCGTTCCGCCGGTGATGATTGTACGATCCATCGGCTATACCCCGACTCGCTCCACAATCACCACCCGCTCAAGCCCTGCTTCGTCGTAGATCAGTCGATGGAATTTGTACCCTGGTGTCTGCTCGACGATCCGGCGCATCGCACGAGCCTGGCCTGCACCGATTTCCATAATTAATGCACCGCCGGGAGACAGGTATCGACCAGATTCGTGTAATAATCGTTCGTGCAACTCCGTCCCCTGGGGACCCGCTACCAACGCACCCTTCGGCTCAAACAACCGCACTTCCGGCTGGAGTGTTACCCATTCGGCCTCCGCAATATAGGGAGGATTTGAGATGATGAGGTCAACCTGCCCCTCCAGTCCCTGCCCCGCTATTGCTCCCAACAGGTCGCCTTCCAGCCATGTGATGCGTTCATCTACCGCATGGTAGACGGCATTCTGCCTGGCGACAGCGAGCGAGGGGTTCGAAAGATCGGTCGCGATCATCCTCGCACAAGGCCTCTTTCTTGCCATCGCCACAGCGATGCATCCTGATCCCGTACAGACATCGACAATGATAGCCTTCCGTTCGGCAGGAATTCGTTGCGCAGCATACTCCACCAACAGCTCTGTTTCCGGTCTCGGAATGAGCACCGCTCGATTCACATGAAACTCCAGTCCGCAAAACTCTTGAGTCCCCAAAATATATTGCAAGGGCTCTCGACCGGCCCGCCTCATGACCAGCCCCCTCGCGGCCGCCAGCTCGACGGGAGACAGCAGTCGTTTCCCGATCGGTCACCAGATGGTGTACCGGAAGCCGGAGCACATGCTCCACGATCCAGAACGCTTCCTGCCCGGCGCTTTCGATACCGGCCTGTTCCAATAGCCGTCGTGCCTCGGCAATCATCTCCCCCAACGTCGCCTGTCCAGCCGATTGAGGGGGCAGAGCTACCGCGTCCATATCAAACCGCTCCCACTTCTTGCTGACGCTGCGCTTTCAGGGCCTGAACGAGTTCACCGAGGTCGCCCTCGAGCACCTGTTCCAACTTATGCAAAGTCACACCGACCCGATGATCCGTGACACGGTTCTGCGGGAAGTTGTAGGTGCGGATCTTCTCGCTCCGCTCGCCCGTGCCCACCTGAGCCTTACGATTCTGTGCAATTTCCGCGTCCTGTCTCTCCCGCTCCGCCTCGACGATTCTGGCCCGCAGAGTCCTCATCGCCTTGGTGCGATTCTTCAGCTGCGACCGTTCGTCCTGGCAACTCACCACCACACCGGTCGGAATATGGGTGATCCGCACCGCCGACTTTGTCGTATTGACGCTCTGGCCTCCGGCACCGGATGAACAAAAGGTATCGATTCGGAGATCCATGGGATCGATGTGGACATCGACCTCGTCCACTTCAGGCATGACGGCGACGGTAACGGTCGACGTATGAATCCGGCCACTAGCCTCTGTAACGGGAACACGCTGTACCCGGTGGACCCCAGCCTCGAATTTGAAATGGCTATAGGCGCCCTTGCCTTCGATCAACGCCACGACCCCCTTATAACCACCGCCCATGGTTTCTGTGGCTTCGACCATATCCACTTTGAATCCTTTGGTCTCGGCATACTTGCTATACATGCGGAACAATTCTCCGGCAAAGAGCGCCGCCTCGTCACCACCGGTCCCGGCGCGGACTTCGAGGAGCAGGCTCTTGTCGTCTCGTGGATCTTTAGGAATGAGCAGCTCTTGAGCCTGTTGTTCGATCTCGTGCTGCTGGCGTTCGAGCGCGGTGCTCTCATCCATGGCCATCTTATAAAACTCGGCCCCGACCGTGGGATCTGCAAGAATTTGAGCGGCTTCTTCCAACTGCCTTAAGTTGTCTCGATAGGTGGCAAGAAGCTTGGCTGCCGGTTCGATATCCGTCCGCTCCTTATTGACTTTGTGTAACTGCGAGGGTTGGCTCATCAGAGACGGGTCCATGAGCTGATTCGTCAACTCATCAAAACGAGTGGCCAGCACTTCCCATTTTTTCAGTAAGACTGCTTCCATGGCTCCATTTCCCGTCGATTCGCTCTCGCAGGAGGCTGACTATTCAGACACTATCACCCGCTGCATTATCCCAACAGCGGGTCGTACAAATCCAAGTTTCCCCGCACACTGCCAGGTGCCTGCCGCACAAAAACAAAGAGACCCTGCCCCTCAGCGAAGCAGGGTCCCCCGTATGACCTCTTCTCGAGCTACTTGTCTTTTTTCGCGTACTTCTTCTTGAATCGTTCAACGCGCCCTTCAGTATCGATGATCTTCTGCGTCCCCGTGAAAAATGGATGGCAGTTCGAACAGATATCGACATTGATATCGCCGCCCGTTGATCTGGTCTTATATTTATTGCCGCAGGCGCAATGCACTGCGACTTCCCTATACACAGGATGGATGCCCTTCTTCATAATTCACACTCCCTCGACGTCACAATCATCAGCCTTCGCCTTTTCGAAGATCTGCTACTGTATCCTGTCCTAGCAACCAGATACAAGCCGGATATTATCGATTCATCGACTGCAGGAATTCCTGATTGGTCTTAGTGCCATGCAGTTTGTCCATCAGAAACTCCATGGCTTCCATCGTCCCAAGCGGACTTAACACCTTGCGTAGAATCCACATCTTATTGAGACGATCCTTATCCACCAGCAATTCTTCTTTTCTCGTCCCAGACTGGGCAATATCAATGGCTGGGAAGAGCCGCTTGTCGGCCAGACGGCGATCGAGATGGACTTCCATATTACCCGTCCCTTTGAACTCTTCAAAAATCACATCGTCCATCCGGCTACCGGTGTCGACAAGCGCGGTCGCCATAATGGTGAGGCTCCCGCCGTTTTCGATGTTGCGGGCTGCTCCAAAGAACCGTTTCGGCCGCTGGAGCGCGTTCGAGTCCAATCCTCCCGACAACACCTTGCCACTTGGCGGCGCAATCGTATTGTAGGCACGCGCTAGGCGGGTAATACTATCTAACAACACGACGACATCTTTCTTATGTTCGACCAGCCGCTTGGCCTTTTCAAGCACCATTTCAGCTACTTGGGCATGGCGCTGGGCCGGCTCATCGAAGGTGGAGCTGATGACTTCGGCCTTGACCTGCCGTTGCCAGTCGGTCACTTCTTCCGGCCGCTCGTCGATAAGCAGCACGATCAACGTCACTTCTTTATGGTTTTTGAGAATAGCCCGGGCGATGGCTTGCAACATCATCGTTTTCCCGGTTCTGGGAGCCGCGACGATCAGCCCACGTTGGCCTTTGCCGATCGGGGTCGTGAGCTCCATCACGCGAGTGCAATATTCTTCACGGTCGAATTCGAGGGCCAAACGCTCTTCCGGATAGAGCGGCGTCAGGTTATCGAAGAGGATCTTGTCGCGAGACACTTCGGGGTCTTCGTAATTGACCTTCTCGACCTTGAGCAACGCGAAATACCGCTCGCTCTCTTTTGGCGGCCGGATCTGCCCGGACACGGTGTCGCCGGTGCGCAAATTGAAACGCCGGATTTGAGAGGGGGAGATATAAATATCGTCGGGGCCGGGGAGATAGTTCGAATCGGGAGCGCGCAGAAATCCGAACCCATCAGGGAGCGTTTCGAGCACCCCTTCGCCAAAAACCACACCGTTATTCGCGGTCTGCGCCTGCAGAATTGCAAAAATCAATTCCTGCTTCCGCAGATTGGGCGCGCCATCGATCTTCAGATCGCGCGCCACCTCATTGAGATCGGCGATGGACTTCTGCTTGAGCTCCGCCAGGTGCATAACCTCCCCCTTCGTTTGTGTCATGAGTTTCCTCTCAAGCCCTCAGCTGCATCGTTATCGGCAGCAATCGCACATGATGAACCATGGGAAATTATCCACGAACTGCACTAGAAAAAGTAAATGGTAACGCGTTGATGATTGTGTTGTGTCTATCAGCTAAAAGAGGATGACCCGTGAGGGACTCACCTGTTTTCGTTTATTACTATCAGAGCACGACTCTGTCTCATGGTGCGGATATTGTTGCAGGCCGGAACTCATGCCGAGCTGATTCGCCTCTGTTACTCTGAGCATTTATGACTTGTATCGAGATGCGCCCCGGAAGTCTTGTGTGTGGAGATAGCTTTGAACCGAACTGAGATAGTGGGTCGATAATAACGCGGGCTGTGTCCCTTGTCAACAGAGATATCATTTTTTCACGCTAGTCACTTCACGCTGAGTCGGTCCAGCCGGCCCCGGCTGCTCCTGACGGCAACACCGTGCCTCTGGTTGCAGCGCAAAAGAATGGTGTGCTACTACATGAGCCGCTTCGCGGGGGCACACTATGGCGCACGACGACGAACAGGGACAGCACGAGCGAATATTTACATTGTCCGAGGCCAATCGCCTCATTCCCCAGCTCAATTCCAAGCTGACATCAATCCAGCAAGCCAAGGCTGTCTTGTCACGCACGAAAGAAGATATCAAAAAAGCCAGCGCCCAGGCCGAGTATGGCGGGGGCAGTACCGTTGGACACCTCTACATCTTGGGCCTGCAACAAGTCGGTGCGAATCTTCAGGCGATTCAAGAACTCGGCATCCTGGTGAAGGACCTGGATCTGGGTCTTTGTGATTTTCCTCATCTTCATGACGGACGAGTGGTCTATCTATGCTGGAAGCTCGGAGAACAAGAAGTTCGCTGGTGGCATGAGACAACCACCGGCTATAAAGATCGCTGCCCGCTAGAGGACTTAGCCTGAAGTCAGAACCCTAATCCTCAACCCTCGAGACATTTATGAAATTTGTCATACTCGGATTCGACGGTCCCGACGGGGAAGCCAAACGGAAAATCCACCGGCCGGCACACCTTGCCAAGATGGAGCCTCTCGATAGGCAGGGCCGGGTTGTGCTTGCCGGGCCGCTGTCAGATAAAACTGGAAGTCTTATCGTCATCGAAGCAGACTCGCTGGAAGAGGCGCAACGGTTCGCCCGTGAAGACCCCTATACCATTCATGGCATATTTGAACGGGTTGAAGTCCACCCATTTACTCAAGTCTTTCCAAAGGAACGGTAGCCGGAGGTCTGGCGCTCCGAGCGCATTGCCCCCTTACCCATTGAGCGGTATAGTTGTCCGATGGAACCGTATCGGCGACTGTTCTATCCCGCGCTCTTTGCGCTCCTTCTATGGGAGCCCTCTGCCTTCAGCGCCGCCACGAAAACCGTCATTGCCGACAGTCAATACGTTATGGCGGACGGCGACACTCTGGCCGGCGCAGAGGAAAAGGTCCTTCAACGGGCCCAACGCAAAGCAGTGGAAGAAGCGGGGATCTATCTCGAATCCATATTTTATGATGTGGAAAAAGAATCTGGCGGAAGAAGCACGCAAGCCAGCTCCCTGGAAATCAGAACGATTGCGGCGGCGATTACGGAAACGGAAATCCTCGAATCCAGCCGCTCCTTCGAGCGTGATCGTCCCGTCTTCTTCATACGCATTCGCGCCACAGTCGATATCGGTAGTCTGACGGATGCGATACGCCGACTTCAATCCGACCAGCAACTCGCGCAACACTTTCACCAGCTGCAGCGGGAAAATCACCAATTACGTTCGCAATTGAAAGAGCTTCACCAACAACCGATCGGCGTCCGAATGTTGGCAATCAATCCAAACGGGAAATCTGCCTCACATCAACAGGCGCGTACGGTGCTCGAAACGGCTCTTCATACATCGAATCTGCGGGACAAGATCCAGCTCAGCACCGACGCGACCACTCTTGATGATCGCTACGTCGATCCACTGATTGTGCGCGGGCAAACCTATCTCCAGCTGGTCTCCCTCGCCTTCTCCCAACAGACGCAATCCTCGGAATACAGAGACTATCTGAATCAAGCCAAGACAGACTTCGAGCGTGCAATCGCACTGGACGCCAAGAATGTATGGGCGTGGATTGGGAAAGGAGATGTCCTCACCTGGCTGAAACAATCAGACGAGGCTGCCGCTGCCTACGAACAGGTTCTTGAGCTCGACCCGTTCGCCGATATCGCCCGCCAGCGCCTGATCAATCTCTCCACGACGAAAGCCCGGCACCAGGCAGACTCCAAACAATGGCGTCCCGCGTTAGCCACTCTGCAGAAGCTCCTCAATACCCCAACGCATGAAAGCTGGATTCCCTATCACAAAGAGGCCTATGCACTGAGAAGCAAGGTTTTTCTTAAGCTGAATCAGCCGGAACAGGCGCTTGCAGATCTGTCCATCGTTATCCAGGTGGATCCTACTAATGTTGCAGCCCTGACAGCCAGAGCAAAACTGTATCAAAAACGGCTACAAGGGGAGCTCGCCAAAGAGGATCTTGAGCGCGCCTGCGCCCTCGGATCCATCCCAGCCTGCAAGCAACTGCCATAACACCGCGCAATATATCGCGCTTTATGCTTGTGTCTTGTGTGCAAGCAAACGAGCCGATAGCTATCGAACGCCTACTGAATGGTTTGACAGATTGGACAAGAGGATCCTATAATCAAACTGCTTAATGTACGCTAGGTGGGCGCGAGTACTGTCTCCAGGCACTGCCCTCCCTCCTGGACAAAAGGCCTAAGCCTCCCTGGTTCGGTAGCCCAAAATTTCTCAGCCGTGGGGCTTCTGTGAGGTTGCGGGGAGCACGGGAAAAGCTTAGAGTACTGGACACTAAGAATCATCTGAAGACCTTGGTTTCTCGTTATTTACCCCTTTCGGAAAGTGAACTGCAATGACTCAGTATCGTGTCTTACCAGGGCCGGAACATTTTCTTCCTCCATCGGCGGCGAGCATGGGTATTTGCTTACCGAATCCTGGGGAAGCTCATATCAACGGTGTCATCGTTCCAGAGGAAAAGGCGTACGAGGAAGCGGCGAAGCAATTCCTCATGGCCAAGGTGCCGACCCTCTTCCCAGGCCCCTTAGTCCTATGGGCCTGGAATGAAAAGGCGGCCAAGAAGGCCACGGCCATCCGCCACTTATACAACACGATTAAAGAGTGCGTGCAGCCAGGGCAAACGCCCATGCTGATCCCGATGCCGGACTATCGCCCCAAATACCCGAAGATCAATCCTGAAGTCGAGATCAACCCCAACCACCCGAACTTGACCATCTGGCATAATAAAATCGATTGTTGCATGTTCATCGGGGTCCACTGTCACCAAGCCAATTTGTCGCTCAAAATCATTCGAGGCGGTACATCCTGTTACACCATTGCCATGTGTGCTCAAGCCGGTCATGAAGATGCGATGCTGTCCTTCCGCGACGCATCCGTCGAAAAGATTATGAGATTGGCTGATACCGTGAAAAGATTAAAAGGGACGGTTCAACCACGGCTGACGTCAGCCAAGAATGGAGCCTGAGTTAATCAACGGAGCTTGACTGTTCTAAAGACAGTGAAAAGGAGACTAAACCATGGCAGACACACACTCCGTCATCGGTACCAAAAATAAAAAAGGGCAGACCTTCACCGACACCTGGTCGATGATGAATGACGCACCGCGCACGCCGTCTTTCTTCACGGGCAGCGAGGTCATCAAGGAAGCGCTCCGGCGGGCCAGCTGCGACGTGATGATCGCGTATCCGATTACCCCGCAGAGTGAAGCAGCCGCTTTGATCGGCGAACTCTTTGCCGAGGGCTACATCGGCGACTACTTCCGCGGCGAGAGCGAATTCGCCGTCATGTCACAATGCGCGGGAGCAGCCTTCGGTGGAGCGCGCGTGTTTACGACAACTGCGGGACCCGGCACGATGCGCGCGATGGAGAACTTCCCGATGTGGTCCGGCGCAAGGTTGCCGATTCAGATGATCGTCACCTGCCGTGGCATCAACTCACCGTTGTCGATCCAACCTGACACACTTGAAATTGCCTATCTTCTGAATACCGGCATGCTCGTGTGGCATGCGGAAACCGCACAGGACTTCTTCGATTGGATCCTCAAGGGCTACATGGTGTCGGAAGAGCCTGATGTGCACCTCCCCTTGGCGCTATGCTGCGACGGATTCTTCGTGACGCACACCAAGGACGTTGTTAATCTTACCCCGGCAGACATGTGCTTGCCCCCGTACGACCCATACCGCTCCCCCGTGCCCTGCATGGACATGGAATGTCCGCCGGTTCGGATGATGCGCGACCCGTTTGTCATGAAGAGCAATTACATCAGCTATGCCACCCACGCTTCCTGGCAGCAAGAAGTCTGGGCAGCAGTGGAACGGTCACGCAAACACACAATCAAGTGGATAAACGGGTTGATCGAGACCGAAAATATCGATGCCGAGGTCATTATCGTCTCCTCTGGTACGGCAGTATCGCAGGGCCGTGAAGCCATCCGACTCCTTGAGGACGAAGGCATCCGTTGCGGTCTGGTAAAGATCAAGTCCTTGCGGCCCTGGCCAGGTGAGGAAATCCGTGAAGCCACAAAAAATGCCAAGCACATCATCGTCCCGGAGTTCAACGTAACCGGTTGGTTGGCTAAGGAAATTAAAGCCACCATCCCGAACAGCGAACGTGTGAACGCTGGCCCGCGTGTCTGCGGAGGCATGACGATGCCACCGGAGATTATTGTTTCAGAAATCAAGACCCTGCTCGGCATGCGTACCATGTCGATGGCCGGTCGTGGCAGTTGATCGTGTCTATGCAGCAAGAACAAACGACCTGAACCTAAATAAGACGTACGCACCGAGGAGGCCAACATGAGCAAGGAACGTATCAAGATTTCGGATGACCTATACGACATCATGCCGTCCGACTACCAAGACCTGGTCAAAAGCGCGACCTACGGCAAAGAAGACCGGGGCTGGAAGGATATCGGTAACAGCAAGGAACTGATCGAGCAGCACTCTCTCTGCGCTGGCTGCCCGGAGTCCATGGCCTTCCGCTACATCCTGGCCTCATTGCCAAACCCCGAAGACACCGTCATGGTCGGCTCCACCGGCTGCACCAGCCTGGTGTTCCCCATGGTGGCTGTGCACAACATTCACTCCCTCTTCGGCAACCAAAACGCCATTGCCTCCGGCTTGAAGCGCGCCTTAAGCGTCCGCTTCCCGGGCCGGACGAAAGACGTAGTTGTGCTCGCCGGCGACGGCGCCACCGTGGATATCGGCCTCGACATGACACTGCAAGCCTGGTTCCGTCAGGAGAAGTTCACCACGATTTGCTTCGACAACGAACTGTACGCCAATACCGGTGGTCAGGAGAGCGGCCTGATGCAGAAAGGGTTCGTCGCCAAGATGGCCCCCGTCGGGAAGCTCTTCGACAAGGTTCGTCTGCCGGAAATCGCTCGTGAATCAGGTTGCCATTACGTGATCCAATGCACTGTCAGCAAGCCCTCCCTCGTAGAGAAAGTAGTCCGGAACGCGGTCATGATCGCACGCGAAATCGGCCCGACCTACCTCCAGCTCTATACGCCTTGCATTCTCGAAATCGGAAAAAACAGCATGGAAGGGCTCCAGGAAATGCGGGACTCGGAAAAACCGACCGAGCGGTTTGCCTACAGAGAGTACATCAGCGAGCCGGCCAAGCAGCTCCTGGCAGAGATATCCGCCAAGGACAAGGAAAAGAAGGCCGCGGCAAAACAGCTCGCCTCGCAGGGAGCCTAATCCGATTCTGGAGGAGAGACGACCATGATCAAGAAAAGACTGAACATCCGGATGTCGGGATTAGGCGGACAGGGCGCCGTCACTGCAGCGCATGTCCTGGCCATGGCCGCCAACCGCGACGGCAAGTTTTCGATCTCCAATCCCTTCTTCGGCGCCGAGAAACGCATGGCGCCGGCGGAGAGCTATTGTCGGATCGGCATCGAACGGATCTACGACCGTGGTGAGCTGGTATTTCCCGATGTCATTCAGGTCTTTCATCCCCAGGTCATCACCATGGGGAAGAGCTATACCATGCCCTTCTACTCCGGCGTGAAGGAAGGTGGCCTCGTCATCATCAACTCCGACCAAGAACTTCTGTCGGCAGACGACATAGAACGTCTCAATGATCTAAATGTTAAAGTGTTTTACATTGCGGGAACAGAACTCGCGATCGAGGTGGCCGGCACCGAGTTATCGACGAATATGTCAATGATCGGATCGGTCGCAGGTATCACCAAGTGCGTCTCAATGGAAGCTCTGGACGGCGCCTTACAGGAACGGTTTGGAAAGAAGTTCGTCGCCTCCGGTGGAACCGCCTCCCTGGATGAAGCGATCAAGAAGAAATTTGCCAAGAAAGAAATGTTGCTGGCCAAGAATCTGGCAACCATGCAGGCAGCCTATGAAATCGCCAGTGAATGGGCCGAGAAGAATAAGTATGAGCTACGAGTCGGTAATCCTGCCGTGGCGGCCTAACGAGAGAGAAGGAACCAGCTCGCATGTATAACGTAGCGCAAGTCATTGACGAGAAATGCGTGGCCAAAAAGGGATGCCGATTGTGTATCATGTATTGTCCTGAGGCCAATTGCCTGGACCTCAATCCGACCAAAATGGTGGCCGAAGTGACCATCGACCGTTGTAAAGGCTGTGACCTCTGCGTGGTCGTCTGCGACGCAGCCAAGCATTATGCCATCACCATGCAGGCCGTCAGCGCCACCGGGAAGCTGATGTCCAAAAAAGGTGAGTCCGCCGCGCTTGGGCAAGCTTACCAAGGATAACCGTTTCATGTAGCGGGTCTCCCGCGCAAGACCCCATGGCGCCTGCGCTATGGGGTTTTTTGTTGGTGTAATTCTGGAGGAACAGATGGAAGCTGAAGATAATGTCATTGATGAGCTCATTCGAGAAATTGCCGGACTGATCCACGAGTACCCCAAAGTGCTCGAACGGCGTGCAGTTGAGATCCATGCCAGCGGAAAAGATCCTGATTTGGCGCAGACACTTATCAAGGCAGCCGATACCATGCGCGACAGCGGGAACCTCTATCTAACCTGGGCCAAACACTACGCCTCCGTTGCCGCCGGCAGGTCTGACGCGACCTCGAATGAGGACGAAACGGAAGATTTCGACGTCTAAGCAACCGCGGCGAGGCTCTCGATTGCCCTGATAGAAAAAAATCTCCCCCCAACAGAAATCTTTTGCTAGAATACACCGCCTGACGACGGACTGTCTTGTTCCCCGGTAGCTCAGTGGTAGAGCAGCCGGCTGTTAACCGGCTGGTCGCAGGTTCGACTCCTGCCCGGGGAGCCAATCCAATAAAAGGGGCGCTTCACTCTGTGAAGTGCCCCTTTTGCGTTCTCTCATCATTGAGAAATTGGCTTCTTTCCACCCGTCTTGCGTCTTAGTATCTGACGGGCTACGCTCTGGCTCATGAGCTTTTCTGTATGATGGCCTCCATGCCACCAAATGGGCGAGAGTTTACACCGGCGGCCTGGTTCCGCAATCCACATCTCATGACCATTGTCCCAGGCTTTTGGCCTCGCGGGGAATTGCTTGCCGGAGTACCGACTGAGTCGCGGCTCTTCACTACAGAGCCGCACACCCAGTTGCTCGGCTTCTGCCACTGGCAGCCAACCCGCACAGCATGCCGAACTCTGGTACTCGTGCACGGGCTTGAAGGCTCCAGCGAGTCTCACTATATGCTCGGCATTGCTGCAAAAGCCTATCGCGCGGGATTCAATGTCATCCGGATGAATCAACGAACCTGTGGCGGAACCGAGCATCTGACCCCGACGCTCTACAACACCGGCTTGAGTCAGGACTACCGAGTCATCGTCCAGGAATTGGCTCGCGTGGATAGACTCAATCTCATCTGGCTTGTCGGCTACTCGATGGGAGGGAATCTCATCCTGAAAGCAGCCGGAGAGGCTGGCTCGTCAGAAGCAGCGTTGGCCGGCGCGATCGCGGTCTGTCCGAATATCGACCCCCCGAAATGTGTCGAGGCTCTGGAAAAGCCGCGCAACTGGATTTACCACAGACATTTTCTCGTGGAACTCAAAGCACGACTGCGACGAAAAGCTGCTCTCTTCCCCGGCAAGTGGAATCTCAAGGATCTCGATAGTACCACCAGGATGAGTGAATTCGACCACCGCTATACGGCCCCGGACGGAGGGTTCGCCAGCGGGGCCGACTACTACAATCGCGTAGGGGCATGCCATGTCGTCGGTTCCATCGCCGTCCCCACCCTCATCATTACAGCACAAGACGATCCCTTTATCCCCTACTCCATGTTTACCGTGCCGCCGATTCTGCGCAATTCCAGAATTCGAGTGCTGGCGCCTCGCCACGGGGGCCACTGCGGATTCTTACAATGGCCAAGCAACGGGGAAGATCATTTCTGGGCGGAAAATCGGATTATGGATTTCTTGCAAGAACGAAGGTGAGGAGCAGCGATCCGTGAGACGTAAAAGGTTAAACGAGAAAAGTTTCGGAGGAAGAGCGTTCGGAAGTTCTACGTTTCACGTCTCACCTTTCACGATACTTAAGAGCAAAGCGAGAACGCTGTAAGGGGTACAGAAAGCCAGCCCGGTCAGGACTGTTGAAGATGGGCGCGCACTTCCTGCACGTAGGTTTTAAACGGATCAGGCATGGGAAAGGGAGCCAGTCCGCGCAGCTGGAAGATCGACCAGTTGATCACGTATGAGGGGGAAAATCGTTCTTCCGGCTTGGGATCGTCTGGCGCATCAGGAGGCCCGCAAGCCAACAAATGGCGAACGAGTTCACCCCGCCCAAATGCCCTGGTGTTGCGTGGCGGATGGTCCATCGCCAACGTAATGGCCTTGTCCGTAATGAGACGTGGAACCCGCCCTTCTTCCATCAGGCCGTAGTAGAGCCCCTTACCTTGATGGAGATTGTGATACTCCAGATCGAGACTCTTCAGTGCCGGATCTGCCCACGTCATTCTCTCCGCCTCGCGAAACGTGTCGAGCAGCCATAGCTTCGAGGCCCAATCGACGCGGCCCACCAGCGTCTGGTAGTCTCCGCGTAGATCCTGCAAGACTTTCTCCCATTGATCGAGCACCCAATCGGTTTCATCGTCCTGCCCACGATAGTGTGTTTGTGCCGCCGCGAGAAACGCTTCTTGAATATCGATGGCAGAAATAGTCTTCCCGGATTGCAGCTGAACGATCCATTGCCGGCTCTGATCCTGCGACAGCTCCTGCATGGTTTCGACCGGTTCATTGAGGTCAAGATTGAGCGGCGCATGCCCCTCTTCGATCAACTGAAGGACCAGTCCCGTCGTGCCCAACTTCAGGGCTGTCGCCACCTCGGCCATGTTTGAATCACCCAGTAGAAGGTGAATGCGGCGGAACTGATTTGGATCGGCCAAGGGCTCATCTCTGGTATTGACGATGGCACGATTCTGCTGCACCCATTCGAAGAAATCATTGACGATGTAGTCTGCGCGCTGAGAGATCTGAAACGGAAGGGGAGGCTCCTGCGCATGGCGATGGCTCACTTCTCGCGGCATAAGGAGCCGGTCCATCTGAACCCAGCCCTCCTGAGGGCTCGCCGCGCCGATACGCCCGGCCCCCGTAAAGATCTGTCTGGTGACGAGGAAGGTTACAAAAGGACCGAGGCCGCGCCTGGTAAAGGGAAAGCGCCGTGAGACGAGATAGTTCTCGTGCGATCCAAATGTCGCATCGGTCTCATGATCCACATTGTTCTTGATCAACGAGACCGTGTCGTCCAACCCAAGATCGTGAATCGCATCCTGCAGCAACTGATCGCCGGCACGGTCGGCTGCCACCACATCGCTGAGCGATTCGCATTCCGGCGAGGCCCATTCCAGATGTCCCATATCGAGGTACATGCGTCCGGCGTTCGTGAGAAATCCTCCATTGCCCGGCGGTTCATCGTGCCCCCGGTGGTGTAGATCGAGGACACCTCGCCGTTGAACGTGAAAGAGATGGTCTCGAATCTTGTGTGCGAACCAGGTAGGGGAATGATCGGGCCGCTCTTGATTCACCAAGAGTCCGTATTCGGTTTCGAGTCCGAAAATACGGTTCAACATTTCAATTCGCCACGACGGATTGAAGCGCCGTCGGCAGGAGACGTGAAAGATCTGCTTGCTTGAGCGGGCGATACTTGGAACTTCCTGGAGCCTGGCGCTCAAGGACCGCACATTCGATTGTCCGTTCACCGGCAAGGCTCCGCACATGTTCGATCAACGCGTTACTGCTTGGGATAGCGGAGGTGGATGAGCCTGCTCCACTCGCTGTCGGCTTGGCTTCAGCCTGTTGGTCCGCCTCATCCTGTTGCTGTGCCATCGAACCGATTGCCCAGGCACGCAATGCCAGACTCAACGCCTGTTCCAACGACAGCGTGGCCTGCTGTTGCTCCTTAAGATAGGCCAGCATCTTCGCTTGGATAGCCGTGGTGGCAGCTAGAACCGCATGACCCGTGATTTCCTCAAAGGTTCCGTCATAATTGATCGTCAACAGCGCGTCCTTCTCCGGTTTCTGCCCCAACTCAGCCACCAGGATACGCACGATGAACGGCGCCTTATACACTTCCTCAAAGGCCTGCTTAATGACCGGAGCGATGCCGTACTTTATCAGTCTCGGTCCCGTCACATCAGACGGCGAACGGTTGAAGCCCTCGACGTGTGCCATTTCGAGCAAACTAAAGCGAAGCTTTTCCAAATCTGTGGGGTGCCCCATCCCGCCCAATGCCAGCCGGTCGTAGATCTCGTAGAGCTTCGGAGTACCCTTGCTCACCGTCGTCAGGAGAATACCTCCATCATAGGTCAACGCAACGACTGGGCTCCCCTGCTTGAACTGTTCGTCCAGATACTGCCGCCGATTGCCGACCGCTTCTACCCAGCGATAGGGTTCTTCATACATAACGCACCACCTGTGATTCATAGAGAGGTTTCATTGTCGCATCCGGCACCGTCTGCACACCGGCCCCGGTAATCAATTTGATCACTGGGTACAAACTCGCCTCCCGGTTGACACCACCGGTTGCCGAATCGAACTCCGCCGCGCTCGTGAGCAACCGTAACGCCTGCACCATCGCCTGTTCTTCCGGTAGCCTACTGAGGGGCTGTTCCCCCCACGTATTCAAGTAGTGCAGGATCCCCCGGATCGTAGGGGAGCCGGACCCGGACACGGCATACTCCACCCCTTCAAACTCCGCCCCCAGGATATCGTAGAAAAAGATCTTGGCCGAGCCCTGCTCCAGATCGTAGCCGGCAAACACCGGGACTACCGCACCAGTCCCAGCCAACGCCGCAGGCACATTCTCCTTCAAGAGCTTGGAGACGGCGCGCAGCTTGCCGTCGAAACTCAGTTCCTGCAACTGCGTTCTCCGGTAGTATTTGAAGGAATGCTCCAGCACTCGCACCATTTCGTAGGCCGTCGCCGGGACACCGGCAATCGCCATCACACTGTGCCGATCGATCTCCAACACCTTGTCCGTGCGATCGTACATCACCATGTTACCGGCGGTCGCCCGACGATCTCCAGCCACCAGCACACCGTCGCGATACTTGAAGGCTAAAATCGTGGTGGCGTTCGTAAGCGCCTGACCGGCTCCCACCTGGCCGGAACTTCCCAGTGTATAGCCCTGCTCTTTGAGTAATTGATAGAAATCACCTTGCATCCCCATCTTGGAAACCCCTCGTGAAGCGTGAAACGTGAAGCGCCAGGCGATCGGACCTCAGGATCTACCCCTCACGCCTAACCCCTTACCCCTAACGTCTTTACTCTCCTGTTCTCTGTCGATACCGCTCAGCCTGTTTCGGATCGACCTTGCGCATGCGTTTGAGCAGATTATCCTTATCGGGTGACCCGGTCTCCGGCCGTTTCGGCCCGCCGCCCTCATCGGACGGACTCGGAGCCTTCGGCATCGGATTGCCGGGCCCTTCACGGCGTTCCGGCATTGAGATGTAGTTCATGATCAGGACTCCTTGTTCTCTGTTCCATTCGTTCAGCGCATCCAACGGGGAGGCCGCACACTCGAATATCTTCGCACAGGTGTGCACTGCCTGTGGCTCGAAGAGGTCGCCCATCTCCAATGTCCGCGGAAGCAGCCCTCCGCTGAACTGAATACGTTCCCACTGCATCGATTTGATCTGATCCGGAAACCGTTTGATACAAAGGCCGCGAATTCCCCCTCTGGTATCGGCTGGACCGCCTACCAATGCCGATTCAACGTCCTGCTCCGACGTCATCCGCCAGGCTTTCCCTTCGGCTTCGAGCCCCAGAAAGAGCCCGCGATCCTGGTTCACATTATGGTACTCCAAGTCCAAACTCGCCAACCAGGGATCATCCCAGCCAATCTTTTCTTCCTGCATGAATGTTTCCAACAGCCAGAGCTTGGTGACCCAATCAAGCTTCCCGACGAGTTGCCGACGATCACCGGTGAGAAGCCGCAGCGTGGCGGCCCATTCGCGAAGGATCCAATCGGTCTCCTGGTCAGTACCAGCTAAATGCTTCTCGGCCGCAAGATAGTACTGTTCCTGAATGTCGAGGCCTGTAATGGTGCTGCCATTCTTCCGGCGAACTGCCGCCTTCAGATTCTGATCGCGAGACAGCTGCTTCACCGCCGTAACTGGGTGTTCTAATTCAAGAGCCGGGGCAGCCTCGCGCGCGATCAACTCCAGCGCTAACTGCGTCGTCCCGACTTTCAGCGCCGTGCTGTACTCGCACATATTGGCATCGCCGATGATGAGATGGAGCCGGCGATACTTTTCACGAACCGCATGGGGCTCGTCCCTTGTATTCAGAATCGGCCGGTTGTGCATCGTGTCGACACTCAAATCCGTCTCCATAAAGTCGGCCCGTTGAGAGAGCTGATACTGGCCCGGCACGAACCCGCTCTCTTGACCCTCCACGCCGACTTTCCCCGCCCCGGCAATGACCTGCCGACTGACAAGGAACGGCAACAGCCCCGCAGTCAGCGAAGGGAAGGGAATCGAGCGCGAGACCAGATAGTTGTCGTGACAGCCGTAACTATGTCCGTGAAAATCCGTGTTGTTCTTGTAGAGCTGTACATGCGGCCCGCCAAGTACATGATTACGCCGCTCCGCCGCCCGCTGGGCAATGCGTTCCCCGGCGCGGTCATGGGCTAGAATATCTTTCAGCGTTCGACATTCAGGAGTGGAATACTCGGGATGCGTATGATCGTTATAGAACCGCGCGCCGTTCGGGAGTACGAGATCGCTCTTCATCTCATGAAACGAAAACGGCCGATGGGCATCAACCTTGGCGAACTCGTCCTCTTCCTTATCTTGCTGCAGGCCGGAGACCCGAAACCCTCGCGCATCCTCGTGCGGATCTTCACCGCCATAGTCCCAGCGCCGCTCGAACGAAGCAGTCAAATGAGACCGCACCAGTTCCATCGACTCCACGACCGGATCGACCGCGTCCTGGTCTTCCCTCGTAATCCCATACTCTGTTTCGATGCCAAATAACCGTATCATGCCGTTAGGCGTGAAACGTGAGGCGCAAAAGAAAAGGGCCTGACCGAACAGAGCCTTTCCATTTTCTCCTACCCCTCACGCCTTACCCCTCACCCCTTACGTCTTCAAATAATTTGGTTGATCAACCGCTCTTCCGTCTGCCGCCCTCTTCGGAACGAGGAGACTCCGACAACCTGTTCCGGATGGTGATCGAGGAGCTTGAGCCATTCTTCCGCCGCATCGTCTGGCGGCAACATCTCACCCTCTCGGAACTCTGCGTGAACAGAATTCACCAGATCGTCCAAGGTCATGCCGCTTTGCTCACCCCCACCGGCCGCAATCATGCGATCGATGGCCCGTTCTTTCGCCCGCTGAACGATAGAAGCCAGGATCGCGCCGCTGATCAGATCGCTCCGATAGAGGACCTTATTCTGTCCGTTTCGGAGCCTGATCGACAGAAGCCGATTCTCATCGAGGCGCGAGAAAATTGCGGAGAGCGCATGTTCGACAAGGTCGGCACAGGCCTTCTTCCGATCTCCGCCGTGCTGATCGATCCATTGCCGATCCAGCGGCAGATCATCCGTGAGATACACATTTAAAATCGCCGCTGCCGAGTCGCGATTCGGACGGCTCACTTTGATCTTGCGATCGATACGCCCAGGCCGCAGCACAGCCGGATCGATCAGATCCGGTCGATTCGAAGCCAGAATGATCACCACATCCTGCAACGACTCAATCCCATCCATCTCAGAACAGAACATCGGCACCAGAGTGCTGGAGATGTTGAATGAACGAGAAGCCCGTCTCGTGCCGAGAACCGATTCTGCCTCGTCGATAAAGATAAAGGGCAAAGCCCCCTCTTTCCGACGAGCGCGGGCCTGGGCGAAGAGATCCCGGACCATCCGCTCCGATTCCCCCAGCCACATATTCAGAATCTCCGGCCCTTTGATGTGGAGGAAGGCCCCACGAGTCACCGGAGTCTTGTCCCCCTTCGCACCGGAAGCAGCCTGGCCCGACTCTCCCACCAGCTTCGAGAGGCTGGCTGCTGCCGCTTGTCCGATCAAGGTCTTTCCACAGCCGGGAGGACCATAGAGCAGGAAGCCCTTCGGTTGAGTGAACTTGAAGCGCTGAAACGTCTCTGCATGGAGCAGGGGATACTCGATGGCTTTCTGAATGGCCGCGATCGCCTCCGTTTGCCCACCGATTTGCTCCCATGTAACAGTGGGGACCTCATCGAGCAAGTGAGACGTGGCTTTCCGGTCTTCCAATTTCTCAATCGCCACATGGAGGCTGGGATCGATACGCACCTCATCGCCCGCCTTCAGATCCACGCCGATCAAATCGCTCGATCGTTGGAGGATCAAGACCTGCCGCCCCATTTCCTGCTCGAAACGAAGCCGCCCATCGGCTAAGGCTTCTGCCACTTTCAGCACAGGCCCATTACGGTCATACCCCAATATTTTAATGACTGCATAGGCTTCGTTGACCAAAATCTGGGCACCGATCTTTAACTCCACTGCCTGCACCCGTGGATCGACTGAAGCATAATACTCAGCGCCCCCCACCAGGATCCGTGCCAGACCTTCACCCGGCACCTCAAGCAGAGTACCGACCCGATTGGCCGGCGCCGTAAGCTTTTCAATCACGTCGGCGACTTTCTTGAATTCGACCTCACGCTGCCGCTGCGCCGCTTGCCCAAGAGTTACAACATGGCGCAGCTTGTAGAGGATCTTCTGTCGGGGGTCACTGTCAGGGAATAAGGCGAGACATTGCTCTATGAGCTCAAGCGGATCGGACTCCATACGCTTCGACGGATCAGCGGCATCCGCGGTCTTCCCATTTGACGCCGGATCCTGCGGCTGAACTGGCCTACGATCGCTCATCGGTGGTCCTCCATACGGAACAAGATGGATGATCCTACCATAGCGATCTCAGGGATTGCCGATCAATTGACGGCCTGGAGGGTTACGGATAGACGTTCACGGCGTGTCTCCCGTAAGAATTCGACCGTGACCTGATCGTTGACTTTGTGGCGCTCCATCACATCCATCAGTTCGTCCAGGGTCTTGACCGGCTTGCCATCAACCGCAGTGATGACATCGCCCAATTCCACCCGTCCGTCGAATGTCTCGCGAGCCCCCTTCAGCCCGGCCTGCTCCGCCCCGCTCCCACGTGACACCTTGCCGATAATCAGCCCCTTGATTCCCCACCGCTTGGCCATCGCATCGGGAACGAGCGAAACCCCGAGCCCTGGACGGATGAGTTTGCCGTACTTGATCAACTCCGGGACGATGCGGTTGACCGTGTCGACCGGCACGGCAAAGCCGATTCCTGCAAAGGCCCCGCTGGGGCTCACAATCTGGGTATTCACGCCGATCAATCGGCCGGCGCTATCGAGCAGCGGGCCGCCGGAGTTTCCCGGATTGATGGCGGCATCGGTCTGAATGACCCCTTCAATCGTCCGGTTCGATAGGGACTTGATCGTCCGCCCCAAGGCACTCACCACACCGGTCGTCAGCGTATGATCGAGGCCGAACGGATTCCCGATCGCCAATACTTTCTGCCCGACGCGCAGATCATTCGACGTCCCGACAGTGAGGGGTGAAAGCGCTTCTTCAGTCGCACGAATCTGCAGCACCGCCACATCGTGATCGGGATCGGCGCCGATGAGCGTAGCCTTATGTTCCGTCCGATCGGCCAGCGTGACTGTGATCGAATTGGCTCCGTAGACGACATGAAAATTCGTGACGATGTGCCCCTGCTTGTTCCAGACGAATCCCGTTCCGGACCCTTGCGGGGCTTCAAAGAGATTGAACGACCAGGGGTCTCGCTGAATCGCCGTATTCGCAATAAAGACGACAGATTTCGTGGCCCGCTCGAACACGGCCATCGTGGCCCGCTCATCCGAGCCCAACTCGGCGGGCGAGGGCGTCACGACGCGCGGCTTCCCCTCAGGCCCGTCGTAGGTCCCGCCCAGCGGCTTCCCCCACTCCGCCGTCGATCAAGCCAGGCCAGAGGCTAATGAGCAACAGTCCTGCCGATACAACTCGCCCCTTCATTCCGATTATTCCCCCATGATTTGGATAATGAGTTCCCTGGTCCGGGATCTGGTATCGAAATCGACGAGGACAACCTGTTGCCAGGTTCCCAGCAACATCACCCCGTCCAGGAACGGAATGGTGACCGACGGCCCTTGCAGCTGACCTCGCAGATGGCTATGGCCATTGTCCTCACCGGCATTTCTCGTATTGTGCTGCCAGGCAGGATCGGACGGCACTGCCCGGTCCCAAAAGGCTTTGGTATCGGCCCTAATGCCCGGCTCATCTTCGATGATCATCACCGATGCGGTCGTGTGCTTGACGAACACCGTCACGATCCCAGCCGACAGCCCGGTGCCAGCCAGGGCGTCGGACACAGACTTCGTCATATTTTCGATCTGCGTGCCCCCCTGCATCGTAAGACGCAACGATACTGTCTTGACCGCCATCTTAGGACTCCATCGCCCGGAGCGCTCGTCGCTCTCCCCGCGTAAAGGTACAGCCCCGAGCCTCCTCCAGAATTGCATCGAATTCGCCTTGTGCCGTCAACCGGCGCAAGGCCCCCATCACCGTGCCACTCAAAATACCCTCCTGCTGCAATGTCTCCAAATAGGCAAAGGCATCGATCAACGTTTCCTTCTTCCGTACATAGTAGTCCCGTCCACGACGCTGATTGCTGTAGGCTTCAAACTGCTCGCAGGCGACAAGAATCTCCGCCAACTGCCTGATCCAAGGCTGAGCCGACGTCAGTTTCTCCGGATAGTAATAATAGAGCATCACCTGTTGCATCCAAGGAACCCAGGTCACCCCCATCTTCTTAATAGCTGGTCGAACCGTACGCAGCCGACGGGCAAGCCGGCGCGAATAGCCCAGCCGCATCTCAACCTGTTCCTTGGCCCAAGGGGTCATCGCAATGCCGTCTGCCTCTAGATCCTTACGGTAGCGATGGAGAAACGCTTCGGTTTCTCGCCCGTAGGCCGTCTCCGGGTGTACGGCTCTCCATTCGCGCGGTCTGGTCGGAATGCCTTGCGCCTTAGCCCAGGACCAAATCTTCCCGAAGAGTCGGCGATCGAGCCCGGCACGGCCCAAGTCATGTAGCAAGCACGCGATCTGATACTGGCAGACCCGTTCGGCTCCATGGCCCAACGCCGCAGCCACCGTTGCGCACATACGCGCAGTCCGCACCGCATGGGGCCGATCATATCCGCGAATGATGCGGCCAGGGTGAGTTGGGTGCGGGTAATCGTAGAGACGCATCAACCGGGACAGGAGCGTACGGGAAACCAGGACCGGAGCATGTGTGAGAGCAGATCGTGTCATGAGTTGGAATACACGCAATGAATAGGTTACGGGGACAGCTGCGAGGAGAATATCGTTCGATGAAACAGGGTGTCAAGGCAAGCGAGCGGCTCTGTCGTTCGATGAAAGTCCCGGTTTCTGCTATGCTTCACGCCAAAGATTCGAAGCAGACTGAGGTCGAGGGCAAGATTACGCGAATATCTAAGGAGGGCGGAAAGCCAATCAACCATGAAAGATCCAACGTGCAAGGCCTGCCAGGGGAGCTGGCCGAGAGAAGACCATTTCATCACGGATTTGAGCCTCTCTAGGGCCTATTTGCATGACGATCAATTCTTCCCCGGCTGGACTGTCGTCGTCTTCAAACGCCATGCAACAGAGCTGTTTCATCTGGCTCCCACGGAACGGATCCTGCTGATGGAGGAAGTCAGTCGCATCGCCAAAATCCTTGCTCAGGTCTATGAGGCCAAGAAGATCAATTACGAACTCCTCGGCAACCAACTCCCCCACATCCACTGGCATGTTATTCCCCGGCTAGCCACCGACCCGGCCCCTCTCGAACCGGTCTGGCGAGTGCCTCACGAGCCTCTATTCCGTTCAGGGCTTGAGATCCAGAGCGCGGTCCAGCTACTTCAGCAGGCGATTCAGACAACTCGTTGAATTTCGAGCCAGCGCGTCTCTCAACGAATTCCGTCAGACTACCGACATGAATTCAATGCTATAATGCAGCCCATCGTTGAGAACAGGCTTGGAGGGTCACAGGTTTTGATGCGTCGTCGATTGCTGCTCCTGACCCTCTTGTTCGCATCCTCGACCTCAGGGTTTCTCGCCCATTCATCGTTCGCCCAGACACCGGGGAACGAGCCGCCCCCGGTAGTCGAGTCCTCTCCGTTGCCTTCCGAAACCGCGCCTACTCCCGTGCCTACGAATGAACAGACGCCCCCGGAACTCTTGCCGCAGGAGTCTCCCCTGCCATCTTCCGAAGCCCCGCCTGCTCCCCTGTCGACAGATATGCACCAGCTTCCCGAACTCTTGCCGCACGAGCAGGAAGATGCCGTGATGGCGCTGGGTGAGTTGCGCAACGCAGTCCTGGTGTCACCGGACAACGCAGACGACCGGCTGAAGCTGGCACAGGGGCTCTACCGCATCGGCGATCTCGATGCCGCACTCGATGAATGCCGCATGGCGCTCAAGCTCAAATCGAACAACGCCAGAGCCTATCTGCAACTCGGTGTCACACTGATGGCTAAACAAGATCGGCATGAGGCAGCCCTAGCCTTGATGGAAGCCATCATGCTCGACCCTGAACTCACACAGGCGCATTACAGCTTAGGCAACGTCCAGCACTCGCTGGGCAATCTCACCGCCGCAGTCCAGTCCTATCGCCGGGCATTGGAACTGCAACCGAATTTTCTCGACGCCCGCTATCGTCTTGCGCTGGCCTTGAAACTGACAAATCGGCATCAGGAAGCGGCACAGCTTATGGAAAATGCGGCGATCGGCGGGATTTCTCAAGCGCAGTACTTCATGGGGAACGCCTATCGCAACGGACAGGGCGTTGAGAAAAATCTGACGCTGGCGATCCGCTGGTGGACCAAAGCCGTCGAGTTCGGCCAGCAGCGCGCAGCGGAAGCCCTTTCACAACTTCGCCGCCAAGCGCTATCCTCCGACCAGGCCGAGCGCCGGCGACATGATGCCATCGAGGCGTTCAGACAATATCGCGACGAACTCTGGGCTGACTACCCGGAGACAGCCAGGACGAGCCCGAGCGATTCATTGGGCACCGCCCTGCTCAAAGACAGCCAGGCATCCAATGGAGTTACGGTTCTGTTTGCCGAAGCCTATGCACTGGGCGAGACTGCGCACGACGAGCTGGCACGCCTGTATGAAACCGGCCTCGATACCCGCCTCGCTCAATTCGACAAGCGTATCCTGACCTATTGTTCCACCACGGCGGCCGATGGTTTTATCCCGTCAAAGAAAACGCTGGCGCGCATCTATGGCAACGGCCTCGGCGTCACGCAGGATTTGCAGAAAGCCAAGGCGATGCTAAAGGGGCTGCCCAAGCAGGAGATACAAGAGATCCTGGACGAGATTGCGGGGCGCTAGCAGGAACCGTGAAACGTGAGGCGTGAAACGAAGGATTCCCCTCTCCTCTTCTTCAGAAACGTTTCATGGGTCAATGCCAAACGAACCCTTCGCGAGTTCTGGAAACAACATCCCAAGGCGGAAGGCCCCATGGAAAACATCATAGGGACGGCTGCCTAGCGAGCTATTTACAACCACCGACAAAAATCTCCTCGATCGGACACCCCAGAACCACAGCCTACGCTCTTAGCAAATTCAGCAACAAGTTGGATCGGCGGAGGCAGGATCGAATGCGTCATCGCGCACATCCAAGATGAGCTCATACGGAGCCATGGGCGAAAAATTCGAGCGCAAGGCAATACGCTTCCCGACCACATTGGCTTGCGCGCTCCGCTCAATCAACGTCGCGAGACGGAGAAGATCCACCAATGGACCACCGATCCACTGCTCAGTGATTTCCGTTTGATGCGAAGTGCCGACTTCAAGATTCATGGCCGGTCCGAGCTGCATGTACTCCGACAGCCGATCGTGCGCTGAATTGGAAGCGTACTTCCGTATCTCGGCTGCGAACATCCTCAACCCCTTCACCGACCCGATAATGCACCACTCATTCGCAGCAGCATCTCGACCACAGAAAAACCCCAACTCGCGCCAAGCCTGGCGCGTTGTTTCATTGGCTGCTTCACTCGGCATTACGTCACTCCTAGCAGGATGCTGAAAAAGTCCGCCAGCTTCGTTCTCGGTTCATCAAAATCCTCAACGTACCCCGAGGGTACGCCTCCGGTTTCGATTCGCCTGCGGCCTTGCTGAACGAACTTTTTGAGCATCCTGCAAAGCTACCACGGATAGCAGGCATTAATCCCTGATCGTAAACCCCTGCTCAGTTGCTCCCAAAGTGATGGCGAGAAAGTCTCCTGACACCTTTTCCTCAGCCCAAAAGATATCAAATGAACCTGGCCTAACCTTCGTCGCTGAGACCATTGATTCGCCTCGCTTTTTTCTCCGCATGATCAGGCTTTGGCAAGAGATGGGTCGGAACAAAAAACAGACCCGCAATGATTGTGGGCACTACCGCACTCGCGATGACCGCCGCCACGAGATAAGAATACTGCTCCTGAGTCACCAACCCATGCGCCAGGCCGTAGAGAGAAGAAATAGTCCCAAACGTCAAACCGGTCGACATCAAAAGCGTGTAGTACCAGCGTTCATTGCGGTCCTGCCGGAAAAGGCTGATAAAAGGATAGAGGCCAAAAATCTTTGACGCCACCTTGCCCATGAGCAACGCGAGAAAAACTAACGGAGCCGCGAGCAAGGCAGGCAGGGACACGAGTGTTCCGGCTCGAAGAAAGTAAAAGGGCGTGAGAAATCCCACTGTCAGCGTTCGCAGCCGGCGAATCCAGTGCGCGTCTCTCGCGGCACTTCCCGCGAGCACCATGCCGGCGAGATACGCCGGCAACACCGCTTCGCTCCCAGACCACAGAGCCAGCGCGCCCAATCCAAAGAGCGTGAGCATGATCCATTTTGTTCTGATCGCAGCAGTACGATGCGCATAGTGTTTCGTTAGCCACGCGGTGATGAAAGGCAGCGCCATCAATGCCGCGATACTGCCCACGATAAACACAAAAGTCTTATAGGTAAACGGTGCAAAGAGCAAACCGAGGGCGATCACCGTTCCCAGGTCTGTGACAAAGCATGAGGCGAGAATCCCTTTCCCAAACTCCGTCTTATTAAAGCCGGTTTCCAGCATAACCGCATAGACAACGGCCATGGACGTCGTCGAGAGGGCGACGCCAGAGAGCCAACTGGCATTCGCGTCCCATCCCAATACGTAATACGCGAGGGCAGCACAGCCGAGAAACGGTGCCATGAATCCCACCAATCCGACAACACTCACCTCCGTCAACTTTTTATGGACGATGTCGGGATCGAGTTCCGCCCCGGCCAGGAAAGTGAGGACCACGGCACCAGAAGCCGCAAGGAACCGCACCCACTCCGAGTCTGCAGCGAGGACATCGCCGAGGCCAAAGAAGCCGGTCGCCGCCGCAGCGACAACTCCCACACAGATTTCGACGAGTGCGATCGAGAGGCGCAGGGAGGAAGCAATGAGGGCAGAGACAACAGCGAGGGCGAGCCACAGAGTTGCCGTGAGAAAGATCGATTCCATCGAGGAGTCCTCCGTTCCGGCCAGGAGTTGCAGACTGCTTCGGGCCGGTTGCCACCACGCTGGCGACAATCCTACGGCTACGGCAGTGGTAGCGTAGGAGTCATCAGCCTGGCCGAGGCGGTTATACGGGGGACTCCATCCCCTGTAGAGGATGAGTATACGCGAAATCTTCAGGAAGCGTTACAGTTTAGTGGTGAGCGTGAAATTGCGATCAGAGAATGTGCGCCGGCGACGATAGGATTAACTCTCAAGCAACGATCGAAACATGATCATCGCATCCTGATACGTCCCATCGTTCTTTCGCACCGCGCCGGGGATCACACCCAGTTCTTTGAAGCCAAGCTTGTCCCAGAGACGGCGCGCGACCACATTTTCAGAAAACACAAGATTGAAGATCACGCCACGGTAGCCGAGTTGCTTGGCGTAGGCCAGCATCGTGGTCCCCAACAGCCAGCCCAAGCCTTTGCTCGCGCCAGTCCGGTGCGACGATGAAGCCGGCATTCGCCACATGTCCTGCCCGCCCAGGCCAGTTCGGCTTGAGGTAAAACGCCCCGGCCATACCCGCCGCACCGGCACGATCCGGCACATAGGCCGCCACTGTGACTCTTGCCGCGAAACCAATAGTCCATGAAATCATCCTGATCCGGGAACCGGTCATGCGGGTACGACGTTCCCCTCTTCGACAATCACCCGGTAGAGCCGCTCGCAGCGGCTCCACATCCCGCTCATCGGCCAGCACCAATTGAACCGGCGAACCGTCCTTAAGTTTCGCGTCGATGGGAAATGTGAGACTCATCTTACTAAACCTTCGCCGTCCAGGAATTCAACGTGTCTGTCTTTTTATTGATTCCGAGGTGAAAATGGTTCTGGACACCGTTTTCCGTTTTCATTTTGTCTCGGCTTCCACTCCTGCAACAGCACTCCCAAGATTCGGCGATAGATTGTGTTCTGCCTTAAGAGGCAGGAGTGTCTGGCCGGTATTCGTTTCTAGTCTCTTCTTGAGCGAAGCATTTGCCGCGTTAATCTGCTGCGAGAAGTCCTTAATGGGACGGCGACGGTGAGCAGGCCGCATGTCGAATCCTTCACGTTCGTAGTGGTCGGCAATTGCTTTGAATCTGTCGCGTTTCCTGCTGAGGCACATCCGTTCATCGACGTTGTCGTATAGGACGTGGTACAGCAACACACAGTCTCGTCCGCAAAAGCGAAACGAATATGATTGGTGCTCCCCCCTCTTGGCAGGATTTCTTATATGTATCGTTCGGTCGGGCAATCCAAGATCGACCAAATGCCGCACAAGCTGTTCTATGAAATCCTTTGAGCCACTTATAAAACTCGCGCGAGGCATGCGGAGGTTCTTCTCATTCAAATACACGGAACCATCCCCATCCCAGCAGCCTCGGACAAAGTCCCTCACCACGTGTGGAGGCATTGGGGGGAAATTTATTGTGAGACTCTTTTTTGGAGTGACACCTAACTGCCGGAGATCGGCACAGACAGTGGCATTGGCGATCACCAATTCGTGTACCGCACCGGCCACCCCCATTTTTTCACGGAAGCTCATGAGCGCGTTACTGTCCATCTGGGCGCGGACCTTTTCGAGGAGTTCCAGCTCTTTCTGGGAAATTTTGAGGCACCAGGACATCGTATCTGCTCGCTTTTCCTGTGGTGCCCATTCCTGCGCTTGCCGCCGCGCGTCTGCGATTTGAACCGGACTCATTTTCCGTGACAGTTCATCGCATGCAACGGCGGCTCCTTCATCTCCGCCCTCAGCTGCGAGGGTGTACCACTTCAGGGCTTGAATACCATGTCCATACATCGCGGCAAGATAGAGCTGTGCCGTCACGTCGCCACAGTTCGCAAGTTCTACTTGCTCGCGAAGACGCAGGGTCCCACTCTTGGCCAACTTGCTCTGTCCTCTAGGCTGTGTCGAAGCATGAAGACACCCATCGGTCATAGATGACGCCCAAGACCCAGGCCATCGCGGGAGTCCATGACTTGAAAAACTCTTCATTCACGTACCGCCTCTGTAGGGTGACGGTGCACTCATCCTTAGTGCCCAGCCGGCGAGTAAAGGCAAGTTTGCCCTTCTCCAGGGCAAGGCTCCTAGCATCCGATTGCGTTCTTGTAGCTATGCCGTACTTCTTTACGAGTTTATAAATATACGCGCGGGTGCAATTGTAGCGTTGAGCGATATCGTTGAGCGACAGGCCCGACTGATAGGCAGTTTCTAAATCTTCTCTCAGAATCGACGTGGGCAAACGGTGGGTTGTTCGTGTAATGTGTGATTTCTGCCGTACTTCACTGGAAAAGCTATAGCAGCTGGCGCACAGACCCTTCGCTCTGTGCTTCGCTCTCAGTGGTGCCACAAGATTGGCAATGGGCAAAGTCTTTAGTCCATGCCATGGCGGTTACCTTTGAATCTCTTCTGCCAGCATGGTTTGACCCTCGATCATCGCACTAACTCCGTCACCTATACCTTTAGCTCATTCACGATTTCCCCCATGCTCGGAAGCCTGGGCTTGCTCGATGTCAGAGGAAATGATTCCAGGAACCTTTCCCGTATCTCAATCTCTATGATCAGATTGCATCGCTTTCATCTCGATGGGGCGCAAGACTTCCATGTCGCTTTGTCTTCGTGATACATATCAACCGCCGGTGTCCAGTGTTCTGGGAATCTAGGGAATCGCGCCAAGCTGTGAATCAAAGACCACTTGAAGGAGGCTAAGGGTTGGTCAGTGGTGTACTCAACGTGGTACCACTCTTTTGGTTTTTCTTTCTTGGAGTCAATCGGTCGCGTTGTGTAATATCCACCTCCGGCTATGAAGACCCCATGTAAGTGGACAGGGAAGCCCAAACGCGCAGAAACATCGGCCATGCGTTGTGCAAACGAATCTGGGCTTTGAGCTACAGATCCTTCTGCCTCAAATGCAAAGACATAAGACTCGAAGGGCCATCCAATGTTTCCGTATCAACTCTGCTCGAACAGGATTACCTTCAGCTGGCTTCCAAAACCGTCGTTCAGTCATCCCTCTTAACTGTTGATTGGTTTGGATACATTTCTCAATTGAATTATCAGCAAACTCTTCAGCTTTATCGGAAGAACTCTGTAGTGATGCCTTTACTTCTACGTACCCATACACAGCTTCTAGCGGTAGCACATCGCATGTAGCCAGCCTAGCAAGAGGGCCACTCCTAACAGGGTCGTAGATTATGACGTCAAGTTGAGGGGAAAGGCTGGGACCATTCTGCGTATGATATACGACAAAACCTGTTGTAAGGCCGTACTCTTCGGGCAAGAAGCTGCGTAACAGAGTCTTTACCTCTGCCTCAAGACTTCGACCTTTTTCACCAGCGTGCGAAATAGCCTTCCTTGCTGCGTCAAGCTTGCTAACGAGCAAATCCTCTTCGATTTTGCTGAGCGACGAGAACTTTGGATGGAAATCCTTCATCGGTTTCTCACCATGCAGAATGTATGTTACTAACCCGCTATAGGCCCCGCGTAATTTAGCAAGGCAGTCTCCGCAATCTGCTGCAGGCAAGTCTACTGCAACCGTCTGCGCTTATCCACACACCTATAGGTCGTCTATCTCCACCGCAAGGGAGTCGCCAGATTGTCCCTTCACTGCGCGCATCGAGCGACCACCGCTTCCTCATCCGTGGGGGCTCTGCGAGCAAGAAGGATGGTCCCACTGCGCGTGCTCCCCCTTCCCTTCTGAGACCGCGCGTTGCACGAGCACCGGAGATCATCTAGCCTGCCCTCTCATACTCCCCCCACGCTCGCTCGTTCTCTCTTCAGGGAGGGTGGCCTGCTTGGTCTTCCACTGCGCGCGACTTTCCAACCCCGCCCACCCACTGGCACGCCAAGCCGTGCCATTAGCCCAGGCGAGGTCCTTCCGCGACCGCGCGTTTCGCGAGCATAGGAGATCAACAGGCTACCCTTCCCCCTACTCTGAACCGTTTTCTGTTTCAGAAGATCCTGGGCGAGCGAACGACCGAAGGCAACGCGATCTCAATAGGCGGTTAGGTCAATTTCCATTCTTCGATGGCGAAGATGCCGTGGTGAACGGCGCCTGGCAGAGAAATCCTCAGGAGCGATTGCTGGTTACTTTCTGCGTCGGAACCACGTCACAAGCACCGCGAGCCACGCGAGCCCTAAGCCTCCGATAAGGGTATAGAGCCACTGCTGGAACGTCACGCGAGTAAACTCAAATATCACCGCGTCAATCCAGCTCCCCATGTCAGCCTCGCAAAAATCTTATTGTAGGAGGGATGCGAACGATGGCGCAAGAGCCGTTGTGATTCGTGGTGACGGCAGATATGAAGGGATTGGGCGAAGGAGAAGAATCTAATTAGAATACTTCCGGCTGGTGTTCTTCGGCAATTTCCACTTCCACGGCGGTACAGGGTCAGGCTCCGACCACAGGCCTTTGCGCTCCGGCCCTCGCTAGCTGCTCTACCTCGTCAAGACTCTGGTCCTGGGATGTATCAGGTCGTACCCACGCCAGCCCTTCTTTGACCAACTCATGACCCACGTTACGCCCGTCCTGAAGGAAGATTTCGGCAGTGGCCCGTCCCTGCCGGTCCCGCTTGAGAGAGCGAACCACCACGTCACGGTTGCCCACATAGGCTGCAACCGCGTGCTTCGCCTGTTTCCCATGGGGCTGCTTGAGTTCAGGACAATCGACGTCTTGAAGGTAGATTATTTCGCTGCGGCCATCGTGGCGAATGGTCAATCGATCGCCCTCATGGACAGTAACGACTCGGGCGACAAAGTCCGCCCACGAGAGAGTCGGATAGACCACCGCCAACGCGAGCACAAGACCGGTCATGAGGTGATGCTTCATGATGGACATGCTAGCGCCCCCGGATCACTCGGCCAACTATTTTTCATTTTTTGGCAGCGAATGTTGGTGAATAATGCTGACGGGAACTGCGCGTGACAGGGCGATCGATGAACAGGCCTATACTGGTTGAAGCGAAGGGAAACAATACCTATTCCCACCCGACTCTCTCGCACTCTCCATCGCCGCCTTCGCACTGGCGAATAGGCCGTCGATCTCCTCGCCATCGAGCGGGTACGCGACAAGCCCTAGGCTCACCGTGACGGGCGTCTCTTTTTTATCGATGACCCAAGGCTGGGCGAAAGCCTTCAGAATCCTGTCGCCGATTATTTCCATATCGGTCCGGCTGTTAACCCCTTCCATCAGGCAGGTAAACTCATCCCCGCCGAGACGCGCTGCCGTATCGACTTCTCGCAAACACTTCTTGAGGCGATCGGCAGCCTCTTTCAACAGGAGATCCCCCAACTCCTGCCCACATGCCCAGACAGTCTCTTTGAAACGGTCCAGTCCGCACAGGACAAGGCCGACCACTTGTTTTTTACGCTTGGCCATGGCCACGGCATGGATCATCCGGTCTCGAAAGAGCACGCGATTTGCCAGGGTGGTGAGCGGATCCTGCTGCGCGAGATAGCTCAGATTCTGCTCGGCTTTTTTCCGTTCAACGGCATGCCGGACCGCACGAGTGAGCTGCGCTGAGGTCGACCCATCCTTCATCACAACCTCTTGGGCTCCATGTTGAATCATCTGATGATCCGCCGCTTCATTGTCCTTTTCACCGAGCACCACGATCGGCAACCGGCCCAGCGCGGCCTGGATAAGATCCAACGTATCCAAACCATGGGTGTCGACTAAGGTTTGATCCATAACGATGGCGTCGAAAGACTCTTGATTGAGCCGGCGCAAGGCACTGCTGAGACGTTCCACATGGGTCACCTCGATCTGCCCCTTTTCCTTCTCCCGCAGCATCTCAATGGCACGCTTTGCGTCCCCTGGATTGTCCTGGACTAACAATACTCGAATCATGCAGCCCTCACAAATGTCCGTCGCCGCTACAAGGGAGGCTTACAACCCTATCCCTCACAGAACTTGATGTTCGATCGCAACTCACAAGATGAAAACTCGTTCTTCTCAGTGGCATGGCTTCGAACCAGCAGATCGAGTCGGTTCACTAAGGAGGATACTGGATGAACCAAACTTACGCCATCATTTTGATAAATCGAGGATGAGGCTTCGGCCTCTATAAAGTCACGGTATAGGTCTATTGGACGAAACGAACCTATCGCCGCGATGCAATGGGACGCGGCAACAGGCGGGAGAAATCACTTGCAGAAACCGAGTACCGGAAGGATTGACCCCGTCACGCACCGTAGAGCGCTCCGGGGTGGTCAAGCTATCTATGGAGCCGGCGGCCCGGATTGAACGGAACAACCTGTCATCGGTTCGGCCCTGAAACCTGCCTCACCGATTCCTACAAGGGGGCCAGCCCCCTTCCGAGCCCCCCAGGTCGCCCGTTCAACCAGCAGGGATACGCACCCAAATGTGTTGTGGAGCTTAACTTATGCGGCATATGGAGCCGGCGATCCGGATTGAACGGACGACCTGCGGTTTACGAAACCGCTGCTCTACCAACTGAGCTACGCCGGCCCTTGCACGAAGGCTCTCAACTTACACGGGTTTTTTCTCAGCCTCAAGGGATTTCTCGTTCACCAACAGACAACGGAGTCGCTCTCCACTCCCGACGCTCCGGCTGACTGACCAGCCATCGTGGCTCGCGGATCACTCAGGGATAGTTCGAGCCGGCGTCGATGGCCTACTACTTGAACTGGGCAACCGGCTGCAACCTGACTGAGGCCCCCTGGCCAGGCCTGGGGAGACAGAGGGCCGCCTGCTCGCTGCCGTACTGCTCGTGGGCCACCTTGATGACCTGCCACTTTGTATAGGTGCACAGTTCGCCGGCAAGGATGGTGCCGTCCTTATTGAGGTCTGCGGCACCGCCCAGGCCTTTAAGCAATTGATAGGCAAACAACCCGTGCCGGCCCTGCTCATAACTATAGGACTCCCGGACTGCCTTGTTGCCGACCATCCACATGATCTTTTCTTCCACGCTGCCCTCCTGTTCCCACCGAGGGGCCGTCATGCCTCCTGCTCCTTTGCCCGGTGCCCGTTCGAGCGAGAGATCAAGCATGACGATGGCCGCCTGAATCGGCAACTTTGCCAAGGATTCATGCAGCCGACGAAGCGAGAAGAGCCGCTCGCCTGACGTAGCCATACCGTCGAACAACATGATCGACACAGCACCGGTGGTGGCCTCAACCACTCCCCGGCCCGTGACCGAGACATAGACCACGGTGGTGCGGTCCACCTGCCCTGGCAACCATTCTTCCAACGCCTCAACCAGGTCGCTCTTCATGGCATGGGTATCGACGAAGGTGCGCACACGCTCGGCAGGAATTCCTCCGATCGATTTGAGGTACTTGGCCATGACCGCCGCATCTCGTGCAGCATACTTAACCCCTGGAATACCGCTCTCCCGAAATCGCTCTACGCCGATGACAATGCCTACGGCCTTCGGCTGCTTGAGTATGCTGGTTCGCTTCGGCAGCTGGTCGACATCGGCAGACAGCGGCATAATTTTCGTCGTAGAGTCAGGCTTCATCGCGACCCGAAACTTCTTGGCGGATGGCAACTGTGCCGATGGGGATCCGGCAAGCAAGAGCAGCGTCACCTCCCCTTGCCCGGCGTTTTTGACCATGCCAACTTTGCCGTCCAACGTCAAGCGTCTCACCTCGCCAGGCTGTAGATCGCCGACGGAGACCAGGCTGGGGATCCCCTCGATCAATGATGGCATGGCTGTCATCGACAACTCGATAGCCCGTGCAATTCCAGGTCCTTCATTTTTGATTTCAATTTCAATCGCGACGGCTTCACCGCTGTAGAGCACCTGGTCGCGGCTCTCGTTACGGACAATTGCCCGGAATATCACCGTGGCAGGCTCCTCCACTATAGCCGGCACAGGCACAACTGCCGACGACGGCGGGGGGACCATCGCCAAGGCCACCTTGGGGTCACCGGCCTGGCGCGTTTGAGCGGCAGCGGTAATCTTGCTGGATGTCCCGAGGTGGTAGGCCATCCCCTCCGTTACCAAGCCGATCGCCTCTTGGGCAATTACATCGAGCCCCTTCACCTCACAGGATGCGTCGGTGACATCGACCGATCCACGGCCAATGCTTTGAATTTTCTTGCTATAGAGAACCTTCCCATCCGCAGCCGTGTAGGCAAAGTCCAAGCCCACGCTGACCGTGGCTGGATAGCTCTTGTTGGCCTTTCTGGGAACAACCAAATCAATACGGGCCGGACCCAGCGCCGCATCAACATAGCCATCCGACGGAGACGAGGATCTCGCCTCATCCGTCAGAACCTGTTTAAAAACTCGCCCTGTCTTCCGCTTGAGCGTTTCTTGTAATGGAACGCTGATCGGTAAAGATTGGCTCTGGCCGCAGGCATCCTGATAGGTGAGCTGCGCCGCGGCAATACTGGGGTCAGACCGGAGCTGGACGGTCAGGGGGAGATAGTATCCGATGGTCTGGGCATCTCGACTCGAGAAGAGCGAACAGCTCGTCAACGTCGCAACACACAACCCCACGACAACCACTGAGGCTGCACGAAACAGGACGGAGGGACACGCTTGATCAATAACCTGCACAATCATTCTTATACAGAAAATCATTACACGAGCACAACCCAGCGGCCTAGTCGTACGAGACAGGGGCCTGGTTTGTCTGGTCTATTTGGTTTGTCTGGTTCATCTGGTTAGACGAGTTCAACCAAACAAACCAGACAAACCAAATAAACTAGAGAAACCAGCGCGCGCTTCACGCGCCGCGCCGCGCGGTTGACAGCCCCGTACCCCTCGGCTAAGTTCACCCGCATGAGCGACGCAGTTTCACCGGCGCCGGGAGCGCCATCATCACCTCGACTCTCCTGGTCCGCCGTCAGCCGGCTCATTCGCCTCCAAAACCAGACTGGGACCTGGCTGCTCCTGCTCCCGACTCTCTGGTCTTTGGTTTTGGCCGCGCGCGGCATGCCTCCGCTTCGTTTGTTCGCAATTTTTGCCGCAGGGTCCTTTGTGATGCGCAGCGCAGGGGTCGTGATGAACGACCTTGCAGATCGATCCTTCGACCGGCATGTGGCGCGTACCAAGATGCGGCCACTTGCATCGGGTGAACTCAGTGTCACACATGCCGTGCTGGTCGCCGGTCTCCTTCTGTTCCTTGCGGGAATGCTTGTGCTGTTCCTTGACCCACTGACGATTCTGCTGAGCCCGATCGCCGTCCTCTTGGCCGCCCTCTACCCCCTGGCAAAACGCGTCATCCACATCCCTCAAGCCATGTTGGGTATCGCCTTCGGATGGGGTACCATCATGGCCTGGACCGCCTCGCGGGGAGCGATCGAAGCGCCGGCCTGGTGCCTATTCGCTGCGACAGTCTGCTGGGCGATTGGATACGATACGATCTACGCGCTTCAAGATCGGGAAGACGATCGCCGGATCGGCGTGAAATCCTCGGCGTTATTGTTCGGCTCGTCAGCCTGGATCGCCGTCGGTACGGTCTTCTGCGCAATGCTGTTGTTGCTGGGGCTCGCGGGCTGGTTCGCCGGTATCGGCTGGATCTACTATGCCGCGCTCGCGGCCACTGGAGCGTGGTGCCTGAGGCAAGCCCTACAGCTCAGACAAACCGTGACGACTCCCGCAGCCTTCCACATGTTTCGGCAACATGTGTGGGTAGGAACCGCCGTCTTTGTTGGAATGATCGCAGGATTTCTGCTGTGACCGCAGGATGCCGAAACAGTCTATCTGGTCTATTCGGTCTGTCTCGTCTGTTTGGTTGAACGGAACTAACCAGATGAACCAGACAGACCAGACAGACCAATAGACTGAGACCGAGCTTGCTCATACCTGCTCCGTCTACTTCTTCGTCTTCTCTTCCTTGGCCTTGGCCGCAGCCTTTTCTGCCTCAGCTTTTTCCGCTGCCGCTGCTGCTGCAGCCTTCTGGATATCTTCCTCGGTCGTCATCGATTTCAAGGTGGTCAGGTATATTGTGACGGCCTTGGCATCGGCATCGCTGAGCCCCAACGCCGGCATTCTCGTTTCTGCATTCATCGCCTGCGGGTTTATCAACCACCGATAGACCCAGGTCCCATTCAATCTGAATCCCGCCCGATCGAGCGCCGGCCCGACCTTACCGCCATCCGGGCCGATACTATGGCAACCATTGCAGCCATACTTGTTCTCATAGAGCCGTTGGCCATACGCCACCGTCTTCGCAAGCTGGTCTGGCTTCATCGTAAGATCCGGCCTGGGAACGCTTGTGCCTTTTCCTGGTCTCGTCACCAGATTCGTCATGGCAGCCTGCGCGACATCGAGTTCTTTTTTCGCCTTGACCATGGCCGCCAACTCATTCGCATAGGAAGATTCGTCTGGCTCGACGTCCTTCTTGAGCGCTTCACTCTTCTTCTCTGCTTCTTCGCTGGCTTGTTTTTCAGCCGCCTCATAGGCCTTCGTGCTCTGCTCTAAGTTGGTTTGGGCTGTCTGTAGCGCCGCCGTCAGCTGTTTCTTCCGTTCTTCGACTTTAAACTCCATCTTTCCGCCATGAAGACCGCGGACATACCCGACAATGGCCCAAATCTCTTCTTCCGATAGGGTGTACTTGAAGGTCGGCATGGTCGGTACGGCAAAGTCGTCGTCACCGATCGCATCTCCGCCTTCTTCACTCGTGTCCTTCATGTCGCGTGAAATCGTATTGAAGATGTCTTCGTCTTTAAACGTGCTCATCTCTGACTTATTCGTGAGATCTTTGGGCTTCGGATCGGGCATTGAGGACCAATTGAATCCTTCGTTCTGCTTTCCGCTCGCACCGTGACAGTGCGAGCAATAGTGGGCGTAGAGTTCATGCCCCTTCTGCCCTTGCTCATTGGCACAGCCTGCCACGGCAATCAAAGCACCAATCCCGGCCACTGCCCCCACTATCCCCATTGCATATAACCGAGCCGCCTTCATGCTGATTGCCCTTTCTTTAGCTTACGGATCAGAACGAACTGAAATCCGAGAGCCAGGCCCACGGCAATGGCCGCATAGTAATAACCGGTATAATCCGGTGGCGCCTCTGCGCGGAAATACCACCAGGAGGAGACGGCCTTTTGGGAGCCCTTCTCCTTCAGCTCGCCGCTGCTTGGATCTTTCTTGCCGTCCCAGGCAGCGAAGCCGATATTGATGAAGCCGGCTGTCGTGATCTGCGTATCTTCTTCAGGATGCCCGGTGTCGAGCGGCCGCGAAAAAACCACTTTCCATCTGCCGTTGGCATAGGCCCCCTTGGCCTTCACATCTTGGTGGTCCTGGATTTTTAGCGTACCGAAACCCTTGGCGTTCATGTCGACGCCTTTGCCGTCCTTGTTCTTCCAATACCAAATATTGACCGGGCCGCCTTCGACCTGCGCCATCGGCTGGCCATGCGCGAAGTGGGCTTTCTTATCGCCCACCATGAACTGAACCGCAGCTGCATCGTCCGGATCTTCCGTCGGATCGGCGTACTCCAAGAGAATCGCCACGTTGGTCCCATCGTGCAAACCACGCACAATCATATCTTTGACTGTTGCTTCCAGATTGCGGGTCGGCCAATGAACTTGAGGCGACATCGGGAATGTTGCCATGGGCGCGCTGCTCCACACTGCCGCAGTCGGGTCATCGGACGGCAGCGTACCCTTCACGAGAGGGGCGCTGATCGACGAACTTGCCTGAGTTTCTGCAGGAGCGGCGGCCTTGGGCTTTTCCTCGGCTGTGGCTGGCTGCACAGGCAGGCATGCCAGGGCAAGACATATACCGACGACGACATTCGGAACGAATCGACTGAGTCCGCGTATCATAAGTTCCGTCCTCTCTCTCCTACTCTACTTCATCAGAGGCGTGGCTCTTTGCCTTCCTCGATATCTCTTCACGGATGCGGTGGCTGCATCTGATCTCCCACTGCGCGCGTCCAACGACGGGCCTTCCAAGGCGCGCGTTGCGCGAGCACAGGAGATCAGACAGGCTCCATCCCATCCTCTGCTCCCCTATTCCCAGGTCCGAGGCGATTGATGCGCTCCATCGTACTCGCCCATGATGATTTTCCAGATCCATTCGTCTGGAAGTTCAAGCTCCCAGCGTGGCATTGCAGATTTCCATGGCATTCCTTCGATTGGGAGACCGACACCGCCTTTTTTAATGCGCCAGAAGAGATAGCTTTCCTGGAGCATCGCAATCGTCGTCGGGTCGGCGAAGTTGGCCGGGGGAGGATTAAATCCCCTGGCTGCCGACCCCTTGCCGTCAAAGTTTCCTCCATGGCAAGGTGAACAGAATGCCGCATAGAATCCCTTCCCCTGCTGAATCGTGTCCGGAGTCTTTGGAACCGGATTCGACAAACCGGCATATTCGCCTGGCGGGGCCGGATGAATAGTCCTGTTTTCTCCAGGAGGCGCATCGCTGACCGCCGTGCTGTTATAGGTTTGCCAGCCGACCAGCAACGGAAACAAAATCAAGACAAGATAACGCAATGCTTGCATCCCGCCGATACTCTCTCCCGTCAAGAAGCGTTGAATCGGTCCCCAAAATTCTTCTTTGGACTCCGCGCTCACTGTGGCAAGGATGAGAAACCCCGCCGTCGTCAGCAATAGGTACAGAAACACCAAGCTGGCCGGGAGCGGCGCCGAACCAGGGATATTGGGTACCACAAATTTCAAAATCAAATAGGTGATGACATTCAACAAGATCAGCTTGATCAACGGCCCCATACGTTCCTCCTCAGTGCGCTTGCGCCACGGCCACTGGGCCGGACTGAGCTGCCTTCACCGGAGCGGCAGGCGCCTGTCCCGGCACGTCCAGTTCAGATGGATTGATAGAAATCGGTTCGCCGCTCATCTGCTGCAGGAATGCGATGACCGAAAGAATTTCGTTCCTGGACAGCCCGATCGGGTTCTTATTGATGGCGGGCATGTCGGCTGGATACATCTTCGGCAAGCCTTCATGGCGATAGTCCTTATAGATATAGGCCTGCGGCTGCGTCAAGCTTTCATAGAGAAACTCACGGCTCAGTTTCGCCCCGATTCCCTTCAGGTCCGGGCAACGGGCCGACTCGCTGGGGCCGATCGTGTGGCACAGCGCACATTGGCCCTTACTAAAGAAAATCTTCTGCCCAATCGCCGCCAGATCAGTCGGCGTTTTGACCGTGGCAATATCGAACTTCTCCTCAACCGGCGGTAACGACGCCATCTGCGGAATCGACAACGACGTGAGCATGAAGAGCCCAAGGACAATCGCGACGAATCCGATGACTCGCGGGAACACGGATTTAATAAAGAGGAGGATGAGGATCCCGCTCCCTACCACCGAAAGACAAATCAATTGCAGTCTGACTACTTCGCTCATATATCCCCTTTGGGTAGTTAGAAGTGCTGAGTCCTGAGTTCAACTCAAAACTCATAACTCAGAACTCAAAATTCAAAGCTCAGAACTTAGGCGCCTTTGGAGCGTCGAGCGCACTCGATGCGCCTGCCATCGCCGGCATGCCATGGGGCAACTCCCCCTTACTCGGCGAAGCGGTAACAGCTTTTGCCTTATCACCCATCGTGGCCACCCAGAAAATAAACGCGACAATCATACAGAAAAAGAACGTGCACAAGGCCATGATCCCGGATGCATAGCCGAGTGCCGGTGAAAACGCGTATTGCGACGTATCGCGAACCACACCATACACATGCCAATGGACGCGAGAGGACGACCGTGCATACCCCATCAAGGTCATCAGGAGGATGACCATGATGGCGTTGAGGACCAGGGAGTAGCCGGCACGGGGAGGCATCTTGCCCCAGACCATTTCCGTCGTGGTCTTGGCGCTCTTGAGCAGCAAGGCCGTCAGCGGCGTGATGGTCAACATGACCCCGATCACGATCAACACCTGGGACGTCGAGAAATAATTGATGCGAATGATCGCGGGGACGAAATACCCCCACACGCCAAGGATGATTACTGCGATGCTCGCAAGGACAAGGATGGCGCCCATGATCGCTTTGGCGATCTTCGCCCAGCCGGCTGTATCCTGCTTGCCTGCCCGCCAATACATGATGAAGCTCATGAACGTCACAAGAATCATCAAGTTGGACACGGTCATTTTTGCCGACATGACGCCGAGAACCCCCAGCAGCGGATGGTGGCTCCCTCCCATCTTTGCCGCCTCTTCCAAACTCGCCACGAGCGAATGGGGGGTCATCCAGACAGCCAGGCACAATAGAAGAACCACCAACATTGCCAACATCGGCTTCCGATACTTCAACGCAGACCCGGGGATGCGATAGGTGATCCCCAGCCAGAAATAATAGTTCGACCCGAGAAAGAGCACCCCGATGAGCATCGCTTGCAGAATGAACAGCCACGAGAGGAAGCCTCCCATCAGCGTGATACCCATCTGCTGGTTATACTGGTAAATTTCCCGCATGAGCCAGTAGCCGGCAAACGGGAGCGCCAACAGACCGAAGACGCCGATGAAATTCCCGACGTAGCCCATCCAGTCGTAGTGATCTTTTTCTTCCGGGGTTTTAGCGGACAGATAGCGAATCCCTGCGTAGGCGCCGCAGATATAGCCGCCAAGCACGACGTTGGCGATGATCCGGTGAATGTTGACCGGCCACCAGGTCGGATTCCATGTCGCGGCCCAGGCCCGCGCCATATCCGTCCCCTCCGCAATCACGACAGGACTGGCCTGGAACGTGGCCCAGGAGTTCGGTATGATCATGATAAAAAACGCAAAGACATTGAGCATGAGACCGAGAAAAATATGAAAGGTCTTCTTGCCGCCGTACTGCATTGTGTCCCAGCCATACCAATAGAGGTACAGCGTCGCGGTCTCGATCAGGAAAAGAATGCAATAGACAATAAACGACGGGAAGAAAATATCGGTCAGATAGTTCATCAGCTTGGGATAAAATGCGATCAGCAGGAATAATAAGATGCCGCCGAAAAGCGCGGTTGTGGAATAAGCGGATGTCAGGAGTTTGGTGAATTCCTTGGCGAGTTTGTCATAGCGCTTTTCACCACCCCTCCAAGCCACGACTTCGCATACCCAGGCGAACATCGGCACACCAAGCACAAATCCCGCAAGTAGCAAATGGAGCTGCGCCACAACCCAGATGACGTTGCGGCTACCGACGTAGGGAATGTCGCGATATTCGGTCGGGGCGGCCGGTGCGACGTCTGCCCCGAACACCAACGCGGGAAGGCTGAGAAGGCCTGCTGCTATCACGAGCCCCAAGAGCGTTCCCCCGTGCTCGCTCCCGCTACGGAGAAGCCTCTGAATCCATCCAGCCTGATATCGCATTGCCCTCACCTCATCATCTCCCATGTTACTTGTTCACGGCGGTAGGCGCAGCCGGTTTTGTTGTGTCCGGCGCTTCCACTGTTTCTGTGCCTTCCTTGCCTTTTCCCTTGCTCTGCTCTTTTTCCAGTTCAGATTTCGCCCGCTGTTCTACCAGCAATTCCACCTGCGCCGCAAGATGCGCGATCATTTTTTCGTTTTCATTCAGAATCTCAAGGGGTTTGAAGGGAGGCTCGGCCATCACCTCAGGCTTCGTGCAACAATCGTGTGGATGGGGGGTAAATACCGGAAGAGAAAACCAGAATAGGACCGACAATACCACCGCCGCGCCGGACAATGCCGTCAGCATCCATCCTTGATCCAACGGGACTCGCATCAGATCCCAACGGACAATCAGGCCTTGATAATTTTCCGGAGCATGACCTGCCGACTGCACCGTACTGCGGATCATGCGTCCCACAAGCGAGAAACCGATGACGAACAACACCAGCAGCGCCACTGTGGCGACTGTGCTCCAGAGAGTCAGCTTAATACTAATCCCCTCCGCCACAGGAATTCCCCGCAGAAGATCCGCCTCAAGTATCGAGTAGGCGCCGGCTATCGCAGCTTCAGTGATCGTGCCCTGGGCGATCCAGAGGATCGGCACATAGATGGCCCCGACCAACGCACACTTCCACCAGAGCGTCAGACTCAGCCCACCCGGCGGTTCACGCCGCAACCGTTCGAGGAAAAACGTTCGTCCCACGATCCCGAGCGACCAGATGTCGATGGGAATTGCCAGCAAGAACAGCAACGCAATGCCGGGGCCTTCACCGATGTTCGAACCCAAGGCCAAGGTCACTGTTGGAACCGCAAACACCGTGACCGGACTCGCCAGGAGCATCAAGAAGGCGAGCGCGATTCTGTTTTCAAAATGTATGATCCCGAACGCCAGGAACAAGACGGCAAACGCAAGCTTGAACGGCAAGCCGGTCCAGAAGGCGGGCCAGAGTATTCCAAACCCCAGCTTTGTGGGAGAGATATGTTCGTTCACACTAGTCCAAAAAATCTCGATTGATAATCGCCGACACCGTAAACAACAGGATCGACGCTGTGAGCATGACCCATCCGATCAGAGCAAAAGGGCGCTTGAAAATATTCCGCTCCGGATTGCGGTCGAAGAAGGGCAATAGCACCAGCATCAATCCAAGGAGGCCTGGCAACCCCATCGAACCGAGGAACTGTCCGAGCTCGCCGGAAAACATCTTGAGACGCAGATGCTGAAAGATGAACAAGAAGTACCATTCCGGCTCCGGGTGATAATCGCCCGGGTCAGGGGTTGCCTCTTCCAACAAGACCACCGGTTCCCAGAAGGCCATCGCGCTGATACAGGCAAACATTACCGCCATCCCGACCACATCCTTCCAAATCTGTCGCGGGAAAAAATAGTCGGTCTTCGCCTTCAGCTCTGCCGGCGCACCCCTGAATGGGCCAGCTGGTCCCGCACATCGAAAGAGAAAGAGGTGCAACCCGGCCAACGCAATCAGGGCAGCTGGGAGCACCATGACGTGAATGACGAAGAACCGGCTCAAGGTCATCTGCCCGGGAGTCGGACCTCCCTTGAGAAAGCGCGCCAAGAAATCGCCCAAGACCGGCATCTTATCCACAATCTCGACGCCGACTGTCGTAGCCCAATAGGCGCGTTGGTCCCACGGAAGCAAATAACCTGTAAAGCCGAATCCCATTACGAGGGCGAAGAGCGCCAACCCAACCAGCCAGATGAGTTCACGTGGTTTCTTATACGCACCCCAGAGAAAGACTTGGGACATATGCGCGAAGACACAGACCACCATGGCGGTGGAGCCCCAGAAATGGTAGCTCAGCAGGAACCAGCCGTAGTCGACGTCGTGAAGAATGTACTGGGTACTGGCGTAGGCATGGTCGGCGGTGGGGACATAGTAGAACATCAGCAGCACGCCTGTGATCGCCTGCATGATAAAGATAAATAATAGAATGGACCCGAAGACGTAGGCCCAGCGAGAGCCGCCTGGGACCGACTCGTTGAGCATCTTGGCAGCAAGCAGCTTCAGCCCGACCCGTTCATCGACAAAGGTGAAGACCTTTTCGACGACCGTTGGCTGCGCGCCGGTAGAAGGAATGTCGCTCATTTACACAATCCGCGTTTGGGACTTCGTCCCGGCTTTGAATTCCATATCGATAATTTGCACCTCGCCACCCGCAGTCACCTGAATCGGCAGCATGTCGAGAGGACGTGGGGCGGGGCCGTCCAGCACCTTGCCGGACGCATCATAGATACTTAAATGGCAGGGGCAGAGAAACACCTGCCCGAGTACCTTGTGTTTCCGCCATTTATATGCGCAACCGAGGTGGGGGCATTTCCCGGAGAATGCGAGATAGGGCATGTCCTTCTTATTGGTCCAGATGGCTTTCCCTGAAGCATCCAGGAATTCCATATCCTTCCCCTGATACACTTTTTCCAGCACCGCTGGAGTCGCCTTGACAAGCCACACGTTCTTCTCAATATCCGCTTCAGGCATATAGGCCTCTTTGATCTTGCGCTTGTACTGGAACTGAATCCCGGCATCCTCCGTCTTGATCTTCCCGATGTTGCCGATCTTCAACCATCCGTTGTCGAGCGGCGCATACATCGGCTTCATCAAGAACTTCATCACGGGGTAGACCAGCGGCAATCCGATAAACAGCCCCGTCACATAGGTCAGATTCGCAAAAAACGCCCGCCGCTTGACGTTCCGTTCCAACTCAGGGAACGGCACCAGAACTTCTCCCGGCGTGACGTGAATATGTCTTTCAAGGCCCGGGATTTCGACTTCATGAAGCGTGACATAGTCCTCACGCTTAAAGGGCTCCATGCTCAGGACTTCCGACGAGGACGACCGCAGTTGCACCAGATCGTCCGTCACAACCTGTACCGCTCCCATAGGCACCTGCCGTTCGCCCGTGCCGTTCATCGACACGACAAGATGGCTGACCTCATGGGAGAGGGGGTCCATGATGATCTTGGACACCTCCCCGACTTCTCGGTCCAGACAGCGGACTTTCGACTTCAGTTGAGGCTGCATGCTATTTCTTCTTGATCGGCTTCGGTGTGTTCACAGACGTATTCTTGAATGTACTGAGCCAAGTGGCAAGGGCGGTGATGTCGTTGGGCTCCATGACGTCCTTAAACTTGTCAGGCATCTTGCCCTTCTCCCATTCCTTTTCAAATCCTTCGGCCATAATACTCTTAGGGTCCATAATTTTTTGCTTGATTTCATCGACCGTGAGATACGAGCCGATGTTGTCCAGCTCCGGACCGCGCTTCTTTCCACCTTCACCCTTTAACTTATGGCAGTTGTAACATTCTTGCAGTTGCCACTGATCTTCACCCAGCCTCATAATGTCTCCGGCTACCGCCTTGGGCGCGACCGGGGACTCGGCGACCGGGGACTCGGCGACCGGGGACTCTTTCACCGCCCGACCTCCGCCCACCGACATGAGCCGCACCTCTAAGGCTTTCACCTGTTCATCGAGCGCTTTCACCCGTGCAATCAGCTCCTCAGCCTTTCCCTGTTCAGTCGCGGCCAGTTTGGGCTTTAATATCTTGGCAATCTTGCCCTTTTCATCTTCCGGATCGAACTGCGGCCACATCGAGGCGCCGGACACGAATACCGTGCACAGCACAACGTAGAACACCACGATGGCGATCACGGACTTCGCACCGCTCATGGTTCTGACCGACGGCGCGTCCAGCAGCATAAAAACGGCAGCCCCGAATAGCGCCTGACAGAAGAACATCATCTGGAAAACAAATGGAAACGCGAGCGCTCTCGAAATCCCGACAAGCGCGATGCCCACTACCAGACCGATCAACAGCTTCTTAATTACATTCCACATGCAGACTCTCGGTTACTTGGCCCTGGCGGGAACAGGACTGCCCTCCGGTACCTGACTCTTCGAGGCCGAAGGCCGAAGGGTTAGGATAACGGCGAAACTCACCACCGTGAAAAAGATGACGGTAATCCCCGTAATCCACCAAGCGGAATACGACAGCGTCGGCGTGAAGGACTCCGCGGTGAAGTCCGGCACCAAACCGTAGGTGTGGAAGTACTTCCGCACCAGCGAGCGGACAGCGCCCATCAAACCCATCGTCCAGATTGAGGTGAAGGCCAGGAAGATCAACACGAACTGGGAGGCAAAATCGATCTTTCCCCACACGATGGTCCCCTGCCTGATGGCCCGGTTATACACGACATAGTTGAAGACCGTGATGACCACTAACGTGAAAATCGCGGAAAGTTTACCCGGCATCCCCGCCAGGAAGTTCCAAGCCTCCGGCAACTCCAACTCAGGCAACATCTTGGCGCCAGTGGCCGCGAATCCGTGGGGGGTGAGCCAGATCGCATCGCCCACGATGACCATCAAGAAGCCGATTTTCATGACGGTCCGCGCAGACACAGTCACCGGGATGAATCGGCCGAAAACAAAAGGGGCAAAGATCAACGGAAGAAGGAACGCCAACGACATCGGGTCGGGAATCCAGTAGTAATTCATCACCACCATCATGACAAATGGGAACGCCACCATCACGATGGGAACCAGGATCGTCATCCGGATCTTTTCGGCCCCCTCAATACGTTTCAGACTGAGCCAGACGTAATAGTTAATGGCCAGGAACATGAGTCCGATCATCGCTCCCTGCATTTCGAAAAACATCGAAAGCTGGTCGGCCATCATGTACGGGCAGAACGAAAAATCGAAATCGCACATCTCGTACGCCAACAGTAATCCGGTGAAGGGCTGGAACAGCGTCGCACCCACGGCGATCAGATTACCGGCAAACCCCATCCAATCGTAGTAGGCCCGTTCTTCTTGGGTTTTCGCCCCCATAAACATATAGGCGGCGATCAGGCCCGTCATAAATCCTCCGAACGCCACGTTACCGTCGATCCGGTGGAGATTGAGCGGCATCCAGGTCTGGTTGGCAATCTTGTCCCACAAGGTCGCACCTGCGAGGGCATCTTGTGGCGAGACCCCTTCAGCCTTCACCGGAGTATTCATGAACGATGTCGGGCCATTGATCACAAATAATGTGACCATGCCGATTAAAATCAAGAGCACACCGAGAGCGATATGCCGCCCCTTCTTTTCACCCTTCCAGATGTCCCATGTGTAGGAATACATGTACAGCACGACCGTCCCGCTGATGAACAACAACGGGTAGATCACCGTGAACACGAGATGGAACTGATTGATGAACCAGGCGGTAAACTGCGGGTACGCCGCGAGCAGCACGAAAATAAACAGGCCACCGGTGAGGGCGGTCATGCTGAAGAGGATGACCGTCACCTTGGTCACTTCCTTGGCCAACCGCTCGTACCGGAGATCTTGCTTCCGATATCCCAGCCATTCTGAAATCACGACAAAGATCGGGGCGCCGAGAATGAATGCCCCGAACAGCGTATGCAGCTGAGCGACGATCCAGACCGCAGTTCGATTCCCCGTATAGGGAAACTCTACCGGGGTCGTACCGGACACTTGGGCGTACGCCGTTCCTCCGAACAACAGCAGAAGCGCACAGGCCGCCACAAGACTGCGCTGCCACGCTTTCATAATAATTCGCCGCCCCTCTTCATTCGCCCGTTTGACTTATGAGTAATTCTTCCGCTATCGCCAACCCGCCGGTCTAACGCATGAAACATGCGCGAGACCGGCTCAAGGCGCGGAACAGGCGCAATCCTAAGTTCCAAACACTTTAATCTTCAGACTGTCTCACCAGTCCAGATTTTCTCGCAAATCTCGCGTGCCTTGCGGGACGTATGAGATCCGTTTATTTGCCTGCCGGCTCCGGGGCAGCGGGAGCTGAGGCTGGAGCCGGAACAGCAGCCGGAGCAGTCGAGACGCTCGCCGTATCGACCCAGGTCTTCTTTTCGGCGTCCCATCCCGTTCCTGCCATTGCGAAACTCCGCTCATACAACACCAGCTTCCAGACATCTTCGTCCGACAACTTGCTCTTCCACCCCTTCATCTTCGTATTGGGAACCCCGTCGGCAATCCGCCAGGCCCACACAGAATCGGAGTAGAGCTTCATCCGCTCGCTCACACGGAAATCGCGAGCGCCCGCCTTGGCCGGCTTGCCGTCCTTCCCATGGCAACTGGCACAGTTCACATCGGGATTCGTTTCGCCGGCGTAGAGCTTCCGCCCTTCTTCCAGTTTGACTGCATCGGTCCACCAACCCGCCGGCATATGTTTATCGGCCCACTCGGCAGGAGCCGGAGGCGGTGGAACAACCGGCCCTTCCCCTCCCCCTTCGCCTCCACATGCCGCCATGAATAGCCCCATTCCCAACACCACCGCAAGCTGCGAAACTTTCATCTGCCTCATAACCTTCACGCACTCCTTTTTCCCCGGTCACATCAACGAGTCAACGAGTATTACTCTCACGTTGGCCTGCATCGTTCACGAAAGCTTCTACAGCAACTGCCGATACACCACTGGCACTATCTCTCTCACCGTTTCGGTTATTTCACCACAAATCTTTATGAATACTTGTGAGTACAGGCGAAAAAAAACGCTCTCACAGAAGCGATCACCACCCCCGTAAAAGCGTTGCTACTAAGCGAATACTGTGAAGCCACGCGCACTCCCCCGCCATTTCGATTCACCGATCCAGCGAGGTACACATCAGCCCCACGGACCGCTTGGATTACTTCTTACGCTTGCCCTGAGACTTCCCTCGCTTCTGTTCCTGTTTCCGCCACGAACGAATCAGTTTGAACCCGATGAACCCACCGACTGCCGCCGCCACACCCCCGGCCCCTAGATACACCCACATCGGAACACTGTTCCGATCCTGTATACAGCCGGTTCCGAAATTGACCTGAATGACTCGCTCAGCTTCCAGGTCCTTCGGGTCGAACGAGACTTTTTGTTGTTGCTGCTGCCCGTTGGCTTCAATCAGCAGCGGATCACCAAGATTATCGTTATGAAGATGAAAGGCCGCCTTGTAGTACCCCTGTGCATCGGTTTTGACGATCTGCCCGTAGGAGATTTTTGTATCCTTGACGAGCACGTCTACATTCTCGCCGCTTTTCCCATCCGCTCCGCAGACAAACCCCTCCACCGTAAACCGGTGGTCGGCTTCATGCGTCGCAAACACAACTGAGGGGAGACCACCCACCATAGCGATGGCGAGAACCCATTCACGCCATCGTGACTGACTCTGTGCGATCTGTCTGCGCCTCACATGCTCCCGACTGACATCTCTTTCCGTCGCCGAGCGCCGGCGTCCGCCTCACACAACGGAACCGAATGATCACCAATAGTCATAGTCAATTTAGGGCTGCAATTTTTAACATAGCCCCTGCTCCTTAGTCAACGAACTGACTACCGAGCAAGGGGGGGAGAGCTAAGCCAATATCAAGGACTTGGGGGAGATCGACTCAACGCGTCTGTGCATGCAAAGAGAGGAAATGCGATGCGATAGGACGGTGGGGAACTTACAGGATTCCTCGTGTCTTCGCCTCGGCTGCGATACGTTTCACTTCAGCTTGCCGCTCCGAATCTTTCTTGGCAATCCAGGTCTCCCAGGACTTACCCGTGGCCGTGTCCTCTCCGGTAAAGGCGATTGCGGCAATGTGGTCGTAGCGAATACGCCGCGCAGGAGAACTGTCGGAAGGAAACACCTCAAGATAGGAGTCGGAACCGTTGACCTGTCGATTGAAGAGATATCCGCTGAGAGATTCGCCGGATTTCAACGACACCGTCACATCGCCGCGATAATCGAACGCCAGCTCTACCGCTTCGGCAAGCTCCGCAAACGAAGCCGGCTGAAAGATACGGCCTTCGGGCGATCCAGCTACTCCGGCAGCACTATGATTCTTGGTGTCAGTCATGGGAAAACGGTGAGGGGTAAGGGGTAAGGGGTAAACCGGACGACAAGAAATGCGTCGGGAAGCTCCTTATGACCGACCACCGGCGATTCACCCAATCTATCATCGCGAGGTCGGAAGCATCGTCAACTTGACCGTCCGGCCGAACCCGGACAGGGTGCCGAACGTATCTTCGACGGCAGAGGGCTCATAACCGCAATGGACCATACAATCGGCGCATTTCTCATTCCGCCCCGTTCCGTAGTGATCCCACTCCGTGCTCTCCATCAGTTCACGGAACGTCTTCGCATAGCCTTCTTGGAGCAAATAGCAGGGCTTCTGCCAGCCAAACACGTTATAGGTCGGATTCCCCCAAGGAGTGCATTCGTACTCCCGACGCCCCATCAAGAAATCTAAGAACAGCGGCGACTGATTGAACTGCCATGTCTTTTTCGGATTTCCCAAAATACGGGAAAAAAGTTTCCTGGTGCGTTCTCGCCTCAGAAAATGCTGCTGGTCCGGCGCCTTTTGATAGCTGTACCCGGGAGAAATCATCATGCCCTCGACGCCGAGTTCCATCATCGCATCGAAGAATTTCCGCACGCGCTCAGGATTGGCGTCATCGAAGAGGGTTGTATTGGTCGTGACCCTGTGCCCCCGCTTCAGCGCCGCCTTGATCGCCTTCACCGCCACGTCATAGACACCGTCGCGGCAGACCGCCAAGTCGTGCTCGTCTTTCAGGCCGTCCATATGGACGCTAAACGTAAGAAACTTCGAAGGCTGATACTCGTCGAGCTTTCGCTCCATCAAAATCGCATTGGTGCAGAGATAGATATACCGCTCCTGCTCAACCAGCCCTCGGACAATCGCCGGCATTTCGGGATGGATCATCGGTTCCCCGCCGGGAATGCTGACGATCGGGGCGCCGCATTCCATCGCCGCGGCCAAGCACTGTTCGACCGTGAGCCGCTTATCCAGCACATGATCCGGGTATTGAATCTTTCCGCAGCCGGCGCAGGCAAGATTGCATCGGAATAGGGGCTCCAACATCAGCACGAGCGGATACCGCTTCACCCGGTTCAGCTTCTGGGTGAGCACGTACTTCGTAACAGTAGCCATTTGGGAAATCGGAACGGCCATTCCTCTCTCCTTCTTTTCGATCTGTATTGATAACGGCAGCAGTCCGGCCACCGAACTAGCAGGTTGTAATCGCTGGGGATTCTAGCACCGGGCTCCACCACTCGTCAATTTATTCCCGGCCCATGCTAGCTCGCATTGTTCATGAAGGTCTGCCACGAAGTGGCGCGCGACAAGCGGGAAGAGCGAGACTGGCGAGAAAAGCTGGACGGGCGACGGTTCACAGTGCCGATGATCATTGCTTGACTTTGCGCTGCCCTGCCAGCCATCAATGACGCCAACGGGAATGGCCTGCGGCGATTGGCAAAACGCTCGGCCGAAATTCTCTATGGGCAAACGGGCATGAATCTTCTGAAGGAATGGTGGAGGTGGTTTAAGCGGCAAAGTCGCCTCAACAAGGTTGTCATCGTTAGTTTTTTAGTCGCGTTGGTCATGTTTCTCGTTCCTTTGGTCGTGTCCTGGCTCAAGCCAACTCCAATCCATGTCGGTGTCGCCTTCTATACGTACGAACGTGCCTTCCTGCTGGAGGGGAATACCAAGACCTATTTTTATGAAAATCGGAACCTGGTGTCCGATTGCAGTCTCCGGCGAGTCGACCAAGCCTTGCAGAAGGGCCGCGCCAAGACGCCTGATCCACAGTCCTGGGTTGTGAGCAAATTTCTCCTGGAAAATATGACAGACCAGAGCATCACAAAATTCCGCATGAGCTTCAAGTCCCCTCTCGTACGTCCCACTACCACGCTATTTACGACACCGAACGTGAATGCCACGGGGGCATGGGAAACGACGGTGCCTGATGCTCCCCACCTGTATGTGATTTCTATTTCGGCCATCCCACCGATGACCTCAGCGGTCCTCAGCTTGAAGACTCCCCTCGACGAGGCAGTGCGTCAGTTTGTCTATGTGGAGCATGGCCGGGTGACAGTCCAGGTCCCTTTTCTGTCAGCGGACCAGTTCGAGACCTTTCCACTCAAAATCTCTCGCCTCAACGCCATGCAGATTCTGAACCGGGAGACGGTCCTGCGAACCAGCGACGAAACCTTCGCGAACGAAAAGATCGAAGTGACGATGCTCCGCGCCGACGAGCCAGATTTGAAGGAAGAAACGACGTCCTATCAACTCCTCCCAAAAGCACGCACATGCCCGGAAGGAACGGCGGGCGACTGGTAACGAATGGTTATTTGGTTTGTTTGGTCTGTTTCGTTTGTTTGGTTACAGGCAAGCCAACAGGGTCATAGCCTGATCTTGTATTCCCCTGACGGCCATCGGCTACCTTGCAAAGGAACGGGAGCTCAACGAAACACGGTCCTGAATGAAAGTTGGGACTCTTTCAAGAGAGAGAAAAAAGACTCCCGGTACATTTTCTTTTCTTCCGGAGACGCAGGATCGGCGAGTACGGCAAAAAGGGCACCCGACGCCTAGACGTGCCCACACCTCGTAGGGGGCGCAGGGCAGAACGACAGGCAGACCGTCCTCCGTTCGGCCAGACCCCCCACATAGGATCTGACCCCGCTTAAGGAGGCTAGATCGCAACAGCAGCGACTTCACACACTCAGCTGTTGAAGAACTGTTTTCGCCTCAATCACGTCTCGGTTGTCGACGCCCTCGGTGAATCTGGCGTACACGGAAAGTAAGAGGCGTTTGGCCTCATCTGCTTTATTTTGTTTCCTCCAGAGCTTGGCCAGGCTTGTGGCGGCTCGAAGTTCAAGCATTGTCGCATGCTGATCTTGCGCAATCTTCAGCGCGTCCCACAAACACTGTTCGGCTTCATGGACCGATTGGTCGGATTGCCGGAGCAGCAGCTCCCCTTTCAGCCGAAACAGTTCCGCTTGCCAAAACAGTTCTCCCCACGTTGAAGCAAGCTTCTGTGCGTCCTCAATGGCGCCCAAGCCTTCGTCAATGCGGTTGTGCCGTAAATATATTTCGGCAAGCAATGCCAAAGTAAACGTGTTGTTGAGACTTGCACCTGTCGCCTCAATCGCGGAAAGCCCCTGTACTAATTTTCCGAGACCTTCTTCTCGCCCCTGTTCGGCCAGCGCCCAGCCGTGATGGGACGTCGCCCATGCCAAGCCCAATTCGAATGAGTATTTTGTGGAAAGCGCAATGGCTTCACCGGTGAGTTGCAGCGTTCTCTGTGCATCGCGGGTGGTGGAATAGATCCAGGAAAGGGACGTTAAGGCAAACACCAGAGTGAACGGGTGTTCCAATTCTCTCGCCATGCCGAGGGCCTCCAGCGCCAGCGGTTCAACTTGGTCAACCTCACCCAGTATCCAGCATGTCCAGGCCAGGATGATCCTCGCGGTGATACCGGGATCTTGAGTGTACGGTAAGTCATGTGAACGATTTCGATTCGGATCGAACAGGGTCTTTGCGGCGAGCTGATGGGTTTTTGCTTCGTCAAACCGGCCAAGAAAGAAATAGCTCGAACCCACACTCTCGTGCGCTCGAATCAACAAATCCTGGTTTTGCTCTCGGCCAGCCAGAGCGAGAAGACTTTCGGCCAAGCCACGAGCCGTGTCGGCATGTCCTCCGACAAGATGAAAGACCCACAATCCCCAAATGGCAAGAATGTGATGCTCGGACTGGCTGTGGTCCTGCGATAACTCCTTCGCCCTTCGATAATTGTGCTCGATTTCGTCGGATGCATAGCCTTTTACAGTCAGCAAGGGAGCTCCGCGTGCGATGAGGAGCTCCAACTCCAAGGCATCGCGTTCCGGGCCTTGCGGCAGA
>CAWAIH010000029.1:0-33791 GCA_963781915.1 uncultured Nitrospiraceae bacterium | reverse complement strand
TCCACCGCCGATTGGCCCGAATGGACTGTTTACGCATATCGAAACGCCATTGCTCTTCCGAGCGGGAGATTTCCCGAGTGCCACAAGCTTATAAGTCTATCTTTATTCCTCTCTGCCTGTTCTTCACCTTCTGCCTGTCTCTTGGGTGCGGCCCCGGACTTATCATTAAATCCTGAGGAGAAACCAGTTCCAGGAACCGTTTCCTGTCGAATGGGAAGCCCTGCTTAATACCATCGAAAAGAGCGGCTCGCTCACCGAACTCTTGAACTACCTCGAATGGACCATCACGCGCCGCGCCGTCGCTGAATACGGCGGCAACAAGAGCCGCGCCGCGAAGGTCCTCGGACGCACCTACCGCTGGCTCCGAAAGCTGGAGAGCGAGATGACCGGCCCACAATCTCCAGGGCACAACCCCTCAGACAAATCCTAGTCTCACTGAGTTTTGTCAACAGAGATACAATCTTTTTGCACGAGGATCTTATGAACGATCGTTCGCAGACAGCAGCGTGTGTTTGTCAGTTTCTTTTGCATGGCACCTACATTAATCTCCTGGCTTCCTTATCTGCTTGGTGTCTTTGGATCAGATTTGATACACACCAGCATTCAAATAGATTCAGTAGAACCCAATCTTGCCATTGAAATAGTCCTGCCGCCTTAGCGAGCAAACTCTTTTCCCCATCAACGACCCGGCCCACATCTTGCTCAATCACTTGCGCATCTGTGGATTGGCGTAAACTTTTTCAAATGGTTGAAGAAGAGCTGCGACATCGTTCCATGATACAGAAGCCTGGAGGGTGCTGCGGCCGCCCCCCTCGGTTCGAGATGCGGCCGCGTATAAAGGAGGGATCACCATGCGCACTCAACGGCTTATCGTTTACGCATTTGTAGCTGGTCTTGGCTTACTGTCAGCGGGGTCGGCCCTGGCCGACGACGAACGAGGAGATTTCAACACGTTCCTGAAAGGAAAGTATCAGCACAGCGGTAGCATCAGCTGTGCGACGGGGGATACTCCTGAATCAATTGGGTCCGGTCCGCCACAACACATCACCTTCACTGGGGTCACTATCTATGATGGCCACGGTACCGCCACAGTGAAAGAACACGGCATCGTCAGTAGCGGCATCCCGTCATCATTCAAGGATGACTGCAGCGGGAAATATGAGCTGAACAGAAACGGTAGCATCAGGCGAGAGGGTACCTGCACGGGTGATGGTGGGTCGTATAAGTTATCCGGCATCAGGTGGAAGGGCCAGATTGGTGTCGAAGGTTCGGTAGTGAGCCTGAGTTCGGCCGAGCTGGTGGTACAAAAACTAGAGGTGCCGGCGGAGCATCCTACATTCACCCAATATCGTATCTGCGGTGGTCTGGAAACAGAGGTGCGTATCCACCCTCAATAAGCGAACTCGGTTAGAGCGGTAGAGTCGAAAGGGTGGAGACGAGCGCCGAGGGTAGCCAAGGCGCCGGCTTCATCCTTCCTCTCATCTCGGTTTCTGTTTCTGCAACCGAATGGTCATCCTGTGACACACGAGGCGCAGAGATTACGCGAACAGTCCAAGCAGACTCCGGCGGAAGCCTCCCCTGCTGCCCTGTGCCACGACTCACGAAGTGAAGCAACCACGGCATGCCTGTATCGAGCGTTGATCTCCCCGTAAGGCCTTACCTGGCACAAGAGAGTAAATATCTGTTTTCCACATCGGATGTGCACGATACCTTTTTGCAATTCGACTCGTACCCCTTGGGAACAGCCGTTCAGGTGCTCTGAACCGCTGTTCATAGTCCGGGCTTGATGATCCCAGCACCCTGGTGACCTTCCGATCCGGCCAGTCGCGCAAGGTCCCGCTCACCAAGCACTGCGACGAAACCGCCAAGCCTGACCGTTCTCGGCGCGCTCCTTGCTCAGGCAACACAGTGAACCTGCACCGAGTGCTCTGAAGGAGGTGCCCAATGCGCGAACATTCGACGGTCTACTTTCGGGCTAAGACCCTGTTTGCCTGTACGGAGAAAGTCGTCTCGTCGGTGCGCGACGCGTGCGGTGGGATCCCAGCGGCTGGCCGCGCAGTCGCCCCCGCAAGACACACCCACACCGCACAATGGTTGCTGACACCCTTTTATTTCTCGATCCGGCAATCAAACTTGATTCAGCATCGAATCGTTTTCGATTCACGTGGACCGCTTTCTATCCACCTGTAGGAGCATGCGCAGAAGTACAATTCTTGGGAAAATCACAGACTGCGACCGAGGACAAGTGCATTTTAGATTGGGCATGCGGCTTGCTGGATACTCGGTGAGCCCAGAGTATTCATGAATGCCAGTGCGAGGCATTCAAGACCGAAGCCCGCCGGGGCTTCTCGCACGTAAGGCCGACGGAGGCGTAAGTGCGGTTCGTCGAGAAGGCCGAACGAGAAAAACCTCAATGGGCAAGAGAATCGGACAACGTAGCAGGTATGTATGAATAGTCCGGGTTAAATACGAGTTGTCAGTTCCCAATCGGATCGCTCATTCACCAGGAGGTGGCATATGAGACGTTCGGGTTGCGCGCTTGGGTTATGTTCTATCGCAGTGGTGGTTTTGTGTCTGACGCTGTCTGGGCGTCCAGCACATGCCGAGATGTATGTCGCCGGCCAGGTTGGTGCAACGATCCCAAACAAGGCTACCAACATTGAAGGGGTCGATAGTGCCGCAGGTTTGAATGTGTCAGATTTCAGCCTCCATAACTCAGTTATGTATGGAGCCAAGCTCGGATACTATTTTGAGTCGATGAAATGGCTGGGCGTGGAGACCGAGGTTTTCAACACGACCCCCAATATCAAACAACAGGCTATTACCGTCAGTGGGCCAGGAGGGTCCGCCAGTGGCACAGTTCCCGGTCAAGATCTCCGAATTCTGAATTGGTCACCACTCACCGTTGTGGTGCGGTATCAGGCGGGGCGGTTCGAGCCCTATGCCGGTGGGGGGGGTGGGGATATATTTTTCCCGTATTCACGATGGCCAGAGCGGAGAATCTGCCTCTGACACGAGCGTGGGCCTGAACACGCAGTTCGGTGCACGCTATTTAGTGACCAAGAATTTCTCGGTATTCGGTGAATGGAAATACAACCGCGCTAACTTTAACTTTTCAGATTCCACGCCTACTGCAGCCACAGGCAGTTTCAAAGGAGTCTACAGTGCGAACCTGTTCGCGTTCGGTGACGGCTACCATTTTTGATTCATTCACTGGTGCCACAGAGGCTTCACTATGAATAGAATTTACGGAATAGCCTGTCTTTTATCACTTCTTTTTATGTTTGTTGTCGTTGGCTGCTCAACTAGGACTGTTACCCCTGAACTTACCACATTGGATAAGACACCAGTCCTCATCAAAGGACAGATCGAATACGATGGAAACCGTCTATACCTTCCTCGGACAATTTCCGAAGGAGATCCGTCGGAATATGGACTGAGGTTTCGGTATGCAACTTCAGAAACTCAGGACAGAAGTTCATGGGATGTCATTGCATTATTTAATCCGCTCTCGATTCTTGGTTTTCCAACTGGCCGTCGCAACTCAACCGTGACGGGAAACCTAGAAATTTTAAAAGATACTGAAATTGTGAAATCATACCAGGCTACCTGTCTGCAGGAAGCTTACCGAGGCATTTATTATGGCGGGAGCTTCTCGGATCTTCGACGTACAGGATTAGTGGCAGTTAGGGACAGCATCGAGGCTCAGATGTCCCGAGACCGAGAGCTTCTTGAGAAGGCGACGAGCAAGGTGCTTCGGCAATGACAGCAAGCGACCAGGAGGCGTACTAAACACGCTGTGCCAACACAGGGCTCAAGGAGGTGATGATGAAAAGAGTTATCTCTCAAATTGCAGCGGGGATTCTCCTTACTACAGCCGTAGGTTGCGCGCCAACACTTGGCGATGCGTATAAGAGAGTCGAGACTATGCCGAGCGCTAAGGCCTTGGTTTACATCTACAGGCCATCCGACATGATGGGAGGGGCGGTTTACTACGACGTAAGAGCCAATGGAAAAGTCGTAACGACCCTGTACCGTGGGAGCTATTATCCCTACGTCACCGATCCCGGGGAGATCGAATTCTCTGCAAAGACAGAAGCGAGTGATGAGGTCACGATCAATGCGAAGGTCAATCAGACCTATTTTCTTAGGGGCTCTGTGGGGCTGGGGTTCTTTGTGGGCCATCCTCATCTGACGATCGTACCTGCGGAAGAGGCGGAAAAGGAAATCGTTGATTGCAAGTTGCTTCCAGAACCGACAGCTCCGTGATATGGTCCCATCCCAGTTGGAGATCTCCCCGGACCTGTCAACGTCAAACTGTTTCAGGGGCTGCGGCTGGCGGTATCAGAGGTGTACCTGAGGGATACCGGTTAGAGAAGTTTGAGGTAGAAGTGAGAGTGGCGAAGCGTGGCCTTTGGGCGAACGAATTTCGTCATCCTCTCATCTGTCTGCAAACTCCGTCGTCTGGGTGTGAACCAAACCAATGAAAACCGATGACTCTGAGTCCAGGCCAACGACGTCTCTCAATCAACTCGTTTGAGTCCTACCACCAAGTGCGATGGAGTCGAGGCAACTGTTCCAGAAACCGTTGTTTTTTTTAGCCAATCGTGGCAGGATCTGTAACCCCACAAATAGTATGGCGTTTTTATGGCCGCAGAGCCAAAAGATTTAGATCTCGGGGTCTCCTTATTTCGAGGCCCGCAGAGCGTACGGAGTCCAACCATTGGCCTGTGACGCCCCTCAACCTGGCGTAGCCCTCTCCCTCCGTCGTCATGCGAACGCCAAACTGACAGACGCGCGCAACCGCGCTCCACGTGAGGGCGCCGACACTGAATTTATCGATGAACGACCTCGTGCGCACGCGCTGGGTGACCACGCATCGTTCGGTCACGGATACCCCTGCCGTGTGTTTGTCGCTCAGTTGACGGGGTGCGGTGCTCGCATTCCAAAGCGAGCACCGGGTCCACCACTTGAGGCCGCGCTGACCAAATTCGCTTAGTGTGGGTTTATGCGCACCGCTGTGCCCACACCACCGCAGAGGCGATATTCGATGATATTCCCCGGCGGCACCGCTAGTGTTTCTACGTCCGTCCCGACCTGGTTCGTGACTAATACTGCCCCCCCGGCACCGATCTGGCCCTTCTCCTTGATGCCGGATAACAAATACGTCTTACCAGCATCCGTGCAGCTACTCGTTTGGGTGAAGCTACCGTCTCGGGCCACCTCATAACTATATGTGCACGTCTCGTCGACGAATCTATCCGGACTACCCGTGCCAATGTCGACGCCTTCATCTTTCAGCGTGGCGGTACCATGGCCATCGTAGGTAATGACCCCAGTGAAGGTATCGAACAACGTCGGCCAGGACCCAATTGAGTCAACAGCCGGCCCCGTGGAACAGGTGACGGTTCCGCTGACGCGATACTGTCCTTTTAGGAACGCGTTGAAATGTCCGCTTCCGTCGTCGGCTATTGCTGTCCCTGCCATCAGCGAGACAAGACACGCCGCAAACACGCAAACGATGGTCCGTTGAGTGCGCATGATGATCCCTCCTATGCGCGGCCTAACCTTAGCTCTAGGGGGACGGTCGCATTACCCTCCAGATTTCTGCATCGCGGAACGACGCCAACCGCTATGTGGCCAGCGGTGTGATCGGCATCAAGAGTTCACGCAATTTTTTGATTTCTGAAATCCACGATGACGTCTCTATACTCACACCCCTCTTTCGCACGCTTGCTTTATGCCATTTGATCTTCTTCGACAATCCCCACAGACGAGGTCCCCCCACGAATGAGGGGCTACCCCTAAGCCAGAAAATCCGCTCTATAGGAATGCCTGAAGCGCGTTCTTGCGCTTTCCACCTCCCGTAAGGACATCGTCGATGACATAGCCGGTGCCGCCGTGGGAGTGGCGGAAACTTGGTCGAACGCGTGGCGGTCCGGCTCCTTCTCACCCTCACGTTGCTCTCCCTCTCACACCGCGATGTACCAGGCCGACCCGTACAAAATAGAATGGGCGAGTCCGATTTCTTTTTTTGACATCGCTAGACACATAAATTCTCCTCCCGAAAAGCACGGAATGATGTGCTCGTATTGGTGCAGTTACCTCTGTTGTTCATATTGAATTTTTCCGTTTTCTACGTTCCAGACCCCAATGCTCGTACTCACAAAAATAGGAATCCTGTGAAGAAGACTCAAATACACATGTGTTTCAACCGGAGTGTCAGAGACAACGTGCGTTGTCATAAGGCCGACGGGCTTGTGATTTCCTTGGGCCATCCTTGGCATTCGCCCGCATGTTCTCGACAGCGGTATCACCCGTTTCACTTCTCCGCCATCAGGCGACACTTCGATGCGAGAATGGCCTCCAATCATTACTTCTCCTGGCGTTGGGGTGGCTGCAAGAAGATACACAACCCATCCGTCTGCATCTGCGACCTTGCCTGGCAGGACAACGGGATTGTACCGATCAGAACACCGCAACGACATTGCTCGCAGCGCGGTCTGTCGAGCTCTGAACATTGCGAGTTGTTCAGCGGCTAGCGGTTCAGGTGGATGAAGACGAGTTAACGCTCCGGCTGACAGACCTCCGGTGTGGAATGTAACGTCATAATATGCCGCGTCCTGACCCTCTGCGTCTCCAATATATCGAACAAGCCAGCGGTCTTCCGTTCTCAACGTGATCCATCCCCGCACCCTCTTTTCATTTTGTGCGATGTTCTCTCGGAATAGAGCGTCCGACGCTCGCGCTGAGATGTCATCCTGCTCAAAGATCACTCTCCCGATTTCTTCCGCCCTCTGAACTGTGATCTCAGTGCCTGGGGGTAGCGGTAATGGCTGTTTGATCACTGCGGCAGTTGGCATGGTGTGGCAGGATGCAAGAGGGAGTACGACAAGGCTTAACAGAATCATTATTAACGGGCCCATGGAAGTCCTCAGTCTGGGTTGGTGCTCTTCGTTAGTCATAAAAAGCATTAACAATGCCAGGGAACACAACGGCTTGGTTTTGTGGATTATCAAGAGGTAAGCGTTCGCAAGTTGCTTTTCATCGTAGCGATTGAAGCATCACATGAGATTCAGGCTGGGATCTAAAACGATACGGGACTATGAAGCGGTGTTAGGGACCATCTCGTGGCACGTGGACAGTGGTGAGTGTGGTATGCCTACCTCTAACTGGTATCGGAAGTATGCGCCAGGGGATACGGTGCTAGAAGGGCACGAGAAGGAAGCGCGAGCGTCGCGGCTAGGCTTGTGGGCTGATCCGCAACCGGTGCCACCCTGGGTCTATCGAAAGGCAAAGCGAGATGCAAGGGTACACCTGGCGGATACGTCGAACCCTCTACCTACGGGTAGAAAGTTCTGGCTGGGACTTCTCGGATGACCCGCCCATGAAGTGGAGAGGCTTCTCGCCGGTGAGGTTCTGCGGCTGCACGATGTAATCACCGGTCATAGAAGGAATCCAGACCGCCTTGGCAGCTGCCATGTCTCCTCCACTCATCGCCCAGGTGAGACCACCCACGATGCCCCCGCCGAAAGCGTATGCGACCTTCACGGCCCCATACGGAATGGTAGCGAGCCAGCTAGCAGCTTGTAGCCCCGCCGCCCCTTCCGAGCTGGTTCCCGACTGTTCCGCAGCTATCGCCGGATTCCCTGTCCATGCAATCAGCAGTCCAAGGGCTGCCCCAATGACGAGATTCCGCTTGCTACCCATCAATCCACGGATACTGGTTGTCATATGCCCTTCTCCTCGCTAGGGTTCAACGGGACGTTTCGGCGAGCATCATACCTGGAATCTGTCATGGGTTCAGCTACTCATTTATTTTTTAGAATGGCATGTCCCAGTCCACACCCGGTGCCGCCGTGGGGGTGGCGAAAGTGGAACCGTTAGAACGCGCGGCAAATCGCTCTGCTACACGACCGTTTTACGACCGCATCTTCATTTGGTTCGAGTCCTGCTCGGTTCACCACTTCGTATAATAGACAGAACCTTCAATACGACCTTCAGCCTCTTTCTGCTTACCTAGTCGTTCTTGGCACCGTGTTCAAAAACCCTGCCGTTTCTGGCAACGGGTGAATTTGATTTATCAGGGATTGTTCTCTATCGTCACGAAGGGTCAATAACAAATATTTCCTGAACCCACGCCAGTTCGCTTTTTCCCAGGTTTGCGTATCACTCTAGATTCACCAGTGAATCCAATCACATTCACCCGATCCGCTTCCTACGCGTCCAAACGACTGTAATCTGATTGAATCTCCTACCATTCTTTTCGGGGATCTCACGGTCTCGGAATTGCCCCTTGTTCTCCAATAGAAAGAAACCCTGCAAACAAAGAAATGTTTTTGCCACCGGACCTTGGGGCAACAGAATCTCCCTCGCCCTGAACAGCCATTCCGACTCTATGAACTCCCGTTCATAATAAAGTCCCTCGCGCTCCTCGCGTCCCTCGCCTCCTTCCCGATGTGTCGGCTGCTTTTGTGCTGAAGATCCTCGCGATCATCAACATACTGGTGAGTGGCAGTCGTGCTGGCACAGAGGTTGCGGTGCCTTTGGTCATAGCGAAGATTTGAGGGGCAGCGACTCGATGTGCGAGAGGGAGATAGAGGGGCCAAACGCCTTTCATAAGCTCATGCAACCCAATGAAGGCAATATTCCAAGGTCTGAGCAGAGGGCCCTGCGCACCCTTGCCGTTGTCTGCGTGCTCGTCTGCTGCATGCTCAGCGCAAGTTGCTCCCATCGCTGGGAGGCCTGGGATTACAGAGCAAATAGCTATCCAGCAACCACACAACCCGCTCTAAATAAAACCGTGGTCGTGGTGTCCTTTAAGGACTCCCGACCGAATGAAAACAGGACCATGTTTTTTGGCAGGCCCATGTTGCTGATCCCACTGATTCCCTACGGCTGGGCTGACTACGCTCGTCCCGAAGATCCTGCAACAGTGAAGCTTCGAAACGCAGTCGTCGAGGAGGCATATGGCCCAAATTATTCGCCAATGCCAATCCCGTGGGAATTTAGGCCTGAGAGGGACTTCCAGTAGCAGCGGCGTGGGAGCTACGTGTAAGCGGGTTCTTTAAGGAAGTTGTATTTTCTGACCAGGTTGCCAATAGAGACTTGATTCTTCGTGGGGAGCTCCTATCCACCCGCTACCTGGCGAAGTCGTATTTGTATGGTCTAGGACCTGTACGTTTTACTCTTTGGATGGTGGGTGCCCCGATAGGGCATGTCTCGAATGAACTCGCCATTGAATTCGTGCTAGAGGAGTGAGTGACAGGCGCATCGCTGTGGCGCAAGAGTTACCACGAAACCGAAGAAGCGACCTTCTATTTGTATTGGATGCCCCCGGAATTCTATTACGACACGCTCTTTAATCGCATCATGCGAGATGTCGTGAAAGACCTGAAAAGCCACTTTTCTGAATAGTCGCCGAAGTGTCCGCGTTTCACGCGAAGCAAGTGGTGAGTTGGTTGTGTATGTTGATTGAGATGGGGCAGCGGGTGGCGAGGGGGGCGACGCACTAGCGATGTTGCACCGGCAGATGTTGTGGAGGAAGAGGTGAGAAATATTTACAGAAAGGTCAAGAAAATTATTCACAATAATCTCTCCCCAGCTTCTGGGGATAAGTCTGTTCATAAGATTGCTTTCTCATCCAAATTCGAGCCATTTCTCCCCCGTGAAAGGCTCTTTGCCTAAAAAATAGGCATTGAGTACAATGGTCGAGATACCACAACCTGTGGGGGTGTTTCGAGACAAATCACCCAGGCACCACAATTCCTTGATAATACAATAAATTTGCGCATCCTCTTTGTTGATTCCTGTGCTGCGAGCGTCGTTCGCGCTCACGTTATGCACAGATACCCTTAGTGAACTGTGCCTTTTGCTTCATTTTCGGAGCCAATTGGATGTTGGGTACTCACCACTTTAAACGCAGACTGCTGACGTTCTCTATATTCACTGTAGGTTTCTTCATCTGCTCCATCTTAGCCGTACTTGCGTCGGACTTCTCCGGGTCCGTCGTCTCCGTCCTCGACGGCGACACCATCGAAATCTTGAACGGTCACCATGCTGAACGTATCCGTCTTAGTGGAATCGATTGCCCTGAGAAAGGTCAAGCCTTGTCACCCTATGTAGTGAGCCTCACGGCTGTATCGTTTCGTTCTCCACAGAATCGGTTTCGATTCACACCATCCGCTCCCCAAGACCTGACCCATTCAAATATCACGATAATACGATGCAGCCTGGGCAATGTTCTCTCGGCATAACAGTTGCTCATCTACTCGTACCTCATCGGGTGTACGTGTGTGAAGCAGGAGTTTGCCGTAGTGACCGTCAAGATTGAGCAACACACTAAGGATCGGCAACACCAGCCGAGATTCTGGCTGCACACTGCACTTCTGGGAGCAACCTTTCTTCCTATCTTCTTTGCCTGCGCTGGTCCCAAGTTCACCCAACATTCTGACTTTAAGACCCGGATTGGGCTTATCCAAACAGTCGGAGTCGTTCGTCCCGATTCGAATGTTATCCGCAAGAAGTGGGGAGGCTTTCAAGAACCCATGCCGGAGGAGGCTGCGAGAGTGAAAAAAGAGCTTACCGCCCTTGTGGCAAGCGAGCTGACCCAGCGGAGATTCGAGGTGAAAACGTGGCAGACCACCGGCTCGTCGTCTCTAGCCCTCGCTGGCAATTATGTGCGAGACGAGGGCAAGTACCGGGAAATGGCACAACAGGCTGAGACGGACGCCCTGGTGTTTGTGTCCTTTCAGGGATGGACACGATCCGGCTCGGATGTTGCGGGCGAGGTAGCGACGAAAACCCTGATTGCCATTTTGACATTGGGGATCGTCACACAGTTCGCAGACCCTCCCGGTGGAGCCCTCATCAAGATGGCGTTCGTTGATGGAGCAACTGGCGAGATCCTCTGGGAGCGCCAGACTGGGACAGCTCCCATGTTCCCCCCGGACTTCTCGCAGAAGGAGCTTACGGAATTAGTCGAAGATCTGTTTACCCCCTTCATGAAGTAACCGGGCATGGAGACAACTGTTAAAGGAAAACGGCGATCTCACTGAATACGAGGGCCTATAGTTGGCCAGTATCGCGGAGGCTCCTCATGCCCTTCTTGATTCGCCCCTCCCGTTGCTTTCCGGTGTGTTGTCCCGTCACCTACCAATGCGGCCTCTTTGAGGGCTACGGCACCGTGTGGAATCTCTCCTGTACCCGCTGACGACTCTCTGGTGATATACGATGGGCTTAAGAATGAAAATGCTACCCGTCAGGGCAGGAATATGCAGTTCTTTATTAATCCCTTTAGCCATGGGCAGCTGTATCACCATGTCTCCGACGGCCTCATTGAATCCTTCCAGCAACAGGTTGGGTCCAGTGCAGACGAATGCCTGGTTGAAACGAGTCGAGATCACCGACGCCGAGATGGGCTACCAGAACCGCAAAGCCCAACTCGAGAATACCTTGACGAGCAACCTGCTTCGGTTCCTGCGGGACGGAAAGTACTTTCGAAGAATCGATTTGCTTCCCGGAAAACCGCAACCGGAAGACCACGTGTTGCATTTTCAATTTGAACGCTACCAGCAGGAGCGGACCCTGAAGTCATTTCAAAACTACGATGCCTCGGACCTGTCCGCCACATTGACGATCACACATGCTAACGGCCAGCTTCCCGCTGCAAGGCATGAAGCCGGCCGTTCTGTCTATTTCGGTGCATTCTCTCCTTTAATCCGCCTATGAACAACCGTCGCCATCCTCTGAACAAGCGTTCATAGTTTTTCCGCGAGATAATTTCACATCCTGTCGTCGACCAGCAATCCGGCATGGTGCTATTCCCTAAAACTCTCCATTGACGCCCACCTACGCTTTCCGCTCGATTGTGCCATGAGAGGCACAACTGTTGCTGAACTGATCGTCATGAACTCACCGGCTCCGCAAAGGAGGATCGCCATGACGATGTCAAGATGCTGCATGTTGAAGCTAGGAATATTGATTGTCGTGACCATGCTGTTTCCATTCGGAGCATTGGCCGAAGAAAACGGAGAACCGCAAGATATCAGACGTCATTGTATTGGACTCTTGTGGTGCACCGAACGGTCAGGGGGCGGCTCGTCTGTCGATGGCCTGCTGTGGCTCTATTCCGCCGAGGAACGAGGCAGCTATTCCCGGCTGGCTGTGCGGCCTCTGTACTCCATGGAAGAAGATCCGACGCACAATCTGCTGCGGCGCAGCATTCTCTGGCCATTGGGGACTTATGAACGCAGGGGCGACCAGGCCTGGGCCCATGTCTTTCCTCTCTACTGGCATTCAGAACAGCCAGGAGGGGAATGGACCTTTACCGTTCCGCTGTATATGAAATCGATCCATGGTGACAGCTCATGGCACCATCTGTTTCCCTTATTCAGCCGCCATGTCATGGGCGAGTACTATGCCAGAAACTTTGTGCTCGGCCCCCTGTTGATTACGACGCGCGACACGCGCACCGACCTGACTCAATGGGATCTCCTCTTTCCTTTCTTTCACTATCGACAGGATCTGAATTCGTCGAACAGCTGGCTCTTACCGGTCTATTGGTCAGGCGAAGACCGATCGACTGGAGAGGCCTATCGCTATATCCTGCCGTTCTACGGCTCCTCGGACGGCCAATCCCAACACTACAGTTTCCTGTTTCCATTCTATGGCTATGCCGACAACAGCTCGGCCCATGTCACCCGATTCAGCCTGCTCGGCTTGCCGCCGGCCAAAGGATTTACCACGATACCCTCTTTAGCGCTCTTCGAGTACGTGACGACGGCCGATGAGACGAGTCATCGGATATTTCCACTCTACAGCTTTGTCTCAGGCACGGACGACAGCAGCACCCTCGACGCGTTTCTCCTCTACCGTCATCAGACTGCACCATCCGGCACCATCGATCGATTCTTTCCGTTGTATCGATACGAGGGCACCGCCGACAGCCAGACCCATGAACTCGATTTGCTCGGCTATCGCGAAGTCTCATGGTTCAGATATCACGACGATCCGAACAGCACTCAGCACCGGATACTAGGTCTCTACAACTACGATCGCCGCCAGGATGGATCTTCACAGCTCTCTGCTATTGGCTATCGCCGCCTGTCTCTCTATCTCCACCGGAACCAGGACGATCTGACCGAAGATCGGCTTGTGCCTCTATACGACTACGTTCGTAACGGTGACAACAGCTCCTTCTCGTTTCTCGGCCTATCCGAAATCGCCTTGTACCAGCAGGAATCAAGTCCGTCTCTATTCCGACATCGGCTGTTTCCGCTCTATCGATACCGGCACGATCTTGCAAAGGATGAAACCGAATTCGATGTGTTGTTTCTGTATCGCCATCTGACTTCTCCGGACCAGACCGCCGATCGACTGCTCCCCTTCTGGGACTATGCCGGAGCGACCACCGAAACAGACTGGCGTTTCAACCTTCTCGGGATTGAGTCTATGGCACTCTATCGCCACGACAGCAACGGCGCGCACACGTTGGACCACCTATTCCCCTTCTACGGCTATCGTAGCGAGCGAAATGGAGAGACTCGATTCAGCGCGCTAGGGCTGCCACCATTCGGCCAGCTTGCAGCCTGGTCTCTCTACGAACATGACCAGTCCTCAACAGAGGTGAACGACCGTTTCTTCCCCCTCTACCGTTACCGGAAGGACACTACACGGCAGGCGTCAGAATTCGACATGCTGGGAATGGGATCAGTCTCCTTCATTCACCACGAAGCGACTCCAACTAGCGTAACAAACCGTGTATTCCCGCTCTATCGATATGCTCACGATGAAGAAACAGGGCAGACCACGATCAATCTGCTTGGAGTCGAACCGGTGAGTCTCTTCCGATCTCAGAGCAGCCCCACACAGAACGCTCACCATGCCTTTCCGCTCTACAGTTACCAACAAGCCGGTGTTGCCCACCGCCTTTCGGTCATCGGTCTCCCTTCGATCGGCGGCATGCCTGCCTTGTCGCTTTATGCGCACGAGAACACTCCTTCCACCCTGCATGATCGGCTGTTTCCGATTTACAGCTATCGTGCAGACGACGCAACCGACACCACCTCATTCTCCGCACTCTGGATGTTCTGGCGCACAACATCACCGACCACAAGCCAGACCAGTCTCTTTCCCATCGCGAGCATGACGAAGGATGAGGCGACGGGTGAAGCGAGCTGGTCTTTGATCGGACTCGAACCAGCTATTCCGATGAGTTGGGTTCGCCATACCTGGACACCTCAGGGCAGTAGCGGGTTCTTCTTCCCGCTCTATGACTACCGGAATGAAGGAAACCAGTCCGTCCTGTCGATCGGTGGAATCTCACACCTGGCGATCTATCGTCAAGAAACGACACCGACTTACCGCAGCCATCGACTCTTCCCCCTCTACAGCTACCAACAGGACCTCACCCAGGATGTTGCACGAACGAGTGTCCTGCTGGCCTACGAACATGAGCAGTCTCCCTCCGGCTCGAAAGACACTTTCATTCCCTTGTGGGACTACGAGCGCCGCGATGAACAGAATGAACATCGGTTCAATGTGCTGGGCCTTGGCAACTTCTCGCTCTACGAACACCGGACGACATCGTCCGGCACGACCGACCGTCTTTTCCCCCTGTACAAGTACGAGTCTACGCGTGAAACCGGCACCGCGGAGTTTTCATTCATCTGGCCGCTAGTCGATTATAAAAGCCGGCAAGGCACCGTCACATCGGTCAGTCTGCTATGGTGGCTGATCTCCTACGAGCATCCGGATGCAGACCATTCCAACTTCTATTTCCTCGGAGGTTCAAAGATGGCCGTGGTCCGGCGCATGACCTCTCCCAAAGAATCAGTGTTTGAATTCAACCCGATCATCCCGCTGTATCGGTACCGACATGAGACGGAGAGGGGAACCTCCTGGGATCTCTTTGGAGGGCTGGTGGGAATGGACAGGGCCAAGGAACAGACTCGCATGAAACTGTTCTGGCTGTCGTTGTGAAGAGGAGTCGTTGTGCCAGTCATACAGATTGAGGGGGAAAGGAAACATTTGCCTCCGACTCCAAACACTGGCACACTGCGGACCATACGAGGCCTTTCCTGGTGGACAGTCTTCAGCACAAACCTTCAGATATCAGCCCGATTTTGCACCCCCTTCGCGGCCTGTTGATCGCGCAATTCTTCGGCGCGTTCAACGACAACGCCTGGAAGCTCATGGTGGCCTTGCTGGCCATCCGACAAGCGACCGCGGGAATGGCGCCAGGCCCTGAGCTGGAAGCTGCAGCACAGACGCAAACTGCGCTCACCTTCATCATCTTCACCTTGCCGCTCATGTTACTGTCGTTGGTCGGCGGCACTTTGGCCGATCGCCTGAGCAAACGCACAGTCATCATCGCGATCAAAGTCGTTGAAGTCCTCCTCATGAGCGCCGGCACCATTGCGCTCTGGATGAACCCCGCCGGCGGCATTTTACCGTTGATCGTCTTATGCGGAATGGGCGCGCACAGCGCGCTCTTCGCCCCGTCGAAATACGGCATTCTCCCCGAGTTGATTCCGCATGAACGTCTCGCTGCCGGCAACGGCCTGTTGGAGGTCTGGACCTTTGCCGCCATCCTGGCAGGTACGGCAGCCGGAGGCTTTCTCTTGCAGACCGCCGGTGACCAACTCTGGATGGCGCCTCTCACCTTGGCCGCCTTATCGGTGGTCGGACTGGTTGCAGCCTTTGCCGTTCCCCACGTCTCGCCCGCCCGCACATCCGGTGGTGTCGGCTCGACGATTCGCGTCGCCTGGGCTGCCATTCAGACAGAACGATTGCTTCGTCTTGCCATTCCCGGAGAAATATTTTTTTGGACGATCGCGAGCCTCTTCGCCCAGAACATTCTCGTCTATGCCAAAGCCGTTCTGCATCTCTCGGATGCGATGTCGGGACTCCCGCTCACGCTGTTGTCCGTCGGTATCGGCATCGGCGCCATACTGGTCGGACGGCTTTCCAAGAACCGGATTGAGTACGGACTGATCCCCTTGGGGGCCGTCGGTGCGGCCATCGCACTGTCCTTGCTCGGCGCACTGACCCCACCATTGGTCGGAACGTTTCTGGTATTGGGACTCCTCGGAGTCTGCTGCTCCTTCATCTTTGTACCGCTGAATGCCATTCTCCAATGGAAATCGCCGCCCGATCGGCGCGGCGCCGTCATCTCGTTTTCCAATACCTGCGTCTTCACTGGAATTCTGTTGGGCTCGCTCGCAGGCGGCTCGCTCGCCAATGTCGGTTTTTCGACAAGTAGCATTTTCCTCGTCACCGCCGGAGTGACCATAGGCGGCACGCTGTGGGCTCTTTGGCTGATGCCCGACGTGTTCCTGCGGCTCGTGCTCGTCATCTTGACGAACACGTTCTATCGCCTCCGCATTGTCGGCCAGCAGCATGTTCCCCAATCCGGCGGGGCGCTGCTCGTCCCGAACCATATGTCGTTCGTCGATGGCTTCATCCTCATGGCCAGCGTCGATCGGCCCATACGGTTCGTGGTGGATGTCGCCTATGCCACGCATCCCCTGTTCAAATGGCTGATGACCGCCATGAAAGTCATCCCCATTACGTCAGCAGGCGACACCCGCATGATCCTCCGTGGCGCTGCGCAGTGCGGGGCAGGCGCTCGACGACGGAGAGATCGTCTGCATCTTCCCTGAAGGGCAAATCACCCGCACCGGCACGCTGCTGCCGTTCCGTCGTGGCTTCGAACGGATTGTGAAGGGACGGCAGGTGCCGATCATCCCCGTGCACTTGGATCGCCTGTGGGGCAGCATCTTCAGCTTTGAGGGCGGGCGTTTCCTCAGGAAATGGCCCGAGCGCATTCCCTATCCTTTGACGGTCTCCTTCGGCGCGCCGCTGCCGGCGGATACGCCGGCGCACAAGCTCCGCGATGCGATACGCACACTCGGAGAAGAGGCCTGGTGCCTGCGCAAATCCGGTCGTCGCCCGCTGCATCGTGAATTCATCCATGCCATGAGGCTGCACCCCTTCCGCTTCGCCATGGCGGACCAGACCCGCCCACATGTGTCGTCGCTCCAAGCCCTGATCGGGTCCATCGTACTCGCCAGAGTGCTTCGGTCTCATTGGGAAGACCAGCGCCATGTCGGCATCCTGCTTCCGCCGACCGTCGCCGGCGCATTAGTCAACGTGGCTGCTCCACTCTGCGGGAAAACCAGCGTGAATCTGAATTATACAGTCGGCAAGTCCGGTCTCGAAGCAGCCGTGCGACTCGCCGGCCTTCGCACGATCGTCACCAGCCGAGCCTTTGTCGAGAAGGCCAAGTTGGAGTTGCCGGAGGGGCCGTCGATCGTCTGGCTGGAGGACATCGCCCGCACTATCAGTACAGGACAGAAGCTCGTCGCGAGTTTCCTCGCCCTCTGCGCTCCGGTACGGCTGATCGAACGGGCCTGCGGACAGGACCGCCCGCTGACAATGGATGACCTGGCCACCATCATCTTCAGCAGCGGCAGCACGGGGGAACCGAAGGGCGTAATGCTCTCTCACTTCAACATCGACGCCAATGCGCAGGGGGCCAACCAGGTTCTCCATCTCTACCAGGACGAACGAGTGCTTGGCGTCCTTCCATTTTTCCATTCGTTCGGCTATCTCGTCTTCTGGTTGGCCATGTTCAAGAACGTGGGCATCATCTTTCATCCCTCCCCGCTCGATGTTACCGCTATCGGGGAACTCGTGCGTCGTCACCGCATCACGTTCCTCGTGGCAACGCCGACGTTTCTCCAGCTGTATCAACGCCGTTGTACCCCGGAACAATTCAGCTCGTTGCGCGTGGTCCTGACCGGCGCTGAGAAGCTTCAGCCTCAGCTCGCGCAGGCCTTTGAAGATCGGTTCGGCATCAGACCGATTGAGGGCTACGGGGTCACCGAATGTGCCCCCGTCATCGCCGTCAATTGTCCGGACTTCCGGGCCGCCGGATACTTCCAACCGGCCTCGCGGCGGGGCACTGTCGGCCAACCGTTGCCAGGCGTGTCCATGCAAATCGTCGATCCAGACAGTTTCGCCTCACTGCCCCCTGACACTCCGGGCCTGTTGCTGGTCAAGGGGCCCAACGTCATGAAGGGCTACCTGGGCCGGGATGATCTGACGGCCAACGCCATGCACGACGGCTGGTATATTACAGGCGACATCGCAAAGTTGGACGAAGATGGGTTCCTGACGATCACCGATCGACTCTCGCGTTTCTCGAAGATCGGTGGTGAAATGGTCTCGCACGGTCGAGTGGAAGAAGCGTTGCAACAGGCCGCCGGCAGCGAGATGCAAGTCTTCGCCGTCACCGGCATTCCGGATGAAAAGAAGGGCGAACGCCTGGCGGTGTTGCACACGTTGGATGAAGCCCGTATTCCTGAGATCCTCGGTCAGCTGGCTTCCAATGGCCTCCCCAACCTCTTCATTCCTTCCCGCGGCAACTTCGTCAAAGTCGAAGCCCTGCCGATGCTGGGTACAGGCAAGATGGACCTGCGCGGCCTCAAACGAATCGCGATGGAACGACTCAGGGCTGGTGAAGGGTAAGGCGTGAGGGGTAAGGGGTGGGAGAAGTTCTGGGTTCTGAGTTCTGAGTTGCCTAGAAAGCTGAGGGCTGACTGCTGATGGCTCTTCACGAACGACGTTTCACGAATGACGCTTCACGAGTTACGACCGGTAAGACCCTGATCGACTGCCATGTTCATCTCGCCGCTCTGCCGGACGGAGACAACGGCTGCTACATCTCGCCGAAGATGCTCAAGAGTCCGTTGTTTCGTTTTCTCTTGTGGAAGCACCAGCTTGTTCCGGAAAAGCCACGAGAAGCCAATCGGAAATACCTCGACGACCTGCTGACGGAATTGCGCGCGTCACGCCATGTGGAGAAAGCCGTACTCCTCGGCATGGATGGGGTCTACGACCAGAATGGGCGTTTGGACCAAGCCCACACCGACTTCCTCATCAGCAATGATTACGTGCTCAAGACCGCGCAAGCCCACCCCGGTGAATTACTGGCTGGCGTCTCGATCAATCCTCAGCGACGGGACGCGGTCGAAGAAGTCCATCGTTGCGCCGATGCGGGAGCCACGCTGGTCAAAGTCTTACCCAATGCACAGCAATTCAATCCTGCTAACCCCCACTACAAAGCCTTTTATCGAGCCCTTGCCGAGCGAAAGCTGCCGTTCCTGAGTCACGTCGGGTACGAGTTCAGCTTGATCGGAAAGGATCAATCGGTCGGCGACCCCGATCGACTCCGTGTGGCATTGGATGAAGGAGCTACAGTCATCGCAGGCCATGCCTGTAGCTACGGGCTCATGTTCTATGAGAAGTTTTTACCGACATTTCAAGACCTCGCCACACGCTACCCTCATTTCTACGCCGATATCTCCGCACTGACGCTGCCCAACCGCATGTGCATGCTGCTACAGCTTCGCCGCTATCCGGAAATTCACGAACGCCTACTCTTTGGCACCGACTATCCCCTGTCTGTGTTCCACGTCGCCGCCTGGGGACGGGTCGCATTTGGAGCACTCCGTGACATGATTTGCACCAAGAACCGCTTCGACCGGCAAGTGGCAGTGTGTCGGGGATTGAAGGTTGGCTTCCGATCTCTGGGTGACGTCGTCGCACAACCACGATATGAACCGTCACCGGTAACCACAGCTGTAAAACCCTAACCCGCATTACCCTTGAACGTTTCTGCCGCAATGCGCCCCAAAGCACATTCCTCGTGAAGCGTCCCTCGACAGGCTCGTGACGCCCTAAACCCGTCGAAGGGCGTATCTCCTATTTCCAAAGAACGTTCAATGCGCAATTCTCTATGTTCAATTGAACATTCAACATTGAGCATTACCGTTACTGAGGCTTCTTACTCCCCGCAGGCATCGACCTTCCGCTTCTCTATCGCCGCAAGAGCTTCTTTTTTTAAGGCTATTTTGTCCGATTTCTCACCCTCAGGGACGGTACGTTCCACGTCGAGCGCTTCTGCATATAAACGGGCGGCCTCAACACAAGCTTTACTAGGCGGCGAGCCGCCTTGTCCGCATGCCGCAACAAAGATTGCGCAAGAAAGCGCAGCGGTAATAGGTATGACAAACCTTGTGGTCATTATATACATCCTCCAAATATTAGACGCCCAACCCCTGCATATACCGACGCCATAGTACGCAAAACATGCCCGATATTTCCACTGCGATTGTTGCGCAGACTTAAAAACCTCTCACCAAATCAACTTGTCCGGATTGACGTGTTAAATGGAGGGGAGGGCCAGTCACCGCCCCAGATGACGAAACCAGTCTCCAGGTCTTCTCGCGCCAATCTCGCGACAAACCATCACGAATAATATGGCATAAGTCATTGAATCTTCTCACCTTAGCCAGCCTAGGCTCAGAGGATCAAGCCATCTACATCATCAACCAATACCCAGTTCCACCCGCGCAGCTCATGATCATGATCTCCCTCCGTTTGTATTGAGTCCGGAGTGGAACTCCTGCCAAATCTGATGAACTGTCCGGCAAATCCATCACGACAGCTTTTCAGGCAGTTCACTGCCATGCATTCGGGCAAAGACATCCCAGTCGAACGGTTTAACCGCCAAGGCATGGAGCGGGATCGCTTCGATCGCGCCTCGTTCACGGTAGGCGAGCATACATCCCACGATATCCTCCGGACGTTCAACCAAGCGGCGAACGGCTTCATAGGCCAAATGTTGGGCGATCGTCTTATCTTCCGGCGTCGGAGGAGCGCCTCGTAAGGTGTGTCCGAGAATCGTGGCTTTAGTCGCCAGGGTCAATGAATACTGACCCGGCCGCGCCTGGCGCTGTTGCCATCCCACAATTACGCCGGCCACATAATCAACCAGGCCGTGCACGCCTCCCTCCCGATGATGGCGATGCGGGGTTCGTTCGGCCGCGATGAAGATGTGGCTTTTGTTCTGAACCCCCAACGTTCGCTTCAGCGTGCCGAGGATGATTTCATCGATATAGGCATCGGGATCCGGATGCTCATTGACCAATATCCCCTCAGCCCTCGATTGGTAGGCACAGGCTAAGGCGAGGTGCCCTGACCCGGCGCCCATGACTTCGACGAAAAAAATGCTTCCCATCGCGGCACTCGTGGCCTTGAGAGATTCGATCGACTTATCCGCCAGGGCAACGGCCGAATGGTAGCCCAGCGAGGTCGTGCCATCGATATTGTTGTCGATACTGCCGGGAATGCCCACGACCTGGACACCGAACCCTTCATAGATTGCCCGCGCGCCTCGAAGGCTCCCGTCGCCACCCAGAACGACCAACGCTGCGTCTTTCAGAAACGGCTCGAGATGCCGTATTGCCACCTGCTGAACCTGTTCCTCCTTAAAGTCCTCAAAGCGGCTGCTGCCGATAGGGCTGCTCGCATGGCTGCTCATGCCGCGCGTATCCTCTTCGGTCACAGCTTCAATCCAATTGTTCGCGAGCCCCAGAAACCCATGTCGGACGAAGTGGACATCCAGACCGAATCGGTTGCCTGCCACGCGCAACTCTTTCAATGCGGCGCCGGCGCCGGCGAAGTCTCCACCGGACACTAACGCTACGATCCGTTTGATCTGTCCGGGTTTCAGCGCAACCCGATCCTTCCTCACCCGTTCGACCGCGACCCAGGATTCCCGCGAAGCCTTCTCCCTCTCCGACAGTCCAACTGCCGTGGAATAGCCCGACAATCGCCCCTTTTCGACCGCCAGGAGGACGACATTGTCTTGACTCTCTTTATAGTCGCTGAATTCGGTGAAGGCTTCATGAAACGGGCGTGGATCCAAATAGATCATGAGAGCCCGCAACGTGGAACTGTGCGTATACAGGCACGCCACTTTGCCCTGATTGGCTTGGCCCAGCTTATGAAGCCCGTCGATGACATCGACGTAGAGATCGAAAAACGAATTGCCACCGGGATAACAATACAGCGGATCTTTGATCAGTCGTTTAGCAGCGGGGACATCGACCCCAAAAGTCGTGGCGAGCTCCTGAACCTCCACCGTTTTTTCCACACCGGTGATCCACCCAAAGTCCGACGACTCCAATGCAGGCACATAATCGGGTTCACGAGGAGGGAGCGGGTCACGGACGAGCGCGGCAACCACACGTTCAAAAAGCTGCCGGGTGTTGGGACTCCGGCTGATGAAGTGGAGAATCGTGCGTGGATCCAAGTAATTGGACAAATGGAGAAAGTCCAGTTGCTGTCCGACCACGCCGATCATCCTGGCCAGCGCAGCCCCGACGGAGTCGGCCCGTGGCACGCCCCGTTCCTGATCCAGTTGATTCGCCAATCGGCGCCCGACTCGATGGGTCTTACTCTCCACACGGGAGACACCGTGACGCATCGTAAAGAGCAGGGTGCGATCGCCCAAATCGCGGGGCAACAACCAGAATTGCTCGTTACCCAGGTCCAGCACGATGCGCCCTTCCGTCAATTGCGGCGTGAGCTGCGAGCGCGGGACAATCGCTACCGGACGGCGCTGGGTCGGCTTCAACACCGATCCGATCGGCGCCCGTAATAATGGCTGCAGCTTTCCCTCCACCAATAAGCGATTCCAGGCGGCAAAAAATACCAGCGCGTCACCGGTACAGGCATCATCGATGACGGCTTGCCTTGCCGCCCGATAGGCGTCTGCTCCTGAGAATCCTTTTTGGGCTGCTTGGACAAACGCCTCGATCTTCGTCAGCGCGACACGGGATTGTCGGGCTCGGTCGTTCGAAGGAACCGGAATGGCCGGCAACAGCATTCCGTCGGCTGATGGGCGTCGTGCAAACTGTTCTCCATAAGCGAGCAAGCCTTCAATCGTCACGAAATCTAGCGGATCTGGGTTACTCTGCATATTCTCTTTTCACCTCCCATGTGGTTTGCGCCACCGCATGTCGGTGCGAGCATGAACGAAACTTGACGGGAGCATCATTGAGTGTCCGTCACATCTTGTCAAGAGCTGAGAAACGTAACATGCAAAAGGCAAAAATCGTCTGCACGATCGGGGCCGCCTGTGATTCGATGTCGATGTTGGATCGCCTGATCGTGCACGGAATGGACGCCGCTCGGTTGAATTTCTCTCAGTAGAAGCCAACCGTAATCGGCGACTCATCATTACGGCCACACAGATGATGGAATCGATGACGCAGGCCCTTCGCCCGACGAGAGCGGAAGCCTCGGATGTCGCCAATACAGTCTAGAGAAGCATCTATTACGGAAGCGATTTGTGCCGCTCGCTTCTTCCGCCGTCACGTCAATCAGTGCCAGCGCCATCGTGGTCTTCAGCGAGCAGGGCCGGACCGCTCGGTTGATCTCGAAGCAGCGGCCATCCGCACCGATCATTGCCTTCACCCCATTTGAGCCAATCCGACAACGGATGGCACTCTATTGGAGCGTGCGGTCCTATACCATGGACCAGATCGAACAGACCGATGCGCGCGTATTCAAGGCCGAGCGACGATTAAAGACAGAGGGATTGGTCGCCGCCGGTCAACGGATTGTGATTTTATCCGGGACCAGGGCACCCAGGCGGGCCCAAACTGGCCTGATCAAGCTGCAGAAAGTGGGGTAATCCTCTGGCCAATATAGTCTCCAATGGCCTCAGCCCTCTTCATTGCGCAAACCAACCAGCAACGCACGGGGTGCGCAGACCCCTTTAAAGATAAAGGATCAGAACCCTGTTCCATTGTACCAGTCCGCAGATACGGGATGGTCTATGTCGATAATGACGCGGACCGCGTGGCCGGTGGGGAACAAGGCTGATTGGTTAAACTCGTGATGGAAAATCCTGATCAGAAGATCGCAACAGGATCATTCTACTTTTTCAAAGATTCCTCAGAAGGTATACTGATTAGGGCATTCTAAATTCTCGTCGTCAACCAGAACCCTCACGGCCGCTATCTGCACCGCGTTATCGATCTTGGATTCGTCCAATCTTGCTTTCGATCGCCCTCTGAAGTTTGTCTGCGGCTTCAGTCACGGCAAGCTCGATGGTTGCTGCCTCATGGCTCACGGCGAAAGGCTGGAGACCTGCCAGTCTGGCTTCAAGCAAACACCGTTTGTCGTCACCCTTCGACTTGTGACTGTTTGTGTCGCTGAGGTGAGCCTCCACACGGGTAATCCGGTCGCCAAAACGGCCGACAGCCCCCTCGACCGTGGACTGAACAAGGCTCACGACATCTTCACGCCCTGTGATGTTGTTGTCTGTATGAACCTGAATCTGCATGAATCCCCCTTCCTCACAACGACCATTCACTCAACAAACCGGACCCTAACGGCAAGGCTGAGAAATGTCAATCGGATGATCGGGCTAGCCCAAGTGGAGTTCCAGATGCGTAATCCCATTCCATACTCTCTGATTCAGCCAGTCTCGATCGACTATCCTGCGAGGCGTGCTCCAGCGGCCAAATATGTGTACCCTTGAACTCTTACCTGCCACAAAAGTTTCCCGCAGCCCCTGCCTAATTTACCGTTTACGAAATGAGCACAGACTCGTCTCATCTAATATTAGGCACGCAGCTCAGGGGCCAGCTAAGTAAGAACAATATTGAAGGAGACATATCATGGCGAGTAGACAAGCATCTATCGTTGTTCTCATGCTATTGGTTCTGTTCGCGTTTACAACTCAGGTCACCCAGGCACTGACCGGTGACGGCACAATTCCCCGCGTGCCAACGACGCTGCCGGCAGGTGACCTGGCGAATCTGCCAGGCGACCTGCGGAAAATAGCGGTGCCGGGCCCCACCCCAGAAGCGCTGGCGGAATTCGTGAAAGATAAACAGGCGGCAATCGAGTTGGGTAAGGCACTGTTCTGGGACATGCAAGTCGGCAGCGATGGAGTACAGGCCTGCGCGAGCTGCCACTTCCGCGCCGGCGCTGACCCACGTTCCAAGAACCAGCTCTCGCCTGGCCTCAAGCAGGTGCCGGAAAAGGATCTGACTTTCAAGGCGGGTGGCCCGAACTATCAGCTCACCGGCGCAGAGTTCCCGCTCACCAGGCTGGCAATTGCTGGACAGCGAGGCGCCCTCGACTCAGCCACCGACAGTAACGACGTCGTCAGCTCACAGGGCGTGGCGTTTCTCGATCAGGGCCCTGACCCACTGGGCTTCCACGTGGGCGGGCTCAAGACCCGCCGGGTCGAGCCGCGCAACACCCCTTCGGTAATCAACGCCGTGTTCAACCACCGCCAGTTTTGGGATGGCCGTGCCGAAAACATCTTCAACGGCGTAAATCACCTGGGTACGCGGGATCCTGACGCGCGTGTCATGGCATCGATGGCAGGAACCCTCCTCGAGGTGCAGGTGGCGCTGGAGAACTCGAGTCTTGCCTCCCAGGCAGTGGCCCCGATCGTCAGCGAGCTGGAGATGGCGGCTCCAGGCCGCACCGCGGCCGACCTCGCACGCGAGCTGAGTAAGGGCAAGAAAGGGCGCTCCGTCGGCAGACGCGTCCATGGCTCCCGGCCACTCAAACTCCAACATGTTGATCCATCCGACAGCGTGCTGGGATTGCTGAGCCGCTACCCGGAGCGCGGGCTAAAGGTGAAGTCGTACGACGAGATGGTACAGGCCGCCTTTCAAGAGAAGTACTGGCAGAATGATCGGCTCGTGCAGGTGGCCGCCGACGGCGTGGTGCGAATCGTCAGGCGCGAGGACGATGACCCGACGACCGACGAGTACACGCTGCTCCAGTACAACTTCGCGCTCTTCTTTGGCATCGCGGTACAACTTTACGAGGCCACCCTGGTGTCCGACAACACCCCCTGGGACCAATTCCGCCGCGACCACCCGACGGCCACCGACCCGAAGCTCAACCCTTGGACCAACGAGAGCCCCAATCACATCAGCCGCTTCGCGCTCTTCGGCGCCCACCTGTTCAACGACCGGACCCGCGTCCCAGCGGGCCATGTGCGTTGCAGCAACTGCCATGAGAGTAATGAGTTGACGGACGCTTCGGTCCGTCGGGTCAATGCAGCGGTTAACGGCGCGGTGCGCAACCGCGACGGTAACGTGATCGACAAAGGTTTTAACAATATTGGCCTGCGGCCCACAAGCGACGACTTGGGCGTAGGCGCCAGCGACGACTTCGGCCCGCTATCGCGCAGCAAACGTCTCTTCCCCAACGGGCCGACGATCGGTGCAACCTTCGACGGCGCACCGGTGGACAAGGGCTTCGGGGTCGAGGGTGCGTTCAAGATTCCCTCGCTGCGTAATGTCGCCCTCACCGCCCCCTACTTCCACAACGGCGACACCCATTCGCTTCGTGAGGCAGTACTTTTATACAGTAGAGGCGGCAATGTGGCACCGATTGCACAGACCGACGGTACGCTAATCGAGCCGCTTGGCCTGCCCAGCCTCAGCTCCGATGAAGTTGACGCCATTGTGGCCTGGCTGGAAACACTCACTGACGAGCGGGTGCGCATCGCCAGCGCCCCCTTCGATCACCCGCAACTTTTTGTGCCCAATGGCCATCGAGGTAGCCAGAACTTCGTTGAGTCGGGTGCATTTGGCTTCGCAAAGGATGAGATGCTGGAAATTCCCATGACGGGAGCTGCCGGTGGCCCGCCGTTGCCAGGCTTCCTGGAAGGTGTATTCGGACCTCACTGAGGAGACTCTGGTGGGAGTTCGCTTCCCCTCGCACTACGCATAAATCGCGAGGAATCCCTAACCCACAGGGCACCGGGAACAAAGGGGCCTACCCCTTTGTTCCCGATTCAATCCAGCAAGCCAAGCTGAAACTCTAGACGCTTGATCTCTTTCCATTGGAAGGGGTAGGCTGGCGGAGAAACTAGGAGATGAAGTATGCGACTCCTGCTCATTGGCATCCTCGCTTTTCTTCCCCTGACTGCCCAGGCCGAAAATATCGACAACCTTAGCGCCAACGAGTCAGATCCAAGTCCCGTATTCGATCCCTTTAGCGTCAAAAATCTCGGTGATCCGAACAGCGTCATCAACGAATTGGGGCTCTATGGCAATCCCTATAGCCCCGCATCGGCAACAAATTTCGAGGCGATCACTGCCCTAACCCGGTATGATCAAGGTCGGCAGAGCACAAAGCTTTATGATCCCGACTGGCTCCGTAATCCCTTCGGCCACTATGGCACCCCTTACTCACCCAACCAGTTCAACAATCGATAAGACACCGGCAGCCCTGTCCAGCAAGCAATCCCACGAATGAATGCGCAATCAATGGTCCCCGGAGCCTTTCCCGGATTGCAGGCATGGTGCATGTCGATGATGATGTGGAACGCTAGGCGCGAGGGGAATGAGATCGACCCGTCTAATGTGTGATTACAAGACTCGCCCAGGCTTTAAAAGAATATCGTTTTCGACAAAAATCACGGATGAGTGCGGCCGGCGTAGCGGCCGAGTGTCGCGACAAACGGGAACTGCAGCATCATGAACAGATTCAAGCAGACCGGGGGGCCGAGATGTTCGAGACCGATCTTCATTCCCAGTTGTCCCAAGGCCGGTTCTGCGCAATAGGTCCCGAACAGGCGATCCCACCAGGACACATTGAATCCGTAGTTGCTATTCGTCTCGCGAGGGTCCACCGAATGATGGATGCGATGCATGTCCGGCGTGACAACGAACCACCGGAGCACCGATTCGAGAGCCCGAGGGATCTTAACGTTACTGTGATTGAACAACGCCGTACTGTTCAGCACGATCTCGAAGGCGACTACCGCTAAGGGAGCAACCCCCAGCACCATTACCGCCGCGCACTTCACCACCGTCGAGATGACGATCTCCACCGGATGAAACCGCACTCCGCTGGATACATCCAGATCCAGATCGGAATGGTGCATCATATGAAACCGCCAGAGGATTGGGATAAAATGGAACACCTGATGCTGCCAGTAGATAATGAAATCCAGCGCCACGACAGCCAGTCCTAGTTCGAGCCATACCGGCCCGTCGAACCAGTTCAACAGCCCCCAGCCACGATCCTGAGCCATCGCCGCCACCGCGACAACACCTCCCATAAAAAACAGCCTGGCAATGACCGTGTTCAGGATCACGATCGTGAGATTACCACCCCACCGGCAGAGCTTCGAAGCTGTCAGCATCCGGCGAGGCGCCAACAGTTCCCACGTCGCCATCACGCCCAGCACGGACAGGTATGAGCCCACTCGGATCAGATCTTCAGACGCCATGTCGCCTCCCTCCCCAAAAGCCTGAGCCCTCTACACAGGGTAAGAGACAACGCATATGGAATGGATTCAAGCTGGATAAACAGGCGACCCGATAGGCATTTATTTGCAGCTATCTGAGCAAATCAAGGGTTCAGGAGCCCTTTTCAATTTGCTATCGTTTCTCCGGTGAGATCGTCTTGATCTTGACCGAGAAGCGCGTATGCACCTCCAGATCCACTGGCCGGTGCTTCACCTTGCTGCTCGCCGGATCTGTCCCAAGGAAGTTGTCATCACTCCAATTCGTCAACGGTCTAACCGGTCGAGGGACGAACCCGCCACCGCAATTGGGACAGACATTTTCCAGAACGTTCTCGACGCAGGTGGCGCAGAAGGTGCACTCATAAGAACAGATGCGCGCCTCAAGCGAGTCAGGCGGCAGTGACTTATTGCAGTGCTCGCAGGTCGGTCTAAGTTCAAGCATGAGATCCTCGACGCGCAGCTACCCGTAATAAGCAATCGATAGTCTCTGGAACCTTTTTTGATTTCTACAATGAACAATACTCAAGCCTGACATCCCTCCCTCTTCTTGAAGCTAACCAGCATCCCAAACAACATAGACTCCTTTATGTCCAAGTAACCAAGCTCTACTGAATGTGTGGCGCCACGTTCTTAGATAAGGCTTTATCCTGGATAGAATGACATTGTCGGGTGTGATGATTCGTCCAGCCGTGTAGCACAAGAGCTCGACTGGGACAGCAGTTTTGTATTTCTTTCGCAACTTCTTCGAGATTATGTTGGGCGAGGGATCGGATGTTCGCAAATAGCCATCACTTGCCTTGGCAATTGATCTTGCCAATCGCGAATCGCACATTTCAACGAGCTCGAATGCAACTGCCCCTTCTGATTGGTGCGTACACAATATATCCGGCTCTGGTGGCGAACGTTTCTCAATGCTATTCCGATCAATTGGCAAACGTGAAGCTTCCAGAAATCGCAAGAAGACTGCGACTTCGGCTTCCCCCTTTTCAAGTTCAGATGCCATGTTCGCTCTAAGGAGCTAATTATTGAACATACTGACCGACGTTACACGCTCAAACAGACTCAAACCTGGGGTGTGATTCTTGCTCGCGCGCAGCCACTTGTCAACGCTTGCCCCAAGCTTGCCCGTGGTCCTTCCAATCTTGCTTACCTATCTCTCTTCTCTTTGCAGATAGGTGGTCTCACACAGCGTGCATGAGGAACTGTTAGTCATCTAAATGATCCCTCCAGGCTCGCTCCTTTTCTCTTTTAGGGATGGGGCCTGATTGATCTTCCACTGCGCGCGTCCAACGAGGGCTTTCTTAAGCCGCGCGTTGCGCGAGCACAGAAGATCATCAGGCTCCATCCCTTCTTCTGCTCTCCTCTGTCGCTGAAACGACAACGGCGAGGCGTGGGATACCCACGCCTCGCCGCACACTTGACGCCAGCCCTGTGACTGACGCTGTTGCCCTAACTATGAATGGAAAGAGATATCGACGTATGAGTCACAGCCTGATACGCAAAGGCCACGCTGCTGCTCGTCGTTGCCGGTGTCTGCACCTCGTTTGCAGGCTGATTATGATCATGTTCCCGCTCACCTCGCAATTCCTTCCCCAAATCCTCGCGAAGCTTCTGAAGGAAGTCCGGAAGATACTTCTGGATCTTGCGCGACTCCACATTGGTCTCCTGCAAGGCGTCCAAGATCTGCTGAGCCAACGACCTGGGCTGCTGCGTCTCTTGAGCAGGGGCACTCAGATGCGTGACGTCTGTTGCATTCGCAACCGGCACAGCGGTCGATGGCGGGGTGGGCGCCGTGGTACCAGTGGGCGGTTGCGGGATCACCGCAGCCGTCGCAGGCGCCCCACCCGGGGTAACCGATTGAGATGTCGTAGCAGAAGTCTGTGGCCGCTGGCTGGCCGGCAACGTTGGCTGACCGGTTACCTCTGTGACAATCCTCGCAGCGAGGGCCGTCACGGACCGTTCCACATCCACATTGAGATCCAGACCTGAGAGAGAGGACAGTCTTCCAAACCGCTCGACCAGCTTCGCCGTCTTGGCGAGGGCCGCGTCATCCTGCCCGTTCAAGTATTTTTCGAAGATGTTGGCGACTTTTCGGAACAGCTTCGTCAGATCCTTGACCTCTTGTTCGTTCAGATCGCCTTCGACTGTCACGCCAAACTCTTGTTTCAGCGAATACTCGGCATACTTCGCTTCAACATCCGTCGTCTTGCCTCGCCTTCGACATGGGACTTGTAGCTCGCTGCAAGGAAGTCTGATTCAATATCTGCCGAGAGGGTGATTGTATCGCCCTCCGCCGTCGTCACACTCAAGCGGCCGGAGAAATCGTTTGAGATCGCGACCCCGCTGACCTTGGTATCCAATCGCTGGGGCGCTGCGCCATTAGCAGACGGTAGATTAAAGAACTGCGTGGGATCGACTTGGGTCAGAGCTTGGACAGACATAAGGCGTCTCCTCGATTAAAATGCTCGGCGCAACACACCACGTAGAACTCCTATCGGCGCACATCTGGCTGAACTTTAGCGCGCTTGTGGTATAGTGGGGGCGATCAACCATGAAGGGAGCCGTTCCCTTCCACACCGAGGAGGTACATGAATGAAACAGATCGCTGTTTGGGCCATAGTACCGTTGCTCATGTTGTTGGCGTCAGGCTGCACACTCAAGGGCACGACCAATGAGATTACGGATACCACCTCCAACGTCACAGGCACGACCTCCGGTCGCACTTGGTTCACCGAAGAAGGCCTCCTGCAACCCGACTTCAAAGTGACAGCCTTTGTCGCGTTGAATGCGGAGAATCTCCGCAACGACATGGCCAGCGGGCAGGGTGAATATCTCTCATCTGTCAGCCGTTTGCTGAACGTGCCGGCGGAACGGCAAACCGAGTTCTTCACCGTGATCCAGGCACGCTACCCGGCGTTCGCCGCCATGGACTTCACGGCGCCACAGCAAGTTGTTGCAGCGCTGCGCGATGTGTCCACTCCCTTAGCCTCCGCACAGTAGCGCCTATCTCGAACGAGCCACGGCGGGGAGGTTACCACCAGGGTCGGCCTCCCCGCTTCTCGATTCCCGCCCGATCACAGACCGCACCACCACCCCATCGCGAAACACGAGAAAGTTCGTCGAAACGGCCGGCACGCGCGGACCAGGCAAGATAACTCCTGCAAGATTCAACGGATCACTTGCAGATAATTTAATGTCATGAGAGGCAGCGCTGAACTCGTTCTGTTTTCTCATCGCCCGTAACGATTCGACCGCTTCCGGCAGCGCGAATTGCTCCCCCGTAAACCCACTCACAAAGCGCCCCCCACGAATCTCGCCTTGCAACTCCATCCGACGGTACTGCACCAGCAGATCGCGCCAGGACTGAACCAACGACTCACGTGCCAGTAGATCACGGAAAACGACGCCGTATCGACACAACAATTGGCGCGCCACTTTTTCAAGTGCCATTTGGTGATGTGGTGATTTAGTGAACTCTGGATGTTTTGAAGAAATCGCCAAGTCGCCAGATCGTACTTCACCCTTTGCGCTTCGCAACAACGACCATCTCCCGGCTGAGTATCGAGGCCGGCGAGACCGCTCCCGTCCTTCCGCACGACGGCGGCGCGGGTCCATGAGGGCACGGAGATTATCGAAACCGTCGGCCGAGACCAGACCGGCTGCCACGAGTTCCCAGAGTCCTTCTTCCACTTCCGTCGGCAGATGGTTGGCCATTCGCACCAGGTCGGCAAAAAAACATGCGCCTCGTTCCTGCAGGGTGCGACGCAGATCTTGCGCCACGGAACTCAACTGGGCAAACGGGTCAGGTCCCTGCGATGCGGCATCATTGTGAAAGGCATCCCTCAGCCACTCGCCCTCCTCGCGCGGAAAGAGACTAATCGGCGCCACACTCGTCGGGATAATCCGGCGTCGTTCACAAGCGTCGGCCTGTGCAAGCCGTGGATGGGGAGACAGCCTGCCCCAGCTGACTGCCCCGCTCAAACAAAGCCGGTCCAGCCACTCCGGCTCATACTTCGCCAGCCTCGCACGGAGCAAATGCGGCTCCCAGGCCGAGGATGCCGCTTCAAAGCCGGCTAGCTGCACGACGATGTTTAAGAGACCAGCCTCGCCATGGAGACGCGACCCGGGAGCGACATGTTGCCATTGAAATAAAAATTTCATGAACTCAGCCGCGGTCACTGGCTCGACTTCTTTTCGCAGCCTGCTGATGGTCAGACGATGAATGCGTGCGAGGAGACGGCGATGGCACCACTCCAATTCGTGAGGGATAAGGGGTAGAGGGGTAAGGGGGTACCGGTCGGAATTGGCCACGTAGGATGAGACCGGAGGCTTCGAGGCGGAGCAGGGATCGATCAATCGCCTGAGTCGGAATATGCAGCCGAGACGAAAGTTCGCCAACCGTCGTCGGCCCGATGCTCTCCATCCAGCCCAATACAATCGCATCCAACGTAGTCTCATCGCGTAGTGCTAGGGCGGCTTCGACTTCCGTTCGTCGTTCCGTCGCAACCCAACCTCTTTCTTCCCGTTCCCCACCCCTTACCCCTAACCCCTCACCCTTCACCCTGAGTGCAACAGCTCACCCCTCTTCGATCAAGCGCGGCAAGTGGATCGCCCAGCCCTGTATTTCTTCGACCGGCAGCCAGAGCAGAGTCAGCAAGGCATCGTGCAATTCATCCGGATCGCGCACAACGGGCCAGGACTCCCGTTGCACCTCCTCAATCGCTGCCTGGTCCAACGCTCCGACTTCACCGGCCAACTGAACCGGAAGGGTGCGCCGCATTTCCACCGCCCGCGCCCGCCGCTCTTCCAACGGCGCATCGTCGAGAAAGGCATAGGGGTTGGCGTTCAAGATCTCGTGCGAGAAGGGAGAGGGCATCGGTGTATCGACCGCCACACAACTGATGGCTCCGGATTCAATCTGCTTGAGGAGCGCAGTCAACCCGTCAAGGTCCATCGCCTCAGTGAAACAGTCCCGCAAGGTCTCGTTCACGAGCCGGATGATCCCGGGATCTGGCGAGTCCGCTCGCCGACCATATTGTCCTGACAGGCCATCGCATCGGGAAAGACGGCGCCCAGCAGATCCTCCGCCTTCATCCGTTGGATCTGCGGAGGAACCTTTTTGCCATGGGAGAAACGCAGTAATACCAAGGCACGGCTAACATTCCAGCGCCAGCGCGACTCGCGAACGTCGGCGCTTGGAGCACGGCAGGAAGCAAAGACCTCGCGAAGGGTCTGGCTGTCCAGGAACCCGAACACCGAATCGAGAGGGAAGCTGTGCTTCTCGCCAAGCGAGATGACGATCCCGTTGTCGGTCGCTGCAGCTTGCAATTCAAAATCGAAGGTCACGCAGAACCGCTTCCTCAAAGCGAGCCCCGGCGCCGCAGTTGATCCGGCCCCCGAAGGGCGTGTGCAAGACCAGCTGCATCCCGCCGCTCATCAGAAGAGAGGCCGCCGCGACTATCGTCTCTTGCGTCGGTACAGTTCCAAGCACAGCCTTACCTGCCAGCACATACTCGATCGCCTGCTGCGCGCGCGCTGATCCAGTGCGCACTCTTGGCGAAGCCATTGAACAGGTGAGGCGTAAGGGGTGAGGGGTGAAGCGTCGTGCGTGAAGCGTGAGGCGTGAGGCGTGGGGATTTAT
>CAWAIH010000028.1:0-61019 GCA_963781915.1 uncultured Nitrospiraceae bacterium | reverse complement strand
GAAGTGTGCACAGCGCAAAGTGGGGAAAACCCTTCGAACCCTGTCCACAATCCAGGTTTTACGTCGCACGGCCTAGACCGACTCGTTTGTTTGGTCTGGCTGGTCTGTTCGGTCTATCTGGTCTGTCTGGTCTATCTCGTCTATCTGGTGTATTTAATTGACCCGGATTAGCCGGATAAACCAGATAGACCAGACCAACCAGATAGACAAGATAGACCAGATGGACCAGACAGACCGGGCGGTTACGCTGAACCTACCTTGCTCTCATCGGACCGGGACTCGTAGCTGTCCCGCATGTAGTCCGGAACTCCTCCATCCTCCAGCCCGTTCAGAATGATACAGGCCTTACTTGAGGTGCCGATTGTTCGAACAGCTTTCTCCACCACACCACGAGGAGTGAGGCCGGCGCGGACCACAAGAACCAGCTGGTCGGCTATACCCGCTAACATATGCATGTCGGCAAGAGGTAGGATCGGCGGGGCATCGATGACGATGTGCTCGTACTGCTTCTTCAGCTCTGTCAGCAATTCTGCAAGCTTATGAATATCGGACAGTTCCAGCATCCGACCGGAGTCCACGCCTGACGGAAGGATCCACAGGGGTAATTCTCCCGCGCGGTGGAGGCAGGAGTCGACCGATCGCCCTCCTTCAAACACATCCCGCAGACCTGGGAAATTTCTGGTTCCCATACAGTGGTGGACCGTGGGGCTCTTCAAGTCGACATCGATCAGCAACGTCGGCTTGCCCAAATTACGGGCAAGCACATAGGCCAGATTGGCCGCCACGACCGATTTCCCTTCCCCCTTTAATGCGCTGGTGATGACCGTCACCCCGTTGCCTGTCCCGGACTGTAAGAGTACGAGCCTGGCAGCAGCTACGCGAAACTGCTCGGCCACGACCGACGATGGACTCCACTTTGCAATCAGATCCAACTGCCGCCCGGCGCCAAATTCACCGGAAGAACCATTGGTCTTGACAACCTGCGATCCGGCTCTTCTCCCATTCGATGCGCCTCCATGAGCTCCATTCCGTCTATCACTCTGTATTCGAGCCGTTAACAATCGACCTTTCTTTTCTTCGGCGGACATGGAGGGTATCGCATTCCCCGAAAGAAGTTTCTTGGTGCGATCCGAGACGCTACCGAAATTCGGGATTGATGCGAGTACCCTCAGCTTCAAGTAGTTCTCTATTTCGTCCGATCGTCGGAAGACAGGCCGGTAGAATTCCAGCGCGACAACACCTCCGACCCCCAAGCCGCATCCTAACGCCAGCGCCAGCCACATGATCTTGACCCGATTCGGCGTCTCCGGCTTTTGGGGCAGGTTCGCAGGATCTAGGATTCTAAACTGCTCGCCTTTCTGACGTTTCTCAAGGTTTCCCGACAGTCGCGCATTGAGTTTCTTGTCCAGAAGAGAACGATAATTTTCCTTCAAATTGCCATAGTCCCGGTTCAGAATCATCAACTCTTGCTCCCGAACAGGCGCCATCTCGACCCGGGCCTCATACTCTTTCATTTGCTCTTTTATACGGAGAAGGCGATCCTTCAACGATGCAATTTCCAGTTTCGACTCCTCACGTTGTCTAACTAGCTCTCGCAGGTATGGATCTATGGGTCTCACCTCCTTCGGGAGGGCCATACCCCCAATCTGCGCCTTGAGGGCCTTGATCTCCTGCTTCAGCGCAATGATGTCCGGATAGTTGTCTTTATACTCCGACGCGAGAGCCGTGAGATTTTTTTCAAGTTCCTTCAGGCGAAGAACAGAAGAGTCCCCTGCACACTGCTCCTCCAGGCCCCTGTACCGCACCTCCCGTAGTCGCGCACTAATGCTTCGTACTCTTTGTATGTTTTTTCAAGGAGCGCCAGCCGGTCTGCCGCCCTCTGAAGCGCATCGATTGTTGCCCCATGCTGAAGTGAGAGCCGATCGAGCGCGCTGAGATTCGCCTGCACCTGTTCGGGCAATTCCCCCATGTACTTCGTCTTGAACAGACTGAGGGCCCGCTCTTGGGCTTCAAGCCGTTCCTGGGCCATGACGAGTTCTTGCTCGATGAATTCGGAAGCCCCCTCGACACGTTGCTCCCGTGATCTGAGATTCTCATCGATGAATTGCGAGGCGAGATTGGCAGTCACTTTCATGGCCAGTCTGCGGATTTTTATGCGCAAACGAAATCTCAAATGCATCGATACCGCCTCGCTGCGCGCGCACCGAGTTCGTGACCACCTTGATGTCCTTCCGTAGACGCTCAATCACGGCTTCATAGCCATTCCGGCGGACCGCATCCGGATAGAGGTCGAATTCCCGGATCACTTGATTCAACAGGGTCCGGCTCATCACTTGTTGTTGAAGGGAACTCAACCGCTCTTCGATGCTGGGACCGATGAGGGCTTTCACATAGTCTTCAGGGATTTTTTGGCTTTCCACAAGAATCAAGGTGCTGGAACGATAGCTCTCCGGCCACACCAGACAGAGAATACCGCCCCCTCCGAGGCAGGCAAAGATCATGGCAAGGGCAAGCCATCTTCTGCGAAGAATGATGTGCCAGTACTCGAGAGGCGCCAATGATGGTGCGTTACTTTGGCTCGCCATCCTTATTCCCAGCTGGTATTTATGCTAAACATGATGACGTGGCGGTCAAAATTATTCGAACTCGCACCGGACTGTGAGTAGCTGTTGCTCATATATTGGTAGTTCAATGAAGTCGACCAGATACCGGTTATCCAATAGTTCAACCCTACCGAGGCAAAATACGTATTGCGATCGATACCAGCCCCACCAGTGGTATGCATATAATTGGCCGTTTCGGAGAGCTGCCATTTCCGATCGATCATCTGGATGGCGGACAATGAGAACCGGTCCCCAATTAGCGGTTCACCGTTATTGACGTAACTCGGAAAGGCTGAGCGTAGATAGCTTATTGTGGCGCTATTGTTTTGGAAATTCATGATCAACGCAGCGTTCGCCGCATAGGTTGTCAGCCCGGGACTGATCAGGATGCCGCCGCCTCCCAGTTGAGTCCTGAAATTGGGAGTCAGCGTTCGCGACCAGCCAATGGTCGCAGTGTCTGTTTTAAAGAAACGCGATGTGGCGCCGCGGGTAAACTCGGACTGCGTGTGAGCATATCTGATATTCATCGTGTCCAACTCGCTCAACCGAGCTGTTCCTCCCACTGCTCCAGTTTGGCTTGTCGTATTAAACAGATTCACAGGCGTTTGAGTCAGGTTCGGGTCAACTCCCTCTGCCGTGGGTGATGACCCGAACCTGAGCAGCGAATAGCTGTATGATGCATTGAGACTCGTCACCGCAGTCGTGGCATATGATGCCGACACAGTCCCGCTATTCCTCAGATTGTTGGTCCGCTGAACAGAATTCCTTGCGCATACACGTCTTGAATATTGCCGGGATCGTCAGGACTCGTTCCAGGTGTAGGGTTCGCAAACCCCGGCGGTAAGGGCGTATAGCTGAGAGCTTCCACAATGCGCAAGCTGGCATTGGGCAGCCACCTCTTTATCGTGTTGTCGAGATTGAGAGAGAGGCTGTTGACCGTGCCAAGATAGTTGAGATCCGGGTTTTTTATGTATGCTTCGCCAAATCCTCCCGCATTCAGCACTCCAGATGCGTATCTTCCATTGAAATTTACTCGAAATACTGTCGTTACGTTTGTCACAAAATCGTCTCTCTGAAGACCTGGCGTAGGGGGCCTAAAGAAGACATTGCTGTCATACCGCTCAGACACACAGAGGGAAGGCACGACCTCAAGGAAGCCAGTACCCGGCACTTGTGAAGGCGACCAGGACCGTCCGCAAGAGCTCGCGTACTGGGCATGGGCGGTGCCGGCTATTCCCATGATAAGGACCACGAGCAGGAGGCCGAACAAGCCCGCCAGGCTGGGCTGTTCAGTTTGTCTGTCTGGTCTGTCTGGTCTATTCGGTCTGTCTCGTTTATTTGGTTGAACCGGACCAACCAGATAGACCAGATGACCAGACGAACCAGACAGACCAGAGAGACCAGCGCTTTTACGGCACAACAATGGTGTCCCCTGACTTCAAGATGAAATTCCCGATCCCGCCTTTTCCAGCGACCAAGTCGTTGTACGGAACGGGGATCCGAAGTTGACTCTCTGTACCCTTCTCGTTCGTACGGTTTCGAATGACTTGCATTTGGCTCGGTGAGGCGAATGGCAGGAACCCTCCTGCCATTGAAACACCCTGGAGCACTGTGACATACGACTTGAGGGGGTACTTACCTGGATTACGGACCTCGCCAAGGACGAAGATGAAGTAGCTATTGACCTCTTTGAGGCTCACCGAAACATTTGGATTTTCTTTGAACTCTGCAAGTCTTGCGGCAATCTTCGCTGCGACCTGGCTGGCATTGAGTCCGCTGGCCTGAATATCCCCGATCAAGGGGAGAGAAATTTTTCCGTCCGGGCGAACCACTACAATTCGTGACAGGTCCTGATTGCGCCAGACCGAAATCTCAAGGACATCTTCAGGCCCCAGAAGGAATTCCTTTGAGACCGGCTTTGCCGCCTCATCCACAGCCTCCCTGGAGACAGAAGACGCGCAGCCCATCGGTAAACCGAGCAACAGCCCGGCAATGATAAGCATTCTTGCTGGAATCATTTTCTGTAACCTCTCATCTGCTTCAACTCTTTGTCTGGTCTGTCTCGTCTATCTGGTCATCTGGTCTATCTGGTTCAATCAAATACACAAGACAGACGAGACAGACCGAATAGACCAGACAGACCTTCCGTCGGCCTTCAGCCTGTACCCCTAGTCTTCAACCTATCTGCCTCACCAGACCTAAAGATTACAGTTTTATTGGAGGTGTGCCAGACTTAATTGAAAATTGGCGAGCGCCCCGGCAAAGAGAAGCAGCGGGACAGGCACCGCCGCGGACGGCGGAGCCTGTCCCCTAGGCTCCGTCCGCCCGTCTCGCTTGGCGTCTCGGCGGTTTCGTCACGAACCCTCGTGAATAATGCGGGCTAGAATACGAACTTCAACCCAACGAAGTACGCCCCATTGCCATGGGTTTTCCCGAACGGTAATCTCTTCATCCAGCGCACTTCCGCAAGTGTCGGAGTCTCTGCCGCGGTGATTGGCGTCGGTACATAGACCTTCATCACTTGTTCGATCGTGGGGGCCTGATCCATCATGAGCAGCATCCCTCCACTGCTGATATTCAGAGAGAGCGCTTTCCCGTTGTGGGTCAACGCATCTGCCTCTTCTGCAGGGGGCGTCATCTCATACAAGATCGGCCGCAACAACGATGCCCGCTCACTGTGACTTTTCTGACTGTCTGTCATCGGCCACTCCCACTCTATCTGAGCCACATTACGCCTCCTCTATTAATTAGGTATTCAGGCTGAAAACTGGTCTGTCTCGTCTGTCTGGTCATCTAGTCTATCTGGTTCGTCTGTTCAACCAAATAAACGAGACAGACGAGATAGACCGGACAGACCTGCCTTCCACCTGCTCCCGTTCCCATTCCTGTACCGGCACTATAAAGCGGGGCGAACAACAGGGACAATACCGATGATGTAGGCCTCGTTGCTCTAAAGTTGGGTGTGTGTGATTCTTCCGAAAGCGTGAAAGTGTTGACTCCCCCATTAGGGTTAGGTAGTATTTCCACTCTGGAGTACCGTGTAGCAGCTCTGTGTACTATCACTACCTTACAGAACATATTGGATTGTCTAGAATTGTTCCCTTCACAACGTCAAAGGCATTCTTCCACTCATGAGTGACTCGTCACCCCTTGTCGATCAAAAAGACACTCTCGCCGATCAACGGCTGGGCTCAGGAATAGTCGTGCTCTCAGCCTCCATGCAGCTCCTCCACATGAATCATCAGGCCTCAGAGCTATCGAAGCAAATTAATGCGTCGGAACATGGCGGAGGAAATCAAAAGTCTGCCCATGGAGTCCTGCCGACTGCCCTGACAGAACTCTGCGGAGAAATCATCAAGGCCCTCCACGTTCGAACCGAAGCAAAAGACTGGGAACAATTCGAGGTCAAGCGTGTGGCAGGTAATCCTGAAAAACCAATCCTGTTACGGGGGTTCGGCCTACCGGATCGAGGAGGGGTCCAGTATTCGAGACTTGTGGTCACACTGGAAGAGTTAGCGCGGAGACAGCAGCTTAACACCGATCAAGCCAAGGAAAAGTTTCAATTAACAAATCGCGAACAATCCGTCATTGAACACTTGGCAAAGGGGTGGACCAATAAAGAAATCGCAAACGCCCTTCTAATTACCGAACAGACCGTGAAAGAACACATCAAACACATCATGAGAAAAACCAACTCAACAACCAGGACAGGAATCCTCGTTCACATCTTCAATTCGTGATTGGGGAGTAGGTAGATAGGCTGAAGGCCTGAGGTTGGTCTATCTGGTCTGTCTCGTCTGTCTTGTGTAATTGATTGAACCAGACCAACCAGATAGACAAGATAGACCAGACAGACCTGGCTTCGGCCTGAATCCCTTCAGCCTATACCCCTACTTGTCCGCCTGAACCCCTTCAGCCTATTAACCTGTCTCTAAAATCCGTGTTAAAAATGCCACTGTGCGTTATCTGCGACACAGCTGCCATTCAAGAGTTTTCATATTTATGGCTTAATATCAACTATTTGTGAGACATGGTTTTGGTCTATCGATTGCATTAGCTAAAGTTCCATGAAGAACTTTCGAATGATGTTAGTGGGTATCTTGGTTTCAGTGGCTGGATTTCTTACCGGTCAACCAGTACAAGCAGGTACCATCGACAACGGAAGCTTCATGAGCCTGTGGGCTACCTATTCTCAGTGCCAAACCACCACCGACATCAACCAACTGAGAGAGGCCGCGTCGACTCTGACAAATGCGGCTAATCGTTCACTCACCCAGGAAAGCTTTGTTCTTCCCCTACCAGGCAAGCTTGAGCAGTTCGTGTCAGCTCCTGCAACCCGATTTGCAGTGGACGTGAAAGCAATGGCTGCAGCCTGTTCGTTACGGGCCGGCGCTGCTGCAGTAACAGCAGGAAAGATTGACGTTGCCAAAGATCTTCTCGAGACGATTCTGAACTACCAGCCCCAATCCGAGTATGCCTACTACGCCCTCCAGGCAAAGACTCTGCTTTCTGAGCTTGAGACAAACACCGTTCAGGTTACACTCCACATTCCGTAACAGGGGTTCAGGCTGAAGGGGTTCAGGCCGAAGGCCGACGGAAGGTCTGTCTGGTCTATTCGGTCTGTCTCGTCTGTCTTGTGTATTTGATTGAACCAGATAGACCAGATGACCAGACAGACGAGATAGACCAGCCTTCAGCCTGAATCCCTTTGGCCTGAACCCCTGACCAGAGACACAAACAGCCGGTCGTAGGCGTCAGCTGAATGAGCCCAAGACACATCCGTGCTCATCCCTGCCTTAACCAGTTGCTCCCACATCGATCGGTCCTGATATTGCACCACAGCCCGGCGCAACACAGCCAGAAGCGCCTCTGCCGTGTCCTCTTCAACATGAAACCCAGTCGCCTGGCCCACCTCCCGATCCTGTGTCGTCAGCGGCAGGACCGTATCGGCCAACCCACCGGTTTTTTTCACCACCGGAACCGTTCCATAGCGAAGACTGTAGAGCTGACTCAGGCCACAGGGCTCATACCGTGACGGCATCACAAATACATCTGCGCCGGCTTCGATGCGATGGGCAAGCCCCTCGTCGAAGCCGATACGAAGTCCCATGCGACGCGGATAGCGTGCCTGAAGCATTGTAAACTTGGCTTCGAGTTCCGGCTCGCCGGTTCCCAAGATCACCAGCTGCAGATCCATGGTCATCAATTGCGGGATGATGGTCTCGACGAGATCCAATCCCTTCTGCCACGTCAGCCGTGCAATCACGCCAAGAATCGGAGCCGATGTTTCCGGCAGCTGAAACTCTTGTTGAAGTGCCCGCTTGCATACCTGCTTCCCTGTACGATCGATCACCGAGTAGTTGGCAGGCAGATACGAATCGGTTTCTGGGTTCCATCGATCGATATCGATACCGTTCAGAATGCCCATGGGTAAGTCCGCACGATTGCGCAGCACACCCTCTAGCCCAAAACCGAACTCCGGCGTGAGGATTTCTCGCGCATAGGTGGGGCTGACCGTCGTCACATAATCAGCAAATACCATTCCCCCCTTGAGCAAATTCACAGATCCGTAGTACTCAAGACCCGCGGGAGTATACAGCGATGGCGGCAAACCCGTTTTCTCAAATTGCTCTTCGGGGAAGAGTCCTTGATAGCCGACATTGTGCAGCGTCAGTACGGTGCGCACCCCCTGTACCTCCGGTCGATCCCGATCGATGGTCTTGAGATAGACCGCGCACAACGCTGTCTGCCAATCATGGAGATGAAGGATATGGGTATTCCATCGGCATGCGGCTCTGAGATACGCCATCACCTTGATCGTCGCGCGGCAGAGAAATGAAAACCGGTCAAGATTATCAGGGTAGTCGACACCCTGATCTTGGTACAGCCCAGGCCGGTCGAACAAAGCCTCGTTCCGGATCGTCCACACCCGCACATGACGGCCACTTTCGCCGGCAGGCATCACATCTTCTTCAATCAGCGTGTCGACAAGCCCGTGAGGTGTCGGCACATAGATCCGACAGACGGAACGGAAGGGTCGTCCCAAATCGCTCAGACAACGATAGCGTGGAAGCAGGAGGATGACGTCGTGACCAAGTTTCGCCAACTCAATAGGCAACGCGCCGGTGACATCGGCAAGCCCCCCGGTCTTGGCATAGGGGACCGCTTCTGAGGAAACCATGAGCAGGTTCAGAGGATGCTGGGTCATGGAGGGGCTACAAAATGCATCGTATTATTGAGCGGCCGGCGCTTCAAACCTGGAGCGAAACTTATCTTCGTGTTTCCAACTGCGCCCTAACTCATGCAGTTGCACTGCGGTCAGCGCTTCACGATAGACCAGCCGTTCCTCGAAAAATACCACCAACCACCCGTGATCAGGATATGCCAGAAAGAGCGCATCGCCGGCCTCCATACGGACTTCCCACCCTCGCGGAGGTTCTCCGCTGGCTAACCTCGACCGTGGGATCAGTGACTCGTCTTTCATGCCGAAGAACTGCATGAACTCGGCACGCTGATACGCCGGCGCCCCCCATGCCCCGACAAACGCACGGGGAGTCAGCTGGTGAAGCACCAACTCATTTGCACGCACGAGCCGCTCCTGTTCTTCTAACGCCGGCATCCCGCTGCAACTGATTGTCGACCCGATCACGGCCACAACGAACACCGCGGCCCATAGAAAATCAAGACCCTTGAGTGTTCTCACAGCAGACGTCGGCTCCTTGGTTCAACAGGCTTCACCGGTTGGCACACATCGCACTGACAGAGCCGCCGCAGAAGCGCATAGGAGTATATCCCTGTGTCGTGGCCATCGCTCCAGCTGAATTGCAGCGCATACCGCCCGACCGGCTGCACATCCTGCAACATAATCAAGAGGGGCACATCGTCCGGCTGCAAACGCCGCGCACCAGACCACTCGTCCACACAGGCTGCGCAGGGACATTGCTGGCGAAGATACCTAACGGGATAGACAGCCTTGTGCCCATCGTTCCATTCGATACCCAACACACCCTTCTCAATCCAGGACATGTCTTTCGGTTCGCTCACCGTCTCTGCCATGTTCGCAAATTCCTTCTTACGAGGTAACGACTCAGGTATTTAGGCTGAAGGGGTTCAGGCTGGTCTGGTCTATCTAGTCTATTCGGTCATCTGGTCTATCTCGTGTGTTTGATCGAACGAAACTAACCAGATAGACCAGACAAACTAGAGAGACCAGACAGACCAGCCTCAGACCTTCGGCCTGAATCCCTTCAGCCTATCCCCCCCGATAGAAAATTCACAGGGGGCAGCTGCCTGCCTGCCACAACGGTCACATACCCTTCAATTGCGTTTTCTACCTCGTGCCGAACCTGCCCGGCGGCTTTCAACCGATCGACTACAGTCGGTGAGAGCCGCAATGCCTGATGCAGAAAGGCCAGGCTCCCTCGCGAGAGAGGCAGACAGCGAAGGGATTGGCGCGCGGCACAGACCGTACAGACCAGGCCTCCCGACAGAGGCGAGAACTGCGGGTCTCCCATCAAACGCCCCTTGCCACAAGCGGCACAGTGATCCGTCTGAGGACGAAACCCGGTAAGGCCCAGCAGTCGAATCTGAAACAGCAGCGCCGTCAATGCCGGATCCTGGCTCATCACTAATGCGCGCAAGCCCTGTTCGAGCGTCTCGAAGAGTTGTTGGTCCGGATCCCCGTCCGGCGTCACTGCACCCACCACATTGACCATCCGCGCTGCAGCGGTCATCAACGTCAAGTCTTCGCGAAACTGCATGAACGGCTCAACGAGATCGGCTTGGGACACTCGATAGAGCGTATCGCCGGACTTTTCAAACAGGTTCAGATGGCAGATCGTAAGCGGTTCGAGCGATGCGCCGAGACGGCTCTTCATTCGACGGGCTCCCCGTGCCACCGCACGAACCTTTCCCATCTCCCTGGTATAGAGCGTCACAATACGATCCGCATCGCCCCACTTCCGGCTTTTCAGCGTAATAGCTGCGGTCTTGATCAGCGGCATGGGAAATACCACGGTCGAGACAAATGATAGGCATGGCTGACAGATTGCGTGTTCTTTCCCATTAGCAGTTTCCTGAGCAGCTCGGTTTTTGCGCAACACGCTGCTGTGATAATACGTATGGTGATAGCGCCTAACTGGTCAGCAGGATGCTCAAAAAGTTCGTCCAGCAAGGCCGCAGGCGAGTCGAAGCCGGAGGCGTACCCTCGGGGGTACGTTGAGGATTTCGATGAGCCGAGAACGAAGCTGGCGGACTTTTTCAGCTCCTGCTAGCGAAGATATTCCATGAACAGCGTGGCCAAGGAAAGATAAATGGTAATGCCCGTGATGTCATTGGCCGTCGTCACGAAGGGGCCGGCCGCAACGGCAGGATCTATATGCATACGCTTCAGCAAGATCGGCATAAATGTCGCCATGCTGGTCGAGACCATGAACGCGATAATCAGCGAGAGCCCCACGACCATGCCCAGGAATCCTTGATGCCAAATCCAACCAACGAGCGTCAGAATCACGCCGCAGGCGAACCCCATCAATAATCCGACCTTGATCTCCCTCAAAAACACGGTGCGGACATCCGTCAGCTGGATCAGCCCTGTCGCCAATCCTCGAATAATGAGGGTCGAGGACTGGAGGCCTACGTTTCCGCCCATGGCGGCGATGACCGGAATAAAACTGACGATGGCCACCACTTCCTGAATCGTGTATCGAAACTCCCACAGAATCGCGCCCGATAACAGGCTGCCGACGAGATTCGTAAAGAGCCATGGAAGCCGGTGTTTCGCCGACGCCAGGCTGGAGGATTTCGAAACCGAGTCTTCTTCGATTGCGCCGGCCATCTTCAGCATGTCTTCAGTCGCTTCTTCGCGGATGACGTCCACGACGTCGTCAACCGTGATAATGCCGACCAACCGGTTGTCGTTGTCGATGACCGGAATCGCGAGCAAATTATAACTCGCCACCTGACGGGCGACTTCTTCCTGGTCCATGTCGACCGTCACGCTGATCACGTCTCGCGTGGCAATATTTCTCAGCGGCGTCGCGGGAGGGACCGTCAGCAGCTGCCGCAGGGAGAGCACTCCGAGCAAGCGCTCATCTTTGTCGGTCACATAAATATAGAACACCATTTCCGCATCCGTCGCCAGCTGGAGACGCCGGATGGCATCTTGCGCCGTCGCATCTTCCGGGAGCGCGAAGAACTCCGTCGTCATGATGCCGCCGGCCGTATCCTTCGGATACTTCAACAGGTCGGCGACTTCCGTGGAGTCTTCCGCCCGCATCAGCGAGAGGATCTCTTTGGCCCGTTCTTCCGGCAAAACACCGAGGAGGTAGGCCGCGTCATCGGGGCCGAGGTCTTTGATCAGCCAGGCGATATCCGCGTGCAGCAGGTCCGCCAGCACCTGATTGATACTATCGCTATCGAGCTCGCTCAGCACTTGACCGCGCTTCGACTCGCCTCGCACCAGCTCGAAGACTTCCCGCTTTTCTTTGGGGGACGACAGATGCATGATCACTTGCGCCACGTCGGCCTGATGCATCCGGCCCAGCATCTTCGCAAGATTAGTGATCGCACCCCGGTGCAACAGCCGTTGCACCGACAACAGCACGATATCGAACTTGCTTCGCCCTCGATCGGCCTGGTCGCGCAACGCGTCGCGGAGGAGATCTTTATCCCCTGGACGAGGTCGCGGATCCGATGGATTCGTTTCTGTCACACGTTCTGTCGGTTGCATCACAATCCCGCTAGTAACCTAATTCCGTGAGGGCATGCTCATCTTCTCGCCATGCCTCCCGTACCTTTACCCACAGCTGCAGAAATACTTTCATCCCGAAGATCTGTTCCATGTCACGCCGCGCATCGGTTCCGACCTGCTTGAGTCTCTCTCCGTGCTTCCCGATCACAATCGCCTTATGAGACTCTCGCTCGACCAGCACCGTTGCGCTGATGCGGGCTAACTTTCCCTCCTCGACAAATTCGTCGATCTCCACGGCAACGGAGTAGGGTACTTCTTCATAGGTCTGGTGCAAAATCTTCTCGCGGATCATCTCAGCCGCCAAGGTCCGCATAGATTGATCGGTGACGGTCTCTGCATCATAGGCCGCATCCCCGTCCGAAAGATGAGACACGGTCACGGACAACAATCGGTCGACATTATCGCCGGTTTCAGCCGATACCGGCACCACATCTGTCCAAGCAAATAGCCTGGCGTACGTTTCCATCACCGGCAGCAACTTGAGCTTATTGACCAGATCCACCTTATTCAATACCAAGATGACCGGACGCGGACGCTTCCTGATCGCCCCTTTCACATGATCGAGGACCAAGAGGTCGCCGGGGCCGGGGGAGCTCGTCGTGTCCATCAACACATACAAGATATCCGCCTCTTCCAGCACCTCGACCGTGGTGCGGACCATGCGACGATTGAGCAGGTGTTGCGGCTTGTGCAACCCCGGCGTATCGAGCAAAGCAATCTGCGCACCCGGCGCATGCAAGACCCCCAGAATTCTCGTCCTCGTTGTTTGCGGCTTGTCCGAGACAATCGCGATCTTCTGCTCAAGCAAGCGATTGAGCAAGGTCGACTTGCCGACGTTCGGACGTCCAATAATCGCCACTGTCCCAAACTTCATTGTGCTACGGACGTGGCCGCTCCTGTGAGGGTGATGGAACCAATTGATACACGGTTTCACCTTTGCGCACATAGCCGAGCTGTTCTCGCGCCAACTGTTCGATTTTTGCGGGATCGTGTTCCAAGCGATCGACGTCCGCCCGAAGCCCGTTGGTCGTCCGTTGCAGATCTTGAAGATCAAGGCCCAGCTGTTGGGCATGCTCGCGCATGGAGATGTAGCGCAGGAGCCCCATGTCGCCAAAGACCAAGACGACCAACAGCAACAGGCACACCGCAGCTCCGATATAGTGCGCGCTTGTCACCAGGCGACGCTGCCAATCGAGCCACTGCCGTCCCCGATTCCGCTTAATGATCATCGCCGGTTACTCATGATGAAACTCCTCGCAGCAGCCTACTCCGCCGAAGTAGCCACTTCGGCCCCGAAGGCTGGAAGCTGCGGGGCATCCTGTGAAATTCTCCGACCCGTCGGCCAGAGCCTTTGGGCGGCGTGCCGAAGCCGCTACCCTCCTTCGCCAAGGCTACGGAGGGTTCTCCTCGCCTTCATCCGCGTCAGCCGAAGCTACGGGGTATGCGGCGAAGGAGAATCAGGATCGCCCCGGCACCGCCTCACGACCCCGGTAGACTGCGTTCGATCCCAGCTCTTCTTCGATCCGAAGCAACTGATTGTATTTAGCCACGCGATCCGTTCGGGACAGCGACCCGGTCTTGATGAGCCCGCTGTTCGTGGCGACTGCGACATCCGCAATCGTCGTATCCTCCGTTTCACCCGATCGATGCGAAATGATTGCCGTGTAGCCTGACCGCTTCGCCAGCTCAATTGCCTCCAGCGTTTCCGTCAACGTGCCGATCTGGTTGAGCTTGATCAGAATGGAGTTGGCGATCCCTTCCTTGATCCCTTTGGCAAAGATTTCCACATTGGTCACGAAGATATCGTCTCCGACCAACTGGACCCGCTTGCCCAGCTTCTCTGTCATCATCTTCCAGCCCTTCCAATCCAATTCGCTCAACCCATCTTCGATGGAGAGAATCGGATAGCGATCCACGAGCTTCCCATAATAACTAATCATCTCCTCGGAGGAGCGCTCGGGGTTCTTTTCCGCTTCAAGGAGGTACCGGCCCTTTTCATAGAGTTCGCTGGCCGCACAGTCCAATGCAAGGGCAATATCGCGCCCCGGTTTGTAGCCGGCCGTCTCGATCGCCTGCATGATCAGGCTGAGCGCCTCTTCGTTCGATTGGAGGTCCGGCGCAAACCCGCCTTCGTCACCGACCGCCGTATTCAAACCTTTTTTCTTCAACAACGACTTAAGTGTGTGAAACACCTCCGTCGCCATCCGGAATGCCTCGCTGAAACTTGTCGCCCCCACCGGCATGATCATGAATTCTTGCAGGTCCAAGCGATTGTCGGCATGGGCTCCGCCGTTGATGATGTTCATGAGCGGCACCGGCAACACCCGTGCATTCGTCCCACCAAGGTACCGGTAGAGCGGCTGGCCTGTTTCCGCTGCCGCCGCCTTCGCCACGGCCAGTGACACACCGAGAATGGCGTTGGCGCCGAGCTTCCCCTTCGTTTTCGTGCCATCCAGATCGATCATCGTCTGGTCAATACCAACCTGGTCGAACGCTTCCCTCCCTAACAGCTCCGGCGCAATCAGCTTGCTGATGTTGGCCACGGCCTTCGAGACGCCTTTCCCCATCCAGCGCTTCTTGTCGCCATCGCGTAGTTCGATCGCTTCCTTCTCGCCGGTCGAGGCCCCGGACGGTACCGCCGCCCTCCCACAAGCCCCACTGTCCAAGGTTACCTCCGCCTCAATCGTCGGATTCCCCCGTGAATCTAGAATCTGCCTACCTTTAATTTCCCTAATCGCGCTCATTCGTTACTCCATCTTCTTTATGAACTGCTCCCACTTCCCTTCCGATAAATCTCCCGCCGATGACCAATCACATGAACGATGATCGCCTGCTCGTTGTGAATCAATTCGTAGACCACACGATAGTCGCCAACGCGTAACTTGAACAACCCCTCAAATTCTCCTGTGAGTGCTTTGAGATGAACACTCGTAAGATTCTCCGCCAGCCAATTGACTCGCTCGATAATCCTCCTGGCCACCGACTTATCGAGTTTGGCTAATTCCTTCGTGGCCGTGCCCAGAAGGCGAACACGATACATGTTCTCAGCCAAGTCCCAATCGTTTCGCAATCACGGCCAACGACTCACCGCGTTGACCAGAAGCTACGGCTTTTTGCTGACGACGTAATCGATCCTTGACAGTCTTCTTTAGCACAAGACCCTGGTCCGGATCGCCCAATAGCTCTAGCAGCTTCTGCTCGACCGTCGATTCGATAATTTCCTTCAGTTCATGCTTGGTCATTCTGGCCACGGTCGCTGCCATATCATTCCTCCTCGACGATCAGATTCCCCTGCGAATCGACAATCTGCCACCCCATGATCTCCCGAATCGCGCTCATGCGTCCCCTACTCCTTCTACCTTGAGCGCGGGTGGCGCCGACCTGGGAGCCCGTCCGCATAGCTTCCATCTTTCCGTTAAAGGGGTGGCCCGATTGGTCTCCAACTGCGCGCGTCCAACGAGGGCCTTCTGAGGCCGCGCGTTGCGCGAGCAAAGGAGACTAACGGGCTACCCCTTCCCTCCTACACCGGGCGGGGTGCGAGGACGGACGGGCTGGTCGGCGACAGGACCCGCGCTCATCCCAACCTCTTCTTCATCAGCTCATTCACCTTCCCGGGATTCGCCTTTCCACCGCTCGCCTTCATCACCTGCCCGACCAGAAATCCGAGCACTTGCTGCTTGCCCTCTTTGAACTGCGCTACTTGCGTTGGGTTCTTCTCAAGCACGTCTCCGATGATCTTGTCGAGTGCCCCTTCGTCGGACACTTGCACGAGCCCCTTCTCTTGAACGATCTGCTCCGGTGTCTTTCCGCTGCTGTAGACTTCAGGGAAGATCTCGCGCGCGACTTTCAAACTGATCGTGCCCTTGCTCGACCATCTGCAGCAGACTGACAAGCCGCTCAGGCGAAACAGGAGAGGCATTGGCATCAGTCCCTGAATTATTCAGCTCTCTGGTGAGTTCGCCCATCACCCAGTTGCTCACCGTCTTGGGCTGGTTGAACAGCTTCACACAGGATTCGAAGTAATCGGCCACCGCCTTCGATGCCGTCAACACCCCGGCATCGTATTCGGATAGCGCAAACTCGCTGACAAATCGCTTCAGCCGGGCAGCCGGCAATTCGATTGCCTGTTTACGACAGCCCTCGATCCACTCTTTTTCGAGTTTGAGGGGCACCAGATCGGGGTCAGGGAAGTAGCGATAGTCGTGCGCCTCCTCTTTGGAGCGCATCACCGCCGTCTCGCCGCGATCGAGATTCCAGAGACGGGTCTCCTGATTGATCTTGCCGCCCTCGCTCAACACCTTCGTCTGGCGCTTGATCTCGTATTCGACGGCATCCTTGACGAACTTGAACGAATTGATGTTCTTGAGCTCGACCTTTGTGCCAAACTCCTTTTGCCCCAACGGCCGGAGCGAGAGATTCGGCTCGCAGCGGAAACTCCCTTCATCCATATTGCCGTCGCAGACTTCGAGATACATGAGCACATCGCGGAGGCCCTTCAAATAGGCGACGACTTCATCGGCCGAGCGCAAGTCCGGCTCCGTCACGATTTCCAGCAACGGAGTTCCCGCCCGATTCAAATCGACGCGGCTCCCGTTGGCGCCGGCGACGTGGACATTCTTTCCCGCATCTTCTTCCAGATGGGCACGACGGATACGGACGCGCCTCTTGCCTTCGCTCGACGCAATCTCGATCCAGCCATGCTCGCAGATCGGCGCCTCGTATTGCGAAATCTGATAGCCCTTGGGCAGATCCGGATAGAAGTAGTTCTTGCGCGCAAATACATTATTCGCCGCAATCGTGCAATTCAGCGCCAGCCCCGCACGCACCGCCATCTCCACAGCCGCCTGGTTGATCACCGGCAACGTGCCGGGGAGCCCCAAGCACAAGGGACAGGTCTGGCTGTTGGCCGTGAGCCCGAACACCGTTCCACAGCCGCAAAACAGCTTGGACTTCGTCCGCAGCTGCGCATGCACTTCCACTCCGATGACGACTTCGTAGATCATCGCTTAGCCACGGTCTTCCTCATGCAACCGGTCGCGCTCGCGTCGCATCGCCTCGCGGCCGGCGTCGAACGCTTCGCGCAGGATCGCCTTCTTCGAGTCCACAAATTCCTTCCCTTCCCCCACGACCTCCTCAAACGTTTCACCTGCGCTACCTGCCAGATCGCGCAGATTCCCTTCTGCGCGACGGGCATAACCACGCAACTGCTCGCGCGACTCACGCCCGGTCTGTGGAGTCAGCAATAACGCCGCCACCGTGCCTAATGCCGCACCGCTCAGGAATGCAAGCAAGACCCCCGCTGATGAAGAACCTCGATCATCCGCCATTGTGATGCCCTCCTTCTTCTCGAAACCGTTCCTTCATGACTCGGGTTGCAGCCTTAAATCCTGCAACCACACTCGCGACATTGGTTAACATCGATCCGCTTGAGCCTCGAACGACATTATGGACTTGTTGCACCGACTCCCCCACTTCCCCGACCGCATGCAATAGGACGGTTGCATGCTCAACTCCTCCGCGGGCCTGTTCGGCCAGATCGTTCACCTTGTGACTCATCGTCCTGAGCTCGTCAATCAGCGGTGGCAAGTCGTGGTTCATTTTGGCGAGAAGCTGTTCGGACTCCGCCACGGTCTTGCGAATTTGAACCAACATGGGCACGAGAAAACCCACCAGCACGGCAAACGTCACAGCCACAAGAATCGCCGCCATTTCAACGAATGTCATTTTCCTCCTCCCGCTAACCCGTTACCCCTCTCTTCTACCCCCCTATTCCCTCTACCCCCATGACCCCTTCCCTTACCCCTCACCGTATCACCGGCTTCTTCGCCCGCCATTGCGTGCTCTGTTCATACGCATAGGCCGCTCGCAAGAGTGTCTCTTCTTCGAACGGGCGACCGATCAACTGCAAGCCGATGGGAAGCCCTGCCTGACTGAATCCGCAGGGCAACGAAATCGCCGGCACACCGGCGAGGTTCGCCGAAATGGTGAAAATGTCCGATAAATACATCTGGAGTGGGTCGTCGCTCTTCGCTCCAAACTTGAATGCGGGCGTGGGTGTCACGGGCGTCACGATGAGATCGACATCCTGAAACGCCGCCTCGAAATCCTGGCGAATCAATGTCCGTACTGCCTGGGCCTTGCCATAATAGGCATCATAATACCCGGCGCTGAGGACATAGGTTCCCAGCATGATCCGCCGTTTCACTTCCGGCCCAAAGCCTTCCTGCCGCGTCTTCATATACAACTCGAGCAGGTCTTTGGTCTCTTTGGCGCGAAGCCCGAACTTCACCCCGTCGTATCGCGCCAGATTCGAGCTGGCTTCGGCCGTGGCAATCACATAGTAGACGGCTACCGCCGCATCTGTCCGCGGCAACTGAATTTCTTTGATCTCCCCACCGAGGGCTTTCAGTTCCTGAATCGCAGCCCGCACCGCTTGCTCCACTTCAGGGTCCAGCCCCTCAGCAAAAAACTCGACCGGCACGCCGACCTTCAGCTTCTTGAGATCTTTTCTCTTGAGCGCCTTCATATAGTCCGGCACCGGGGCATCGGTCGAGGTCGAATCCAATGGATCGTGACCGGCAATGGCTCCAAGAAGGAAGGCGGCATCCCTCACATCTTTTGTAATCGGCCCGATTTGATCGAGCGAAGAGGCAAAGGCGATTAATCCATATCGTGAGACCCGCCCATAGGTCGGCTTGAGACCCACCACCCCACAAAACGCCGCAGGCTGGCGGATCGACCCGCCCGTATCGGACCCCAAGGCCGCAGCACATTCGTCGGCTGCGACAGCCGCGGCTGATCCTCCGCTGGATCCACCAGGCACACACTGCAGATTCCAGGGATTGCGGCTGGGGCCAACGGCGGAATTCTCGGTCGATGAGCCCATTGCAAATTCATCGAGGTTTGTTTTCCCGAGCAGCAGATACCCCTGCGTGCGCAGTTTGGCGATCACGGTCGCATCGTATGGCGGAACGAAGTTCCCGAGCATACGGGACGCGCAGGTGGTGAGCACCCCCTCGGTACAAATATTGTCTTTGATCGCCAACGGCATACCCATCATCGGCAAAGTCTTACGCCACCCTTTCAAGGTATTATCGAGCGCGCCGGCTTGCGCAACCGCCGCATCTTTGACTTGCGTAACGTAGGCCTTTACTTTGGGCTCCACCTGGCCGATCCGCAAGCCATAGGCACGCACGATCTCCACTGCCGTGACTTCGCCGGCAGTGAATTTCTCATGGAGCTCATAGAGTGAAAGCTTGTGAAGCGACATCAGTGTTTCGTCTTTCCGGGAACAATTCTGTTCTTCTCGTTGACTTGAACGATCTTGGGGACATGCCGCTTGATTTCCTCGTCTGAGTAATACTCATAACAGAAGATGATAATCTGATCGCGGACTGCGCCTTTCCTTGCCGTCGGCCCATTGAGGATGATCTCACCCGCACCGCGTTTGCCCGCCATGGCATAGGTCATAAACCGTTCGCCATTATTCAGATTGGAGCAGACGATCGCCTCATAGGGCAAAATTCCCGCTGCATCCATCAGATCCTCGTCGATCGTCAGACTGCCTTCGTAATCGAGACAGGACTCCGTTACCGTGGCCCGATGGATTTTCGACCGCAACATTTGCCTGAACATGTTTTATCCTCGTAATGGGTAATGGGTGATCAGTGATGGGTATCGGGGACAGGCACCTTTCTTGTGCTTGAGACGCCTGCAGACGGCAGAGCCAGTCACGCATCACTCATCACCGTTCACGGTCTTCAATAATTTTTGGCACGACAAAAAACCCGTCTGCCGACTCCGGCGCATTCGCCACCGCGCGCTCGACAGACAGGGACGGCCGCGCAATGTCGGGACGAAACACATTGACTTGCCCCAGCACCGTCGCCGTCGGTTCGACGCCCGTGGTGTCATACTGCTTCAGTGTCTCTACGTGCGTGAGAATCTGGCCCAATTGTTTCGCAAATGCCGTCTTCTCGATATCCGTCAATTCCAGCCGCGCCAGCTTCGCAACTTTTTCAACTTCTTGTTTCGTAATTTCCACTCTTCTCTTTCCTTCCCTCTCTTCAAGGATGTTCAAAATGGTCTTCCAGCAAGGCCGCAGGCGAGTCGAAACCGGAGGCGTACCCTCTGGGGTACGTTGAGGATTTCGACGAGCCGAGAACGCCGCTGGAAGCCATTTTCAACATCCTACCTATTCTACTGTCACGCTTTTGGCTAAGTTCCGCGGCTGATCCACATCCGCGCCCCGCAGTACGGCGATATGATACGCCAAAAGCTGAAGTGGGATCGTAAATAAAATCGGCGAGAGCAACGGATGGGTGTCGGGAACCGTGAACACCGCATCGGCAATCTTCCCCAACTCCCGCTCGCCTTCTGCCACGAACGCAATGACCGGCGCGTGCCTGGCTTTTACTTCCATCAAATTGCTCACGGTCTTTTCGTACAACCGATCCTTCGGCGCCAATACGACCACCGGCATGTCCTTATCGATGAGCGCAATGGGGCCATGCTTCATCTCTCCAGCAGCGTAGCCCTCCGCATGAATGTAAGACACTTCCTTCAGCTTCAATGCTCCTTCAAGCGCGATCGGATAGTTGATCCCGCGGCCGAGGAACAAGAAGTTCCGCTTCTTGTAATACCGCTTGGCAATCGCGACAATCTCCGCCTCACGGCTGAGCACCCGCTCGACCAATACCGGAAGCCGGACAAGGCGATCGAGCCAGGCCTTGCCGTCGGCGACAGACAGGGTTCCGCGCACGCGGCCCATATGTAACGCCAGCATGTAGAGCGCCGTCAGCTGGGCGGTGAAGGCCTTGGTCGAGGCGACGCCGATCTCAGGCCCGCAATGCGTATAGAGCACGCCGTCCGATTCGCGAGCCAGGGTGCTTCCCACCACGTTCACGATCGAAACGACACGCGCGCCTTTCTCCTTGGCTTCACGCGCGGCGGCCAACGTGTCCGCCGTCTCGCCGGACTGCGAGATGGTGATAAAGAGATCGTTCTTACCGACCAGTGGATCGCGGTAGCGGAATTCGCTTCCGATATCGACCTGCACCGGCCTGCGGACCATCTCCTCCAACAGATACTTCCCCACCAGCCCCGCGTGCCACGAGGTACCGCAGGCCACGATCCAGGTTCGTCCAGCTTCGGCAAACTCTTTCGGCGTCAATCCGATGTCCGGCAGATCCGCCTCGCCGGTATCGTAAGAATAGCGCCCGCGCATTGTGTCGAGAATCGTTTGCGGCTGTTCGTGAATCTCCTTCAACATGAAGTGCGGGAATCCGCCCTTTTCTGCCGCAGCGGTATCCCATGTAATCTTCGTGAGTTTCCGTTTAGCCGGATGGCCATCGACGTCGGTGAAATGAATATCCGTTGCGGTCACCACCGCCACGTCGCCCTCTTCGAGGTAGGTCACGTCGCGGGTATGGGCGAGCATGGCCATGACGTCCGAAGCGACGAAGCAGGCCTTGGCAGTTGTCCCCACAACCAGCGGACACCCGGAGCGAGCCGCAACCATCGTCCCCGGTTCCCGCTCCGAAATGACGGCGAGCGCATAACTCCCTCGAACCTCCTTCGTGGCGGCTCGCACCGCTTCGGCCAACTTCATGCCTTGCTCAAGATATTTGTCGATCAGATGCGCCACGACTTCCGTATCCGTTTCCGAATGAAACTTGTACCCCTCCGCCTCCAATTGCTGTTTCAGCGGCTGATAGTTTTCAATGATGCCGTTGTGCACCAGCACACAGCCTTTCGAACGGTGCGGATGGGCGTTTTGCTCCGAAGGCTTCCCGTGCGTCGCCCATCGCGTGTGGCCGATTCCCACAGTACCCTTGAGTTCTTTCTCTTTGAGCGACTTCTGAAGATTGGCCAGCTTGCCGACCGTACGCCGAATTTCGATTTTGTCGCCTTGCAACACCGCGACGCCGGCTGAGTCGTAGCCTCGATATTCCAGCTTGGCAAGCCCGCCGATCAGAATCGGCACCGTCTGCTGATCGCCCACGTATCCGACGATTCCACACATAACTTACCCCCCACTGCGTTTCTTCACTTGCCTACCCTTTGAGGTCAGTGATCGTTTCGTCGTAAGGCCTGAGAGCTTCGTTTCTCGTTTCACGATTAACGTTTCACGCGTTGCACCGGTTTGTAGCGCCCGCCGCCGCGCAGCCCACCCTGCACGATTCACTTGAGGCACCCGCCCAATCACCAAGGCACCCGCCGGCACATCCTCCGTGACCGTGGTACCGGCTGCGATGATGGCTCCTGCCCCGATTGTCACCGGCGCAATCAACTGCGTATCGCTGCCGAGAAAGACCCCATCTCCGATCACCGTCTGAAATTTCTGCAGACCATCGTAGTTACACGTGATGGTGCCGGCGCCGATGTTGACGCCCTTTCCAATCTTTGCGTCCCCCAGATAACTCAGATGATTCGCCTTCGATCCTTCGCCTAGATCGGTTTTTTTCATCTCGACAAAGTTCCCGACCTTAGCCTTCTTCCGCACCACCACACCGGGACGCAGATGGACGAACGGGCCCAGGTGCGCATCGTCCTCAATGCGAGAATCGGTACATACGCAGTGATCGAGAATCTCAACGCCGTTGCCGACGATGCAATTCGTCAGTCTGGCAGAAGAACGCAGCACACAATCTTCTCCAATGGCCGTGGTCCCTTCGAGCATCACGCTGGGATACAGCACTGTGTCTCTTCCAATCGTGACCGCCGCATCAATCCAGGTTGAGGCCGGATCGATCATCGTCACCCCGGCATCCAGCCAGCGATCGCGAATCTGTTGCCGCACGACCTGTTCAGCTTCAGCAAGCTGTCGGCGCGTATTCACGCCAAGTCCTTCGTCTGGATTATCAAGGACCACAGCAGCCACACGCCGTCCGGCACGTTCCGCGAGACGGATGATATCCGTCAAGTAATATTCCCCTTGGGCGTTACTGGGATCAAGCTTTTCCAAGGCGCTGAAGAGAAACTCTCCGTCGACCACATAGGTGCCCACGTTGATTTCACGGATCGTTTGCTCCTCTGCGTTGGCGTCACGATCTTCGACAATGCGAGAGACTCCCCCCTCGGCTGAATTCGTTCGCACCACCCGCCCGTATCCGCTTGCGTCTGCAAGCAGCGCGGTCAGAATAGTGACCGTTGCGCCTTCCGCTTCATGAGCACGAAGGAGTTCGCGCACGGTTGTTTCCTGAAGCAACGGCGTATCGCCGTTCAAGATCAAATAACTTGATGGGCTGCCCCGCTTGCCCACTGCAAACACCGGGCGGCTCTGCAAGACCGCATGGCCTGTGCCTAATTGCTCCCGCTGTTCAACAATGGCAACGGGAGAGCTGCCGCTCGTTCCCGACGTCGCACGATCGATCACCTGGCGAACCAGATCGGACTGATGCCCCACCACGACAGCCACACGATCTCCGGCGACGCGTAACCCAAGTCCAACCGAATAGAGCACCATCGCCTGACCGGCCACTGAATGAAGCACCTTCGCCTGTTTTGAGCGCATGCGCTTCCCGAGCCCGGCAGCCATCACAACCACCGCAAGGCCGGCGATCTTCCCCTGCTGATCGGAACTGACCGGCTTCTTCACCGTTGAAACTGCAGTGGACCGTGGACGCTTCATCCGATCGGCACCCCCGTTTCAGGCTGTTTGACCGAACCCCACTTCGCCGCAGCAGCCACAGCCGACGCCAGCGATGTGGACGGTGAACAGAGCCCTCCTGAGACGATGAGCTTCATTGCCTCTTCTACGCTCATGTCGACGGACGTGACTTCATGTTCCGGCACCAACAGAAAATAGCCGGACGTCGGATTCGGCGACGTCGGCACATACACATGAATCAGCGGTTCTTGCGCAAGATCTTGCATCTCCCCTTTAGTCACTCCCGTCACGAACGCTATACAATAGTGGCCATTTTTGGGAAATTGAATCAACACAACGCGGTTGTATGACGCGTGCTCAGAGAGTGACAAAATATCCATCATGGATTTCAACGTCGAGTAAATTCCCCGGACGAGCGGCACACGATTCAATAATTCTTCCCACCACTTTACGATTTGCCGGCCTATGAAATTGGTGGCGAGCAGCCCGACGGTAAAGACCAAGACGATCAAGGCTAGAATTCCCAGGCCCGGCACATAATGACTCGGCACTAACCGGGCCAACAGATCACCGAGAATCCCATCGACAGCCACGAAAAGGGCCTTCAAAATGAGGATGGTTCCCCAGATGGGGATAATCACGAGCAAGCCCGTCAGAAAGTAGCGTTTTAGCAAGGTTTTCAGCATAACTATGAGCCGACACAGGTAGACGGTCATCATACAGAGAGTGACGATGGCCTCGCAAGCCTTTTCTTGCTATTTTCAACAACTTGGAATACCATCCCGCCCGTTTTCTTTACCGACGAGAATGCCACGCGATGGGGACGAAGAAGCAACAGCCTCCCGGCCTGTTTATTACCCTGGAGGGAATCGAAGGCAGCGGGAAAAGTACCCAAATTCGCCACCTCGCGGAGCTGCTTGCCCGGGCAGGGTTCCGCGTACTCCAAACTAGAGAGCCAGGTGGCACTGCTACCGCCGAAGCAATCCGCCACATCCTCCTCACGCCATCCTCTCACGAACCAGTCACACCTCAGACCGAAGCTCTGCTGATCCTCGCTGCGAGATCTCAGCACGTCGCGCATCTCATCAGGCCGGCATTACGGCGCGGTACCCTGGTGCTCTGCGACCGGTTTTTCGATTCTACGTTTGCCTATCAAGGATTCGCCCGCGGCCTCGATCTGCAGTGGCTGCGAGCGGCCAACGAAGTTGCAACCGGCGGGCTCACGCCGGATCTCACCTTTGTACTTGATCTCCCGGTATCAGTGGGCCTGGCCAGACGGCGAACTGATCGTGGGGAACAGAATCGGCTGGACCGTGAGACAGAACGTTTTCATCGAAAGGTACGCAGGGGATTTTTGCTGCTCGCAGCGGAAGAGCCTGGACGCATGACCATCGTGAATGCAAATCGGCCTGCGCAAGAAGTACAGGACGAGCTCAGTAAGATCGTGGTAGGCTGGATCGCTCGACCGCGCCGCCGGAGCTAACATGCCATTTCACGACTGTATCGGCCATCAACAATCCATCGCTTTTTTACAATCCGCCGTCACCCATGAGCGATTGGCTCACGCCTATCTGTTCCACGGCGAGGAAGCAATCGGGAAACGATTGACGGCCATTCGCCTTGCGCAAGCGCTCAACTGCGAACGGCCCCCGGAAACGAACGCTCTCGACAGTTGCGGCGCCTGCCGGTCCTGCCAACAGATCGAGGCCCGCACACACCCGGACTTTTTCGTCATCGAGCCGGACCAGGAACAGGCCACTCAGCAAATAAAAATTGAGCAAGTCCGCGAGATCGAGCACCAGATCATGTATCGTCCACTCATTGGCGAACGAAAAATCTGTCTGATCGACAACGCTGACCGCATGACGATCGGCGCGGCCAACGCACTATTGAAAACGCTGGAGGAGCCGCCTGCGCATAGTCTCTTCCTTGTCATCTCAAGTCGTCCCGCAGCCCTCCCGGCGACCATCCGGTCACGCTGTCAGGCCCTTCGCTTTACGACACCGGCTCGCACGCAGGTGGAAGCGGCGCTCATCCTGAAACGTGAAATCCCTCCCGATCCGACGCGCGATTCCTCGCCATCATCAGCGAAGGCCGCCTCGGAGAAGCCCTCACGGCCGATGTGAAAGACACTCGTGCGCGCCAACAGGAACTCGTGGACTTGGTCCGTCCCCAATCCTTGCAATCGATCGGATCCATTCTGTCTTCGGCGGAAACGATTGCGAAGGCCGACCGCGCACAGGACATGCTCGCCTGGCTGGCTCGTTGGATTCGCGACCTGGTCTTGCTTCAGATCGGAGGAGACCGGGATCAGTTGCTCTACCTTGACGACCTCGCAACGCTCGAAACTTATGCGCAACAGGCCAACACCGATGCGCTGTTGGACCTGCTCCGTGAGATTGAAATGACCGAGCAACGCGCCACGCGGCACCTCAATCTCCACATGGCGCTGGAAATAATTTTGCTCCGCCTGCGCGATGCGCTCACACTTGCACCGGCTGGCAGTCTTGCCTAGCATCCTCCCTGCCAACCTGGTATCTTTTGTCACGCCACATGAGTACCCCCGATAGCTTCTACATCACGACACCGATCTATTACGTGAACGACGTGCCGCACATCGGACATGCCTATACGACCGTGGCCGCCGATGTCCTTGCTCGCTACTGGCGCCTGCGTGGGCGCGATGTCTTCTTTCTCACCGGACTCGATGAACATGGACAAAAAGTTCAACAGGCTGCGGCCAAAGCCGGCATCGACCCGCAAGCCCATTGCGACAAACTGGCGCCGCAGTTCCAGACCCTTTGGAAACGGCTAAACATTTCCAACGATGCGTTCATCAGAACGACAGATGCACCTCATAAATTTATCGTTCAACGATACCTTGAGGAACTTCATGCTAAGCAATTGATCTACAAAGATGATTACACTGGATGGTACTGCACATTCGATGAGCGGTTCTGGACAGAGAAAGACGTCGAGGAGGGCCTCTGCCCCGACTGCAAACGACCCGTCGAACGGATCAGCGAACACAACTACTTTTTCAAGATGGGCCAATATCAGGATCGCCTGATCGACCACATCCGGGAGCATCCGAACTTCATCCGCCCTGAGTCGCGCCGCAATGAAGTCCTGGGATTCTTGACCACCCAGAAGCTCGGCGACCTCTCGATCTCCCGACCCAAATCAAGACTCTCCTGGGGCATCGAGTTACCGTTCGACACAGACTACGTCACCTACGTCTGGTTCGACGCGCTGGTGAATTATGTCTCAGCATTGGAATATCTCAGGTCTACACCATCACGAGAGCAGTACTGGCCTGCCTCGGTCCATCTGGTCGGAAAAGACATTCTCACTACCCACGCCGTCTACTGGTCCACGATGCTGATGGCCCTCAACCTGCCTCTGCCGGAAACGATTTTCGCGCATGGTTGGTGGACGGTCGATGGAGAAAAGATGTCGAAGAGCCGCGGCAACGTCGTCGATCCCAACAAGATGGTCGACGAATTCGGCGCCGACGCATTCCGTTACTTCTTATTTCGTGAGGTGCCGTTCGGTCAAGACGGCGACTTTTCACAATCTGCATTGGTCACCAACATCAACAGCGACTTAGCCAATGGGATCGGGAATCTCCTCAGCCGCACCCTCACCATGATCGAGCGGTTCTCCGACAGCACGATTCCCGCGGTTGGCACGCCGGCGCTTCCCGAGCTTGAAGCCCTGATCGCCGCAACAGCGACAGGCCTCCCTGAACGAATCGATCAGGGCTATCGCGCACTCGCCTTTCGGGAAAATCTCCAAGCCATTTGGGAACTCATCGGTCTATGCGACGAATACATCGACAAGGCTGCACCCTGGCAACTCGCCAAGAACCCTGAGAATCGCCCGCGCCTTAACACAGTTCTGAATACAGCATCGAGGGCGCTGCGATTGCTCTCGGCCCTCATGTATCCCTACATGCCCCAGACAGCGGCACAACTCACCCAGCAACTCGGCCTTTCGTTCGACTTTTCAAAGCCGGTACCACAAACAGCCTACAAATGGGAGACCCCGCTCGTTGAGACAAAAATCTGCAAGGGCCCAAGTCTCTTCCCCCGTATCGAATCAAAACCACAAGGAGCCAAGACCGTGAGCGACACACCGATTTCTTCTCAGCCGGCCACCGTTGCACCAACGTCAACTGTCGTACCGCCATCTCCGACGCCCAGCGCCTCTAGCCCCACGCCTCTAGCCCCTGCACCGGCGCAGATCACCATCGACGAGTTCTTGAAGATTCAGCTCAAGACTGCAAAAATCCTCAGCGCTGAGCGTGTCCCCAAGTCGGAAAAGCTGCTCAAGCTTCAGGTTTCGCTGGGGACGGAACAGCGGCAGATCGTGGCAGGCATCGGCAAGAAATACGAACCGGAAGCCTTGATCGGGAAGACCATCGTCATCGTTGCCAACTTGAAACCGGCTAAGTTAATGGGGATCGAGTCGCAGGGTATGGTCCTCGCGGCAGGCGACAGTGAGGTCCGGGGCCTTGTTACGCTCCTGGAAGACGTCGAACCGGGCACGAAAGTGAAATGACCCGCCGCCTGCAGCTGATCCTGGCCATTACTGTATGCCTCATCCCAGTTTCTTGTTTTGCAATCCCTGCCATAGCGGCGCTCCCACCAGACATTCAGCTCAACGATTCAACACCGACAACTATCTTAGTCCGCGTTGTGGGCCATGGCGCGATGGTGTTGGGGAAAGAGGTCGGCGGGGCTCGCGTCACGATCACCGACGTAGCCAGCAAACAAATCCTGGCCACCGGCATTCAACAAGGCGCAGCCGGAGACCAAAATCAAATCATGCGGACACCGCGTCTCATGGAGGAGCCGCACTATAGCTCCCGGCCTGCCGCAGCCTTTACTGCAACCGTCAACTTACTCCACCCCACACTGGTTGAAGTGACTGCCGAAGGGCCGCTCGCCCACCCGGCGTCATCCCAGCGCGCCTCCACGACGGTGTGGCTCATTCCCGGACAAGACATGACCAATGATGGGATTGTCCTTCATCTCTACGGGTACATCGTCCAGATCGAACATCCGAGACAAGGCGGGCCGTTGATCGCAAAAGACGATGTAATCCTGCGCGCCTCAGTCCGAACATTGTCCGGAGCGCTGGTTCGCCCACACGGAGATTGGGACTCCCGGAAGATCCACATCTATGGTGAGCTCATGATTGGAGAGCGGGTTCTTGAACGACTCCAGTTGTTTTACAATAACGACCGAGCCAGCTTCGAGGCCCCGTTCTTCGTTCCCCTCCCACAAGATGCGCCTGACGGCATCACGCTCCGCGTGATTGTCTCAGATCCAGCCGGTGGCAACTTCGGTGTCGGACAAGCCAAATACCCAGTCCTCAGTGAACGCCTTCGCAAACATCCAAGTGAGCGCCCCACGCTAATCCCAAAGAAGTCTCCAGATGGCTGGGGGGGGGGAAATTGGCGTAATCGATCCCCGCTGATACCGTGCACGAATGGCGCTGATGCCACACTAGTTCAGGATGCTCAAAAAGGCAGCCTTCTCACCCGCCCACCCCGGCACGCCAAGACGCGCCAGTTCCGCGGGCAAGGCCGCTAGCGAGCTATCACTTAAGGGAGTGGCTGAGACTGATCCCTGACTGCGCGCATCGCAACGAGGGGAGTCTGCGATCGCGCGCGTTGTGCGAGCACTGGGATCGTCCCAGCCACCCCGCCCCATTTTTCAGCATCCTGCCAGAAGGCTTGCCGCTTCGGCGCCCACATGCGACACTGTTATCTATGACAGCTCTTGCCTCTTATGAACATCTCCGCAGCCGTCTGTACCTCTCGCTGGCACTGAATGCGGTCATTATCGTCGCCGAGTTCATCGGCGGATGGTTACTCGACAGCATCGGACTCATGAGCGATGCGGGCCATAACTTTGTCGACCAGGGCGCGCTGTTTCTTGCTCTCTACGCCCATCTCCTTACGGCCAGGCCTGCCACAGAAGCCAAAACATTTGGGTATCACCGAGCCGGCATCATTGCGGCGTTCTTGAATTCGTTCATCCTGTTGCTCACGGCCCTCGGCATTGCACTCGTGGGGTTCAAGCGAATACTGCAGCCCGTCCCGGTGGACGGCGGCTGGGTCATGGCGATTGCCGCTCTGAGTTTCGTCGCCAATCTGAGTATCGCCCTTCTGTTGCAGCGCGGAGCCAAGGATGATCTCAATATCCGGAGCGCCTTTTGGCATATGCTGGGTGATGCTTGGGTGTCCCTGGGCGTCGTCATCAGCGGCGGGGCCATATTATTGACAGGGTGGACCATCCTCGATCCGCTAATCAGCTTGCTGGTCGTCGCGGCCATTGCCAAAGGAGCCTGGCCGCTGTTTAAGGAATCGCTGGACGTCTTGTTGGAATCGACTCCGCCGAAGATCAGCGCCTCACACGTCGCTGCAACCATCGAGGCGATCCCCGGCGTGAAAAATGTCCACGACCTCCATATCTGGGCGGTCGAACCTCGGTTGATTATGATGACCTGTCATATCCTGGTCGACGGAGATGATTCGGCAATGACCAATGACCTTCTGCAGACCATCCGCACCACGGGTCAGCACAGATTTCGGCATCAAGCACATGACGATTCAAATGGGAACCGACTGTTGCCACCCTGATGAGATCCACTGCGATCTCACCACACTGGCAAAGCAGCACCAGGACGAGGGATTCGTACATGTGCATCACTAAGAACGCGAGACTGGTTCATTTGGTTCGTTTGGTTCATTTGGTTGATTTGGTTCATCAGATTAGTTTCGTTCAACCAAATAAACAAAACAAACCAAACAAACTAAATAAACAAGAGAAACCAGCCGGCTTTTGCGATTCACGAACGACATTTCACGCGCAAGTGCTGACGTGCTCATGACTAGTACGAGTTGAGACGATGACCACCTCCCCGATCCCCTTTTATGTCCTCTGCGGTTCCCTCGGCGCGGGAAAAACCACGCTCTTGATGCGGCTGCTGGAACATTGGAAGAGCCAGGGCAAGCGGGCCGGCGTCTTGATGAACGAAGCGGGAGAAGTCAGCATCGACGGCCCCCGCGCGGGCACCATCGCTGAACAAGTGATGAACCTCGCCGGAGGCTGTGTCTGTTGCGATACGAAGGAGGACTTATCCTGGGGGATCGCACAACTCGTGCGGGATTATGAGTCGGACGTAATTATTCTGGAATGCTCCGGCATGGCTGATCCGGCTGAAGTGATCGATGGCGTTACCGATCTTTACACCGCGCGCCTCGCACACTTAGAAAAAGTCATCGCCTTACTGCATCCAATCCCGACAGACAAGGAGAGTATGGGGGGCTTCGTCACCAGGCAGGCGATTCGCTGCGCCGATGAACTCATTCTCAATAAACGAGACCTCTATGTTCCCGGACATTGGGAAGCATTCAAGACCTCGATCATCGAGCAGAATCCCTACGCGCGGGTCTGGGAAGCCAGTCATGCCAGGATCGATCCCTCATCGCTGCTCAAACCAATCACCCGCAGGCCGTCGGCGCAGGCGGTGAATGTGGAATTCGGAGTGCCTCGCTCGTCCACAACGAACAAGCGGGCCTCGTATCATCCCATCGCCACAACAGTTCGGCTGCCAGGTCCGTTGAACTTTGAACGATTTCTGCGCTGGATGAAGACCCTGCCTCCTGAACTAGAGCGGGCAAAAGGCTTCTTCCGCTTCGCCAAGGGACCGGAGCTTCAAGAATTTCAATATGCCCCACCAGGCAACGCAACGATTACGCCGATCACATTGCTCGACGAACCGAGCCACGCGATCGTATTGATAGGGCGAGGCTACGACCAGGAGCGTTGCCAAGGAGAACTGTTACGCTGTCTTGAAAGCTAGCAAACTGCTGAAAATCATGTATACATGCCAGTGCTTCTTTAGCCTGCATGTCCATGACAATAGAAGAATGTTCCGCAGGATGCTCAAAAAGGCCAGACTTCTCACCCACCCACCCCGGCGCGCCAAGACGCGCCGTTCCGCGAGCAAGGCCGCAGGGAACTGTTAATAAATAGTTGTTCTAAGTTTGCTCTTTCACGTTGTCTCAGGATGGCCCGGATGAGTCCCCCACTGCGCGCGTCCAACGAGGGTCTTCTTAGACCGCGCGTTGCGCGAGCACAGGGGACTCACCGGGTCATCCCCTCCTGCTGGCGGACTTTTTCAGCATTCTGCGCAAGAGCGAATACGCCAGTAGCGCAGGAGCAGCCACGCGACACCGGCTCCGAACAAGCCGCCAATCACCCAACCTCCCAGCACGTCCGTGACGTAGTGGGCCCCGATATACACACGCGACAGACCGATCAGTCCGACCAGAGGCCAACTCACCCAACCTGACCGTGGATAGAGCACGTGGAGAAAGGCTGCCGCAGTTGCAGTGTTAATCGCGTGATTCGACGGAAATCCGAAGGTCTTGCCGCAGGCTTCGATCTGGTGAATATCCGGAAGCACCATGCAGGGTCGTGGCCGAGCTGCAAGATCCTTGATCCGCGCTCCGACGAAATCCAACAGGCCGATGGATGCTGCCAGCACCGGCGCTCCCAACAGCGCCTCCCGCCAAGACAGCCACAGCCAATAGCCGGCCAGTAAGATACCGGGAACCCACAGCAGGCTTGATCTGGAGAAGCTGAGTGCCAGTTCGTCTAACCAGGCCGACTGCCCGGCGAATCCGTTGATGGCGCGAAAGAGCGATTCGTCCAAACTCATCTGGTCTGTCTGGTCTATCTGGTTTGTTTGGTTTGTCTGGTTGTCCGGATTCTTGTCCGTGTAATCAGCTATCAGCTATTTTTGTTACCGCGTGCGGAAGTGGATGCGCACGGTGAGTTCCCCATCGATCGGCTCATCGCCTTTCATTTGGGGATCGAAGGTCCATTTATTCAACGCTGCCATGCCGGCGATGGTGAGTTCCCGATGCTTCGCTGGCTCCAGAATCACAACTGTCACTTTGGCATCTTTCGAAACAATCATGCGAGCCTTCATCCAGTCGTCGAGTTCTTTGCCGTCCAGCGAAGAAGGAATGCCGGGCCAAGGAGTCGATTTGGCGACCGGCCCGAGCTGCCGGTCCTTGTTGAGCGGCAGGCCATGGACATGGACCTCAGGCAACTCCAACACGTCTTCCTGGTGGTCGTCCTCGTGCGTGGCCTCATCGCCAGCCACCGCAAACACAATGGCAGGCCAGAGGCACACGCAGATCCCCAATGACAGTGCAAGGAAGCGATACGAGGGCATTCGTTTACCAACCTCTCTTCTGTTCTTCTCTGACGGTTCTCTTATATCACCAGATGCCCAACAAGGTCATCCAGCAAGGCCGCAGCAAGCTATCACTGAATAAGGGGTAGCTGGGATAATCCCGTCTGCGCGCGTCCAACGAGGGGAGTCCGCGACCGCGCGTTGCGCGAGCATGGGGATCGTCCCAACCACCCCGCCCCTTGTTCGGCATCTGGTTAGAAGAACCATTGCGCACGAAAGAAATACGACCTCGGTGTCCCCGCGTGCGCAATCCCCAGACCGATGCTCCCGGCGCCGGTGTTATAGAAATACTGCTGGTCGAGCAGATTGATGACATCGAAGCCAAGCAGCATCTTTTGATTGTCCCAGGGGAGCGGGATCACGTGCGTCAGCGAGGCATTGTACACAGTATAGGAGGGCGAGCTAGAAGAATTCGTTTTCGCATCATCGTCAGCCGACGTTCGCAAGCCATACCCGTACAACATCTGACCGGTAACATGTGTTCGTTCCAGAAGCCGATACGTCACGACAGCCGAACTCGTCACGAACTGCGAATGATCGCAAAAGACCCCTCCCTTTGAATTGATGTCGCCGATCTCCTTGCTGTCGAGGAGATATTGCCCCGACTGCAATCCGTATCCCTTGCATTGCCCCCAGCCCACATTGCCGCGCCCGGTCAGCTTATCGGTGAATTGTACCTTCAATGATCCATCAATACCCCGTTTCCACCCATTCTGGAACGCAAAGTAATTCAGCATGGGTGTGCTGCCAAACTGGCCAGCATCCGACATATAGTGGTCGAGCTTGTAGTAGCCCGTGAGCTGCAACGTGGCATATCGGCTGACCGCGTGAAAGCTTCCGACCTCGAAATAATGTGATCGCTCTGCCCTCGGCCTAAAGCCGGTTGGATCGTCCGGAGCAGCCGTGGTGTTCTGGGTATTGAGATTCACAAATGCGATTTGTTCGACGTTCGGCGGGGTGAACAGCCGGCCATAGTAGGCATGGAACACGTTCGATTGATTGAGTTTGTATGTGGCGCCGAGACGGGGACTCACTTGCCCTTCGTTGTAGAACCCCTGAATGATGTCACCCCTCACACCCAGATTGAACGTCCACTGGTCATTCGGACTCCACTGGTCCTGAACCCAGAACTCCTGCCGCCACTGGATATTCCGATTGGAAGACTGCAAGGAGAGAACCGGCCCGGCCGGAGCCCCGCCGCTGGTGTCGAACGCAAAGATCTGAGCTGTGTTGTTTGCATTAGTGTAGTCGACCTGGAACCCTGTTTTCAGGAGATGCTGGCTGTTGAGAACCCAGGTATGGTCCAACCGTCCTCCTCCTGTATAGGCCGTTCGTCTCTGGTTGGCCGTTTGGGCACTGTTGACATCGTTGGCAAAGGCTAATGCATTGTTCGCAGGAGTATGAAAGTCCGCCTCCCCTCTCCGAAAATAGAGCCCCAGACTGAAGAATTTTACGGCGTCCAGATCATGCCGCCACACCAGCTGGGAGTATTGGTTATTCTCCTTTTGAAACTGGTTGACGTTCTGGGAGGCTCCCGGCGTGAAGCCAGGGAGTAGCGCCAACACATCCGGATTCGCCGCGAGGTTGGGAATCGTCGGGATCTGGTACTTCGCGACAGAATTGAGAAAAATCCAGCTGAAGTTACTGCGAATGTCGTGCTGGTAATCGCCGCGCAGATAGGTATTGTTCTTTTCGCTCTGATTGTGGTTGTTCGTGTACCCCAGAGTCGGCGGTTCTATGCCGCGATTCGTCGTGATGAAACTATTCAAGCCGTAGTAACGAAACTTTTCACCGACAGTGCCCCCATATTCAAACGATGGATTCAGGGTTTCATTGGATCCGCCAAAGAATTGCATGGAGCCGAACCCCGGTTTCGTGCCGCTCTTGCTCGTGATATCAACCAGCAGAGTTGTCTTGTTTCCGTATTGCGCTTCCATCCCGCCCAGGATCATGTCCGCCCGTTCCCAGGCCCGTGGCGGCACGATGTCAGCGAACGAACCGCTGACCGAATCGGGAATAGGGATGCCGTCGATCCGAAACTGCTGGCCCGCATGATCCTGCCGAACGTGTGTCTGCTTCAGCGCTCCGTAAGTCACGCTAGGAACCGTCAGCAGCACCTCATAGACTTCATTATTATTCCCCTTGGGCAAGGCTTCGATTTCCTTGCGACTGAGTTGATAGGTTTCACTCGATGCTTTGTATTGGATCGCCGGCAGAGGAGAGACGATCTCCAAGGCAATGTCTTTCGTCACGGCCAGAGTGAGGGCCACCGAAGCCACCGGCTCCACACCGATCTGCACCACCACGAATTCACTCTTATAGGTATCCTGAACCGCACTGACGGAATACGTGCCTTCTTCCGGAACCGTGACGGTAAATTCCCCTGCCTGATTCGTAACCCCCTGCGTCACGACGTTGCCTTCCTGATCGCGCACCTGCACGATGGCTTGATCCACCCGCCGGAGATCCTGAGTCTGGACCGATCCTGTGATGAGATAGGGCTCGTCTGCAACAGCATGACCCTGATAAAGAAAACTCAGACAGGCGACACAGAAACATACCGAGCGGGCAATACGATGGTTCCATATAATGGGACGCATGAACTCCTCCTACAATCACGTATTAAAAAAACGCCACAGCCGGCAGACAGTCCGACGACAACCGTGGCAGAGTGGCGTGAGCCGAAATGACGTGACTAGTAGCGAGGGGGGGCGCGAGAAGGGCCGGGCGTGGATAGTTCGAAGGACAGCAGAACGGAGTCCGCTGGAAGTTCCAGCAACTCGACGAATCCCTGTGCCGTCAGGAGAGGAGCGCCGACATCGAGAGACCCGGCTGTGTGATGCTGGACCCATTGGCAGAGGTCGGTGTCGGAGTGCTCGTGGCCATCGTGGTCGGCAGCCGCCAACTCGTGATGGACATCCTGTGCTACGGCAAACGGCGCAAAAGCGAGCAACAGCAGGACAAGGCCAAGCGCCACAGTACTCTGAAGAAAGCCTGGCAGACGCCGTATGGAAGTGTGCAGAATCATTGCGGGGGAGCTAGGTACCATAGGCATTCACGCTTGTCAAACAACGGGATAAGGGCGCCTCTCCGAGTATCTCCAGCCGTCAGACGCCTCCCTCAGTGGATATTCCTTTAAATATACGCTATATTTTGCTCATCCGAGCGCGCATCGCCCCCGTCAAGCTCTCTAACATAAAGAGCGCATTCCATGTGAGCAGGCAAAACCATGCAGAGACCTCTCGATAACCAGCATATCATCGATATCAAGCCGCTGCCCTCGCCGCGAACGATCAAGTCAAAGCTGCCGATCACCGACCAAGCCGCTACGCTAGTCGTTGAAACCAGAGATGCCATTCGCCATATTCTGCACGGCCAAGACCGTGAGCGCTTACTGGTAATCGTCGGACCCTGCTCGATCCATGACCCTGAGGCCGCCTACGAGTATGCCGACCGATTGAAACCGGTAGCGGATGCGTTGCGCGACCGGTTGCTCATCGTTATGCGTACTTACTTTGAAAAGCCCCGTACCACAGTCGGATGGAAAGGCCTGATCAACGATCCGCATCTGGACGGCACCTGCGATATCGCAACCGGAATGGAACTTGCGAGGACGATTCTCCTCAATATCAACAAACGCGGGGTTCCCTGCGCGGCTGAAGCCTTAGACCCGGTGTCCCCCCAATACATTGCCGATCTCTGGAGTTGGGTCGCCATCGGCGCCCGCACCACCGAAAGCCAGCCGCACCGGGAAATGGCCAGCGGTCTGTCTATGCCGGTCGGCTTCAAAAACGGTACCGAAGGCAATCTTCAGGTGGCCTGGAATGCCATGGTCGCCGCGAAACAGTCTCATCACTTTCTTGGCATCAACGCCGATGGGCTCACCTCCATCATCAAGACCATGGGCAACCCAGATCGTCATATCGTGCTGCGGGGCGGGGGAGGAAAAACCAACTATGAAGCCGAACACGTGACTCGCGCGGAAGCCATTGTTGCAAGCGAGGGAATTGCCCGTCCTATCATGATCGACTGTTCTCATGACAACTCCAGTAAAGACCATCGGCGCCAGGGTTTGGTTGCACGCGATGTTCTTCGCCAATTCCGCGACAGCCGCCAATCCATCATGGGCCTCATGCTCGAAAGTAATCTCAACCCCGGCAAACAGACCTGGAAACAAGGCATCTCTCTGGCCCACGGCGTCTCCATCACCGATGCCTGTCTCGGCTGGGATGAGACAGAAGCTTTACTCACAGAACTGGCCGATATGATCGTGACCAAACCCATCTAACTGGTTGCTGAACTGGTCTGTCTCGTTCATCTGGTCTATCTGGTCTGTCTCGTCTGTTTACATGAACGAAACTAACCAGATAGACCGAACAAACTAGATAGACCAGATAGACCCCCATGCTCATCGACACGCATACCCATCTGGACGATGACCGCTACAATGACGACCGCGAGGCGATGATTGCTCGCGCCAGGGAAGCCGGTGTTGAAGCCTTCGTCACCATCGGTTGCGATCTGGCAACCAGCCGGGCGGCGGTTGCACTGGCGGAACAACATTCGTTCATCTATGCCTCCATCGGCGTCCATCCACATGAAGTGAAGCATATCCTCGATAGCTGGTACGACGAATTCCGTCGTCTGGCACAGAACAAGAAAGTGGTCGCCTACGGTGAGATCGGTCTCGATTACCACTACAACCATTCGCCACCGAAAGAACAGCGCGAACGATTCCGCGAACAGATTCAGCTCGCGCGCGAGTTGAGTCTTCCCATGATCATCCATACACGGGAAGCCCAAGAAGACACGATTACGATTTTGAAAGAAGAGAAGGCGTCAGAGGTGGGAGGGGTCTTTCACTGCTTTTCAGGGGATGCGTGGCTGGCAAAAGATGCGCTGGATTTAGGGTTTTATCTGTCGTTCTCCGGAATTCTTACCTTTCAAAGTGCAACCATGCTTCGAGATATCGCCAAGACGGTTCCGCTCAATCGACTCCTCGTCGAAACCGACTGCCCGTACCTGACGCCCATTCCTCATCGAGGCAAACGGAACGAACCAGCCTACGTGTCATTCGTCGCGCAAAAACTGGCGGAGCTTCACGCCGATGCGCCGGATCTGTCGGTCGAGCGAATCGGACGCATCACCACCGAAAACGCGAAGCGCTTGTTCAAAATCGCTTGAGCTGCTTGCTGCGCTGCCGTTGGGACTTTGGTAATTTACGAGGGTTTCCCTTCTTGCCCGGCCCACGCTTTGGTCTATTATCTTCTGTATCCAGTTCTTTGTGGGGAGCGGCGCGGGTCATGCTCGACGGTCCCTGCAGTTTCCCGACAAACTCCTGAGCCTTCATCACAAACGCTCCCTGCGCCTTCGCGACGTCGATAATTTCACGATCGGAGCTCACCACCGCACAGGCGGACCCGAATTCGGCAGCCAGACGTTGAATCACCTGATCGGCTTTTTCTCCCCGCCGGGAGAAAATAATCTCAAGCCCAAGCCGATGCTCCCGCTGTTCCGTACCCCACCCCTGTTGCCACCCATCGAAGACCACCGTGATTGCATGGGATTTGCGTTGACGATAGGCCGCCAGGTCGTGCAATAACGATTCACGCGCCATCTCGGAATGCAGGCTCGTCCCTGCACCGATCCGGCCTGTCTGAGCCAAGAGATTGTAGCCATCGACAATCAGGTGGAGCGCCATGATGAACAGTGCAAGCCCGGTCTATCTGGTTGATGGTTCATCTGGTCTATCTGGTTTGTTTTGTTCTGAGCTCAAAGAAAACCAAATAAACCAGACAAACCAAACAAACCTGTTTAACAAGCTTTCTTGGGACCCTACTGCTCACGCCGCCTACTGTCAATCAGCTCCATCGCGCCAATCCCCTTGACAACGGCACACACATCTGAGAAAAACTCTATATCCCATCACACGCAGTAAACACCCATGCGATCAGCCCTGTGGCGCATCCTCACCATCGCCTTCCTGGTCGGACTCTTCGATCTCTCCGGGCATGCCCTCAATCTGTTTCACGCCGGCCATGCATCAGCTGCGACGAGCGCTGCCCGTCAGGAATCTCCTTCCAATCCCAACCGGATGCGCACTTCACGTGTCCACCTGTCTCCCGCTGCGCTTGGCCTGACGACGATACAGAACCTCCGGACAGCCAGCTCGCCGGGACTGACGAGACTCGTGCTCGATCTCGACGCCAAGGCCCGCCCCAACAAACATCCCCAACTCCAGGCCGAGGGAATCACCATCCAAATTCCCAACACCACCTTGAGCCATTCGGCAAAAATGGCGCTGACAGCCGGTCGGGTTGCCAAGCCGTTTATCATCAGCCAATCATCTGAACAATCTGTTGAAGTCTCTCTCCCGGCTGGGTCATTTCAACGCTATAAGTTGCTCACATTGACGAATCCTCACCGGCTTGTCATCGATGTGGTGCCGTCAAACCATCCAATGGCGCCTCCGTCTGTTGAATCGACACCCGGCCTGGGACTTCCATACCCTACTCCTCCGCAACCTGCTCAGCCGCGGACCAAGTCGTTTACAACCATTGTGATCGATCCAGGGCACGGCGGGAGAGATTCTGGCGCACGTGGGCAGCGTGGGACAGAAGAAAAGGACATTACGCTGAAAGTCGCGTTGAAACTGCGCGATCTATTGAGCAGGCAGCCGGGAGTCCGCGTCCTCATGACCCGTGAGCGGGACCAATTCGTTGAGCTGGAAGACCGGGCGAAGTTTGCCAATGGGGTGGGCGCGGATCTCTTCGTGTCGATCCATGTCAACTCACACCCGCAACGCTCGGTCAAAGGGATTGAAATCTACCATTTCGGAGAAGCGAAGGATCAACGAGCACTCGAAGTGGCGGCCCGAGAAAATGGAACCCCGCTCAACAACACGGGTGTGGGATGGGAATATCTCGTCGCCGATCTTCTGACCGCAAAGAAGATCGAAGAGTCCCTTGAACTTGCCTGGACCGCCAAGGAAGCCATGGTGACCAACCTGAACGGCCACTATGATTTACTGGATCATGGGGTGAAGACCGCGCCCTTCTACGTGCTCCGTTTCACCAGCATGCCCAGCATCCTGGCTGAAATCGCTTTTATCTCGAACACTGATGAAGAAGACCTGCTCCGAACCACCCGCTTCACCACGCGCGTGGCGGAAGCACTCATGGAAGGCATCAAGTCCTTCCTCGCCTCTGCGAAACTCGCCACGCGATGACCCCCGCACTGTTCTATCTCCCACGCCGATGCCCACGGTCAAGTTAGTCCTGGAATACGATGGGACCTGCTATGCCGGTTGGCAACGCCAACCCGACCAACCCACGATCCAAGAAGCAGTCGAACGGGCCATCCTGCAAGTGAGCCAAGCCACAGTATCCGTCATCGGCGCAGGCCGCACAGACTCCGGCGTGCATGCGCGCGGACAAGTAGCAAGTTTTCGCACGGACCAGGATTGGCCGGAATCCAACTGGATGAGAGCCCTCAATGCCGTGCTCCCGAAAGATATTGTCGTTCGATCCTCTACCCTTATGGACGACCGCTTTCATGCCCAACACAATGCGCGAGGCAAGCTCTACACCTATCGTATTCTCCATCGATCGGCACGCCCCACCATCGATCGCGCATTCGTCTGGCATATCTACAAACCGCTGGATGCGGCTGCTATGCAACAGGCAACCGCATCGCTGATCGGATCACAGGACTTTTCCTCCTTCGAAGGAAGTCTCACGGACAACAACAATCCCATCTGCCATCTGCAACGACTCGCGGTCATCCGCCACGACGACCAGATCTTCATCGAAGCCTACGCCGACCGATTTCTGAAACACATGGTTCGCGCGATTGTGGGAACGGTGGTCGAAGTGGGGTTGGGAAAACGGACTCCCGACAGTCTTACAGAGGTTCTGCAGGCGCGTGAGCGGTCTGCAGCAGGCCAGACCGCTCCCCCACACGGACTCTGTCTCATGCGCGTAGACTACGAATAGCAAAGCACGAAACCAGGCCGGCTTCTCTTCTCTATCTAGCTTGTTTGGTTGAACGACCCTGCCGGGCGAACCAAATACGAAAACCAACCATTCCAACCGGTTTCGCCTGCCGCGTTTGCCTCAATATCGCCAACGCAAAAATATATTGGAAGTATTCCTAAATTAGTAGAGATAGGCCTAGGGAATTTGCTATGCTCCGTTCGTCTATCTACCCCCCACTCTCACCAAAGGAGATGCATATGACGAATACAGCCGGCATCGTAGTGGTATCCCTCTTTGTGTCTGGGCTGTGCATCGCGCCGTTTGCCATGGCAGCGCCGGCACAGCAAAACAAGATGAAGACGTGCAATGCAGAAGCCACTGCCAAAGGGTTGGGTGAAGGGAAAGGCGATGAGCGGAGGGCGTTTATGAAAGAATGCCTCTCCGCAAAACCGATGAAAGCGGCGGGTGGAACTCAGCAGAGCACTCAGCAGAACAAAATGAAATCCTGCAACAAAGAAGCAGGTGCGAAAAATCTCACAGGCGACGAACGTAAGACATTTATGAGCACCTGCCTCTCCAGCTAGAAGTTTCGCTCCGCGGTCCATCGGACCGCGGAGCCCATTCCACCCCTATACTCATAACAAACAAACCACGTACTGCTTGCGTTTGTTTATTTGGTTTGTTTCGTTTGTTTGGTCTATCTGGTTAGTTTCGTTCAACGAAATAAACCAAATCAACCAAACAAACCAGATCAACCAGTTTTGCTAGAACAGGCGGGGGGGCTCTTGATTTTCGAGTTTCTTGCGCAGTTCGATCAGCTCCTGCTCAAGCGCCAAGAGCCGGTCACTGACTGGGTCCGGCAGGTTACTGTGGTCCATGGTGGCGTCTGGTAGCCGTTCGCCTTGAGTTTTAATGACTCGGGCCGGCACGCCGATGACGGTGGAATTGGCAGTAACATTCTTGAGCACAACTGAATTGGCGCCGATCTTCACATTGTCGCCGATCGTGATCCCGCCGAGGATTTTTGCGCCAGCCCCGACGACGACGTGATTGCCGAGCGTGGGATGGCGTTTACCACGTTCCTTGCCCGTCCCTCCAAGCGTCACGCCTTGGAAGAGAGTCACATAATCTCCAATCTCTGCCGTCTCGCCAATGACCACACCCATCCCATGATCAATAAAGAACCCGGTGCCGATCTTCGCCGAGGGATGGATTTCGATCCCCGTGAACCAGCGAGCAATCTGAGAAATAGCCCGAGGAACGAATGGCACGTTGTAGGACTTTAACCAGTGAGAAATGCGGTAGGCCAGCAGCGCATGGAAACCAGCATAGGTCAGCACGACTTCAAGCCAGCTGGTCGCCGCCGGGTCTCGGTCAAAGACCGCACGTAGGTCTGATTTAATGGCCTTGAGCATCTTGGATATAGGTCGTTAAGTCATCAGGTATTCAGGCTGAAGGGGTTCAGGCTGAAGTGTTCGGCCCTCCTACCTTCAGCCTGAACCCCTTCAGCCTATCTACCTTCTACCTTGGTCGTTACCTTTTTCAATCAAACAAACCGCTTGCGCGGCGATTCCTTCCTCCCGGCCGATCATGCCGATTCCTTCTCCACTTTTCACTTTGACGTTGACGAGGTCAGGATCGACCCCAAGCACCTGTGCCATCCGCTTTTGCATGGCTGCTAAGTGTGAACTGAGCCGGGGAGCCTGCGCGATAATGACTGAATCGACGTTCACGATGCGGTACCCCTTCCCCCGCATTTTCCCGACGACATCTTCCAATAGCTTCAGACTCGAGATGTCCTTAAACCGTTGGTCGGAACTGGGATAGTGCCGGCCCAGATCTCCTTCACCCATCGCTCCGAGCAACGCATCGCAGAGGGCATGGACCAAGGCATCGGAATCGGAATGCCCTAGCAATCCCTTGCTGTGGGGCACTTCGACCCCGCCAAGAATCAGCTTTCGTCCTGGTCCCAACGGATGAATGTCGTAGCCGCAGCCCACTCGCATCGTCATAGCCTCTCCTCATGATTCGCCACGCAATCTTTGCCGCGAGACAGTCTGGACTGGCGCGCCGCGAAGTTCGAAGTTCAGGGTTCCAAGTTCTGAAAACCTCGAACTTCGAACTTCGAACCGTCGTCCCTCTTGCGCGTCCCGCTCCCTGCGATTCGCGACGCCAAGATCGCCTCGCCGATCACCAGGTCTTCAGGCCTCGTCACTTTGATGTTCTCTCCGCTTCCCTCCACCACCGCTACTGAGTGCCCCAGCCACTCCACTAGGAAGGCATCGTCGGTAGCCCGAATCCCTTCGGCCTGCGCTTTCTCATGGGCGGTCTCGATCCAGTCCCGTCGAAAGGCCTGCGGAGTTTGGGCAAGCCACAGGGGAGCACGATCGACCGTTCGCTCAATCATCCCATCCGTCCGTACCTGCTTCACCGTATCCCGCATTGGAAGCGCGATAATTGCCGCTCCCGCTTTCCTTGCCGCAGACACAACCTCTGTGATCATCCGGATTGTCAGAAAAGGTCGCACGGCATCGTGGATGAGCACGATTTCCGTGTCCGAGGGAACCTGCGCAAGCGCATGCCGTACCGAATCCTGGCGCTCGGCGCCACCCGCCACCACCTTCATTACTTTAGTGAAGCAATATTGCGAGACGATCTCCTTCTCGCAATATTCGATATCTGCAGATGGAACGGCAAGAATGATCCGGTCGACCACGGGAGCGGCTTGCAACGTTCGCAGCGACTGAACGATGAGCGGCTCACCACCCAACGCCAGAAATTGCTTGGGGACGGAGCCACCCATCCGAAGCCCGCGGCCTGCAGCCGGCACGAGCGCCACCACCAAAGGAGCCTCCTGCGTCTATGTGGTCTATTTGGTTGAACGAAACTAACCAGATGAACCAAATCAAACCAGAACAAACCAGATGAACCAGATCAACCCTTACTCAGCCCGTTAGGGCTTCAGCGTGAGATAGATCGCTTGGCCCTTCCGTTTGAGCAGCAAGAGGATCCCTTGATCCTTGGCAAGGCTGGAAGCAGCTTGTTCATAGGACTTGAGCGAGCTCACCGCCTTGCGATTGACTTCGAGTATAATGTCGCCTTCGCGCACACCCATTTCTTCCGCCGTACTTCCGGACTTGACCCGGACCACCACCACACCGCGCTCGACGCCCTTCAATCCGTACCGAGTCGCCAGTTCCTCGTTGACCTCACGGACCTCAATATCCGAAAGGAGCCCGGTCGGCACCGATGACTCTCTGCTCTCCTCTGCGCCTGGCTGTCCCAACGATTTGGGCTGTTCCACTATCGCGACCTCGATCGTCTTAGGCTTCTTGTCTCTAATCAACTTGACCGAGACCTTCTTTCCGATCGGAGTCTGTGCAACGGCATTCCTCAATTGCGTCGGCGAACCCATCGACTTGCCGTCATATTCAATAATGACATCTGCGCGTTCAAATCCTGCTTTCTTTGCGGGGCTATCGTCCATGACATCGCTGACGAGCACACCCTTCGTCTCGGTGATCCCAAACTGTGTGGCCAGCTCAGGAGTCAAATCTTGAATTGCGACACCGAGCCAGCCACGGACAACCTTCCCTGTTCGCACCAATTGATCCATGATGGCGCGTGACAGATTGCTCGGTACCGCAAACCCGATCCCCATGCTACCGCCGCTCTGGCTGAAAATCGCCGTATTGATCCCGACCAACTCGCCACGGACGTTCACCAACGCGCCTCCGGAATTGCCCGGGTTGATCGCCGCATCGGTTTGAATGAAGTCTTCGTACTCGGCAATACCCATACTGGCCCGTCCGACTGCACTCACGATTCCCATCGTCACGGTCTGGGTAAGCCCGAACGGGCTCCCCACGGCCAACACGTACTCCCCAACTTCGAGTTGATCGGAGTCGGCCCAGGGAATGGTTGAGAGCCCCGTCGCTTCGATTTTCACGATCGCGATATCCGTCTTCGCATCGGTGCCGACCAGCTTGCCCTTAAATTCCCGCTTGTCCGACAAAAAAACCCGAATGTCGTCGGCCTTGCTCACGACATGATTGTTGGTGACGATCAAACCATTGGCTTCCACAATGACCCCGGACCCCTGGCCGCGCTCTTTTGGCTCACGCTGCGGGCCATCACGTTTTAAAAATTCATCGCCGAAGAACTTGCGAAAAAACGGGTCATCGAGCGGTGAACCATGCGGGTTTTCTCCTGATTTTCCGCTTCGCGTCGCCGAAATGTTGACGACCGCCGGCTTTACCGACTTGGCGATCTCAACGAAGTTTTTTCCGCCCACCCCTGCCCCTGTCATGGGCGGCTGCGGCGCGGTCGCCACAGGACGAACGATGGGGCTGGGAATCGGCTCAGGCCCGGCCGTGCCAGTCTGCAGCCAACCCATGTTGGAAGCCACCACGATCCCGATGATGATCCCTCCAGTGACTAAGGTAACTGGTACCAGCCATGCACGAATGAGTTTCATAGGTGATCCTTGCTCTTCATCCCTCGTGGACCGAACGATTCACGCACAATTGCCACATCCCCCGGCTCATTGTATTTTGCCGGAATAGATTCCCATGATGGTATGGAGGAACTTTATTGCCTCCGCCTTAGGCCGCTGGAAAGAGTTTCGCCCTATGATGGAGCCAAACCCGCCTCCGTCACGAATGGCGCGCGCCTCCTCGAACACATGCTGGTCCTCGCTCTTGGCCCCTCCGGAGAAAATGACGATCCGGCGCCCATCGAACGAGCTCTGCACCACATGCTTGACTCGCTCCGCCAGGGTCGCGATCGGAATCTTGGCCGATTCGTACACCTTCTTTGCCGCGGCCTGTTCAAGATGCGCAGTGGGAAGCTTGACCTTGATGAAATGGGCGCCGAGCTGGGCCGCAATCTGCGCCGCATACGCCACCACATCGATCGCCGTCTCCCCTTCTTTACTGAGTATCGATCCACGCGGGTACGACCATACGACAACCGCCAACCCACAGTCCTTCGCCTCTTCGGCAATCGCGCGCAATTGTTCATACATGGCGTTGCAATGCGACGACCCCGGATAGATCGTGAAACCCACAGCTGAACAGCCTAATCGCAGCGCATCGTTCACGCTGCCCGTCACGGAAGGCAACGGATCTTTTTCGTCGTGCAGCGTATCGTGGCTATTGAGTTTCAGAATGAGCGGGATTTGCCCGGCAAACTGACTCGCCCCGGCCTCCAGAAATCCCAACGGCGCAGCGTAGGCATTGCAGCCGGCATCGATGGCCAATTGAAAATGATAGAGAGGATTGTACCCCCCTGGATTAGAGGCAAAGCTCCGGGCCGGACCATGCTCGAACCCTTGGTCCACGGGAAGGATGACCAACTTACCAGTCCCTGCCAATTGTCCATGAAGCAACAGACGGGCGATATTCGTTTTTGTTCCCGCATTGTCGCTGCTGTACCAGCTAAGAATCTCCTGTACCCGATCAGCCATGTCTCTCCTCCCTCTGGATTCGTGAATCGTTAGTACTTACTCAGGGATTCAGGCTGAAGGCTGCTAGCCGATCTTGTTCATTTGGTCTATCTGGTCTGTCTCGTCTGTCTTGTGTATTTGATTGAACCAGACCAACCAAATAGACCAGATGACCAGACAGACCTCCCTTCAGCCTATCCACCTGGGTATTTACATTCGTCTACCTTGCATGAACTCCTCTGCGTCACGCACATCTTCCGCACTGCCGATGATCAACGGCACCCGTTGATGCAGTTGCTTCGCCTCTACGTCGAGGATACGCATGGCGCCGGTGCTGGCCTTACCGCCCGCTTGTTCGACGACCATCGCCAAGGGATTCGCTTCGTACAATAACCGAAGCTTGCCCTCCGGCTTCTCTATCTCACCGGGATAAAGATAGATGCCTCCCCCGAGGAGAATTCGATGTACGTCGGCCACCAGACAACCGGAATAGCGTACGCTATAGGGACGCCCGGTCGCTGTATCCTTGACTTTCAGACTGTCGATATACTTTTGCATTTCTCCAGGCCACTTATGATAGTTGCCTTCGTTCACGCCATAGACCTTGCCACGAGTAGGAATGCGGATCTGTTCGTGAGACAGGACATACTCGCCGATGCCAGGATCCAACGTAAACCCATGGACTCCTCGTCCAACTGTATAGACTAACATCGTGCTCGATCCGTAGAGGAGATAGCCAGCGGCCACCTGCTCTGTTCCCTTGCGAATAAGGTCATCCGTGGTCGGCATCCGGTCGCTGTGCCCGGACGTCACGACGGAAAAAATCGCGCCGAGCGGCATGTTGCAGTCCGTGTTCGATGAGCCATCGAGCGGATCGAAGAGCAGCATGTATTTGGCCTGCGGCCAATTCTCCGGAAGCAGGACCGGCTTTTCCATCTCTTCCGATGCCAGTGCGCACGCAAGTCCGTTCTGGTGAAATACCTTGAGAAAGGTTTCGTTTGCAATCTCATCCAGCTTCTTGACAGTCTCTCCCTGCACATTGATTTCGCCGGTCGTTCCCAGGATATCGATCAGCCCTGCACGTCTGAGATCCTGCGCAATCAGTTTTCCGACCAGGCCGATCTGGAACAGAAGAGCGGCAAGTTCCCCGGTGGTTCCCTGGTGAGCCGCCTGCTTCTGGGTGATAAAGCTGCTTAAAGTAAGAGGAAACTGTCCCATAATGATAGGAATGAGTATAACCGTTTTGAACGAGGCGGGCAATGAATGGCTGACGACATCACTGGGTTGGTAGAGAAGCCGGCAATCCGCTGACGAGATCGGCCACAATCGACCCGATGATGACCTTGGCCTTCATGCGAACCGGAATACGCCGGTCATCGTTGGTAAACCACACCCGGATGTTGCCTTGGTTCAGGAAGAGACCTTGGAACGGCATGACGACCAATACGCGAACCGTTTCAACCTTCCCCCACGGACCGCTGACCGTCTCGATCTCCTCGACGCGCGCCTCTATAGCGCGGTTCTTTTTATCATGATACACATTCATTGTCAGTGATGAGCCGGGCTGGAATGACAACGTACTGCGCGCATAATAGAGACAGGAGATGACATCTTGGGTGCCAGGCGGGATCTCCAATGTCTCAGTCGTCCCGCCTTTGACAACGATGACCTTCCCCTCTTTCTGATGAAATGTGTACTCAAAGTCTTCTTTTTTCTTCCCTTCTCGCCGCTTGAAGGTCAAGTGCTCCGGAAGCAGCGTGGCGGGATCCACGATCGACTCGACACGGTTATCCACGGGAAAGAATTTAGTGATCGTGGGTCTCGACTGCGCCGTGGTGATCAATTTCGCCAACGGCCTGTCTCCATCCGCATCGGCCTGACTGACTAGCCATCACCGCTGTGCCGGCTGTGATATACAGCCAAGAAATTTCGTAGGTGAGCTGTTCCCCGACTTGGAAAGATCGCGCTGAAGGAAGGTTGCTAGGAGCCTGTCCGACAGTGCCGTTCGTGACGAGGCGAAGGAGATGCGGCCAGCTGCGAGGCCGCAGGCCCGGAAAAACCGGAGGCGTATTCGCTGGAATACGTTGAGGATTGTTTCGGGCCGAGAACGACGCAGATGGTCGTGGATCGTTCGCCGCAGTAGAAAGGTCACTGTCGGACAGGCTCCCAGCCTCAGCCCACGGAACCACCCCACTCATGGTGCCCAGGATCAGGCAAGCCAGCACGAGCCAGGCACGAAACCGGTCTCTCTGGTCTCTCTGGTCTGTCTGGTTCATCTGGTCTATCTGGTTAGGTTTTCAAGAAAACACACAAGATAGACCGAATAGACCAGACAGACCGAACAGACCAAATGAGCCAGACCCTTAGCAGCCAAGGGTTTGTTGGGCGGTTCGGAGCTCGCCTTCGATGACGGCGCGGATGACAGCCAATCGCTCCGGCGAGGTCGCTTCAAAACGTAAGACAAGGGCCGGCTGGGTATTGGAGGCGCGGATCAGGCCCCACCCATCGTCGAAGATGGCACGGACCCCGTCAATCGTAATGACGTCACGCAACACCGACTTCGAAGGACCAAGCGCCTCGCGGGTCTTCAGGCACAAGGCCAGCCGATCCTGGACCAGTCTGACTAACGTGAACTTGATGGCATCCGACACGTCAACCCGAATCTCCGGAGTGACGGAGGTCTTCGGCAGGTCCGCCACCAACGCAGAGAGTGGCTGTGTGGTCTTGGCCAGAATCTCCACCAGCCGGCACGACGCATAGATCGCATCGTCATACCCGAAGTACCGATCGGCAAAGAACATGTGCCCGGACATTTCACCGGCTAACACGGCCTGTTCACTCTTCATTTTCGCCTTGATCAGGGAATGGCCGGTTTTCCACATAATCGGCCGCCCCCCCCGTTTCGCAATATCGTCATAGAGGCTCTGCGAGGATTTGACTTCGGAGATGATGGTGCTCCCCGGCTTGGCCGCCAGAATATCGCGGGCGTAGACCACCATGAGGCGATCGCCCCACAACACCTGGCCCTGTTCGTCGATCGTCCCAATGCGATCGGCATCGCCATCGTAGCCGATCCCGGCATCCGCCTTGTGCTCCTTGACCGCTTGAATCAAATCGTCGAGATTCTCGAGGACCGTGGGATCGGGATGATGGTTCGGAAATCTTCCGTCGAGCTCGCAATAGAGCCCGGTGACGCGACAGCCCAGAAGTTCCAAGGCCTGTTGGGCCACCAAGGCCGCCACCCCATTCCCGCAATCGATGACGACGTGCAAGTGCTTAGCATTGACGTGCGCGAAGCTCTTCTTGAGATAGGCCAGATAGTCGGGAATGATGGGATGCTCCGAGAGTTGCCCTGCCCCGGACACAAACGAGCCCGCCTCCATCACCGCGCGAAGTGCCTGGATCTCCTCGCCATGAATCGCCTCTTTCCCGATACAGATCTTCAATCCGTTGTATTCGGCTGCATTGTGGCTCCCGGTGATCATGATGCCACCGTCAATCGGCAGCTGAAACAGCGAGAAATACACCAGCGGCGAGGGGCAGATCCCGATATCCACCACGTTCAATCCGCCAGCCAGGAGCCCCCGCACCAAGGCCTGGTGGAGTCCAGGCGAACTCAGACGGCCATCGCGCCCGACGGAGATCGTCTTCACCCCACGATCTTTGACAAAGGTGCAGTAGGCGCGGGCCACCTGCTCCACGATCGCCTCGGTGAGTTCCTGGCCCACGATGCCACGCAGATCATATTCGCGAAATAAACCCATAGGCCTCGTTACTTGTTATTCGTTAGTAGCTACTCAGGGGTTCAGGCTGAAGGCTTTTAGGCTGAAGGCCAGAGATCCGAACACTTCAGCCTGAACCCCTTCAGCCTATCTACCTGAATGGTTAACGCTTCACTATTTCCCGCCTCGCCCATAATCATCCTGAAACCGGACGATATCGTCTTCCCCGAGATAGGGTCCGTTTTGCACTTCAATAATATGCACCGTCTCGTGGCCGGGGTTTTCCAACCGATGACGGGTTTCGACAGGAATTTCCGTACTATGTCCCACCTTGAGATCAAACACCTCCTCGCCCCTCGTCACTCGCGCCGTCCCGGTGATCACCACCCAATGTTCGCTCCGTCGGTGATGCAGCTGTAACGAGAGCCGCCCTCCAGGCTTCACCGTCACGCGCTTCACTTTATACCCCGGTCCTTCTTCCAGGATCGTATAGGATCCCCAGGGCCGCTGCACGGTCAGGTGCTCCAGATGTTCCGGCGCTTTCTGCTTCTTGAGAATGTCGACCAACTGCTTCACCTCTTGCGCGCGGGACTTCGGACAGACGAGGGTGGCGTCCGGCGTATCGACCACCACCATGTCGGTGAGCCCGATCGTGGCCACCAGACGACGATCCCCATAGACAATCGACCGGCGACTATCGATATCGACCACACGACCGACGACGACGTTGCCGGCCTTATCCTTCGGCGCCACTTCATCCAGACTTCCCCAACTTCCGACGTCAGACCACTGGAAGGACACGGGCACGATGGCGGCTTTCTTCGATCGCTCCATGACGCCCGTATCGATCGAGACCGGCGTGAGTGTCCGGTAGGCATCGTCGATGGCCTGCCTGGTGGCCCCGGCCTGCATCAATTGGCCGATCCGCTCGATCCCACGAAAGAGGGCCGGTTGGTGGCGGCTGATTTCATCGAGAATCGCCGCGGCACGCCAAATAAACATGCCGCTGTTCCAGTAGTAGTCCCCCGCCTTGAGATACTGCGCCGCCTTGGTGGCATTGGGTTTCTCCACGAATCGGCTGACCGGATGTCCCTTGAGCGTCCCCTGTTTCTTCCAACGTCACTTTTCGGTTGGGCCTGATGTACCCATAGCCGGTTTCCGGACGAATCGGCTTGATGCCGAACGTGACCAGATAGTCCTGCTGGGCCAGCGTTGCCGCCAACGAAACCGCCGCATCGAACGCGCGCTGGCCCTTGACGATATGATCGGCCGGCACCACCAGCATGATCGCGTCAGGATCCCGACGGACGAGTTCTAAGGCCACCAAGGCGATCGCTGGAGCGGTATTGCGGCCTTCCGGTTCCAACACGAAGTTCTCGCTGAGCGCATCTTTCCATTCGCTCAGCTGGACGCGAATGGACTCGGCTTGGGCAGGATTCGTGGAGATCATCACCCGGTTCGGCGACGACGCACAGACGACGCGACGCATGGTCTGCTGAATCAACGTTTCATCCCCCATAATCCGCAGCAGCTGTTTGGGAAACAACTGCCGACTGAGCGGCCAAAACCTGGTGCCGCTGCCGCCCGCCATGATCACGGGATAGAGATGGGATTTCAGATCGTTATTCGTGATGCGTGAATCGTGAATCGCCATAGATGTAATCCATCTGTTCGTGTAACATTGAACGATTAACGGTTAACGTGGCCGATGCTGATGCAGTTCGAGGTTTACGAGCAGCCATACACTGATCCCTGCCCTATTCTATGAGCGTTTCCCAGAACGTAGACCTTCCACTTTCGAACTTTGGGCTTCCAGAATCATCTCGATGATTTCACGAACCGCTCCCTCTCCACCCTTCTTCTGACAGATATAGTCGACCGCCGCGGCAACCTGTGGCATCCCATCAGCCGGCGTAGCGGAAAATCCCACCGCTTTCAGCGTCTCAAGATCGTTGATATCGTCACCGATATAGGCGACCTGGCTGAGGGTAAGCCCATGGCGTACGGCCATTTCACTGACGAGCAGTAACTTGTCCATCACCCCTTGGTGCAATTCGGGAATCGCAAGCTTCTCGGCACGCCGCGCCACCAGCTTGGTCCGTTCCTGCGTGACAATGGCAGTGATGATCCCAGCCCGCTGCAGCAACTTAATCCCCATACCATCGCGCGTGTTGAACTTCTTCCACTCATCGCCGGACTCGGCATAGTACATGCCTGCGTCCGTCAACACGCCGTCGACGTCTGTGGCAAACAGCCGGATCCCTTGAAGGATCTTGCGCGAGACCTTCCTGGACCGAGTTGGTTTTTTCGTTGATGTTCGTTGAGCCATCATATGAACTCTAGCAGACTGCCAAAAAACTATCTTGGCTCGCGAGAACTTCGCGGGCCGCGCGTGTAGGACAAACTCGGTCTGTCTGGTCTATCTGGTTCTGGTTCATCTGGTTCATCTGGTTGATTTGGTTCATCTGGTTAGTTTCGTTCAACCAAATAAACAAGACAAACCAAATAACGGTCTTCTTACGCCGGCGGACTTTTCCAGCATCCTGCTACAGCCAAAGGCACATGGATGCTGAACGTCGTCTGGCAAGGCTCTATTGCGGTTTGACCCCGCTCACAAAAAACTGAGATGAGGGGAAACTGATGGGTCAGCGAGCACGATCCGCATCCCCTTAACTTAAAGCGAACTGCTAATCCGTTGAATGGTTCCGGTCTTGAGGCTCTCAAATGTGCTTCAAGCACCTTTCCCTCTGATTCCAGCCGAAGACGTTGATCCCTCTGCGCACATGGGTTTCAGTCCCGCCGTAAACCAGCGCCGGAGCGGCGGCCTGGTCACCTGCCAGAGCCAACCAGCGTTCCAGCCCCGCAAAAAACTCCCGATTGAGGGTCTCCCCCGACTTGATCTCGATCGGCATCAGCTTCATCCCGATATCGGCAATGACATCCACCTCGTTACCGTTGCTGTCACGCCAGAAATGGAATGCCGCGCGCTCCCCTCGGTTGAGGCGGGTCTTCACCAACTCGGAAACGACGAATGTTTCGAAGATATTGCCTCGCAGGGGGTGCGTGGCGAGTTGGCCCACCTCCTGAATCCCTAATAGCCAGCACAACAGACCGGTATCGTAAAAGTAGAGCTTGGGCGACTTGACTAGACGCTTGTTGAAGTTCGCATGATGAGGGCGCAGCTGGAACAGGATGTAGCTTGCCTCCAGCACTGAAATCCAGGCCCTGGCCGTGTTGTGCGTAATGCCGCAGTCGGTCGCCAGCGAGGAAAGGTTCAGGATCTGCCCGCTGCGCCCGGCGCAGAGACGCACAAAACGCTGAAACGCCTCCAGATCCTGCACCTTGAGAATTTGGCGAACATCGCGCTCCACATACGCCGTTACATAGGCGGGAAACCAACCACGAGGCAGCAGGCGCCTATCGTACAGGGCCGGATAACCGCCCGTGAACAGCCACGCATTGAGGCTCAGTGGGCCAACGCCGGCCTGCTCCAGCTCATGCACGGCAAACGGCAGCAACTCAATGAAAGCGGTTCGACCAGCCAACGACTGCGTAACCCCGGACATCAGGCCGAACTGCTGCGATCCCGTCAGCAAAAAAATCCCCATGCGGCCATCCGCATCGATCCGCGTTTGCAAATAGGAGAGAAGTTCCGGCGCCCGCTGTATCTCGTCGAGTACCGCCCCGTCCTGCAGGCGTCCCAGAAAGGCACGCGGATCATCGAGCGCCATCCGGCGCACATCCGGGTCTTCCAGGGAAAGATACGGCTTGTCGGCAAAGACAGCCTTGGCCAAGGTAGTCTTGCCGGACTGCCGAGGCCCGGTGATCGTAACGACCGGAAATCCTTGCAACAAGCTGCGGAGCGGCGCCTCTACGTCACGCGTAATCATGACTGGAGGCTAGTTTAATTTATGTATATTGTCAATCGCATTGACAATATACATTCATCAATACTATGCGAAAACTAAGCGTTTTCGAGACGCGGCGGCCCACGCATCGCCTGCTGCTGAGAGCAGTCGTTCCAACTTGGCCACGATTCGTACCGCCGCCCGCCCATCCCATTTTTCAGGAATCGCGCCCTTCTTCCAGCGCCCCTCCATTATTCGCTTGAGTGCCGGGCCAAGATTGGCCGGATCGGTGCCGACCAGCTCGTTGGTGCCCACGGAAACCGTTTCCGGACGCTCAGTGTTGTCAAGCAGCGTGAGGCAGGGCACGCCCATCACGGTCGTCTCCTCGGTAATGCCTCCGGAATCGGTGATGACGCCTCTTCGCGTGCTTCACGAGATAGTTGAACTCCAGATAGCCCTGCGGATCGACATAGTGCATGGGAGGAATCTGCCCTTGCAGTTCACGCAAATTCTTCGCTGTGCGCGGATGGACCGGAAACACCACCGGCAGTCCACCCGTCCCGTCGGCGATGGCCTGGAGCAAGTGCAGCAACTGCTGCTCGCCATCCACATTTGCCGGACGATGCAGGGTCACGACGAAATATTGCCCGGGCTGTAAGCCCAGCCTCCTCCAAAACGCAGGTGGCCGCAGATGGGGCATCTGCTTCAGCAATGTATCGATCATGGGATTGCCGACGAAGAACAGGCGATCCTCTGTCACTCCGGAACGGCGCAAGTTTTCGTTGGCTGTTTCGCTGGAGGTGAAAAACCAATTGGTGATCGAATCCGTCACGACACGATTGATTTCCTCCGGCATCGTCCAATCGCCGGACCTGATTCCGCCTTCGACATGCGCCACAGGCACTCCCAGCTTTCGGGCGGCAATGGAACAGGCCATCGTCGACGTCACGTCCCCCACGACCAGACAGAGATCGCTCTTCTGTTCGAGCAACACCTTTTCATAGCGCACCATAATCGCGGCAGTCTGTTCCGCCTGTGTGCCAGAGCCGACCTTCAGATTGACATCCGGCTCCGGAATGCCGAGTTGCTCGAAAAATATTCCGGACATGGCCTCATCGTAATGCTGTCCGGTGTGAATCAAGCGATATCGCAGTAAACTCCCGCGCGACTGCGCTGCCTTCAACGCATCGACAATCGGCGCAATTTTCATGAAGTTTGGACGTGCGCCCGCGATAAGATCAATGTGTTTCACTGTCTCTCCTTGACCAACATAAACAGCCATACTGCCCTCGGTAAGAACCTTCGGGAACTCACACGCATTCTCTTGATGTTATCCCCTCACTGTACGCTTTCCACGAGTAACCGATGCGCGAGGGCCCGCTCTCGAACAAAGCTAGCAGGCTGTTGACAAAGTCCGTCAGCTCTGTTCTCGCGGCGTTCAGACACTCAACTTACGGGACAGAGTACGCTTCGCCTCTTCGCTTGCTGCAACCTTGCTGGACGGCCTTTATGAACAGCCTGCGGGCTCTGCTGGGGCCGCCCGGGATTTTCTCCAGCCCTGTATTTCTCAGACCCACAATAGTTTTTCCACAAGCTACTAGGGAAACGGCGCATTATCTAACATCTGAGTTAGCCTAATTAGCAGAAATCTGGTGTTTGACCAACGAAGCGGCGATCAACTTCGCGGCAACTCGCCGACCCTCCAAATTCCAATGAGTATCGAAGGGGTAATAGAGAACCTTGTCTTCTTTGGCGAGAGACCTGAACACCGGAAGCAAATCGACGAAGGGTAGATTGATCTCATCTATGAGGGTGACGAGCGCATCGTGTGAGTTGTTTTCAAATTGCAACTGCGTTTCAATTTTACGCAAGATATTTGCCCCGCTGCGCCTGCTGTATTGAGCACCATAGACCTCGAGCTTATCCGGTATAAAGACCACAATAGGAACTATCCCCTGCTCTGTCGCAATACGCTGATAGTCTTTCAGTAACTGCCCAATTGCCTTCCATTCTTCCGTTTTCAGCAATTCTTCGGTTGGCATTGATCGATTCCAGTAATTGAACCGCATCGGCACCAACTGGCCGTTTAGGTCGATGAGGCCAAGGTCGGGATGGATTTCGGTAGGGAGTCCGTCTTCTGTGCGGTGTGCTTCCTGGTTCTTTATAACGGCTACGGAAGATGGAGTATTTGGGAAGATATTGTCCTTCCAGGTTTCCATTTTTTCAAACAGGTACGTGTAGCTGTCCCGGAATGCAGTGAAGTATCTATTCAGGTAACTGTTTGTGCTCAAGACGAATGCGTAATAACTCTTCCCTTTCAACCACCTGATGTATTGTTTGGCATCTTCAGCATCGTTGCCATCAAAAAAACATAATACGGCATACTGCGGTCTCACTCTGGGGGCGTACTGCTTAAAAAGCTCAAGGTATTGGAAGGGACCATACCACCCTCGACCAAGATTGAAGGTGCTCAGACCCGACACCAGTTTAAGTTGCTCGCTGAGGGTCAGGGAATCTTCCTCACCAATTTCGACATAGGAGTCTCCGAGGACGAGAACCTGAAAACTTGAAGTAGAACTGTTGCTGCGAAAGCCGTCAGGAGTATAGCTCGCATGGTATTTAATTGTGGGGGATGCCACTCCGTATGTCGGAGAATACTGATCCCCTATGAAGTCCCATTGCTCCGTGTGCCCATTTTTTTGACCTACTATATTCGGGATAAAGACCAGCGTCGGATCAGGATGATATCTGTCACTCTGTGCGTAATACCGAATGGGTTGAAGGTTAATATACTTTGTTAAAGCTGGAGCGAATTCCAATAGAGAGAACAAGAGAAAGGTGGAGGAAAAAACCAGGTAGGTCGTAAAGAGCAAATACTTTGTTATTCGAAAAAATAGGGTCTTCATGATCACGGGGTGTTGAAAAACCCACCGATGATCCCAACCAGGTCAGATAGCTGTTTTTCAGCACCCTGCTAGGTCAGGTCAATAAGCATGCTTGTGAATGAATCCTTGCCATATCGTCAGCCACATAATCTTCAGATCGAGCCAGATAGACCAATGCTCAATGTAATACAGGTCAAATTCAATCCGCTTTTCAAGCGAGGTGTCGCCACGCCAGCCACTGACTTGCGCCCAGCCTGTAATACCTGCTTTCATTTTGTGGCGTAGCATATATTGTGGAAGCGTTTCCCGGAAACGCACGATGAACTCCGGGCGTTCAGGTCGCGGTCCCACAATGCTCATGTCTCCTTTTAGGACATTCCAGAACTGCGGTAATTCGTCGAGGCTCGTCCTCCTCAAAAAAGATCCGAGAGGAGTTTTTCGTTCATCGCCGGGCTGAGTCCAGACTGGACCGCTCTCGGACTCGGCATCGACCCGCATTGATCGAAACTTCAACATTTCAAATGCTACACCGTCCAACCCCATGCGTGTTTGCTTGTACAGAATCGGACCCGGTGATGTGAGCTTGATCAAGATTCCAATAAGCAGAAAAACCGGCGAGCCAGCCACGAGAGCCACTGTAGCTCCGAAAATATCGATAAGTCGTTTGATGACCAAATTCCACCCTTGAAGCGGGGACCCTTGCAGGGTAATAAGAGGCAACCCTTCAAACATCTCCGCCTCGGCACGGAGCGTAATGAACTCATAGACTGACGGAATGACTTTCACTTCAACGGTAGTCGTCGCTAGATATCCCACCATTTTTTCCGCTTGCGACTCGGACTCCGGGGGCAGACAAAGAAACACAATGTCCGAATCAGGCACATACTTCTCCAAATCGCCGTACAGACCGATGACCGAAACCCCTTCAAAGGTTTGGCCCAACTTTTGCGGCCGGCGAGTCAAGTAGCCCTGGACTTTAAGACCTAATTCCGGATGAAGCGAGAGCGAGCGGGCAATCCTTTGTCCGAGCTTACCTGCCCCAACAATCAGACAGTGCCGCTGGTTGTAACCCTGCCTTCGGAAGAACCTCAGGCCCTCGCGAAAGACCATTCGCGAAAAGCCGAGCGCAACAAGGTTCAGAACCCAGAAGTACAGAAAGACAAGACGGGAATATTCAAACTGCCGGACGAAGAACGTCAACCCGATAAGAATCAACACCGACAGGGAGTTGGCTACAGCGATGTCGAACACCTCGGCAAGATGGGAGCCCATCCGGCGAGGTCGATACAGATTAAATGCCCGAAAAGATACTCCCCATACGAACAGGATTGGCACAAGTAAATAGATATAAATTTCCAGAGGTGGGACACCCTTCTCAACCGGCACCCATCCGCTCACGAAGCGAATGTAGTAGGCTGCCATCCAGCAGCCAGAAATCAGGGCCAGATCAAAGAGGAAGAGTAGGCTCTCAAGAAATTGAGAGTGTCGTTTCAGCATGGGTGAGTACGCCGGAAATCTTTCCAGCTCGTTTCGATCAATTGACGCATACGTTCCTTGAAATATTTCCTATCGAAGGGCTCCACATGCGCTCGAATCCTCTCCGGATCAAACCTGTTCCGATGGCGTTCAAATATTTCGACCGCATCAACCAGCGATTCTGGTTTCTGCTCATCAAAAAATACGCCAGTGGGATAGTATTCATCGCTGGCCCGAGGCGGCATGCCAACAGCTCTTTCCTTTCGCGCGGAGGGCTCGCGTGGCACCAACGAAACCACTGTCTCGAGCGCCCCGCCCCTGGCGTAGGCTATGACCGGCTTTCCACACGCCATCGCCTCGAGCGGAACGATACCAAAATCCTCCTCGCCAGGAAAGAGGAGAGCCTTGCAACGAGCGTAGTGCTGACGGATCTCAGAATCGGGCTGCCAGCCAAGAAGTTCAACACTTGGACCGGCCAGCTGCCTTAGGCGTTTTTCGTCTTGACCTGTTCCTATAATCTTGAGTGGGAACTTCATCCGATTGGCGGCCTGAATGGCTAGGTCCACTCTCTTGTAGGGGACCAGCGCGGAGACTAGCAAATAAAATCCCTCGTCTTGATTGGACGCCTCGAACAACTGCCAGTCCACCGGTGGATACAGAACGGTTGCTTCCTGCCCCCAATAAGACCGTATACGTCGTGCCACATGTTCAGAAATCGCGACGAACCGATACACGCCATCATTTGACGACACATCCCACCGTTGAAGAGGTCGGCGCAGCAAGCCCATGACTGTTCGTGTAAGCCGCCCCGCTCGATCATCGGCAAAGTAGGCGTCAAATTGGTCCCAGATATATCGCATGGGCGTATAGATATAGGCTACATGGCATACGTTGTCAGGCACACGCAGTCCTTTCGCGACACAGTGGCTGGAACTGATGACCAAATCGTAATCATGAAATGCGAAGGACCTGATCGCGAGAGGGAACAAAGCCAGATAGTATTGATAGTGCGTGAACGACAAAGGCAAACGTTGAATGAAACTGGTCCGAATAGAATGTTTTTCGATGACAGGCGAAACATGCCCTCTCCGATGCACAAGCGTAAAGACGTCCGCATCTGGGAATAGCTCACAGAGAACCTCAAAACATCGTTCCCCCCCACGCATACTTACGAGCCAGTCATGAACGAGGGCGACTTTCATACCTCCCTGTCATCGTCTTCGATATTACGCCATCGCGGCATAGATTTTCCGGATTTCAGACAACATGTTTTCTTCGGAAAAACGGTTGCGCACACGTTGGCGCGCCTGGTTAATCATTTCTGTTCGCAACTCATGATTTTCCACCGCTACTCTGACCGCCCATGCCAAAGCCTGCCCAGATCGTTCGTCTATTAACAGGCCATTCTTTTTATGCTCAATTATCTCTGATAGCGCACTGACGTTTACCGCTACAACAGGCACCCCCGCCCACATCGCTTCCAGCACAACAAGTGGCAACCCCTCCCATCTCGAGGTTAAGAGCAACACATCAAACGTCGATAGAATCTCTAACGATTGCTGGTGAGAAAGGGTGCCTAGTTGCCGAACACGCTTTCCGAAATCCCGATGAGTGATTTCCTGCTTTACAGCAGATTCAAGGTTGCCTCCCCCTACCATCGTCGCAGTGTAATCGGGCAAGTGTTCGAGCGCATCCAGAAACAAGAAAGGATCTTTTTGGTACTCTAGCCGACCTATGAACCCTACATGTTTGACCGGAGTTGTATGGCCTTCTGGAATCTTACGAAGCTGAATACCGTTATGGATAATAGTGGCCGGCTTATTTTCCGGATAAATCTTGCACGCTCGTGCAAGATTGGCATCATACTCCGACTCAAAAATTATACGATTGGCACGGGAGATGATAAACCCTTCAATAAAAGTCGCCAGCCATCGTATCCCAATAGGCTTGTGTACAAAATGAAATCCATGGACCGCATACACAGTAGGGACAGTCGTCCCAGTAATTGTGTGGAATAACCCGGCTCGCCCTCCATGCACATGAATGAGATCTGGCTTCCATTCGGAATAAATCCTGTTCAGGCGGAAGGAAACGGCAAGGTTCACACGGCTGGGGAAAAAGTGTAATCCATAAGATGGAATATCAAGTTCTTTTGCTTGATGAAACAAATAGGACTGACTTTGGGTAATAAGCCCCATTGAATGCGTGGACCGAAGTCCCCGCAGAATTTGGAGGACATGGGTTGTTCCACCTCCAGGATTACCATCTGCAACAATCTGTAACACTCTCATGTTTGAATCTCATGACTGGGCACTTAGACCTTGGATCTCCAGCCTTCGAACCTGCCGCACAAGGCTTTCCAGTGATAGTAGGCTTTTTCCCGCTCTCCTGTTATAAAGCTTGCGAGGGCTCCCCCGAG
>CAWAIH010000027.1:0-8937 GCA_963781915.1 uncultured Nitrospiraceae bacterium | reverse complement strand
AAGCAGGGGCCGTGCATCTTGTGCCTCGATCTGTGTGAGTGATAGCAGGATGCTGAAAAAGTCCGCCAGCATAAGAAGACCGTTATTTGGTTTGTTTAGTTTGTCTCGTTTGTTTGGTTGAACCAGACCAACCAAATGAACACAACAAACCAGATCAGTCGTTCCGCCAGTCTCGCGTGACTTCAGTTTGCGTACATATCCAAGATAGCGCAGTGAACGGGCGCAGAGGGAGTAGCCATGGCAGAACGGAAATTTGATCTTACCCGCGACACAATCGCGGTGGCCTATACGCTATTTATGGCATGGATCAACCAGGATGGGGCAATCAGCCGGAGGGAGAAGATATCCGATAAGGAATCTTCCTAGGAGCCTGTCCAACATTGAACGGTCTACTGTGGCAAACGATCTGCGACCATCTGCGTCGTACTCGGCCCGCTCCCAAGGACCGTGAAACGTGAAACGAGGGTCAGCCTCGGAGCTATGGCCTCGTTTCTGGCCGCACCTCCCTCGCCTCGTCACGAACGCAATGTCGGACAGGCTCCTCGCTGTCGAAAAGAGATCGTGGAGACAACCAGCTAGTTAGTTTTTCCGCACATGTGGTATAAGCTCCCAGCATCCTGCGAGAGCCGGAGAGGAAACCAGCCCCAAATTCTGGTGACAGGAATGTACGTTACTGAGGGAGAGTGCCTCGCGGGCTACTGATCTCTATTCTGGACAAAGGAGGACTCAGATGAAGAAGACAACTATAGCTCTTTGGACTCTCTGCGGAATGGCCGGACTTCTGGCCGGCTGCGGCGGGAATTATTATCGCGTGAACGATCCGGCCGGCGAGAGGCAGTACTACACCTCGGACATCGAGAAGACCAAGGCCGGCGCCATTACCTTTAAGGATGAGAAGAGCGGCAGCGTGGTGACGCTGCAATCGTCTGAGGTCAAGGAAATTTCCGAGGATGAGTTCAAGGCAGCGGTGAAGCCCGAGGAGAAAAAGACCAAATAACCAGGGTCAGAGGTGGGATGACGCAGCAGGCCTCAATCGGCTCGGTGCATCAGGACGGATTCCCAGGGTGGTGGCGAGTCTATCTTGGGCATCGGTACGCCATCCTGTTTTATTCGCTGATCCTGACGCTTCTCGTTGCGCCGATCCTGAAAGCGATCGGAATGCACGGCAATGTCATGCAGTTTTTCCTGGGCCTGAATTTACTGGCCGCGTCCATTCCGCTCGAAAGTCGAAAGGGACGCTGGGCTTTTCCGGCGATTGTCCTGGTCGCCATTGTGCTGAGGATTGTGTCTCACCAGGTTGGCCACGCGGGGCTCTCAACTCTAAGTCTCTGGCTCTGGACAGCGATCGGCCTGTACGCGGTGTTCATTGCGCTGCGTTTTGCTCTCCGATCGTCTATCATCACCTCCGAGCATCTCTATGCCGCCCTGAGCGCGTATCTGTTGGCCGGGGTGTTTATGGGTGTGCTGTACTGGAGCTTGGATCAGGTGTGGCCGAACTCGATCATCGTCAACGGTCCTGGGGCATCCGACCCATTCCTCCCGATGGAAGGCGTCTACTTCAGCTTCATCACGCTTGCGACTGTGGGCTATGGAGATATGGTCCCGGGAAATGACGTGGTTCGCAATCTTGCGATTGTGGAAGCCATTGCCGGGCAGTTCTACCTCGCCGTGATGATCGCGCGGCTGATGAGCCTCTATATGCGTGAGGCACGGTGAGACACCGGCGCATTTGCAGATGAAAGGGATCTGATGGAAACAGGAGAATTCGTGCGGCGGAGAGAAACGACGGCGCCTGGTCGGCTTGTGAGCGCCGTGCTGGCCGGAATGGTGCTGTTGATCATAAGCGGCTGCGGAAGCATCGGCCCGACTAACGTCAATCGAGACCGGTTCGATTACATCACCGCGATCAGCGACTCCTGGAAGCAGCAGACGCTCTTGAACATCGTCAGGCTCCGGTATGCGGATGTCCCGGTATTTATGGAGGTGGGCCAGGTTATCAGCGGCTACGAACTCGAAGGCACCCTGTCGGCTGGCGGCGGTTTCATGACCGGCAACAAGGGCGCGCAGGGAAACCTCGGAGATTTCCTGAATTTCGGCGCCGGTGGGCGCTACCTCGACCGGCCGACTGTCACCTATACGCCGCTCACGGGCCCGGACTTCATCAAGACGATGATGACGCCGTTTCCACCGGGTGCGATCATGTTTCTCATCGAGGCTGGGTGGCCCGTGGATGTTCTGTTGCAAGTGAGTGCCCAGGCGATCAACGGACTCCGAAACCGCAGGGGCGGGCCGAACGGCCATCCGGCAGATCCAGAGTTCCTTGAGGTGGTCCGGCTGTTAAAACGGATTCAAGCGGCAGGCGGTGCGGGAGTCAAGCTGCAACGAGAGAAAGATAAAGAGGACGCGACCATATTCCTGTTTCATTCGCGCCGATTCACACCGGAGATGGCGCACGATGTCGCGGAGGTCAAGCGGCTGTTGCGGTTGAATCCTGAGGCATCGGAGATCCGTATCACCTACGGGGCCGACTCGCAAGGGGATCAGGAGATCGCCCTCCATACCCGTTCCGGGTATCAGGTCCTGATTGAATTTTCCGGGCTGGTGGCCGTGCCTCCGGAACACGTCGCGGAGCACCGGACGTACGGTCTGGGGCCCACGACGGAGAAAGACACAACGGGGCTGTCGGAAGCCGTGGTCATTCAAAGCGGCACCGTACGACCAAGCGATTCGTTTGCGCAGGTCAAGTATCGAGGCCACTGGTACTGGATCGACGACCGGAACTTCATGACGAAGCGGCTCTTTACGTTTCTGACGATCCTGTTCACGTTGAGCGAAACGGGCCATCAGATTCAGCAGCCGATTCTGACGATCAGGGCGAATTAGCCGGACGGGTCTGGCAGAATGCTGAAAAGGTCCGCCAGGGTATGGGGACCGTTATTTGGTTTGTCTGGTCTGTTTAGTTTGTCTGGTTTTTGGGTTGAACAAAACCAACCAGAAGAACCAGATAGACCAGATGAACCAGACAAACCAATTTAGTTTTTCCGCAGCCTGCAGAGGCGCCATCAGATACCGACCGGGTGAAGGAGCTGCAGCAATCCATCAACGAAAGGACATCGCGATGAACAGCGCATGGAGACAGAATTTTTTCACCGCCGGTCTACTGATTTTGAGTGGACTCATCATGAGCGTATGGGCCGGCTGTGCGATCAATCCCGTCAGCGGACAGCCTGAACTCACGCTCATCTCCGGGAAAATGGAGCAAGAACTCGGCGATGAAGAAGCCAAGAAGATCGAAGCGGGGATGGGCTTTGCTGACGATTCGAGCTTTACTCCGTTTCTCGATCAGCTCGGCCAACGTCTCGCCCAACATTCTCCGCGGAAGAACATCACGTTCCAATTCCATATCGTTGATATGGCGGAGCCGAACGCCTTCGCATTGCCGGGAGGACATATCTACGTGTCGCGCGGCCTTCTGGCCCTGACGAATACCGAGGGGGAATTGGCCGGCGTGGTCGGGCATGAGATCGGTCATGTCGCAGGCAAACATGCCGTTCAGCGGATCTCGAGGCAGGCTCCGTTTGCGGTGGTATTCGGCCTTGCCTCCGGCATCACCGGACTGGTCAGTTCAACCGTCGGTGATCTAATCGGTGGCGTCGGAAATCTTGCGCAGAGCGCCATCTTCTCGCCCTATAGCCGGTCACAGGAAACTGAGGCCGACGAAGTGGGCCAGCAGATCGCCGCAGAAGCGGGCTGGGATCCCGTCGAACTGTCTACGTTTCTCGCCAACCTAGGGCGTGAGGTGACCCTGCATGAAAAAGAACCGCGGAAACCGAGTTTCTTCGACTCACATCCTGCGACTTCGGACCGAGTTGCCGATACCGTACGCAATGCGAAATCGTTGACCCGTGCTAAGCGGGCCCCGATCAGTCCAACCAACGAAGCCTATCTGGCCAGGCTGAACGGTGTTGTCGTCGGCCCGCGTGCGGCGAACGGCGTTTTTCAAGAGACGTCGTTTCTGCATCCGGACTTGGGTTTCTTCGTGCAGTTTCCAGAAAAATGGTTGCACGAGAATGCGCCGGAGAAAATTGTGGCTGTTGCCCCGGACAAAGATGCAGCGGTCGTGCTCGAGGCCGTCGCAAAAGGCGATGATCCGCTCGAGGGCGCGCGGGTGCTTGGCAAGGCCAGAAAGATCGATCTGGCCGCAAAAGCCAAGTCCCTTACCATCAACGGTCTTCCGGCTGCGCGAACAGTGGTTCCCGCTGACGGCAAAGCACACATCGAGATCACCTGGATCGCTCATGGCGGGTTGATCTTTCAGCTAGCAGCCGTTGCGTCCAGCGAGCAATTGAAGACGTTTCAGCCGGTGTTCGATGCTGTGGCCGGAAGTTTTCGTCCGCTCACGGGTCACGAGCGGGCCGGCATTACGGAAAATCGAGTCAGGTTAATCACAGCCCGGAAGGGCGAGACGATTGAGGCCTTGGCCGCTCGTGCCCACTCGGCCTGGAAGACGGATGAAGTCGCGGTCGTCAATGGGCTTGTGGCGGCCACACCGCTGCGCGAGGGACAGGTGCTCAAAGTGGCGGTAGAGGAACGATATGAGTCAAAAGAGCCGCGATGATAGGGAGAGGGGCGAAGTCCGAAGACTGAAGGCTGAAGGTCAGGCATCGGCGATTGCAGCAGAAGCGTTTATGAATAATTCGGGCTAGAACAACGCCTTGAAAGTTGGTATAGTCACCTGTTGTGCCCGTGGAAGAAACACATCAGTGAGGTATGAGATGGTGATTGCCGTCGTGCTGTCCATGATTCTGGGGTTCTCGATGCCGGTCTCGATGGCGATTGCGGGGGAGTCCGCCGAGGCCGTGCAGATCGATCGCGAGGTGGACGCATCGCTCAAGAAGTTCCTTGAGGACACGCCGGAAGCGGACATCTTTCGGAAAGACGCCAAAGGCATCCTCGTGTTTCCGAATATCGTGAAGGGCGGGTTTATTCTCGGAGCGCATTATGGGAAAGGCGCGTTGCGGAAACATGGAGAAAAGGCCGGCTACTACAATACTGTGGCCGCATCCTACGGTCTCCAGGCCGGCGTGCAGACGTTCGGCTACGTCCTGTTCTTCATGAACGAAAAATCGTTGGAGTATCTCGACGAGAGCGAGGGGTGGGAGATCGGTGTCGGTCCCAGCATCGTTGTGATGGACAAAGGCATGGGAAAGAACCTGACGACGACGACGGGGCGAAGCGATGTCTATGCATTTATCTTCGACCAGCAGGGGCTGATGGCCGGGTTGGGGCTGCAAGGGTCGAAGATTACGAGGATTCACCCGTAAACGTTGGTGCCATGGAGGTGCCAGTACGGGTGGATGGTGAGTTGTCGTGAAACAATAGAGAAGGGAGATTTCGTCATGATGGTTCTGAAAATCGGGGTACTCATGCTGTCAGTCCTGTTCATGGGAACGGTCCAGGCTCAGGCTCAGGAAGCGGCACAAATGAACATGGAGATTCTGAAAGATAAAGTGAAGGCGGACAAGAAGCTCATTGTCGCGGCCAACATGAATCTCACCGACGCGGAAGCCAAGACCTTCTGGCCGCTGTACGACGGCTATCAAAAGGAACTGGAACAGATCAATCAACATTTGATTGCGACCATTAAAGCCTATGCCGAAGCCTACAATGCGGGCAAAGGCGAACTCTCCAACGACCAGGCCAAGAAACTGCTCGGCGAAGCGCTGGCGGCTGAGGAATCGGAAGTGAAGCTGCGGCAATCGTACGCGGCCAAGCTGGGCAAGGTGGTGCCTGCCACGAAGGTCGCCCGGTATCTGCAGATCGAAAACAAGATTCGGGCGATCGTGAAGTTTGAGCTGGCTGCACAGATCCCGTTGGTGGGTTAGTCGGACTGAGGCCATTGCCGATGGACGAACTGCCGGGGTAGTTCAACCGGTACGAGCCATAAGGGCGTTCGTTGTGTGAAATCCACCTCGATCTTCCCGGTTTGCAGGGTCAGTCCTCGAAAGGGGGCTGGCCCTGTTTAATTTTCTGGCGGCACTGAGCGGGTGAGCATCCTTCAGCCTGCGGAGTGTCACTTCAGTTGGGAGTTCACGACAGCATGGCCCAACAACCTCTGGTAGACGACGATAGAACCTGATCTGTATAGGGTGGATCAGAAAATCCAATACCGCAGGTTACCGAAAATTCGAAGCGAGGAGAAGACCGGCTGACCACTTCCGCCCATGGCTCCGCCCGGCAGCGGGATTGTGGGGCATGGGTATGTTCTGTGCCCCTGACCGGTTTACTCAAGCTTGAATTCGGTATATGTTTAGAGCCCATGTTGTCTGCACGAGATCGCAGAGAGAGAGTAGGAGGAGATGCAAAGATGAACATCAGATTCCTGATCGCGTCGCTGGCGCTGGGTCTGCTCGCTGTAGGAGGCTGTACGGGACCAAAAGTAATCACAGATTTCGATCCGTCCGCCGAGTTCTCCGCCTTTCGCACGTTTGCCTTCACGGGGCTGAAGGCCAGAGGAGATGATGTCGGGGTGTTGGACAATTCGCTCTTGCGGAAGCGGATCGAAGCGATGGTCGGCCTGCAGCTCACCGCCAAGGGGCTCCGGCAAGTCGGCGTGGAAGATCCTTCCGACCTGCTAATATACCTTTTCGTCGACGTAAAGGACAAGCAACGTATCGAGAGTACGGGCATGGCGGGTGGGGCCTACGGCGGCAGGTCTGTGAGGGGGGCCGGCTTTTATGGTGGCGGTGTAACGACCTATGAATATGAGGAAGGCACCTTGATCGTGGATCTGACTGAGTCGTCGAAAAAGGAGTTGGTCTGGCGGGCCACCATCAGGGGAGTATTGGGGGACAGCGTGGAAAAGAATTCTGAAATGGTCAACAAGGGAGTCGCCAAGGCATTCGAAAACTATCCCCCGGCCAAAAAAAAGTGATCGGATCGTATGGTGGTCTATCTGGTTCATCTGGTTGGTCTGGTTTGTTTTGTTTATCTGGTTGATTTGGTTCATCTGGTTAGTTTCGTTCAACCAAAAAACGAGACAAACCAAACAAACCAAATAAACGAGACAAACCAAATAAACCAGACAGACCATACAACGCTCTTGTTACGCTGGCGGGCTGGTACAGCATCCTGCTAAGCCTGCGTTGTCTGCGGAAGACTTCATAGTAGGAGGGGGGCACAAGATGAATTTCAGATTCCTGATCCTGTCGCTGGCGTTGGGGCTACTCGCTGCCGGAGGTTGTGCAGCCGGGCCAAAGGTGGTCACAGACTTCGATCCGTCCGTCGAGTTCTCTGCGTTTCACACCTTTGCCTTTTCAGGGATCACGGACAGAGGGCGTGAGATTGGGGTGTCGGACCATTCGCCCCTGAGGGAGCGCATCAAGCAGATGATCGATGAGCAGCTCGCCGCCAAGGGATTCCGGCAAGTCAGCGTGGAAGACCGTCCCGACCTGCTGGTACACCTGTTCTTTGGCGTGAAGGGCCAGCAACATGTCGAGAGAACCGGCACGGCGCCGGGGCTCTATGGTCCCAGGTACGGGTGGGGGCCCGGATTTTATGGTCGTCCCGTGGAAACCTATGAGTATCATGATGGCGAGTGGGACCGCGTCAATAATAGTCGCGTCACTATCCATGAGGATCGTGAAGGCACTTTGATCGTGGATCTGGCTGAGCCGTCGAAAAAACACCTGGTGTGGCGAGCCGTGATCAGGGCAGTGCTGGGGGATAATATGGAGGAGAATTTTACATTGGCCAACAAGGGAGTCGCCAAGGCATTCAAAGACTATCCCCCCGCCAAATAGAAGGGATCGGAACGTCTATTTGGTCTATCTGGTTTGTTTGGTCTGTCTTGTTTTTTCGATTGACCTTGCACCGGTAAGCGCTAGCCAATATAATGGTCACTTATTAGGCTAGTACCGCAGGAGGATCTATGGCTCAGGTAGACCAATACGTCACGATCACGGAGGCGAAGAACAAGCTCCTCGATCTCATCAGGAATATCAAGCTACGGCACCAAGTCGTGGCCATTACTCGCGGCGGTGTTCCGACCGCGGTCTTGCTGAGTATGGACCAATTCGAGGGACTCATGGAGACAATCGAGATCCTGAGCGACTCCAAGTCGTTACGGTCGATCAAGCGGTCCCTGAAACAGGCCGAGGCCGGTAACTGGGTCTCACATGAGGGAGTGTTTGGGCGCGAGGGGTCGTGAAGAGTTACCGCCCCCGGTATACTTCCGAAGCGGCCGAGCGGATTCGCAAACTCCATCCGCAGGTCAAGGCAGAAATCAAGCACGGCATTCGAGCCCTACTCCAGTCTCCTCTGGCAGGACACCCACTTCATTTCGATCTTTCAGGCTACTGGTCCTATCGAGTGCGGACCTATCGGATCATCTATCGTGTCAATGACGACGAAGCGACCGTCGATATCGTTTTTGTCGGAGTTCGCCGAACGGTGTATGAAGAATGGCAGGTCCTACTCAGAGACCAGAGCCGCAGAAATAGAATAACGCAATAAGACTCGCTCCGTTCCGCACCAATCTGCTGATGCAGGCCGGTATCAACCCCATGAGCCCTGTGCAAATCCAGGTGATTGAAGCCGCTTTTCGCGTCACCAGCTACGCGATGAAGTACCTGCCGAGATAAGCGGGAGTCCCCAGCCATGCGAATGGCGACGGTCAAAAGGCTGAAGTGTTCGGACCTTCGAACCCCGACCTTCAGCCTTCAGCCTGAACACCTAAGCAGTTATGTTTTTGAGGTGATGGGGTCGATGTCCATTGAATAGTAAGCCTCATTCTCATAGAATCTGAAAAAATTCAAACAGTACGAGTAAGAGGGGCCGTTGCCACCACAATAATTCCCCTTGCACTGTACTGCGCTCCCCTCAATCATTCTGTGGAGAAAAAACCGGCGTTCAGCTCACCATAAGAGGAGACGCGTA
>CAWAIH010000026.1:0-259873 GCA_963781915.1 uncultured Nitrospiraceae bacterium | reverse complement strand
GTATGCTCTGCCGGATACGCTTCAATGCCTCTGCACTTTCCTCCTCATTGACCCACGCCACCCACTCCTTCGGTCGCATAATGGGCCATTCGCTGATCAACGTCTGTTGCTGGGCATCGCCGTATTCCCTTCGCCACAGGCTGCCCCACCGCCAGACTTCTGCACGATCCACCAACTTTGCGCGAAGAGCATTGCGCTCCACATAGCGGCACACCGTCAACAAGTATTCGTCGGTCGGCACGACAAACGATTTGAAACGGCCTTGGTATAGATGTCCCGTACCCACGGTCTGTCGATAGGCATGCCACCGTTGCGTGTGCGTGAGCGTCAGCCAACTGATGAACCGTGAGAGATCCCCATCTCCATACGGCCACAGTACCAGATGCCAGTGGGTTGGCATGACGCAGTAGGCCAGCAGCCGCATGGCAATGCGCTGCTGGGCTTCGTGGAGTACCCGTTCGAACGCCGCATAGTCGCCAGCATCGTTGAACAAGACTTGCCGCCCGTTTGCACGATTCAACACATGGTAGACCAAACCACCGAGCGCTGTTCGTAAGGGGCGTCCCATCGTTATCCGGGGGGAATGGTGTCAGGAACCGTGGAATAAGGTTCCTGACACCGTCCGGTTACTGCCAGCTTGCGGCCAGGATGCTCTCCACTTGTGTCGGCTGTTGATCGATGGCTTGATCCCACGTGATGCCACCGTTATTCGCCGAGAGAGTTGCCATCGCCTGAATCAACTGCTCCACTTGCGTGCTGAGCAGCGTTTGCCCATTGCCGGCTTGGATCGTCTCCGTCCGATTGATCGTGCCGACATACCAATTCTGTACCGTGATCTGGTCGGATGAGCCGTGAATCGCCAAATGTAGATCATTCACCTGGCGGCTGATGACGAGATCCAGCGGATTGATGCCGGCATCGTAGAGGATCTTGTCGGCAGTGCCACTGTTGTCCTGCACCAGGTCCTGTCCGTCGCCACGGCCAAACAGGAAGGTATCGTTGCCGCTTCCGCCGTTCACCGTATCGTTCCCTAACCCGCCACGCAGAGTATCGTTCCCGTTGGCGCCGCTCAGGACGTTGTTGGCACTGTTACCAAATACGATGTTATCCAGCGTATTCCCCGTCCCATTGATCGCGGCTGCGCCGGTGAGTGATAAGTTCTCGACATTCGCGGCCAGGGTATAGGCGACCGAGCTGTGGACTGTATCTACCCCGTTGTTGGCCAGTTCGATGACGAGGTCACCGGTGTGGTCGACGACATAGGTGTCATTGCCATCGAGTCCGGCCAGGATATCCGTACCCATTCCGCCATTGAGTATGTTTGCGGCGATATTGCCCGTGATCCCATTGGCGAGATTGTTTCCGGTGCCGTTGATCGCATTGCTCCCGGTCAGGACGAGAAGCTCAATGTTGGCACTGAGCGTCGTTGTCACGTCGCTGAGCACCGTGTCGATCCCGGCATTGGCTGCTTCGACAACCGTATCGCCCGTGCTGACGACATACGCATCGTTCCCTGCGCCACCAGTGAGAACGTTGGCCCCGCTGTTGCCCGTGAGCAGATTGTCGAGCGCGTTGCCGGTCCCATTGATGCTGGCCGTGCCCATGAGGGTGAGCGCTTCAAGGTTGGCCCCGAGTGTCCAGGTCACATCGCTCTGGACGGTGTCGAACCCTTGCGTGGGTTGCTCGACGACCGTATCGCCTGTACTCACCACGTAGGTATCGTTCCCCGCGCCGCCGGTGAGGGTATTCGCCGCACTGTTCCCGGTCAGCACGTTGTTCAGCGTGTTGCCGGTGCCATTGATCAGGGTAGTCCCTGTGAGGGTCAGGTTCTCGACGTTGGCCCCGAGGATAGAGGCGATGCTGCTCTGCACGGTGTCCGTGCCTTCGTTGGCCAGTTCGGTCACGACATCGCCCGCCACATCGACGAGATAGGTGTCGTTCCCAGTCCCGCCCGTCATCGTATCGGTCCCCGTCCCGCCGTCGAGCAGGTCACTGCCTGCCCCACCAATGAGGGTGTCGTTGCCGGCTAGGCCACGCAACACATCGTCGCCCGCCAATCCATCCAGCACATCATTGCCGCTCGTGCCGATCAGCGTATCGTTTCCGGCAGTCCCCCAGCTTGGGGCGATCGTCAGGGCAAAGACATCCGCCACGCTAAGACTCCCCTGGTCGGTCGCGGTCACGCGCACATCGAGTGTTCCGACGTCGCCCCCTTGAGGTATGCCATTAAACGTATGGGTTACAGGATTGAAGCTTAACCATGTCGGTAAGCTCGTCTCGTTGGCCAGTCTGGCGCTGTAGGTTAAGCTGTCGCCAGGATCGACATCGGCAAACGTCGTTGTCGGCACTACCAGGTTAAACAACGAGCCTTGCCTTACCTGCTGATCGGCGAGTGGCACCGCCACCGTCGGCGCATCGTTTACGTTGGTCACGGTGAGGCTAAACGTGCTTGATACACTCAGGTTGCCGGTATCTGTCACCGTTACTCTGAGTGCGAGCGTACCCACATCGCCGTTCAGCGGCGTGCCGCTGAACGTGCGGGTGGCCGCAGTGAAGCTGAGCCAGCTAGGCAAGGCGGTTCCGTCCGCGAGTGTTGCACGGTAAGTGAGCGTATCCCCGGCATCCACGTCCGCAAAGGTGCTCATCGGTACGAGGAGACTGAACGGCGCATCCTCCAGCACGGTCTGATCCGCCAGTGGGTTTGCCACCGTGGGGGCATCGTTCACGTTTTGTATCGCGAGCGCAATGGTGTCCGTTGCGCTCAGACTGCCACTATCCGTCGCCTTCACCGCAAGGGTGAGATTGCCGATATCGCTATTGAGCGGAGTGCCGCTGAAGGTGCGCGTCGCGGCATTGAAACTCAGCCAGGCCGGGAGCGCGGTGCCGTCAGCCAAACTCGCGCTGAGCGTCAGCGCATCGCCGGCATCCTGATCGGCAAAGGTATTCGCCGGCACCACCAAACTGAACGGCGCATCCTCTGGCACCGTGAGATCTGCAATGGGAGTTGCCACCGTTGGCGCGTGGTTGACGGAACCGCCCAGCAGTGCTGCGAGACTCGCGGTACTCCCATCCGCAAATGCCAGTGTCTCCACCACCAGCGAGCCGTTGGCCCCGGTGGGATCGAAATTCGTCAGCATCAGCTTGCCGGTCCCGCTGCTGCCGACCTGAATCGTGAGGGTCCGGGCTACTTGATCCTGCGTGAACGAGAGGGCGCTCTGACTGATGCCAGCCCCGAATTGAATCCGATTGCCTTCGCTAGCTGTCGCCGTATCTTCGATCGTATCGATGCCGTCGCCGAGGTTGAACACATAGGTGTCTTCACCAACTCCGCCACGTAGCGTATCGTTACCTTGCCCACCCATAAACGAATCCGCTCCAGCCCCGCCGCTCAAATCGTCATTGCCGGCGAAGCCCGAGAAACGGTCGTTTGTATTCGTCCCCGTCAGGACATCATCACTGCCTGTTCCGTTGATGTCGAACCCCAGTGCAATAAGCTCCTCATACGTCAACATGCGATCGGAAAACTCAAAACGTTGAACCGCCGGGCTGGCAAACACATCAGTGGGATCAAAATCCAGGATATGTAGTTCATCTCCGAGATCCCCATAGCGAATCACAAGGGAACCCAGCGTTAAGCTCGGGTGATACGAGCCATAGCCTCCGGAAAATAGTGCCGTGCTGGCATCCAGCAACAGTTGATAATTGGGAATTTGAATGGAATCTCGGCCACTCCCGGGGGACAACAAGAATGTGTTGCCGCCGCTGCCGCCGAGAAGAAAATCGTTACCTGGCCCTCCGGAAATCCAATTGTGGCCGGATCCGCCGACAAGTGTATCGCTGCCGGCTCCACCAATAAGCGCCGTGGAGCCACCACCAGACTGGATAAAGTCGTTGCCTGCTCCTCCAATCAACACACCGCCGCCAGGACCACCTTGAATCGTTTGATCGTCAGTTACGAGCCCCCCATCGCGCAGGTCATAGATATCGATGGTCAGACCGTCGGAAAAGCTGATGGTGCGGAGGCCTGGAGCGAAATCCACAAAATTCGGCAACTCAATCCCGTCTCCATTCGATCCAACGAGAATTTTTCGAATAGTCAAGTCCACTTCCACGAACGAGAGATCGGACAGAATGATCCCCGGACCAAACAGGATGCGATTGTTTGCCAAATGCCCCCCTTGTCCATCGTCGATAAACTCTGCGTCGTCTTCAATGCGATCAAAGCCGTCGCCTAATTGGAAAATATAGGTATCTTCTCCATCTCCTCCCTGCAGGAAATCGTTCCCCGCCCCACCCTCAAGCTGGTCGTTACCTGCTCCGCTGGAAAGGCTCTCCGACCCACCGAAGCCGTTCATCCGATCATCCGCAATGGTTCCAAACATCTCGCCGTCGCTCCGTCCGGTTCCTTGCACCAAGATTTCGCGCTCAAACAATTGGGCAAATGTCAGTTGAGTTCCGTCTGCGAAATGAAATGTATCGATCGCATGCGGCTCAGTGGGGTCCTCGGCCGACACGCCGAGGAAATGGAGTCCATCTCCCGACGCACCGATCCGGACCGACAGGCCTCCGATGCCGAAGGTTCCGTTATACGACACCCGCAGCATCTCCTGCGTGATGCCGGCGCCGAACTGCACCGTGTTGGTGTCTCCCACACCAGGCAAATCATCGATCAAATCGAACCCGTCACCCTCATTGAACAGATAGATGTCGTGGCCGGTTCCACCGAGCAACACATCGTTTCCCGCGCCGCCCGCAATCACATCATCCCCGCCCCGTGCCCTGATGACTTCAGCGCTCGACGTGCCGATTATCGTGTCGGCATTGTCGGTACCAACCGTCGGATTCATGAGTGCCAGCAAGCGTGTTTCATAGCCGCCTGTCACATCCTCAACGCCATTGCTGAAGGCCACGACCTCCGTCACCAACGATCCGGTTATCCCACTGGGGTCAAAATCGGCCAATACCACGCCATCCGTTCCCCCAGCATTGGTAATGCGGAGCAATGAGCCCTCTTGAACGAACAGCACATCCTCCGGACGGACACTGGTGCCGAATTGCAGGCGATTCCCCTCTCCAGGCAGCGCCACATCATGGATCGTATCGAAGCCGTTGAAAGTGCCCTCCACGACGTAGGTATCGTTCCCGATGCCGCCGGACAAGTCATCGTCGCCCGGTCCATAGTCACTCCCCAGGCTGAATCCGCCCCAGAAGGTATCGTGGCCTGCTCCACCGATCAGCACATTATTTACAAAGTTCCCGATCAAGAGATTGTCACTCGCATTCCCCTCACCACGAACTGGGTCTGTGGTCGGTAAATCCGTCGTCCGCAAGTAAAGATTCTCCACATGGGTGGGAAGCACATAGTCGATCTGGCTCAGCACCGTGTCCGCCCCTTCCCCGACAAGCTCCACCACGGTATCGCCGGGATGATCGACCCGGTAGCGGTCGTCGCCGGCCCCACCCACCATCCGGTCGGCGCCACCCTGCCCATCCAGGTCATCGTTGCCTTGCGCCCCGATCAACTCATCCCGAAACCCTGTGCCTTCCAAGAAACTGCCAGCCGCTGAGGCCGTGAGGTGGACGCCTTCAATACGAGTCAAAATCTCGGTGGTTGCCCAACTCGTTCCGTCGGCAAAGAGGATCTGGCTGATCGGCAACAGGCTGGCATCAGCGGCGCCAAGGAGTGTCAGCTCGTCCTCTGTTCCATCGATGGTGAGCACCACATCAACTCCGTTCACCGACTGGCGGGCCTGCAGACGAACCTCGTCAGGACTGACCCCGTTGGTCAGCTGGATCGTATTCGGGCCGGATTGTTCGACCGGGGAATCCCGCAACATGTCATGCCCAGAGCCACGACCGAAGACATAGGTATCCTGTCCGGTTCCCCCATTCAGCACATCCGTCCCGGCGCCGCCATCAAGCTGATCAGCGCCGTCTCCGCCCAGCAGCTGATCGTCTCCAGTCCCGCCCAGTCAGGACATCCTCGCCAGTGCCTCCCAGCATCACATCGTCCCCGGCCCACCCGACAGCTGATCGCCGCCCTCGTTTCCAACAGTCACATCATTGCCGCCGCCCCCATCGAGCACATTGTCGATCGCCCCACCGGTGAGGACGTCATTCCCATCTAGACCGTAGATCCCGCGGTAGAGTTCCCCGCCGTTCAACTCATCATTCCCAGCTGTCCCCACCAGATCGAATCCGCGTGCGATCAGGTCCGTATGGGTCAACGTGGTACCGTCGGCGAATTCGAATCGGTCGATGCCGGTCGGATCGGAGAGATTGGCCGGGTCAAACCCTTGAATGTGAATGGCATCGCCCGTCGAGCCCACACGGAGCAGCAGCGACCCGATGCCGAGCGTAATATCCTGGTGCCGTGATGCCTGCGCCGAACAGCAACCGGTTCCCTTCCCCCACGGCATCCTGAATCGTGTCGATGCCATCGCCAAGGTTGAAGACATAGGTATCGGCGCCGGCGCCACCGGCCAAGACATCGACCCCCGCGCCGCCGATCAAGGTATCATCGCCCGCATCGCCGTTTAGCAGGTCATCGCCCGCGTCACCGCTCAGCAGGTCGTTGCCGAGACCACCCGCCAATTGGTCATTGCCCTCGTCGCCGAAGAGGGTGTCATTATCCTCTTGTCCTAGAAGCAGATCATCGCCCGCTCCTCCAAACAACAGGTCCGCACCCAGACCTCCTTGCAGTTCATCATCACCGTCACCGCCATCCAAGACATCAGCCCCACCCACCGTCCCGGCCACAAATTGATTGTTGAGACCATCGCCAAATAGAAGATCATTCCCGCCGCCGCCGAACAATTGATCCGCACCGTCGCCGCCGCGCAGGGTGTCGGCTTCGGCACCACCGTCGAGCACGTCGTCGCCCTTGTCGCCAAACAATGTGTCGATTCCAATGCCACCAGCGAGAGAATCATTCCCATCACCAGCGGCCAAGAGATCGTCGCCCGCCCCGCCGTCGAGAATATCATCGCCTGCCACCACCAGGTAGCCCGCTTGATCGTCGGCGAAGTCGTCGCCGTAAAGCTGGTCATTGTCCGCTCCGCCGGAGAGAATGTCGTTGCCACCGTCCCCTACGAGCACATCGGCACCGGCACCACCCTCCAAGTAGTCTGCGCCACCGGCAGCGGTAAACCGGACGAGACGGCCGGTGGGGTTAAAGACCGGAGCAGACAGCGCGTAATATCCAAAGTCATACCACCCACCAGCAGTAACATTATCCCCACGAAGCTCGTCGTTTCCCTCACCCCCCAGCAGCACATCGTTGCCCAGACCGGCAAACAGGAGATCGTTGCCTGCCCCACCATCGAGGTAATCTGCCCCGGCTGGCCGTCCCCCCGGCGCCTCCGGATAGTCGACATACAGGACCGCCGGATAATCATCGCCCAGCAGTTGATCGGCCCCGTCGCCACCGAGCAGCACATCGTCGAAATCGAAGCCCAATAGCAGGTCGTCGCCCGCGCCGCCATCGAGGTAGTCCTGATCGGGCACACCGAGACTGGGATGCTGAGTCGGTGTGCCATCTCCTTCCAGGCGATCTGCCTCATCCCCTCCATAGAGCACATCACGCCCTTGGCCGCCGAGGAGATAATCGGAGCCACCCTCACCATACAGCACGTCATCTCCGACAAACCCATCCAGGTAATCGTTCCCGAGGCCTGCGCTGATGGAGTGGTTCTCGAGGAACGGCACCGAAGACAAGTCATCGTCTCCGGGCGTCCCTGTCCAGATCCGCTGCACCGGCCCTTGCGTCGGGACGGTTGAATCGGCCATATCGTTCAAGTCCCGCAGCCAAATCCCGAACTGCCCGCTCTGGAAGTTGGCGTTGACCGTGAGCACGCCGTTCACGATCAAGTGGCCACCGGAGAGGACGTAGGTCTGGGAGCCATCGAGGCTGCTGTAGGTATCGACCGCGTCGCCCGTCCGTCGGATGCCAGCTTGCAAGAGGTGCTGATCAAAGATGATCCGCCCCGTGGCATCCGCATCTTCAATCTGATCCGTCCCATCGCCGGTGTTGTACACATACGTGTCGAACCCCGCGCCGCCGAGCAACGTATCATTGCCCCCGCCACCATTCAGTCGGTCGGCTCCGGCATTGCCCACTAACAGATCAGTCTGGCTCCCGCCGGTCAGATTATCGGCACCACTGCCGCCCAGCATGAAGGCGCCACGGTTGTGGGCATCGGTCACGTTCATGCCACCCGATCCTGCCTGCACGTACCAGTCTCGTAGCGTGGGTAGCAACGACTGAATCTGCTGGCGGTCGGTGTTGGTAAAGGCAGATGAGTCGAGATAACTCTGAAAGTACAGGCTGTAGCCCTTGGCGTCGTTGAGCGTGGCAGCGACGTCCGCACGATCGAATTGGACGCCGCCTGTCACTTCGGTGAAGAGTTCCTTGTTGTAACCCGGACTCGTTTGCGTTTCGTCGTAATACTTCTGCATGGCGAAGGCGATGAGGGCTTTGCTGACGTTGTTCAGATTATTACCGAAGAAGGTAGGTGCCCTCGCTCATGGTCAGCCCGCCGTCCTGGGCCAGCTTCCAGAGGTCAGAGGTGAAGCGGGTCACCATCGCATCGGCAGTCAAATGAGCCTGGCACACCTACTTCATGACGGACGAGATGGTCGAGGAAATTCGCTTTGATTCAGTATCTGTATCGTTCGCAAACAGGTTGCTTGTCAAAAATCATCTTCAGCAAGTCGGTGAGTTCGCCCGTCACCTGGTTCAAAGTCTGTGCCTGGTCACAGCGGTCTCATTGCTTTGCAGGAACGCGGTGAGCAAGGACTGCGCATGCAGGTCGCTCGCCAGAAACGCCAGGCGCACTGTTGTTGATGTCGAAGAGGGTGGTGCCGATGCGGTCGGGGATGTTCCAGGGGATACCAGACAGGAATTCACCTTGTACGTTGATGTTGGTCACCAAGTTGGAATTGGGAATGCCGCCATTGGTGGCGCGTAGTTGCAAGAAGTTGGTCAGGCCGAGGAGTTCGGCTTCGGTGTGGCCATTGGCCAGCAGGTCGGCTTTGAGATTGGCTGCGACATCCGGAGTGAGCACATTCAATTTTGCTGACCTGGCAAACGGGGCTTGGTCGAAGGTCACCGCCTGTTGACCGAAGAACACGCCCATCAGAGCGGCCAGCCCGCCGCCTAAGCTGTGGCCAGTGAACGTGATGCTCGTCGCATTGGGATTGGCGGCCTTGACCTGGAGGTAGTATTCGGCCGCTTGCAAGAGTTGAGCTGACCCAACGCCTGTTCCGAGACCAATGTCTGCGAAGCATATCTCCCGTGATGTCTTTGGCGTAGGTGCCGGCATAGGAGATGACAATGTCGGTGCCTTTTCGAAGGAGATGGCCTCAAAACCACTAGCGCCAGTAATCAATCATTGCTTGGAACTTGAAGCTCAATCCATCCTTGCGGAACAGGAAACCGATTAATTCGATCACGAGTAGTAATATAAGAAGCACCAGCCATTAATGCGTATTCAACTGTTGATAGCCATGAGTTACTTCTCCTTAAATATTCGAGTTCACTGAATAGATTGTAAACTTCCTTTCGTATCGTCAATTGAAGCACGTTCCTATAGAAATGGGCGCCTTTGAAGCATCCGGAGAACTCCATCCATCTTTAACTCGAATCCTCTCCTCGCAATTTACTGACAGACTCTCCCCCTGCCCCCAGTTTCACCGGTTCCCGCAGGATGGTTTTGTATTCGGGTTGCCTCAACTCACCGTTCAGTTTCTTGACAAGCTCCGCGGTGACGATAGACTGCGCCGTGAGGATTTTCTCCTCGCCTTTGGAATTGACGACCAAATTGATGTCCTTGAACTCTGTCGGGAGTTCTTCCAACGCGATGCGTTTCCATTCTTTGCTGTCGTATTGGAAGAACACGTACGGCGGGTTTGGGCGCCCCCATTTGTTGTACGACAGGCATAAATTTGGCAGCGGTCACGATGTACGGGGTGCCGTTGAGAATATGCAACGCCAGCAGCTCGAAGTTGGCACGCCCGATGTCTTCGCCATATTCGCTCTTAAACTCAATGGTCGTGCTGGTATTGGGCAGGGTAAACGTAATGGTTTGTTCTTTGATCGGCGCTGATTGTCCGATTTCATGCCGCCCACCGTAACTTTGCGACCGCTCGACAACCATCTTGCTGCCATCGTGCAACAGCACTTCTTCTTTCCAGCTTGGATCCCCAAAGCCGAATAAGCCCGCGTCCGCGTTCATACTCACCCCCAAGGTCAATACCAGGCAGATAGTCTTGCATAGCCGCAACAGCACATATCGATCACTCATGCCGCGCTCCTTTCAAGAGAGCTTCTGAACTGCCAGGAGTCAGGGTCAGATTGAACATTTGCCATTCGTCACCTCTCTAATACTTATGCTTTCGGCTTTGCCTTCCGCGCATCACGCAGGCCGACCAAGACTTGCTGAATTTGCTGATGCAAGCGCGCGAGCACGTCCACGCTCATCGCCACGCGGGTGACAAGGGCGCCCTCTATTCCCTTGGGCGCCGCCGGCCCATCCTTCGCCGTCTTGGCAATCACAGCGAGCAGCGCTGGCTCGATAAATCCGAAGTCGACGTAGGCGATGCCCTGGGCCAGGCCAACGTTCGTGTAATTCGTCGCCCTCGGATGGGACGATGACTCGCTAGGCTTCAAGCGCACATTCACTGCGATGGTCTGGTCTTTGACGTCACTCATACTGAATGACTCCTTTACTCTGGAATGGGTGGGCAAGAGCTGTAACGAAAACCATAACTACTGACATGCCATGCATCTTCATAAGTATTATGGTTTCCGAATGTACTTGCAATTAAATATCGAGTCAATATGGTTCCATATGGGCTCGAAAGCATGGTTTGGCGTGAATTATTCTTCATGATTGAAAAGTCCATGGTCGGCTGTGGGAGGCTTATTCGATGATTGCATAGTTGACAGCGATGGGGGTCGAGGGCTACACAATCTGCATGGCCATCCATCCTCTAGCAGGTCAGCCGGCGCCGGCATCGGTTCTTGTTGATGTCTCAAAACTCATTGCGGCCTATTTTTCTGAAAAGCCCGATACCGTGGTTCGCGAGCAGCGAGTCGCCTTTGGCACGTCGGGGCACCGCGGTTCATCCTTCAAGCGAAGCTTTAACGAAAGGCATATCCTGGCCATCACCCAGGCGATCTGTGAGTATCGAGCAAGCCAGGGCACAGTCGGGCCGCTTTATCTTGGTAGAGATACCCATGCACTCTCGGAACCGGCTTATGTGAGTACGATTGAAGTGTTGGCCGCGAATGGCATCGAGGTGATGATCGATCAAGATGGTGGGTATACCCCCACTCCGGTCATCTCTCACGCGATCCTTACTTACAACCGAGGGAGGACATCGGGGCTCGCCGACGGCATCGTCATCACTCCCTCGCACAATCCGCCTGAAGACGGCGGCATCAAGTACAACCCACCGCATGGCGGGCCGGCCGATACCCAGGTGACAAAATGGATTGAGGACCGTGCGAATACCCTCCTTGCTGCTGACCTGCAAGGGGTAAAGCGTCTGTCGTACGATCAGGCTCGTCGGGCAAGCACAACCCACCAGCACGATTATCTCGGTGCCTACATCGGGGATCTCGCGCAGATCATCGATATGGATGTCATTCGTTCAGCCGGATTGAAGCTCGGCATCGATCCGCTCGGCGGGTCCGGTGTGGCCTACTGGCAACCGATCGCAGCGCGGTACGGCTTGAATATTGATATCGTGAATCCTTCCGTCGATCCGACCTTTCGTTTCATGCCGCTCGATTGGGACGGCAAGATCCGGATGGACTGTTCGTCGCCCTATGCCATGGCGAATCTCATCGCGCTGAAAGATCGCTTCGATGTCGCCTTCGGCAACGATGCAGACAACGACCGGCACGGCATTGTCACCCGCTCTGCCGGTCTGATGAATCCCAATCACTACCTCGCGGTTTCGATTTCGTACCTCTTTGCCAACCGCCCAGGTTGGAAGTCAGATGCAGGAATCGGGAAGACGCTGGTGAGCAGTAGCCTCATTGACCGAGTGGCAGTGAAGCTCATTCGCAAGCTCGTCGAAGTGCCGGTCGGCTTCAAATGGTTCGTGAACGGCTTGCTCGACGGCTCGCTCGGCTTCGGTGGAGAAGAAAGCGCGGGGGCCTCGTTCCTGCGTCGAAATGGATCGGTCTGGACGACGGACAAGGATGGCATCATCATGAATCTTCTGGCCGCAGAAATGATGGCCAAGACCGGCCGTGATCCTGGCGAACTCTATCGTGACCTGACGAAAGAATTGGGTGAGCCGGTCTATGAACGGATCGATGCGCCCGCGACACCGTCACAGAAAGCCGTCTTGTCAAAGCTGTCTCCCGATCAAGTGAGCGCGACCGAGTTGGCCGGCGACACCATCGTCGCAAAACTGACGACAGCCCCCGGCAATGGCGCCTCAATCGGCGGGCTTGAAAGTCGTGACCGAACAGGGCTGGTTCGCCGCCCGCCCCTCCGGTACCGAGGATGTATACAAACTCTATGCAGAGAGCTTCCGAGGGAAAAATCATCTCAAGTGGATTCAAGAGGAAGCGCGGGCATTGATTACAACAGCTCTGATGAGAGACTCATTGGCCTGATCAGCGCATCACTCTGTCACCATGAGTTGACGCCAACCCGTCGATGTATTACAGTCTGTATACATCTGACCGAACGGAGGTATGTTATGGGGCTCAGAACTGTCCGGCTTGATGACGAAACGGAAAAGGTATTGACGCAAGTTACGAGGAAAACCGGCTGGTCTGTGTCCACGGCTCTCAAGCGAGGCGTACTGGCCCTTCGGAGTGAAGCTGACCGCAGCAGTGCGCGGTCAGCCTTCGAAATCTACAGCCGCCTCGACCTTGGGCCCGGAGGATATGCGATTGCCCCTTCGACTGAGACCCGGCGTGGGATGCAGATCGCCTTGCGCCGGAAAACACGCCGATGATCTTAGTCGATACCGGCCCCTTCGTCGCGTTGTTCGATCCTCAAGATACCGAACATACCCGATGCAAAGACATCCTCAGTGTCACGCGCAATCCCCTCTTCACGACCATCCCAGTCCTAACCGAAGCATTTCACCTGCTCACGCCGAACAGTATAGGCGCTGATCGGCTACGCGATTTTATTCTTGATGGCGGTGTATCCCTGTGGTTTCTGGATCAGGTATCGACGATGCGGGCGTTTGAGTTGATGGAACAGTATGGGGATCACCCAATGGATCTGGCAGATGCTTCTGTCATTGTCGCCGCAGAATCGTTACGTACGACCAAGGTCTTTACGCTCGACCTCGCAGATTTTCGGCGATACCGGATTCGTCGGGGCCACCGCCACATGAAGGTAGATATTCTCGGCTGACTGCTGCAATCTTGCGTGAAAGAAGAGTTGCTTTCCTCCACGATCGGTAAAAGAGTCATGAATGTTTGAGTCCGGCAGCACAGCGGTCTTGCTCTGGGGGCTACTGTTCGGATCGATCGGGTTTGGATTCTTTCTCTATGGAAAAAAGCAAAAAGCCGTCGTGCCCCTCATCACTGGGATCGTGCTCTGTGTCGTCCCCTATTTTATTGCGAACGTGTATATCCTCATCAGTGTCGGTGTGGTCCTGATGGCGATTCCGTATTTTGTACGGGTGTGACAATCCCTCCACTAGGCCTAGAAAGTCTGTCCGCGCCGCGCCATCTCCTGCCCTGCGCAATCTGCATGGCGGTCAGGTCTGAAGCCACATGTGATTACTCGATTGCCCGAACCCTGCGCCGTCAAGAGCTCGCCTCCCAGAAGTTCTCCCCTCTCGTCCTTCGATCCGCAGGCCGAGGACGTAGCAATTAGTTGTGCCGAAGGGGGTGGAGACAGAAGAGATCAAGGCATGCGCCAATCAACTGAGGATAGGCTCGACCCAGGGATGAAGGCGGGGCGCCTCGGATGAGACGCCCCGCTCATTGCGTAGCAGAGTGCTTAGAACCGGTTGCGACCGCCGGAATCGTTGCCGCCGCCAAAGCGTCCGCCGCCGCCGCCACCGCCGGTGCGGGGTTCTTGTGGCTTGGCTTCGTTCACAGTCAACGGGCGTCCGCCCATCTCTGTGCCGTTCAAGGCGGTAATCGCCGCCTTACCTTCTTCCTGCGTGGCCATTTCGACGAAGCCGAAGCCTCGCGACTGTCCCGTAAACTTGTCGGTGATCACACGCGCGGACTCGACAGTCCCGTGTGCTGCGAACAAGGTGGTGAGCTCCGATTCAGTTGCCGCATAGGGCAACCCGCCAACATAAAGTTTTGAACCCATGGGGGTCCTCCTTCTGAAATTGATATTGTGGGGAACACGAGAACTATTTCACGAGGGGAAGGAGAGGGCCGAAGGCGCAAGGAACAAGGCGACCTAGGTCAGACTTCCAATCAGATTCTCGGTAACAACAACATCCGAAATGGGCCGTTCGATTTGATGTTTCACGCGAGGCCCGCCGCTAGAAACACTTGCACTGTAGCATGCCGCCACATGAATAGCCACTCATAGTAATGAGGGGACTGGTTGAGGTGCCCGGGAGATAACGGATGCTTCGACCTGGCACCGGCTCTTCATAGGCTTCGCTTATAACGCTCCCCTTTGTGTTGTAGGCATCATCGCTTCCAAATATCAGCAATGCGCAGAAAACATGTTCTTGGAAAATACTCAGGTCTTTATATCGGCCTGTTCCCCGCTAAGATCATTCGCAATCAGCCGGAACTGTTCAAGCGCGGCTTCGAGGTCGTCGACGATTTCTTGGGCGATGATGTCTGGGTTGGGAAGATTGGCGGAGTCTACTAGGCTGTCGTCTTTGAGCCAGAAGATGTCGAGGCTGGCTTTGTCGCGAGCGATGAGTTCGTCATAGTCGTACGCGCGCCAGCGGACGTCTGGCTTCTTGTCGGACCAGGTGGCTTTGCGGGTGTGCCGGTTGCCTCCGGACAGCGGCACCGGTCAACGAGTCGAAGGAGTGGCACTTGTTCAACCAAGTCCAGCGCATCGTTATTCCTGAGAAGTGTGGCTAATTCGTCCACAAAATCCGGTAGAGTTTCTTGCAGGAGTGGTGACACGGTGGTTGGAGCGGCTTAGCGTGAAGCAAGCTCGCGGGCGTGGGCGATCTCGCGTTGCCCGACAGGGCGGACCTGTAAAGCTTCCAACGTGATCACCGCGGCGGTCTTTCCTTCCAAGGTAATGAACTCAACCTCGTAAGCCTGGCCATCACGGTACACATGAACAACCGTACCCACATCGCCAGGCAAAAGCCCTTCCGTTGGAACGGCGGCGACCAAGACAACTGTGTCATGTTCTCTAATCATTGTTATGCCTCCTGCGCTGTTGGATACGCTGTCACCAAACGTGGTCTGTCACGTCCGACATCAATAACCCACACCGTGCGGATAAGGGGCAGTTGTCCACCTGGCGTGACCAACACACCGTCTACAATATACTTCTGCCCATGGAGGGATGTCATGCTTTTTGTGACGGGACAATCGCGTGCCATCTGCCGCAAAGCATCTGCTAACACCTCCCAGGCTTCTCGCTGGAATCCCATAGAGGTGAAGAACTCTGCCTTGCCCTTACCGGTGGGATGAGACGGGCTAAGCAGATAATCCCTGACCTTCTCACGTTCAACGACAGCCTGGTTTTTGTTGGGAAGATTCATACCAGCTCACATCACCTTCAACTGCCACTCATCCCGTCGTCACAGCAGGACGTTGCAGTAGTTCCAGAGTTTTTGAACAATTTGGGAGGTGGGAGACATTTCGCTACTTCCTCATGCGAATTGGTCGTGGAGAACGCGATGATAAAAGACTCCTGGTACATTTTCTTTATGCCCCTTTCTTACCACCAGCAACTTTAAATTGACGACTCATCGGATGGAATAGATTCGTAAATTGCTTTTGCTAAGACGGCGAATGCTGCGTCGCCGAACTCCTTGTCATCCATATAGCGGGTCACGATCTTGTCGTTATCGACCATGCGCTCCACCATGAGATTCTCAATAAGCTGGCGCAGGCCGAGCTGGAACTTGTCGAATGGATTGGCACGCTTGAGCTTGACGACCTGTTCGTTGTGAGTAGCCTTCTCGCGAATCTGCTCGAAGAAGAATCGGTCTTCGTCGGTGAAGTTCGTACCGAAGCGCTCGTTCAGCACCTTGATGATTTCCGACAGCGGGGCTTTCTCTTCCTTTGCCTTACCTGTGCCCACATCCGTTGGGCTCTTCACCCATTCCGGCTCCCCTTCTCGCAAATCAATCTCTCCCGAATAGATACGTTCAAGGCGGTAGTATTGCAGTCCGACTTCGTCTCCAATCTTCACCCGCTCAGCATCGCGATCGAGCGGCAGATGCGGCAAGAGGAATCGCCCGAAGCTGTACAGCATCTCCAGCGCTGGATCGCACCAGGGCATGATCTGGCTCATGAATGAATAGAGGTTCACATAGCCCTTCAGCTTCTCATGAAACTCCCTTCGCTTCGTGTCATCCTGCATCGCCTTGAACCGGTCCACCGCCGGCTGAAGGTGGAGTTGCATGCCGGCGTGATCCTGCGCGCTCTGACGAGCGATGGGCTTGTAAAATACCTTCGCAAACGCCTCCACCTCACTCCAGAAGTAGATCTGTGCCGCATCCAGTTCATGTTTCAACGTCTCCAGCTTCTGAGGGTCTGATGCTTCCTGCAGGCTCGTAGCATCGTAGTAGGGCTTGAAAGCTTGGTAGATGTCCGCCGCGTCATTCACGAAATCCAGGACGAACGGATTGTCCTTGCCGGGAATTTTACGGTTGAGCCGCGACAGGGTCTGTACCGCCTGCACGCCGTCGAGGCGCTTATCCACATACATCGCGCAAAGGAGAGGCTGATCAAAGCCGGTCTGGTATTTGTTCGCCACGAGCAATACCTGGTAGTCGGGTGAGGCAAACCGCTCCGGTAGGCGTTTTTCGCTGATGGATTCGCCGGTCACGCAATCCTTGTTCATCCCCGGCTCGGTATATTCGATACCTGAGTCAGGATCTTTCACCGTGCCGCTGAAGGCGACGAGCGGACGCACATCGGTAATCTTGTTCTCCGCGATATACCGCTCAAAGGCCTGCATGTAACGTACGGCGTGCAGGCGCGACGAGGTTACGACCATGGCCTTGGCTCGCCCGGCGAGATGGCCCATCACCTTCTGCCGGAAATGCTCGACCATCACCTCGGTCTTTTGTTCGATGTTGTGCGGATGCAGGCTCATGAACTTGGCCAATGCTCGCGCCGCCTTCTTCTTGGGCAGATTAGGATCATCCTCAATCGCCTTCACGAGCCGATAATAGGTGGCGTAGGTGGTGTAGTTTTTAACCACGTCGAGGATGAAGCCTTCCTCAATCGCCTGCCGCATCGAATAGAGATGAAACGCCTCCGGCAACCCATTCGCCCCTTTCCGTCCGAACAGCTCCAGCGTCTTGCCCTTGGGTGTGGCGGTAAAGGCGAAGAAGCTCAAATTCGGCTGCTGGCCGCGTGACTGCATGATCTGGTTCAGGCGATCTTCCCAGTCCGGCAGGTCTTCGTCGTTTTCACCTGTGGCCGCTGCGCCGAGGATCGCCTTCAACTCCCGCGCGGTCTCGCCCGTTTGGCTGGAATGCGCCTCGTCCACGATGACCGCATACCGCCGCTTGGCAATCTCCGCCTCCCATTTCGCGGCATCGGCTCGCTGTTCGGCCGTGGCGTCCTCCTGTTTCTCCGCGCCGGCGGCATAGAGCAGCCCGCGCAACACGAACGGAAACTTCTGCAACGTGGTGATGACGATCTTTGTGCCGTCAATGAGCGCCGCCGCGAGCTGCTTCGCATCCTGGTCAATCGCCTTCACCACGCCCTGTGCGTGTTCAATCTGGTAGATCGCATCCTGTAACTGCCGGTCCAACACCTGCCGGTCGGTGATGACGACCACGCAATCGAACACCTTCGCATCGGTGGCATCGTGCAGACTGGCAAGCCGGTGCGAGAGCCACGAAATACTGTTCGTTTTTCCGCTGCCGGCGGAGTGTTGGATCAGATAGTTCCGGCCCGGCCCTTCCGTGCGCGCCGTGGCGACAAGCTTGCGCACGGCATCCAGTTGGTGAAAGCGCGGGAACACGATCGTCTCATTGGTGACGAGGCGCTGGCCGCCACGCCCGTCGTCCTGCTTCTCCTCCTTCTTTTCAAGAAACAGGAAGGAGCCAAGGATATCCATGAAGCTCGCAAACTGAAGCACATCCTCCCAGAAGTACCCGGTCCGGTAGCCGGATTCATGCTGCGGATTGCCCTCACCGCACATGATCTGGCCGGGATGACTGCCACGGTTAAACGGCAGAAAAGACGTCTTCACCCCAGCCAGCCGCGTGGTCATGTACACTTCATCCGGGTCGGCGGCAAAATGCACCAGCGCTCGCTTCTTGAACTCAAACAACGGAGCACGCGGATCACGGTCTTCCTTGTACTGGCGCACCGCATGCCGCCAGTTCTGGCCGGTGCCGGGATTCTTCAGTTCGATCGTCGCCACCGGCAGGCCGTTCACCGCCAGCACCATGTCCAGCGTACGATTGTCTCCGGGATGGCACGGCACCTGGCGCGTCACCGTGAGCCGGTTTCTGTTGAACTGTTCCAACATGTCGTAATTCGCACCATGCGCAGGCTTGAAGTAGGCAAGGCGAAAGGTCTTCCCGTAGAACTTAAACCCATGCCTCAAGACATGAAGCGACCCTTTGGTGTCCAGTTCCTTGACCAGGGTAGTAAGCAGCAACGCCTCTAGTCCCGCCCCGTGCAGCGTCTGCATCTCGGCCCAGAGCTTTGACTGTGTGTCCTGAAGGAACGAGAACACCTGCGCAGGGAACAGCGCCCGCTCCTTGTCCCACTCCGCGTTGCTGCCGGATTGCCAGCCGCCGCGCGTCAGCAGAATTTCTTCAACGTAGGTCTCGAAGGCTCGTTCGTTGGTTTGGCCGGACATCAGAGGTATTCCTCGAAACTCTCAATAACGAATGGTGTACTCATTGGGCAACTTCTTTTCGCACATCAATCTTGCCGGTCACGGCGGCGGTGATGAGGGCGGTGCGGTATTCCTGCAACCGCTCCACCGCCTCCTCCACCTTCCCCACCAGCGCGTCCAGCTTCGCCGTCTCCTCGTCCAGATACGCGGCGATGGCGGCTTGTTCGGGGAGGGGTGGGACAGGAGTGACGAGTTTTCGAACGTCCGTCAGTCCCATATGGTTGCTTCAGAGTCGAGCCGAAGGTGAAGCTCTCAAGGTATTGCTGCATCGCCTTAAACGAATAGCAACAGGTATTTGGGCGTACATCTTGCGGACTGGCACCCAAGCGATAATGTGCTGAGAGACGGCAGCGGGACAGGTTGTTATCGCCGTAAGGCCGATTGTGGCATCGCGAGTCAACACCACGACTCCGGCAGGCAGCAGGTGCGCGGCAGGAGTTCTCATCCCTTCTCGGCTAATCTTTACCGCGGTGCCTCCGATGTAGTCATTCTCTTTGAGGTGTTTTGTCGTCGTTCATGGACACCCACGGAATCACGCACGCGTGCGATCTACCCAGTTTGATGGCTCCGACTTACTTGCGGGTGTGCCCACATTCGCATTTTTGCAACATACTTTACCGCTCCTAACTAGCCAATGCTTCGGAATGTCGCCGATCCAATCTATGCCGGAGGGTTTGAGGGGCGGGTTTTCGGGGAGGCCAGCGGCGCGGGCGGCGGCGGGCGGCAGGCCTCGGGTGACGGTGCGGGAGATGAGCGCGGTGCGCTTCTCCTTCAGCCGCTCGATCAACTCCCACTTCTTCGCCACCAACCGGTCCACCCGCCCCGTCTCCCGGTCCAGAAACGCCGCGATGGCCTGTTGCTCGGCGAGCGGTGGAAGCGGCGTGCGAAAATCCTTATTGAACTCTGGTGGCACGCGCTTCTGACCGCCAGCGCCATACATCTCCGACTCGCCAAGCTTTTGGAACGTATCTGAGATGGCGACGTAGAAGAGGAAACTGCGATCGAGTCCTGGCCCGGCACGCAGCACGTGAAGCTCAGTCGTGCCGTAGGCTGCGCCGTTTAAAAGGCCACTCGCCAAGGCCGCTTTGCCGTTCTCGAAGCAAGGCGTGATTTTGGCGACAACTACATCGCCATCTTGAAACTCGGTGTAGCCACTTGAGACCTCGGCGAGAATCCGTGTTTGCTCCAGACTGAGTCCGCCTCCAACGCCGACCGCATCCATCGGCACAAACGAGACTTCGTCTTCCGGCTTGAGGGCGTCGGAGTCGCGGGGCTGGCGGATTCACACGCATCGCGAAACGCCCGCGCTTCACCTCCCAATGCTCCGGCACGTCGCCGAGCCATTCGACGCCGCTGGGTTTGGTGCGCGGGTAGGCCGGGAGCTTCATTTCTTGCCTCCCTTTTTCTTCGGCTTGGGCGGGGGCGGCAGTTGCCGGATCGCTTTCTCAAAGTCGCCGCCCGCTGCGTCGGCCTGCTGGATGCGCTGGCGGTTGAATTTTTCGTATTCCGTCTCGGCGAGTTCCTTCGCCATCTGGTGCGAGATTTTTCCGGCGTGGGTGAGGATGTCGCGGTCGTTGATGGTGAGGAAGCCGTCGAGCTTGGTGATCCAGTCGCGCATGTGCATGGGGACACGGCGCATGGCCTGGCCTTCGGCAAAGACGAGGTATTGCTCGACGAGGTTGTTCAGCGCGGCGAGTTCCGGCTCGTTGAGGTAATTCTTGGCGATGGTGACGTCCTCCTTGCGCACCTTCGCGCCGCGCCAGTTGGTCAGGCCCATGTTGGGCTTCTGGCTGTCGGCGCGGGCGTGGATGATCTCCGCCGCCGTCTGGCCGGTGATGGCCCAGTGCATCTTGTTCTGCACGGTCTGGAAGAACTCGATGCTGTCCGGCTGGGTGGGGTCGTAATCAATGCTGGTGGCGTAGATGTCGGTGATCTTCTGGTAGAACCGCCGCTCGGAGGTGCGGATGTCCTGAATCCGGCGGAGCAGTTCGTCGAAGTAATCGAAGGGCTGGTCGGGATTCTTGAGGCGTTCGTCGTCGAGGACGAAGCCTTTGACGATGAACTCGCGGAGCTGTTGCGTGGCCCAGATGCGGAAGCGGGTGGCGACGGCGCTTTTGACGCGGTAGCCGACGGAGATGATGGCGTCGAGGTTGTAGAAATTGCGTCGCGGTAATCGCTTGCCGTCGGCGGCAGTAGTAAAGAAATTCCTTGACCACTGAATCCTCGGTCCAACTCTCCTTCCTCAAAGATGTTTTGCAGGTGCTGGCCGACGTTCTGCTTGGTCGTCTGAAACAGTTCGGCCATGTGCTGCTGGGTCAGCCAGACGGTTTCGTTCTCCAGCCGGACCTCGATTTTCACCCGTCCATCTTCGGCTGGATAGACGAGGAACTGGCCCTTGCCTGGCGGATTGGGTTCGTCGGGAGTGCTCACGCCGTGACCTCCTTGAGCATTTTCATGATGTCGTCTTCGAGGCGCTTGATGTCGGTCTCGATGACTTCCAGCGGGCGCGGCGGCTCGTAGCGGTAGAAGTGGCGGTTGAGCGGGATTTCGTAGCCGACCTTGGTCTTGGTGGTGTCAATCCACGCATCGGGCACATGGGGCAGCACCTCGCGCTTGAAATACTCCTCGATGCTTTCCTTGAGCGGCACGGTCTCGGTGTCGCGCAGGTCGGCGTCCGGCTCGGGCTGGCCGTCGCGGTCGCGGCAGATTTCGGCGGTCTCGTCGCGTTCACCGAGGGCGGCGAGCACGGCCTTGAGTTCCGGGGCGCTCAGGCGCACGTCGCGCGCGCGGTCCAGCGTCGCGCAGTTCGGTGAGGAATTCCTTGCGGTCTTTGAAGAGCTTTTCCTTGGTGGCCTTGCCGAAGGCGCGGAGCAGTTCGCGGATTTCCTCCTGCCGCTGCTTGCCGGCCTCGATTTCCTGTTGGCGGACGGCGGGGTCTTTCTTGGCGCTGGTGGCGAGGTTCTTGAAGCCGCTTTCGTCGTCGAGCCGGGCGATGCGTTCGGCGCTGGCCTGGAAGTTCAGCCGCAGCGGGCGTTCGACGGTGATCTTGTGGTAGCCGAAGTCTTCGTTGTCGAAAATCTTGCTGACGACGCGCTGGCGCTGGACGGGCTGGTGGGTGATGGGGTCTTCCTCGGTGAAGGTGCGCGTCTCGCCATTCTTGGAAGTTGCCGAAGATTTTGGTGATTTCGCCGATGTGGTCGGGGTCTTTCTCCTTGTCGGACGGGTCGCCGATGCGGCGGCGTTTGTTGCCGAGGCTCTTTTCCATCTGCACCCAGAACTGGCGGGCATCGATGAGCTGCACCTTGCCCTTGCGGGGCTTTTCCTTCCGGTTGGTGAGCACCCAGAGGTAGGTGGAGATGCCGGTGTTGTAGAAGAGCTGCTCGGGCAGCGCGACGATGGCTTCCAGCCAGTCGTTCTCGATGATCCAGCGGCGGATTTCGCTCTCGCCGCCGCCGGCGTCGCCGGTGAAGAGCGGCGAGCCGTTGAAGACGATGGCGAGGCGGCTGCCGCCGTCCTGCGGGGCGCGCATCTTGGCCAGCATGTGCTGGAGGAAGAGGAGCGCGCCGTCATTCACGCGCGGCGTGCCCGCGCCGAAGCGTCCGCTGAAGCCGAGGGTGTCGCGTTCTCGTTCTCGATGTAGCGCTGCTGCTGCTTCCATTCCACGCCGAAGGGCGGATTGGCGAGCATGTAGTCGAAGGTCCATTTCTTGCCGTCGGCGTCGCGATCGAAGCCGTCCTTGGTGAACGTGTCGCCGAGGATGATGTTGTCGGCGTCCTCGCCCTTGATGAGCATGTCGGACTTGCAGACGGCCCAGGCTTCGTCGTTCCAGTCCTGGCCGAAGAGCTTGGGCTGGGCGTCGGCATTGAGGTCGCGGATGTATTTCTCGGAGACGGACAACATGCCGCCCGTGCCGCAGGCAGGGTCGTAGATGGTTTTGACGACGTGGCTGCGGGCGAGGTCTTTCTCCGGCGAGAGGAGAAGATTGACCATCAGCTTGATGACCTCGCGCGGGGTGAAGTGTTCCCCGGCCTCCTCGTTCGATTGTTCCGCGCCGATCCGGATGAGTTCCTCGAAGACGTAGCCCATCTGGATGTTGTCCACGCGGTCGGGCGAGAGATCGATCGGATCGGCGAACGCCTTGATGACGAGGTAGAGCAGATCCTTCTCGGCCATGTTGGCGATCTGCTCGCCGAACTCGAACCGCTCCATGATGGCGCGGACGTTGGGCGAGAAGCCGTTGATGTAGCTGTTGAGATTCGGCGCGAGCTGGTTGGGATCGTCGAGCAGGCCGTTGAGCCGCTGCCTTCGCAGGCTTCGCCATCGTGAACTTGGAAAGGTTGTAGAACGGGACGCCGGTGATCTGGGAAAGCCGGTGGCGGATGATGTTCTCGGCCTTGGTCTTGATGGCGGCGTGCTCTTTCAGCACCGCGGCCTTCGTCGGCGCGAGGATGCAATCGAATCGGCGCAGGACCGTCAGCGGCAGGATGACCTTGCGATATTCGTTCCGTTTGTAAGGGCCGCGGAGCAGATTGCAGATGCTCCAGATGAAGTTGGCGATTTGCGAGTGGGTTTCAGCGGTCATTCGGTAATCCCTTGTGCGTTTCGAGACGGAATATGTGAATTAGTTTCTCTTGGCGACACGCCGCAGACGCAGTGATCGGCGAACTTGTTAGCGAAATACTTGGCGTGGTAGGGAGTGATCATTTGAGAGGCGAAGCTTACCCCTTTCCCCGCAATAAATCACCCCGCCCGTTTGGGAAAGTTCTGAGTTCTGGGTTCTGAGTTGTCTGGCCCGCGGCCACGCGAGACGAGGGAATGGTCTATCTCGTTTATTTGGTCTATTTGGTTTGTCTGGTTGGCCGGATCGGAATCTCCACCAGAGAAACAAGAAAGACCTGAGAGACCAGACGGACCAAACAAACAAAAAAACGAGCGTGAGCCCTAGGCAGCGCGAGGGTCTTTGCCCTTCTGCCTTCCTCGAATGGCATTGGCCAGATCGGCGGAACTGGCTCCAAGGAGTAGGAGCGAACTGACGAGGAGGTCCATCGACACTGACGGGTCGCCGGCTTCCATTTTCGCTACTCGGGATTGGCTGGATTGGAGTCGTTCAGCGAACTGGACTTGTGATAAGCCCTGTTTCTTTCGCCGGTCCCGGAGACTCCGGCTCAGCGCCAGTTTCATTTCAATGAGGGCTGCATCTGCTTCCGAGAGGCCTAGAAAATCCTTCACAGATCCGACAGTCCACCCCGCCGCTTCCAGTTTTGCACGTGTAGTTTTTCTCATTCTGATGCTCCTACTTTCCAAGCAGTTCATTATATGTTCGGAGGCGATGTCTGCATGTCTCAATGACTGATTGGGGTGTCTGTTCAGTCTTCTTCTTCAACACATCGAGAATAACCACAGCATCAGTATCTGCCCGATAGATGATGCGAAACGTGCCGGCTTCATCGTTGATCCGCAACTCGTGGCACCGTGGTCCAATGGTTGGCATCGGCCGTGAGTGCGGGAGCCCAAGAGATTCGCCTTGCTGCAATAGCCTGAGCAAATATCCCGCTTCGAGTCGCGCGGTTTGTGAAAAAGGCGGCGTCTTCACCTCGCCCCTGAGCCAAACGAGTGGTTTACCTCCCCTGTCCATCGTCACACCGCCATCTCCCGATGAACAGAATGGTATGTCATATTTGACATAGTGTCAACTTCAGCATTACCTGTCCATTCAATGACAGGTTGCGGCCCATGTCGTGAATGCGGGGCTGGTCTGTCTGGTGTGCGAGACGAGCGAGACTGGCGGGGAACGCGCGACGAGGGGCTAGTTAGTCTGGTTCGCCGACCGGACAAACGAAAAGAACAAAACAAACCAAAGAAACCAAATAGACCAGAGGAACCTGATCGACGTGGGTGAGATAACGGAATTTATTTCAACAGAGGTGAGATCGTGATCCGTCGAAAGGCTTCCGCATATTGGCCTGCCGGGGCGCTGGCCTTGGGATCGGCGAACACGGCTCGCCAACGGTTCAATCCCAGGACTCCCTCTCCATAGGGTATCGTGGCTACCTGACTGTGATGCTCCGCGATGGCTGCCATCTTCTTGGCTACATAGCGGTCAATGTACTCAAGGCGATCCCAGGTCGCGAAGGGGCCCCAGATTTCGTAGGCCCAGAGGCCACCACTCAGGACGATATCTGCGTCAAAAATGCTCTCTCTCGCCAGCTTGCCAGCAAGGCGATGGGCCGGATGCCGGTCAAGTTCCTCATCTAACGTATAGACCTCTGTCGGTTGGAGGCGAACCAGGATCTCGACGAGTCTCCGCATGACAGACGTGGCATCGATCTCATCCGCTGCGTCCGGCTCGTCACAAAAGATCACGTCTTTCACTCCCAAGATGCCGGCGGCACGGAGAGCCTCTTCTCGTCTCAATTCGGCCATCCGCTGCTCCGTCAATGCGAATGGATTCGAAGACCGGCCGCCGTTCGTCACGACGACGGAAGTCATCACCGCCATGGACTCCGCCAGTTTGGCGACCGTCCCGCCCATGCCGATTTCCATGTCATCCGGATGAGCGCTGATGATGACGACATGGTGGCTCATCTTGTTCATTTGGTTTGTCTGGTTTGTTTGGTTGAACAAGACCAAGCAAATAAACGCACTAAACCAGATAGAACAGAAAAAGGAGATGGCCTAGACGAATCGGATTTATCCCAGGCGTGCCAACCATCGAAGTTCTCTCGTACCCACATAGCCTTCCTCAGACTATTAAAGCGCTACCTGCTGTTCTGCATGGTAGGAGCTGCGGACTAGCGGGCCTGATTCGACATGGGTGAAGCCCAGGGCTCTCCCCTCCTCTTTCAGTAGAGCAAACTCAGCGGGATCGTAGAAGCGGGCAACAGGGAGATGGTCTCGCGTCGGTTGGAGATATTGGCCGATGGTGATGATGTCGCAGCCGACGGAACGAAGATCGCGCATGACTTCGCGGGCCTCGTCCATCGTCTCTCCCATCCCGAGGATTAACCCGGACTTGGTCCGCATGCCCAATTGCTTTGCCCTGCCGAGTAGCTCGATCGAACGCTGATACTTTCCCTGTGGTCTGATGGCCGGAAACAATCGAGGGACTGTTTCGATGTTGTGATTTAGAATCTCCGGCTTCTCGTCACACACCATCGCGAGGGCTACCTCATTGCCTTCGAAATCCGGAATCAAGACTTCAATCGTGCAGTCAGGGCTAAGCTTTCTGGTTTGCCGGATCGTGTCGGCAAAGATCGCGGCGCCCCCATCGTCCAATTCATCGCGGTTCACCGAGGTGATCACGGCATGTCGAAGACTCAAAGCCTGAACCGCCTCCGCAACGCGCCGGGGTTCTTCATGATCTACCGCAAGCGGTCGGCCGGTCTCGACTGAACAATAGTGGCAGCGTCTTGTACAGATGTCGCCCAGGATGAGGAAGGTCGCGGTGCGCGCGTTCCAACATTCCCATCGGTTCGGGCAGCGCGCTTCTTCGCAGATGGTATGGAGCTTGAGCCGGTCCATCGTCTGCTTGATGTCGAGATAGTCCGGGCCGGTTTTCGCTTGGACTTTGAACCAGGGGGGAAGGCGCTGCGAAGAAGTGAAGGGTGAGGGGTGAGGGGTGAGGGCATGAGGAGGCTGAGGGCTGAAGGCTGAGGCGCTAGCCTTCGATCAGCCGTAGAACGATGATCGGAGTTGGTCGAGTGGGATGAAGCTCATGGCTTCTCTTTCGATGGGAATAACTCCGAAGGATGTTCAAGGATACGTTTAAATTCTTTCAGGAAGATAGCTCCCTGCACACCATCCAGAGCCCGGTGATCGCAAGATAAGGTCACCTTCATGCGCCGGCCCGCCTTGACTGCTCCGTCTTTGACGACTGGCGCGTCTCGAATGGATCCCACCGCGATGGAGGCGGCCTGCGGGGGAATGAGGACTGCAATGAAGTTTTCTACGTCGAACATGCCCAAGTTCGAAATGGAGAACGTGGCCCCGGTGTATTCCTGCGGCTGCAAGCGTTTCTCCCTGGCCCGGTCGATCAACGTCCGTGACTCGGTCGCGATCTCGTCCACCGACTTCGCACCGCAATTGCGAATGACCGGCGTGATCAAGCCATCATCGATGCCGACGGCGATGCCGATATCGATATGCGCATGCCGCCTGATGGCCTGGCCGGTGAACGACACATTGATGTCCGGATGGCGCGTGAGCGCGATCGCCGAGGCTTTAATCAGCAGGTCGGTGACGGAAGGATGGGTCGCTCGGTTCTGTTTGAACTGATCGCGGAACCGCTCTGCCTGCTCCATATCGATCTCGCTCGTCAGATAAAAGTGCGGCACCGGCCCTTTGCTCTGAGTCGTCGATCGGGCGATGGCTTTCCGCATCTGGCTCAGCGGTTGGTCTGTTCCAGCTGGTTGAATCTGTGCTGGCGACGTCTGGGCGTTCAAGACATCCTCTTCCACGATGCGCCCACCGGGACCGGTTCCAATAATGGTGGAGAGATCGATCCCCCGGTCTGCAGCAAGGGCTTTCGCACGGGGCGAGGCGATGACACGGGTATCCTCTGGGCTCATGAATATGGCGGGTACTGGACCGGCAGCGGGCGGCGCGCTTGGCTTGGTTCCACCACCGGCCGACGGCCCGGCAGTGATCTGGTCGGTCAACGCCGAGGTAATATCCTCATCCACTCCACCGATGACGCCGATCAACGTTCCGGACATCACGGTTGCGCCGTCCTGCACCAGGATCTTGCGCAGAATGCCGGAGGCGAAAGCCTCCAGATCCATGATGGCCTTGTCGGTTTCGATTTCCGCGAGTGCATCCCCTGCCTGCACCGAGTCCCCCTCACGTTTTTTCCACGCAACAAGGATGCCCTCTTCCATTGTATCGGTGAGTTTCGGCATTACAACGCGACTAGCCATAATAATCCCTCACGGATGCTGAAAAAGTTCGCCATTTCACCCGCTCAACCCCGGCGCGCCGAAACGCGCCTTTTCCCATGCTTCGTTCTCGGGTTGACGCAATCCTCAACATATCCCTGAGGCTATCCTCCGGTTGTGTCATCCCTGCGGCCTCGCCCGGGAAAGAGGTGCGTCTAGGCGCGCCTGGGGCGGGGCGGGTGTGACCGCCAGCCTTTTTGAGCATCCTTAAGATTTGGAGTTGTCTTTCAATCATCATTACCATTTAGCTAAGAGTAGGCCGACGAAACCATGTAAAGAACTTGCTGATCAATCCATCAGATGTTTCAGGCTGCCTCGCTGGGTCCGGATACTCGATCCAAGGCTCTCGAGAACCCAAGTAGGTGCCCTCCCGAACGCTGAGTTGGCTACGGAGCTGCGAATAGCCTTGGCCTTGGAGCGTGCGAATCAACTCCTCCAGCGCCGCCCCCGGTGTGTCGTGCGGAGTAGTCGCCACACGCGTGGTTTCATATCGCAGAATGGCTTGATATCCTCCGTCGGTTTGCTCAAACGCGACTGGCCTGCTGAAGCCGCGTTCGCGTCCATCGACGCCGGCTAATTGATGTTTCTCTGTCTGGTTCATCTGGTTCGTTTTGTTTATCTGGTTGATTTGGTTCATCTGGTTGATTCAGTTGGTCTTGTTCAACCAAACAAACGAGACAAACCAAAGAACGGGTTTTGACCCTTCTGTCAGAGTGCCCGGAACACTGCCACTAGATCGCTCAAGGCAATGGTCTTGTTCCGCAGGATAGCACGCTGGGCCTGCATCGGCTCCAACGCCGTGGCTCGCTCATGACCGCCTTTCAAAATCGCGGCTCCAAGGGCGAGTACGTCCTGACATTCCTTCTCGACTTTGCTCTTGACCACGGGATTCACCGCCAGAATGTCCGACATCGTTGCACGTGTCTTGGAGAGATGCGCGTGCAGTTCCTCGTCCGGGTATGTCTTCCTGGCTGCCTCATCGAGGCATCGATCAAGATACTGTGTCAGGAACACATAGAGCCGAACGAGCGTCTCCGTGATTTCGATATGACTGGGGGCCTGGGCTTGTGATGGCATGGTGTATGCGCCTCCTTCGTTCGTTTACTGTGCACCGCATAGTGTTTTGACAGCTTTGATGACCCGCGCCTTGTCCGGGATGGCGGCGTCTTCCAACGGGCGGCTATAGGGCATCGGCACCTCTTCGCCGGTCACGCGTTGGATGGGAGCGTCCAGGTAATCGAACGCCTCCGCATACACACTCTCGGCAATTTGCGCACCCAGACCGCAAAACCGCCAGCCCTCCTCGACAATCACGAGACGTCCCGTCTTTTTGACCGAAGCCACGATCGTTGGGAGATCCAACGGTTTGAGTGTGCGGGGATCGATGACCTCGACCTCGATGCCCTCTCGACTCAATTGATCGGCTGCCTCCAGGGCCAGCAGGAGCATCTTCGAATAGGCGACGATCGTCACATCGCGCCCGGCACGCTTCACCTCGGCCACACCGATGGGGATCGTGTATTCCCCATCTTCAACATCGCCCTTCGTTCCGTAGAGCAATTGCGCTTCGATGAAGATGATGGGATTGTTGTCCCGGATCGCGCTCTTCAGTAGGCCCTTCGCATCGCGCGGCGTAGCTGGGGCGATCACTTTCAATCCCGGCACGTGACAGAACCATGCTTCCAGACTTTGCGAATGTTGTGCGCCTAACTGGTGCGCGGCGCTGCCCGGTCCGCGAATCACCATCGGTACCGACAGCTGCCCCCCTGACATATATCGAATTTTAGCAGCGTTGTTGACGATCTGATCCAATGCCAGAATGCCAAAATTCATGGTCATGAGCTCGACGATAGGATGCAACCCTGCCATGGCGGCGCCGATTGCCAGCCCCGTGAAGCCGGCTTCCGTGATCGGCGTATCCACCACCCGCTGTGGGCCGAATTCTTCCACGAAACCCTTGCTGACCTTGAAGGCGCCCTGGTAGTAGCCCACTTCCTCGCCGATCAGAAAAATACGCGAGTCTCGACGCATCTCCTCCCGCATAGCCTGATTGAGCGCTTCTCGATAGGACATTACCATGTGTCAACCTGGCGGCTGTTTCAGCAGTCGGTTAGTCAGCCAAAACGTCAGCATAAAGCTCCGATGGAATGGGGAACGGACTTTCATCCGCGAATTTGACGGCAGCCGTCACGACCTCCCCGACTTCGCGTTCAAGCTGTAAAAAATCGGCATCGGTAGCCAGATTGTTACTCAGGATCGTCTGCTTCAGCAATAGGAGTGGGTCGCGTTTGCGGTGCTCCTCCACTTCCTCTTTGGTTCGGTAATGTCCGTGCGCCGGGTCGGACATCGAGTGGCCCATGAACCGGTAGGTCATGGCCTCGATGAAAAATGGGCCCTGCCCCGCGCGCGCCTGTTCGACGACCCTTCGCATCACATCGCGCACGGCCAATACATCCATGCCGTCCACGCGCTCAGCCATGATGCCATAGGAACGGGCCGTCTCTGCCACGTCCGCATAGAGTGCGATGGCACGTTCAGCCGGCGTTCCCATACCGTAGCGGTTATTCTCACAGATGAAGATCACAGGAAGTTTCCATAAGGCCGCCAAGTTCAGCGCTTCGTGGGCCTGGCCGCTGGGGATCGCCCCTTCACCGAAGAAGCAGACGGTCACGAGGTCGAGCTTTTGATACTTGGACGCGAACGCGAGTCCTGTGGCAAGGGGAATGTGGCCGCCGACAATGGCGTAGCCGCCCATAAATCGACGCGGAGCATCCACTAAATGCATGGAGCCTCCTTTGCCCTGGCAGAGGCCCGTCGCTTTGCCGAACAGCTCAGCCATCACCTGGCCTGGATGAGAGCCTCGGGCAAGACAATGTCCGTGGTCGCGGTACGCACTGATCGCGTAGTCATCCGGTCGAAGGGCGGCGATAGCCCCAACCGCAATGGCTTCTTCGCCGATATAGAGATGCAGGAATCCGGCAATTTTTGCGAGGGCGTACATTTCCGCCGATTTTTCTTCGAACCGGCGGATGAGCAGCATTTGACGATAGAGAAATAGAACGTCGCTCCGGTCCATACTTGGCACTACCATTAAAAAGAACTTAGCCGAGCGAGACTAGCTGGACTGGTTCATCTGCTTAGTCTCATTCAACCAAACAAACCAAATAGACCAAATAAACAAAAGAAACCATCTCGCCTGCCGATTATGTTTTTGCAAACGGGTTCTTAATTTTACTCAGCAGGCTCTCGATCGGTGGAACTCCCTTTGCGGCGCCGGTGACTCCCGCAATAATTTTCTGCGCGATCTCCCGGAATGCCGCCGATTGTGGAGACGCCGGATCGGCCACGACGATCGGGTTGCCCGAATCGCCGCCATCGCGAATTGCCGGGTCGATCGGCACGCGGCCAAGGAACGGGATTCCCAGTTTGGCAGCAGCCCGTTCCCCTCCCCCATGGGAAAATATTTCGGTTCGCTCGCCGCAGTGGCCGCAGAGAAAGTAGCTCATGTTCTCCACAATGCCGAGGAGCGGCACGTTCACCTTTTGGAACATCATCATGCCTTTGCGGACATCGTGCAGAGCGACTTCCTGTGGTGTCGTCACAGTAACAGCGCCGGTCAGAGGGACCAATTGGGTCAAGGTGAGCTGCGCGTCTCCTGTGCCGGGAGGCAGATCGATCAACAGATAGTCCAGCTCGCCCCACAGTACGTCGCGGAAGAGTTGTTGAATGGCCGTGTGGACCATCGGGCCTCGCCAGACCACGGCTGTGTCCTCCGGTACGAAGAAGCCCATGGAGATCAGCTTGACGCCGTGACTTTCCGCTGGAGCGATCTTGCCGTCTATCTGTTCCGGGGGCTTGGTCACACCCATCATCATGGGAATGTTCGGGCCATAGATATCCGCATCGAGCAATCCGACCTTAGCGCCAGTTAAGCCAAGGGCCACGGCAAGATTGACGGCGACCGTGGATTTACCGACTCCGCCTTTGCCGCTACTGACGGCGATGACATATTTAACGCCGGGAATGAGATTATCTTTTCCATGACCGGTCTGGGGCCCGGCAGGATGTTGATCAGCCATTGAGTTCTCCTTCTCAATATCACATTTGAATAGGGCCACCGCTCTGACCTACCACTCCATCATAAGCGGAAGATAGGGTGAAAGAAAATGGGTCTATTGCGCAGAAGGGACTAGTCGATTAGGTAGATAGGCTGAAGGCTGAAGCGTATTTATCTGAGATCGCAAAGCGCGACCCAGCCCCTAATAGCCTTCAGCCTATTTACCTGAATTACGGCGAATCATTACCCGACGGTGGGGTCGTTGCGGCGGAGGTTGCTCGTAAGGCCGATCAGCGAAAGCGTGTAAATGATCCACTTGGAGGGGTCGAAGTTGTACCACTGAGGTCCGTTACGGTAATCGCGCGCATAGGCGTGATGAAAATTGTGATACCCCTCACCAAAGCTCACGAAGGAGACCAGCCAACTGTCGCGGCTGCTGTCTTTCTTGCTGTAGGGCTGTGCTCCGACCATATGACAGAGTGAATTGATCGTGAAGGTGGAGTTCAGCACCATGAACAACCGAAAGAGACCACCTAAGAGTAAAGCGCTGATGCCCCCCTGCCAGCCACCGTGCCAGACGCCAAGGGCAAAAGGGAGGAGAAGTCCCGTGACCACAATCGGCCAGTAATAGCGGTCTTGCCACATCACGACAGGGTCACGACGCAGACGGACCTCGTATTTATCCTTGCGATGGATGCTATTGTAAAAGAGCCAGCCACAGTGGCTATGCCAGAATCCCTTGCTCGCGTTGTAGGGATCTTCTTCTTCATCAGTCTTGGCATGATGGCGGATATGGTCGCTTCCCCACTTGAGAGCAGAGTTCTGCAGCGCCCAACCGCCGGCGACGAGAATACAGGCCTTGACCCAGCTCGGGCATTCGAAGCTTTGGTGCGATATCAACCGGTGATAGCCAACGGTGATACCCATGCCAGTGACGATGTACATGGCAAGGAACAGTCCCCAATCGAAGAGGCTGAACCCGTAGTAGTACCCGTAGAGTGGGAGACCGATCGTGTTGGCAACGACGATGGCACAGAACAGCGTAAAGTTGAGAGGAGAAAAAGGAGCTGTGGTAGGTGTAGCCTCAGTAGCAGGTGTGGCTTCAGTTGTTGTTGCGAGCATTACCTCTCCTTCAGAACACCCACGCATCTCTCACTTCATTGGACCAAGCAGGGGAAAGATAATGCGCTTCGACATCATACCGAATTCTCAAAAATGTTTCAAGCGAATGCTCACAGTGTATACTGACAGTGCCCCTCCGACTCACTGTCAGTGAGGTACAGATGCAGGAAATTTCTTCCCCTCTGGAATCTATCATATCCCGTATCGGTGAACAGCTCGCCCGTCTTTCTGCCGGTCGAACTCCGACTCTCTTTGAGGGGCGCTGGTGGTCGCACCAGGCGCTCAACCTGGCCATGCACGACAATCTTTTCAAGGCGCAGTTGTTTCGATTCATCGATGTCCTCCCTTCGGTCACAGACGATGAGCAGGTGGTCACCCTGGCTCGCGAATATTTAGGCGAGGGAGAGACCGCGCTCTTCGGCACGCACTGGGGACTCAAGGCCCTTTCCGCCACCAGCTTGGGAGCTCGGCTCAGCGGCAAGGCGATCAGAAACCAGGTCGAACATATGGCTCGCACCTTTATTGCTGGAGCGACGGTCGAAGAAGCAGCGCCGCGGTTGACCGATCTGTGGCAACAGGGACGGGCCTGGTCGGTCGACTTGTTGGGCGAGGCCACCATCAGCGATCGTGAGGCTGATCGATACCGTGACCGCTGTGTGGAAGCTCTCACGCTGCTCGCGCGCGAGGCGGCATCTTGGCCATCCCAATCGCTACTAGAACGGGACCATCTCGGACCGATACCACGGATCCAGCTTTCCATCAAAATATCCGCCCTCTCTCCTCATCTCGACCCGATCGATCCGGAAGGAAGCTACCGTTCCGTGGTGGGAAGGCTTCGACCTATTCTCGATCTGGCGATGCGCCTCCCGGCGTCATTGATCTTCGACATGGAACAAGCAGAGACAAAATCCTTGCTGGTGGAGATCTTTACCAGGCTCTTCGCAGAACCCTCTTACAAGGACTATCCCTATGCAGGGCTCGCATTGCAGGCCTACCATCGGGAGACCGCACAAGATATCGAAGGGCTCCTGGCCTGGGTCCGACTGCGTGGGGCGCCCATTACCATTCGATTGGTGAAAGGGGCCTACTGGGATTCGGACACGATCCGCTATCGGCAACGAGGCTGGCCTATTCCTCTCTTTGAACATAAAGCGGAAACCGATGCCAACTATGAGTCGCTCGCCTCTCTCCTGTTATCCCAATCCGCACTGATTCGACCGGCCTTCGGCACGCACAATCTCCGTACGCTGGCTTACATCGAGGCGGTTGCTGAGTCGCTCAGGCTCCCTCCGGAGACCTGGGAATATCAGATGATCTTCGGCATGGCCGAACCCTTTCAGCATGCGCTCATGCAGTACGGCCGGCGACTACGGCTCTATACTCCAGTGGGCGATTTGCTTCCAGGCATGGCCTATCTCGTGCGGCGACTGCTCGAAAACACTTCGAATGAGTCATTCCTGCGTAAGGAGTATGTGGAATCTCAATCGTTGAGCCGGCTGTTGGCTCCACCGGTTTTAGAAGGACTGAGCGACAAGCAGCCCCTCCTGTCTCAACCGGCCTGTACGGAGGAGTTTCACAATGAACCGCAGAGGGATTTTTCTCAGGCCAATAACCGAGTGGCGATGCAGCAGGCCCTCGTGGCCGTTCGGTCGCAACTGGGCCGAGAGTGGGATTCGTCGTCTAGGGAGCAGTGCCTGACAGGGCCGCTCATTGAGTCCCGTAATCCTGGACATCCGGGTGAAGTCGTAGGCCGGTTGTTAAGTGCGAGTTCAGAGGATGTCGCACAGTCAGTGCGCTTGGCGGTTCAAGCATGGGAATCCTGGCGCGATACGACCATGGAACGACGCGTGGACATCATGCGTGTTGCTGCTTCAATCATGAGGAGCAGACGCAACGAGCTGGCTGCATGGGAGGTATTTGAATGTGGAAAGCCCTGGCGGGAGGCGGATGCGGACATCGCAGAGGCGATCGACTTTCTGGAATTTTATGCGGCAGACTGGCGCAGGCTCGCTCCCCCAAAACGGTTAGGACAGGAGCCCGGAGAACTGAACCAGCGTTTCTATAGCCCTCGCGGGATCACGGCCGTCATTGCTCCATGGAATTTTCCTTTGGCGATTCCCACCGGCATGGTGTCGGCCGCGCTGGTCACCGGGAATCCCGTAATGTTCAAACCCTCAGACCGCTCGCCGATGATGGGCCACTGGCTCACAGAGATCTTGCATGAGGCCGGCGTACCGGGAGAGATTCTCTGTTGCCTGCAAGGCGGACCTGACGTCGGACGTGCGCTGGCACACCATCCCGACATTGTCACGATTGCCTTTACCGGTTCGAAGGATGTGGGGCTTGGCATTATGAAAGATGCCGGTACTCTGAGGCCGGGGCAACAGATGGTGAAGCGTGTATTGGCAGAAATGGGAGGCAAGAATGCGATCATCGTCGATGAGACGGCGGATCTCGATGATGCGATCACCGGAGTGGTCTCATCCTTCACAGGCTATTCGGGACAGAAATGTTCCGCCTGCTCGCGGGCGATCGTGCATGCGGCGATCTACGATAGTTTTCTGGATCGTCTCAAAGAGGCGGTGCAGAGTCTGAAGGTCGGAAATCCGGAAGAGCCTGGCACACAAATTGGGCCGGTGATCGATCGTCGAGCGCAGTCGAAGATTCAGGAATATATCGAGATTGGGAAGAAGGAAGCCTGCCTGCTGGTGGGAGGGACTGTGACGGAACCCGGATGGTATGTCGGGCCGACGGTCTTCGCAGATGTGACCCGACAGATCGAGTAGCCCAAGAAGAAATCTTTGGGCCAATCCTCTCAGTGATGAAAGCCGCCTCCTTTCAAGAAGCGCTGGCCCTGGCCAATTCGACGGCCTATGCCCTCACCGGTGGAGTCTATTCACGAAGCCCGACCAATCTGGAACTGGCCAGGCAGCGATTCGATGTCGGGAATCTCTATCTGAATCGTCCGATCACCGGCGCGTTAGTCGGTCGCCAGCCGTTTGGGGGCCATCGCCTGTCCGGAGTCGGGGCGAAAGCCGGAGGTGAAGAGTACCTGATGCAATTCGTCGTCACCCGCGTCGTCAGCGAGCAGACCCTCCGGCGAGGTTTCGCTCCGCCCGAGTGAGGCCTTTGACGACTTGATCTCGTACGATTCCAGTTCTTCCATAATATCTGTCACCACGCCCCGGTCTTCCAATGGGGAGAGTTCCTGCCGTTCGACATATTTAACTAAGCCGACACCCTTCACAAACCACGCGGTCATCACATCGGTTCCTTGGACCGTCTTTTTCGTGCCGGAGAGATAAATCTGCATATGCATGCGCGCTTCTACCTTCACGGCATCCTTGAACGTGCCGGCTGGTACGGTCACTGATTCCTGTCCCAATACTGAAGCATCACCCTGCGCATCGGCCTTTTCATTGATACCGTCCCGATTCAGATCGTTACCGAAATCCAAATCCTTGCGGTTGAATTGCGGGAAGGACGATGAGACCTTCATCGGGAAACGTACGATTTGATAAGGCACGAGTTGTTTCTCAAAGGGTGTGCCAGGCTCTGAGCCGTAATAGACGATGCCGACGCTATCCCGCCGGTAGAAACTATCCATTGTGCCATGGTTGCCTGGATTGGTATCGTGGAACACGGTGACCGTCATGCCGTTGATGTTTTTTGTGCCGGTGACCGAAGACACGTTAGAGAAGAATTTATGCTCAACCGTTTGCAGAGGCCCTTCGGTAAGTTGGCCTCGATAGTGCCATTCGTTTCCAGTCTGATCGGGGAAGTAGTCGGCGGACTGGGCAATGATACCGGCCTCTTCCGCTGCAAACGACGTGGACCAGGCGGCACCGGCAAGTAACAGAGCTGTTCCCAACATGAAGGCCTTTCGATATTCTGGCTTCTTCAGCGGCATGCGCGAGATCCTCCACTGGTTACACGATGCGGTCAAAGTACCATAGCAATCCTGGAGGCGGCAAGGTAGGGAGCAGGCTTGCCTTTAATTGGTCTTTCTGGTTTGTATGGTCTATCTAGTTTATTTGGTTAAACCAAACTAACCAGATAAACCAAATGAACCAAACAAACCAGATAGACCAGACTGAGCAGATGAACCAAACAAACCAAAGAGACCAGATGAACCAAAGAGATGCGGTGCTTGTGACCGGTGCGTCCGGAGGGATTGGCCGAGCAATCAGCCTAGCCTTTGCGGCGGACGGTTGGTCTGTCGGGATCCATTATCATCGCAACAAGACCGCAGCCGAAGTCACACTCGAGCAAGTAACAGCTTCCGGTGGAACTGGGACACTCTACGAAGCCGATATTCGAGAGTCTCATGAGGTGCAACAGATGGTGGAAGCCTTCTGTCGCCTGGTACCTGTGCCGTCTGTGTTTGTCTGCAATGCCGGAATCGGAGGGAGCCATCTTCTGCTTCGACAACGACAGGAAGATTGGGCCGAGGTAATAGGGACGAATCTGACGGGAACATTTCATTGTCTTCGCGTCATGGCCCCTCCCCTCCTCGCTCGCGGTGGTGGATCCATTATCGTGATCGGGTCGTATGCGGGATTCCATGGGACGATTGGGCAGGCAGCCTACGCTGCCTCAAAAGCCGGTCTCATCGGTCTGGTGCAGACGGCAGCCAAAGAATGGGGAGCAGGCAATGTTCGTGTGAATCTCCTCTTACCAGGCTGGCAGGCTACTGGACTATCGGAAGGGGCCATGCCGGAAGGCGAGACGTGGAACAGCCATGCGTTAGGCCGGACGCCATCGCGAGAGGAAGTGGCCAAGACTGTCTTCTATCTGGCGCAACTTAACGATGTGTCGGGACAGGTGTGGAACTGTGACAGCCGAATCCTCTAGCAGGATGCTGAAAAAGCCCGCCAGCTGCGTTCTCGCATCGTTCAGGTCCTCAACGTACCCGAGAGGGTACGCTCCGGTCCTTCAGCTCGCTGCGGTCTTGCTGAACGGACTTTTTGAGCATCCTGCGGGAGTACCTCAGTTGTGCCACATAGGTTAGCCATGAACAGATATGCGACTAGCCAAACGACACGCCCGTGATTCCCGCCCGCGAGGGGTTTTTATTACCGCGACCGATACGGGTGTCGGAAAAACGCTCGTGACCTCTGCACTTGTGCGGTGTCTGACTCAACGGGGAATCGATGTTGGTGTTATGAAGCCGATTGAAACAGGAGTTTCACGATCGGCTAAGGCGCGGTCTGATGGATCACGGCTGCGGAAAGCGGCTGGAAGCTGTGATCCTATGGCAGAAGTTTCTCCCTATGTCTTTCGACTTCCAGTGGCACCTGTCTCTGCTGCACGAGCGGAAGGAACGATCGTGCGAATGGCCCCTATCATACAGGCCTTCAAGGCCCTGAGTCAGAAACATACATTTATGGCGGTAGAAGGAGTCGGCGGTGTCTATGCTCCGCTGACCTTTTTGTTCAACGTACTAGACCTCATCTATCGATTGAAGTTACCCGCGATCGTGGTCGGACAATCTGGCTTAGGAGGAATCAATCATGCACTATTGACACTTCACGCACTCCGCCAGCGAAATATTCCCATCTTGGCGCTGGTCTTGAATCAGTGTCGTCCAGTGCGCACGGAAACCGCTCGTTTACAGGAACAATCGACAGTCACCTTGCTTCGACACCTCTCAAAGGTTCCTGTGGTGGGGCCCATACCATATAGCCCACGTGTGAATCAAAGTTGGAATGAAGGCTTGCTCCGTCTTGCTGAGACCGCTCCGATCACAAGGCTGGCGAGGTTGACCCTGGCATCTGTGCCAGGAAAGCTTTCACGGTGTGGCTGATGTCCGGGGCCTTGAGGATTCGCTGAAATGACTGCGACACCTTTGGCACCGGTGCGCATCACCTCCCCAACCTGGTCGACCTGAATGCCACCGATCGCAAAAACAGGCAACGACGTAAGCCGGAGTATTGCACGTAACCCTTCAAGCCCAACCACCGGATCATGGTCTTGTTTGGAGCCAGGTGTAAAAATGGGACCAAAGCCAAGGTAGTCCGGCTTTCCTGCGGTGGCCTTCCGCACCTGGTCGGGATTGTGCGTGGAGATCCCGATGAGTTTGTCACGGCCCATTATCTTTCTTGCCAAGTCGAGCGGCAAGTCTCCCTGCCCCAGATGTACGCCATCTGCATCCACGGCCAGGGCCAAGTCACAGCGATCGTTGACGATGAACAATACGCCTGCCTGAGCAGCAGCTTGCCGAAGCGCCAAAGCCTCCACGTAGGCGTCTTTCATCGATCCTGTCTTGTTGCGATATTGGAAGAGGAACGCGCCGGCTTCAGCCGCCGCCGTCAGCACCTCGACCAAGGGACGCGCAGGGCAGATCGACGGATCAAGAATGATGTAGAGGCTTGAGAGGGAGTGCGAACCCGCGGCATTCACTTTTTACTACAGGCCACTTTCAAGAGTGTGTGATTGATGCTGCGCGGGACAACCGGTTCCCACTGCTGTTCGTCTGTGGTGCTGTACACCACTTTACCTGTTCCCATGTTGCCGGCAAACCATGTATAGGCACGCATGCGTGTGCGTTCCTCGGCGCAATCGAATTCGTTGTATCGCTTGATAGACAACAGCGAATCGCCCGCTACGGTTTGTACGCTCTTGTAGTCGTACAGTTGCCACATCTTCGCCAGATTCCCATTGCGGCGAATGGAGTCCGGGTCGACGTACACCGTTAATCCCGCTCCATCGTCACCGCTCGTCAACACCCATCCAGCATACGCGGCTCCGCTGCCCAATATCAGAAGCGTTATCAGTACCCAGAACCCTAGAGTAAATGCGAGCGGCAGTTTACAGAACGAACCCTGGTTATTGCCCCTGAAGCGCGGCACAGGAACGTGACGGTGGGGATGAAGGGTGATCGGCATAGCGGCCTCGCAACGAACTGCATTTTAGAAGTGGCGAGATCGAAGATGCAAGCGGATAGCGCGCTTTCTCGGAGAAAGCCAGTTCCGCTCATGATATAATTTTTGAAACAGTGAGGTATCTGATGAACAGAATGGTTATGGTCGTCGCAGTCCTATCGTTCTCAGGGCTTATACAGGCTGCTATCGCGGCTGAGAGTCGCACCATAGAGCAGAGTAAAGGTCTCACCGTAGACGGCCTTGGACGAGGGCTGAAGAGCGCGGCCAAGAATGTTGAGAACGAGATTCCCAAGATTGGGTCTGCGATCGGTAACGCAGTCAAAAAGATCACGGAAAATGGCCAGGATAAACCTTCATTCCAAATACCAGCGAAACAGAATAAGTAACTCACCTCTTCATGTGACAGCGATCCCATTTCACAGCTTCTGTGGATAACTCTGAGGATGAGCGGCTTGTCATATCAACAATGGCCAGCGTTGAGAGACCTCGGAGCAGTTTGTCTAAATAATGAGCAATGTGGCCTGTCTGATGAAGCCCCCATATTTTGTGGGGAGCGCGTCTCGCGTGACGTGTCAGCCCTGTTCCTGCCTGTCACGCTTTTCTCGCACGTCTCGCCTGAGTTAGCTGGCAAGGAAGCGCTCGATAAACGTCGTGGAGACGTGGCCCTTTTGGAAGTCGGGGTCATTGAGGATGCGTTTGTGGAGCGGAATGGTTGTCTTGATGCCTTCGATCACGAATTCGTCGAGGGCTCGTCGCATGCGCGCGATGGATTCTTGACGGTCTCGCCCATGGGTGATGACCTTGGCGATCATCGAATCATAGAAGGGGACGACCATCATATTCGATTCCATGGCCGAGTCGACGCGAACGCCGAATCCGCCCGGCGCGCTGTATTTGGTGATCATCCCTGGAGAAGGCGTGAACTTTTCAGGATCTTCTGCATTGATGCGGCATTCGAGGCTGTGTCCAATAAGCTTGACGTCTTGCTGCTTGAACGAGAGAGACTGACCGTCGGCGAGCCTGATCTGTTCCTTGATGAGATCGATGCCGGTCACCATTTCGGTGATCGCATGCTCTACCTGGATGCGAGTGTTGACCTCCATGAAGAAAAAATTATGGTCCTTGTCGAGCAGGAACTCGACGGTGCCGACATTCCGGTAGTGCACGGCTTTGACGGCTTCGACCGCAACTCGACAGATTTCCCGTCTGAGTTTTTCGTCGACGGCAGGCGACGGCGTTTCTTCAAGCAATTTCTGATGCCGGCGTTGGATCGAGCAGTCGCGCTCGCCGAGGTGTACGACATGCCCACGATGGTCGGCGACAATCTGCACTTCGATATGGCGAGGTTCGAGAAAATATCGCTCGAGGTAGACGGCATCGTTTCCGAAGGTAGTCTTTGCTTCGGCCTGAGCGGCTTGAAATGCGCGGGCGAGATCCTCAGCTTTATTGACGACGCGCATGCCGCGTCCTCCCCCACCGGCTGAGGCTTTGATAATGACGGGATAGCCGACCTTGCCTGCGGCTTCGAGGGCTCCCTGTTCGCTCTTCAGTTCGCCGGGACTGCCCGGCGTAACAGGTAAGCCGCGGCGGGCAACGATTTCACGCGCTTTGGCTTTGTCGCCCAGGAGGGCGATGTGTTCGGACGTTGGGCCGATAAATTTGACGCCGATGGACTCGCACACTTCTGCAAAATGGGCGTTTTCGGAGAGGAAACCATAGCCGGGATGGATGGCGTCTGCCCCGGTGATCTCGGCGGCGCTCAGGACGTTGGGAATATTTCTGTAGCTCAGCGCTGCGTCAGAAGGCCCAACGCAGATTTTCTCATCGGCTGCGCGGACATGGAGGCTCGCCGCATCGGCCTCAGAAAAGATCGCCACGGTCTTAATACCGAGTTCCTTGCAGGCGCGAATCACGCGGAGCGCAATCTCACCGCGATTGGCTATCAATACTTTCTTGAACAATCGACTACTCCGATGTGGATCGAGGGAAGAGGACTAAGGCGTGGCTGTCGGATCGACGAGGAAGAGCGCTTGGCCATACTCCACCGGCTTGGTGCTTTCGGCCAAAATTTTCGTGACCCGCCCATTGACCTCCGATTCGATTTCGTTCATCAGCTTCATCGCTTCGACGATGCACAGAACCTGCCCAATTTTGACGTAATCACCCTCTTCAACATAGGGGTCGGCATCAGGAGAGGGAGACCGATAGAACGTTCCGACGATCGGAGACACGATGGTGACCATCCCTGTCGTATTTTCGGTCTGAGTGCCGGCCACGGTGGGCGCTTGAACGGCTGAGGTCGATCCGGCCATTCCCTGGTCGGCAACAGTGGTTGAGATCGCCTTAACGCCGACCTCGTATCGCACGCGAACTCTGAGTCCGTCGCGCTCCAACTCCAATTCGGTCAGGTTATTTTTCTTTAATAGCTCGATCAATTCCTGAATGTCTTTGGTCTGTTGTCCCGACAGTAAGCGTGAATTCTGCCCACTCTGGGTCGGAGCAAACGCCTGAGGCAGAATGACCGGCGGCACGCCCTTCTTCGATTTGCCGGACGTTCGTTTACTCACCGAACACGCTCCACATACTCTCGGGTACGGGTATCGATCCTGATCACCGTTCCGCTTTCCAAATAGAGAGGGACCTTGATGGTGGCGCCGGTTTCAAGGGTTGCGAGCTTAGTGCCGCCCGTCGCGGTATCGCCACGGAAACCCGGTTCCGTATCGCTGACTCTTAGTTCGATAAAGTTAGGCAGCTCGACGTCGATCGGGCGATGTTCGTACACAAGGATTTTCACTGTCATGTCTTCTTTCAAGAGGTCCGCATTGCCGCCGAGTTTGCCCTTTTCGAACGTCAGTTGCTCAAAGCTCTCCGTGTCCATAAACGTATAGGCGTCGTCCGTCGCATAGAGGAATTGCATGGTCCGTTCTTCAAGATCCGGTTCTTCAAACCGTTCTCCTGATCGGAAGGTGCGATCCAGGACATTGCCTGAAAGATAGCTCTTGAGCTTCGTGCGCACGAACGCTCCACCCTTGCCCGGTTTTACATGTTGAAACTCAACGATATAAAACGGCTGGTTATCGACCATGAGCCGCACGCCACCGCGAAAATCCGTCGTAGAAATCACTCGGTACTCCCTTCAGACTGTAAAAATCCGCTCGTCCGGCTCCGCCGTCTCATTCACTTTGCCGTTCGTCGCAATGTTGCCGGTGCGGGTGTCTTCTTCTCGCGTCGAGATGCGGTCAAGTGGTGGTGCAGGCCGCGAAGGGCGAGGAGATAGCCTGTCGGACCCAAGCCGGCTATCTGTCCGAGAGCGACTCCTGCAATATACGATCGATGGCGAAACTCTTCACGCTGATGAATATTGGACAGATGGACCTCAACTGTTGGCAGTCCGACTGCCGCAATAGCGTCACGAATTGCAATACTGGTGTGAGTATAGGCGGCAGGGTTAATGATGATCCCGTGGTATTCGGTCCGAGCCTCTTGTATCCAGGTTACCAGTTCACCCTCGCTATTCGACTGTCGTAGGTCCACCTCCACTGCCAATTCTTTCGCCAGCTTCGTGATGGCTGAATCTAGGGCATCAAGTGACAGGGTGCCGTAAATCGACTGCTCCCTGGCTCCAAGAAGATTCAGATTAGGACCGTGCAAAACTCGTATTCGTAGCATGTGTTATAGGCATATGCTGGATAGTTAAGGACGATTCCTCGTGATAGGGGTCCAGCAGGCAGGCATTGTAGCAGTCTGCCTGAGACCGGTCAAACGCGCAAAAATATTAGGAAGTTTTTTGCTGAGGCTCGTTCGTTGTATCACGATCGTGACGACGCGATTCTATGGTAAGAAGCCAGGCCTCCAGTTGGGCCACGGCTCCTGGGTGAGTAGAAGGAGGAGGCATCACCTCGATGTCGGCAGCATATACATCCGGTTCCGCGATCGCTGGTTGCTCCCCTGTCTGATCCTGAGGGAAAAGGTCTGTCTCCGCTAGAAACGCTTTCACACTCAGCGGATCGGCAGAAGCGATGTCCGATCTGTTCACCGTTGAGGAAGTCAGATCAGGTGCGGTATTCGTCTTTGTGGCAGAGGCTGTGAATTCGACAGGAGCAGGCGGTTCATCAGCCTGCTGAGGCGAAGGGGTTGACTTCAGTACACCCGTAGGCTTGAGCGGTTCTGCTTTCCTCTCTTGTTTCAGCGGTCCCCCTAAAGCAGATTGAACTGAGCGGGCCTCTTCATCACGCGGGTTGACTGTCAGAATGACGGCACAAGATTGCAGTGCCATTTCCCTTAGCCCCTGATTCGTATAAATTTTGATCAGGGTCCGGTGTGCGCGCAGGTTTTCCGGGCTCAACTTGACGGACTCTTCGAGAATAGTCTTGGCCTTCGTGGTCTTCCCCATCTGATCATAAGCACGTCCCAGTGCGACCATGGCGGTAATAAAACCAGGATACAATTTCAAGCCGTCTTCGAGCACACCGACTGCTTCTTGCCACATCCCGGCCTTTCCGTACTCTTCGGCCAGTGGCATAAACACTTTGGAATGTGGGTCTTTGGCCAACTGGGTGGCCAATCGATCGATTTCCATGGAGATATCGGCGGCTTGCTGATTCTCAGTCATAGGCTTCTAGCGTCTTTCTCGAACCAGCTTGGATGTCTGGTCGGATTGTCTGACACGGAGCAGTTCTTGCGCCCGGTTCAAGATTGCCTCAGCGAGCGCTCGTTTCGGCATCAACGGCAGTTCTGTCATGCCCCCCTGCCGGTCGATCAATGTGGCGGCATTCTGATCGCTACCGAACCCCCCTCCCAATGTCGTGACATCGTTTGCGACGATGAGGTCAAGGCCTTTTTCCGTGAGTTTGCTTTTCGCATGGGCGATTAGATCGCTGGTTTCAGCAGCGAAGCCGACCATGAGTTGCGTGGTCCGTTGAGCAGATAAGGATGCCAGGATGTCCGTGGTCCGTTCGAGTTCAAGTGTCTGGCCAGTTCGCCCTTGTTTTCGTATTTTTTGCGAGGCAGGATTCGCGGAACGAAAATCCGCTACAGCGGCAGCCATGATCACAGTGGTAGACCATGCGAGGCGCGAGGACAGGGCCTTCATCATTTCTTCAGCCGAGGTGATCGAAACAACCTCGATGCCTTTTGGATGTTGTAAGGCCGTGGGACCGGTCACAAGGACTACTTGGGCTCCCCTCGCCTGTGCGGCTTCGGCGATAGCATAGCCCATCTTGCCGGAGGAGCGGTTTGAAATGAAGCGCACCGGATCGATCGCCTCTTGCGTCGGGCCTGCAGAAACTAGAATACGATGCCCTTGCCAATCGAGTCGGGGAACCAGCGCTGCCTGAATCGCCTCTAAAATTGTAGCTTCCTCTGCCAAACGGCCTTGACCGATCCGCCCTGAAGCCAGCGGGCCGATTCCCGGATCCACCACGATCGTTCCTCTAGCACGTAATTTCGCGACATGTTCGGTAACGGATGGATGAGTCCACATCCCTCCGTCCATGGCAGGAGCCACAATCAGCGGACACTGTGCTGTAAGGAGCATGGTCGAGAGCAGATCGTCGCCCAACCCCAACGCTGACTTTGCAAGGCAGTTGGCCGTAGCGGGGGCAATGACGATGGCATCTGCCTGCTCGGACAACGACAAATGTTTCATCTCCTGATGCGCTTCGAATACATCCGTTGAGACGGGGTGGCCGGAAAGCACTTCAAAGGTCAGCGGAGTGACGAATTTCGTGGCCGACTGCGTCATCACGACCTGCACCGTCGCTCCTTCACGGAGCAAGGTCCGGAGTAATGCGACGGCCTTATAGGCAGCGATGCTGCCGGTCACTCCCAGCACAATCTGCTTGCCTACCAATGTCGGCCCGATGGAGCCGGGAATGTTCACCGATTACTCCTTTTACTCTTCAGTCTCACCCGCCACCGGCTTCGGGGAATCGTCGACATAGACACTCAGCTCTTTCTTGATCTCCTTCGCATCGTCGCCGGTCATCAAGGCGATGCGCTCCATTTCGCCTTCCTTCCCACGCTTCGCTTCCTTCATGGCATCTCGCGCTTCTTGGCCGACGAGGTAGCTGATTTGCCCCCGGAGTACTTCATCGAGGGCGATGGTCGTTTCTTTGGTAAAGCGCGAAGGGACATGACGCGACCCCTGCAAAATGTGCTTCGCCCGCTGGGCGGCGATGATCGCCAGCCGATGACGTGAGTCGAACTCGCCTGTCGTGTATTGGGGTAAAAGTCTCAGCATGTCGATCATGGAAGCAGTACTCCTTTGGGTTAGGGAAGATCTTTGTGATCTCCCATCTTCTGTTCATCGTCAAGAATGAAATTATTCTCAAGCCACGTCATGTTCAACCGTTTCGTCTTTAAGCGTTCAGACCAAAAGATGCTTTCGAGATCACGAAGGGATCGGCTGAGGTCTTCGTTTCGAACAATATAGGCGTACTCCCGGTAGGACCAAACCTCTTCTTTCACTTTATGCAGTCGCCGTTGAATCTCTTCCGGCGTATCGGAGGCCCTGGTGTGGAGTCGGGACCGGAGCACGGTCATCGAGGGAGGAAGAATAAAGATCGACACCGCATCCTCGAATCGTTTTTTGACCTGCGTGGCCCCTTGTACGTCGATCTCCAGTAACACATCGATCCCTTGCTCGATCTTTTCTGTCAGCGATTTCCAAGGTGTCCCGTAGAGGTTCCCGTATACGTGAGCCCACTCGACGAACTCATTTTTCGCAGACATCTCTTGAAATGTCATCTCAGTAACGAAATAATACTCGCGCCCATGCTCTTCGCCCGGACGCGGCTTCCTTGTGGTATAGGAAATGGAATGCCATAGCCCTGGGAGGTTCACCGTGAGTTGTTTGCAGAGTGTGGTTTTCCCCGTTCCGGAGGGTGCGGAGATAATAAAAAGAATTCCCCGCCGATCCATCGAGGATCGAGGATGACCAGATACCGGCACCGAGGGGCTGGTTGTGGGGGCTGAATTCATTCTACGTTCTGGACCTGTTCCCGAATACGTTCCAGCTCGGACTTCATCTGGACCACATGACCGGCGATTTCCGCATCATTGGCTTTTGAGCCGATTGTGTTGACTTCTCGCCCAATTTCCTGGAGCAGGAAATCGAGAGTTTTACCCACAGAATCTGCACGGTCGAGCGTCTGCTCAAACTGTATCATATGCGAGTCTAATCTGACTATTTCTTCTGTAATGTCGCCGCGATCTGCATACACTGCTAGCTCCTGGTAGAGCCGGGGAGGATCGGGAATTTCAGACCCCAGCAACTTCTCCACGCGAATCTTCATTTTATTGAAAACCTCTTGGGCAAGCAGAGGGGTCCGTGCTGCGACGAGGGTTTTGTGTCCCCGGATCGTCTGAATCCGTGCTTTCATATCCTCTGCCAAGGCCTTCCCTTCGCGCATTCGCATGCCCTCAAGATCTTTCAGCGCCTGACTTGTCAGTTGCTGGACGATCTTCGCCAGTTTCGGGTCTTCCGTCGGTTGATCCGACACAGAGAGCACGTCACGGAGACCTGCTATGAGAGCCAAATCGACGGACCCACTGAGCTTAAGGGATTTCTTCAGGGTACGAAGGGCCTGATGGTACTGTTTCGCGAGGGATTGGTCAAGGCTGACGCTTCCAGCACGGCCTTTGCCGGCCTGGACCGTCACTGTTGTGTCGATACGGCCGCGGGTACAACATTGCTGAATGGCTTTCTTAAAGGAGTCCTCCAGGTGGCTCAATGGCCGGGGTAAGCGGCAGGCAATTTCGAGAAAGCGATGGTTGACGGAACGTATTTCCACCGTCACGGACCCATCCTGCCAGGGGGTTTGTCCTCGACCGAAACCGGTCATGCTACGAATCATTGGGTGCCTTTCTCTTTCCATGGACAGTGCTGATAGACCGGACAGATGCGGCACTGCGGTTTTCTCGCAAGACAGATGTAGCGGCCATGCAGTAATAATCGTTGTGAGACAGCCGTCCATTGGGATTTCGGCAGGAGCTGCTGCAGGTCTTGTTCGACCAGGTCAGGATTATCTGATCTGGTCAGACCGAGTCGCTTCGCCACGCGCTTCACATGGGTGTCGACGACGATACCGGGCTGGCCAAAAGCATTCCCGAGGACGACATTCGCGGTCTTTCTGCCGACACCCGGCAAGGTGATCAATTCCTCCATTGTATGCGGAACCTGGTCGCCGAAACGCTCGGCCACAGCTTTACTGCAAGCGATCAGATGTTTCGCTTTGTTCTTAAAGAAACCCGTGGAACGAATGAGCTGTTCGAGTTCTTGAAGATGAGCCACAGCCAGTTCTGCTGGTTGCCGATAACGACGAAAGAGCGATGGCGTGACTTGATTCACTCGCTGGTCGGTACACTGGGCGGAGAGGATTGTGGCCACAAGCAATTCCCAAGGGGAACGATGGTCGAGTTCCATCTTTGGGCTCGGCATCGTACGTTGAAGCGTCTTCGATATCTCCCGGAGACGCCTTCGATGATCCGAGGATGGCAGAGATTTTGTTGTCATGGGCGATACCAAAATCTGGCAATTGTGCAGCGGGTCAAGGACGAGATGCAAGTGGGACAGTCGTGGCTGCCGTTTTTGGGGAAGAACCATCCAGCGGGACGAGTTCGGCCAGCCGTTCTTCGAGATGCTGCAACAGCGCAGGCAAGGTTTCCTGGTGTAGCGCAGAAATCCCGATCGCCCCATACCGACGGCACAGGGCCTCCGCTTGCCCGGTCGGAAGCTGATCGCACTTGTTGAAGACCAAGACCCGTGGAATCTGATCGAGGGTGAGGCTTCGCAGCACGGTATCGACCGATGCAATATGGGTGTCTAATTCTTTCGCCCCTGCATCGACCACATGCAGGAGGAGATCGGCGTCGCGCAATTCGTCCAACGTCGTTCTGAAGGCTGCAAGGAGATCTTTAGGCAGGTCGCGAATAAACCCCACTGTATCGGTAAGGATGACTTCCCTGCCACGTGGAAAATGCAGCCTGCGACTCGTGGTATCGAGCGTTTCAAAGACGCGTGGGGCCGTGGTCACCTGACTTTTTGTTAAGACGTTGAGCAATGTCGACTTGCCGGCGTTCGTATAGCCCACGATGGACAGGACTGGAAATGCCTGTCGGATGCGGCGCGATCGCCGTTGATCTTGGTGACGGGCAAAGCCCGTAATCTCTCGGTCCAAATAGTCGATACGCTCTCTGATACGACGTCGATCCGTTTCGAGCTTCGTTTCACCGGGCCCTCTGCTGCCGATGCCACCGGCCAAGCGTGAAAGGCTTGTTCCCTGACCGGAGAGACGGGGAAGCAGATAACGGAGTTGCGCCAACTCGACCTGCACTTTCCCTTCTCGGCTATGTGCTCGTTGCGCAAAGATGTCGAGAATCAGCTGGGTCCGATCGATGACCGTGAGATCGGTGATCTCCGCAATGGCGCGCAGCTGAGCAGGCGCCAAATCCTGATCGAAGATGAGCAAGTCCGCGCCCTTTTGCATGGCTTGCATCAAGACGTCCTTGAGTTTCCCGCTTCCCAATTGAAACCGATGATGGCCGCTCTGTGTACGCTGCACTAATCGATCGATCACCGTAATATCTGCCGAGGAGGCCAGTTCTGCCAATTCGGCGAGGCGCTCTTCTTGTTCAGCCTTACTCTTGGGCGAAGCGCTCACGAGAATGGCGGTCTGCCCCTGAGTCATCGCATGGGAACCACTGTGACGCTGGAGGTCTGCCTCTAATTCGTGAATGAATGTCTCGAAATTCACCGGGCTTTGATGCACCAGAGTGGGCTTCAAGAGAGTATACAGCGGCCCCTGTGGACTGGGTGGATTCAGATGGGCCAGGGAGAGTAACCCTGGTTCGCCTTTGGGAGTCACAGCCAACATTCCAATCATGTCGAGACGGAGCAGGCCCAGCATTGTAAGCTCTTCCTGAGTCAGGGATAATTCCTTTAATTGCGAGCGTATCAGGCGAAGGCCGCGCAGCGATCGCGGGCTTGCGCGAAAGGTAGCCAGGGTCGTCGGTGAGGGCTCGGCACCGGCTCCCACCAAGACGTCTTGGACAGCTCCACGCCTGCTGATGACCAGTCCGATAGGACGCCGAATCTCGTGCGTAAACTGTGCGAGGGTTTTTGCCGCTTCTGCTGAAAGGACTTCATCCACGGGCATACGCCGTCGATACAGCCGCTCAAGCATGGTGAGCTGGCCGGCACGGAGACCGAGAACCTGTCCGTGAATTTCTGGAATGGCCGTCGTTTCCTTATCGTCGTCAGAAGCCTGGTCTACCTGGTCTATTCGGTCTGTCTCCTGTAGTTGGTCTGACGAAACTAACCAGATGAACCAGACAGACCTAATGAACAAGAGAGGGAGGCGTTGGCATCCATATCCAATGATGCACGGAGCCCTGCGCAAAGAGCCTGCCTCCCTGCTGCCGCGATCATCGCTGCATTGTCAGTACAGTAGGACAGCGGGGGAAGACTCAACTCCAGGCTCTCAGAGTTTGCTCGGTCTTGAAGCAACGCGCGCAACCGAGAGTTGGCGGAGACCCCTCCAACGACGGCTAAAGCACGGGCGCCGGATGACCGAACTGCGGTAAAGGACTTTTCAACCAAGACGCTCACGATGGCCTCCTGATAGCCGGCTGCCAAATCAGCAACGTTTGCTACACGAGACTGCTCATCCATCACTTGAAGTTTATAGAGCAATGCTGTCTTTAAACCGCTAAAACTAAACTCAAGACTTCCATGTTTGAAATAGGAGCGGGGAAATGCAATGTTGGCAGGATTCCCCTGTCGAGCCAGGCGATCGATCGCTGGTCCTCCTGGAAATTCTAGCCCAAGTAACTGAGCACCTTTATCAAAGGCTTCTCCTGCCGCATCGTCTCTGGTCGCTCCCAGGAGGCTGCAGTGACCACTTCGGTCTTTATAATAGAGATGGGTATGGCCACCTGAGACAACGAGAACCACGCAGGGTAAGGGAAATGCTGGATCCTTCAGCCATGCGGAGGCGATATGGCCCTCTAGATGGCTCACGCCAACCAGCGGAATATTCAAGGCATAGGCCAGCGCTTTTGCATAGTTGACCCCGACGAGCAGAGCGCCTGCCAGTCCTGGGCCTTGGGTAACGGCGATTCCGGCGAGATCCGTCCATGCAAGACCGGCTTGTTGGAGCGCCGTAGCGGAGACACGTTCGATCGACTCAACGTGGGCACGGGAGGCAAGTTCTGGAACAACGCCTCCGAAACGCTGATGAACGTCATGTTGTGACGCAATCACGTTCGAGAGGACGGAGCCGTCTGCGGCAAGCGCCGATGCAGCCGTTTCATCGCAAGACGTTTCAATACCAAGGATGGGACCCGGTATCCAGGTGGCGGCTGGCTGGTCAATGCAGATCATCATGAAGTCATTTTGATCACACGCTTGGACAGGAAAAAGATACGCTGCAAAAATCCAAATAACAAGGCCCTTGTGGCCACTACTGCCACAAGGGCCTTGTCATAATTCCATGCAAAGAGGCCACGCAGGCACAGGGCCGGAAAATTAGACTCCGGCCATCGCCTCCTGCTCGATAAATGCCGGTGCACCATCGCGAAGCACCACGCGGATCTTTCGTGACTCCTTAAATCGTCCTCTGATCATCTCTTCGGAGAGAGGATCGCCGATTGCACGCTGTATCGTCCTGCGCATCGGTCTGGCTCCATAGAGCGGTTCATAGCCTTCTTTGATCAACCACTGCTTAACCTCGTCATCGACCTCAAGCTCCACTCCCTTCTCGATAAGACGAAGGTTGAGTTCACCCAAGAGGATATCCAAAATACTGAAGAGGTGCGTCTTATCCAACTGATGAAAGACCACGATCTCGTCGATCCGGTTTAAAAACTCCGGGCTGAACGAGCGGCGTAATTCTCCCAGCACTTCTTCCTTCTTATGACGCTCCTGATCTCCCTCCGTGCTCTGGAATCCGAGCGAGACCCCCTTCTGAATCATCTTGGTCCCAATATTGGAGGTCATGATGATGACACAATTCTTGAAGTCGATCTTGCGTCCGAGGCTATCGGTCAGCACCCCATCGTCCAATACTTGCAACAGGATATTGAACACATCAGGATGGGCCTTTTCAATTTCATCAAACAGGACAACGGAATAGGGTCGGCGCCTGACTCGTTCGGTCAATTGGCCACCCTCCTCGTATCCCACGTACCCCGGCGGGGCGCCAAAGAGTCGTGAACTGGTGAATTTTTCCTGATACTCGGACATGTCGATTCGAATAAGTGCATCCTCGCTATTGAAGAGAAACTCCGCCAACGTCCGAGCCAACTCGGTTTTCCCAACCCCGGTCGGTCCCAGGAAGATAAAGGACCCGATAGGTTTTTTCGCTTCCTTCAAACCGGCACGTGACCGCCGGATGGCTCTGGCCACGGCGGAGATCGCTTCGTTCTGTCCGACCACGCGTTTATGGAGGAATTCCTCCATGCGCAGCAATTTGTTCGATTCTTCTTCTTCGAGCTTGAAGAGTGGAATGCCTGTCATCTTGGACACGACATAGGCCACCTCTTCTTTGCCGATTGTCGGTTTGTTCTTTTCCTGGTTCTTTTTCCACTCACGCTTAGACTCATCCAACAGTTTCCGCAGCCGCTCCTCTTCCTCGCGATGGCGAACGGCTTCCTCGAAGTTTTGCATCGAGATCGCCAGCTCCTTATCGCGCGAGACCTTTTTTAGCTCCTGTTCCATAGCCTTCAAATCCGACGGCAAGGCATAGGTCTGCAACTTTGCTCGAGATCCGGTTTCGTCGATCAAGTCGATAGCCTTGTCCGGCAAGAACCGATCGCTAATATATCGATCTGACAGCTTCACCGCCTCGAGGATAGCCTCTTCGGAAATATCGACACCGTGGTGTTCTTCGTACCGGTCACGGAGCCCCTGGATGATCAACACTGTTTCGTCGAGACTTGGCGGCTGTACGTGAATTGGTTGGAACCGTCGCTTGAGCGCTCCATCTTTTTCAATATGCTTTCGGTATTCATCGAGGGTCGTGGCGCCAATACATTGAATTTCGCCACGCGACAGGGCAGGCTTAAGCATGTTGGAGGCATCGATCGACCCTTCCGCCGCCCCTGCTCCCACCAAGGTATGGAGTTCATCGATAAAGATGATGATGTTGCCAGCCTGGACGATTTCTTTCATCACGACCTTCAGCCGTTCCTCGAACTGGCCGCGATATTTGGTCCCTGCGACCAGCGAACCGAGGTCGAGCGCAATGACCCGCCGTGAAAGAAGGTTATCCGGCACTTCGGACTGGATGATTCGTTGGGCAAGTCCTTCGACAATGGCAGTCTTGCCGACACCCGCTTCTCCGATGAGCACAGGATTGTTTTTCGAACGGCGGCTCAATATCTGAAGCACCCGTTCGATTTCGTCTGCTCGGCCAATGACAGGATCAAGTTGTCCTGCTTGGGCAAGCTGGGTCAGATCGCGGCCGAACTCATCGAGCGCCGGGGTATTGCTCTTTCGATCACGCTCACGCGGGGCAGACTTTCGGAGAAAGGTTACGGTTAATTGCCGGGCAGTCAGAAGATTCGCTCCTAGGCTGCGGAGGATTTTTCCCCCGATGCCCTCCTCTTCCCGGAGGAGACCCAATAAGAGGTGTTCACTACCGATATGATTGTGTCCAAGAAGACGGGCTTCTTCAACCCCATATTCAATGACCTTCTTAACCCGAGGGCTGAAGGGGATCTCTCCAAAGGTCATGGTGGTTCCGCCGCCGGGCAAATTTCGCTCGATCTCCAAACGGATCTGTTCGGTCGAGAGCCCCATCTTTTTCAAGATCATCAGGGCAATCCCGTCGGATTCGCGGAGAATGGCCAAGACGAGGTGCTCGGTTCCGAGGTAGTCGTTCTGATGCCGCTCAGCCTCTTCCCGTGCAAGAATGATGATCTTCCGGCCCTTATCCGTAAATCTTTCGAACATCCTGCCTCCTTTTAGGGGGAGCCTATAACCGGTTCCTAATGCCCAAAGCTCTCGAAAAATCTAACCTAATACTATCTAGAAGGATTTTCAGTGTCAAGGCTGTCAAACAATCGCACAAACCAAGAGTCGGTCTGGACAGAACACTATGCGGAAAGGCCTGGCCTTCACCTGATTCGTTGACTTCAAAAGAACCCTCCCGATACAATCTCGGACTTTCCAGCCCATATCTAAATAGCGCCACGACAGGGTTTTAGCAATGAAAAACAAAAGTATCGGAATTTTGGCAAAGCCAAAGTTTCCTGAGATCAAGAGTACGCTACAAGATGTGGTCACCTGGCTTCGAGCTCGAAGTATCGAGGTGATTTTAGACCAGGCATCGGCGATGCTCCTCGGTGAACAGGGAGGGTATCAGAAAACTCAGTTGGCGAGCAAAGCCGACGTGCTGCTGGTCTTAGGCGGAGACGGAACCATGCTCAATGCTGCTCGACTTGCCGCGGAACGAGGCATTCCCATCCTCGGCGTCAACATGGGCGGACTTGGGTTTTTGACTGAGGTGCGCCTGGAAAATCTATACCCCTCGCTCGAACGGGTATTTGCGAACGACTTTGTTCTCGATGAACGACTCATGCTGCGAACACACATTCATCGACACGGAGAAACGGTCGCACAGGGGGTGGTGTTGAACGATGTCGTGATCAGCAAGGGTACCCTCGCCCGTATGATCGAACTGAAGATTGCGATTCAAGGGCGGTTCGTAACCAACCTGCGTGGCGACGGGTTGATTGTCAGCAGCCCAACTGGATCCACCGCCTACTCTCTTTCCGCCGGTGGCCCCATTATCGATCCGGAAGTCCAGTCATTGATCTTGACACCGATCAGTCCCCATACGCTGACGCATCGGCCATTGATCGTGCCGGGTCATGCAGAGATCGAAGTGACCCTCACCAGTAAAGATGACGGCGCCATGGCGACGCTCGACGGACAGGTGGGAGTAGCGATCACGCAGGGAGATTCGGTCGTGATTCAGACATCGGAGAACCGGACCAGGTTGATCAGATTTCCTGAAAGCAATTACTACGATGTGCTCAGAGAAAAACTCAAATGGGGGGACGGGTAGGAATTCAAGACGTATGGGCTAGGCTTTCCCGCGTTCGATCAATTCGAGCATTTCCTGGTTGTTCGTGAATTTGAACTCCCCGATACAGTCCTCACCCCAGTGACTTTTCTCATTCGATTCGAGTATGCGAAGCCCCGCCAGATCGACCGGGTGGCTCTTGCGCGCCGTGAGTGTTGAAGCGAGCTTGCCGAGGATGACTTTAATCTCGAAGTGGTTACCAGGGGTTTTCATCGAGAGGTATTTGGTTACAACGTCAGCGCACCAATCCCCGTCTCGTTTGGCAATGCCGACCAAACCCTCGCTCGCTTTCCGTGCCCACCCGGCGAGAAAGACACCATCAATGACCTTGCCTGCGGTTTCGTCATAGGCTTGGAAGAGCGCGTCGTCCGGATCGTTGCCGGTCTTGTTCGGGTTCGTGACGAACAGGCCGCTCTTATATGGTAGTCCGACGGTCTCATCGACTTTGTCGCCGACGGCAAAGACCACGGAGTTGCAAGGAAACTCGTAATACTGTTTCAGCCCGACGGCGACCGTATCCTCACCTTTTGGGTCGAGCTTGTTATCTTCCATTTCCAATCCACGAACCTGATTGTTTTTATCCATCAGGATACGTTTTGGAGAGGCCAAAAACTTGAAGCCCATTTTCGTCTCGCTGACCTTCGGCTCGCACTTCGTAAACTCGTCCGTCAGACCCTTGAGTATGTCGTCTGCATTCTGACCGACAGCGGCAAGTCGATCCTTAATCCGGGCCACCTCATTGGCGATCCCCTCCGCATCCATGTTGGCGCACACCATGCGAATTTCTTTTGGATTGTACTTTCGCTCGGCAGGCCCACGCCGCACAATCGCTGTGACCCGCTCGACTTTTTTGTAGCGGATCAACCAATGCGAGATATCGACCATCACATCGCCGGCGCCGATCACTGCCACATGCTTGCCCATCTCAAACGGACGATCGCCGAATCCTGGAAGCCGATTGAAGTGATAGACGACATCTTTCGCGTGGAACACGCCCTTGGCTGAGTCTCCCTCCACGCCGATGGCCTTGGTCCCCTGCGCACCGATAGAGAATACGACTGCGCTGGCGCCAAGGTTTCGGACCTCTTGGACGGTGAGGTCTTTGCCGTTGCCGATTGCGACATTGCCGAAATAGTGGACGTTCGGTTGGTTGAGCAAATCCCAGTACTGCTTCTTGAGGCCGCCACGAAGCTTGAGTTTTGCCGGAAAGATCCCGTACTCCGCCAATCCCCCGAACTTGATGTCGCGATTCAGGATAACAATTTCATGGTCTGCCTTCGCGAGTGAATTTGCCACTGCCATTCCAGCCGGTCCTGCGCCGACCACAATGATCACATGCTTGCCCTGTGCGCTCATACGATGTTCCATAGGAAGAGTGAATGGAAAGTGCCTAGAACCTCAACAGTTCCGCGGACTTTAACATAGGGGATTTTGTGGTGTCAAAGAGGCTCGGCGTGTGAAGCGGCGTTCGTGAAGCGTGAAGCGCCACCAGATAATAAGTGGGACAGGCACCGCCGAAGACGGCGGAGCCAGTCCCTTACCCCTCTATTATATCCCGCTACCCTCATACCCCTTTTACTCCTAGCCTACCCCCCTGCACTTCCCACCGGTCCGCCCGGTTCAGTCATACGCCAGGGGTCGAGCAGTTCGGTGAGCCGCTTTTCTGGCAGGATTTTTTGATCTTTAGCCATCTGGCGCACGGTCTTGCCGGATTTGTAGGCCTCCTTGGCGAGTTTCGCCGCAGCCTCGTAGCCAATATCGGGAGCCAATGCGGTGCACATGGCCAGGCTTTCCTCAATCAAGCTCTTGCACCGTTCTTCGTTGGCTTTGATCCCGTCGATACACTTGATGGCAAAGTTGGTTGACGCTGTCGAGAGAAGTTCGATTGATTGTAATAGGTTATAGGCCATAACTGGCAGCATGACGATCAATTCGAAGTTGGCTGCCTGCCCTCCGACTGTGACCGTTGCATCGTTGCCGATCACCTGCGCGCAGACCATTGTCACTGATTCGGCAATGACGGGATTAACTTTGCCCGGCATGATGGATGAGCCTGGTTGTGTCTCCGGTAGATTGATTTCCCCGAGCCCGCAGCGTGGGCCGGAGCCAAGCCAGCGAATGTCGTTTGCAATTTTCATGAGGCTCACGGCAATGGTCTTCAACTCCCCGCTCGCTTCGACCAACGAATCCTGTGTGGACTGTGCTTCGAAGTGATTCTTCGCTTCTCTAAATATACAGCCGGTTTCCTTCGACACGATCGCCATGACCTTAGTGGAGAACTTCGGATGGCAATTGAGCCCTGTGCCGACAGCGGTGCCGCCGAGCGCCACCTCGCTCAGTGATTCTTGCGCACGTTTAACCCGTTGAATGCCGAGCTCAATCTGGCGCGCATAACCACCGAATTCCTGACCCAATCGGACAGGCGTCGCATCTTGTAAATGGGTGCGACCGATCTTGACGACCTTATCGAATTCCCTGGCTTTGCGGGCAAGTGCTTTCTGCAGGCAGGTGAGCGCCGGAATGAGTTGCTGTTGCATCATCTCGCCGGCGGCAACGTGAATCGCCGTAGGAATCACATCGTTGCTGGATTGCCCCAGATTGACGTGGTCGTTGGGATGTACCAATTTGCTGCCGCGCGCGCCGCCTAGCAGCTCTGTGGCGCGATTAGAGATCACCTCGTTGCAGTTCATGTTCGTCGAGGTGCCTGAGCCGGTCTGAAAAATGTCCACGGGAAACTCGGCGTCGAGCACTCCCTCGACCACTTCGGTCGCGGCCTGCTTGATCGCATCCGCTGGTTTCTTGTCGAGGAGACCCAGCGACTGATTGACTGTCGCTGCAGCACGTTTGATCATCCCCATCGCCCGGATCATGGCACGGGGGAATCGCAACGAGCTGATCGGAAAATTCTCGATGGCCCGGGCGGTCTGCACTCCATAATAAGCTGTGGTTGGAACTGCCAGCTCACCCATGGTGTCACGTTCAACTCTGGTCGCAGGTGATGGCTGAGTTGCTGCCTCTGTGGATTTCTTTTTCATGCGTCCTACTCCAGTGTAAGGGGGCATTGTCATTGCGGGCGCCATGATAAACGTAGCTCCCCTACTTGCACAAGGGGAGCTGGTGTGTGACGAGCGAGAATGGATGGTTGTTTTGTTTGTTTGGTCTATTTGGTTTGTTTGGTTAAACCAGAGCAACCAGATGAACTCTCATGAATAATACTAGGGCCTGTTAACGCTAACGTAGGCCCTCGACGATCAACGCGAAATTGATGAATGCGACGAACAGGACATCGAGTTTTTCAAACCGCGAGAAGAGGCGCCGAAATCCCTTGAGCCGGCGGAACAGCCGTTCGATCTCATTGCGGCGCTTATAGAGGGCTCGATCGTATGCCCATGGCGCAAGTCGATTGTGCTTGGGCGGCACCACAGGCACATACCCTCACTCCACGGCCAGTTGCCGCGTCGCATCGCCTTCATACGCCCGATCCATCAACAGGTGGACTGGGCGCGGCATTCGCCCGACGCGTTGCAGCAGCTTGCGCCCCTCGGGCGCATCGTGGGCTTGGCCCGGAGACAGGGCAAACGCTAGGGCCGTTCGAGCATCCGCGGCAACCAGATGAATCTTGGTCGTCCATCCGCCGCGGGACTGGCCAATGGCTTGCGGGCCGTTTTTTTTAACGCCCCCGTGCCATCCGGATGGACCTTGACGATCGTGCTGTCCAAGGCCACCGCTTCGATCTTCACGCGGAGGATCTGGGTGTGTTGCAACTGGGCAAAGACGCGATCCAGCACCCCGCTTTTCGACCACCGATTCATGCGCGTATAGATGGTGTGCCAATTGCCGAATCGCTTGGGCAGCCCGCGCCATTTGCACCCCTGTTCGGCGACGTACAAGATGGCGTTGAGCACCTGCAGATTGTCGAGCGTCACGTTGCCGCGTGGCGTCGGCAAACACGGCTCGATGTGGCGATACTGAGCGTCGGTGATTTCCATGTCCGCAGTATCGCATAATAATGGCCGTTAGTGTTAACAGGCCCTAGTTAAAAAAGAAGAGGCCCGCCGGAGCGGGCCTCTGTTCAGACTGGATATTGCGGTTGTCGATTAGCCGACCGTGACTTCGATCGCTTTCGGTTTCGCCTTCTCAGACTTGGGGAGTTGGAGATTCAGAACCCCGTCCTTGAATTCCGCTTTGACCTTCGCCTCATCCACGAGATCGGGCAATGTGAAGCTCCGGACGAAGCTGCCATAGGAGCGCTCCACCCGATGATACTTCTTGCCCTTCTCTTCCTTCTCATACTTACGCTCGCCCTGAATCGTGAGGACACCGTCTTCGACCGTCACTTTCACGTCCTCTTTCTTCACGTCAGGGATCTCTGCCTTGATCTGGTACTCTCCCTCGGTTTCGCTGACGTCCACGGAAGGGATCCAATCGGCGACGGTCATTGTCTCCTTAGCGTTCGCCTGAGGCAGAGCTTGACGGTTAAACATCCGATTCAACCGATCCGACATTTCTTCGAGTTCACGAGACGGATTCCACCGTACGAGCGTCATAGTAGACCTCCTTGTTGTTCTTATTCACAATTTTAGAATATCTAATGGCGGCGCGCACCGACTTCTCTGTATAAAAAGATAGATAACTCTAGCTGCCGCGGAGTCAAGGGGGGGCACGCGCAAAGCGCGAGAACCGGATGGTTTGTCTTGTTTGTTTGGTCTATTTAGTTTGTTTGGTTGAAAAAAACTAACCAGGCAAACCAAATGAACCGTCTATTTACCGTTGCTCGATGGGCACGTACGGTTGTCCATGTTCACCGGAATAAATCTGGTCAGGCCGGAACAGTTTGTTTTCTCGAAGCTGTTCAAGCCAATGGGCTACCCACCCAGACACCCGAGCCATTGCAAACAACGGCGTGAAGAGATCCGTCTCGATATGCATCTTGTCGTAGACGATTCCAGAGTAGAAGTCGACGTTGGGATAAATCCCCTTTCCCTTTAGTAGCTCTTCTGCAACCCGTTCGACCTCTAGGGCGACTTCATATAATGGTGATGTGCCACATTCCTTAAAGAGCCGTTCGCAGAGACCTTGGAGGATCGTCGCGCGGGGATCTTTGACCTTGTACACCCGGTGTCCGAAACCCATCAGTCGTTGTTTTGCACAGACCTGTTCTTCAAGATACGGCCTGGCTTTCCCTGGCTCGCCGATTTCCTTCAACATCTGCACAACTTCTTCGTTGGCCCCTCCATGCAGCGGGCCCTTCAGAGCCCCGATTGAAGATGCGACGACCGTATAGGGATCAGCCAGAGTTGAGGCAGTGACCATGCCGGTGAACGTGGAAGCATTCATCGTGTGCTCGGCATGGAGGATCAGGCAGTCGTCAAAAATGTCTCCCCACAAGGGGAGCGGCTTCGTCTCAGTGAGCATATAGAGAAAGTTCTCCGAAAATCCAAGATCGTCCCGCGGTGGAATGTATTCATCCCCATGCCGCAAACGCGCCCAGGCCGCAACAATCGTGGGCAGTTTGGCGACGAGACGGACAGCCGACCAATAATTATTTTCGATATCCTGGACGTTCCGTCCCGGATAAAACATGCCCAACGCGGCAACCGCAGCCTGCAAGGCATCCATAGGGTGTCCCTGCTCCGGAAGACATTTCAATAAGTCTATAATCTTGAACTTGATGCGGCGGTGATGGAGGATGTCCTCGTTCCATCGCGCGAACTGCGGTTGAGTAGGAAGATGTCCAAACAACAGCAGATAGGCTGTTTCAAGATAGGACGATCGCAGGCAAAGCTCTTCGACCCGGATGCCGCGATACTCCAGCACGCCGCGCTGCCCATCCACATCACTGATCGAAGATTTGGCTGCGGGGACGCCGGCAAGCCCCGGCATGAAATCGTGCGGCATGATGTTGCTCCTTTCCTGAGCGACAGGATATATGCTGTCGGGCCTGTGCGTCTAGACCAGTCTGTCGGTTGATCTGGTCTATTTGGTTTATTTAGTCCATTTCGTTTGTTTGGTTATTTGGTTGAACGAATCTAACCAGATAAACCAAACAAACGAAACAGACCAAATGAACAAGCGAGGCGGATCTTGAAATGGCTCTTATCGGTTGGCATACTCAGCTATTGATGCGCGAGACTGGCGCGACAAGCGGGAACAGCGCGACTCGAAGTTCAAGGCTTGGAGTTCGGAAAACCTCGAATCCTTACCTTTCGCACTAGTCTCGCGTGTCTCGCTCGTCGCGCGGTGATGTGCCTAGGTAGAGGAGGCAAGTGATGACTTCGCGTTTGTCTCCCCTCCTCATGCTGCTCGGTCTCATGATGCTGGGGACATCCAGTATGGCACAAGCTGAAGGCGAGACCCTTGCTTATGCCGTGGTAAGTGAGGCGCCAAAGGACAAGGCGCAGGTAATGGCGAAGGTCTCGATAAATGACGCCGTGTCAGATATGAAACTCCTCGCGTCGGAAACGATTCTGAACAATCTGATATGGAATAAGCTCGAAATCTGTCATGCCATGAGGCTTGAAGGGTACAAAGGCCCTGAAGGCTTCCAGGTCGTCACGGTGCACGTGATCGATGCCGGCATGCTGCCGATGTCCTTACAATCTATTGCTGGCGACTGCTTGATTAAGAAAGCGATCGAGGTTGTGCCGCTGAGGGACTAGCCGGAATAACCGAGCGAGACGAACGATAGTTCGAGGTTCGAAGTTCGAGGTTTCCGCAACTGCGATTCTAGGACTTCGGACTTCGGCAATCTGGACAAGCAGTTGGTTCTGCTGCCGACTCACACTCTTCAACGGTCAAAGGGAAGAGTTGCTCGCACTGTCGGCAGGGGCGAATTTCAAAGTACGCGGTGCCCTTATCATCGATCTCGGCAGGTAAGAGCAACTCCTGCGGGTCATAGCCGATCGCGCCGCCGTCGGAGAATTTGACAATGGCCAGTCGATCGTTAAAGACTTCAAAGCTTCCTTCCTGGCCTTTCCTCGCCAAGACATGCCCGACGACGAACACCGGCTGTCCCTTGCGCTTGGTGCGGAGGTCTCGTAAGGTGTGGTGCGTATCTGTCGCGCAGGAAAACTGACCGCTGGAGCTAGTTCCAAAAAGTGGTGTTGGCATCATGGACATTCAGGTGAGTACGATAAGACCCATGTATCACAGTGGCAAAAATGGCGTCAAGGCAGGCGAGACGCTGAAAAAGGGAGTTCGAACATGGCCGAGTTGACTATTTACCAAAAACCGACCTGTAGTACCTGCCGTCAAGCAGTGCAGCTACTAAAAGAGAGCGGCAAGCCATTCACGGCCATTAACTACTATGAGCAGCCCTTCACGAAGGCCCAACTCAAGACCCTTTTAAAGAAGGCAGGGCTTTCACCGAAGGATATTCTGAGATCTAAAGAAGACCTCTACAAGGATCTCGGTTTGGCGAAAAAAATATTGTCTGATGATGAATGGCTGGATCTGATGCTGGCCCATCCGGATCTCATTCAGCGTCCGATTGTCGAAAAGGGCGAGAAGGTAATCTTGGCTAGACCGGCAGAGGCTATCAAGCAGCTATTGTAGTTAGCCTACGTTCCATGCTCGCTCATTGAGGAGACTCTTCCTGCAGGGATTCGCCGTACCGGCACATTCTCCTCCACCCCACGCTTGACAACGTTCCCTCCTGCTCCTTTGGCTTCATAGAGGGCGCGGTACGCCGACTTGATCACTAGAGTCAGTGTCGCGCTGTCGCTCAGTTTTTCCGCCACACCAATACTCAGGGTGACAGGAAGGCCTTGGTCGCGCGGTCCGGTCTTTTGAGCCACGCGCTCCCTTTCCCACACTCGTTCTCTTCCTCTGAGAAACAGCGAGACCCCTTCAATCGACTTCCGGATAGTATCCAACGCACCGAGAGCTTCAATAGTCGATTTTCCAGGAAACAGTACGGTGAGTTCTTCTCCTGTCGTACGGAAGACGTGCCCACTTGTGCAGACGGCCAGAATTTTCGGTGCGATCTGTTTTAAGATCTGTTCACTGACAGACTTTCCATGGACATTGGCATACTGAGTGAGCTGGTCGATACCGATAACCGCAACGGAAAATCGCTTCCCAAGTTGCCTGATCGCTTCGTTATAGGCCAGGCGACCGGGAATGCCGGTGAGTGCGTCCCGATAGGTTTGCCGATGGAAGGATTGAAGCAATGTGGCGAAGAGAATCAGCCCCGCCGTCATGAAAAAGTTAGTAGGGTGCCAATCATAAGGACTCGTATGGTAGGCCACGAAAATGGCCACCAACGCCCAGATTGCTCCCCCTTCAAGTGCGTCGCGATGAAGGACGAATCGTATGCCGTGCAGCAGCAATGCCGCAGCAAAGGCCAGCAACGCCGGTTGCGGAATCGGCGTCCATTCCGTGAACAGCGGCGGAACAAATACCCCGCTGAATAATGATGTCGCCAGGTCATGCTGCTCTGGAAGGCAGAGCCAGAGCAGCAGAACAGGTTGGAGCAAGACGAGTAGGAGGCGTATTAGGCCACGAGTTGTCCACAGCGAATCTTCTTTGAGGATTGAAAAGGCCAACAGGTTGAGCGGGACGAGAAACGCGGTCATAGCGACAATCATTTGACGTACGGCCTCCTGATCGGCTTCGCCTGTGGGAAGCAGGACCATGGCTCGATCAGCCAGCACCAACACAAGCAGGGAGAGGATCATGCGACTGCTGGCAAGGTACCAGCCAAAGATAAGGCCAAATGTGAAGACAATGTAGGGCAGTGCGGCGACCGGCTGTTGCACCCACGCCGGAAGCCCTTGAGGACGAAGAAATCCGATCGCAAGGAGAAGAATCAGCCCTCCAGGGAAGAGCAGCGCGAGGATAGATTTCCAGAGCTGACTGAGCATGGCACTTCCCTATGAAAAGAGTGGACCGAGGCCCTAGCAGAAGTGCCAGATCCATACCAGCCTAGCTCTACGCTGAAGAAAGTACTAAAACTGCGACCCGATAAAACCGTGGTTTTTGAGGGAGAACTCGGCCTCTGTGACCGCTTTGTGAGGGAGGCACAAGAGCAAGGGCGCCTCAAGGCCATTTATGAACAGTCAGAGGAGGTTGTCAGACAGGAACCAGAGCGGAATACACGACGGTGCATCAACTCGAAGCATTCGAGGGAGGGTCTTGAGTCATCCGAAGAGCACCAGAGGTTCGGTCTACAGTAATGGTGACCGCGCCATCTAAGACTTGTAAGAGGAGGTCCCCTGCCAGCTGGCGCCGCCAGCCACGGAGAATGGGCACATCAAGAGCCGATCGGTTCTGTTTGGCTTCGACGAGAGTTTGTAGGTCGGCACTGGTGGCCAGCATGGTGGGAGCAATCCCCTCCTCTGCTGCACGGGCCTTCAACACAGCTTGCAAGAGCTCAACGATGCCTGTCGACTCAGGGTCAGGTTTTCGCTCACTAGGAACCTCCGGCCAGGCCGATGGTGGAAGCGCGAGCGCCGAGGTAATGGCAGCTAGTAATGCTGCCCCGTGCCGATCAACCTCGGAGGAATGGACGCCACGGAGGCCACGAAGATCATTGATCGATTTTGGTGGATGGCGTGCGAGCTGAAGGAGCACCTCATCTCGCATGACACGTCCGCGAGGCACGTTCCGACGGCGAGCTTCCGATTCTCGCCAAGCCGCTAACTCACGAAGCACCGCAGCCCCTTTGGGCTTGAGCGTGTCCCACCCTCGAATTCGCTGGTAGCGTTCCTGTGGCTCTCGACTTTTTTCTCCCACCGCCGTTTCAAGGCGTACAAACTCTTCACTGACCCAATCCAATCGGCCGAGTGTGCGAAGGCGATCCTGTAAATGCGTATGGATCGATAGGAGGAATTCGACATCTTCCAAGGCGTAGGCGATTTGGCCATCCGAGAGCGGTCGCGCACTCCAATTGGTGAAGGTATGTGCCTTTGCCAGCCTGGTGCCATGGAGTCGCTGGACCAAGTTTGCATAGGCGATTTGTGCGCCATACCCGACCATGGCAGCGGCGATCTGAGTATCGAAAAATGGCTTTGGGATCTGCCCTGCATGTATAGCGAACAGATCGAGATCTTGACGCCCGGCATGGAAGATTTTCTCGATTTTGGGCTCACAGATGAGTTCCCAGAAGACGTCGAGCGATCCGCCTGCCTGGACGGCAGGAAAGTCGATGACGGCAGCGGTGGTGGCGGTGGCGACTTGGATCAGTTCGAGTCGCGGGATAAATGTGTCCTCGCCGACGAATTCCGTATCCAAAGCCAGACGTGGACTCTGTCGTAACGTGCGGCAGAGAGATTCAAGGGCTTGCTGGTCGGTCACATATGGCAGAGGTGGTTTGGGTGTCACGTGCATTTCATTCTGTCGGGCGGTAAGTGGCGTCTGGTGATCGGGGAGGTTCAACATTGCTAAGGCTCAAGTATTCCTTCAGGAACTGGTAGGCCTCTAACATACGTCTCAATTCCGGTTCAGCGCTGCGGTCGCCATTATTTGAATCGGGATGGAGTTGCTTGGCCTTGTGGCGAAATGAGGCGGTGACATCGGCGAGCGAACTGCCGAACTCTACACCCATCGCGGCATAGGCGTCCATCGCGTTGTTGATCCCGCTTGCCCCCTGCGACAGGTCGCCGCCTCCCCCACCGGCGGCTTTCAACATATCGGCGAGGCTGATTTTCCTGCGCCGGCGCCGAGGACGCTCTCGAATCTCACTGTCGAAATCGTCCCATCGGTCTTCGACAAACTCAAGACGCGACTCCAAGCGCATAGCGCCGGACAGATCACGGATCTCTCCAATCTCCTCTTCAATCTGGAGCAATGATTTAATAATTTCCTCCAGCCCCTGTTCAACACGAAAGAAGCTGTCGACCCGCTCCTGCATCATCGTATCGACGGCGAGATCCAGACTTTCTTCGGCTTTCGGGCGCAACGAATCGATCCGTTTTCTCATCCCATTCTGAAACTTGATAAATTTGCCTTGTGTGAATGGCATGTGAACCAGATTTACTCCCAACAGGCTATGAAAAAGCTATGTGGACAAGCCCGAACGTCGATGGTTTCACGTCTGGGACAAACCCAGTCTATCTGGTCTATTCGGTCTGTTCGGTCTGTCTCGTGTGTTTGGTTGAACAAAACTAACCAGATCAACCAGATAGACCGAATAGACCAGATAGACCAAATGAACAAGAGGCGCGCATTGTAGCACAGCCCGGCCCCATGCCAGAAGAGCAGTGGAAACGGCTGAATTCATGTGAAATGTCGGGTTAAGAGGATGCGAAGTCGTCACTAAGTTTCGTGCGGCGTCGGGCCACGCCTGTTTCACGTGCAGCTGCCGCTACGGCTTTTGCCACCCGCGGAACGACTCCCTTGTCGAACACGCTTGGAATAATATAGTCCGCACTAAGAGCCGCAGGGGGAATGGTCTCTGCCAGGGCCTTGGCCGCAGCCAGTTTCATCGCTTCGTTGATGTCGCGCGCCTGCACATCCAGCGCACCCCGAAAAATGCCTGGAAATGCGAGCGCATTATTAATTTGATTCGGATAGTCGGATCGTCCGGTGGCAAAGATCCGGCAGTGGGAGGCAGCCAATTCACGAGGGACTTCAGGGTCTGGATTGGCCATAGCAAAGACGATGCGATCAGCCGCCATCAGGTCCAAGTCTTCCGCTGTAAGGATATTACCGACGGATAAGCCAATCAAGACATCGGCCCCCTTGAGCGCATCCCGGAGTGTGCCTTGAGGATGGTCTTTGGTCATACAGGGAGCGAGATCCGTTCGGCAAGCCCGCAGTTGCTGGCCGTCCCCCCGCAAAATGATGCCTTGAGGTTCGCATCCAACAAGGTGCGAGAGGCCGGCGGCAAGCAACATCCTGCAGCAAGCGGTTCCCGCGGCGCCAAGACCATTGACGACCACGCGGATGTCTTCCATTCGTTTCCCGATAACGGTGAGCGCATTTGTCAAAGCGGCAAGGATGACCACGGCCGTGCCATGCTGATCGTCATGCATCACCGGAATATCCAAGGTGCCTTTTAAGCGGCGTTCGATCTCGAAACAGCGCGGCGAACTGATGTCTTCCAAATTGATGGCGCCGAACCCCGGAGCAATGGCTTGAACCGAACGAACAATCTCGTCAGGATCTTGCGTATTGAGGCAGATCGGCCATGCGTCGATTCCCGCAAACTCTTTGAACAGCATGGCTTTACCTTCCATCACGGGTAATGCGGCTTCCGGGCCAAGATTGCCGAGGCCGAGCACCGCAGACCCATCGGTGACCACGGCGACCGTGTTGCCCTTGCCGGTAAAAGCATAGGCTTTGGTCTTGTCCTTCGCGATCGCTTGCGAAACCCTGCCGACTCCCGGCGTATAGACCATCGACAGGAGGTTTCTTGTCGTAACGGGGAACTTACTTTGCACGCGGATCTTTCCGCCAAGATGCAGAAGAAAAATCCGATCGGAAGCAGACAGCACTTTTACGTCCGGGAGCGCCCCGATTCGTGCAAGCACTTTCTCTCCATGTGCTTCGCTTTGGACATCGAAGGTCACGTCTCGCACCATACAGCTGGCCGTCGCGGAAACGATATCCACCGCGCCCAAATTGGCGCCTTCTTCGGCCAGGACGTCTGCCACCTTTGCGAACATGCCTGGCATATTGGCGAGTTCAAGACGAACGGTCAGGCGGTAGTTGGAGTAGGGCCCCATCTCAGTCATGGCTGGTCCATAATTTGGCGGCGCGAGACGGGCGCGACTCGCAAGATGAAGTTCAAGTCACGCTTTTCTCGCTCATCTCGCCTGTCTCGCGCAGTTGATCTCTAAGACTACCATAAGGCGGGCTACGATACAGAATGGTTTATGCGTGAAAAGGCAAAGTCGGCAAGTCAGGAGCGTCCAGACTGACTGCTGTGTGGGACTAGCCCCGCATTCTATGGACTGAAGAGGGCTCCATTCATCACGAGATGCACGGCGATACTGGCGGCATAGCCCAAGGCAATCGCCCATGTCCATTTCAGATGCGCAGAAAATGTATAGATTCCCCGCGCCTGACCCATGAGGGCCACGCCCGCTGCCGAGCCGATTCGCGTATCGGTGAACGGGTGTTCGTCTTTACGATGGATCGAGAACTGCAGAACGGAGCGCGGTAGCGGCTCGAAGCCTGTCTCTCCTCCATTTCTATATTTCGATGTTGGCTGCAGGGGCGCTGATCAGCTGCAGGCCGCGGTTAATGATAGAGTGAGGGTGACCTGATTCTTCAGAAATCTTCCCGCTCAGAACGTGCGCGCATTGATCCACATGTGCACAAGAATGCTCGCGCCATAACCCAGCGCAATAGCCGGAGTCCACTTGAGATGACCAAAAAACGTATATTTCCCTTTCGCCTGCCCCATCAGCGCGACACCAGCCGCAGATCCGATGGAGAGGAGACTTCCCCCAACTCCTGCGGTCAATGTCACGAGCAACCATTGGCCTTCGGAAATGTCTGGGTGCATGCTCAACACCGCGAACATGATCGGGATATTGTCGATGATCGCCGATAAGAGCCCGATCGAGATGTTGGCGAAGGTTGGACCCCACTGGGAGTAGAGCACTTGGGAGGCCAAGGCCATATAGCCGATCTGGCCAAGCCCGCCGACACACATGACGACACCGTAGAAGAACAACAGTGTGTCCCACTCAGCTCGGGCAACCTTTTGAAACACGTCAAACGGGACGACATCGCCGATCTCCCCTTTGTTGTCAGCCAAGGAATGCTTCTGTTTCCGGTTCAGGTAATGGCCAAACAATCCAAGAAACGAAAACCCGGTCATCATCCCCAGGACTGGGGGAAGATGAAGAAAATTGTGAAAGCCGACCGCGGTACAGATTGTCAGAAAAAACAACCCGAGAATGCGCTTGGCTCCGATCTTCGTCTGTACGACTTCAGAGGACGGCGGTGGAGACATTCGAGGGACGGCATAATGCATGATCGCAGCAGGCACCAGGAAGTTCACCGCTGAGGGGATAAACAGCTGAAAAAAATCAAAGAACTCAAGGATTCCCTTTTGCCACACCATCAGGGTCGTAATATCTCCGAAGGGGCAGAACGCTCCCCCCGCATTCGCCGCCACCACAATATTGATGCAAGAGATATTGACAAATTTTGGACTGTGGGCCCCAACAGCAAGGACCACGGCACACATTAAGAGCGCGGTGGTGAGGTTGTCAGCCACCGACGAAATAAAAAAAGCCAGGACCCCGGTGATCCAGAACAGTTGACGGTAGTTGAACCCTTTACGAACAAGCCACGAGCGGATTGAATCGAACACGAGTCGCTCATCGAGGGCGTTGATGTAGGTCATGGCGACCAGCAAGAACAGCATCAGTTCCGCGTATTCCATCAGATTGTGACGGAAGGCATTTTCAACCGTTTCGGTTTGACCCTGCGGATACGCGAGGGCGATCGCCGCCCAGATGATCCCGGCAGCAAGAATCACCGGTTTGGACTTGCGAAGGTGGGTAAACTCCTCGGACATGACCAGCACATACGCCAGGACAAATATGCAGAGCGCAAAATACCCCACTGGTGAGGTGGTCAAATCAATCAATGTGTTCGATTCCGTTGCAGCCAACGTGAGAGAAGGCAACCCGAAGACGATAACCGCGGAACCAAGACTGACGTGAAAGAAACGGTGCGCGTTAACCAGCAGGTACCACACGCGCATGAAAAAGAGGGAAAAGCTGTTCACACACGACCATCCTTTCGAAGAACATCACCGTTGGCTGAGAGAACGGCTGATCGTCTTTACGGTGGCGGGACTTGTCGAATGGGAATCATTCGTGTATCGCCGAATTGTAGATTCAGAGGTCGTGGTTCGAAGTGACAACCGCACGATTCAGATACACCGGAAATCTCAACGGAACCGGACGTTACACAGGCAGACGCGTGAAAATCAAGGCAAACTTTCCGCAGAGCATCACTCTAACCCGGTTTTCCGCTCCATTGATCCTCAGTATCCCGGAAACGGAATCAGGGAAGTACGATACGCGTGATGTCCGAAGAAACGAGACCGGTAGTGCGTCCACGCCCTCTGACGACTACTCTCTGCGTTGAGACTGCATACGGGCAAGACGTTCCGGGCAGGGCTTGTCGCAGCCGGCATCGCACTCCAGCCCGAGGCGTTCAAGACCGCCACAACTGCCGCCGATCGGACGGCGGCCAACCAGTACACCCACCGCCATAGCCAGTATGGCAATACCGATGACGACAAAGGTTACCAGGAAAATTGTCATGAAATCTCCTGTCTACGGTAACGTTGGAAGGTGCAGCAGACGCGCTCCTCGAATGTTCCATCGCGTTCGATGATGAAGAGGACGGGAAGACTGAGCCGTTCGGCGATGGCCATGCCACGCTCAGGCCCCAACACCTGAAACGCGGTGGCCCAGGCATCGGCTCGCATGCTGGTATCCGCCAGCACCGTCACCGAGACCAGATGATTATCGACCGGCCATCCGGTTGTCGGATCAATGGTATGGGAATAGCGTCGCCCGGCGATTTCGAAAAAGTTGCGATAATTGCCCGAGGTGGCGAGTGCGATGTCGCTGAGCGCCAGTATCGTTTGCACCGAGCGTTCGCCCGGCAACGGTTTCTCAATCGCGATCCGCCAGGGTGTATCTCGCTCCTTGAGACCGCGTACCCGTAGCTCGCCGCCTATCTCAACCATATAATGTTCAATGCCGTGCGCGGTCATGAGTTCAGCAACACGGTCCACACCGTACCCCTTGGCTATCCCGGAAAGATCCAGGAATACATCAGGGCGGTGCTTGCGTATCGCCGGTTGAGTCTCACGTAGTGTTACTTTATCGAGACCGCTGCGCGCGCGCGCAGCGGCGATGTCGGTTTCAAGCGGGATGCGGTCTGGATGAAACTCGGGACCGAAGCCCCACAGATTGACCAGGGGGCCAACCGTGATGTCAAAAGCGCCTTCGCTCTGGGCTCCGATCTCGAGCGCTGCTTTGAGCACGGCAAGTAGCGAAGCCGATGCGGAAACCCAGTCCGTGGTGCGCATATGGTTAAAGCGCGACAGTTCAGATTCCGGATCGTAGGTGGACATGGTGTGATTGATCTCGGCCAGCAATGCGTCAACTTCTATCTGCATAGCCTTCAGCGACGGAGCGTCCTGGGCGGGACGGTATTTCACACTATAGGTGGTGCCCATGGTGCGACCACTCATGTGCAGCTCTGCGACCTGCGGCTCAGAACGCAGCAGGCTGAAGCCGGCACCGGCAGCCAGCAGCACTATCAAGGCAATCAACGCACGAGGGCGCAGAATGGAGGGATGCATGGACGGTCATCCTCCGAAGTCGTCGAGCATGATGTTTTCCCGTTCGACACCCAGATCCAACAGCATCTTGATTACGGCGGCATTCATCATCGGCGGTCCGCAGAGGTAGTACTCACAGTCCTCGGGCGCCGGATGACTCTTCAGATACTCATTATACAGCACGCTATGGATGAAGCCGGTGTAGCCGCCCCACGCGTCATCTGGGATCGGGTCGGACAGGGCGACGTGCCACTCGAAGTTGTCGTGCGATGCGGCCAGCTTGTTGAAATCGTCGACATAGAACATCTCGCGCTTCGATCGAGCCCCGTACCAGAAGGACATCTTGCGTGTGGTCTTGAGGCGACTCAGCTGATCGAAAATATGCGAACGCATGGGCGCCATCCCTGCGCCACCGCCGATAAAAATCATCTCATTGCCGGTATCGCGGGCAAAGAAGTCGCCGAACGGCCCGGAGATGGTGACCTTGTCGCCCGGTTTGAGTCCGAACAGGTAGGATGACATTTTCCCCGGAGGTACATTTTGCGTGCGTGGCGGGGGCGTGGCAATGCGAATATTGAGCATAATGATGCCACGCTCCTCAGGGTAGTTGGCCATGGAGTAGGCACGCTCGAGGGGCTCATTGACCTTGGACACAAATTCCCAGAAGTTCAGCCGGTCCCAGTCGCTGCGAAACCTCTCTTCGATGTCAAAATTCTTAAACGATTGCTCATACGGAGGGCAGAAAATCTGGATGTATCCTCCGGCGCGGAAATCGACATATTCATCCTGGGGAAGCTCGAGGACCAGTTCCTTGATGAAGGTCGCCACATTGTGGTTGGAGCGCACGGTACATTCCCATTTCTTGACCCCGAACACCTCATCGGGAATCACGATCTTCATGTTCTGCTTGACCGCCACCTGACAGGAAAGACGGTACCCCTCACGCGCTTCACGCTTGTTGATGTGAGAGGTTTCTGTCGGCAGAATGACCCCACCCCCTTCGAAGATCTTTACCCGACACACCCCACAAGTACCGCCGCCACCGCAGGCAGAACTAATAAAAATCTTGGCGTCGCCAAGGACACCGAGTAGCTTGCCTCCAATTGGAGTTTCGATAGATTTCTTGTCGTTGATGGTGATCGTGACATTGCCACTGGCGACCAGTTTTGAACGCGCACTCAGAATGAAGACGACGAGAATGAGGACGAACCCGGTGAAAACACCGACTCCCAGTATGATCTCGATCATACGCGGCCTCTCATCAGACTCAGAGTTGAATTCCAGAAAAGGCCATGAACCCGAGGGCCATCAACCCCGCGGTGATGAATGCGACGCCCAGTCCCTGCAACCCAACAGGGATGTCGGAATACTTGAGCTTCTCACGTACCCCTGCCATCGCCACGATCGCGAGCGCCCACCCGACACCAGAGCCCACACCATAGGTGACGCTCTCGCTAAAGGTATAGTCGCGTTCGACCATAAACAGACAGCCTCCGAGAATGGCGCAGTTGACGGTAATAAGCGGCAAAAAGATCCCCAGTGAGTTGTACAGTGAGGGGACGTGTCGGTCGAGAAACATTTCCAGTACCTGTACGACCGCCGCAATGACGCTGATGTAGGTGATGAGCCCAAGGAAACTCAGATTCATATCGGATATCCCCGTCCACGCCAGCGCGCCGTCACGGATCAGAAACTGGTAGATCAGATTATTGATCGGGATAGTCAGACTTTGGACGACGACCACCGCGATGCCGAGTCCGAGTGCCGTGCCGATTTGTTTCGAGACGGCAAGAAACGTGCACATGCCGAGAAAAAACGTCAGCGCAAGATTCTCGACGAAGACCGCTTTGATAAACAGATTGATCAGGTCGATCATGAGGCCACCTCGGGACGAGGTGCGTGATAAATCTTGTATTCAGGTTCCTCAACCTGGGCCGGCTTCCAAGAGCGCACAACCCAAATGATCATGCCGATCAGGAAAAACGCGCTCGGGGGCAGGAGCAACAAGCCGTTTGGCACATACCACCCGCCATCCCTTTCAAGAAGGAGTATCGTATACCCGAACAGGGAACCGGACCCGAGGAGCTCGCGTACGGCACCGATTGCCAGTAACAGTGCGCTATAGCCGAGGCCGTTGCCAAGGCCATCGAGGAGGCTTGGGAGCGGTGGATGTTTCATCGCATAGGCTTCAGCGCGTCCCATCACGATACAATTGGTGATAATCAACCCGACGAAGACCGACAGGTCCTTGCTGATGGTGAACGCATAGGCTTTGATGAACTGATCGGTGACGATGACCAGCGAAGAAATAATGGTCATCTGCACGATGATGCGGATGCTGCTCGGGATATGATTGCGGACCACACTGATGGCGGCATTGGAGAGGGCGGTCACGACTGTCAGCGCTATGCACATCGTGACCGTGGTTGAGAGCTTCGACGTCACTGCCAGCGCCGAGCAAATCCCCAGGACCTGCAGGATGATCGGGTTATTGTCGAGGATCGGGTCAAAAAGAATTTTGCGGTACTGGTAGGACATGATAGTTAGCTCCTTTCGTGACGCAAACGGGAAAGGTAAGGCCCATACCCTTTGTTGCTCAGCCAGAATTTCAGCAAATTCTCTACGCCTCGCGAGGTGATGGTGGCGCCGGCGAGTGCGTCGACCTGGTGTTGGGCTTCGGGTGAGGAACTGTCAATCGAGCCCTTCGTCAGTTCAACCTGAACCTTCCATGTATCGTCAAATAGGACTTTGCCCGTCCATTGTGCTCGCCACTTGGGATTGTCGATCTCCCCTCCGAGTCCCGGGGTCTCGGCATGCTGATAGAATCGGAGGCCCTGAACCGTTCGCAAATCCCCCTCAAGCGCAAGAAACCCGTACATTGTGGACCAGAGCCCGTAGCCGTACACCGGCAGAATCAGTTTCTTCAAGTCGCCGTTGGCGCCGACAATTCGATAGACCGGCAAATAGCGCGGTTCGCGCCTGATCCCTGCCACATCCTCTCGGCGGGTGAGTTCGGTGGAGATCGCGGGATCCTTTCCGGCCTTGGCAATATTAAAGGTGTCAGGATCCATCCCATTCACCTCGTCACCGGTTGCCAGTTCGATCATGCGCGCGTCAATCCGTTTAAGCGCTTGTGCTTCCGTCAGTCCCTCCTGAAGGAGGCCGGAGACCGCAATCACATTCCGTATGAGATCGGCCTTCTGATTTGATTCCTGAATCGGTCGAAGGAGCACCGCCGCGCCGGCGACCACAACGGAGCATACCAGACAGACGACAAAGGTCACCAACAGCGTTCTGCTCGCACTTTCGACTGGTGCAGCGGATACGGCGGAATCTGGTTCAGGCGCGGACATGGCGGCGTAGCCTCCGTCGAATGTTCAGCTGGACGACCGCATAATCGATCAGGGGCGCGAACACATTGGCAAACAAAATCGTCAGCATGATGCCTTCTGGAAAAGCCGGGTTCGCCACGCGGATCAGCACGGTCATGGCCCCGATCAGTATGCCAAATACCCAGCGTCCGGTACTAGTCATTGCGGCTGACACCGGGTCGGTGGCCATGAAGACCATGCCGAAGGCAAACCCGCCCAGAACCAGGTGCCAGTACCAGGGCATCGCCACCATGGGATTGGTGTCGCTGCCGACCACATTGAACAGGAGCGAGGCCCCAACCATACCCAGAAAGACCCCGAGGATTATGCGCCAGGAACCTACCCGAGTATAGATCAGGAACACCGCGCCGAGCAGACAGGCGAGCGTGGAGGTTTCCCCCAGGGAGCCCGGCATCAGGCCGATAAAGGCATTCCACCAGGTAGTGCCTCCGCGGATGATCTCCTCTACGCCGCCCACTTTACCCAGGCTGAGCGCAGTCGCGCCGGAATAGCCATCCACCGCCACCCACACCCGGTCACCGGAAATTTCGGCAGGATAGGCGAAAAACAGAAACGCCCGACCGGTCAGGGCTGGATTGAGAAAATTCTTGCCGGTCCCGCCGAATACCTCTTTGCCGATTACCACACCGAAGCTGATCCCGATGGCGACCATCCAGAGAGGCATATTGGGTGGCAGCGTCAGCGTGAAGAGCATAGAGGTGACCAGAAAGCCTTCATTGATCTCTTTCTGACGCACCGTGGCAAATACCGTTTCCCATACACCGCCGACTATCAAGGTCGTCAGATAGATCGGCAGAAAATACAAGAAGCCATGTGCCGTATTGGCAAGAATACTGCCGGCATCAAAACCGATATTGAGCGCCGCCAGCAGTTCATAACGCCAGCCAGCCTTGGCCATGCCCATTTTTGCGAGTGCCAGATTGGCCTGATAGCCGGTGTTGAACCAGCTCCACAGGATGCAGGGAATCAGCGCCACCACCACATACATCATCAATCGTTTCAGATCGATTCCATCCCGCACATGAGGCGCGGTGTGCGTGGTTTCCGGAGAGGAATACAGAAACACATCGACCATCTCGAACACGGGATAGTACTTTTCAAGCCGACCGCCCTTGGTAAACAGGGGCCTGAGACGATCAAGATAGCGTTTCATGCCTGCCATCAGCCTTCTCTCTCAATCTGGCTCAGCACGCTCCGTAACACCGGGCCGTAGTCGTTCTTGCCGACGCACACGAAGGAGCACAATGCGAGGTCTTCCTCGTCCAATTCCATGCAGCCCAGCTTTTGCGCCATGTCGGTGTCGCCCACAACCAGGTAGCGCAGCAGCTGCGTCGGTAGGATGTCCAGGGGCATGATATCCTCGAAGTTGCCGAAGGGCACCATGGCGCGCAGACTACCGTTCAGACCGGTAGTCAACCCAAACTCCTCCCGGCGGTAACGGAACAGACTCGACAGCATGACGTTGCTCTGGGAGAATGTTCTCCGCCCGGGTGCGAACCAGCCCATGAACGTTCGTTCTACCCCTTCCTGAAGCACACATATCTGTAAATGATGGCGCCCCAGATAGGACGACCAGTCGGCGGCGTGACGCCCCGACCAGATCGAGCCGGAGATGACGCGGTTCTCACCGGCCTGAAGCTCACCCTCGAGCAATTCTTCGATGCAGGCGCCGAGCCGGGTCTGCAACAGGCGTGGCTGTTTGACCTGGGGTCCGCCTAGCGCGACGATGCGTCCGGTCCATAACCGGCCGCTGGTAAACAGCTTGCCGATCGCAATCACCTCTTGGTAGTTGAGGTGCCAGACAGTCTTGTTGACGTCTACCGGTTCGATAAAATGAATGTGTGTCCCCGGCAGACCGGCTGGGTGGGGGCCTTCGAAACTCGCCTGGCGCACGTGGTCTAAACCCTGTGGCAACGGCAGGTCAGCTGCGGGTGACTTGCACACCCACAGCGGCATGGGGCCAAGGCGCGAGAGCACCGTCAGGCCATGGCCGAACGAGTCAGCCTCTGCAGCAATAATCGGAACGGGATCGGCGGCCAGCGGGTTGCTGTCCATAGCCGTCACGAAGATGGCAGCCGGACGGGTGGCCGGATCTGGCATCTTGCTATAGGGCCGCGTGCGTAACGTAACCCACAGGCCCGATGCCAAAAGATTTTCCACAACCTGCGCTTCGGTCAAGCTGGCCAGTTGGTCGGCACTGTACGCAGTGAACGGCTCTTCGTCTTCGGTTTCGTCAAGCCGGATGATGACTGACTGGAGTATGCGTTCAGCTCCACGCTTGATGGCAATCACCTCGCCGGCGCCCGGAGCAGTGACGCGCACGCCTGGTAGCTTCTTGTGCTCGAACAGCGCTTGGCCGAGCTTAACCCTGTCCCCCTCGGCTACCAGCATGGCGGGTTTGAGATCTATATAATCCACGCCCAGAACGGCAACGTGGCGGACCGCTTTGGCAACATGGACACGCTGCTCCGGTTTCCCGCTGATCGGCAGATCCAAGCCTTTTTTGATTCTGTACATCATGGAAGTTGTCATTGAGTTCATGCTGTCATGATGCATCGGTTTGATCAACCGTATTTGAACAGACAGATTTCTGACCCGAGTTGGTGCAAAACGGCGAGGATTTGGAGATGAGTGCATCTCCTGTCAAAAAGGCAGACGTTGCTTCTTTCCTTCTGACCAAGCTATTGGGTTCCGTTTTCAGTGCGGGCTAGCTGTCGATCATAGACCGAACGGATGCAGTCAAATGGAGAGATCTCTGGCAAAAGAAGCCGCAGCCGGTCATCACGCAGACGTTCCCGGAGGGAGCTCGCCAGGCACACTTTGACCATGGATTGAATCATGCTCCTCCGCATTTCTCCCTCCATGCCCCGTATTGCGCCGGGCGGGGGTAAGATACCATAAGGCTGTGGCAGTATCTACTTCAGGGCCAGTCAGGTGATGCTTCACGCACAAGCGAACTGGATCGGCGATCGCAGTCCTCTTTCCTTATCTCCTCATTGACCCCTCTCCGGCCCCGATGCTACCGTGAGCCATGCAAACTCCACCAGAATCGGTGAGGTCTAATCGCCTCATCCACGAAACTAGTCCCTATCTCCTCCAACATGCGACGAACCCTGTCGACTGGTACGCCTGGGGACCGGAGGCCTTGCAGGCGTCGAAATCACAGAATCGCCCCATCCTGCTTTCGATCGGCTATTCCGCCTGTCACTGGTGCCATGTGATGGAGAGGGAGTCGTTTGAAAACGAAGCCATTGCGTCACTCATGAACAAACATTTCGTCTGTATCAAAGTCGATCGGGAAGAGCGCCCGGATCTAGACGAGATCTATATGCAGGCTACGGTGACCCTCAATCATGGCCAGGGTGGATGGCCGATGACTGTGTTCCTGACACCGGACCAAGAGCCGTTCTTTGCCGGGACATATTTCCCTCCTGACGATCGCTGGGGCCGTCCAGGATTTCCCAGCCTACTCAACAAAATCGCCGAAGCGTGGGAAACAGATGCCGCCGGACTCACGAGTCAAGCCCGTCAATTGACAGAACGGTTAAAGAGCGAGCTCAAGACTGTGTCTCCGGTTTCAGTCAGCAGCTCCGTGCTCGATGAGGCCGTGATCCAGTTCCGCGAGAATTTCGATGAACGACATGGCGGATTCGGCACGGCGCCGAAATTCCCCCCCTCCGCCGGACTTTCATTGCTCCTTCGTTGTTACCGTCGAACAGGAGAGAGTCGAACCTTGCAGATGGTCACCGGCACGCTCGATGCGATGGCAGCCGGGGGGATCTACGATCATATCGGCGGCGGGTTTGCACGCTACTCCACCGACGAACGTTGGCTCGTGCCTCATTTTGAGAAGATGCTCTACGACAATGCCCTGCTCGCCCGGACCTACCTGGAAGCCTATCAAGTCACGAAGCGGGCCTCCTATCGCCAGGTCACCATGGAAGTCCTCGATTATATTCTCCTGGAAATGACCGATCCAGCCGGTGGATTTTATTCCGCGACGGATGCAGACTCGGAAGGGGTCGAAGGCAAGTTTTTTGTCTGGACGCCGGCGGAGGTCCAGGCCGTACTGCAGAACGCCGAAGATACCCGCCGATTCTGCGCCTGCTACGACATTACCGACCAGGGGAATTGGGAGCATCGAAATATCCCGAATCGACTGCGTCCCAGTCGAAGCCGTACTCAAGGAATTGAACCTCACCATCGATGAGCTGAGCGAGACGATCTCTCGCGTACGTCCCCTCCTCTATCGCGCACGCCAAACGCGAGTTCCGCCAGGACTCGACGACAAGATCATCACGGCTTGGAACGGCATGCTGATCTCAGCGATGGCCGAGGCAGGCCGTGCATTAGGAATCAGCCGCTACATCGACGGGGCCATGAAGGCAGCAGACTTTCTCTTGCTGGTGCATCGTACTGCCGAGGGAACATTGCTCCGTACCTCACGGCAGGGCCGAGCCCATCTTGACGGAGTCCTGGAAGACTATGCCTATCTCGCGGAAGGATTAGTCGACCTCTATGAAGCCTGTGGACAGGAGCGCTATCTCACGACCGCGCTTCAATTGGGAGAGCGGATGGTCGATTCATTCCAGGACAAGGACCAGGGAGGGTTCTATACGACTGCGACGACACATGAAACGCTGATTATGCGCGCGCGGGAGGGGGCGGATGGTGCGACACCCAGTGGGAACGCCGTGGCGGTTTCAGCCCTCGCCAGACTCTCCTTTCATTACGATCGCCAGGATCTGCGCGAGGCAGCAATCGGTGGGATTCGCGCCTATGGCCGCCAGATAGCACGGTATCCGAGAGCCTTTGCCAAGACGCTTGCCGCGGTTGATCTGTTAGGGGAAGGGCCGATTGAATTGGCTTTTGTCGGAGCGCCCAACGATCCTGGGCTGGAGGCATTGCAGCTCGCCGTGCGCGAGGTCTTCTTGCCGAATCGTGTGATTGCCTCCAGCGATGGAATAGGCACGACGTCCAACCATCCCCTGCTGGCCGGCAAAGGGTTGGTGCAGGGGAAGGCGGCCCTCTATATCTGTCGAAACTTTTCCTGTCAGCGTCCGCTCACAGACCCGCGCGAGGTGACAGAGGCACTGCTGTCAGCGTCGCGACGGACAGATCAGCCGACCCAACAGACATTCTTGCAAGGAGCAGCGCTTCCTGGATCTGCCAGCCCGGAGGGGACAGCCAGGTATGTTGCGCGTATTCTGAGTCAGTCTCGCCATGACGGCCGTATGGAACATGGGTATGGACGGTTCGGCGCCACGGGATTGACGACGTCCCGACTCGGGTTCGGAACCTATCGGGTCGCTACGAGAGAGCCGGAACATCGAGAGGCACTCAAGAAGGCTCTGCGGGAAGGCGTGAACCTGATCGATACTTCGACGAATTACATGGACGGAGACAGTGAACGTCTTGTCGGTTCTGTCTTAAGCGAGTCGATCAAGAGCGGCGAGCTGACTCGTGAAGAGGTGATCGTCGTCTCGAAGATCGGCTATGTGCAAGGAGACAACTTGAAACAGGCGGAGGCACGGGAACAGGCCGGGCGTCCCTACCCTGATATGGTCAAATATGGCGAGGGCATCTGGCATTGTATCCACCCGGAGTATCTGGCCGATCAACTCGCATTGTCGTTGGATCGCCTTGGGTTGGCTAAGCTCGATGTCTGTTTACTGCACAACCCGGAATACTTTCTGTCCGAAGCCGCGCATCATGAAAAGGGAGATCTTGTAGCGACGCGGGATGCCTTTTATCGCCGAATTGAACAGGCCTTCGCATTTTTCGAGTCGCAAGTGGCGGCGGGGCGGATCAGCTATTACGGGGTGTCGTCGAATACAGTCACGGCAGATCCATCGGATGCCGAGGCGACGTCGCTCTCTCGCCTCTGCGATGCGGCGCGAGCTGCCGCTGCATCGCAGAGAATAGCCCGTCACCACTTCGCAGTGCTGCAATGCCCCATGAACCTCTATGAAGCAGGCGCGCTGGTGATGCCCAATACCGGCGTAGATCAGCATGAGACGGTGTTGGAGCTGGCGCAACGAGAAGGGATCGCCGTGCTGGTCAATCGTCCGCTCAATGCCATGCCGACGAACAAGAGCGGTGTGGTTCGATTGGCGGATTTCCCGCTCGAAGGCGACCAGGTGGATTTCGATCGCCAATGCCGGACAGTTGCGGCGCTTGAAGAGGAATATCGCAAGGCCATTGCCCCGGCCCTTCAACATAGCGGTCAAGGGATGGCCCCGGCAGACTTCTTTACCTGGGCTGTTGAGCTGCCGCGCGTGCGGCCTCAGATCCAGGGTCTGGAACATTGGGAACAGATCGAGCATCAGATGATCGCGCCTCATATCAATCAAGTGATGCAGGCGCTGACACGGCATCTGACCGGAACGGCCGCCGAGCAATGGGAGGCCTGGCGCGATCGCTATGTGCCGCAGTTACTCATCCTGTTAGGCGGGCTTCGTCGAGAAGCCACTGAGCGCAGTCGTGCGAAAACCGCCTCGGTGTCGGCGATCCTCGATCCCCTGTTGCCGATAGCCAGGCGCAAGGAATCGCTGTCACGAAAGGCCTTGTGGGTCCTGGCGAGTACGCCGGGCGTGACCTCTGTGTTGAATGGAATGAGAACGCGGTACTATGTCGAAGACTCTCTAGCTATCCTGAAATGGGAGCCGGCGGCGACGGTGAGACTTCTCTACGAAGGGGTACGACGATGATGTGGCTGGTGTCAAATCAGCGACCGGTGGTGTGCAGGCGCCTCGTGCTCAACGACTCGATTCGCATGGCGACGTCACGATATTGCGGCGCTTCACGCCGGAGCCATCGATAGGCCTCCAACGCTTCAGGAATGCGCCCGAGTGACTCTAATGTCCTCCCTAAGAGGTAAAGGATTTGCACTTGTTCTTTCGATGATGCCGAGGGTATTTGCAGGGCTCGACGAAAGGCCGTGACGGCTTCTTCCTGTTTCCCGCTCTGCTTGAGGCACAGGCCCATTTGGGCCAAGCCCTTGAGCGCATATGCGGGATCTTGTGCCGCTTTCTCGAAAATGTTCCGCTGCCTGTCTGAACAGGCCTACATTCTTGAGCGCCGATCCTTGCTCATATGCTTCGTGTCCGTCCGGTATCTCTGTCGATGTACTGGGCACGATTGCCACTAGAGGCGTTTCCGGGATCGAGACACGAACTTCATTCTCCGACAAGCTCGGTGATGAGGCCTGATGACTCTCTTTCATCAGTGGATGTTGGGTTGGTCTCGTTCATGATCTGGTTTCCTGTGGAGATAAGAACGAATGCCATGAAGATCGCAAGTCTTAGACCATTCAATGTGGCTTTCGAACTCGTTACGTTTCAATGTCTTTGAGCCTGTTGTTTTGGCTATAAGAAAGGAGAAACAACCGGTGGTTCGGCAGATTCGTTCATAATTGATCCCGCTGATCAGTAGTTGGAGGAAGGTTGGAAGAGCGTTAGGCTCAGGCTGAAGTTAGGGTTCGAGGCTTCGGAGTTCTACGGCTCAACCTTAACTTCTCGGCCTCTGACCTCAACTCCCATATTGCCTCGGCCTCACCTCAGCCTCCCCTGAGCCTCAGTCTTCTCAGAAAGTGACTTGTCGAAGATTATGGCGGTTGGCAGCAAACCACTGCATGGTTTTCTTGAGTCCTTCCCGGAGCGCATGCTTCGCTTGAAAACCAAAGAGTTGCTTGGCCCGGCTGACATCCAAACACCGTCGAGGCTGTCCGTTGGGCTTGGTGGTATCCCAGACGATCTGTCCTGTAAAACCGGCTTCCGCGGCAATCATGGTGGCAAGATCGCGAATCGTGACTTCTTCCCCTGTTCCCAGATTGACGGGTAGACTGCCTTCATAGTGCTCAGCGGCGAGTAGGATGCCTTCTGCGGCGTCCTCCACATACAAAAATTCTCGTGTCGGCGATCCGTCCCCCCACAGCGTGAGTGTGGCGTGGCCTGCTTCTCGTGCGGTCACGCATTTGCGGATGAGGGCGGGAATGACGTGCGACGTCTCCAGGTCAAAGTTATCACGAGGGCCGTAGAGATTGACCGGGAATAACACGATGGAATTGAACCCATACTGTGCACGATAGGCCTGCGACTGGACCAGCATCATCTTCTTGGCCAGGCCGTAGGGCGCGTTCGTCTCTTCGGGGTATCCGTTCCAGATGTCGTCTTCTTTAAAGGGAATCGGGACAAACTTGGGGTAGGCGCAGATGGTGCCCAACGCCACGAATTTCTTCAGTCTCTGTTGGCGTCCGACTTCGATGAGCTGGGTGCCCATCATCAGGTTGTCGTAGAAAAATTTTCCTGGATTGGCTTGGTTCGCGCCGATCCCTCCGACCCGTGCGGCCAGATGGATGACTAGATCGGGGGTTCGATCGCTGTACAGTTGCTTCACCGCTTCCATCTGCACGAGATCGTAGTCTTTGCTGCGGGGGACGAAGATGTCTCGGCAGCCTTTCGCCCGGAGCTGTTCTACGACAAACGATCCGAGAAAGCCGGCTCCCCCAGTGACGACGACGCGTGTATTTGACCAGAAGGATGACATAATGAAGGCCAAGGTTGAGGTTAAGGTTGAGTAGTCCTGCGAAGTGAACGAATCAATGCGTTGATCTCTTTCCAGATTTCGTCGGTCAGCTTCATTGCGAGAAGGCATTCACTCTGTCTCAAATACCCTACCTTCTGTCCATAGATGAGGTGGTTCTTCGTCTCAGCTAGTGACCCGCGAGAAGCGTAATAGAAATTCAGTTTGTCCTTTGTATGTTGACGGCCAAATCCTTCGGCAAGATTCCCGGGAACCGAGAGGGCAGATCGTCTGACCTGCGAGGTTAACCCGTAATCTTCCTTTCTCGGAAGATCCTCGGTTAGTGAAAAAACCTTCTGGGCCAACTCCATTGCCTTTTGCCAAACCGGCATATCTTCAAATGATTGATACACGCAGTACTCGTAGCTTAAGCGGACCGGATGGCTTAGGTTGAGGTTAAGGTTGAGGCTAAGGTCAGAATTAATCAGCTGGGCTTCCCACAACTTATCCGTTCAGCCTCAGCCTTGACCTTCCCCAACAGCTCCCTCCCCTTCCCTGCTCAACCTTAGCCTCAGCCTTAGCCTTTCTTCCTGGTGCCATCCAGTTTTTCTTTCTCTGTCGCCAGATCCGCATCGACCATCATGGCAATCAACTCTTGGAACTTTATCTTTGGTTGCCAGCCGAGCTCTTTCTTCGCTTTGCTCGCATCGCCGATGAGGAGGTCTACCTCGGTGGGACGATAATACTTCGGGTCGATCTTGACATGTTTCTTCCAATCCAGTTGCAGACGGTCGAATGCAAGCTCGAGCATTTCCTTGACGGTGTGCGTTTCACCGGTGGCAATGACATAATCGGTGGGAACTTCCGTCTGTAACATCATCCACATGGCTTCGACGTAGTCGCCGGCAAAGCCCCAGTCGCGCTTGGCATCGAGATTCCCCAGGAACAGATCCTGCTGAACACCCAGCTTGATTCGTGCTGCCGCTTTCGTAATCTTGCGCGTGACGAACGTCTCGCCTCGCCGGGGCGATTCATGGTTGAATAAAATGCCGTTACAGGCAAAGAGGCCGTAGGCTTCTCGATAATTGACCGTCACCCAGTAGGCGTAGACTTTAGCCGCTCCGTAGGGACTGCGGGGATAGAACGGCGTCGTTTCCCGCTGGGGTACGTCTTGTACTTTGCCGAACATCTCGCTCGACGAGGCTTGATAAAATTTCGGCTTCAGCCCTGACTCCCGAATGGATTCCAGGAGACGGATCGTGCCGAGCCCGGTAATCTCGCCGGTATATTCGGGAATATCGAAACTCACGCGCACGTGACTTTGTGCGCCCAAGTTGTAAATTTCATCGGGCTGGATCCTGCGGATGATATGGTTCAGCGAACTCGCGTCGTTGAGGTCGCCATATACCAATTCAAGTCGCCGATGTGGAACGTGCGGATCCTCATAAATGGGATCGATTCGCCCCGTATTGAACGAACTCGACCGCCGAATAATACCGTAGACCTCATAGCCCTTCCCGAGAAGAAACTCTGCCAGATACGATCCATCCTGCCCGGTAATCCCGGTGATCAACGCTTTTTTCACAAGTCCACTCCTGACATTTCGTTGGAAGCGGCTAAATTATGGCGTGATCACCAAGCGTTGTCTACAGGCTCCGTGGTCTTGCACCAAGACTTCTCTCCACATTAGAATGGCCTCGCTAAAGGGGACGAGGGATCCTTGCAAGTCTTGAAGACTATCACGATACGTCGGGGCATCATATTCGCCTTTGTCATGTGTTGTGCCTTTCTCGTGGCTCACATCGTGAACGCGGTGATTGCCGAAGCCTTGTCTGTTCCGGTAGGTCTGATAGGACCAGCGTCTGCCTCCGACCGAGAGACTGATGTGAATGCTGCCCTGCCCGTTTTGATTGAGCGCATTCGGACGAGCGGACTCTTTCCCCTGCCGCCGGATCCCCTTAGCATAAACGCCCCTGGGTTCAGCGCACCGCCTGCCCGTGCTCCGTTAAATCTGGCGTCGAAACTCAAGCTGCTGGGGGTGGTAATCGGCGATCGTGAAGGGGTTTCGGCGATCGTTGAAGAACTTTCCAGCAAACGCCAGTTATTTTTCAAGCTGCATGAACAGATACCCGATGTAGGTGAGATCAGCGAAATTCGTCGAGAAGGAATAGTTGTTCGTCAAGGCGATCAGCAGGAGTTGCTTGAACTCGCCGCATCGCAGAGCGAAAAGCCCCCGGTTGCCCCAGCCACAGCAGGATCAGCCGTAGTTCCTGCGCCTGGGAGTCCGGTGCGTGCAGTGCTCGATCGGAGAGAAGTTGAACAAGCAGTGGGCGATCTGCCCAAGTTATTGTCTCAGGCGAGGGCCGTGCCCTACTCGGTGAATGGAACGATGAATGGGTATCGGCTGGACTATATTGCCCCCTCCAGCTTTTACGAGAGAATCGGGTTGAAGTACGGGGATGTCCTCCAACAGGTCAATGGCGTGGACATTCGCGACCCTGGAACGATGCTCACGCTTTTTCAGCAGCTTCGCAATGAGAAAACAGTGAAACTTGACGTCCTGCGCAACAATCAGCGAACTGCCATGACATTCGACATCCGCTGATTCCTCATCTATCGTAATCCTTTCCTGCGTTAAATAAACTGGTTTATTTGGTCTATTTGGTTTGTCTGGTTTGTTTTGTTCAACCAAAGAACCAGATAAACCAGACAAACCAAATAGACCAGATAGACCAGACGAACCGGATGCCTTGTCAGAGTGAGCCAGTAGAGAGTATTCTTTTAGACTCTAGGGCTTTCTAGGCTTGTCCCGCGGGCTTTCGGCTCTTCCTGGGATGAGCCATCCATTATTGGGTGTTCGCTGATGAATGATGAACGATCCGGTCGACCGCTCATAGGAGCGATCCTAGAAGACAAATTCGGTTTGACCGAAGCCAAGTTGCTTGAAGCGATTAATCTTCAAGGGACCAAGGGAGGGCGTATCGGTGAAATCCTGATCCGACTCAGGGCGATCACCGAAGATCAACTCCTTCAGGCGCTGGCCATTCAATTTGAACTTCCCTGGCTCCCGAATCTCGATGTGAGCCAGGTCGACCATGAATGGGTCAGGAAGGTTCCGATCCATTTCGCCCGCCGGTATCATGTGCTCCCTCTCAAGGCAGAGGATGGAGCTGTGCTTGTCGCGACGACCGACCCTATGGAATCGGCTGCATTGGACGACCTTCGTCTTTTACTGGGACTTCCGATTAAGTCGGTGCTGACAAGCAGCTTGTCGCTCCTGGCTTGTCTGAACCGTGTATATGACGAAGCCGCGAGCCCTGCAGGCGCAGAGCAAGTGATGGAGGATATTGCGGCCAGTGAGAGTCTGGATCAGATCGCTCATGAGTTGGATGAACCGCAAGACCTCCTCGATGCCACGGATGAAGCCCCCATCATTCGGTTAGTCAATTCCGTGCTCTTCCAAGCGGTCAGGCAGCGAGCAAGCGATATTCATTTCGAATCGTTCGAGCGTGGACTAGTCGTGCGGTATCGCATTGACGGGGTCCTCTATCCCGTCTTGACCCCCCCTAAACATCTCCAGGCCAGTATTATCGCGCGGCTGAAAATCATGGCGAGTCTGAACATTGCGGAGAAGCGATTGCCGCAGGACGGCCGGTTTCGGATCAGGACGGCTGGCAAGGACGTCGATTTGCGTGTCTCGGTGCTGCCGACCTCCCATGGCGAACGGGTGGTCCTGCGTCTGTTGGAAAAAGAAAACCGTTTACTGAATCTGCAGGAGATGGGGTTTTCGCAGGATCGGTTGGGGATCATCCTGCAACTGATCCAGTTGTCGCACGGCATCATTCTCGTAACCGGGCCGACCGGGAGCGGGAAGACGACGACGCTCTATGCGGCCTTGACGCACATCAATGCGCCGGACAAGAACATCATCACTGTCGAGGATCCGGTGGAATACCAGCTGCTCGGCGTGGGCCAGATGCAGGTGAATCCCAAGATCAACCTGACGTTTGCCGCGGGGCTGCGGTCGATCCTCAGACAAGATCCCGATGTCATCATGATCGGCGAAATCCGCGATCGTGAAACCGCCGAAATTGCCATTCATGCTTCACTCACGGGGCATTTGGTCTTCTCCACGCTCCACACCAACGATGCCGCGAGCGCGGCGACCAGATTGATCGACATGGGGATCGAACCGTTTCTGGTCGCTTCCTCGGTGGTGGGAGTCTTAGCGCAACGATTGCTGCGCCAGGTCTGTTCGGACTGCAAGCAACCCTATCACCCGGCAGATGAAGAACTGATCAGGCTCGGTATCGTCCCGCCGAGGGTGCGTCCCACATTCTATCGTGGAGTCGGGTGCCCAGCCTGTGCCCAAACCGGATATCGAGGCCGGACCGGAATCTTTGAACTCCTTGTGTTGGACGACGAGATGCGCCGCCTCATCGGCAACAAGGCGGACTCGGCATCGATTCGTCAAGCGGCGATGGCGAAAGGGATGATCACGTTGAAGGATGAAGGCGCAGAGAAAGTGTTTCACGGGGTCACGACGACCGAAGAATTGATGCGGATTACCCAACAGGAAGTCGAGATTTAGCAAATGCCGGTCTATTACTATAAAGGCTATCGGAACGACGGCGGAGCCGCAACCGGCATCATCGATGCCGAGAGCCCGAAGGTTGCGCGCGTGAAACTGCGGAAGGTCGGCGTGTTCCCCACCGATATGGTGGAACAGAGCTCTGGCTCGGCTGGTTCCAAAGCAGGTTCACCTGGAAAATCCTCCGCAGGAATCGGTCGCTCCCCTGCCCTCAGCACAACCGACGTGGCGATGATGACCCGACAATTGGCGACATTACTGGTCGCAGGACTGCCCCTGGTCGAGGCGCTCGGGGTGATGGTCGAGCAAACCGAGAAAAAAACCGTGAAGAGCCTCATGGCCGATATTCGCGAAGAAATCCGTGGAGGCGCGTCCTATAGCGCAGTACTGGAACGCTATCCGCGCGAGTTCTCCCAGATTTATGTGCACATGGTACGGGCCGGTGAAGCCAGCGGGGCGTTGGACCAGATCCTATTCCGCCTTGCGGAGTTTCTGGAAAAGCAGTTGGCGCTCAAACATAAAGTAACGAATGCCATCCTCTATCCGGCCCTTATGTTGATCGTCGGTGCCTCGGTGCTCTTTTTCCTCATGGCCTTTGTCGTGCCGAAAATTACCGCCGTCTTTACGAGTTTGAAGCAGGCCCTTCCCTGGCCTACCGTCGTGCTGATGAGCATCAGTCATTTTCTTGCAGACTACTGGGCGTTGATTCTTGGTGGAGTGGGTTTGACTGTGTGGGCGGTGCGCCGGACGATGAAGACGGAAGCGGGACAGCTCAAGGCCGACCGATGGCTGCTGAAGATTCCACTCATAGGCGAGGTTGCCCGTATGGTCGCCATCTCGCGGCTCACCAGCACGCTGGCCACCATGCTGGCCAGCGGCGTACAGCTGTTAGATGCCATGGACGTCGCGAAGCGCGTGATGAGTAATCGCGTATTGGAACATGCGGTCGAGGGAGCCAGGCAGAATATACGCGAAGGGGAAACGATTGCTGAGCCATTGAAGCGCAGCGGAGAATTTCCCGCGCTGGTGACCCACATGATTGCAGTCGGTGAACGCAGCGGTGAGATGGAAGAGATGCTCCGTCGAATCGGACAAATTTATGATGGAGAAGTGGATCGGGTCATCACGCGGTTCACATCATTACTGGAACCCATCATGATCTTGGTCATGGGTGTCTTGGTGTTCTTCATTGTAGTAGCCATATTGCTGCCTATTTTCGAAATGGGACAAATGGTGCGCTAGCGCAGTGGTACGTGTGAGTCTAACGGGAGGTGTTCGATGAGTGTTCGGGAACAGGTCAAACTTCAGCAGACAGTAGGGAACGAGGGACATTGGCTGCTTTGTCCCTTCACCTCACCCTTCACCCTTCACCCCTCACGCCGCATTCTCCACAATGGACGTGGTTTTACGTTCATCGAGATCATGGTCGTGGTGGCCATTCTCGCGATTCTTGCCGCCTTGGTTGTCCCTCGCATCATGGGACGGACCGATGACGCCAAGCGTACAGCGGCCAAGGTTCAGATCCGCAACCTCGAAGGAGCTTTACAGCTCTATAAGCTCGACAACGGTGTCTTTCCCTCGACTGAACAGGGATTGAAGGCCTTGGTAGAAAAACCCTCCGTCGGCGTGATCCCGAAAAAATGGAAGATCGGCGGATATATTCCAAAACTTCCGGAAGATCCCTGGGCAAACCCCTACAAGTATCTGAGTCCCAGTCCCAAGGGCGACTATGAACTGATCTCCCTTGGAACGGACGGTGAAGTAGGAGGCGAAGGGATCAATGCCGATATCGCCAATTGGAATCTGGACAAGGACTAAACAGTGAGGCAAGGGGTAAAGGGGGTAAGGGGTACAGGGTTACGGATATGGGAGACGCAGAAGCCGTCTCCCCGCGCCTCACGCCTTACGCCTCACGCCTTACGCTCTCCAAGCGGATTTACTATTCTAGAAATCATCATTGTGCTGTTCTTGCTCGTTGGTCTACTAGGCATCATCCTGCCTCGAATTTCGCTTGATGAAAATCTGAGCTCTGTCGGACGTCGAATGGTCGGAACTGTGCGATCCCTCCAGAGCCTGGCCATGTCGAGCCAGAAAACGGTGCGTTTGTACGTTGATCTGGATCGAGGGCTGTACTGGCCGATGATTCTGGATGGGAATCAAGAAAAGGCACCGATCGATCCCGCCTGGGCCACCCCGTTGAACTTCCCGGCCACAATTCGCGTTTCAGACGTTCTGCTGAATCAGGGAAAGAAAGAGTCCGGTCGGGTCGATCTATCCTTTTACCCTACGGGAAGGATCGATCCAATGACGATGCATATGATGGATGCAAAGAACAATATTCTGGCCATTGCCATCGAGCCGGTGACAGGCGCGATCCGCATGAGCGACGAGCGAATTGAGCCTCCAAAGCCACTAGTCATTCTCGAACGTGTGAAACCGTTGCTCAAGACAGCGACGACGGGCCCGTAATTACGCCGACGTTGAAAAACTGTATCATCGCAGACGGAAATTCTATGGGCAATGAACGGGGTTTCACTTTATTGGAAGTCTTGATTGCGCTCGGCATACTCGCGCTCGCGCTGCCGATCTTATTGGGCCTTCGCAATTGGGATCTCGACCTCCATGCCAGAGCCAAGGAACTTATGACTGCCACGATCCTCGCGCAGGAAAAGTTGGTCGAGACGGAACTGGGAACGCAGTTACCCATCGGTGAAACAGGCGGAGAATTCCTTGCGACCCCATTCGGATCACTGCCCACTGCCGACATTACGAATCGCCCCGCGAATTATCGTTGGAAGCGGATCGTATCCCCTACGCAGTTGCCGACCGTGCGGGAAATCAAGATTCAGGTTCTGTGGCCCCGGGGAAAAACGGATGAAATGGTTGAGGTCAGCACCTATGTCGTTTCGACAACACCCTGAAGACGGCTTTACCCTGGTCGAGATCCTGTTGGCGGTCTCTCTGGTCGCCATGATGGCCACCTTGGTCTTTGGATCCCTCTATGTGACGATGAGCGCGATCGAGACGGCCAGGGCAAACTCGGCCAATGAACAGATCGTTCGCAGTACCTTGCGCGTCATGGCCGATGAGCTATCTGTCAGCGAAAGCCGAGAAATCGGTCCCTGGATGGGGATCAACGGCCTGATAGATGGTCGGCCTGCCGATTCGCTAGCCTTTCTCACGATGGGCCAGTTTCGAGGGGCGGAGTCGAGCAAAGATACCGAGCTGGTTCGGATCGTCTATACCAGAGAAGGCGATAGGCTCCTTCGATTCGTGCGCAGGAACCTCTACGGTCTGACAGACGAATCAGTCGAGTTAGTCGAGCTGGCCACGAAAGTCAAAGGCTTCAACGTGCGCTATTACGATGGCAGGAGCAAGCTCTGGCTGGATGAATGGACTGGCCGTGGAACCGAGTCTCCCAAGGCGATCTTACTTGAACTGACATTGCTCCAAGAGAAAGCGGAACTTCAGACTGTCCGCCAATGGGTATCGGTAGGGGCCTCATGATGACCTGGCCCATTGCCTTGCCTGTGGCACTGAAGCTGAAGGCCCCCCTCGGATGGGGACTGGCATTGCTGGCCTGCTTCATCGTATTTCTAGTTCTGACCTTTCCTTATGGCCCGCTCCAGAACCGTCTGTTGACCGAACTCAATCGGGCGAGTGGGTGGGAGGTGCGTGCCGCCGATTGGTCGGTAGGACTTCCCGCAGCCATTGAATGGCGCAATCTCGTCCTTGCGGGACCGACGATCGGGACAATTCCCGTTGAAGCCGCGCGGGCAACCGTGGGGGTCTTTCAGGCATTGTTAGGGCGACTGGTGATAGACTACGCCGTCCAGCTGCCGGGAGCAGCGCAAGCGGGGGCTGGGCGAGCCACGGGATCTCTGAATGCAGCCTCCTGGTCCCTACTTGGTTCTGTTGCCGTCGATGGCCATCTCCAGCAGATGGATCTTGCGGCAATCTTGAAACCCTATGTGAGCCGGGGGACAGTCCAGGGAGATTTCATGCATCGATGGAACAGCGCGCAAGGCACCGCTGCTGCTCTCAAAGGGGAAGGAACCGTGAAGGTTGAAGTCAAGGATCTCGTCGTTGAGCGGATCGTTGCCGGCGCCGCTTCGATCCCCTCACTGTCGTTCGATCGGATCCAAGCTTCGCTCACCTGCCGCGACGGCGCATGCGACGTGACGGAATTGAAGGGGGACGGTATAGATGGATCGTTTACGGCTCAGGGGCGCGTAACATTGCAGCAACCGGTGCAGCAGAGCCTTCTCGATCTCACCGTCACCGTGGTTCCTGGCGCCGGGTTTGCCCAAAAAGCGGCGAGCCTCTCATTGCCGCCTTTTCAGCCCGGCACCCCCTTGACCTTCAAGCTGGTGGGACCCATGATGACCGCGCGAGTGGCGTTCTAGCGGAAGAAAAACGTTATTTGGTTTATTTGGTTTGTCTCGTTTATTTGGTTCAATGATACCGATCAGAACAACCAAATAAACAAAACAAACCAGATGAACCAAACAAACTGGGCGCGCAAACAGGGCTGTTAATGATTGCTGAATGTGTCGGGCTCGATATTGGACAGACAGCCTTTAAGGCTGTGCGGTTTCGCCGACGCCTGACCGGGCGTGAATCGGTGGAATATTTTCACCAGCCTATGCCTCATGGGGGGCAGAGACACACGGAACCGGCGCAGCGAACGGCCATGCTTAGAAATTTCCTCTGGCAGCATGGTTTGTATGGCAGTGGAGAGATTGTCACAGCACTCCCCTGCCAGGATGTGTTTATCAGAACCCTCTCCTTCCCCTTTCGCGATGCTTCCAAGCTGGCGCAGGTCGTTCCGTTCGAAATGGAAAACCTGATTCCCATGCCCCTGGAGGACGTCACTATCGGCAGCCTGCTATTGCCGGCGCGAGATTCTCAGGATGGAGCCGCGAAAACTACCGGGTCCGATGTCCTCGTCACCGCAGCGCCCAAAACAAAAATTGCCGAACATTTAGGGTTTATGGCCGCCGCCGACCTGAATCCCTCGGCGATCACGATCGATGGCATGGCCTTGTTTTCTGTCAGCCAGTTTTTGAAAGAGGAAGGGGCCCAGGTTCCCGGCGACATGGCGATCATCGATGTCGGAGCCTCGAAGACCACCTTGTGCCTGGTGCATGAAGGCCGTCCGGTTTTGTTACGGACCGTGCTCTGGGGCGGGAATCATCTCACCCTTGCGCTCGCCGTTCGCCATGCCTGCAGCTTCGCAGAAGCGGAACGACGGAAACGGGCCATGGCCGTACAGGAAGTCGATGCCTGGCTCGAACCGGTCCTCAAAGAGCTACGCGTCTCCCTCCATGCCTACGAAGGGACGGTCCATCAACGGCTGACTCATTGCTGGGTATCGGGCGGCGGTTCTAAGCTCAGAGAGTTGAGCGGACATATGGCGCATCAACTGGGCTTACTCCCGGTCGGCCCACGGCAAGGATTTGGGTCGAGCTGTCCCCGCGCGTTTTCCATTGCGTTCGGATTGGCAATCCATCCGAACATCGTCCGGCCCCGCTGGAAGTCGAGGTTGGCGGGATCAGGACTCGCGCTCGACTTCAAATCAGGGACCGATGCCGCATCCGCCACGACGGATGTCTCGAAACAGGATCGCCGACTGGCCCTATGGGGTGGACTCATCCTGGCTGTTCTAGGACTCCTAGATCTCTCGGTACGCGTCATCCTCAAGGATTCGACGGTCAAGAACCTCAAGAGCGGGCTCCAGGCGCAATACGAACAAACATTCGGTCCAGGCGCAAGTCCAGGGGAGGAGCTCGACCAGGCCCGGTATCGTGTCTCACAGCTGGAGAAAGGCCTCTCGATTGTCGACGGCAGAGGCTACAACGTCCTTGCCGGTCTTGCAGAACTGGTGAAACATGTGCCGCCAGGCGTACCGTTGAAAGTACGGGATCTGACGATCGATGGGACCAGCGTCCATTTGGAGGGGGAAACCACAACCTTCGATGCGGTCGAGAAAATCAAACAGGCTTTCGTGGCGGACGAAACCTTTCAAGACGTCTCCATCAGCGATACCCGCGTCGGGGCTGTGCCAAACCAAGTCGTGTTTCGTCTGACCTATATGGTGCAACAGCCATGATGCAGATGCTGAAAGAACGCTGGCAGCATTTCTCACAGCGCGAGCGCATCATCGTGGCTGCAGGCGGAGGCGTGGTCGCAGTCGCGCTTGTTTTTTTGCTGATCGTCGATCCGCTCATGACGTCGATCGACAAGCTCGATCGCCAGGCGAAACGGAAAGCAAAGGACAGTCAAGAACTTGCGCTTGTCGCGCAAGACTATGTCGTCAAGCAGGCGCGCGTCGCCAAGCTCGAACAGCGTATGCCAATCCCGCCGGCCCAGTTCTCGCTGCTGGCCTTTATGGAAGAAGCGACGACGAGCGCGCAGATTCGCGATCGTATCGTCGGCATGCAGCCGCAAGCCCCCATTGTTGTCCAAGGCTACCAAGAGACTTCCGTCGACCTTCGACTGGACGGCGTAACCCTTCCACAACTCCTCGCGCTGCTGCTGGCTATCGAAAAGGCGCCCTATGACGTCCAGGTCCACCATCTGCAAATGAAACCCAAATACGATAATCCGGTCAACCTCGACGCGACACTGAAAATTGTGACCTATGCGAAGGCCTGATGAACGGGGAATCGCCCTCCTCCTCACCCTCCTGGTCCTCACCCTCCTGGTTGCGCTGATTCTCGAATTCGATGCTGAGGCGAGACGGGAATACCGCGACGCCGCGGCCTTCCGCGACAACTTCAAAGCGACCGTGCTTGCGCGCGCATCAGTGCAGGCAGCCCGTGGCGTCTTGCAGCAAGACTTCTTGAAAGACAAACAAGCGGGCCAGCCCTTCGATGCCCTCACCGACTTGTGGGCTTTTCCCATCACAAATTATGCCATCGGCGACGGATTGCTGAACGCGAAGATCGAGGATGAACGGAGCAAACTGAACTTGAACGATCTGGCAGTGAGCGGAAACCCCATTATCAAGAAAGCCAAGATCGGGAGGGTCAAGCGACTCTTCGAGCTTGTACAGATCAATCCCGATCTGGTGGATGCCATCGTCGACTGGGTGGATCAGGACGAGAATCCGGAACCTGCCGGGGCAGAGAGCATTTACTATCAAACGCTGCGTCCCTCCTACCGAGCGGCCAATGCGCCTCTGCAGACCCTCTTGGAGTTGCGCTTGATTAAGGGAATGACGCCCGAGATCATGGCAAAGCTTGCGAAACTAGTGACCGTCTATCCACCCGAAGGTCAAAGCAAGGTGAATCTAAACACCGCCGATCCCCTCGTAATTCAGGCTCTCGATCCTGGCATCACGCAAAGCGTGGCTGCGGACATTATTCAATCTCGCCCATACAAAACCATTCAAGAGTTAGATCGTGTGAGTAGTTTTGAGGATATTGGAAAGGTGCTCCGTACCCAAAACCTGTACGACGTCCAGAGCAACCTGTTCTTGGCCCGCCTGACTGTGACGGTGAACGAAGTGACCAGAAATGCGGTCGTGGTGCTCCAACGCGACCCGACTACAGGAATGAGTACGGTGCAGTACTACCGCGTCCTTTAGCCTCTCTGGTTCATTTGGTTTGTCTGGTCTGTTTAGTTTGTTTGGTAATTTGCTTGAATGAAACGAGCCAGACGGACTGGGCTTGTCTCAAACATGCGATCGTTGAATCTCCTCCATGCCACAATAGTTTTTCCACAGCCTGCCAAGCCTCAGCCCTCTCGCAAGCAGATCGCCTCGTAACAATTTTACACAACGTTAATAATTTAACACGCCGGTAACACCCTGTTAGCAGCCTCATAACATGCGTGCCCTATGTTCCTTTGCTATAGAGGGCATGTGATTCGGATCGAGATTGCCAGGTGCGCATACAGAAAGCACTCAGCAAATGATGCCAGGAAAACCATTCAGGATTGGTTTTGAAGATCACCTCATGAGTAGGCGGTTACCGCTCAATGCATCCTTCAATACCCATGGTGAGTTCAAACATTGCCAACCATTCACCCAATAAGGAGTTAGCCTCATGAATCTTACGCATCTCATAACGCTCACGACTCTGACAGTGTGCACGCTGCTGTCCGGATGTGCTGCTGACACACCTTTTCCGCCAGAAGTCATGGAAAAGGTCTCTCCGATCTTTCAATTTGAGGCGTGGCGTGACGCTGGTCCTACGAATGAATCAGGGAAATCCGATGCAGGGATCAAAGTCCAGCTGGGAGGCCGGATCGTCCAAGCGACCAAAAACGGCAAGGGCATCACGATTGTCGCGGAACATCTTCCCATCGTGAGCCATCCCATCTATGGCCCCACGGAAGATGTCAAGAAAACCGGAGACCATGAATTCGCCTTTCTCTATCCAGGAGAGATTGAAGCGCTTGATCTGATGAAGGGGAACCGGTTCATCGTTGTGGGCACGACCACGAGCAGACGGCCGGTCCTGGTGAACGGCATACCCAAAACCGAACCCTTCTTAATCGCGGACTGCATCCATGTGTGGCAGACAGGCGGGGCCGAAATCGCCGAATTTAAAGAAGATGTTGGAGGAGGCTTTTCACCCCTTCCGGAAAAGACCTACTGCGGCGCTAAGAAGTAACGGGAGTGGGAACAAGCTATTCAAGCAGGTCACTGCTGAGAAGTGGGTGCCCCAGGCTGCCGGCGGCAACCTGAAGCGTATTTCACGAGGCCTCTCTTCGAAGGCCTCGGAGAGGGAAAGACTATCATGATGGAGGTATTAGAATGACACGACTGTGGCTCGCAACCATCGCCTGCGTTTTCAGCCTTGGGTGTATTGTTCAGGCCGAAATTGCTCAAGCCGGCCTTGAGGACCTTCTCTATGAGAAAGGGCAGATCACCAAGGAAGAATGGCTCAAACTTCAAGCCGATCGTGAAAAAGCAGGACAGGGAGTACAAGGGGCACAGGCGCCTAGCTCCTCTACGTCCGTACCGGATCCCGTCATGAATCTCGATTCGCGCTTGGGCATGGTCGAGGAGTGGAAAGCCAAGATCGAAAGGCTTCCGTCGCTGAGCGGCAAGTTTAACATCGGAATGAACGCGTTGCAGTTTCTCTACACGCACCAGGATGCCCATGTCGCCGAGGGCAAAAGCCAGGATAACCTCTCGATCCGGCGGTCCGAAATACTCATGTACGGAAAAGTCAACGAATACATCCCAAAATGGCACACCTTGTTGGAAATGCAGAGTAACAACCTGACCAACAACACACCGGGCTGTTTGACGACGTCGCCCTGTAACTCTCAGGCACCGGGAACTGGGGCTACGACCACGATGTTCCGTGAAGCCTATATCGATTTCAGACCGATGCCTAGCATCGCGCCTAATCTCAACGTCATTCGGATGGGTGTGTTTCGTATGCCCTTCGGCATTTTCACCGAACAATCCGGCGGTCTCCGCGATGTGGTCAGTTCACCCTACCTGAACTCGGTCGGCAGCGGCACAGTAAATCGAAACGGGTCGAATAGCACTGTCGGCACGATCGACTTCATTCAAGAGCGCGATTATTTTGCCGATGTCAGAGGCACCCTATTCCACAAGTTGGACTACGTGGTCGGGATCATGAATAACAATAACTTCCAGGCCAACTCCGTGGGAGCTAATGGCCCCAAAGTCGGCTACGGACGGGTCCGTTTTCTCGTAACGGATATTTCGTTTGTCAGTTTTACGATGCTGGCAGGCGAGAGCAATAATACCAATACCGAAATTAATGGACGTGGAAAAGGATCATTTGACCGATACGGGATCGATGCCCGCTATACATCTCGCTACCTCCCGGGATTGATGGTGCAGGGCGAGTGGTGGCAAGGGCATGACGGAGCCAATCAAACCACTGTCGGCACCCCAGCTCAAGGAGCCTGTCTTAACGTGGCCCAGTGCGGCGGAAACGGAGCCCCGGGTGTTCAACGGCGGACATGGTATGTACTCGGAAAGTACTTTATTTCGGATGGGCCTCTCCAGAACTTTGAGCCGGTGGTGATGTATGAACAGTTCGATCCCAGTACCACGATGAGCAATGACATGTACACGCGCACCATCGTGGGATTCAACTACTACTTTGAGAATCTTCCGCCCAAGATCCAGAGCAAAATCTCGATCGATTACGAATTCCGCCACCATCAGGGAACTGGCCCTGGTACTACGGTCCCCAATACCGATGCCTTTGCACAGAATGTCTTTCTGGCGCAATTTCAAGTCCGTTACCAATAGGCGGCATTCGAATTCAACCAGACAAAGAAACGATGGACGATGGGGAGGTGGCGGCATACATCTGGGTTGATTATAATGGACAAGTTCCCTTGGATAGGCAAAAAGAATTCACCTTTCACTGTCCCCTTGTATGAGCGAAGAATATTATCCGCGAAAGGACAACGTTGTATCGCCTTTGCAGCTCGGCGCTCGGGTTGCAAATCTGCAACGCGAGAGGGCTTCGCTAGCTCAGGCACACCAAGGGTCTGACACTCATGCCCCATCGTTGGGGAGCAGGCTGATCGTGCTTACTGTTTTTTCGTTCACTCTCGCAAGCTGTGCATCTAACGCTCAACTTGTCAATGAAACGGCTACGGGAGGAACAGTCCTCTATTCATACATTGAGGAACAAGATGTGCTGACCTCGCCAGAGCGACAAGATGCACTCCTCCTTCTTGAGGAAAAATGCCCAGCCGGTTACCGCATCTCTCGTCAGGGAGAAGTTCCTAATGTCGACCAAGCTGTCGATAGAGCGTGGATGGGACAGTTATCCCGTGATGGGCAGGTGTCACGAGAAAAACGCTGGGCAATCCAATTCGCATGCAAATAAACCCCTATCCTTCCAACATTGAAACGCAGTTCACAGCCTGTGCTATTCCCCTGGTTCAAGAGGTGGAAAGAGTGCGAAGGTCTACCCATACGTCATTTCCTTGTGCCCTCTCATGGCTGAAAGGGCGAGGGTGCATTGCAAACAGTGGAAGGACCGTGGCTGGACTCCTGCTTGGTTTGTCTTGTCTGTTGGTCCTGATAGGCTGCGGAGCAACTAGTCAGCAACGCATCCTCTATGAGGCCTCAGGTATTCAGGTCGGCATCGTGACTGATTTGTCGACGAATGATGATGGCTCTTCCCCGGTGAGGAACAGACACCCGGCAGATCTCACACCGCGAGAGATCCGCTCACTTATCGGTTCGCTTGAAGTGTCGGGATGGAGCGGGACAATACTTGGATTACTTACTGCCCCTCAGCCGAAGCCGTTGTTTACCGAGGCGGAACGTGCCGAGCTGGCTGAGCCACTCGCCGCAGCACTCCATGCAGCAACCCCACGCGAACGTGTCTTCTTTGTCATCCAAAATCCAGATGCACCGTACGACACGGACCGCACCTCCGGGAGCCTATTTTTCCGAGACGACTACCTGCATGTGGTCCTCACGGATCACTACGCCTTTTTACAGGCTGACCCAGGAGGGGGCGAGACGCGAGATCCGCGTGACACCAAAGGCATGAAACTTTGGGTAGTCGGATCAGCCAGGGCCGCCACTGTGCCTGAGAAGAAGGAGCCGCACTGGAATGCGTTCGAAAAGGTTCACATCTCGCTTACACCGGTAGACGTCCTGGCAGGACAGAGGATGCCCCAAGCAGCAACGGGTTCATCCCACCCCCAGGTCGCAACGCCTGCGGTTCCACAGCCGTCGTTGAAATCCGACACCGCAGCAACGAACGCGCCAGAATCCGTGAATGACCTTCGTTTGCAAATGCGCGATCTCACCAACGCCAATCTCGATCTGCGTTCTCAATTGAAAGACCAATCAGACACGATCGAGAAACTCAAAGCTGACTTCGAGGGACTTCGCAACGAGAAAAAGCCGGGACCCGTGAAGCCTTCATCAGGACCGAAGCCCTCTCGTAAACAGGCTACCCCCTAATTCGTTTTACAGCCTTGGTTTTGATTCCACATGCAGCACGACGGTACCGATCGGCTCAGATACTGTCATGGCAATGACAGTCCGGCTGCCCACTGAGTGTTCCCGCATCCTGTTATGCGCTTGCCCGAAGATTTTTTGTTGAATCTGCCCGCAAACTTAACAATTCTGTAATACCCCTGTCATCTCTTCTTAATCTATTGGGGCTACCCTTCAGGTCAGCCAGGCAAATCGGTAGCCCCAACAAGAGGAAAAGGAGGTATTCGAATGAGACGGCCGTGGTTCGCGACCATCGCCTGCGTGATCGGCCCTGGGTTGATCATCCAGGCCAATAATGCCCACGGAAAACTTGAGGACATTCTCTACGAAAATGCCGGATCACCTAAGAAGAATGGCTCCAGGCTAAAGCCGATACTGATGCAGTGGAATTATGAACGGCTGCCTTTGTGGACGGGCGGCAGACGGCCCGCCCCTCCGGTTTGATCACTTGTATTCTATCGAAATATTGCGGGGAGTTAACACCGTTGTAACATTCGCGTAATGCCCTGGTAACAGAACTCGACCATCCTTATGAAAAATGATCGAAAGGAGCTTCAATGAAAATATCAGCTGCCAGGTCCAGTCTGTGGTGCCTCGTCCTTCTTGGGATGCTTGTCTTCGGTCTCCCATCTGCCTATGCAGATAACGCGATCGTGCTCGACCCTGCCTTGAAAGGCTACATCAAAGTCAGCGGGGTATCAGGTAATGTCAACAGCATCGGCTCGGATACGCTCAACAATCTCATGACCCTCTGGGCTGAAGGATTTCGCAAACAATACCCCAATGTAAAACTCCAAATCGAGGGCAAAGGCTCGAGCACGGCTCCTCCGGCCTTGATCGAAGGCACCGCGCAGCTTGGCCCGATGTCCCGCACGATGAAGAATACCGAGCTGGATGCCTTCGAAAGAAAATTCAGATATAAACCCACTGCGTTCCCAGTCGCCATCGACGCGCTCGCCGTCTATGTCAATAAGGACAATTCGGTCAAGGGACTCACGATGGCACAAGTCGATGCGATCTTTTCGAAGAGCCGTCGCTGGGGCCACAATGAGAACATTCAGCTCTGGAAACAGGCCGGTGTGGAAGGAGGCCTGGGCAACGATCCTATCAGTATCTATGGACGGAACTCTGCCTCCGGCACCTATGGATTTTTCAAGGACCATGCGCTCAAGAACGGCGATTTTAAGGACGAAGTCAAAGAACAGCCAGGGTCAGCCTCTGTGGTCCAAAGCGTGAGCGAAGACCAAGCCGGCATCGGCTATAGCGGTATTGGCTACCTCACATCGAACGTGCGCGCCGTTCCGCTTTCGGAGAAAGAGGGTGGGCCGTTCAAAGAAGCCAGCCAACAAAACGCGGACAATGGGTCCTATCCGCTCTGGCGCCACCTCTACCTCTATGTCAACAAGGCGCCCAATAAACCGTTGGATCCGATAGTCGGAGAATTCATCAAATTTATCTACAGTAAAGAAGGCCAGCAAGTGGTGGTCAAGGACGGGTTTTTCCCGCTGAAGGCCGACGCAGTCGAGAAGGAACTCAAGAAGCTTGAGTAACGACGGCGACCCCGCTCTAGCCCCCTCCCCCGCGGCAGGGGCGTATAGCCATACGCCCCTGCCGCAGATCTCGCACCACTCAGCCAGTGTGAAAAGACGCCGCATTTTCGATCGGCTTGCTCATGCAATCATCACCATGGGTGGGATCGCCGTCATCCTGAGCATTATTTGCATTTTTATTTTCCTGGTAAAAGAAGTGGTCCCCGTGTTTTTCCCTCCACAAGGGACCCAGATCGGTCACGTTACCGGCGCTCCTCCATCCGTAGTCCTCCCGCAATCCAGCCTGGTCGGCATGGATGAATATCGTGAGATTATCTATCAACTCACGGCTGGATCAGAATCGCCAGATTCGCTTCTTCAATGTGCAATCCGGCGCACCCATCACCCTTGACCTTCCTCCGGAGTTAGCCAAGATTCACGTCACCGCCATTGCTCGCGCGGTCGGGATCGGCAATCGCTTAGCCTTCGGCACGGACGATGGCCGCATCATTCCTGTGACGATTGAGTTCACCGTTGGATACGAAGAGGGGGTGCGCCTCATTGTTCCAACAGTCACCCTTGGCACTCCAGTGCAATTGGCTTCCTCCAAAGAGCCAATTATTCGGTTGGCCTACCAGCCGACGGAGCGAGGGACACTCACTGCAGCCCTGACGGATCGTGGACGCCTGTGGTATACCGCCGTGGCATCTGACAATACTCCGGTTGCGCTGACGGGCCATGGCACTGAGTCAGTGACGGCCGTGATCTTTGATAGCCGCGGCGAAACACTGTCGATTGGAACGGCTGCCGGGAACCTCTACCACTATGAGGTACGAGAGGGCACCCAGCCGAGTTTGCTTGAAACCATATCCGTGGCTCCACCCGGCACTTCAGTCACCGCCCTCTCCTACTTGATTGGAGACCGCTCACTGGCCATCGGCAGCAGCGCCGGCGATGTCTCAGTCTGGATGCCGGTGCGTCAGGCTCAAGAAAGCTCGACGACTCGCTTTCGCTTGATTCATCAGTTCGACGCGCATCCATCTTCCGTCACCGCGATCTCTCCCTCGCTTCGCGACAAAGGATTCATCACCGGCGATATGCAAGGCAATCTTTTTGTCCACTACTCCACTTCCTCACAGACTTTGTTGAAGCTTCAGGGAAACCAGCAGGCGATTCGCACCCTGACATTTTCTCCCAAAGCTGATGGAGCCGTAGCCCTCACCGACCAGGGAGAATTGCTCACCTATGCGATTCGCAACCCTCACCCTGAGGCCACATTCGCCACCCTGTTCAAGCCAGTCTGGTATGAAGGCTATGAGAAGCCGGAACATGTGTGGCAATCCTCCAGTGGCGCTGATGACTTTGAGGCGAAGTTCGGCCTCATTCCACTGATCTTCGGCACGTTGAAAGGGACATTGTACGCCATGCTGCTCGCCGTGCCTCTGGCCCTGTTAGGCGCCATTTATACGTCGATGTTCATGCATCCAAATCTTCGAGCCAAGATCAAACCGACCATCGAGATCATGGCGGCGCTCCCGACCGTCATTCTGGGATTCCTGGCAGGTTTGTGGCTCGCGCCTATGCTCGAACGGATGTTTCCCGCGATAGTCGCAATGACGGTGGTTGTGCCCCTGTCTGTCGTAGTGACGGCGGTTCTTTGGCAATATCTCCCAGCCGCAATCGTTCGCCACCTTCGCCCTGGGATAGAATCGTTTGTCCTGATTCCTGTCGTCATCTGTTCCGTCTGGATCTGTCTGGGATTGAACCAGCAGATCGAGTCGTTCCTGTTCGGAGCGGATTATAAATCCTGGTTTGCCACCCATTGGGGTCTGAGATATGACCAACGAAATGCCCTTGTGGTGGGGTTTGCGATGGGCTTTGCCATCGTTCCGATTATCTTCAGTATTTCAGAGGAAGCTCTATCCAACGTCCCGCGGCATTTGATTGCAGGATCGCTTGCGCTGGGAGCCACCCGCTGGCAGACCTTGGTCAAGCTCGTACTCATCTCGGCTAGCCCCGGGATCTTCTCTGCGTCGATGATCGGTTTTGGCCGGGCTATTGGAGAAACCATGATTGTCCTTATGGCCACAGGAAACACTCCCATTATGGATTGGAGCCTGTTCAATGGCTTTCGCACGTTATCGGCCAATATCGCCGTGGAAATTCCAGAGGCCCCTCATGGAGGCACACTCTACCGCATCTTATTCTTGGCGGCGATGCTCTTATTTGTGTTTACGTTTCTCATCAACACAGTAGCGGAAATCGTCAGGCAACGCTTACGAACGAAATACAGTCAATATTAATGCCTACTCAATTCAAGAAATTCCTCGCCTCCGGCAACGTCTTTATCTGGGGATGCGCCGCCGGCGTTTCGGTTTCCCTGCTCATGGTCTTTGGGCTGTTGTTGTTGATCATGATCAATGGTTTAGCCTACTTTTGGATCTCAGATATTGTTGAACTTACCCTGAAAGATACACAGCATGTGACGGGGCAACTGGCCGGCCGCGAAATCATCCCTCGCTCCGTCACCCCGGATCGCCCTGAAGGAAAGGGGCGCATACGGGTAAAGATCGGGAACCGCGATATATACGGGCTCGATTTCAAATGGGTCAACGACGATCAGATTGTGTCAGAAATGTATCCGACAGATATTGTGCTCCTAGAACGTCGCGAATGGGGCAACATGTATGCCAGGATCAAGGCTCTCTACAAAGGAGAGACGCTTCTGGCAGAGGGGAATGAGGCTGGGTGGATTGCCTTGGCTCCACTTATCAATACCGCCAACGATCTTCATCAACAGATCACCAAGATCGAAAAAAATGAAATCGGTTCTATCAACGCAGATATCGAGCAGGCCAGGTTGAAAATCCGTGCGTTCGACATTGGCAATTCCTCTGCGCCAGATACGAGGGGGAAAGGGCACATCGATGATCTCAACGCTCAGGTTGTAGCCGCTGAATCCCGTTACCAGGGAAAAACCATCGAATTGGAAGCGCTTCGCGCACAATTCGATGAGTATTCCGTCGTCATGGTGGATGCGAACGGACGAGAAAAGCAGATTCCCGTTGGGCAGATCATTCGCGCTCTACGTCCGAACGAGATGGGCTTGTTGCACAAGAGCTGGATCTATCTCACCAATGTGTGGGCTGTCCTCAGCACCGAGCCTAGAGAAGCCAACACTGAAGGCGGCATTTTCCCGGCTATTTTCGGCACCGTGATGATGGTCATCATCATGAGCCTCATCGTCGTTCCCTTTGGCGTGCTCGCTGCGCTCTATCTGCGGGAATATGCCAGACAGGGCGCCATGGTTCGGCTTGTGAGAATTGCCGTCAACAATCTTGCAGGCGTACCCTCTATTGTCTTCGGTGTGTTCGGACTAGGCTTTTTCATTTACGCCATCGGCGGAACTCTCGACACCCTCTTTTTTCCCGAACGGCTTCCGGCGCCGACGTTCGGCACCGGCGGCATTCTGTGGGCGTCACTGACCCTGGCCTTGCTCACGGTACCGGTGGTCATTGTCTCCACAGAAGAAGGGCTGGCTGCCGTGCCCAGGGAGTTTCGCGAGGGATCGCTGGCGCTTGGCGCAACGAAGTTGGAAACGATGCTCAAAGTCGTGATACCCTCTGCCCTGCCGGGCATTCTGACCGGATTGATCTTGGCAATGGCCCGCGCTGCGGGCGAGGTGGCGCCGCTTATGCTGACAGGAGTCGTGAAGCTCGCGCCCTCGCTCCCCGTAGACGGTTCCTGGCCTTTTCTTCACTTCGATCGAAAGTTCATGCATCTGGGATTCCACATTTACGACGTAGGCTTCCAGTCCCCCAATGTAGAAGCCGCGAAACCGATGGTCTACATCACCACACTGGTATTGATTACCGTCGTGGTGCTGTTAAATTTGACAGCAATTGTCCTCCGTAACCACCTGCGCAAGAAGTACGCAGGTTCGGTGTTATAGAGGATTTTTATGCCGCCTTCTCCACCTTCGACAGAGCAGCGGTCCCAAGTGGAAGGGCTCGCCCCGCAAAGGCTTAACGTGCAAGACGATCATCGACAGTCGCCTGGCCATGATTCCAAAGTTCAAGCCGTCAAACTTGCCTTGAGTCAGGTCAATTTTTTTTACGGAGACCGCCAGGCACTCTTCAAAATCAATATTGAGATTGTCCAAAATCAGGTCACGTCGTTCATTGGGCCATCCGGCTGTGGAAAATCGACCCTGCTGCGATGCCTCAATCGGCTGAACGATTTGGTTGAAGGATCTCGATTGGAAGGCACCATGCTGCTCGACGGGACAGATATCTATGGTCCTGATGTGGATATCACCGACCTCAGAAAACGAGTCGGGATGGTCTTTCAAAAATCAAACCCCTTTCCAAAATCGATCTACGAAAATGTGGCTTATGGGCCACGCCTGCATGGCATCAAAAACCGTAGCCAGTTGGATCAGATTGTGGAAGAAGGGCTGAAAGGCGCAGGGCTCTGGGAAGAAGTGAAAGATCGTCTCCACGCAAGCGCCTTCGGTCTGTCCGGGGGGCAACAACAACGACTCTGCATCGCCCGAGCGCTCGCGGTCAAACCGGATGTCTTGCTGATGGACGAACCCTGCTCGGCGCTGGACCCTGTGGCCACCGCCAAAATTGAGGAACTGCTCTTTTCCTTGAAGCAAGACCTGACGGTTGTTATTGTCACTCACAACATGCAGCAGGCGGCGAGAGTGTCCGATTGGACGGCATTTATGTACCTCGGGGAAATCGTGGAGTTTGGCCTCACGAAGCAAATCTTTACCACGCCGTCGAAGAAACAGACCGATGACTACATCACCGGACGATTCGGGTAAACATTATGCCACTTCGCCACTTTGACGAAGAACTCTCCGACTTGAAGACCAAGCTCCTGCGAATGGCTGCTCAGGCGGAAGATCAGATCGACAAGGCTCTCACCGCACTGGTGACACGTGACTCGGCCCTGGCCCGTGAGGTTATCGAACGGGACCACCTGGTCAATGCTTTGGATGTGGAGATCGACGAAGAGAGTATCCGCTTGCTCGCTCTCCATCAGCCTGCCGCGCGAGACTTACGGTTGGTAACAACGGCGATGAAAATCGCCACCGAACTTGAGCGAATCAGCGACCTGGCGGAGAATGTCTGCGAGCGGGCGATCGAGTTGAACGAAGAGCCGCAGCTCAAACCCTACATCGATATCCCAACGATGGGTAATATGGCGCGGATGATGGTGAAGCAAAGCATCGATGCCTTCGTCAAGGACGATGCCGCGCTCGCTCGGAAGGTGCTCACAGACGATGATTACGTCGATGATCTCATGGAACAGATATTCCGCGAGCTGCTTTCGTTCATGATTGAGGACGCACGCACGATTACACGCGCCATTCGCTTGAGTTTCATTGCCAAGTATCTCGAGCGGATGGCTGATCATGCCACCAATATTGCCGAGCTGGTGGTCTATCTCGTAGAGGGCAAGATTATTCGCCATACCACTCCACCAGTATCCTCCCCAATCGACCTCCCAAAAGGTTAACCCCGCATTATTCTCTCGGTATCTGCGACTCTTCTCTCTACCAGTCGCGCGTTTCCCGCCCATCTCGCTTGAGCCAGGCATTGGCACTTGCAGCAAGAGATCGGATAGATAATGTGGAATCGGAAAGGATGTGGTTATGCCACGAAATGGGTGGAGAAGAGCATGTACTCGAACCGGTGTCGGCGAAGGATGATCTTATTGTGTCTGGCAAGTTGATCGACGCGGTAGAAGATTTGGTTCCAGGTGTATTGAGGCATGAGACTGATGAGCGAATCCAGACTAATGACGGTCTGTTCACTGAGATGGTCAAGAATAATTGCCTCGAGGATATCGGTCTCCGAATACTCACGCATCAAAGATTGAACATCCGGAGCTGATTCAATTAGAGAACTTATCGGCATAGGCGCCTCCTGGTGAAATTATAAAGATGAAAGCCCTGGTCGATCACGTGCCCTCCATCCTAACTACGAGAGATTCCAGTCCTGTGAATTTCTCGTAAAATGCATGTAAATTATTAGGCGAGCGGAGCAAGCAGGTTATCTCACGAGAAAAGCGAAACTGGCAGGAAGTTTCATCGTCGAATCGTCGAAGCAATATTAACCGTAAATTAAATAATATAAAACATATAATATATAATTATATATAAACTATCACATTATTCATGACCCACCCGTTTGTAGCATTGTTGTCTAGATAGAGGTCTGTTACCTTGCAGCCTCGACCCTGCGAATGGGAGGTATCTATGACAGCAGTGGATAGTCTCATGCTCGATGCAAAACAAGCGATCATGGATGAGCATTATCGCCGATTTCAAACGCTACGCCATGAAGAGCGGTGGGAGGAGGCACTCCAACAAATTCCGATCACCCTGAACTGCGCAACTGACCTTCTCAATGAGTCTCTCCGAGTCCTCACTGAGGCCCTTGAGACCCACAACCATACCTCCGACAATTCCCCTCCCCCGGCCAATTAGTGGTTACGCGTGGTGCCTTTCTCACGCGCAGTATGGGGAAAACATTCAGCTGGCTGCGGCATATGGACATACGGCTGGCCTTATTAAGATCTCTCAAGCCTCACGCACCTATGCTTGACAGCTCCATACACAGTTGTTAGGTTTTCGGTCGACGTATGCGGTGTCCATGCACACCGGGCTCATTCTGGCTGGCGTAGCTCAATGGCAGAGCAGCGGTTTTGTAAACCGCAGGTTGGAGGTTCAATTCCTCTCGCCAGCTCCAGAAAGCTGAACCTACAACCTAGGGGTTTCGAAGGGGATGTGTCCCCTTCGTGGGGAGCATCCGAGGGGGCTGGCCCCCTCCGCAGGAGCCAGGGAGGCAGGCTTCAGGGCCGATCAGGCGACGGTTGGATGGTTCAATTCCTCTCGCCAGCTCCAACCTTTCAAGCACTTGCAGTAGCAGCACTCTCGCTAGAATCGTCTGGTGTTATTACAGTGTTTGAGGGGATGTACATGCGTACGAAGATAATAATAATCAGTTCAATTTTATTGGCTCTTACTACCAGCGGTGCCATTGCAGGCCCTTACTGTGCCGTTTTCGCTTGGGGAACAGCGTGTGATTACAATGACCTCAAAGAATGTCTTCGAGCTGCTGGTAGTGATGGCGGATGTGAAGTAAATCAAAAAAAAGACAAGGCTCCTTCAGGCTCAGCACCATTTTGTCTTGTTACCCCCGAGAGTAGAGAATGTATCTATGATGACGCGCCGGCATGCCGTATGGCTGCATCCATAAACACTCCTGCATTTGCAAATAAAGTTGCGTGCGTGGAAAATTCGAATCGTTAACCAAAGAAGTTGATTAACCTCGCCTTGACTTTGCTGGGCCTGGCTCACAGATGACGGAGCGGGAGTCGAAACTGAAAGCCAAGTGAACAGCCAACGCCTCACACGTGAAGCCATGTCCCTCGAAGAAGTGACCGTCTCAAATATGTGAGAAATCGTGAATGCACTGAAGGTGCCGGTGGCGGAGCTGGAGGAATACATCCGCTGCTACGACGATCCTGCGCCCCCCCTCCCGCCGGATCCTCCACGTACTATTGGGGACTGACGCCTTTCATTTTTTTGGGGTCTGTCCCTGTCCGAGAGGCACTGGGCTCCACGCGCCGGTCTCGCGACGCGGTTCCTCGATTTCGTGACGAACCGTCATGAATAATGAGGGCTAGGTAGACACCGGCAGGATTTCACTGATGAAACAAGAAATTCTGTCCAGACAAATGGGGCCACCCCTGTCCTGGAAGTAATCCAATTTCGCACGATCGTAATTTTCAAGAATTCGAGAAGCAGATAAGACGCGCAGGCCAAGCCTTCGATATCATCACGATATCGAAAAAGATTTTTTAAGATGAGACACACGCGAGCCGTACTCGTTGGCATATACATAAGTAAACTCGGCGCCTAAAAAGAAAATCAAGGCGGAGTAGTACACCCAAACCAAAATGACCATGAGTGAGGCTGCGGCACCGTACATTGAGGTCATCGCAGTTGAGCCGATATAGAGGCCGATAGCCCACTCACCGATAATGAAAAGCGTTCCGCTTGCCACCGAACCGAGCCACACATCCCGCCAGGCGATATATCCGTCCGGTAGTACCTTGAACATCAGGGCAAAGAGGAAAGTGATCACCGGCAAAGAAACGGCTACGTCTACGAATGTCAGCATAACCTGAGGGCCGGGCACAGCCTGAACGACAAATTTGCCCAATGCAGCCAGAACGGTGTTCACAAGGAGTGAGACCAGAAGAAGCACGCCACAGCCGATCACAAGGATAAAAGATAAAAATCGACTTTTGAGAGCGCCCCACAGTGCGTCACTCTTTTTTGGCTTGGTCCGCCAAATTAAATTTAATGCATCCTGAAGTTCGCTAAACATTCCCGTTGAAACGATGACCAGGGTGACCAGGCCCACAACTGTGGCTATGGTGCCTTGCACAGGCTGACCGGCGCTTTCAAGCATATCTGCAATGGCGTCAGCCCCGGGTTTTCCAATCAAGCCTTGGGACTGGCCGAGCACTTCATCACGCACCGTATTCTCATCCACCACCAACCCGGCAATGGCAACGGCAATGGTCAACAGCGGGGCGAGCGAGAAGAGGGTGTAATAGGACAAGGCAGCGCTCAAACGCAACGCATTGTCATCCCACCATCTCATCACGGAGGCCTTGACCAATAACATGAGCCAGCGAGTCTTCATGACCCATTCTAGCTCGATCCATCCTCAATAGAGAAGCCCAACGGAAGGGGTGCACGTAGACGGCCATAGACTTAGCAGCCTGTTCATGAGCTGCTTTGTACGACCTACGGGCAGATCAATTACAAGATTGAAGGAAAACAAAGGGGTCGGGAGTCTATTCTGATTGTTCAACCCGAAAGCCGGTTCTAACAACCCACTTCGTTCCGATCTATTTCTTGCGCGTCAACCCTTACACCTCGCCCCTCACGCCTGACGTTTTACACTATTTTTACTTCGTGGTGCGGGGCGGTCCGGCTATCGATACACTTCGTCGTGACTTCCGATATCGAGCAGGACAATTTCTTTCTTGGTTAGACGCAGTGTCAGGGTGATGCGGTAGGCATGGGTGACGCTCACGGCATGAAGCCCTTCAAGTTCTCCGCTGAGTGGATGCAATCGAAGGGACGAGAGAAAGGGATTGGCTTCGAGGTTTCTCAGCGCCTTGGCAAGTGGCTTTTTGAGTTCCGGGTGGGCTCGCGTAACCTTGACGACACGCCGATCAAAATGGCCGGTCGTCAGCAGCACATACATCAGGCATCGAGACCCAGTTCATCGATCAACGTCTGCGCTGTCACACGGCGCACGCGCCCTGCCTTCACATCTTTCAACGACCGGCGGATTCGTGAAATGTATGACTCGCGATAGCCATCGGATAACTCGCGGAACTGATCTTCAGCCATGATTACATAGACCGGTTCATTATCCTTGAGGACATGCACCGGCCCACGTTTCAGGGCCTTGTCCACCGCCGAAAATCCGCGACGTCTGATCTCAGTGGCCGGTATGGTTCTCCGTACTGCAGCGCTCGTGGTTCGCATGGACCTACTCTATCCCAAGCCGTCCATCACAGCAAGCCTCAAGGCCAGAATAAGACAAACCCACGGGGTCGGGAATCTTTTCTACCGCACCATTTGAAGACTTATCCGACAACCCTCCTTCGCGCAGCGATCCGTTGCTTTCCTCGCCGTCCCACCCTCGCCGCCCATCCCAATCATTCAACATTCATCATTCAACATTACACATTCCGCCACCCCACCCCTAACCCCTTACGCCTTACCCCTCACGCGTTTTGCGCCTCATGCCCAATGGCGCCGGTTTGACTTCCCGCTATGAGAAGGCGCAAATTGGTTCCTCTTATCCATACGACACAGAGGTGTATTGTGACTCCTTGCTAGCTTCGCCCAATTCAGCCACTCAGCATCGTTCAAGAACTGACTCGAGCCCTCTTGGCAGACTTCGCCATGAGGGTGTTGTTGTTTGTGCAACAGTACCGGCCATCGGCATAACGTCCTGGCTCTTCACCTCATCGAAATGGAGTGTACGATGAAACGATTAGCAGCCCTATCAGCTGGATTGTTCCTGGGATCGCCCGCCCTCGCGTTGGCAGCGGAACATAGCGCGGGGTACCGGGGTATCGGGCAACTCTACTTCTTCTTCATGGGCGCAATCTTGATCTATGGCGTCTACGATAGCTTCGGCAAGAAGGCGATGTATGTCGCGGGGCCGATCATTGCAATCGGGCTGTATATGATGTTGCCCGCAGAATAGATACCGGAATCAGAAGACGATGCAAGAGAACTGGCTAATCCAGCCAGTCCTTCTCTTTCAGTTTTCTTGGAAGATATTTCTTGGTGAGGTACTGGAAGTCTTTGTTGGCAAGGGCGTCCAGTTCGTATTTGAGTCCGCTCGCGAGCATCCGCTTGATTTCCGCCTGCCAGGCCGGTTTCTGAAACCACTGATAGTTGAGCAGTTCTTTTGCGCGGGCAATGTCCTTTTCATTCAGTTTGATCCCGACGTTGCGCGGAAGTTCGTACCGCTCTGGGTCGGCGCTGGAAAGACCGATGAACTTGGCCTTGGGAATCGCCATCCGTTGGCTCTCAAAGGCCAGATTGATCGAGCCTTGCTTGACGACGGAATAGATGTAGTACCCCCAGGGGTCGTTGTCGACCAGGACATAGACCGGGAGCTTGTATTCTTCGTGCAATCGCCGCGCTAAACGTCGAACGCCACGAGGCGGCTGTCCATTTCCAGTCAGCAGCACGCAGTTATACCGTCGCCAGAACTTGTCTTCTGAGAGGCGATTCCACTGCGTACCCTTCTCCACCAACAGTACGAAGTCTGCCGTACAGCGGCGGATCTCCACATACTCCGGCTCGACAATCGAGGGAACCGAGTAGCCTCCCTTCCCCAGCTTGGCGCAATCCACGCGGTCGCCATCGTCACCGAGCACAAGCGGGCCGACGACACTCCCCCCATTCTCTGCTCGCACATGCAGCTCTTCGCGGAGCGCCGTGAGCGACACTTCCAGATCTTCGATGATCGGGTCCGATTCGTCCTGGGTATCGAACGTATTCTCGTGCGAGTCCTGGATCGTGTGCTTGGTCCGGTAGTAGATCTCTCTGAGCGAGGTCGTCAATTCCGCGCGTTGCAGTTCGGAAAGGGCGTCCGCGACCAATATGGTCTGCATAAATTTCTTGGCCATACCGACGTTGAAAAATGAACGGGCCTGTTTCTTACTTCCCATCTCGAGCAGTCCCTTGCGCTCGTTGAACGTGACGTTCGAAAGGGCACGAATCGGGATCGCCATCGTCGGATCTTTTGCTCGCTGCGCGGCTGTAATCACTAGATCGGCCAACCCGATCAATTTTTTCTCGACCACCCCATTCCTCGTTATCTTCGTTTTGGCCATGCGTCGTCCTATTTTTTCTTCCCGGTCAGATGAGCCTTACGCCCTGTGCGAACTGCCCCTGCTGGCCGCTGTGAGGATAATTTCTTCCTAGCGGGCCTCGCCTTCGAAGCCTCTTTCCGGGCAGGTTTCGATGGAGTCGTCATTTCTTCGATAGGAACTGTCTCTGAAACGCCGTCTGCCAGTGGAATCTCTCCATCAACTCCTTCAGCAGTGACGATGATGGAATGCGGCAGGCCTTCCGGTCCGGCGCCGGTCTTGCCGAGTGTTTCATCCGTCTTGCTGCCGCCGGTCCGCGAGGAGGCAATCTTCTGCAGCTGCGCTTTAAGTTTTTCGGTGGGCAGCTTCCCCCCCTTCAACCGGTTACAGGCTTCGACCACTTCCTCGATATAGAGTTCGAATATATTCCGCCGCCGGTATTCGCCCGCCGCTCGCTCGCGCCGGCGCAGAAAGAGCCCAAGCCGCCGCCCGCATTCGCGAAGCGCCAGCGTAATGTCCTTGTGAATCTCGTCATACTCCGCGATCGCTTCTTTGGACTCACTGGTAAAGGGCACCCATACAGACGCGATGTGCACGAAGATGACCATCGGCCCGGCCGGCAAGGCTCCACGAGACTGAGAGATCCCATAGTTGCGCCAGGTCGTCGCGAGCACCGCCTTGAACGATGCGCAGGCAGATTGCTGATAGAGCAGCGGCACCCGGTTCGCGTAACGAATTACGCGGGCGAGTTCCGAGTCTCCTTCCTCCGCCTCTCCCTCCGCCAATGGCTGCGCCGGTTTCTCCGGCTTCGCCGCGCTGTCCGGCGCTTTTCCGAAAGCCAGTCCCGCTTCGATGATGAAGGGATTGCCGCGATACACGGAGGGGGGTCGGCTCACGGCGGTATAGAATTCCCCTTTGATCTGCCTGTAGAGACCTGAGAGGATCGCCTTTTCGCCGATCGGTGAGAGGCAGTTGGTCGGCGGCGCCATGATCTTCGTCGATTGAATCGTGTGATAGAGCGTCTCGGCAATCGCCCCGCGAATGTCACGGGGCCTCGCCCTAGGCGAGACCTTCGCCGTCTTGCATATCTCATCCGCCAGCGCCGGCGGCACCCGGCAGAAATCGCTCGACAGAAAGCTCGAAAGCGTCGCGCCCTTGGTCTCCTGGAGCATCTTGAGGAGCATCCCGAACTCGATGCCGTAGGGATGGGGCTTGATTTCTTTCGGCGAGGGCGGCAGTTCGTGATAGGCCCGTGGATATTCTTTCGTCTCGCCTTCCGGCGTTCGATAGATGAGCCTCACGTGCGGATTGGCAATCGATGTCTGTTCAAGATATTCGTCCACCGATGCGCGGCCTTTCTGGTAACGGCCTTCGACTTCGATCGCCACTTGCGTGCCGCAGGATTGATCCCACTGGATTTGTTTATTCTCATGGATCAGGGGTTCGTTCTTTTTCGTATCGATCTGCACCTCAAAGTAGTGCGCCGGGGTTTTGGGACTGGTACGCGAGATAATCTTTACCGGTTTCCCGGTTGTGAGTTGGCCATACATCCCTGCCGCTGAAATACCGATCCCCTGCTGACCGCGGCTCATGCGCAGGCGATGGAACTTGGAGCCGTACAAGAGCTTCGCAAAGATTTTGGGAATCTGCTGGCGGACGATCCCGGGACCATTGTCCGTTACTGTGATTCGAAAGCGTGTCGCTTGACTTGCGGGCGGCAAGGCTGACGATCCGACAGCTACAGCCTCCAGTTGTACCGTGACATCGGGAAGAATCCCGGCCTCTTCACAGGCATCCAAAGCATTGTCGACCGCTTCCTTGACGCAGGTCAGCAGAGCTTTGCGCGGGTTGTCGAAACCCAGTAAATGCCGGTTTTTGGTAAAGAACTCGGAGATAGAAATATCGCGCTGCCGCGCGCCCATTTCCACCGCCGTCACTGCTGAGGCCGCACGGGAATCTGCTTTCTTAGAGGCAGCTACTGGTGGCTTCTGCTTGGCCATTCATCCTCTCACGTCATTCATGTGAAGACACTCCACAGACACTATCCAAACTGCTCCAATCGGCATGCGCGCTCCATCATCTCTCGTGAGTGAGCTGACGCAACGGACCTCTTCACGTCTGTGAAAGGAACGCGGCAGCTCATGGCGGGGTATGTAATGGGGGAAACCGCCAACCGGAATGATCGGGAGATTAGGGTGGGAGGAGCGCGCACCTACCGAGGACAGCATAGGTACGACGGAGACCTTGGCGGGACTTCAGGCTTCCCAGTCAAGCTGGGCTTGCACACCATCCCGACGCTCGATCCCCTTATGAACCATATTCCCTCGGGGCGTTTAGCTCCTCCCACGTGGATACAATATTCCTCCGATATCTGTCAGTCAAGCATTGGTGCACAAGTGGATGCGGAAAAATACGTCAGCGTAAGAAGATCGTCATTTGGTTTGTTTTGTTTGTCTCGTTTGTTTGGTTGAACAAGACCAACAAAATGAACTAAACAAACCAAATAAACCTGTCCCACCACGGTTCCGCATGTCCATCTCGCTATGCGTGGCCGCCGTCTTCCGCCTCTTCAAACTCGTCGATGAGTTGCTCGAGTTCATCGAGTTCGTCAGGTCGGATATTCTGAAAGGAGACTCCGAATTCATCTCCTCCAACCCACTGCACACGCGCGTCTTCGATTGAAACCGGTTCCTCCGCGCCGGGAATGACCAATCGCACACGGATCACTTTGCCGGGGTACACTTCCAGATCGCAGTCGAACCTGGCGCCACCGACGGAGAGGTCGAGGGTTATGGCTTCGATCTCATGCGAGTTCCCCAACAAGAAACCCTGCAGCTGTGCCGGCACTCGCCGGTGTTGTCGTCGTTCCATACAGGCTCCTAGGAACAGAACGTTCCATTACCGGAGCTTGAGAATCTTGCCGTCGAGCTTGGTGTCCGTCACGAACTTCTCAAAATTCTTGCTGTACAAATCGTTGAGTAATTCCTGGGCATCCTCTGGGTCGAACCAGAAAACCTGGTTGGACCCGGCACTGGTGAGGACTTCACGGATCTGGCTTCCGTCGGCGTGATTCTTTACTTGGACGACCATCCGACTTTTAGCATTCAGGGTGGTCAGTCCGATACCACTCATAGCATCCACACCGAGGCCGACAATCTTGCCGGTGACGGTGATGTCTGACCCGGCGGCCTCGTTGCCTTGAGCGACGGTCGCATTCCAGCCTTTGCCTTTGAGAAAATCAGCGAAAGCCTTTGCCGTAGCTTCGCCAAGGGTGCCGCTGGAGAAACTGAAGCGGCTCTCTCCGCCCCATAAATGATATCTGGTGCCGAGGTGCAATCGGTCGGTGCGTTCGTCTTCAAAAGGTTGAACCGCGACGGTCGCAGAACCAATCGCGGCAACCGTCTTATCCGCCAGTGGCGCGGAAATCCTGAGGTCGATGCGCTCACCCGGCCCCGCACAGCCTGTCACTACACTACCCAGGAGAAGTCCGATTCCTATAATGAGATTATGCCTCATAGATCCCTCCTTCGTAACACGGGGGTGATTCATCCGGTTGATCTAGCGTGTCTGGTCTATCTGGCTGGCTTGATCCATTGATCGATCCAAACAAACAGGACAGACAAGCTTCCGGCCTTCGCAGCCGAAGCGGCTGCTTCGGCGGAGTAGGCTGCTGCGGAAACTTCATTTCGTCACAAAATGTGCCCGCCGATTTTGCTGATAACAGTCTTCATTCCGTTGCTTGCAGGAAGGCCTTGTTTCTCCGTAACTCGTCGTCAGAAGTTGCGAGGCCGGAATGCCCATTTCCACAAGATATTTTTTGGCTGCCTGCGCCCGCTTCTCCCCCAACACGAGGTTGTATGCCAGTGTGCCTCGTTCATCGCAATGGCCTTCGATCAGGACGCTCTTGCCGCCATTGGCGCGAAGCCATCCTGAACTCGTGTCCAACACCGGCATGGCATCCACGCGGATGGAAAACCTGTCGTAATCAAAAAATACATCTCCCAATGGATTGTTGCCGGAGGCGGCGCCTGGCGCGAGCGCAAGATTGGATGGTACGCTGCCGCCAGGCCGGTCGAATGACCGTTCCAGCGGTACCGATTTGATCGCATCCGGTTGGATCACCTCGGCCTTGTTCTGACCTGCCTGTGAAGCCCCATCCCCGGACGAGGAAGTAACATTTTTGCCGGCGCAGCCAGCGAACATGAGCGCGAAGCTCACACTCAGGCACAGGCTCATGATTCTTCGGTCCATGACGTGGCCTCCTACATTTGTCGTGATTATCGGTCGTGCTGCTTCGTCAGGGTCAGAGCAGTGTTGGTACAGAGGTCCGACTCTCATCTCTATTTATAGGTGCTCGACGGATGTCCGTCAACCTAAAATTTTCCCCTCACTCATGACAGCGAACGCGCCGGAAGATCCTTGCCGAACTGGAAGTTGCATCCATCTCCCGCTTTCGCTAAGGTGCGGTTTATGACCCATTCCCTCGCGCGTTCACTCGTCCTCGCCTGCGCGAGCGGGCTTTTCATCCCGCTGAGTTTTCCAAAATCTGATCTCGAACTATTGGCCTGGATCGCCCTCGTGCCGCTGCATTGGGCGTTGGACGGCAAGACCAAAGTACAGGCGTTTTGGATCGGCTGGCTTTCCGGCACCATCGCCTTTACCGGCATGATGTCCTGGGTGGTCACAGCCATGAATACCTACGGTAAGGTTCCGCTCCCAATCAGTTACGGCATCCTGTTGCTGCTCACAGCCTATCTCGGCCTGTACGTCGGTCTCTATGCTGCCGGGGCCGTGTGGTTTCAGAGCCTGATCCCTCGCTACGGTTTCTTTGTATTTCCCTGTCTATGGGTAACCCTCGAATTGATGAGAACCTATGCGTTGAGTGGAATGCCTTGGGGCCTTCTCGGTTATTCTCAATATCGCCAGGTCGAGATCATTCAGATTGCAGATCACATGGGGGTATACGGTGTCTCATTCCTTATTGTGCTGGTCAATGTCGCGCTGGCGGAATTCTTGTCCTGGCTGATGCCCTACTTCCGGAATTTCCGTCCGGCAAGGCTCCCATGGGAACTTGCGGCAATGGCGGCATTGCTCATGACGCTCTCGTGGCAATATGGTCTTGTCACCTTATCCGAAACGCCTTTTTCTGATATTCCACGATCGTCCATCTCTGTGGGAGTGGTGCAGCCGAATGTCGATCAGGCAGTGAAGTGGGATACGGCCTATCGGGAGGAGACTCTCGCGCGCTTTGACCAGCTGACCGAAAAGCTGGGTCGTACCACAGATTTGGTAGTCTGGCCGGAAGCGGCAACACCCTTCGTCTTTGAGCGTGAGCCGGTCTATCAGCTCCAACTCATGGCGATGGCCAATCGAGCCCAGGCGCCAATTCTGTTCGGCAGCCCTGCCCTGCGATTCTATCCGGATCGCCGGCCCTATCTGATGAACAGCGCCTACCTCCTTGCCCCCGACGGCCAATTGTTAGGACGTTATGATAAACATCATTTGGTCCCATTCGGAGAATATATTCCATTCAAGTCTTCACTCCTGTCTTTCCTCGACAAACTTGTGGAAGGGATCGGTGACTTCGAGCCGGGAACCGGCCCGACGGTCTTGACCTTGACGCCAAAACCCAAGGCTGCAACTGCAGGCACGGCTGGAACGACGCTGCGGCCGATAAATTTCGGAGTGGCAATCTGCTACGAAGTGATCTTTCCGGATCTGGTAAGGCAATTCGCCGCCAATGGAGCGGAGTTCTTAGTGACCGTGACCAACGATGCTTGGTTTGGCCCTTCAGCGGCCGCCTCACAACATTTTTCGATGGTGGTGTTTCGTTCGGTCGAGAATCATTTGGCCTTCGCCCGCTCAGCCAACACCGGCATCTCCGGCTTTATCGACCCGTTCGGGCGCATCGTCGAGGCCACGCCGGTCTTCACAGAACAGGCCGTCAAGGCGACGATGCAAGTCTGGCGTCCCTATACGTTTTACAGCAGGCACGGCGATGTGTTTGCCTACGGCTGTGCTATAATCTGCGCGCTTTTGTTCCTGTTCGGCCTATTCCGCAGCAAGGAGTCTGAGCCGGATGCAGTGGCAGCCACTCCTGTATAGAGAGAAAGGATCGCTCCATGTTAGATGAAATAAAGAATCGCGTGCGGGCCGTTGAGCAATTGGTCACTGAACTACGGGGGCATCTTTGACTTTGCCCGCATGACGGCCGAGTTGGCGCATCTCGAGCAACAGACCTCGCAACCTGATTTTTGGAACCATGCTCAGAGAGCCGCTAAAATCAGCAGGAAGAAATCTTCGATTGAGCGTGACCTCCAGCAGTGGCGCGATATCGATGGGAAGAGGAACGATCTGGACGCGTTACTTGAATTGGCAGAAGAAAGCGGTGACACCGGGCTCCTAAAAGAGTTGACCGTCGAACTGGATCAATTTGAGCCGAAGCTCGCAGCCCTACGGCTTGAACTTCTGCTCTCGGGCGAACTGGACCCCAACAACGCGATCGTGGCCATCCATCCCGGCGCCGGTGGGACGGAATCGCAGGACTGGGCGCAGATGCTGCTCCGTATGTATGTCCGTTGGGCCGAGAGCAAGAAATTCAAGATCGAAACGCTGGACCTGCTCCCGGGAGAGGAAGCTGGCATAAAGAGCGTGACCCTGTCAGTAACAGGGCCCTATGCCTACGGCTATCTCAAGGCCGAAGCAGGCGTGCATAGGCTGGTACGCATTTCACCCTTCGATGCAAACAAGCGGCGGCATACCTCCTTTGCTTCGGTCTTCGTCTATCCCGAGGTAGATGAAGATATCGATCTCGTCATCGAAGACAAAGATCTGAGAATCGATACTTTTCGGGCCGGCGGCGCAGGGGGCCAGAATGTGAATAAGGTCGAGACGGCCATCCGCATGACACACCTGCCGACCGGAATCGTGGTGCAATGTCAGAACGAACGGTCACAGCTCCAGAATCGCAATGGCGCGATGAAAGTTATGAAGGCGCGCCTCTATGAACTCGAACTGAAAAAGAAAGAAGCAGAGTTCAATGCGATCGTCGGCGAGAAAAAGGATATTGCCTGGGGCAGCCAGATTCGATCGTACGTGTTCCAGCCCTATCAAATGGTTAAAGATCTTCGTACAGGCTATGAAGTGGGCCAGGTCGCCGCCGTCATGGACGGTGATTTGGACGGGTTCATCGAAGCCTATCTGAAGATGAAGCAACTTGGGGTCACCGCACTCAGCTATCAACAGTCGGAAACGGACGAGTTCGATAAATGACCGAGGAAGGACTTCCGTAAAGGCACGCGATGGACGAACTGAACGAACAACAGCAGCAACGCATCAAGAAGCTCGACATCCTGCGTGAGGCAGGCGTGGCGCCCTACGGATCACGATTCGAAGTGAAGGACCGCGCGGGCCAACTGATCAAGCTCCATGGAGAGAAAGCCAAAGAGGTGCTGGAAGATCAGGAGATATCCTGCACCCTGGCAGGACGCATCGTTGCCCTGAGGCGGTTCGGCAAGGCCGGTTTCGCGGTACTGCAGGACGGATCCGACCGTCTGCAAGTCTACCTCAAGAAAGACTATCTCTCAGAACAGGCTTATCGCGTCGCTGAACAGCTGGATCTGGGCGATTGGATCGGCGTAACCGGCATTCTCTTTCGCACGAAAACGAACGAGTTCACCGTCGAGGTGACGCAGCTGACCTTCCTGAGCAAAGCCCTCAGGCCTCTGCCGGAGAAGTGGCACGGGTTGACGGACGTGGAAACCCGCTATCGCCAGCGCTATGTCGACTTGATTGCCAATCCCGAGGTTCATGGCATCTTTGCCGCGCGCAGTCGAATCATCGCCGGTATTCGCGCCTTCTTGATCGAACGGGGCTTCCTAGAGGTTGAAACGCCGATGATGCATCCGATTCCCGGTGGCGCGGCGGCGAAGCCCTTTGTCACACACCATAATGCGCTCGACGTCGATCTCTATCTCCGCATCGCGCCGGAACTCTATTTGAAGCGATTGATCGTCGGCGGCTTTCCTCGCGTGTTTGAAATCAACCGCAATTTCAGGAACGAAGGCATCTCGACGATTCACAATCCGGAATTCACAATGCTGGAGTTCTACGTCGCCTATGCCGACTACCAGGACCTGATCGTCCTCACGGAAGAACTCGTCTCCTCGTTGGCACAACAGATCCTCGGCAAGACGGTGATCAGCTATCAGGGCAAGGAAATCGTACTCACGCCTCCATGGCGCCGCTGGTCCTATCATCAGGCGATCCTGGAGGTGAATAACCTCGATCCCTCCGTCCTTGAGGATAAGGAAAAGGTGATTGCGGCAGCCAAGACCCTGGGTATCGCCATCGATCCAAGGTGGCCGCTCTTCAATATCGTGAACGAGATTTTCGAAGAAACGGTAGAGCCGAATCTGATTCAACCGACCTTCATCACCGACTACCCGATTGAAATTTCCCCGCTCGCCAGGCGCAAAGATTCGAATCCGGCCCTGACCGACCGCTTCGAGCTCTACATCGCAGGCAGGGAGATCGCAAATGCCTTTTCAGAGTTGAATGATCCACTGGATCAACGGCAACGGTTCGAGGGGCAGGCGGCGCAACGGGCGGCAGGCGACGAAGAAGCGCATCTGGTCGATGAAGACTTCCTGCGGGCCTTGGAGTACGGCATGCCGCCGACCGCGGGCGAAGGCATCGGCATCGACCGGCTGATCATGCTCTTTACGGACCAAGCTTCGATCCGCGATGTGGTCCTCTTCCCTCAACTCAGACCCGAGAAATAACGTTGGCTCTTCCCTACGAAATCTTTGTCGGGTTGCGATATCTGCGCGCGAAGCGCCGGAATCGGACGATATCATTGAACACCGTGGTCTCTATTGCCGGGATCACACTCGGTGTGGCTGCCCTGATCGGGACGGTCGGCATCATGACCGGCTTCAAAGAAGACATTCAGGCTAAAATTCTTGGGACAACGGCCCATATTATCGTGCAGGATCGAATGAAGGACAACATGAGCGAGTACGACCCCATCGCCAAGCAGGTCGTCACCGTTCCGGGCGTCGTAGCAGCAACCCCCTTCGTGCTCAAGCAGGTCTTGCTCACGACCCAGAGCGGCGTGCAAGGTATTGTGATTCGCGGTATCGACCCGCAACGTGAAGCGACGGTAACCGAACTGGCCAAGAATCTCTCGACTGGAGAATTAGCCGATCTCAGCAGGCCGGTCAAGGTGAAGCAACCGCCTGCCGACGATCCGAACGGCCCGGCAATCGAAACGGAAAAACCCGGCATCATCCTGGGCAAGGAATTGGCTCTGCGACTCGGCGTCTTTGTCGGGGATACGGTCAATGTGGTGTCCCCTCCAGCCGGTCCGATCAGCGCGATCGGCATGGTGCCGAAGATCCGCACCTTCGTGCTGGTCGCGCTGTTTCAATCAGGCATGTATGAGTACGATTCGTCGTTGGCCTACATCGACCTCGCGGAAGCACAGAAATTTTTCAACATGGGACACACCGTGACGGGCATTGAAATTAAAGTCACGGACGTCTTCCACGCGGACGAGACGGCCCGTTCCGTGGAGCAGTCGCTCGGCTTCGCCTATGGCGCGCGCGACTGGATGCAGATGAATCGCAATCTCTTCTCGGCGCTCAAACTCGAAAAGACGATGATGTTTTTGCTGTTGGTGCTGATCACGATCGTAGCCTCCTTCAACATCGTGAGCACCCTCACCATGATCGTGACGGAAAAACAAAAGGAGATTGCGATCCTCAAGGCCATGGGCGCCACTCGAAAAAGCATCAGGCGCATTTTCATGCTGAACGGACTGATCATCGGCCTATCAGGAACCGCTATCGGCATCCCGCTCGGCTACACGTTTCTTTGGTTGATCCAGACATTTTGGACCTTCGATCCCTCGGTCTATTACATCTCGAGGATCCCCGTCCATGTACAGGCGATGGATGTCCTCCTTGTGGCAAGCTCCGCCATCCTGATCAGCTTTGCTGCCACCGTCTACCCGTCGCTCCAGGCAGCCAAGCTTGAACCGGTGGCTGCGTTACGCTACGAATGAATATGCCAGCCTTTTTATCAGTATCATTTTCCTTTCATCCTGGAGATCCGGCGTGATCACCGTCACCGATCTGACCAAATCGTTCCCGATGGGCGGGCAGACCCTCACGGTGCTGAAGGGCGTAAACCTCCAGATTCAGCGGGGCGAGTTGATCGCGATTATCGGGGCTTCGGGAGCTGGAAAGAGCACGCTGCTCCATATAATCGGTACGCTCGATCGACCGACCACAGGGACCGTCCACTTCGAGGGCCAGGATATGTTTCACCTGTCAGAAGGTGAACAGGCAGACTTTCGAAACCGGCGTATCGGGTTTGTCTTCCAATTTCATCATCTATTGCCGGAGTTCACAGCACTCGAGAACGCCTGTATGCCGGCGCTGATCCAGCGACGACGTCCGGAAGATATTGAACCGGAAGCCATTGCGTTGTTGCAGGAGGTTGGGTTAGGAGCCCGGTTACATCACAAACCAGGCGAATTGTCCGGTGGTGAGCAGCAGCGCGTGGCGGTCGCACGAGCGTTGTTGCAGAAGCCTGACCTAGTGTTAGCTGATGAACCGACAGGAAATCTGGATACGCATACGGGCGAGGCGCTCTTTGCTATGATGCGTGAACTGAACAAAGCCCGCGGGACGACCTTCGTCATCGTCACTCACAACGACAAACTGTCCGCCCAAGCCGACCGGATCGTCCATATGCAGGATGGTCAGATCGTCTAACTCTTGACGAGCACTCGTTGCTTCAATACAGTGGAAAGAGTCCACGAGTGTTCATGAGAATGACGTTATAATGCCACCACGTATTGCGGTTCGGATTCTTTTATGCTCCCTGCTCTCGCTGGTGGCAACACCAGCAGTGGCCGTGGAGTTTGCCGTCGTCGGCCCCCGTGCGGCTGGGATGGGTGGTGCCGGGGTCGCTATAACCACGGACGCGTATGCCACCTACTGGAATCCGGCAGGTTTGGCCATGTCGAAATCATTGGATATTCGCATCCAAGGGACAGTCCAGGGGACCGACCGGCTTGGCATTGCCAAGGCCCTGGACGATCTCAACAATTTCAACACCAACGATACGTCACCTGCCAATCAGGCCAAAGCACAGAGCATCGCCAACGAAATCAATCGCACCGGTGCCACAATTTCTGCTGTTGGGTCCGGTGGCTTGTATGTCAAGGGTCATTTCGGCGATCACGCCTTTGGATTCAATGTGTCCGATGTCGCGACCTCCGGAGCCTTCGTGAATACGCCCTTGCAAGTAACAACGAGCGGTGGACAAACCAATCTGGCCGGGCAAATGGCGTTACGAGGCTTGGAAGCCAGGCAAGCAGCCTTCTCCTATGCCTATGCCTTTGCTGATAAAAGATTTTCAGTCGGTGTCACGGGCAAGATCATCCAGGGCGCGGCCTACAACACAACGACCGCCCTTCAGGGCGGAGTGGATCCGAATCTCTTGGACAATTTCGGAAAGGCAGAGATCTCCACCTCCTATGGAATCGATTTTGGAGCCATGTATCGTCCTTCTTCATGGCTAAAATTCGGTGTGGTCGCGAAAGACATCAATCAGCCGACCTTCGACGCTCCTGGCGGCCTCCAATACAAGCTGACCCCTCAGGTGCGTGGCGGTGTAGCTGTGAACCCCTGGTCAACCATGACCATTACCGCAGACATGGATATTACAGCCAATCAAACGCTCGTTCCCGGCCTCAAGAGTCAGGTCTTGAGCCTCGGTATGGAACAGACTATTCTGTCAGAATTTCTCTCCATCAGGGTCGGGACATATAAGAACGTAAAGGACGCGGGATCGATCTTTACGCCGACGGCCGGAATCGGGCTCCGAATGTATTCCTTCCGTTTGGATCTAGGCGGCGGTTACGACTTCGATGAAGGTGGGGCGATTGCGTCTGGCGCGCTCGCTTGGACATTTTAGATGGTATACTGAAAAAGATGTTCCTGCTTCATCACCTACGACGAACCCTCTCTCTCTTTCTTCTTCCTCTCCTAGTCGCCGGCTGTGGCGGCTTGCAGGAAGTGTGGGAAGGTCCGGGCGCGAAAGTATTCCGGCCGCAAGCTATTGCGGTGCTCCCCCCGATGGCAAGCCAATACGACAGTGCGCGCGAGGATATTCAACAGGTCTTGTCCGATGCCCTGAACAAGACCGTCAGTATTGATCGTGTGGTGTCTCCTGAAAATGTGACGGATATCTTCCAGGGATCGAAAGAAGCGTTCGATGCGCTGGTGTTCTACTTCTCCCGCCTGGAAATGACGGGTCAGTCCGACAAGGAATCAGCTGTGAAATTAGGCAAGGCGCTGAACGTAGACTCGTTCTTAGTCGTACGGGTGAATTCCTGGGAATACATGCGCAAGGAAGGCGACAACGTCGGTCGGGTCGGCCTGAGCCTCCGTCTGGTCGATGCCACCACCGGCACCACCGTCTGGAAAGCGCGCCATGAACAGTCCAGCAGCTATATGTTCTATCGGCCGAACTTAAAGGATGTCGCGAAAGAACTGGCAGCTGAGATGATTAAAGCCATGCCTCCTCAAGCCAAGCCATAGTCCCTGCCCCATCTCTCGTTCATTTTGTCTATTTGGTTTGTTTGGTTTGTCTTGTTTATTTGGTTGAATGAAACTAACCAGATGAACCAAATCAACCAGAGTGACCAGACAGACCGCACACGAAGATTTTTCCAGCATCCTGCTACCGGGTTTTCGGCTGAGCTGCACGCATAGCGGTTTTCAACGAGCGGACAAATGCTGCGACCTGTTTCACCATTTCCGGCTTCTGTTGGTATGCGGCGATCTGCTTGACGATTGCGCTGCCGACGATCACCCCATCGGCAATGGCCGCAACCTTGGCCGCGTCTTCCGGCGTGGCAACTCCGAAGCCGACGGCGACAGGAACATCGGTGACCTTCCTGATTTTCTCGACATTCTTTGCCACATCGGCCAGGTTGACCAGTTTCGCGCCGGTGATTCCGGTCAGCGACACGTAATAGACAAAGCCCTGAGACTGGCGCGCGACAAAGGTTCGCCTTTCTGGCGTGCTTGTAGGAGCGAGAAGAAAAATCAGTGGAAGCCCCGCCGCAGCGGCGGGCCCTCTGAGCGGACCTGCTTCATCCGGCGGCATATCAGGCAAGATAAGTCCGTCAACACCGGCCTGAGCCGCCTCATGGCAGAACCGTTCAGGGCCGAATGCGTGAATATTATTGTAGTAGGCCATTAAGACCAGTGGAATCTGAGTTTTCTTCCTGAGGCCTGTGATCATGGAAAGGATTGCTCGAAGCGATGTCCCGCTTCGCAAGGCTCGTTCTGCCGCCTGTTGGATTACGGGGCCATCAGCGATGGGATCGGAAAACGGGACACCCAGTTCAATGATATCGGCCCCGGCCTGTTCTAACTCCACGACAAGTTGTTCGGTGATTGATAATGACGGATCGCCTGCCATCACATAGGCAATGAGGGCCTTCTCACCGTTCTGCCGAAGCTGTGCAAAGGTGCGGTCGAGCTTCGATGTCACAGCGTGATCCCTCGCATTTTGGCGATCTGCTGGACGTCTTTATCGCCACGGCCGGACAGATTCACAACGAGAAGCTGACTCTTCTTCATCGTGGGCGCGATCTTCACCGTATGAGCAATGGCATGGGCGCTTTCGAGCGCCGGCATGATCCCCTCTTCCCTGGCCAGTAAATCGAACGATGCCATGGCTTCGTCGTCGGTCACCGAGGTGTATTCGGCTCTGCCTTGATCCCGCAAATAACTGTGTTCCGGGCCGATCGCGGCATAATCCAACCCGGCTGAAACTGAATGGGTCAGATTCACTTGTCCGTCGTCACCCTGGAGCAGGTAGGTCATGGTCCCTTGCAAGACGCCTGGCTTTCCTCCGGCAAAACGCGCGGCATGTTTTCCACTTGCGACCCCCAGACCGCCGGCTTCAACGCCGATCATTTTCACCTTCTTGTCCTTGATGAACGCATGGAAGAGTCCTATGGCATTACTGCCTCCGCCGACGCAGGCAACGAGGCAATCAGGCAATCGGCCCTCTGCCGCAAGAATCTGCCGCCTGGCTTCACGTCCGATGATGGATTGGAAATCCCGGATCATCATTGGATAGGGATGGGCGCCAAGCACCGAACCGAGGATGTAGTGCGTCGTGCGGATATTCGTCGTCCAATCCCGCATGGCTTCGCTGATGGCATCTTTCAGCGTGCGGCTTCCCGCATCGACCCCCGTGACGGTCGCACCGAGTAATCTCATGCGGAAGACGTTCAGCGCCTGGCGCTGCATGTCCTCCGTTCCCATATAAATTTCACATTGAAGCCCAAACAGCGCCGCAACGGTCGCTGTCGCCACCCCATGTTGTCCGGCTCCGGTTTCAGCGATGATCCGCGGCTTCTTCATCCGCTTGGCCAAAAGCCCCTGCCCAATGGCGTTATTGATCTTGTGGGCTCCGGTATGACAGAGGTCTTCGCGTTTCAAATAGATCTTCGCTCCACCCAATCGCTTCGTAAGTCGTTGCGCAAAGTAGAGCGAGGTGGGACGCCCGGCATATTGCTTCAAATAATAAGCGAGCTCGGACTGGAAGCCTCTGTCCTTTTTCACCAGGGCATATTCCTGCTCCAATTCAAGCAAGGCAGGCATGAGAGTTTCAGGGACATAGCGTCCGCCATACGCGCCGAAACGACCTTGTTTGTTGGGAACAGAATTCATCGTCATCCTCTTGAACAAGCCCGGTTTGTCTGGTTCATCTGGTCTGTTTGGTCTGTCTCGTGTGTTTGGTTGAACGAAACCAAGCAGATAAACCAGACAGACCGGATCGACCACATGAACCAGTCTGGCTGGCGGGATTTTTTAGCATCCTGCCGAGTGCCGCAGTATAGACGGGCTCAGGTCTAAGAGACAACCTTGACCTTTGCGGCTCGAATGAATGCATGCACTTTCTCGTGATCCTTTTTGCCAGGCGCCCGTTCAACGCCGCTACTCACATCCACGCCGTAGGGTTGTACCGCCTGGATCGCCTTCTCGACATTATCCGGCGTGAGCCCACCTGCCAGAAGCACGCTTGCAGCCTTGGCTACCTCGGCAGCGAGTTGCCAATCAATCACCTGTCCAGTGCCTCCATAGGCCTGATCGGAAAAGGCATCCAGTACAAACCCTCGAACGCCGGCCCGCCCACGAAACTCCGCTAAGGCGAGAAACGTGCTTCGATCCTTCACTCGAAGTGCCTTCAGGACTGTACGGCCTAACTCTTTGCAATAGATTGCCGACTCGTTTCCGTGCAACTGCGCAATGGCGAGTCCGCAGTCGTCCATCATGTTTCTGACTACGTGTTGTTCTTCATCGACAAACACCCCTACCGGTATCACCAAGGGCGGCAGGCTCATAATGATCTGCCTCGCCAGCGTGGGCTCGATATACCTGGGACTTTTCCGATACAACACAAATCCTAAGGCATCGGCCCCGGCGGCGACTGCCACGTTGGCATCCTCGGCGTTGGTGATGCCACAAATTTTAACTTTCGGTGTATCGGCCATCTCAACGGCTCCGCACGTTTAGACAAGTCAGGTCTGTCTGGTCCATCTGGTTTCTCTGGTCTATCTGGTTAGTTTCGTTCAACCGATCACACGAGACAGACAGAACAGACCGAATAGACCAGACAGACTGGCTGACTTTTTCAGCATCCTGTCAGGCATGAGACGGAACCTTCACTCCACGTAACTCACGGATCTTCGCGGCCGTGTCTTCCGCACGAATGAGCGATTCTCCGACAAGCATGGCATGGATACCTGCTTCAACCAACCGTACGACGTCGGCGCGCTGGTGAATGCCGCTCTCGCTGACAATGAGCTTGCCGGGTGGAATTCGTTTGGCCAAACGGAGCGTGACATCCAGATCGGTTGTGAAGGTCTTGAGGTCCCGGTTGTTGATGCCGATCAGCCTGGCCTCCGGGAGCCGTTCCAATACCCTATCGAGTTCTCGCTCGTGATGAGTTTCGATGAGCACATCCAAACCCAACCCTGAAGCGAGGGCATAAAAATCGATCAATTGCTGTCGTTCAAGCGCGGCGACGATCAGGAGAACCGCATCGGCCCCGTAGGCTCGCGCTTCGTAAAACTGGATCTCGTCGACCATGAACTCTTTGTTCAAGGCTGGCAGGGGTACCGACTGTTTGATCTCGCGGAGGTAGTCGAGACTCCCCTGGAAGAAGTCCTTGTCGGTTAACACAGACAGCGCAGAGGCACCATGAGCATGATAGGACTTGGCAATTTGGAGATAGTCAAACCGATCGGAGAATTCTGGACGGAGAAGCCCAAGACTGGGTGAAGCCTTTTTCACTTCGGCAATTAACGAAGGACTGGCGCCTGTCCTTGTCGCTTCGAGGGTCACGGCAAAGCCGAGTGGACCAGGCGCGTCTTGTATCTTCGCCTTCAGCTCGGAGAGGTAGCCCCGGCTTTGCTTGTGCCTGAGTTCCGCTTTCTTATGCTCAAGAATGCGAGAGAGAATCACAATGGCGTCAGCCTTTATTTGTATAGGCGATGAGACGAGCCAGCTTTTCGGCTGCAGCGCCGGAATCGATAACCTGGCCGGCCACGATGAATCCATCTTGGAGGCTAGCCGCCTTGCGCCCTGCGACAAGAGCCGGCGCAGCATTCAAACAGACGATATCCCGTTTGGGTCCTTTACGCCCTTGGAGAATGTCACGAGTGATTGCAGCATTGTCTTGCGGCGTCCCTCCCGTGAGATATTTGGCTGGCGCCAACGCCAATCCGAACTCCGCCGGATCCAGGAGATAGTTCGAGAGAACGCCCCCCTTGGCTTCAGAAATCTGCGTCTTCGCAGTCAGGGTGATCTCATCGAGTCCGTCCATCCCATGGACAACAAAGCAATGTTGCGATCCCAGATGCATGAGCACATTCCCTAGCAAGGATGTCAATCGCCCTTCATAGACGCCGAGCACTTGAATGGTGGCTCCCGCCGGATTGGTCAGGGGGCCCAAGAGATTCAACATGGTCCGGATGCCCATCTCCTGTCTTGGCCCGGCACAATGCTTCATGGCTCCATGATAGAGCGGGGCGAAGAGAAAGCCGATCCCGACCTCATTGATACAATCGGCCACGCGCTCGGTCGGCAGATCGATCTTGACCCCAAGGGCCGAGAGGACGTCAGCACTCCCTGACTTGGACGACACGGAACGGTTGCCGTGCTTTGCCACGGTCAAACCTGCGCCTGCGAGGACAAACGCCGTCGTGGTGGAAATATTGAACGTGTGGGCCCCATCCCCGCCCGTGCCACACGTATCGACGACCAGAGGATCTCCAACTGCAATTCGGACGGCTTTGGCTCTCATCGCCCGTACGGAACCGGAAATTTCCTCGACGGTTTCCCCTTTCAAACGGAGCCCCATCAAGTAGGCGGCAATTTGGGCTTGAGTGGCTGCGCCCTCCATGATCTCAAGCATCACCGATTCGGCTTCTGCTTCGGTGAGGGAGGCCCGGTCGGCGAGTGTAGCGATCGCGTCTTTGATCATGGATCGGAGACCAGTCTGAGGGCCTACAGTTTAAGAAAGTTACGGAGGAGGTCTTTCCCCGACGTCGTGAGGATCGATTCCGGATGAAACTGCACTCCTTCGATACCCAGCGATCGATGGCGTAGTCCCATGATCTCACCCTCGCTCGTTTCGGCGGAAATCTCAAAACAGGAGGGCAGCGTCTCTCTCTTCACGATCAGAGAATGGTAGCGAGTCGCGTCGAAGGAATTGGGCAAGCGATCGAAAATCGTTTTCCCGTCGTGCTTGATCTTCGACGTTTTCCCATGCATCAACCGTTCGGCTCGAACGACTTCGCCGCCAAACGCCACGGCCAGGGATTGATGGCCCAGGCAGACGCCCAAAAGCGGAAGACGTCCGCCAAAATGCCGGATGGTTTCGACCGATACGCCCGCTTCCACCGGCGTGCAGGGCCCCGGAGAAATGACGATGCGGCTGGGATGCAGAGATTCGATCTGGTCGATCGTAATCTTATTGTTGCGGAATACCCGCACGTCTTCACCCAGTTCCCCGAAATATTGCACGAGGTTATAGGTGAAGGAATCATAGTTGTCGATCATCAGTAACATATATAAACCGTAAGGGGTAAGGCGTCAGGCGTTAGGGGAAAACCGGCGAGACTCTGAGCGCCTCACCCCTTGCCCCTCACGCCTTACGTGCTCATTCCAGTCCCTGCTCAGCCAATTCAACAGCTTTAAACATGGCCTGAGCCTTATTGCAGGTCTCTTCATATTCGTGTTCAGGATTCGAATCGGCAACGATCCCGGCCCCGGCTTGAATGAAGGCCTGGTGGTTCTTCACGACGACCGTACGGATATTGATGCACATGTCCATGTTGCCGGAAAAGCTGAAGTAGCCTACTGCGCCGGCATAGGGACCGCGCCTCGTGGGCTCCAGTTCGTCGATGATCTGCATCGCTCGAATCTTCGGCGCACCGGAAACCGTGCCGGCAGGGAAGCAGGCACGCAACACATCGTAGGAGGTCTTCGAGTCGTCCAGTTGTCCGGTCACATTCGACACGATATGCATCACATGCGAATACCGCTCGACGTGCATGAGGGAATCCACTATGACCGAGCCTGGCTTCGCCACCCGACCGACGTCATTCCGCCCAAGATCGACGAGCATCACATGCTCGGCCCGTTCCTTTTCATCCGCCAAGAGCCGCCGCTCCATCTGTTGATCTTCTTCAGCCGTCACGCCTCTGCGGCGCGTACCGGCAATGGGACGGAGGGAAATGACTTTCTTTTCGCAACGGACGAGCGTCTCCGGAGAGGAACCGACCAGTTCGACTCCCGCGATGCGGAGATAATACATATAGGGAGAGGGATTCACCACGCGCAACGCGCGATAGAGCTGCAAAGGCGACGCCTGGACATTGGCTTCCCATCGTTGGGATACCACCGCCTGCACGATATCGCCAGCCCGAATATATTCCTTCGTCCGCACGACCATCTTCTCAAAGTCTGCCTTGCTCATATTCGCCGTAAAGGTCACCGGGCTGCGACGGCGATGCGGACGCGTTCGGCGGAGGGGGCGTTTGAGCCTCGTGATTATGCGTTCGATCCGCTCTGTTGCCGATCGATACGCGGCCTTGATGCCCCGTTCCCCCTTGGCCGTGACATGGGCGGTGGCCACGACTTTGATCTTCTGCGCGACATTGTCGAAGATCAGCATCGTATCGGTAAGCAGAAAGGCAAAGTCCGGCAGATTGAGCGGATCCTTCTTCCTGGCAGCCAAGTCTTCGAACGTGCGCACCATGTCGTAGCTCAGATAGCCGACAGCGCCGCCGACGAACGGGGGAAGATCCGGTACGGTGACCGGACGATAGCCTTCCATCATCTCCCTTAAACGTTCGAGAGGAGCCCCACGGCTGGGAATACGTTTCTTGCGGGAGCCTTGGATGACAAGAAGATCGCCACGATCCTCATAGACGACAACGGGGGAACCACTACCGAGGAAGGAATAACGTGCCCATTTCTCACCGCCCTCAATGGACTCTAAGAGGTAAGCTGAGGGACCATGATCGATTTTGGCAAAGGCAGATACAGGGGTCTCGTAGTCCGCCAGAATTTCTCTATAGAGCGGAACAAGATTGCCCTCAACGGCATACTGCCGAAACTGGTCAAGACTGAGTGAGTATTGTGGCGGGGCCACGTGGTCGTCCTATTATTCTTGGCCCACGATGAGCTTCTGTCCTACCTCGATAATGTCATCCGGCAGTCTGTTCCATTTTCTAATATTGTCAACCGTGATGCCATACCTCCGACTGATTCGATAGAGCGTTTCACCAGGCTTGACGACATGAGCATTGGATGATTGCATGCCTCTCAGCGACGACTCTGCCGACCTTGGCACAGCCGGAACCTCCGGAGCGCTTAGATCCACGGCATCAGACATCTGTTCAGTCGGCAGTCCCTTGCGCATCGGTTTAAGCACACGCTTCATATCGGCTTTGGCTTTGCGTTCCAGCAGCGCAGACTCCTTCATGGCCTCGGCTTCTTCCTGCGCGCGGGTCATTTGTTCCCGAACGGCTTGCATCTGCGCCGTGAGCTCACGATTTTTGGCTTCATACTCCATCAATTCATTTTTACTCCGCTTCACTTCACTGTCGAGCTCACCCGTTCGTTTTTCTTCCTGGGCAAGAAGACGCTGGAAATTCAGGCTGCGCGCCTTCTCCGCATCGTATTTCTCTGCCATCACACACCCGCCCAACAACAGCCCTCCACAAATAATGGTGACGACTCGATAACTGGATACTGACATCAATTTCTTCACGCAATTCTCCCCTTTCATGAATACCTCCTCGGACGGTCGCACAGGAGTTTTCCTCTTGTAGCAAGCTACAGACACTGGCTGCCGATCAATGAGAAATTGACTCAATTATACCGATTACAATAGTGTCTATCGCGGCGAAAGTCAAAGCGAATATGGCGCCTTTGCCGTTTGACCCACTCTATCACCCTATGGTACGGTCGGAACCGTTGCGTCCTCTGTTCGTCACCATCCAGTCGATATGGCCCACGCCGATATTCTTGCCAGACTGAATACCCTCAAGGGCGAAATCAGGCGCCATGACTATCTATACTATGTCAAGGATCGCCCGGAGATTTCGGATTCCCAGTACGATCGCCTTTTTCGAGAGTTGATCGAACTCGAACAGGCCCAGCCTGAGTTGGTGACGACAGACTCTCCCTCACAACGGGTCGGCGCACCGCCGCTCGAGGAACTGGTCAAAGTTCCCCACGAACAGTCGATGCTCAGCCTGGACTCGATTGTCGACCAGAGCGAAGTCCAAACATTCGATCAACGGATGAAACGTGAACTGGAAATTCCGTCCGTTGAGTACAGTGCAGAACCAAAGTTCGACGGGCTATCAGTCGAACTGCGGTACGACCATGGAGTCTTTACCCGAGGAGCAACCAGAGGCGACGGAACGACTGGAGAGGATGTGACCGTGAATCTTCGCACAGTTCGTTCTCTCCCCCTGCAATTACAAGCGCAATCCGGCCTCCCCGATCATCTTGTCGCGCGAGGCGAAGTGTATATGCGCCTGGACGATTTCCAAACATTGAATCGCCGGATCACAGAACAGGGCGGTGACGCTTTCGCCAATCCACGCAATGCAGCCTCCGGCTCGCTCCGGCAACTGGACTCCACAATTACCGCAACCCGCCCGTTAGTCGTGACTTGTTATGAAATCATGGCCGCATCTACGCCTGTTCCAGCAACACATTGGGATGAACTGGAGACGTTGTCCCAATGGGGTCTTCCTGTGCCGACACATCGACGCCTCTGTACTTCAATCGATGAAGTAATGGCCTTTCATCATGAAACGGAATCGATGAGGGATCAGCTGCCCTATGAAATCGATGGCGTGGTGGTGAAGGTGAATCGCCGGGACTGGCAGAGCCGCCTCGGCATGAAGTCTCGCAGTCCGCGATGGGCCATCGCCTACAAATTTACGCCGCGTAAGGAAATCACCATCGTGCAGGCCATCGTCGTCTCTGTCGGAAGAACCGGAACCCTCACACCCGTCGCGTTATTGAAACCGGTGGAAGTCGGTGGTGTGACCATTAGCCGAGCCACGTTGCACAACGCCGATGAAGTGGCACGGAAAGACATTCGGGTCGGCGATACCGTCAAAGTGGAACGAGCCGGCGATGTGATTCCCGCGATTGCCGAACGGGTTCCGGTCTCTGGTGAGCAACGTCCCGCACCTTTTGGCATGCCGGAACACTGCCCAGTTTGTGGGTCAGCCGTCGGCCGCGAGGGCGCCTACTTCTACTGTACCGGTCAGTTGATCTGTGGCGCTCAATTGAAGGGAACTATCGAACACTTTTCGTCCAAACATGCGCTCAACATTGAAGGTTTGGGAAAGAAGACTGTGGCGCAATTGGTTGAGCAAGGACTGGTGCGATCACTCGCCGACCTCTATCGCCTGACCAAAGATGACCTCGTCAAACTTGATGGGTTTGCTGATCGCTCCGCTACCCTCCTCTTGGAATCGATTGCAGGCAGTAAAACCGTTTCTCTTGATCGGTTTCTGATGGGATTAGGGATTCGGCAAGTCGGACAACATATCGCCAAAGTCCTGGCCCGTGAGTTTGGGTCTCTCGATGAGATCATATCGGCAGATCGGGAACGACTTCAGCAAATTCGGGAGATCGGTCCTGAGATTTCCGAAGGCTTGGCGGCCTATTGGTCTGAACCGCGAAACAAGGAGATCATCGTACAGCTCCAGGAATTAGGGGTACAAGTTGCCACGGGCATGGGATCGGCTGAACGGATGAAATCCCCACTCGCGGGGAAGACGTTTGTATTCACAGGGGGACTGGATCGCTTCACGCGAGACAGCGCACAGCAAGCGGTGGAGACAGTGGGAGGGCGTGTGTCCTCAAGCGTGAGTAAGAAAACATCCTATGTGGTGGTGGGACGAGACCCTGGATCCAAACTGGACCAAGCCCGTACGCTGGGAGTGACAATTTTGACCGAACAAGAGTTCGCTTCCCTGATCGGGAAGGACGAGAAAGAATTTAGCTGACGAGGTCGAGGTTCGGGGTCTCGATTTGAGCCGGCGATTTTTCTTCGCGAAAAATTTGAACGCTACGGATGGATCGTGGCTCGGCTTCATGGATAAGGATCCGGCAGTTGGCGATCCGCACTTCTTCTCCAACCTTGGGAATCCGGCCAAGCTCCTGCTGAATAAGGCCACCGATCGTCACGGCTTCATCGCCGAGGTCGACTTTCAGGAAGTCGTTGACCTTGCGCACTTCAGTTCTACTATGAACAAGGATATGATTTTTCCCTAAACGTTTAATCAGTTCTTCCGTGATATCGGTTTCGTCCATGATCTCCCCGACTACTTCTTCGAGAAGATCTTCAAGCGTGACAATCCCCATGACACCGCCGAACTCATTGACCACGACAGCCATATGCCGTTTCTCCTGCTGAAACTGCTTCATGAGATCGTCCGCCGTCTTACCTGCGGGAACGAACAGCGGGGGATAGGCAATGTCTTTGAGTTTTGACTCATTCTGACCCTTGGCGAGTTCGGTCAATGCTCTCGTCTTGTAGAGAATACCCGTGATGTTATCGAGCGTCCCGTCATACACCGGGATTCGCGAGTACTTCGAGTTATAGAGGAGTTCCTGGGCTTCTTTCAGGCAGAGGTTACCATCCAATGAAAAAACGTAGAGACGAGGGGTCATCGCGTCTTCAGCTGTGATGTCTTTGAGCTGGAATACGTTCTTGATCATTTTCACCTTCTCGAACTCTATGGTCCCGGTCTTGCCCCCTTCATCCAGCATGATCTTCAGCTCTTCTTCGGTCACGAGGGGAAGCGTCAGACCTTTCCCTCCTGTCAGCTTATAGATCATCGGCACGATCACAAATAAGAGGGGCTTGAGCAGTAACTGAACCCCGTAAACTGGGTAGGCCATGTTCAGAGTAACCGGAACCGAAAACTTGGCGGCTAACGTTTTAGGGATCACATCAACGGCCACCAATAGGACAAAGGTCAGCAGGCCGACCATGACGGCAATCGCCTCATCAAAAAACGTTTGGCCACCATAGATACTCAGGGTCAGAAAAGTGGCATACATCGGTGTCGCCACACCGATCAATCGGTCACCGACCAAAATGGTCGAGAGGAGCTTTTGGGGATCACTGCGGAGATGGAGGGCCAGCTTTGCACGAGTATTCCCAGTTTGGGCCAGCGCCTTCAGCTTTGTTGAATTGACCGAAAAGAAGCCGATTTCGGCCGTGGATATCACAGCCGAAAGAACAATAAGGCCCAAAAGGATTAGAATATCCATGGATTGCACTGTATTAGAGCCGACCAACTATGCCGGTCGGCATGGAATACCCGAGATCCCAAGGGCTAGTCCCTATTGCCTTGAACCGGCAATGCAGGATTTGGTGGAACGAAATAACGTGATAGGAACCTATCGGACCTGTATCCATGGAGCTGTAGATGTACCATATGGACGGAGTGGCGAGCAAGCTTATGCTGAAAACACGTCACGATATCAAATAGTTGCAATGCATGTCCGCAGAAAAATTGAAGTATTAGGAAGGATTATTTAATCAAGCCAACACTATTTATTGTGAATCGTCTCGAAATACAAAAGCCTGGAGTCCAAGCAAGGATTCGAGCTGGGAGGCAGCGGCTTCTGCCTGGGCTTCCCTGGGAAACTGACCGATCTGAACTCGATATCGCTTTCCTTCCTGCAGATCGACAACTTGGATTCGACCGACTGGGTAGAAATGCTTTGCGCGCTCCAAGAGGTTGAGCGCATTCTGTTGATCGGAAAAGGATCCGATTTGCACTCGTAAAGCCCCCGCATCGGCAAGCCTTCCTTGATACCCCACCACTCGCAACTCAATCTCGTCGGTTCCAGCCCCGGTCATCTCTAGCGCTTGGGCCCCGGCAAGTGAGAGATCGAGCACTCGGCCTCTGGCGAAGGGACCGCGATCGTTAATTCGGACGGTCACCTGCCGGCCAGTACTCATTGATCGAACTACCGCAATTGAACCAAGCGGCAAGGTCCGATGGGCAGCCGTGAGCTGATGCATGTCATACCGTTCGCCATTTGCCGTCTTGTTCCCATGAAACCCTGGGCCATACCATGAGGCGACGCCACGCTCGACGAATCCGACGGGGTAGCCTGGGAAATAGATAGGTTTAGGAACGCCGCTGCAATTCACCAGAGCGCTGGCCAGGAAGATCACAAGAAGAAGGACCGGCCAGCGGGACCAGCAGGCGTGAGGGCTGCGAGACATGCCTAGAACTCGTCGAGGGATTGATCCTGCAGAACTTTAAGCGCTTTTGCTGTGTTTGATACTGTCAGGACCACGACTGCGCGTTTCCCCTCGCGGGAGGGGGTGCAATAGCCGCATTTAATATTGATGCGAGCCTTGGTCAATAGATCTGCCACTTCTTTCAAAGCCCCCGGTGTATTTTCAAGGCTTAGCAATAAGGCAGTTTCCTCTGTAAACTTGATTTTTGCCGCTTTCAGCAACGCACGGGCCCCTTCCAGATCCGAGACCAACAGCCTCAGCTTTCCCGTTCCAGTGACTTCTGGAGCAGAAAAGGCCTTGATGTTGACCTTCGCTTCACCAAAGACCCGGGCTACTTGAGCCATGACACCGGGCTTACTCAAACCGCGAATGACCAATTGTGTCGTTGTGGGCATAGGAATACACCGTGGCGCTGAATCTTCGCTTAACCTCGACCTCAGCCTATCTCACTTATTATGCTGCGCTACAGCACCTGGCACAAACCGTTTACAAACGTGTACTCATAGATACCGCTAACGGGGACAGAGTCCTTCTCTGCCAAGCTTTGCGCCGACTGCTTGAGGCCGCGTGGCACGAGTAAATAGAATGGAATACCGCGCACAACTGCTTCCTTCCACTCTGAAACGCTTGTAACGTCTCTGATCGAATCATCAGTTTCTACCTCAGCCATCCATTCCATCGTGTTGCCGGAAGAACTCACCCGCCACCCGATGATATCGCACTGTTGCTGAGGATCAGCCCAGCGGTTTTGTTCAAGACCGGTACGGATCGTGACCTTACAATGAAAGGCCTTCGCCCATCGTTGCGCGACCAGACTGACAACCTGATCGTGGACCGTGACAATCCCTTGCTCACGAAGCATCGTACTCATTGAGTCCTCCCTCCTACGAACAACCGCTGGTGGTGCCGCAGGTTTCACACTTGAGACAGGTCCCGTTTCGTACCATGGTGAACTGCTTGCATTCGGAACAGGGATCTCCCTCATAGCCCTTTTGGCGCGCCATTTGTATGGCAGTCAAGGTCAATGTCTCACGCTTCAGCTCGACGGAATGAGCCACGTTACCGTTTCCATTTCCTTGGCCATTGCCCTTGTGACGGGGTATGGCCCCGCGTCGAGATGGAAACATCTCCGTGCTGATCGATGCCGAAGCCAGCGTTTCAGGAGTGGCTTCCTCCTCAACACATTCAGGATCCTGCTCGTCCATCTTGACGGAGTCCATTCTAAGATCCTCTTCCTGGACCTGAGCCAAGTCATAGCGGTCAAGATAGGTAACGGCAAGCTCTCGGAAGATGTAATCGATGATCGACGTCGACATTTTGATACGGTCGTTCAATTTGACCGGCCCATTCGGCTCGAAGCGGGTAAACACGAACGCTTCGACGAACTCCTCAAGGGGGACGCCATGTTGGAGACCCAGTGAAATCGCAATGGCGAAACAGTTCATGAGGCTGCGGAATGCGGCCCCTTCCTTGTGCATATCGAGGAAAATTTCGCCGCAAGTACCATCCTCATACTCACCCGTGCGCAGATAAAGCTTGTGCCCTCCGACAACGGCTTTCTGCGTGTACCCATTGCGTCTGGCCGGGAGTGGCCGGCGCTTCGCTAAGTACCGTACCAACACCCGTTCTGTGACCTTTTCCGCGATCGACAATATTTCCGACGAGGCCTCGACGGTCTTGCCGCTGTCGGTTGAAGCCGATAACGGCTGACTCAACTTCGAGCCGTCGCGATACAGCGCGACGGCCTTGACCATGCTCTTCCATGCAAATAAATAGGCCGATTTCACTTCTTCCAGCGTGGCATCGGCCGGCATATTGATCGTTTTGCTGATAGCGCCGCTGATGAATGGTTGTGCTGCGGACATCATACGGATATGCGCATCGACGGCAATGTACCGCTGACCGATCCGGCCACAGCGGTTGGCACAATCGAAGATTGGAAGGTGCTCGGCCTTGAGAAACGGGGCCCCTTCCACCGTCATGGTACCGCAGCAGTAATCATTGGCAGCGGCAATTTCTTCCTGGGTGAACCCCAACGTTTTCAGCATGTTGAAGTTCGAGTCATTTAATTGCGAGTCGGTCAATCCCAGCTTTTCCCGGCAGAAATCCTCACCCAACGCATATTTATTGAATGCAAATTGAATTTCAAACGCCTGGGCCAATCCCGATTCCATGCGCGCGAGGGTGGCATCGTCAAACCCCTTCTGCCTCAGGGTCTCATGGTTAATGAACGGCGCAGTCTGCAGGGTATGCCGTCCGACACAGTAGTTCACAATGTCCTGAATCTGAGTCTCTGTATACCCCAATGTTCTGAGGGAGGCGGGTATGCTTTGGTTGATGATCTTGAAATAGCCTCCACCGGCCAATTTCTTGAACTTGACAAGCGCAAAATCCGGCTCGATGCCTGTCGTATCGCAATCCATCACGAGCCCGATCGTGCCGGTAGGAGCAATCACCGTGACCTGCGCATTGCGGTACCCATAGGCCGTTCCCAATTCGAGAGCACGGTCCCATGCACGACGTGCCGCCATCAGCAACTCAGGAGGGCAATGCTGCGGCTGAATCCCGATCGGTGCGATCGTTAAGCCTTCGTATTCTTCCGGAGCGGCATTATACGAGGCACGTCGGTGATTACGGATGACACGCAACATCGCCTCGCGGTTTTTGGCATAACCAGGAAACGGCCACAGTTCTGCGGCCATTTCAGCCGATGCGGCATAGGCCTCGCCCGTCATGATGGCGGTCAAGGCGCCGCAGATGGCCAACGCTTTGGGAGAATCGTAGGGAATGCCTTGCCGCATCAGCACAGTGCCTAAGTTGGCATAGCCGAGCCCCAGCGTTCGGAACTGATAACTCTTCTCTGCAATGGAGCGGCTGGGAAACGACGCCATGAGGACGCTGATCTCCAGTACGATCGTCCAGAGGCGCACGGCATGGCGGAAGTTCTCCAGCTCGAATTGGCCGTCGGTCGAAAAAAATTGGCCCAGGTTGAGCGAAGCCAAATTGCACGCCGTATCGTCGAGAAACATATATTCGGAGCAAGGATTGGAGGCGTTGATTCGGCCATCCTCCGGGCAGGTATGCCATTCGTTGATGGTGGTGTCGTATTGGGTGCCTGGATCCGCGCAAATCCAGGCGGCCCAAGCGATCTGATCCCAGAGTTCCCGAGCCTTGATAGTCTTGGAGACTTTGCCATCGATTCGGCGCCTGAGCTGCCAATCGCCGTCCGCCTCCAATGTTGCAAAGAAATCGTTGGGAATGCGCACGCTGTTGTTCGAGTTCTGGCCGGACACCGTTTGGTAGGCCTTCCCGTCCCAGTTCGTATCGTACTCATGAAACACAAAATGAGTGAACCCTTGCTGCGCATAGGAAAACATCCGCTGGATGTAGGCTTCTGGAACCGCATCCCGCCGGGCCGCAGCCAGGGCTTCTTTGAGGATCGGATTCTGTTTGGCATCGACCTCTATTCCCACCTGACCGGCATCATCGACAACGTGACAGGCCTTGAGAACGGCATTGAGGCGTTGTGCGCAGATTTTTGACCCGGTGACCATCGCGGCAACTTTTTGTTCTTCCACCACCTTCCAGTTGATAAATTCTTCGATGTCGGGGTGGTCCAAATCGAGGCAGACCATTTTGGCGGCCCGTCTGGTCGTCCCGCCGGACTTAATGGCGCCTGCCGCTCGATCACCGATACGAAGAAAGGACATCAATCCGGACGAGCGTCCTCCACCAGACAACGGTTCACCATCACCGCGAAGCTTCGAAAAGTTGGTCCCGGTCCCGGAACCGTATTTGAACAGGCGCGCTTCTCGCACCCAGAGATCCATGATGCCGCCATCGCTCACCAAGTCGTCTTCAATGGATTGAATGAAGCAGGCGTGCGGCTGCGGATGTTCGAATGCGTTGGTGGCTTTGACGACTTCACGGGTCTTGGGGTCGACGTAATAATGCCCTTGTGCAGGCCCTGAGAGTCCGTAAGCGTAATGAAGCCCTGTGTTAAACCACTGGGGAGAATTGGGCGCAACCATCTGATGCGCGAGCATGTAACGAAGCTCATCATGAAAGGCATCGGTATCTTCCGGAGTCTTGAAATAGCCAAAGTTCTTCCCCCAGGAGGTCCAACAACCGGCGAGCCGTTCAAACACTTGCCGGGAATCACACTCTCCGCCAAGCTGCGGCTTGCCGTTAGGCCCGATCACCGGATTCCCCTGCTCATCTTGCTGCGGCACTCCGGCTTTCCGGAAATACTTTTGCGCAAGAATGTCGATCGCGAGCTGGGACCAGGGCTCGGGAATATCGATGTTTTCCAATTTGAACACGGTCGACCCGTCGGGATTACGAATTTCCGACGAACGTTTCACGAAAGGCAGGCCTTCATAAGGACTTTGCCCGCGACGTGTAAATCGACGTTCTATTCTCACGATTTCCCCTCCCCCAGTCTTCGTAATTGGTGTGGGACCGCTTGTGACCCCAAACAGGAATAATCAGGCTTCAGTTTCAGTATGACTAGATCCAACGAACGGCTAAATTATAACGTCTCGACGGTTGATCAACCTAGGGAGCATCTACATATAGCGATCTGGATTAATTGTCAATACCAACGGTAGTGGTTCGGCTGGGGAAACGGATGAAAACCTGTGGGTAACCAAAAATGGTTGGGAAACGCTAACTTCTAAGAATTTAGACTGACTTATCCACAGAACATTGATCGAAAAGAGGCTAATCTCGACGTCAAAATGGGTACTCAAAGATGAAAAAACTAAAATACTTGGCGCCCGAGGGACAAAATGGCCTCATCCACTCCCTTAACAGGGATGAATTGACTGCCGATGCCGATGACCACAACCCGAGTACCTAGCACTGTAGTTTCAAACCAGCTGAGGACTCCCCAGTTCTTACGCATGGTATGAGGCCGCACTACGCTATGGAGGAGCTCCTGACTGTGCCTGCGAAAGATACTTCGGACCACCGTTTCTTCCCGTTCAGGTGTGGACTGATCCATTCGATCCATAGCCTTGGTCAGCTCAGCCTGTACAAAACTCAAGTATTGATCCATCGTGGGATTCGTCAGTGCCAGCACGACCGTCACGGCCAATACCGTCACGACTAAGCTCAAGCGCAGAAGACTCATATAGGCTCGCCCCCCCCTTTGACAAACAACGGACGGATGGCTAGCCTACGCCCCTTAGGGTTGTGACGGCAATCACGCTACCCACATTGTTTCTATCAGGAGGAACCGCATGTTTGTCTGGAGCAAACGCCTTGTCGCAGCCCTGTTGGGACTATTTATGCTCACATTGGGAATTCTTTTCCTCAATACAGCCCCGGATAACACAAGCGGCCTCAAGCCTTATATGACCGGATGGATGGCCATCAACTATCTCGGTTTGATTGTGTGGGTCTTTGTCTGGATGATCGATCAAACCCGTATGCGGGGAAAAAATGTTTGGGTTTGGCTCCTCCCTTTCGTCCTGGCACCACTTCCGACATTGATGCTGTTTGTCTTGTACCTCCAGAGACGCCTAAGGCCGTTATAGATCGGCTGAGCCGACTCTGGCTTGCACATCGCGGCCGGTTTCTTGATGCAACTGCGCTCGGAGAGCCCACACCAGCCAGATACCTGGTAGCGCGATCAGAAACGACCAGAAGAAAAATTGCGCCCAGCCGACCATTTCGACTAACTCAGCCGACGGACGACCCGAAAATACTCGCCCGAGCGCCTCCAGCGATGAGAGCAACGCGAATTGTGTTGCAGTGTAGCGATGGTCGCACAGCGACATAATCAATGCGACAAACGCTACTGTGCCCATGCCGCCGGTGACATTCTCGATAAGAATCGACGCCGTGAGCGCCGCATAACTCTTGCCCATCCAGGCAAGCCACATGAATCCCAAGTTTGAGACCGCTTGCAGCAGACCAAAGAGCAATAACGACCGAACCATCCCGAGCTTGGCCATGGCAACACCCCCGGCCAATGCGCCGATGAGCGTCGCTCCAATCCCAAGACCCTTGACGTACCCGACCTCACTGACGGAGAAGCCCATCCCGCCAATCAGAAATGCCGTTTGAAGCGAGGCCGCAACGGCGTCTCCGATTTTATAGAAGACGATGAGGGCGAGAAGCCCAATCACCCCTGGGCGCGTAAAGAACTCTTTCAGTGGTCCTCCAACCGCTTCGGCCAGACTCGCCGGTGGCGCACTTGGCTCTGACGGTTCCGGACTGACGAGGATCGTGATGACTCCCGCCAACATTACCGCAGCAAGCAGCAAATAGGTCATTTGCCATCCAATACGATCGGCCAATAGGAGGGCGCCGGCGCTCGCAAGCAACAGCGCACATCGATAGCCATTCACCCAGACAGCCACACCGAAGCCCCGTTCCGGATGTAAGAGCACATCGGTCCGATAGGCGTCGAAAACGATGTCGAGTGAAGCAGCGAGGAAGGCCACCACGAGTGCCAGTATCCCCAATATTTCCGGGCGCTGGCCCGGCCCGGTCACTGCCATAGCCGCCAAGCCGAGCGCGACACTAATTTGCATCACCAACATCCACCCGCGCCGGCGTCCCAGCCAGGGAGGGACTAGGCGATCCATCAAGGGAGCCCACAAAAATTTCAGCGTGTACGGGAGACCGACGAGCGTAAAAATGCCGATAGTCTTCAGGTCGAGTCCGACAACCGTCAGCCAGGCCTGGAGCGTCCCAGCTGTGAGGGCCAATGGCAACCCCGAGGCAAAACCCAAGGGCAACATGATGGCGATCCGCCGGTTCGCAAGGATCTGAACGAACGATGGTGTTTTCATCGAGCCCTACCAGTGGACATGCGGCAGTAGCATATCATCGGAATGGAGGGCGGCTCAGGACATTCTCGAAATCTAATCTATCGAGAGGATGGAGTGGAAGGCCGAAGAGGTGTTGGAGGGACTCCCAGCGCATCGAAGCTCAGCAGGGTTGTCCATTGAAGGTACAGGGTTTATAACGCGTAATATCAAAATCGACATTTTCTTGGTAGACCCGTTCATTGCCGTTCACGCCATCCTGCTCCGGATCGTTATACATGGTGTGGTTCCACCAGTAGAACAAGGGGTGGGCTTCCGTCTGATACACCGGATTCCCATAGTTGCTGCGGGTATATTCCTTGACCAACCGGCCCGTTACGTAGTCGACTTGACCGTTCCCATTGAGTGAATACATGCTTAAGAAGAGCCGCGCCTCGTGGTCGTAATGCTCGTCGACTCTTGTCTCAAGGTCAGGTTCCAGGGGCAAACGTTCCTTCGCCCATCCATCGGACACTGAGAGCAGGAGAAAAAGAGAGACCATGACGACGGAAGCCGTTGACTGCGAAGGTGTCACAAGAGACTCACGATAATGGAGTGGGCAGGCAGGCGAACTCTACCATGGCCTTGCAAGGCCTTCAAGCGATGGCGGAACGCAACGTAAAGAACTCGGGAGAGATCCTTGCTCCCATCGCAAGGATCTCCCTATAATGGCCCGACTATCATGAAACGCGCCTCGCTCCATACACTCGGCTGCAGACTGAACCAAGCAGAGACAGCGGTAATCGAAGCTCGCTTGCGGCGCGATGGCTACCGTGTCGTCGAGCTCGGTGAGCCGACAGACTTGCTCGTCGTCAACACCTGCTCTGTGACAGACGAGGCAGAACGTACGTGTCGATACGTGATCCGCAAGACATTGAGACATTCCCCCGGTGCCTTTGTGGCGGTCACCGGCTGTTACGCCCAGACCGGCGTCCAAGAGCTGCGCACCATTCCAGGAATCGATCTGATCGTCGGCAATCAATTCAAATGGGACTTACCGTCATTTCTTCCGGCGCCCCATGCTTTGAAGAAGCAGCCGGACCCGGAAGTGCTCCATACTCGCACCATCGACCGAGAAGATTTCTCCCTACCGGAGTATGGCGAACCGGATTCCACCAGAGCACTGCTCAAGATTCAAGATGGCTGCAACGTGATGTGCAGCTTTTGCCTCATCCCCTTCGCACGCGGGCATGAACGGAGCCGCCTCCGGAAAGACATAATCCGGGAAGCCGAACTGCTTGCGGCAGGAGGCTATCGGGAAATTGTGCTGACCGGCGTTAATGTTGGGCAATATCGCCAAGGCGAGTTCGATCTGGTCGGGTTGATTGCACAGTTGGAGAAGATCGACGGACTCGAACGCATCAGGATTTCGTCTATTGAGCCGACGACGATCACGAATGCCCTACTAGATTGGATGGCTTCCTCGTCGAAGCTCTGTCCCTATCTCCATATCCCCCTGCAAAGCGGAGACGACAGCATCTTGTCGTCCATGAATCGTCCATACAATCTGGAAGAGTTTATCCGGCTAATCCGCCGGGCCGTGGCAACAATTCCTCACCTTGGGCTGGGAACCGATCTGATGGTGGGGTTTCCCGGAGAAACCGAAGAAGCATTCGAGCATACCCTGGGCATCGCACGCGAGCTTCCCTTCTCCTATTTCCATGTCTTTACCTATTCGCAACGGCCCGGCACTGCTGCCACAAAGCTGCCTGACCAGATACCGATTGCAGCCGCACGGGAACGGGCAAAGAAACTCGCCGAGCTGTCCCGCCTTAAGCGCCTCGCCTTTGCAGAAGCGTATATCGGATCCACGGTGCCAGTCCTCTTCGAATCAGGAGAAAGCGATGGGTACAGGTTGGGGGTGACTGCAAACTTCCTGAAGGTGGGTGTTCCTTCAAACATCGACCTCACCAATCACCTAAAAGATGTGCATATTACCGGGGCATCTGATCGTTGGGCGGTGGGTCAGCTGACAGCGCAGCATCAGCCTACGAGAAGGGTGCCGGTTCCATGAAAGCCAAATCTACAGCGACTCAGGTCCATCTTGAAACCTTCGGCTGTCAGATGAACGAGTACGATTCGGAACTCGTTCGCTCACTTATGAAACAGGACGGATTTGTATTTACCGACGAGCCTGAACGTGCAGACGTGATTCTGATGAACACCTGTGCGATTCGCGAGAATGCCCACAATAAGGTCTATAAGCACTTATCTGAGCTTAAAAAACTCAAGCGGCAACGTCCGCTGGTCGTGGGCATCTTGGGTTGTATGGCGCAAAACCTGAAAGAGGAGCTGACAGACTTTCAACCGCTGGTCGATGTGCTTGCCGGCCCTGATGCCTACCGCCAGTTACCGATGTTGATCCGCAACGCGATGCGCTCGCAAGAAGAGGGGGTGGATCAAAAGGGACTCGCAGTCGACCTTTCGGAATATGAGACCTATCACGATGTCGTACCGGACCGAACCGATGGGGTCAATGCCTGGATCGCCGTCATGCGAGGTTGCGACAACTTCTGCAGCTTCTGTGTGGTCCCCTACACTCGGGGCCGGGAGCGTTCCCGTGATCCGGAAGGGATCGTTCAGGAGGCCCACCGGATCGCCGAACAAGGATTCAAGCAGATCACGCTCCTGGGGCAAAACGTCAATTCCTACCGCTTCGGCAACTGGGATTTCGCACGATTGATCACGGCGGTGGCGGACGTACCAGGCATCCAACGCGTGAGATTCACCTCCCCCCACCCCAAAGACTTTCCGATTTCACTGTTGGAGGCCGTCGTATCCCATCCCCGTATCTGTAAGCAAATTCATTTACCACTACAATCCGGCAGTGACCGCATCCTCGACTTGATGAACCGCACCTATACCAATACAGAATATCGCGCCTTGGTCGGACGTATCCGTACCCTGAGATCGGACATCGTCCTCAGCACCGATATTATTTGCGGTTTCTGCGGGGAAAGCAATGAGGACTTTATCGAGACCTACCGGCTGGTTGAAGAAGTACGATTTCACTCAGCGTTTATCTTCAAATACTCTGAACGAAAGAATACGATCGCCGCACGCAAGCTTCCGGACGATGTTTCCGAACAGCTAAAAACCGAACGGATCACACGACTTTTCGACCTGCAACGAAACATTTCCTACGAACGCAACCGGGAATACCTCAAGACAATAGTCCCCGTCCTAGTCGAAGGAGACGCGAAGCGATCCGCCGCACAGGGCAGGGGAAAAACAGACGGCAATATCACCATTATCTGGGACAAGAGCGCCGTATCATCTCAACCGGGAGACATGGTCTCCCTTGCCGTCTACGATGCGTCGTCCACCACATTATATGCAGAACGTCCTCCTGTGAATTGAATCGTTATTGCCCCGCCCGACCTCCCCGGAATCATTTCTGTAGGATAGACTCCAAAAGCGAACACTTCTGAACAACATCTGCCTGGGAGTCCCACCGTCCCTTGAGATATTAAGAAATGATGTTCGGTCTCCAACCACATGATGCTCCGAAGGTGGAACTGAGTCATTTCGGTCGAAACCCCATGCACAACTCGTCATAGCATTACAATTTAGCACTGCATTATCATATACCTAGACTCATTATCTTTTATTCTTACAATCGTCCTCACTTGTCAATCCATTCCCTACTCATTCCCGATCTTCCCCTGATATTACCCAATCTTATCTGGTGCGATCAGGCAATCTACTTCATCCTGCTAAAGGCATAGTCTTTGCTAAGCAAATGAGGCGCTTACACATTATTTTCACTCCACGGAGACGAAGCATGATCGAGAATCAAGATCACAGCGCAAAAGAAAAGAAAAGCCTATCCCTGAGCCTGGAAACCATCATTGCGCTGGGACTCTTCGGATGGATTGCACTGAGCATGGCACTGATGGGTCTGGGAATCTGGTAATTGCCTGGGACATCGACGATTGCACTTGCCACGGATAATCACACGCACCAATTCTGAAAGAAGGAGAGTCGCGATGAACAGCCATCTCCCACTAACGAATGTGCGGCGCCCGATCATGCAGAGCCTCGTCGGAATCGCCGCTTGTGCCCTCCTTATCAGCGGATGCGCCAGTGGGACGAAACTCGCACAGAATCCAAATAACAGCGTCTACTTGGAAGAAGTGTCTGATTGGTCGTTTGAAGCCAGCCATCCAGCTGTAATCGATCAACAGACCATCACAAAAATCGTGAAAGGGTTATATGCCAATGACAGCATAGCCGGATCTTCGAGCATGTCCGCTGGTGGCAGCAAGCCGATGAGAATTTTCAGCGATGAGGATGTAGAATTTCTCTCTCCCCTGCTCACACAAGGCTTATCAAAGGCGAAACCCGAACAGCTTGTTGGGTTCCGCATATCCTCATCGGCAGGGTCAGGCTCTGAACCCACCACGGGCAGTCTTTATGTGCAGAAGGAATCGATCTACTTGACCGTTAGAAAAGGTATTGACCCGATTGGATTTATGCCCGAGTCGGCTGCACACACTGAACCGGCTCCAGCCTATGCTTCCAACGGTGAACCAGGCGCCATGACGATGATCATTGACTACCATGCAATGGCTAAGGCCCCAATGCCAGCTTCCCTCCCAATTGCAAAAGCTACGTCGGTTCTTCCAACTGCCCCCATAGCGGCAGCCGCCCAGCCAAGTGCTCAGGCGGTTTCCGACAGTATGCTCCCAGAAGCAGGGGACGGAGAATTGACGGCCCAGAGACTCACTGAAATAAAAATAGCAAGAGCTGCGCTCGCCAAAAAGGATACAGAAATCAGTATGCTGCGCAAGGAAGCGGAGTGGATGAAACGCCAACTTCGTGACCGGGACGAGGAAATGCAAGCGCTTCGCTTGACTAAGGTATCCGGGAAACCGGCAGCGAAGAAGAAACAGGCCCAGGCGGCACGAAATCGCTGAGCTATCTCAATCAACATTCAGCAACTCCGGCTGGAGTAAGACCACTTCACTAGACAGGGGCTGGCGGAAATTCATTCGGCAATAACAGGCATAGGTCACATAGGTATCTTGTAAGCAGTACCGAGCCAACTCAAGCCCCTGTCCTTTCTCCCACATTTCAGCCACCTGAGCTCCACTGCCCGACTTAGTTTCAACGTTCAGAGCGCGCGCCAGGACATCGAGTTTCACCCACCCACGCGTATCCCAATTACTCCAGATCGCCATCGTGTCGTAAACCGGTTCCGTGCGAAACTTAGCGAGGTTGACGTCCAAGCTCGGCTTGACTTGGTGGATGATCGACCTCTTCTTAAGGAACGGAAGGTCGAAACCCAGACCGTTATGGGTGATGAAGAGAGTCGGGCGGTTCTGAGCCAAACGGCTCCAGAATTGCCGCAACAACTCCCGTTCATCCCCGCCATACCAGGCTACCGACCCACGCGGCTCCAGCTGATCGGAAAATTCCAACAGACCGATACAGACGATCTTACTGAACGTGCCGTCGAAAGCCGACTTCGCATATTGTTCATCCTCGGCGCGTCGCTGAACCTCGGCAGCACCCGCCGTAAACAAATCGTACCCCTCGCCTGGCGGCTCAGACTCGCCGCTTGGCGGGAGCTTCCCCACCAGCCGAGCCCATTCTTCCCGAGGCGCTTGAATAGTCTCTATATCCAGAACAACCTTCATAAAACCTGTCCGATGCTCTGTCGCCGCAAGGCCTCGATGACCGGGCGATCTGCCGGGGGAAATTCAAAGTCTCTCAATTCGTGTGGCCAGACCCATCGAATCTCCGCGCATTCGATTGCAGTGGCTTCCCCAGCTTCGATCCGACAATGGAAGAAATGCAGCTCCACAATTTTCTCCGCATATTCATGCCGGATGATCTGAAAGGGTATCGGCGCATCGATGTGAATACCCAGTTCCTCGAATAGCTCTCGCCGCAGACATTCTTTCAATGTTTCACCAGGCTCGCACTTCCCGCCAGGAAACTCCCAAAAGCCCGCCAAATGCACACCAGGATTCCGTCGGGCAATCAAGTAGCGGCCCTCACGATGTATAAGGCCGGCTGCGACTTCAACGACCTTCATATGGCACCGTCGCTCCTCGCGGTTTAGCAGGATGCTGAAAAAGTCCGCCAGCGGCGTTCTCGCGTCGTTCAGAGGCTCAACGTATAGCGTTCAGCCCCTCGGATATCGGAATCACTGAAGGGGTTTTTCCGTTCGCCAAGATCCATTGCATGGCGAACGGGCACACAAAGTGAGGTGCGTACCTCCTCGCCTCATCGCTCGCTGCGGCCTTGCTGGACGGTCTTTTTGAGCATCCTGAGCTATTGTGATATCAACACCATATGTAACATTCCACGGTGTTTTATGTGGAAACCAAGTTTTTCCTCAGCCTGTTTGGATCGAAGGGGTAGGTCTTGCAAAACGATTTCATCGGACATTGCCGACAGGAAGGATTTCTCGCCGTGCAGCAGGTCGCCCCAAAGTCCATGATCGCTTGGTTAAAGTCATAGCCCTTCCCGCTGGGAATTAAAGCCTCTGATAAATGCCAGAGCCCCGTCTTTTGGGCCTTGGGATCGCCTTTTGCCATGAACACCCGATGAAGAACCCGAATGACATTCGTGTCCAGGATCGGCGCATCTTCATTGAATGCGAACGACCGGATCGCGCCGGCCGTGTAACGTCCAATTCCCTTGAACGACAGTAATTCATCCTCATCGCTCGGCAGTTGGCCCCCGTACCGCGCCACAGTCTCGCACGCGATACTATGTAACCGTTCCGGCCGAATATTGTAGCCAAGCGGATACCAGGTCTTTTTCACATCCGAGACCGGAGCTTCGGCCAACTCCTCAAAACTTGGGTAGCGCTCTAGAAACTCGTGGTACTTTGGAATCACCCGATCGACCTGGGTCTGTTGCAACATCACTTCAGAGACGAGGATGTGATAGGGATCGGATGTCTTTCGCCAAGGCAGATCGCGGCCATGCTTCTCGTACCATTTCAGCAAGCGAGCCTGAAAACGGCGCTTCTGTGAAGCATCGAGACCGGAAGGCTTCTTCGATGTCTTTTTCTTGCGCTGAGATGATGTTCGTGGGCCAGAGGTGGTAGGCATCAGAAAGTCAATCCAATGGCGGCATTCTAGGGGTGCGTCCAACGAAAATCAAACCTTACCTATTCCCCCCCCAACTCTTCAGTGCCAGGAATCTCCAAAGATCTCTATTTCTTTGACAACCACACGTTCACCGACTAGCATTTCCAAAGCGAAGACAATCTCAGCGGGAGTCTCATAGGCGAGGCCTCTTTGAAACCAATGCCCTTGTATGGCACCTAGTATGACGGAACAGAGGCAGCACATTCGTTATCAGGTCGAATTCCCTGCTACATTATCCGTGGGAAACCATGCTGGGATAGGGATTGTATATAACCTCGGTATGGGTGGCTGTAAGGTCGTCAGCGATTTTGGGGTAACAAAGAATGCCCTCCTAACGATGCACCTTCAGATTCCGGAACAGACCATGGCCATCACCATCCACGCCGCTAGAGTCCAATGGACCATGGAATCCGAGTTTGGAGTAGAGTTTCTTGAGATGCAAGACCTGGAACGAACCGGACTGGAGCAGTTCCTGGCAACCCAAGTAAACATCGCCGCATAGGGATCGCTTAAATACAGCTATGGTCACTAGAAAACATCCAAGATTTCCTGTGTCGCTCTCCAGTACCTTGATGCATAAAAATCAATTCCGTCATGCTGGGTCCGTCCGAAACCTTTCTGCCAAGGGGTGTCTTGTAGAAAGTATCATCAGCCCCTTTACCGGCATGCAGCTCACCATACACTTGCATATCCCAAATGAACCGCAACCCATCTCGATCGACAATGCCACAGTCCGCTGGTCCGGATCCGCCGGTATCGGCCTAGAGTTTCTGACGATAGCATCCCCGCATCAAGATCGACTGGACCGCATGATCGAGCAACTCCAGCCCAAGACCGGCCCTTAGCAGGATGCTGAAAAAGCCCGCCAGCAGCGTTCTCGCATCGTTCAGACCCTCAACGTACCCCAGAGGGTACGCCTCGGCCCTTCACTCGCTGCGGCCTTGCTGGACGGCCTTTTTGAGCATCCTGCAAGAGTGCTCTCCTATTGTGCCACACATTCGGATCATCCAAGTTCTAGCGTGCCAACATCGGCTTTCCGCAGCCTATTAGCAGTCTACAAAAAATATGTCGGCTCGCGAGACGAGCGAAGGTTCGCGGTCTGAAGTTCGAGGTTTTGGGAACTCCGAACCACGAACTTCGGACCGCGCCTGATTGGTCTGATTCAACCAAACAAACCAGACAGACCAAATGAACAAGACAGGCTGGCGCACGTTTTCAGTATTCTGCCAGTTGCATTTTAGGGGGACCACTCCGTATCCTCCGCCTGTATGGACCTCTCCAAACTTTCCGAGGATCAATTCAAGGAACTTCTGCGCGGCATCGTCGACGATCGCCTACGCGAGTTACTGGGCGATCCTGACCTCGGACTCCAGCTTGGCAGTGGCCTGCGCGCCCGTTTGAAAGAGTCTCTGTCCAATAAGGAAAGACTGTCCGGCGAGGACATTGCGAACAAGCTCGGCCTCCGCTGGTAAGGACACCATGGCCTGGTATCGGCTTGCCTATAGCCCAACCATTCTCACTGACCTTGCGAGCCTTGAGCTGTCCATGTCACAGCGACTCTTAGACAAGACCAAATGGATCGCCTCCAACATCGATAACTTGCGCCACGAACCCATTGAGTCAGACCTACCAGGTCTTTTCAAATATGCGGTTGAGGGCTGGCGAATTTTCTACTCCATTGACCGGGACGATCACCTGATCGACATTCACGGCATCGTTCGCCAAACGGAGTTCTGTTTATGATTGCCCTCACCGTTGCCGCCATCGCACAGCTGAAAGCAATTCAAGCCCATCATCCTCAGGATCCGGTCGTCAGGATTTCCGTGCACGACCTGGACGATTCACGCTTAAGCTTCAGCATCATGTTAGAAGCGAACCCGCAGCCTGACGACGACGTTCGGCAGATCGATGGCCTCACCGTTGCCGTTGATCGGCGGAGTACCCCACGAATGGAAGGCGTGACGATGGACTACGCTGAAGCAACCGGATTTCGCTTTCTACACGATGAGAAGGGGCGCAGCTTGCCTCTCCTGACGATTCCCACACTTAATTAGCGGAACGTACCAAGATGCTCAAAAAGGCCGCCAGCAGAAGATGATCGTTATTTGGTTTATTTGGTTTGTCTCGTTTGTTTGGTCAAACCAGACAGACCAGATAAACCAGATGAACAAAACAAACCAGTTTCAGCATCCTGAGGGATTAGGTGAGGCGATCCGATAGCGTTGCCACATGCACTTGAAATTCGCCCCGCGTCACATCTTCGACATAGCGGCGCAGGGCATCCTTGACTACGGGGAATGCGATCTTCTCCCATGGAATTGCAGAGGGTGAGAATAGCTGTACCTCCAGACTTTCTTCCCCTACCCCGAAATCCGGCGAACGCATCGGCCCTCGGAATACCAGGTATGCCTGGCCGATGTGCGGGAGACTGAGAACGGCAAAGAGGCAGATACGCTCTACCTGAGCCTGCGCTTCCTCCAGAGTCTCACGAACGGCCGCCTGCTCGGTACTCTCGCCGATTTCCATGAAACCGGCAGGAAAGGTCCAGAGGCCTGATTTGGGTTCGATCGCACGCCGGCAGAGGAGGATTTGCCCGCCCCACTCCGGAATGCAACCTGCGACGATTTTCGGATTATGGTAATGAATGGCCTGACAAGTATCACATACGAACCGAGGCAAGTTGTCGCCGGCGGGAACCTTCTTGCTAACTGAGGCGCCGCAAGAGCTGCAATAGTTCATAACGAAGGTGTATCTCGTGAAACGTCATTCGTGAAGCGTGATATGAACGACGCTCCACGAACGACGATGCGATGAGCATGGATAACACAAAACTACGGTTCTTTGCACCCTGCCCACGCGGGTTGGAGGGGGTTCTTGAGCAGGAGCTCCACGACCTTGGCATTCCTACAACCACAAAGACGGACGGGGGGATCGGCTTCCAGGCTCCCTGGTCTACGATGTATTGGGTTAATCTTAAAAGTCATATTGCCAGCCGCGTGCTCTGGGAAGTCGGACAGGCCTCTTACCGCTCGGAAGACGATGTCTACCGTGCGGCCTGTAGTCTACCTTGGCCAGACTGGTTCACACCGTCACAGACCATTAAGGTCAAAGTGAGCGCGCGCCGCTGTTCCCTCACCAGCCTGGACTTTATCACGCTACGAATTAAAGACGCTGTCTGCGACAAATTCATGTCGGTGCGCCATAAACGACCAAGCGTGGATACGAATCGTCCGAACATCCGGCTCGATGCCTTTCTCGATGAGTCGACGGTAACCTTCTATATCGATACTTCCGGCGAACCGCTCTTCAAGCGCGGGCATCGTGTCCTGTCCGTCGAGGCGCCGTTGCGCGAAAATCTAGCGGCTGGCTTGCTGCGGCTCGCAGGATGGACCTCCGGAGACGTGCTGCTCGACCCCATGTGCGGCAGTGGAACGATCCCGCTTGAAGCGGCCATGATGGCGCGCCGGATCGCACCCGGGCTGTCCCGCTCCTTCGCGTTTGAGCGCTTGCTAGTCCATGATGCCCAACGCTGGGGCCATCTGCGCGAAGCTTCTCGAGTGAAACAACTCGCGGAAGTGCCGTCCGCCATCTATGCCTCCGACCAGGATCCTGCCGCGGTAAAGATTGCGCAGCGGACATTTCAGGGGGCAGGAGTCGCCATCGATGTTCGCCTGCGGCAACGCAACGTGCTCGACATCGAAGCTCCGGCCGAACAGGGTGTGCTCTTGATCAATCCCCCCTACGGAGTCCGGCTCGGCCGGCCGGAGGAACTCGATGCCTTCTATCCACAACTGGGCGATTGGTTGAAACAGCGATTCAGCGGATGGCGGGCCTATATCTTTACCGGCGATTTGAGAGTTCCGAAATTGATCGGCCTCGCGCCTTCGAAACGCATTCCCCTTTTCAATGGCCCATTAGAATGTCGCTTGTACGAGTTTTTAATTGTCGCGGGATCGATGCGCAAAACGATTCCTACATCCAACTAGCAGAGGGCAACGCCTCACCTATGCTGGAAACATACACCATGACTCGTCCCCTGATGCTTCTTTCCAGTCTGCTCTTCTTCTTATCGCTTCCCGGCTGCAGCGCCATTCAGAGTCTCTTCGCATCGATGGCCTCACAGTCCGCGGCAAACAGTCACAAACAGCAATCGGTACTCGATCAGCTGACTCCTACTGTCAGAAAAGATTTCGAGCAGCTTGCCGGTTTACGTCACAGCGACCTGCTGGCTGCGCATGAAACAGTCGAGAAAGTTCCGGCGCAATTTAAACGGCGCCTGATAGTCGAGGCGCTCAAACAGCCCTGGGACGGTCTTACGGATTTGGAACGCCAGGGGCTCTTACTGGCTGAAATGGCAGCGGGAGGATCCATCAATCTTCCGGCCCTCCTGGATGTGCTGGAAGCCGGCATGGATCGCACCTCCACGTTCTATAAGCCGGTTCCTCTGCCGACACATTCTTCACATGAAGAGCTCCTGGCCTTCCTGGTCGGAAGCTTGGAGCAGGCGTCGCTCCACCGAGATAACGCCATAAAGAATCTGACCGAGGCAGAAAGGCACTTCCATTTTCTGCATGCAGGATCGATCGCGGAACACTTCCTTCCACAAGTTTCAAGCCTCTCAGACCGGACGGGCGCGCGAATCAAAGCCGATTTCCGGTTTGCCGAACTGCTCGAAGGACAGGTCGATTATGCCAGCCTCATTGCAGCGGCCCAGGTACTCGCTCGCCTCGCCAATGAGCGCTGGCTTCACCAGGTCGCCGCGGCATGGAGAAAACCCCTGCCGGCTTCCGCTGTTCCTCCCGGCGTGACCGGTGACGTCCTGTTGGTCCAAAAAACATCCTATGGACTGATTATCATTGGCGGCCCTGGGCCGAATACCTATGAATTAGACAAGCACATCGGTCTGATTATCGATGTGGGAGGCAACGATCTCTACCGAGGCATGATTGCCTCCTCTGTAAACGAAGAGCAGGGCAATGCCGTCGTCGTCGATCTCAGCGGAGACGATACCTATGCCGGGGCTCCTCTCGGGCTGGCTACCGGACGGTTGGGGGTGGGGCTACTAATCGATCACGACGGCGACGATGTCTACCAGCTCGACATGGGATCGGGAGGCGCTGGATTCGGCGGACTCGGAATCTTATTCGACTCAAACGGCGACGATGTCTATATGGGCAACCGCTTGACTGAAGGCGCAGCGATAGGAGGGCTCGGCCTCTTGCTCGATGTAGCAGGAAACGACCGCTATACCAGCCATGGCTTCGCCATCGGATTCGGCGGCCCCCTGGGCGTCGGCGCCGTCATCGATATCTCCGGCGACGACCACTATCAATGCGGCGACACCTATCCCAGCGCCTACAACGCGCAAGACACCCCCAATGGGAAACCGGGCGATCCCCTCTACCAATTCGACTGCTTCGGGCTGGGCGCCGGATCGGGACAACGGATTCTGGCAAAGAAAGTCGGGTGGCAGGCTCACAGTTTGGCCTGCGGCTGGGGAATCCTGTTGGATATCGCAGGGCGCGACCATTACGAAAGCGCGAACTTCTCACAGGGGCAAGGCTACTTTTTCGGCGCCGGGATGAAATTAGACTTGGACGGCAACGACGAGCACCATGCCGCTCGCTATGGGCATGGCGCCTCCGCCCATTACGGTGTCGGCCTCTTCATCGACCGGCAGGGAGACGATCGTTATGGTTCATCAGGCCATTTTTACAATGGAGGAGTGGCCTGGGACAACAGCGTAAGCCTGATGATCGATGCAGGAAACGGCCGGGACACCTATGATTTCGACCACTCGACCGGTCTCAGTCGAGCCGACTATGCAAGTTGGGGGCTCTTCATCGACGATGGAGGGACGGACCGGTACCAAGCCCTATCGGGCTTCGGAGACTCCTCGGAAAAGAGTATCGCGGGATTCTTCGATCTCGACGGCAAAGACACCTATGGGCTGCCACCTGACACTTTAATACCGGACAATGTTCGTCCCGGTAACGGAAAGCTCTTCTTCCATCCCCAAGGTGGAAACTTTGTCGATCGCTAAAGCAAGCGGCCCTGGACCTCGAACCAAACCATATGTAAGGATACTTTCAGTTCCTCGACTCACCCGTGGAAGGATCCAACAAGAAAGGAACACAACTATGCCACCAAAGATTGAGATCGGCCAGATTGTCAAGGTTGTGAAGACCGATGAGGAATGGAAAAGGCTCCTCGCACCGATGGCCTACGGGGTGTTGCGGCATGAAAATACCGAGCGACCCTTTACCGACAACATGCACGACAGCAAGAGAACCGGTATCTATTACTGCGCGGGCTGTGACCTCCCGGCTTATTCGTCTGAGCACAAGTTCGACAGCGGTACCGGCTGGCCCAGCTTTTGGCAACCGATCGATCCCAAAGTGGTCGAATCCACTACCGATTACAAATTGATCTTTCCCAGGACCGAAGTCCACTGCGCCCGTTGCGAAGGGCATCAAGGACATATCTTTAAGGATGGCCCCAAGCCGACAGGCCTACGCTACTGCATCAACGGCGTGGCACTGAAGTTTGTGGCTGCGTAACCTGCACGCAAGCAGTCGGGCCACAAAGTGAAACGCTCTCGTTTCTCATGGGTTGAACGGCAAGGAGCGGTGAGTGAGCGAGTTCGGCCTCCGCATTCGTCCATACGTGGAACGTGAGATTTCTGCTGCCTATCAAGCCGAAGCACAAGGAAAACCAGACGTCGCCTTCCTGCACCTGGAGCGCGCTCACATTCTTGGGCAAACATCGACGGTTGAGCATGTTCGCGTGCATTGGCACATGTTCCTCTGGGGTATTCGCCAACGTAACGTCCGAGAATGTCTGGGTCAGCTACTGCGCATTGTCGGCGCTGCCATCAGTACTTCTGCCGGTCTGGTCCCGCAGGGAAACACAGGCGGCACAAACGTCAACCCTTTCAAGAGCATGCCGATTCCGCCTGATCTTGCAGCGCTGATAGAAGAAGCACGCACTTCAAAGCGATGACACCCAGCCAGTCCTTCACATAGCAAATCCATAAACCGTGTGTATAATGCAGAAAAACTGAAAAAAGAACTTGCAAAGAAAGACCATGATAGCTACGATTCGCGTCATGAAAACTTGCCAATTGGCTCAGAGCCTCGAATCCTTCGATCCCTCGATAATAATAACCAGAAACGACTGAAACCCAATCAAGGGCAAAGGCCACACCTCATGACAACCCAAACGAAAGGAGCCCCAATGAAGCCAGCCGTACCGAAAACCGAACTCCGACAGGCAGTCGGAGGTTCTTCTCTGTTACACAGGAGCTTTCTCGGAGTCTTGGCCATCAGCTCAGTGGCGCTGCTCTCGTCCTGGATCGCAGCGCCGGGCGCGAATGCTGGGGTATCGAACGAGTACAAACCCAAGCTTCCTTTTGGCCTGGAAGAAAGTGCCATGGTCATTCCTTCCGATAATCCCATGACAATTCAGAAAGTCGAATTAGGCCGGGTCTTGTTCTTTGACAGGCGGTTATCGAACGACAACACGATCGCCTGTGCGAGTTGCCACCTGGCGCAAAAAGGCTTTACCGACGGCCAACCAGTCTCCACTGGCATCAAGGGCCAAAAGGGCGGCCGTAGCGCGCCAGCATCTTTTAACCGAGTGTTCAGCAGCGCTCAATTTTGGGACGGACGGGCCGCGACATTGGAAGAGCAATCGATCGGTCCCTTTACAAATCCGATCGAACATGGCTTTGTCAACTACGACGTCATGATTGCGAAAATGAAAAAGATCCCCGGTTATAACCCACTTTTCCTGCAAGCCTTCGGTGAAGACATCACGATTGGCAACGTGGCCAAGGCTATCGCCAGCTTCCAACGCACCGTCCTCTCCGGCAACAGTCCCGCAGACAAATTTGATCAGGGCGGGGAAGCTGGCGCCATTTCACAAGCGGCACAACGTGGCCTCCTCCTGTTCCGGGATAAGGCACGCTGCACAAAGTGCCATTCCGGGTTCAATTTTACCGATGAAAAGTTTCACAACCTCGGCATCGGCTGGGACGATAACAAAGTGGATCTCGGACGTTACATGGTGACCAAGAATGCTGAAGAACTCGGCGCCTTTAAAACTCCGACTTTGCGGGAAATCTCCCGAACCAGTCCCTATATGCATGACGGTCGCTTCAAAAACCTTGAAGAAGTTGTGAACTTTTATAATCAGGGCGGCGTGAAGAATCCTCACCAGGATCCCTTGATCCTTCCTCTCGAACTGACGAACGATGAGAAGCGAGACCTTGTGGAGTTTCTTCGCACGCTGAATGGCGAAGGATGGCAACAAGCCATAGCACCAAAATCCTTTCCTCAATAGAACTGAAACGGAGTCGGTGTCGCCTCTGGCGACTCACCGGCTCCGTTGAGTTGCCCCCCATATCGTAAGCAGGCATGTGATAAAGCCAGGGCCGGTCTTGACCATCATGGTCTGGACCGGCCCTGGCTGCATTCGACCTTATCTACCGATGCAAATGAATGATGCGGCTGCAGGCAGGCACAAGATAAGGACAACGATCTGTTCAGGAAACGTTCTTGAATACCTTCCGAAAACTGCAAGGGGGGTCAGCGTGAGCTGCCCCCCCAGCAAACTATAAGAAAAAATTCCGACCTAACTATGGCGATTCTCGGAAAATCGAATCGTCACCTGCGCCGTGTTGGGATTACTGATTAACTTTCAGTAACCATCCGCCGGTGACTTCGCATTGATTGACGCCTCGAGCTTCAATATTAACCTTTGCGTACCCTCCTGATGGGATCTCAGGAAGCTTGCCGGTTACCTTATATCCGTCTTTATGAGCGGTCACGGTCACTGGTACAGATTGGCCTCGTACCGTAACCTTAATGCCGTTCGGATAGGCTGCGCCGGTGGCAAAAAATGAAAACCCCGATTGCTGGGCTACTTCTGAATTATTGGCTGGTGTGAAGTCGTCAAAATGTAGCTTTTGGCACATTCCTGTACCGGATCCGCTTTCACCATACGCAAAAACGTTGGCCGGAATAGCCAATACAAGTGCGACCCACAACATGTTTTTTAATTTCATCGCTAAGCCTCTTATTATTGTTGTTATTGAGTCAGTTGACCAGTTAACTGCTGACTGATGATTGGCCCGCATTGTCGGCTATTTTTCGATAAAAAACAACCCCCATGCATAGAAATGATCTTGGCTGACGATCGTCCCTGCTGACCTCGTTTCTATTGACCCTGTTTTTCAGTGGAGTTGTCCGCCGACAGACCATCCCCAGTCGCTTAGCCCGCAACCCCCTCGTCATGAACAGCCGGATGGGCAACTTGACAAGGGCCTGAGAAAGAGCTAATCACAGGCGCTTGTTGGGGCTTTTCAGGGAGACTCACGCCTCCCCCTCAAAAGCAAACCTCTATTTTCAAATGCCTGAAGAGGACGGTCATGCGAAAAACATTCGAGCAACTCTTCGAAGCGCTGAGTGATCATGCAAAAGAGGTGTCATTTCAAATCCAGTTTTGGGATGGAGTCAAAAAATCGTATGGCGCCGGTGAACCACAGTTCATTCTCACCATCGCCACAGAGCACGCGGCAAAGCATGCGCTCGAAAGCGGATCGTTGGGCTTCGGCGAAGAGTATATGGCAGGAAACATCCAGGTCGAGGGCGATTTGACACAATTGCTCCGCTTTGGAGCGGACGACGCAATCCTCAATCTGTCTATCGGGTTGAAAGCCAAACTTGCCATCAAACACTTGCGCCAGGTATCGCTCAACACGCTCTCGCGTTCGACGAAACACGTCGCCCACCACTATGACCGCGGGAATGACTTCTATAGGTTGTGGCTTGACGACAGCATGGCCTACTCCTGCGCCTACTTCCGTTATGAGAACGACACGCTCGAGCAAGCACAGCAGCAGAAATACGAGCACATTTGCCGGAAGCTTCAGTTGAAGGCAGGAGAAACACTGGTTGACATCGGCTGCGGCTGGGGCGGCATGCTGATCTATGCCGCGAAGCATTATGGAGTGCGTGGCGTCGGCTACACCTTGTCCAAACAGCAAATTGAGTACGCGGGCGATCTCGTGAAGCGTCAGGGTCTGTCGAAAGAGGTTTCGATCGTGCTGGAGGACTATCGGAAGATTGAGGGCAAGTTCGACAAATTCGTCTCAGTCGGCATGTTTGAACATGTGGGAAAGCAATTCATTCCGACATTTATGGGAAAAGTCCAATCGATCTTGAAACCCGGCGGCATAGGGCTGCTCCACACCATCGGACAAGAGCGGCCAGTACCCGCTGATCCCTGGACATTAAAATACATCTTCCCCGGCGGTTACATTCCTACGCTCGACGAAATCGTACGGACCATGTGCGAAGCCAAACTCATTCCGACGGACGTTGAAAACCTTCGCCTGCACTACGCACGAACGCTTGAAGAGTGGAGCGCACGATTCGAGGTCCACGCCAAAAAAATCGAGGCCCTGTACGATGCCTCCTTCGTGCGGATGTGGCGGATGTTTCTCAATGGTTGCATTGCCAACTTTCGCTATGGAGACATGCGGCTCTACCATGTCCTCTTCACGAACGGATTGAATAGCACCATGCCTCTCACAAGGGAGCACCTGTACCGCTAATGGAACCGATCACAACAGTCGCCTCACGCTTGCAAACCGTCAAAGACCGCATTGCCAGAGCGGCACAATCGGTCGGTCGATCGCCGAATAAAATCACACTGCTGGTCGCAAGCAAGACCCAGCCGGCCGAGCGGGTGCGGGAGGCCTGGCAGGCCGGACAAACCATTTTCGGCGAGAACTATCTGCAGGAAGCGCTGGCAAAAATGCCGGCCCTTGCCGACTTGCCGATTGAATGGCACTTCATCGGCCCGATCCAAAGTAATAAAACGAAGCGCATCACGGAGAATTTCGTCTGGGTTCACGGTGTAGACAGAATAAAAATAGCCGACCGTTTGGCCAAAGACCGGCCCGAATCGCTGCCGCCCTTGCAAATCTGCCTGCAAGTGAACGTGAGCGGAGAAGCGAGTAAAAGCGGTGTCGCGCCTGAAGAGCTGGCCCAGCTGGCAGCTCATGTCGTGCGCCTGCCCCGTCTGAAATTGCGCGGATTGATGGCAGTCCCTGAGCTTACGACTGCCACAGCCTTGCAACGCAGCCAGTTCCACATGCTCTGGGAACTATTCGATCGCCTCAAGAAAGATGGATACGAACTCGACACGCTCTCCATGGGGATGTCGGAAGACATGGATATCGCCATCGCCGAAGGTGCGACTCTCGTACGCATAGGCACAGCGATTTTGGGGCCAAGACGTTACCTCATACCCGAGGAGCTTGCCATCCGCGAAGCCCAAAAATCAGTATCCATATAATCTATTACTTTCTGCCATTTCGCATCATTACATCAAGTAACTCTTCAATGTATTTGCCCCTCCATCACCAACCGTAAATCTTTCATCTTCAAAGAGCTATTCCTGCTAGGATATGGCCCATGTGTATAGTGCGCTCACGAGACTGATAACGGGGAGCCTACCGTGAACACAACGAACCTCATTCTGAAAGACTCTCCCCTGCCGGCCGGGGTTGCAGCTGGAGTCGCCGGATCGTTGATCGGCGAGATGCTCTTGGGAGCGACGAACAGCAGCGCGCAGACCACCGAAGCCGATGCGCCTGCTGCCGAAATCAACAAACCGACCGAGGATGTCAGCTCCGCCGGAATTCTACTGCTCCTCCTGCTCCTGGCAGCGGCGACGATCTTTTATTTTCTGAAAATACAACGGCCCTCCCTCCCTGACTTTTCCGGAGTCACTGGCCGCGACCCGTCCAAAGACAGTCTGTCGGCAAGGCGAGCCACCACAACCAGACAGAAACTGTCGGTCGATAGCATCACCGCCGCCGACAAAGCCGCCTTCCAACAACTCCTGACCGACGTTCAACGGGCCTGGAGCAAGCAGGATATGACCGAGTTGCGGCAGTTCGTCACGCCGGAGATGCTGAATTATTTCAGCGCCGCCCTGGCCGACAATACCAGCCAGGATATCCGGAACCATGTCGAGGATGTGGTGCTCCTCCGTGCGGAAATCCTGGAAGCCTGGACCGAACAGGCGAGGCAGTATGTGACGGCGGGACTTCGCTGGAGCGCCCGTGACTACAACCTGTCTCTGACCAAGAAGCACGGAGAACCGGGTTATCTCGTCGAGGGCAGCGAAGAGATACCGACCGAATCCGGCGAAGCCTGGACCTTCATGCGACTCCAAGATGGGGAGTGGCGGCTCTCGGCGATCCAACAATGAGAGGGGATGGAGCCTGATGATCTTCTGTGCTCGCGCAACGCGCGGTCGTGGACTCCCCTCGTTGGACGCGCGCAATGGAAGATCAATCAGCCCCCATCCTTGAAGAGGTAACGAGCAAGCTTGGAGGGAGTATTACAGAAACGTGCTCGTTCGACGAGTGCAGCTGAGAGAGGAAGGACGCCCACGTTGGTCCTGTGCTCCCGGAACGCGCGCCCTAAGAAGGGCCTCGTTCGACGGCCGCACGTAGACCAACATGGATCCCCTCCCAAGAAAGAGAACAAGCAAGCTTGGAGGGAGCATTGTAAAAATGTGCTCGCTCGATGCGCGCAGTGAAGGCCAGTCTGGCCGCTGCCTAATAGGCGAGGGTTGATTTGGGGTAACGGCGGTTAGGGATCAACCAGGCCGGCCTTGAAGAAAGTCATCACTTGGAGTTCTACCCCTCGGTGAGTTGACGCCATCTGCAGAACGCCGTAGCCTGTTGCTGGCCCTTGAACCAGCGGCCGCCCCATGCACCGATCAATCTGGCCTAATCAGGATGTCTGAAAGCAATCGTTGATTCTGTATCTGGTGCGGGAAGTCCTAATCACATGGCAAAACAGTTTGACCCAGAAAAAATCCTCACAATAGTTAGAGGCGGCCAGTTCGATGAACTTGTCGGTGTAGTTGAAGGAGACAAACTCGAATGCAAGGGAAGCCCCTATAGATTGGACGAGGAGCACGAACGGTTTGAGTTGGCGAAAGATGTGACATCGTTTGCCAATGCTCACGGAGGAGTTATTTTGATCGGGGTGCAAACAGTCAAGGATGACACGCTTTCCGCTGACATCGTTAGGAAGATCGGAACATTCTCCAAGTCTCATGTAAATACGTCTCAGTACAGAGACGTTCTCAAGGAGTGGATCTATCCCTCCCTCCAGAAACTAGAAATAGAGTGGTTTCCTTCGGCTCGGAACATTGATGAGGGCGTTGTTGCAATCCTCATAGGAGATCAAGATCAGCTTTGGCGACCGTTTGTAATCACAAGAACTGTTGAAAATAGTGGAAAAACCTCGACGGTACTTTTTGGTTACGCTGAGAGGAGCCTTGATAGATCAGCTCCTACAGGCATCCAGCAGTTACATCTGCTCCTGCGCGACGGTTTAAGATTTGGGACGTCACTTTCCTTGCAACCATTAGCACCCTCAATGCCCGCAGTGACAGAAAGCAGGTCATCGACACCTCCAGCACCTCCGCAAGAAAAGCCATCTGCGTTGGATAGGTCGGAGAAGATACTTGCCTCCCTGGTGAAAGAGAGGGTTCGCAATGCAGAAGAAACAGTTCAGTTATCAGCAAGGCCAGTATTCGTTCTGGCTGCTACACCTTGCCAATCAACGAATATCCCACGGCTATTTTCTTCTCGCGATTCTGATGTCGTAAGGCTCCTTGAAGATCCTCCGGAGTTACGGAGTGGTGGGTTTGGGCCTGATGCCGGTCTCAACTCGCGAATCGTGGAACAAGGAGAAGCTCGGCGCACGGTAATTGATCACTACAAGCTGCTAGAAATCTGGAAGGACGGAACTGTTGTATCTGTTGCTGAAGGTGGAGCTGATTTTCTGTCCTGGGCCAGTCGAGCTACGAACATGCTGCGGATCAATCAATTAGTGCTAGTCGAGACGACTTATCTCTTTGTCAAACTTGTTAATGACGTACTTGCAGGGGCCGATCCAGCTCCGCTGACGGTCTATTATCTTCTGGGAATGCGGCGAATGACCATACAGGAACCAGCTATCCTCTTTCCTGGCCCGCTGAGCAACTTCCCTCATGGCCAGCAGCAAGCCCAAGGTTCAGAGAGAGTCGTTACATTCTCGGCTAGTTTTGGTACTGACCCGCGCTTGATCGCTTTTAAGCTCGTTGCACAGGTCTACCAATGGTTTGGTTTTGATGAGGACAATATTCCATATGCTGAACAGTTAACATCCGGTGAGAGAATCATCAGCCCAGCCCAAATCATCGAGCTGAATAAACATTCAATGTGAATAAAGATGAAATGGTGAGGAGTGGTGCAGGAATCATTTTGAGCCGTTCGGGGCAAACAAAGGGGTCGGGAATCTTTTCTTATTGTTCAACCTGAAAGCCTATCCTAATGTCCGACCTCACTCCGATTTGTTTCTTGCACCACACCCTAACCCCTCACGCATGACGCTTCACTCCAGTTCGGTTTCATGGGGCTCCTGGAGGCGCATCACGTGATCGGCAGTATGAGTGCCGCGGGCAACTGCGCCCCCGCCTCGATGGTTGCTTTCCAAATAAATTAAGAATACTGTTCCCGAAAATCGCCTTCGATGCCCGGGAATAGATCATGGCAGGTCACACACTCATGCCCATGCCTATCTTGGAGTGGTGCAAGAAACCCAAAGTTATAGCCGCGGTTATTTTTGCAGGATTTGTATCGGGGACGTTCGTTCCCTATCTCGTGTTCGGTTCTGGTCCGGACGATCCTACCTGCGGACGATTTGACTACAGCCTAAAGTGTGACCTCTCGCCGACTCTGTTCCTGATTGTGGATATAGTTATAGCCGTTCTCCTGGCGGTACTCTTTCACTATTTGTCAAAACGTAACCAGAAACGACTAGACCAAATCATCGCATCTCAGGAAGCACTGAGGAATAGACGAATGGATTATGCGGCTCAGCATTTGAAGCAGCTTTTCCAGCTCACTCTGTTCACCATGAGCGTCACGAAACGATCCATCGCTCACTATAACCTAACAGTAGGATTAACAGATGATGAAAAACCAATGTGGATGCGGTCTGTGACGCTCTCTGAGCTCAGGAGAGATGAAGCCAAGTTGGGCCGTGTGTTGCAATCGGTGAGAAGCCTCCTCACTGCCGCGAATGATGTGCTCGACCCTGACATGGTGAACAGGGTAGATGGTGTGTGTAACTATCTTGGCGAAATATCTGTGGAGCAAAAAGCGGACGGCACGATGGAGTTCCCCAAATATGATGTGTGTAAAATGAAGGTGAACTATTTGATCGAGCTGCTTCAAACCTATTCCCGTGAGACTCGTTCCTTCAAAGACATCGTTGAAGAATCGTATAGAACTGCTCTCGTTGATTCCGAACCTGATCTCGCAGAGGAGGTAAAACATTAAATGGCACCACGTGATGACAACGAACGAAATCTAGGCGGTCGTGATTATAGAAAAGCGTTCGGTCAATTTTCATCCAATAGAACTCAAAGAATTTCGACCTTGAAACCTGTCGAGGTTCTATTCGACGCGCAATCAGATGCCGGTGGAAACGTCCATACGATAGATTTCGACAAAGGCGATATCATCATCAAACAGTCCGGCATGTACCTGATCATCGCAGGTCCGCAGGTCGGTAAGGTGAGAGGCGCCAGTCCCAGGTGGATCGATCTTTGGCTCAGGGTGAATAACATCGATGTGCCGAATTCGAACATACGAGCTGTGTTAATCGATCCCGAGGAAAAGACCGTTGCCATCATGAACTCCGTGTTGCCTCTCAATCGAGGCGATACACTGAATATTGTGATGGCAGCGGAGACAATCGAGGAGGGCATGGGACTCGAGTCGATTGCACCGGATGGTGAACCGACAATCCCGAGTATTATCGTCACAGTGGTGCAACTGGATTGAAGGCAACAGTGGCTGCAGTTGTGTGTCTACACTGTGTGGGGCTGTGCGACCTTCTCCCAATTGCGTGGACAGCTGGTTAAGTTACTGCAGACCTCGCTTCTCACTCGGCCGGTGAGTCATCGCCACCGGTCGGGTGAAGGTGCTTCCGAAGGGCAAAAAAATGGATCGGAAATCGCTTCTGATTGTTTAGCCTGACGCCTGCTCTAACACCCTATATCAAACCGATCTGCTTCTTGCACCACACCCTCCACGATAGACGTTTCATGTCCTTTTGGTTTCACGGCGCCGATCGGGGCAGTTTCGTGAGAAAGTCGGCCAAAGAGATCATTGTGATGTTTGCATGGTGCTTTAGTGCCAAGAGATGGCGATCTCCCGAGACGACGAACTCGGCTTGTGCAGCGATTGCACATTCGAGTATTCGATTATCCGGTTCATCTTTGAGGATGTGGAGAGTAGGTCGAGGACGCAGGACTGTCGCCACCTGACCGATGGCCTGGATAGCTTCTCGGACTTTGTCCTCTGCCCAATCGAACTTCGTTTGGAGGACTCTGGCCGTTTCGGTCAGGATGGCAACCGACGCATAGAGCTCAAACGTGCCATGGACAGCTTCCAGATAAGCGTCCTCGGCATTTCCTCCTGGAATGGCGAGGGCCGATATGTAGATGTTGGTATCGAAGACGACTCGCACGATCAGCGGCCTTGAAATACCAACTTTTCGACATCGGCCTCAGTGAGAATACCCTTCTTTCTCGCTTTCTTTACACCGTAGCGTTGCAGATCAAGAAAGCGTTCTTCCCGACGGCGGCGCTCATAGGTCGTAAGCATCTCCCTGAATAGCTGACTTTTGTTTTTCGATTCGGCCTTGGCCAGTTTTTCGAAGCTTTCAGCAAGGTTCGAGGGGAGCGAAACTGTGACCGGTACACGCGCGTGCTTCATCAGGCACCTCCTGTATGACAAAATCATACAGCGGTGATGAGACGAAGGTCAATCACTCGCCCACTTTCCTGGACCCTTTGCAGGAAGCTGTAAGGAGAACAGTTCCAGGAACCGTTCCTCTCCACGGCTGGGATTAAGAACAGAGTCCCACTTCTTTGTCACAAGCTATCTTCGCTTCTCCTACTTCATTCTCCACACCTTCCAGCACTGTATTTTCCGACGCATTATCTTCCTCATCTGGTATGAGTGTGCCCATGACTGCAAGGGCGACTAGGATGCCACCTATAACAATGGCAGCCCAATTCCAAGCAGAAAACCGATTGTTTCGATCGTGATTTGGACTCACTGTGGTATTGATTCGATTGATGCGCACCTGTACTGGAATGAGAAAGACAAAAGAAAACAGTGTAATCCACCAATAAGGATCAGGCAGTTTCCAAAGTAGGGACGTAACTATCCACCCAATGGCAAGAGGACCGGCCGCCAACTAGGTATCACCAAGCCCAGGCACATCGTAGTCGCGGACTCGGCCAACACACTGGTAACAATAAAAGAAGGCGAAGATCGTGCGAATTGCGGGTGAGATGTTTATGCGCTCTCGAGCCTTGATTCGTCGCCAATTCCTGTCGAACCAGTACAACTCGTAGAGGCCCAATGTCACGAAGGACAACACAACGAATTTGGTCGCGGAGACAGGAAAGAATGGCGGCTCAGTCCCGATGCCGGCAAGAGGCATAACGTCGGCACTGAGGGATTCGGAAATCGTTTCTTGATCTAGTGCCACCGTTGGACCATCCCTTCACTACCCGTTGCCTCCTCACCAATTTGCACGGGCCCCAAAACAAAGGGATTGGGAATATTTTTTTGATTGCTCAGCCTGAATGCCTGTCGGAATACCCTATTCTCACTCCGATTGTTTCTTGCACCACACCCTTGACCCCTTGCGCCTCACCCCTTACTCCTCACGCCTGACGTTTCACGTTCCACTGCGCGCAGTTGAAAAAAGCGATTCTGTTTCTTACCGTTACAGAGAGCATCAGCATCGCCGCGAGACCGATTCCGACTGCGTCCACCACCAGATCGCCGGCGTTCGATTCCCTGCCTTGAATCGATCCTTGAAATACTTCGGTCCAGAGACCAAAGACAAAAGCCGCAGCTGCTGGGACTGGAAGCGCATAGGCCAGTGGCCATTCACGACGCTGCAAGCCGCGAGTCAGCAACAGGGCCAAGATGCCATAGCCCGGCGCATGGGCCCAATCCAGAAAGTTGCCAGGCACTTGCGCCAGCAGGTGTCCGGAAAGACCGATTCCCGGGACGATTACCGCGCCAAAATAGAGCAGGCCCATGTAGCCCAATACAATTCCAAGCGCCAAAATTACCTCCTCGGAGTCTACGATAACGCTGTTGTGGCACGGTGAACATTCCATTGCCCCCATTTCCTGGACAACAGGATACCGCCAAGCACGTCTTGGGAAGATACAAGACTCCAAGGGATATACCTATTGGGCATTAGTAGGGGGATAGCGGTCAGGAACCGTAAAGCGCGAGACAGGGTTGGATTGTCTATTCGGTTTATCTGGTCTATTTGGTCTGTTTTGTTGCCTGATCGGTAAACCAACCAGACGGATCAAAAGACCGCGAGACTTAAGAGGAAGGCGAGCTAGAGGGTGTCCCGCTACACGAAAATTTCTCACCCGCCCTACCCTCCGATCGCTACCTCCCTTAGAGGAGTGGCCGAGGCTGCCCTTTACTGCGCGCAACTTTCTCACCCGCCCAGCCCCGAGCGCGCCGAGACGCGCTCTTATCCCAGGCGAGCACAGTTTCATCGTGCGCGTTCTGCGAGCAAGAAGGGCACCTGGCCACTCCTCCCCCATCCTTCCTAGCTTGCTCGTTACCTCTTCAGGGATGGGGGCTGATTGATCTTCCACTGCGCGCGTCCAACGAGGGGAGTCTGCGACCGCGCGTTGCGCGAGCACAGAAGATCATCAGGCTCCATCCCACTCTTTGTTCCGCGAGCAGGAGGACGACCAGGCCGTACTACCGCCCCACTATTTCCATCCTTCGCCCCCTGTCCCCCCGCCAAATCCTCCGAAATTTCCGCCGAAGCCCCCCTGCCCTGTTCCCCAATACTCGCCTTTTTGAATCCGTTTGAAGGGATGCCGAAGGTCGGGACGGCTGACCCACCAGAAATACGCAAACGCTCCAATGCCTGTGAAAATGGCAAGCCAGAATCCCAGGCCTTTGGAATGTCCCTTCGCAATGTCGCCGACACGGACCTCTTGCGCAGGAGAAGCGAGCGCCACCACAGTGAGATAGAGGCCTTCACCGAAATGCCCCAAGTCAATCGAGGGTTGCAGACTCTCGCGGCCGACTTGATTCACCACCGCGGGAGTGATCACCGGCCACATCTTCCGCCCCAGCGTAATCGCGGCCTGTCGTTCCTGCACCGCAACCAGCACCATCACGCCATGTTCTTGTTGCGTCGATCCGATGCCCCACTTCTCATAGAGGGCCGTCGCATACTCGTTAGCCGACCCAAACGGCTTGATGGTCGGAACGGTCACCACAACCATTTCTATGCCCGTTTTCCGCTCAAGATCCTGGCAGACGGACCGTATGCGCTCTTTCCAACCCCCATCGATCGCCTGCGCATGGTCACTCACATAGCCTTGAGGCCCCGGCAACGGGATCTTGGATCTTTCGTAAGGAGCAGCGTGAGCGATTCCCGCGAAGAGGGCAAAACAGAAAGTCAACGCCATTCCGACGATCTTCGTCATCGCTGTCCAGACTGCGGCAGTTGTTCGACTGCGCGTGCAAGCAGGGTCGCAGCTTCTAGATACCGGTCAAAGAGACGCGGCACTTCGTGAAGACCGGGAGTAATCTGTCCACGCTTGAGCAACCAGGTATCCAGCAAACCCTGCAGATCCAATTTCAACTGCGCAGCAACGTCCTCGATCACCGCATCGGAGTGAGAGAGGACGGGACGGCCGAGAAGACGTTGGACCCCGCGCAGCAAGGGAAGGGTTGCAGTGATCGAAAGCGGCAGTAAAATCATCGTAGCCTCTTCGCCTCCGCCCCCTTCGACATAGCGCTGGCGCAAACGCAAGACATTGCTCATGAGTCCCTGGACCACGCTATCCCTCAACCGATCGGTCTTCACGTGAAAACCGATGAGGGGATCGCGCCCGCCCAGAACGCGATGCTGTTCTTGTATCTCCAGAAATTCAAGTGGAAAGACGGCTGCCGACCTGTGCAGCTCCTCTTCTGTCAGAAAGAGAGGCGCCAGGATCTGCTCCTTGCTCCATCGACGGTGCACCGTACTGTATTGCTTGAGGACGGCACTGTCGTATGACGAGACGAGAAGCAGGATATTCAGGTTGGACCGCCCTGGAAAAAACTCGCCCCGGACGGCACTGCCATAGAGCAATATACCTTCCAACTGCTCTCCGAATGCATCTGTGACCTCCTTCACATAGGTCTGCAGTCGCTTCTGTATGTCGTTCGGCAGCCCCTCGATCAGACGTTCAGCCGTATCCATATCCCTCATGGCGACGTCGGATGTGGAGATCTCTCATGCGCGCGGATATCGGGGAGAAACCCTGCGGCAATCACGCGATCGAGCCGATTGAACGGAGGCGTTGTCCGCAACCCCGCCGTGGTCGACAGAACCTGATAGCGAAGCCGTGCGTTTCGATCCAGCGTCTGAAACACGCGATCGCGCAGGAACGACACCACAGGATTCTCCGTATTCCAATAGAACACTTGTTGATCTGCCAATTGCTGCAACATAGTGACCTGCGGCCGCCTGATTCGCTCAAACTCTTTTAGTCTGGCGGCAGAATAGTCCCGATCGGCAAGACAACCCGGCAACAGATCGGACAAAGCCATCGCATCGACCATAGCCTGCATGCGACCCTGCGAGGCATGGGGATTCATCGCATGGGCGGCATCGCCGATGAGGACAGCTCCATCCGCTACCCAGGTCGGCGTTCTCACCCTCCCGGTCGGCATGTAGGCGGTCTGACTCCAATCGCTCAGACGCCGAAATAGCTTGGAAAACTGCGGTGCGATCTGGCTCCAGGTCTGCTGTAGCGCAGCAATACCTCGCTGCTTCACGGCCTCCATCGAATCCTTGGGAATCATGTAGAAGAGATAGACCTTATTCCCCGTCGCCGGAAAGATTCCCAAAATCGTCTTGTGCCCAACGTAGTAAAACGATTCCGATACCGGCTCCTCCGATTCGAGAATCGCGATCAAATACCCGTCAGGATACAGATACAGATCGGCGGAAATTTTTAGGGCCTCACGCACTTTCGAAAAGGCGCCATCTGCGCCGACGACAACCTTCGCACTGATCGTATTGGCGCCTTCCGGACCTTGCGTGGATAATCCCACCACCTGGTTTCTCTCCCATAATAGTCCTGTAAAGGAGGTCCCGTAGCGGAGCGTCACGCTCTTCTGCTGCTGCACCGCCGCGACAATGGCATGGTGCGCCACATTCGGCAAAGTCACGATGGCGCGATTGTAGGGAGGCGGCAGATCGCCATAGTCGATGCTACAGAGGCGCGCCCCGCCGGCCCGGCAAAAATGAAAGTGCCGCACAGACCTCGTGGCATCTGCCGGTAACGACTGCAACACGCCCAAACGATCGAGCACATGCTGGCCGTTCGGTTGGAGAATCTCTCCTCGCAACCCTTTGGGTGGGCCGACGGCCTGATCCAACACGATGGTGCTGACCCCCTGCTTCGCCAGCGCCAGGGCCAAAACGGCTCCGCCTCCCCCTGCCCCCACCACCACAACATCGGTCTCTTCAGTCATCTTGCCTCACAGAGAAAGGTCAAGGCCGAGGTTGAGTTCGCTTGAAGATTCTTCCCATCCTTCAGCCTCGGCCTTACCTTCAGCCTTCTTGCTATTTCCATTCCCGATACCGATCGTGATCGTTCCACATTGCCAGAAACTTCTCCCGGGCCTTGGCCGTGATCGCAGAATCGCTAATGACGTCGAGCCGCTCATCGTTATAGCGATTGCCACTCGTCGTGTGGTTCATCGAACCGGACACATTCACTTCATCGTCGATCACCACCTGTTTTAGGTGCATCAGCCCATCATGCTGGTTTACGAGAATTGGGATGCCGGCCAGTTGTAACGTGTGGAGTGCCGTCAGCTGCTTCACGTCCTCCGTACGCTTCAGATCGGTGATCAGGCGCACATCAACTCCCCGCTTCTTCGCTGCGACCATTGCCTCCACCGCACGGGGAGAGGTCAATCCATAGACTGCCACATAGAGGTAGCGTGTCGCATGCCGATAGAGCGTGGTCAGGCGATCGAGTGGTGCGTCGTCTGGGCCGTAGTAGACCTCCACCGTCGCGCTCCATCCCGCCCCGGCTGGAACTCCGAGCAGCAGCACAATGAGACAGAGCGACCGCACTGTGGAGTGGGAGAAGACTGCTCTCATAGATAGCGCACTCTATTCGAGCTCAAACAGCATCTTGAAATAGTCGTCCGTGGCCTCCCAGGCCTGAGGAGCCTCTGTGGCGAGCCACTGTTGCAGAAACTGTTTTTGGCCCGACGTGAGTACCTGTTTGATCTGGTGTGAGCGGCCTTGGAGGGGCTGTAGAAACCCGACTCGCTTCTGGAAATCCAATGTTGCTGTGCGGACATACAGGCTCGTGAAGGATGTCGGTGAGTCGTCCTCGCCATCGCCTTGAATCCAAACCGATAAAAACTTCTCTAACTGGAGTCCGGCGCTATCCATTGCGGGATCGGTATCATGGAATAGCTCGTTTTCAGACTCCTTCAGTGGCGTAGCCTCTGCGGACCTGAACATGAAATTGCGTTTCCACATATGAGTCGTCATCCTAAAGATGGCATAGTGGCGACGGATTGTGGGCAAAGTCAAGACACGAGGCGACCAGGTTCGTTACCTTGACATTGGCAAAGTTGCTTTGATAACGTGTTGAAATTGTTTAATCTCTGGGCCATGTTAGGAGTCTTCATGCAGGTGAAAATCAACGGTAAGGCGGAGGAGATTTCAGGGGGAACGGTCCTCGATCTTCTCCAGGCCAAAAAGATTGAACCGCAAATGGTTGCGGTCGAGGTCAATGACACCATGTTGGACCGGAACCACCTCGCCACCACCAGTCTGAACGACGGCGACCGGGTCGAATTCTTGTTTTACATGGGAGGCGGCCTGTGACCATGCCTCTGCATAAAGATATTACCGAACTGATTGGACGAACTCCCCTCGTCCGCCTAAACCGGTTATCTCCAATAGGCGGGGCGACGATCTACGGGAAAGTCGAGTTTTTCAATCCAGGCGGAAGCGTCAAGGATCGAATCTGCCTCAATATGATCGATGAGGCGGAACGACTGGGCACATTAAAACCAGGCGGCACGATCGTGGAGCCGACCAGCGGAAACACCGGGATCGGACTGGCATTGGTCGCGGCGGTTCGTGGCTATAAGCTGATTCTCGTGATGCCGGAGAGCATGAGCATGGAACGGGCGAGCCTCTTATCGTCTTATGGCGCACAGCTTGTGCTGACGCCGGCCTGGGAAGGTATGAAGGGTTCCATCCGCGAGGCGGAAAGCATCATCGCGCAGAATCCCTCGTACTTTATGCCGGATCAGTTTTCAAATCCGGCTAACCCGGCGATGCATAAAAAGACCACGGCGATCGAGATTCTCGAGGCGCTCGCCGGAAAGATCGATGCGTTTGTGGCGGCAGTCGGCACCGGCGGCACGATCACCGGATGCGGGGAACTGTTTAAGGAACGAAATCCCAACGTGCGAGTGATTGCCGTTGAACCGTCCGGTTCGCCGGTCCTATCCGGTGGAGAACCAGGGCCCCATAAGATTCAGGGCATCGGTGCAGGATTTATCCCGAAAGTGTTGAACCGGGCCATTATCGATCGGGTCATGACCGTGACCGACGACGAGGCCTATCAAACGGCCAAACAGCTCTCGAAAAAGGAAGGTCTCTTAGTAGGTATTTCTGCCGGAGCCAACGTGTTCGCTGCGCAGAAGGTAGCCCAGGAGCTTGGGCCAGGTAAGAATGTGGTGACCATCCTGTGCGATACCGGTGAAAGATACATCAGTATAGAAAAATATTTCAATATTTGAGATTTCATTCATGAATTGAGCGAGGTGGGATGCTCAAAATGGCCGCCCAACAAGGCCGCAGGCGAGAAGAAACCGGAGGCGTACCCTCTGGGGGTACGTTGAGGATTTCTTCGAACCGAGAACGAAGTTGGAGGCCGTTTTCAGCATCCCGGCAAACATGGAATTTACCGAAGATCAGATAAGCAGGTACAGCCGCCACATTCTTTTGCCAGAAGTCGGTGGCAAGGGGCAAAAGAAGATTGCCAAGGCCAAGATTCTCCTGGTCGGTGCGGGAGGCCTTGGCTCTCCGGCTGCCCTCTATTTGGCCGCAGCCGGTATCGGTACCATCGGCCTCATCGATAGCGATGTGGTGGACCTGACCAATCTTCACCGGCAAATACTGCACCATACGTCGGACGTGGGCCGCCCCAAAGTCGTCTCGGGCAAAGAAAAGATTCAGGCGTTGAACCCCGATGTCCAGGTCTCGATGTACGAAGAGCGGCTGACGGCCGGCAATGCGCTGAAGATCGTCAGCGACTATGATATCGTCATCGACGGGGTCGACAACTTTACGGCCAAGTTTTTGATCAACGACGCCTGTTTCTTTGCCGGGAAACCGTTGGTCCACGGTGGCATCCTCCGTTTCGATGGGCGCGTAACGACCATTGTGCCGAAGCAGTCCGCCTGTTATCGTTGCATCTTCAAGACTCCGCCGCCTGCTGGGCTAGTAGCCTCCTGCCAGGAGGCAGGCGTGATCGGCGTATTAGCCGGCATCATTGGCACGATTCAAGCAACCGAGGCCTTGAAACTCATTCTAGGTATCGGTCATCCTCTTACGAACCGATTCCTGGATTTCGATGCCCGCAAGACACTATTCAGAGAAATCAAAGTGAAGCGCAATCCCGACTGTGCGCTCTGCGGCGCGCACCCGACGATTACCGAATTGTTCGATGACGGCGATCCATTTGCCGGCTGTGCCGTCCGGCCGTAATTATTGATCTAGCTAAGGTGGAGTCGCCATGGCCACAATGAAAGCCCTTGTCTGTCGCGAGTGCGGTAAAGAATACCCAACGAAGGCGATCCATGTCTGCGAGATGTGCTTTGGCCCTCTCGAAGTGAAATACAGCTACGAGGAGATCAAGAAGAGCATTTCCCGTAAGAAGATCCAGGATGGTCCACACAGTATCTGGCGCTATGCCGATCTCTTGCCGGTAGAAGGACCGACCTTTCTCGGCCCTCATGCCGGAATGACCCCCCTGGTGCGCGCCAAGAATCTCGGCGCCTATCTCGGACTGGACGAGCTCTATATCAAGAACGATACGGTCAATCATCCTACGCTCTCGTTCAAAGATCGGGTCGTGGCCGTGGCCATCACCAGGGCCCGCGAATTGGGATTTGAAACCATTGCCTGCGCCTCGACCGGCAATCTGGCCAATTCCGTCGCCGCCCATGCGGCTGCCGCAGGAATGCGCGCTTACGTGTTTATTCCGGGCGATCTGGAAGCCGCGAAGGTGCTTGGCAACTTGATCTATAAACCCAACGTGGTGGAAATCGAAGGTAACTACGATGACGTCAATCGGCTCTGTAGCGAAATCGCCGGAGAGCATGGCTGGGCGTTCGTCAATATTAATATCCGTCCCTACTATGCAGAAGGTTCGAAGACGCTGGCATTTGAAACTGTCGAGCAACTCGGCTGGCGCACGCCCGATCAAGCCGTCATCCCCATGGCGTCGGGCTCCCTGCTGACGAAAATTTGGAAGGGCCTCCACGAAATGAAGTACGTGGGATTGATCGATGAGGTCAAAACCAGAATCAACGGGGCTCAGGCCGAAGGCTGTTCGCCAATTTCTACGGCCTTCAAGGCAGGGCGCGACTTCTTCAAACCGGTGAAGCCCAAGACCATCGCCAAGTCGCTGGCCATCGGCAATCCTGCCGACGGGTACTATGCCCTGAAAGCCACGGCGGAAAGCAAGGGCTCCATGGACATGGTAACCGACGACGAGGTCGTGGAGGGCATCAAGCTGCTTGCGCAGACGGAAGGAATCTTCGCCGAAACGGCCGGTGGTGTCACGATCGGTGTGTTGCAAAAGCTGGTGAAAAACGGCACGATCAAAAAAGGCGATCTGACCGTCGCCTATATCACCGGGAATGGCTTGAAGACCCAGGAAGCGGTGATCGATGCGGTCGGACGGCCGGTCCGTATTCAACCAAGTTTGGTCGCTTTTGAGAAAACATTTAAAATGGGAAAGAACGGTGGTGGTGACTCATGATTAAAGTCCGCATTCCGACTCCGCTACGCCCGCTAACCAAGGGCCAGGGAGAAGTCGAAACGAAGGCCGCGAGCGTGCTTGATATGATCGAGGCGCTCAATACCGCGCATCCCGGCATTAAGGATCGTCTTTGCGACGACACGGGTGAGCTTCGCCGGTTCGTGAATATTTACGTCAACGAGGAAGACATCCGATTCCTCAAGGGCAAAGAGACCTCGCTCAAAGACGGAGACGAAGTCTCGATCGTGCCAGCCATTGCAGGAGGCACATCATGCCGAATGTGAAAGTGCACGTTCAGTTTCCTGAAAACAAGATCAAAGAACCGATCATCTATCAGATCGGGCACGAATATAACGTCGTCACGAACGTCCGGCGAGCCGACGTTCGTGAAACCACCGGATGGATGGACCTCGAGCTGACCGGGGAGAGCACGGAGATCGACCGGGCGATTGTAGGCCTTCGCAAGAAGGGCGTCATCGTCGACCCGATCGAATTGAATGTGGTGGAGTAGAAACCGTAAGGGGTAAGGGGTGAGGCGTAAGGGGCAAGAAGAGCTAACCCTCAGATGATCCAGTCACCTAACGCCTAACGTTTCACGCCTTACGGGAAAGAACATGGAACTTACAGAATCACAGATTCAACGGTACAGCCGGCAGATTATTCTCAGCGACGTCGGAGGCAAGGGCCAGATGAAACTGAGCAGAGCGAAGGTCTTGCTCATCGGCGCCGGAGGGCTCGGCTCGCCTGCCGGACTCTATCTGGCTGCCGCCGGTGTCGGCACCATCGGTCTGGTCGATGGCGATGTCGTCGATCTCTCAAACTTGCAGCGCCAAATCCTGCACTCCACTGCCACGGTCGGTATGCCGAAAGTCGAGTCAGGGCGCAAAACCCTGTCAGCGATCAACCCGGAGATTACGATCAAGACCTATCAACAGAACGTCGACAGCGACAATATTCTTTCGCTCATATCTGAGTTCGACATGGTACTGGACGGATCCGACAACTTTGCGACGCGTTTTCTCGTGAACGACGCCTGCTTCTTCGCCAAGAAGACGCTCATCTCCGCGAGCATGTTCCGCTTCGAAGGCCAACTCACGACGATCAAGCCCCATGCGGGCTATCCCTGCTACCGCTGCCTCTACCCGGAGCCGCCACCGGCAGGACTCGTTCCGAATTGCCAGGAAGCCGGCGTCTTAGGAGCCCTCGCCGGGACCATGGGCATTCTTCAAGCGTCAGAGGCAATCAAGGAAATCCTCGGCATCGGCGAAACCCTGGCCGATCGCTTGCTGATCTATGACGCCCTGGAGATGAAATTCAGAAAGGTTCGTCGTCCCAAAGATCCGGCCTGCCCGCTCTGCGGTCAGAATCCCAGGATCAAAAATCTCAGCATGGACTATGCCGTCAGCTGCACGATTTAGCTAACAGGAGGCTGAAAATGCCTGCCAGCTGCGTTCTCGCATCGTTCAGACCCTCAACGTACCCCAGAGGGTACGCCTCCGGGCCTTCACTCGCTGCGGCCTTGCTGGACAATCATTTTGAGCCTCCTGTGTAACGTTGGAATCAAATAGCGTGTCCGATCTCGTCATTTCCCAGCATATTCTCGACGACATGGTGGCTCACGCCAGGGAACTCGATCCCTACGAATGTTGCGGGCTCCTGGCCGGAACCAACGGAGCCGTCACCCATGTCTACCGGATTAAAAATATCGTGGCGCTTGAAGGAGCTGAGAAACTGTCGTCCTTCGACCCGGCCAAAGTTGCGCATCTGGAGCGACTGTCACCGGCTGAACGAGCCGAGATCGCCTTCGTGATGGATATGCAGGATTTTTCCGTTGCGAAGAAGGACATTCGAAACAAAGGGCTGGACCTGCAAGTGGTCTACCACTCCCATCCTCACGACCCGGCACGCCCGTCAATCACCGATATCAAGATTGCCACCGACTACGAAGAAATCTGGCCAAAGATCAACCTGCCCATCCCTGCCTATCTGCTCATCTCCCTCATGGAGAATTCCAAACCCGATATCCGCGGATACTGGATCAAGGGTGGGAATGTCACGCAAGCCCACATCACGACGACAACCTAAATGCGGTCTATTTCGTTTATTTGGTTCTTGAGTTCTAACTCCAAGTGCAACACTACCGGCCCTGATGGGCTACGGTGTTGCCATGTCACAACAATGCTACACGCACTTGAGTGACGCAGACCGTGAGACCTTGAGCCTGGGCCTGACCCAGGGCCATTCGCTGCGGATGATGGCGAGGGCGTTAGGCCGCGCCCCCAGCACCGTGAGCCGCGAGGTGGCCCGCAACAATGTGCGGGGCCGCCCCTACCGGGCTTGCACGGCGCAGGCGGTCGCGGCCACCCGAGCCCGTCAGCCACGGCGCCCCCGCAAACTCCTGGATCCCTGGCTGTGGCAGTATGTGCGGGAGCCTCTGGCGGGGGGCTGCTCGCCTGAACAGATTGCCGGACGGCTCCAACGCGCGTATCCTGATGACATGCGGAAACACCTCTCGACCGAAACCATCGATGTGGGCTTGTATGTGTTGCCACGCGGAGCCTTGCGGAGCGAACTGTTGGCGGTGCTGCGGCCGGCGCGCAAGGCACGCCGGCCTCGGGCGCGAGGGACAGACCGACGCGGCCAGATCCTCCACATGACGCCGAGTGCCGAGCGCCCCGCTGAGGTGGCCACCCGTATGGTGCCCGGCCATTGGGAGGGCGACCTCATCAAAGGAGCCCGCAATGGCTCGGCCGTTGGGACCCTGGTGGAACGGACGACACGCCTGGTCATGCTGGCCCGAATGGAGGGGACGGATGCGACGAGTGCTCGACAGGGCTTCCTCAAGAAACTTCGGCATGTGCCCGCTCTGCTGCGCAAGACCTTGACGTACGATCGGGGCAAAGAGATGGCCCAGCATGAGGGGTTGGCCCAACGGCTCAAGATGCAGGTGTTCTTTGCCGATCCGTATAGTCCGTGGCAGCGCGGCACCAACGAGAACACCAACGGGCTGCTGCGCCAATACCTGCCCACGGGCACCGACGTGTCGGGCTACACGCAGCGGGAGCTGAACACCATCGCCCATCGCCTCAACACGCGCCCGAGAAAATGTCTCGACTTTGCTACGCCCCTGGAAGTCTATACGCAACTGCGTCATCAACCACCCGTTGCACTTGGAACTTGAAACCGCCGTTCATTTAGTTTGTTTGGTTACTCTGGGGCAAGCAACAAAACAAACCAGACAGACCAGGTGAACCAGACAAACCAGTTGGCACTTTCTGAATTGTTTCCCCTTGGCCTCAGTGCGATAATGGCTGCATAATTTCTCTTATTAGAAAGAGGGCTCGTCATGTCAGACATGCGCACAACTCTTCTCGCCGTCTTCTTCAGTTTCGCCCTTCTCGGTCTGATCGCGCACCCTAGCTTTGCCGAAGACAAGAGCTTCTACAGTCCCGTCATTCAAGTCGATATGGAAAACCACCGAATCTTGATTTCCACGTTTGGGTCAGTTTTTTGGATCGATGCTCCAGACGCGGCCAAACCGCACATCGAGAAACTCCCGGTATCAGGCCTCGTGGATTTCGTCGTCGAGATGAGAGGGAACGGGCAAGCGCCCCTGCTGAAGACCTGGAAAGTAAAATCAGGCGAGACAAGCTGCAAGTACTTCGATGGGAAAACCTGCAAGTAAAGAATGTTCTTTCCTGATCAGTTCGCTACTACTTCTTTCTCACGAAGTTGTTTGTCCAGCACAAAGGTTCCTAACGGAATAATAGACGCAACGAATGCGTAGAGTGAAAACATGACAGACCATCGTTGTCTAAAATGTAGCATGGCTAATAGGCCGACATAGAGCAGAAATAATACTCCGTGTATCAACCCCGCTACTCGCACGACCTCCGACATCCCATGAAGTACTTCATCTGACCTCCTACGTTTTGCCCCGGATCTCTTTCTTTGCCTCGTGGACAAATCATTAGTTCCAGAAACCTTCAGCCTCACTAGCCACCTGGGCCACCAGTTGGCCCGATTCCCGCGTGAGCCGGACCGCCTCGGGTTTGAATGCATCGGTGAATTGACGTCGTATGGTCTCTGGCATGCTGACCTCCCATTTCATCTTTTTTACCTATGGAGGCGTTTATGAAATCAGGGAAGGGCCAGGATGTTGACAGGGAACTTACGGGGTTGCGTATCCTCATTCTGAACATTGTCAGGAATATGCGTTATGATGAATCGGAGGTGAGAGACCAATGGGATTAGGGTCTGGGAAGACCGTGGGTCAACGAGGCCGGGATTGGGACATCCAAAGCTGCTATGGCTCGAGAAGTTCATGGGCTAGAAAGGAGAATGCATCATGATCAAGAAAAGCTTCGTGTTGGGAACCATATCAATACTTTTCGCAGTGTTCGCGTATTGGGGAACATCGTCTGGAGCAAAGGACTGTGGCGGAATTCCCGCAGAAAAAGTGGCCGACATGGTGCATGCCGTGATCCAGTCACACCGCACCTTTTACACCGTTCATGTCGTGGAGCGGCTGCAGGCAAAGGGCGTCGTCGTCGCCTCGGAAAACTGGCGGTCTGAAAACACACTTCCCCTTCCAGCCCAGTTCTTAAAAGAGTCAGCCCGGTTGCCAGTGAACACGTCAGCCAAGATTGGATACAAGCTCGTCAGTCTCTGGCCTATTAACAAACAGAATGGACCAAAAACTGAATTCGAGCAAAAAGGGCTTTTAGAAACCCTGCAGCATCCGGATCGTCCCTATACCGAAGTGGTCATGGACGGGCAGAACTCGTATCTCCATGCCATGTATGCCGACATAGCTGTTTCTCAGGCCTGCATCGGCTGCCACAATGCACACCCGAACAGCCCGAAACAGAACTTCAGGCAGAATGACGTGATGGGCGCAATGATTGTCACAGTTCCGCTAAGTCAGTAGCAGTTTACGGATAGCGTCTTGACTTATGCCACATAGCCTCCGCGGTGCCGAGTTGTGCGTTTTCCAGTGGTTGAAGCACGCCGTCCAAGGCGGTGAAGAACCGGTTGTACCTCGCCTTACGGCTGGTCAGCTTCCAGCCTCGCTCGACGGAAGCCAGCCGTAGACTGTACAGCAGCAGAAACAGTGTGCGCGCGCTGCGATATTTTCGCGGCAACGGTTTGAGCAGGGACGCATAGTGGTACCTGGCAATGTCTAGTACCAGCACCATGCGGTCGAAAATTAAGAGGCCGAAATTAAGGGGTCGGATATTTTCCTGTTCAGAACCTTACGATCACAAAAAGAATTTCCCTTCCCGATCAGCTCGCGACCGCTTCTTTCTGGCGAAGCTGTTTGTCCAGCACAAATGTTCCGAACGGAACAATAGACGCAATGAATGCGTAGAGTGAAAACATGACAGACCATCGTTGTCTGAAATGTATCACCGCCAACAGGCCGACATAGAGCAGAAACAATCCTCCGTGTATGGCCCCCGCTACTCGCACGACCTCCGGCATCCCCATGATGTACTTCATCGGCATCGCAATGCATAACAAGGTGAGAAATGAAACCCCTTCGGCTAACGCGATCATTCTAAACACTCTGATCTGGCTCATAGTTACTCTTCTTCCTTCTTCCCAGCAAAATATAAAATCCAAGCGGTCGCTCAAGAAAATTCAGAATGCCTCCCCTTGCCTTTCCCCATGCCGGGTTATGCCCCAACCCGCATAAAAGCACAGGACTGCAGACGGCCAAATGCTTGTTCCAGTTTGTGAACGAGTGGCAGTAGTGCGACGAGTTCGTTGGAAGGCGTCCAAAACAGACTCGTCAAGAAGCAATCGCATCTGCAAACAGCCTGCCCCTTGCATCCTCGATAACGGCTACGGCTGCTTCTCTAGACACAGAGGGAAAGTCTTGCAGAAACTCCTCAAGTGAGGAGGTTCCTTCAAGGTAGTCGAAGAGGTTTTGCACGGGAACACGTGTACCCTTGAAGCACAATGCGCCACTCATAACCTCTGGATCACGGCTCATGTATCGAGCATTCATAGGCACCTCCACGCGGAGAAATTTACCACGGGGGAGCAGACGGAATCATTGCTTGATTTTGAACCTCCTGGCCAAGGTTCCCCCTTCATGGCGCGCCACCTTCCAGTGGAATACCCATGTGCCTTCTCCCGCCTCACCGCTCATGGCAACGACCAGCAAACGTTAGCCCCCGAGAAGACCGACCGGACGGATTTCTTGACTGGGCTCAGGCAGGAGAATCTGCCTTTACGAGGAGTGCTATGCAGATCAGCAATGACCCTACCCGTGTAACCTGCAACGGCCAACTAGGCGGCGACTTCAAGCGATCGAATCCTCTTCGCAATGGCTCGTGGAAAATCGACAAAGACGAAATGAGCCTTGTGATAGAGATCATCCTCGCCGCTTTCGTCCACGATCCGCACCAGATCGTCCTCAGCAGCTTGCGGATCCGGGATGATTCTATACACCTTGCCCGAAATCAAAGAGGCTTTGTAATCGGTGTTGTCCTCGCAGAGGGCGAATGATTTGGCTAGGTGTCTCATAATTTCTTAAAGTACCGCTTGATCTTGAAGATCCCGCTTGCCGGTGCTGAGAGCCTCATACCAATGAAGCTCTACCCTTCGCAGTGTACCGTTCGGCAACCGGACAGTCGCTATTCCTTTCACCACCTTATCACCGACCGGGCGCCGGTGGCGGTCCTACCACCCGACCCGGAGTGCGGACGGCCAAGGCCGCCGCACTCCAGTCACAACCCTCTTCGTTGTGGCCGTGGTCAATTGACCTTGAATGCCGAAAAAATGATGCTCGGCACCACGGGTTCACCTTCCGGCTTTTTCACGATCAAACCGAGGCCAGGCGCCGACCCGGAGTAGACCACTTCGACCGTGTCGCCATCCTTCAACATCTGCACGCCTTGGGATACCAGAACGGCGGTGAAGGACGCGTCGGGAATCACCTGCTCGGTGTTGGAATTGACTACATTCTTGCCGTTAACCTTGATCCAGAGTCGTACCGAACCCGCAGCTTTTCCGCCGACCTGGGCTGCCGCCATCAAGAAGTACATCCCGTCGATATGGATTGTAGCGACACCGGTCCTATTGGTGATGCCTGCGCCTGTGTCCATCATCATCCTGACGACGTTCGGTTTGGTGTCCGTCGCGAGCTGCTCCTCGTTGCTCGAGGCTTGCAGGAACGATCCCGCAAAGGAACCGCTAGCCGAGGCCAGAAGCGTGGCCGTGATCAACATTGCCCTCAAAGTAGTTTTCATCTTCAGTTTCCTTTCCCTTGGGCGGAAGTTAGACCATTTGCACAGGAGCCGCGCAAGCGACATGCCATCGTCGATGGAAGTCGGCTCCCTGTCGGCTCACTATTGGATGCGCTGCTCGAGCCCAGACCCTCCCCTCTCTGGCAAGTACCGCGGTGCCCGAGGCTTGACTATAAAAAGAGATGCGTGGAGATAGCAGCCGTATATTCATATAGGTGAGTCCGCCCGTTTACGGAACTAGCAGTGTGTTGACAAACTCGATGACGACCCCGGAAACGACATTACGTCTGTGACCACTGACGGAAGCTGAATGGCCTGCAGGCCGTCCAGCAAGGCCGCAGCGAGCGAAGAAGCGAATCGTGTACACTTTGCCGTACGTTGAGCCTCTGTGCGATGTGAGAACGCCGCTGGCGGACTTTGTCAACAGCCTGCTAGGGAACTTCCTAGTTCTGCTCAAATAATCTACTGGGAGCCTGTCCGACATTGCCTTCGTGACGAGGCGAATGAGACGTGGCCACAGGCCTGGAAAAACCGGAAGCGTATTCGCTGAAATACGTTGAGGATTTTTTCTGGCCGAGAACGGCATAGATGGCCGCGGATCGTTCGCTGCAGTAGAACGGTCAATGTTGGACAGGCTCCTAGTGCCTAAAAATTCAGGCGGGCAGTTGCGGAGGACAAGAGGCTTTGTGGCGCATAATGTAAAGATGCCATGTGTGCTCGTCATGGCGTGCTGCCAGGGATGCAGCGATGATTCCAATCCTTTTCTTTTCTCCTCCTCTCCTCCACAACAAGCGGAAAATACTTTGCAAGAGGGCAGCCAGGTGGCTCCAGCCCTATGCCGACCGCCCATTACTGCGCTTAACTTTCTCACACGCCCACCCACTGCCAAATATTTTTCTCCCGCCTGACCCTCCGATTGCTTTGCAATCGATTGCCCAAGACGTGCCACTAGCCCGAGCGAGTGCCTTCTGACTCCCCAACTTCCCCAGAGGGAGTAGGCAGATTGTGCTTCACTGCGCGCATCGGACGAGCACATTCTTATCGTGCGCGTTCTGCGAGCAAGAAGAACAGTCTGCCTGCTCCCTCGAGTCATTCTGAGACCGCGCGTTGCGCGAGCACAGAAGATCATGAGCCTCCATCCCCTCCCCTGTTCTGCGAGCAAGAAGGGCACCTGGCCGTGCCCCGCTCCCCTTTCAACATCCTCATTCTCCGCTACCCGCCATGTCGTCGATCAAGGGCCGGTTGATATCGGTGCACCCGACGCAGATGGCATCGAAGAGGGTCTCGGCATCCGCGACAAAATTTTTCTCGTCGGTGAGTTTATCGGCCATGACCTGGGCGAAGCAGGTGTCGCAGAGCATCATAAGCCCACGCGATACGCCCACTGTCTTTCTTCCTGTGCTCCCTGCCATGACGGACTACACCGACCCCTTCTGCCTCGCCAGCCAAAAGTCTTCAGCTTCGAGATCGATCCCGCACACGGCACATTCATAGACCTTCTCGTCGGCCGGAAGCTGGATTTCGGTCCGATCGATGCGCCCACGGCAGACATGATAGAAGCGCCCGCGCGCGTCATCGTTATCCAGCGGATCGCTTTCATAAATCAGAACCATCAGACGACTCTCCCTTCAAGGAATTTGAAGTATACCGGTGAGCCAGATCCATCCGCAACCGCAGGGCGGGCTTTCTACTGAGTGAGTAGGAAATATAGAAACAGCCGTGCAAGAGGCTCAAAAAGGCCGTCCAGCAAGGCCGCAGCCGACGAAAGCACCGGAGGCGTAGCCTCTGGGCTACGTTGAGGATGCTTTCGAGGTGAGAACGACGCTGGCGGGCTTTTTCAGCCTCTTGCGGCTAGACTTGGAACTGGGCGTCATAGAGCCGTGCATACACCCCTTCATGCCCGATCAACTTTTCGTGGGTCCCGTCTTCGACAACTCGACCGTGGTCCACGACAATGATTCGATCGACGCCATGGATGGTGGAAAGGCGATGGGCGATGATGATGGTCGTCCGGCCTTTCGTGAGATCGTCCAGTGCTTCACGAATCTTGACTTCGGTTTCCGTGTCGATATTGGACGTCGCCTCATCGAACATGACGATCGGAGGGTCTTTCAGAATCACACGGGCGATCGAGACACGCTGACGCTGCCCGACGGACAGCTTGACCCCGCGCTCTCCGATCCAGGTATCGTACCCGTCCGGAAGGGCCATGATGAAGTCATGCGCACGGGCCACCTTCGCCGCCACCTCGACTTCCTCCTGCCCGGCCAAGAGATCCCCATACAGAATATTCTCTCGCACCGTGCCATTAAACAAGAAGGGCTCTTGCTGAACCAGCCCGATTTGGCTTCGAAGAAAGGCCAGGGGCAGATCGCGGATATCGCACCCATCGATGGTGATGGCACCTTCCGTCACATCATAAAACCGCATCAGCAATTTGAGTGTCGTGCTCTTTCCCGCCCCGCTCGGGCCGACCAATGCAACGCGCTCTCCTGCACGAACCGATATCGTGACGTCGGTCAAGATCGGCGCATCGGCTCGATAGTGAAATCCGACGCGATCAAAGGCGACCTCTCCTCTCGATCGAGCGACCGGCACACGAGCCTCCGGACGATCCCTGACCTCCGGAACGAGGTCGAGCACTTCAAAGACTCGCTCACTTGCGGCCAAGGCATGCTGCAACATGTGATTGACTGAATGGATCTGATTGATCGGCACATAGAACAGCGCAAGGTACGAGATAAACATCACGAGCTCGCCCACGGAAAGACGGTGCTGCAAGACTTCGGCTGTCCCGAACCAGAGTACCATCGCCCCACCGAGACTCCCGATCAGCATCATCCCTGGGGAGTAATAGGACCAGAGATACATGGCCTTCAACGTATCTTGCCTGCAACGATCGCTCTTTCGGTCAAATCGCTCCTGCTCGTAGGGCTGGCGATTGAAACCCATCGTCTCCCGAATACCTGCCAGCATGTCTTGCAAGAGGGCATTGAGTTCCGCCGACCCTTTTCGAATTGCACGATAATACCCATGAACACGTTTGGTGAACAGGGCGGCTCCCACTACCAGGAGGGGAATCGGCACAAGCGCCAGCAGAGCCAGTTTCCAATTGAGCATAAACAGCATGATCATAATCCCGATCAGCGTCAACCCGGCTGTAATGATTTCTTCAAGCCCGTCGACGAAGATGCGCTGCATGTGTTCGGTATCGTTCAAGACCCGAGACATAATTTCACCCGTCGGACGATTCTCGTAGAAGCTGATCGATAATCGTTGCAGCGCGGAGAACACTTGGACATGGAGGTCATGCACGACTTGCTGCTCCAACCCGTTGTTCAGCCGAATACGAATCGACCCGCAAAGGTTCCGCAGCACATAGGCGGCACACAGCGCGAGAAATACCCACACGAGAAGCTCGGTCTGACCGGCCTGGATGACGTCGTCGATGATGACTTTGATCAGCCACGGCGGGATCAGCTCGAACGCAGTCGCCAGCCCGGCAAACAGAAAGGTGCCGACCACCATGGAACGGTGCGGGCTGAGGTACTGGAGCACTCGAAGCAGGGTTTTCACAAGCGCAGGATCTTCACGGCGGGTTCGTTAAATGACAGGAACGGGATCGTGTTGCCAAAACTTAGTAAACTCTGGAAGCTGTGTGAGCGTGGACATATCGGTCATCCGATCCAAAAACACCTTGCCGATCAGATGATCCATTTCGTGCTGAATACAGACGGCATAGAGGTCGGTCGCTTCGATATCCAACGATTTTCCATGACGATCCAACGCCTGAACCCTCACGACTGAGGGCCTCGTCACCTTTCCCCGCAACCCATCCACACTGAGACAGCCCTCCCAGTTTTCGACTTGTTCCGGACCATAGAAGACAATCTTGGGATTGATGAGGACTGTTCTGGGAAATCCATCTTCTCCTTCACAACCCATCACGACCAGTTGAATCGAGCGCGAGACTTGAGGCGCCGCCAAACCGATCCCTGGCTCATCCAGCATCGTCTCAATCAGATTGTCGATGAATTGCTGCAGATCGTACGTACGAATGTCGCGAGGATCGACCTTGGCCGCAACCTGGCGCAAGATGGGATTACCGAGCTTTGCAATCGGGAGCTTAGGCATGGACCGTACCTGTCATCCTTCTATACGCGCGATGATGAAAGAGCACACCGCTGAAATATAACACAGGATTTTTCACCCTCGCAAGGCGCAGCAAAACTGGTTGATCCGGTTTGTTTTATTCACCCAAACAAACTAAACAGACCAAATAAACAAGAGCAACCAGCCGCTAGCGGGCTCGCGCGGGCCGTTTCGAGTCCGACAGTTCGAAGCTATGTTTCTGGCCGTTCCACCATTCCGACCACTCGACCGTCCACTCCTGACGGTCTTGGCTGGTCGACGTATCCCAATCGTGAAACTCCGTTTCATGTCGGGTCAGAATCCAGAGCGACTGCACCGCTGAGAGTGAGACAAAACGTTCGGCATCGGCAATCATCCCGATCAGAACCGGTATCACAGTTTTCTCTCTGACATATCGAGCCTCGAACGCAGCCGCCTTCCGAATCGACGAATTCTGATCTTTCGCCATCACCTCAATTGCACCCACAGCTTTGGTTCCGTCCAATCGAACAGCCACTCGCAAGGCATGTTCACGCACCCGCGGGATCTCGTTTGGTTCCATGGCTGCTGCGATGAGGGACGGCACCGCCGAGGTTGCCTTCAACATCGAAATCGTTTCAATGGTGTTGTAGCGAATACGAGGCCCCGGCATGGTCAAGCCTTTGACCAGTACCGGGACGGAAGGCTCGCCGAGATGCACAAATTCTCCCATTGCCCAAAACTCTTGCGCGCCTTCCAGCAATGGCAAGAGCGCTTCCGCCCGCTGGACTTCGACGGCCGTCAACGGTTTCGTATTCTGCGGAACGGACTCAGCCGGCAGATCCTGTCCCTTTTGAGGCGCCTCGTAGGGCACCTGAACCGGAATGCCCCATTCTCTATCTGCCGGATCCAGTCTTATGGGCAGACTCCAAGGTTTAGCCCACAGGGTCTGCGCCATCCCTACCGACACAATCAAAAGGACAAATCCCCAGGAATATGAATGTCGTTGCTGCACAGTCATCCCCTCCCCCCTTTGCTAGGATTCGTATCGCTCTCGTAAACGAACTCGTACAACAGCGGCTGTCTCAAGACTGAGGACTGAAGTGTTCGGAACTTCGATCCCAGCGGTCAGAACTTCGTGTCCCGCCTATCGCGCACATTTTGCTTGTCTCGTCCAGGTTTCGTGGATGGCCGACACAGCGGGTGGGCTCGCGAGAAGAAAACGACGGCAGGCAATCACCAGACTTAGGAATCGAGGCCTACCTTGGAATTGGAGTTACGAAGATGCTTGCGGACCCGGACTTGTGCTTGGTGCTTGCGCAATAATTGTCGCCGAATGACGTCGCGATCTTCGGCTACAATACGGACCAATCGATCGACATCCTCCGCATGCTCACGGACCAACTCAGACAACGTCGCCATTTGGCTTTCAAGATGCTCTAGCCGCCAGAGCGCATCTTTACTGCGGTCCACGGCTGGCTTCTGAGCCGCCTTCTGTTTCACCAGCGACGTGACCAGTACATCCCGCTTCATACTCGCTCCTTTGCTCCGATATTCACGAATACTCCTAGGCTGACCTGCCTAGTATCATCCGAGATTCTTGCGATGTCAACGAGTCTGCTTTCTTTCTATTTCCACAACGTCCTGCTACAATTCGCCGCAATGCAAAACATCTTCACCATGGTGCTGGCTGGCGGGAAGGGCGAACGTCTCCAGCCCCTCACCGAGCACCGGGCTAAGCCGGCGGTCCCGTTTGGTGGGAAATACCGTATTATCGATTTCACACTCAGCAATTGTCTTAACTCCGGGCTTCGAAAAGTCGCCGTCCTCATCCAGTACAAATCCCACTCGCTCGACCGTCACATCCGCTCAGGCTGGAACGTCTTCAACGCGGAGCTCGGCGAATTCATCGCCTCGATTCCACCCCAGCAACGGATCAGTGAGGAATGGTACCAAGGCACTGCCGACGCGGTCTATCAAAACCTGTTTCTGCTCGACAGCGAACAACCGGACTATGTGCTCATCCTTGCCGGCGACCACATCTACAAGATGAACTATGCGGAGATCTTTCATTGGTTGATTGCCAAAGGCGCCGATGCCGTGGTCGGAGCGATCGATATTCCGATCGAAGACGCCCACCGATTCGGCGTGATCGGCGTGGATGAGGATTTCCGGATTACGGACTTCATCGAGAAACCGCCGCAGCCACCGGCGATCCCCGGCGATCCAACCCATGCCTTTGCCTCGATGGGCATCTACATGTTTCGCACCCAAATTCTCCGCGAATACTTGATTGCTGACGCCCAAGAAGGCGGAAGTCACGACTTCGGGAAAAATATCATTCCAAACATGATCCGCGATCGACGTGTCTACGCCTACAAATTTGTCGATGCGAATAAGAAGAACGTGAAGTATTGGCGAGACATCGGAACATTGGACGCCTACTGGGAGGCGAACATGGACCTCGTCGCAGTGGATCCCCTCTTCAATCTCTACGACCAACACTGGACAATTCGAACCTATCAAGGGCAATTTCCGCCGGCCAAGTTCGTCTTTTCGCAAGATTATCAAGGCGGCAGAATGGGCGTGGCTCTGGATTCCATCGTTTGCGGCGGCTGTATTGTCTCCGGCGGCCGGGTACAAAACTCCGTGCTATCGCCGAACGTTCGTGTGCAAGACCATGCAGAGGTGCGTGAATCAATCGTCATGGAAAACGTCGTCATCGGGGCACAGAGTCGAATCAGACGGGCCATTATCGACAAGGATGTCATCATCCCACCCAACTCGGAAATCGGATATAACCGGGATGCCGACGCTCAGCGATTTACCGTCACCGAATCCGGTTTAGTCGTGATTGCAAAGGGAACGAAACTGCATGCCTCCCTCGATTCATCCGGTTGATCTGATCATTGCGCTTCGCGACAAGCACTTGACCCCTGCCATCGTGTTCCTTACGTCACGCCGTGCGTGCGATGAAGCCATGCAGGCGTTCGACCATAGCCATATCCTCCTCCCACCGCCTCGCCAAACAGCGATTGCCGCCGTACTGGAAAAGGTGATCGCACAATATCCCAGCATCGCGGAGCACCCGCTCATTCCGACCGTCCAGCGCATCGGCGTGGCCGCCCATCACGCAGGCCACCTGCCCTCGTGGAAAATCGCCGTTGAGGAATTGATGCGTCATGGCTGCCTCGACGCCGTCTTCGCCACGACCACACTGGCCGCCGGAGTCGATTTCCCTGCACGAACGGTCATTATCACGCAGTCCAGCATTCGCAAGTCGCGCGACTTCATGGACTTGACGATCGGCGAAGTGCAGCAGATAGCCGGCCGTGCGGGGCGCCGAGGAAAAGATCTGGTAGGCTTCGCCATCGTCACTCCCTCGCCCTACATCGATCTGAACGTCCTGACCAAAGGTTTCACCGGGCATCCGGAAGCGATCAACAGCCAATTCGTCATCAGCTATCCAATGGTTCTGAACCTGTTAAAAGCGCATCCACTGGATCAAATTCAACCGATTCTCGCCAAAAGCTTTGCGCAGTTTCAGCTCAACCAGCGCGCCGAGGTCTTGGCTCGCAAGCTGGACGATCTGGGCGATCAAATGGAACCGTTCGGGCCGCGCGTTTGCACAGACTGGATCACAGAATGGCAAACTTTCGATCAGGTGCGCCGGCAAAAAACGCACCGTGCCCCGATCAGAAGACATGAGCCACCGGAAGTCGCCGCGCGTTTTCATTTTCTCACCCCCGGCCGCGTGGTGGGCTTCGCCCGTGGACGAGGCGTGGTCCTGCGGCAATATCGGAGCAAAGGACAGAAGAGCCCGATGATCACGGCACTACGCGAAGGCGGAGGTATTACCGAATCTCCCGCCTCCACGGTGACCGAAGTGTCCGACCGTATCCTCGACTGCGTGGATGCGCCGGTCTATCCCTGGTGCACACCTGAAAGCGTGGAAGAGTTGCTCCATCACCTGGAAGAGTTGCCCGGCAGGCTGCCGGAGCTTCCCATCCTGATTCCGAAAGACAATGAACCGATTCCTGATGCCATCGTGCAAACTCTGGGCGACTTTGCCTGTCCGACCTGTCCTTCGCGGTCCGCCTGCCAGAGAGACTATCCCCTCGCCTCCAAACTTCGGCAGGAACAGCATCGTCACGTCAAATCGATCCAGGCTTTGCGCACAAGTCTCTGGCATCGTTTTCAAGAAAAAATCGACGTTCTTCAACAATTCGGCTATCTCAAGCCGACAGCCCATCTGACCGATGACGGCGAATGGGCCAGACTCATCCGCATCGACCACTCGCTGCTCATTACGGAATTGCTCAGGGCCGATGCATTCAACGGAGCCGATCCCGCGATGTTGGCCGCCGTGATGTCCAGTATCGCGCACGACGATGATCGCCCCGGCGCCTTTCCACGCGTCAGCTCCGGGCTCGCTTCACTGCTCGGACAAGTTCGCAAACTGGCTGTTTCGCTCTCACCACATGAGGATCCCCCGCTCTTGCGGGCCGATATTGCCGCAGTGACTGAACGGTGGATCGGCGACCCTACGCTTACGTGGATTGGCCTCTGCAAAAGCACCACTATGGCTGAAGGGGATATCTATCGCCTCTTAGCACGAACCCTCGAGTTCCTCTCACAACTGCACACGCTCAAAGCGACACACCCGGGATTGGCAGACACTGCGTCACGTGCTATCGCTGCCCTGCGCCGAGGCGTGCTGGAAGAATTGCCATGACGACGTTAATCGTTCAACGTTGCACGTTAACCGCAAGAATAGAATACGGCCCTTTATCGTTGGGACGATTCACGAATGACGGTTCACGAATAACGGCATCGAGATGACTACTGAAGAACTCGAACAACTGCTGGCTCAACAACCGATCGCACTCTTGCACCGGCTTGCGCGCGGGCGTGTTCAACGGCATTTTCGCGCCGGTAAACGCCGCTTGATCGAAGTTTTGCTGCGACACTCCGCTGAGAACCGCGCGGGTTTTGAGTCCGACTTGATGACCTTGATCGGTGAAAAACAGGTTCGCCCTGCGCCACCCCCTTCTCAAGCCCCCGCCACGCGAAAACCAAAATCCACGGCGCCGCAGCGTCGCACCACGCACAGGCCGGTTGAGCCGGAATCCCATGAGCCAGGCGTTACTCTTTCCAGCTGGTTGGAAGGACTGGGAGTGCCGCCGTCAAAGACCTTTGTCCCAGATGCCTGGCAAGAAGACGCCATCGCCAAGCTCAGAGACGGTGACGTGGTCGTGAGCGTTCCGACGGGAAGCGGAAAGACCTATGTTGCAATCGAAGCGGCTCGCCGAGCGATCTCAGAGAATCGAACCGTCATCTATACATCGCCGCTTAAGGCTCTCTCGAATACCAAGTATACGGAGTTTTCAAAAATTTTTGGTCCAGACCAGGTCGGCATTCTGACCGGCGATCGGCGCGACAACGGACAAGCGCCCCTCCTGATTATGACGACGGAAATCTTGCGGAATCTGCTCTATGATGCAGGAGGCGGCGAGATCGATATACGGTTGGATACATTAGGCCTGGTTATTTTGGACGAGTCGCAATATATCGCAGATCCTGAACGGGGCGTCGTCTGGGAGGAAACGATCATCTTCTGTCCGAGCCAAGCTCGGATGCTCTTACTCTCAGCCTCGATCGGTAACCCTCATGACATCGCTGAATGGATCACCTCGATCAGACCGACTCCCTGCCACTTGGTCCGCCATAGTACGCGCACTGTCCCGCTTCGCGCCGGCTATTTACATCCAAATGGCAAACTCACCCCACTCTTCCGCACCGTCGGTATTCCCCACGGCCATCCAAGCCATCTCCATCCGGAAGCCAAACGACTCTTCGCCCAATATGAAGATGAAACGCTTCCGTCAGGACGCCGACGGTAACCTACCGCCTCACCCAGTTGGCATAAGTTAGAAGGTGAAATGGATACCGGCTGTCAGGCCATGGCGGAGAGAATCAAACTGAGTCAGTGGAAACTCGGAAGAACCGCTCGTGCCGTGAAACGTCACAGTCCCGTCTACTGCATGGTTCCACCAGACACGATAGCCGACATTCAGTCCAATATTCCGGGAAAACATCAACCTGACGCCCAGGTCGGCATTCGCTCCGATGCCAAAGCCCAGCATGGAGATGCTCGGATCTTGCAGAAGCGCATTTGTGCCAGACGTTCTCAGGTGATGAATATCCTTGTTATCAATGATGCTCAGCGGAAGAAAAGTCGCAGTTCCTATCAAACTTAGGCGTCGAGTGAATCGATACTCAGTGGAGGCTCCGACTCGAATCGAATGCCAATTCGCCCTGTTTGTAATCACAGTCTCTCCTGAAGAAGGAAGTGGATCGTTACACGTAGTGACTACAGCTGTATCGCATACCACTCTCCCTAGTCCAACCGCCTGATATTCCGTATGCCAATATTGGTATCCTCCAAAAATGTCCAGATAGCCACGGGAGTTCGCGAAGTCATTCACACGTCCGCCCAGATCAGCATTGATGTAATACATATTGTTGCCGGCAATATTGCTGGTTGTACTTGAAAACAAGCGTTGCCCTGTTGCGTAATCATCGTCCGTCAAGCGCCCACCTCCGATATCCGCAAATCCTCCATTCAGCCGCCCAAACATCGTTGGGGAAAACCAGAACTTCCCCGTCAGGTCGAGCACGTTCGTGCCGACATCCTTGTAGGTCAGTTTCGACGTCGGATTGCCAAATCCTGGGACCGAGGAAGCGTTATGGGCCCATCGAGTGTCGCCGACACTGATCCACGTTCCTGCACTGAGTTCGACCTTTGGTCGAGATTCCAGGACTCGCTCTTCCCCTGCACTCACCGAAACCGTCGCGATCAGCATCGCTCCGCACAGCATACCGGTGCAAGCCCTCCACAATCTTCGGCTCATCGTCTTGCACCACCCCGTTGAATAATCACCGTGTCCACGCAGCGTTGCACAGTCTCAGGCATCACACGCTGGCAGGCGCCACGAATTTCGTCTTCCGCGAATTGCCGCTGAAGATAGGTTGCCCACCACACCAGCCATGATCCAATGAGAAGGGCGAGCATCGTGCCGACCATCCATTGCACGAACAGCCGGACTCCACCCGATAGGCCTCTCGGACTATCCCGGGCAGGAGTTTCCGGTTGAGTTTCTAGTTGGTTGGACATCGCGCTAGGCGACACCAGTGACGGCTTCATGAAGGCTATCCTAACCGAGAGAGGAAGTTCTGAACATCGTTTTTACTTTCTACGTTACGCGTTCCAGCGCGTGTTCTTCATGAATGTTCCTACTGTAATCCCGATATGTCCGCGAAAGGTCCGGCGGTGGCCTCTAAAGGATTTCGTGACGAGCCATCATGAATAACGCAGGTCAAAATCGAGTCCCTTGACCCGCCGGCCCAGAGACCTGTATAACCCCAGCCTACTCCAAACAGGGAGTTCTGAGTTGTGAGTTATGAGTTTGCGAGCAACCCGGTTTCGGATGTTTTTGCTCGTAATGCCCCCTGAATCTCCTCCCAACTCAACACTGGGAACTCTAAACTCATAACTGCCGTCAAGAGCGCGCCCGTAGCTCAATGGATAGAGCACCAGACTACGGATCTGGGGGTTGGGGGTTCAAGTCCCTCCGGGCGCACCACAAAACAAGGACTTACGAAATGCAGGCTAGCTGGCAAGCTTCGGCTGGCCGTCGATTATTTCAACGACGTGGAGATACTATGGATTGGCGTCAAGAGGTAACCAGATGAAAACGTTCCAGGTCCGACAAAGCATCCATTACGATCTGATGCTAGCAGCAGGCACGGAGCAGGAAGCGATTCTGAAGGCCGGAGGTATCCCATTGACTCAGTGGGAAACCGAGAGTACCGAGATCACGGCCGAGCTGATCGATGAAACGGAAGAATTGGACGAATACTGATGGGGAAGAGATCAGGGGCAGGGCAGAGCCGAGGGAAGGCAGCCCTAATGTTCCAATTCGTATCGCACAGCGCCCAGCAACTTCGGCACACTAAAGGGCTTTGAGAAAGTCTGCCGCGCGCCAAGAAGTTTCGCGACATCCAAGACATTTTTCCCCTCTCCTGCCCCTGAAATCGCAATCACCTTGGCACGGAGAAATTCACGCGTCAGTTCCAAGAGCATGTCCAACCCGTTCAGCTCGGGCATGAGAATATCGGTGATGACCAAATCTCTCGGACTCTGGCGGTACAGCTCAAGTCCGATCCTGCCGTTGGCAGCCTCCGAGACCTCATACCCTGCCCCTTCAAGAACAGTGCGCAGGAGTGCACGGATAATTTCTTCATCATCGATAATTAGAATAGAGGCCATGACTCTCCCCTAGGTGGTTCGCTCACATTTGAGTCTCTGGACAGCGCCTAATGATCGAAGGGACCACTCGGCCAGGTCACATCAAGCCACTCGTCTAATGCGGGACTCTGCTTCAAGATAGACTTCGTCCTCCCGATAGTTCGGCTCACCACTTGGAAAGCCCAATACCTTCCCCTGTCGGATTAGGCCATTCTGCTCAATCACAGAGTCATGGACACGACCACAATTCACGCAACGCCAACTGGTCGCCCACATCTGTCCATATGTGCCCTCAAAGTCTAGAAGTTGGTCTTTTACCATCAAACCCTGACAACGTATGCAATTCATGACCTAGGCTCCTTTCACTTTATTGAGTGAACGATCTGGAGAAAGATTAACGCCAGAGTAGGTCAGGGAAAAGACCTGAAAGTGGTACCTCGGAAGAGGGGGTTCGAACCTAGAGATGAAGCAACGCCTGCCTATTCGCCACATCTAGCGCATAAACCCGTGTGGGACGCGACAGCGCAGCATATGGGAAAACGATGAAGGGATGAAGACCGGGTGTACAGGTAGCGCCTGCGTACAGCGTAGCGAGCCGTACTCCCTCATGCGGCTCGCGGATGTCTATGTCTGCGGCGGTGTGCTGAGAAGGCGGTTAATCACACCCTCCAATTGCTGCCACATAATGGTCTTAGAGACCATCGCTTTGATATTGGTGGCGAGGCTTGCCGCCTGTGAGGTCGGGGACAGATGTCCCGACACTAGCACCACAGGCAGATTGGCGCGGATGCCTGCGAGGGCTTGCGCCAGTTGAAGACCGGACATCCCCGGCATATTGTAGTCCGTCACCACGACATCGAACCCCGTCGGGTCGGCGCGAACCGCCTCCAATGCCTCTGCCGCCAGCATACAGCCGGTGACTCTATATCCGCGCGGTTCGAACCAGGCGCGTACCAGCTCTACCAACATTGCCTCGTCATCCAGATAGAGCAGATGGCGGAGCCGACCCTGTCTCTCAATGGGTGAAGCTTTGACCGGCTCACCTGCAGAGGAGCACACCTCTGCAGCGGGGAAATACACAGACACGGTCGTGCCTCTGCCCGCACAGCTATCCACAACGATCGCGCCTTCATGTCCTCGAACGATGCCGTGAACCAGGCTCAATCCGAGACCCGTCCCCTGGCCCACGGGTTTAGTGGTGAAGAACGGCTCAAAGATACGTGCCACCGTCTCGGGATCCATACCACAGCCAGTATCACGCACAGACAGGCAGGCATAGTGGCCCGGCGGCAGTGTCGCAAAAAGGCTGTGTAATGGCTGGATCAGCCTGACCGCCGCCAGATCCACCGAGATAGCTCCCGATTGTTTGTTCAACGCATGCCAGGCGTTAGTACAGAGATTCATCAGAACTTGATGAATCTGAGTGGCATCGGCCAAGACCTGGGGCGTGGCCGCATCTAAGGTTGCCGTCAGCTCGACGCCCGCAGGGAGGGTAGCCCGTAACAATTCGAGGGCTTCGTTCACCACAGGAGAGAGCGCCATCACGGTCCGTGACAATGCTTGCTGGTGGCTGAACGTGAGGATTTGCTGCACGAGGCGGGAGGCCCGGTCGCTGGCTTCGAGAATCCTCATGAGGTTCGGCTGTAGCGGATGGTCCAAAGTAACCTTCTTACAGGCCAGCTGTGCATTGCCCATGATGGCGGTAAGGATATTGTTGAAGTCATGCGCAATGCCACTGGCTAGCTCCCCGATCGCCTCCATCTTCTGCATCTGGCGGATCTGATCCTGAAACGCCTGCAAGTCCGCTTCTGCCTGTTTGCGCTCGGTAATATCGCGCACAAATGCATAATCGAGCTCTTCACCTTCGTGCAAAATATAGTTGGCTACCACTTCCACCGGATAGACCTCGCCGGACTTACCGCGATGCCGAGTTTCAAAACGAAGCAACTTCGTGTGTTTAAACTCTTCCCAAAACGCATTCCAGGTTTCCCGTGGAAAGTCCGGGTCGATGTCCATCACCGATTTGGTCAGTAATTCCTGTTTGGTATAACCCAGCCGGCGACAAGCCGATTCGTTGACGTCAAGAAAATGCCCGTCGGATCCGATGACAAAAATGGAGTCGGTTGCATGATCCACGGCATATTGTGTCCTCCGAAGCCGGCACTCCGCCAACTTACGCTCGGTAATATCTGTAGCCACGCCGAGTACGTGGTTGACTCGTCCATCCTCACCCTCGACAGGACGCTTCACAGTCTGAAGCCATCGCACCTGACCGGCAGCGTCCGTGATCTTTTCTTCGGAGATCACATGCTCCTGCGAGGTATTTATCACGTTGAGATCGACCCGGCGAAAATGCTCTACCTCGTCGAGGTTCGCATTGAAGTCGGCATCGGTCTTGGCTATGAGATTCTCCGCCGTCGTCCCATACACATCAGCTACAGCCTTGTTCGCCAGCGTAAAACGCCCCTCTCGGTCTTTCACAAAGATTAGATTGGGATTGATGTCGATGACTTGTCGAAGGAAGGCTTCCGACCGTAGAGTCTGTTTTTCTGCCTGCTTGCGCTCCGTGATGTCTTGGACAGTTCCTAAATGTCTGACAGGATTTTTCTGATCGTCGTATTCGATTTCCTCAAGCCCATGGACCCAGCGTTCCTCTCCGTCATTGATTCGGATAATTCGGCATTGATAATCGATGCGTGTTTTCTCCCATTCCTCGTGCGAATGGTACTCGCTACATTTTTCCCGTGAATCGGGATGAAGCAACCCAACCCATCCTTCCAACGTGTGAAGAGATGTTTCATCGATGCCGAAAATCCTATACAGCTCCGGCGACACCTTCCATGTTCCAGTAGCCAAATCAATGACATAGCTGCCAAGACCTACCCCTTGTCGCGGATCGCGTAATACAGGTTCATTCTTCTGCAACAACTCCGGCACCTTGATAATCTTGGCCTCCTCCGGCACTTGAAGAATTTTTGGTATTTCCATAATTGGCGCCTCTTCCGACAAATCGCTTTTAGATATCACGCGCCGACGACTACGGCTCGCCCGCCGTGAAGATGAAGCTCCCCACAGTAGCCTACTCCGCCGAAGCAGCCACATCGGCTACGAAGGCCGGAAGCTACGGGGTATTCGGCGAAGGAGAATACCTATGATACGACCTTCTCATCAGGTTGGACAGGAGTTGCGATCACAACAAAACCTCCAGCTTCACTTCAAAGTGGGCAGGCAAACATAAATGGGCACGTCACACGCAATACTGTCGTTGAAAGATACGCCATTCTTATGGGGAAAGAATCCCTACTTTCGGGGGGGGCAAATGGAGCCATTTCCCACAGCTACCCTCCATTCTTCATGCAGGTTCATGGCGAAATAGTAGAATGAGCGCGACAGGCACGTGACGCTGAATTCGGCAGGCTACAATCTCACTGCTTTTTCTTCTTCCATTCTTGGCGCGCCCCTCTTACGATATGGCCTATCGACTGAGGAGAGATCCGCAGCATGTCAGGCTTGTCGCACGATCAACTCGAACAACTTATCCAGGGCCATCACTGGGACCCCCTTGCGATTCTCGGCGCCCATCCAACGACCCAGGGCAATTCCCCTACCGTTTCGATTCGGTGCTTCCTGCCGGAAGCCAACGATGTTGCGCTACTACTCGATGCGCAAAGCCGGAAGTCCATTCCCATGAGGCGCATCCATAAAGATGGTCTGTTCGAAGCGACCGTACCGGGGCCACTGGGAACCAGCCCCTACCGTCTCTGCGTAACCGACTATGCAGGGCGGGTATCGGAGCGGCATGATCCCTATGCATTTCCCCCCCTCCTCACCGACTTCGAACTGCATCTTTTCGCCGAAGGGACCTTCTTCAAAGCTTACGAAACGATGGGTACCCATTTCCGAACAGTGGAGGGTGTCGCCGGGGTCCATTTTGTTGTCTGGGCGCCAAATGCCGCGAGAGTGAGTGTCGTAGGTGACTTCAACCAGTGGGACGGCCGACGCCATCCCATGACAAATCGCGGAGCAACCGGCCTCTGGGAACTCTTTATTCCCGAACTGATAGACGGCACGCTCTATAAATATGAGGTCCGGTCGCGCCATCATGACGCTCCGCTCCTGAAAGCCGACCCCTATGCGTTTGCATCCGAACTACGCCCCAAGACCGCCTCGATCGTCCGTGAACTTTCTTCCTATCGCTGGAATGACCAGCTCTGGATGGCGGCGCGGGCACAGCAAGACCCCCTCGCCAGGCCCCTCGCAATCTATGAGGTTCACCTTGGCTCCTGGATGCGTATCCCTGAGGAATCGAATCGCTGGCTGACCTACTCAGAGCTTGCTGAAAAGCTCATCCCCTACGTGAAGAATATGGGCTATACCCATGTTGAACTGCTGCCAATTACCGAGCATCCTTTTGATGGGTCATGGGGCTATCAGACCACCGGCTATTTCGCCGCCACCAGCCGGCACGGATCTCCCGAAAACTTCATGGCCTTCGTCGATACGGCACATCAGGCTGGAATCGGTGTGCTGATGGACTGGTCCCCCGCTCACTTTCCAGACGATCCGCACGGGCTCGCCCAATTCGACGGTACGCATCTATACGACCATGCCGACCCCCGGCTCGGCTACCATCCGGACTGGCACAGCCGAATTTTCAATTACGATCGTCCGGAGGTCCGGAACTTTCTACTGAATAGCGCGCTCTTTTGGCTGGATCGCTACCATATCGACGGCTTACGTGTAGATGCCGTCGCCTCGATGCTCTATCTCGATTACGGACGGAAGGAGGGAGAATGGATTCCCAATCAGTTCGGCGGACATGAAAACATCGGAGCCGTCACGCTGCTGAAAGACTTGAATGTCCTGGTCCACCGTGACTTCCCTGGCGCCATGACCATCGCCGAGGAATCCACGCATTGGCCGGGAGTCTCACGCCCAACCTATGCCGGAGGACTGGGTTTCACATTCAAGTGGAACTTGGGCTGGATGCACGACATGCTGGACTACTTCGTCCACGATCCCATCCACCGCCGCTATTACCAGAATCAGATTACGTTCGGGCTCCTCTATGCCTTCAATGAAAATTTCGTCCTGGTGCTGTCGCACGATGAAGTGGTGCACGGAAAGCGGTCGCTGCTCGACAAAATGCCAGGCGACGACTGGCAACGCTTTGCCAACCTCCGTTGCCTCTATGGCTTGATGTACGGGCATCCCGGCAAGAAAATGCTATTCATGGGCGGAGAGTTCGGGCAGTGGCGTGAGTGGAACCATGACACCAGCCTGGAATGGCATCTCTGCGATTTCGAGCGGCACGTGGGGCTTCAGCGGTTCGTACGAGACCTCAACCGGCTCTACCGCCAGGAGCCGGCGCTACACGAACTCGATCACGACTGGACTGGTTTCCAGTGGATCGACTTTTGCCATGCAACCCATTCCGTGATCTCCTTCCTCCGAAAAGCCAAGGACCAGGGCAATCAGATATTATGTTTGTGCAACTTCACCCCTGTTCCCCGCTACGACTATCGAGTCGGCGTGCCTGGCGAAGGCTACTATCGCGAACTCTTGAACAGCGATGCCTCGGCCTACGGGGGAAGCAACATGGGAAATGCGGGAGGGCTCCAGACAAGTGCCATACCCTCTCATGGCATGCCCTATTCACTCGCAGTCACACTCCCGCCTCTTTCGGTCTTATTCCTCAAGCGAACCTGATTTCGCAGAATGCTGAAAAAGCCCGCCAGCTTCGTTCTCGCATCGTTCAGACCCTCAACGTACCCCTAAGGGTACGCCTCGGGCCTTCACTCGCTGCGGCCTTGCTGAACGGGCTTTTTGAGCATTCTGCAGGAGAGTTGTCTCGTTGGACGCAGTTGCAGACTACCGAAGCTTCACGCTATCTCGATAAATTATACGGAGATGCTGGAAGGGAGCTACCAGGTTCTGAACGGGCCGCAATCGAGATGGATGAACTTCTTGCGCGGATAAACACCGACTCCACCGTACTGCAACTTCAATGCAGCATGCCGAAGTTCACGAATTTCGATACCGGGAATATAGAAATCGAGTGCCTGTCCTTCGATATGTAGACTGTGCTGCGCGACTCGCCGGCTTCGCTTCACGAGCTGCGCATTGTATCCCGGAGACCGATAGCCTGAAATTACGTGGATATCTTCAGTACTATAGACCGCTTTGTGCACGAGATTGACGTGCTCCAACATTCGCACATCGATGGCGGCGACTTCCCCTGTGTGATGGCAACGCAGAATGTGATTTACCTCATCCAGCGCCGTCAGGTCATAATTCCCTGCGTCATCCCGATAGCGGACTCGCAATCGCTCATCTGTATGCACATTGAAGAAGGTGAGTTCGCCGTCAGGAAAGTCGTTCGCACGCGCGACTGAAGGATACAAAAGCTTGCCACCGAGCAACAGAAGCCCGACAACAGACGTTTTCAAAAAAGACCGACGAGTCCAAGACCAAGAATCTGGATGCTGCAAAGAACCGCTCCGGAAGAAGGTGCGCTGCATTCTGTCAGGACAACTCTGGCCCTTGTATCAAAATCGTGAGACTCGGTCAACCCTTCCTATCATTTTCTCCTATAGTTTTTCATGTGAGTGCGATCTATCCACGCCACCAGCCTTACGTGATTCGATCGGCACCATCATCTTGATGGTCATCATGTCCATCAACTTTCCTCTAGACAGAAGAACCCGACCCCAGGTAGGATACAAAAACGATTAGGCAGAACTCTATGGCCACTATTCTTGTAATTGACGACGAAGAATCGATCCGCAGCCTTTTAAAGGAAGTCCTTGAGAGGGCTGGCCACCGTGTGCTCGAAGCCCCCGGTGGTCGAGAGGGCTTGGCCCTCTACCAGAATAACACGGTGGATCTCGTCCTCATGGACATTCTGATGCCGGGAACCGACGGCCTCGAAACCACATTGCAGCTGACGCGGGAATATCTCGATGCGAAGGTCATCGCCATGACCGGTGCGCAAGGGGAGAAGAACTTCCTTGACGTTGCAAAACTCTTCGGCGCCCGCCGCGTCTTCGAAAAACCCTTCGACCTCGCTCAACTTGTCCAAGCCGTCAACGAAGAACTCGCCAAGTAGACCCCTTCTGACTGGTAAATCTGGTTTATTTGGTTTATCTGGCTAGATTCGTTTAACCAAATAAACAAGACAAACCAAATGAACCACATAACGGTCTTCTGCTGCTAACAGCCCAGTCCCGGTCAGGACCGAACACCGAGATCTTTCCGTGCAAGCCCGCGCATCATCGACGGATCGTTGTAGCCCACCTCACTGAGCGCATCCATCATATGCAGCCCCTTGGACAACGCCAATTCCTTTGCTTTCATGGAATTCTTCGCGTTGAACCGCGCCACGGCCGGCTGACCATTCACAATCTGACAGGCTAGGATCTCGCCGTTCACCTCCAGTATGCCCCCCTGCTCGACCAGCGTCTTGGCCTGCGCCAGCGTAATGCCATGGAGCTGCGCAAACTCCTCCAGGCCTCCCGTCTCAACCAATCGCCCGTCCGGCATGATGCAGAGTCGCTTGAAATGCGGGGACCAGTCCTTGCGGAAGTCGATGTACTTGATATCGCCGCCCTTCGCCACGGCCCGATCCAACGTGCGGTAATCGATCCCCAGATTTTTCTCATCGAGTTTCGCCTGCAATTCCTCCGGCAACGTTCGATGAAGGACCATCGCCGCCACCTCACCGAGCGGAATACTGCGCGCGTGAGCCAACTGCTCCGCCTCGGCAAATTGCATCAGATCCAACGTCCAGGTCTGTTTGGGAACTTCCCCGGTCGGATCGATCCGGCAGGCGAACAAGCCACGTGTCAAAATCCCGCCAACCTGCGGATACACATAGACTCCGCCTTCGACCAGTAGCTTAGCCATCGTTTCGAGTGGAACGTCATAGCTTTCCGACAAGACCTTCGCATGCGCAGATACATCTTCCTGCTGTGTCATAGCGCAGACCGTCACATTCCCCGGCGCATCGAACTCAGAATAGTCCTCGACAATGTTGTACAGAATTGGGGGCTTCGGCTTCGCCGCCTTCTTTTTAATCTTAAACATTCTCAACTCGCTCGCTCATCACTCCTGATGCCCTTCCCACACCTCACCCCTCACGCCTTACCCCCACGATCAACGCCATACGGCGGCAATGTCATCAATCGTCTATCTTCAACCGGCCCACCGATCGTGAAGTGATAGAGCGATTGGAAGCTCAGCCCCTTCACCGCGACAATCTCATGGACGGGATCGTCGAAAAAACAGCCAATCCCGGTGGCCCTGATACCCGCTGCCTCTGCTTCCAGGTACAACACCTGCCCTAGCAATCCGGATTCCCAGAATAGACGTGGATACCACCAGGCGCCCCCTTCTCGCAAGCGCCCCTCGAACTCGGCCAGCATACCGAATGAAAATGCACTGTCACCGGCAATGTCCTGATGGCAACTAACTTGAATAGCCAGTTTCTTCGCATCCCCTTCAAGCAGCCAGTAGAGCGGTAGATCCTCCGGACAACCGGGGGCCGGAGTCCAGCTCAGTTCTGGATTCATGGATTGTTGAATGAATGCCAGATTCTTCGGGTCGCGGGCTAGAAAATAGAGTCCTGGCGTAAGACCATCCACTCGATGCACAAATAGCAAAAGGTGAATCGCCGGCTCATGGGTCCAGACGTCCCAGGGCATCGGCCGATTCAATTGCAGCCGATCCGCACGAGACATCACCCGCTCCATCATGCGAAAAAATATCGCCGATGAGATCGATGTCTTTCCGTCGAACGACACAGCACTCCGGCGTTGGCGAATGATTTGACCAGCTGAAAACTGGTGAGGGGTCAGGGGTAAGGGGTGAGGGGTTACCTGAGCTTGGGAATCCTGCAATGAAACGATCAATTGCTGAGGCTGAACTTTCCACGAAGCCTCCGCCACCTCATCGATGATGTCCCAGTGCACCCCATGGTCACGGCTCAACAGATTAGCCTTCCCATGCCAAGGACATTCAGCGAGATCCTTCACCACCGCTGAATCAAGAAACAACGGCATTTTCTCCAGTCCACCGCGCTTCACGAACGCGCTTCACGCCTCACGCATCTCCGACGACCACACCACAGCCAGGCAGTCCGGATGTTCCTGCTCAACCTCTGCAAAGTCCTCCATCCTAATGGTCCCCAGCAGGAGTGCAATAGTATTTTGCTCCACGCCATCCAGCAGTGCCATCTTCCAGCCCAATGTCGCAGCGGCGAACCGAGCTGAACCAATCGCATGGCCGACATCATGGTTGCAGTAACGGAATGCTCGCTCCCCATACTTCCAAGCCTCACGCCAATGAACCGAGGTCAGGCCGAAAAGAAATGCACCGGAAGGAAAGGGAGACAGCAGCCGAGCGATCAGCTCAACGGAAAACTCAGCGCGTAACTCCAGTCCATGTTCTTTGGGCGCGTAGTGATAGAGACCCGGGTTCAGATCGAGTCCCTCGATCTGGGGTATGACCGCATAGCCTTCTGTCGGATGGAGGTTGCCTGATGATGGATTGCTCCGCAACGGCCATTCCGACTCCCCTGCCTTCTTCCAGGCCGACAGAGCGAGAGCGAATTCGAAAAATCTTGAAAGCGTACGCACGTTGACAGGCTGACAGGCGACCGTCCCAGCTGGTAGATGGCGTCATAGGGCGGCGATACCGGATCTTCATCCGGCGTCAGCAACGGCAGAGCAGATAAGAGGTGCTCCTTCAAACCGCCGAAACGGATCAGGCTGGTTCGCCCAATCGAGATACCCAAGCGCACGGGCATAGCGATTGAAATGGTGTTTAGTTTGGACGTGATAGCGAATTACGCGATCGATCGGATCGGTCGGTACAGTCTCAACTGGTTCTCGGTACAGAGGGATTTCTGTGGCCATCGTAATAGTGAGTCACAGTCTACAGAGCCGCAGGAAGGAAAGTAAACGTGATCGACTCCTCTACCCCTTGCAGAATCTACGTTGACTCATTGACCTCCTTTTCCTTGTCCGAGTATCCTATAATCGCCGCCGTGGCATGAAGCAACGAAACAGCGTGAGTCATTCGGGTAAGGAGGGCGCATGAGTCAGGTTCAGAAAGGTATCCTTGCCCCTGTTCCGAAACTGACCCGCTATCTGTCGTTCACCATCGCACAAGAAAAGAATCTAGCCGGTGCTCTGCGCAATCTGTGCAACCTAGCCGACGGTGACAAAACAGTCGTGGGGCTGGGCCAATCACTCGTGCGTACTCTCGGTCGTGAGATTCGAGGACTCGAAGTATTCCCCAGCTATACCGGAACCGGCTTTGACGTGCCTTCGACGCCCGCGGCATTATGGTGCTGGCTTCGAGGAGATGATCGTGGGGAACTCGTTCATCGCGCACGCGCGATCGTCCAGAGCGTTGTCCCTGTCCTTCAATTGCAATCCACGATCGACGGCTTTCGATACAAGTCTGGTTTCGACTTGTCCGGCTATGAGGACGGGACTGAGAATCCGAAGGGGGCCGCCGCAGTTAAGGCTGCAGTGAGTGCAGGACAAGGCCCAGGTCTAGATGGAGGAAGCTTCGTCGCCGTTCAACAGTGGGTCCATAACCTGGATGCATTCGAGGCCATGACGACCCACAAGCAGGACCACACCATCGGGCGCCGGAAACGCGATAACAAAGAACTGGGCAATGCACCGGCTTCCGCGCATGTGAAGCGAACGGCGCAGGAGAATTTCAATCCAGCGGCCTTCGTCCTGAGACGCTCGATGCCATGGGCCGAGGCGCAGCGCGCAGGTTTAATATTCGTGGCGTTCGGCAACTCCTTCGACGCGTTCAACGCACTGTTGCGCAGGATGGTCGGCGCCGAAGACGGCATCGTGGATGCATTGTTTACGTTCACGCGTCCTCATTCTGGAAGCTATTTCTGGTGCCCTCCGATGAAGAGTGGGCATCTGGATTTGAGCGCACTTGGCTTATAGCAAAAGCAAGAAGCAGCGGTACGCTTCCGTTATCGACCTGAGGTAACTCATGCAATTCGATGCTGCGCTTGCCGCACAAGATACATTCCAACGAGCCGAAACCGAACTCGACTCCGACTGGGATACGGCGGTTGAATTGGAAGCCATCTTTTCCTCTAACGCTGGATCGACAGCGCGTGAGGCCTATAACGGCTTGCTCGCCCTCGCTACTAACCATCCGAAAGCCTACGCCTACCAGGCCTTCTGTATCTTTATCACCTGGCAGCAGGTAACGGAAGAGACCATTGCCCATCATTTCCAGACTGGCCTCCGGCTCTGCGAAGCATATCTGGCCTCTTCTGATGGGAAACATCGAACAGACGTCGAGCAGATCACCGAACTCTATGGGTCATTTCGCGATGGATTGGGGCTCGATGAAGAGGATGAGATACAAGTCGAATTTAGAAAAGACACGCCGAAGGGGGGAGACTAACTCAATCCGTGAGGGGTAAGGGGTCAGGGGTGAAGTGAACGAACAGCATTGAAAATGTCGGACGACGACAAACATCGCGCGCGAATTTTTCTCCATCGAGGCCAACTGACCCAAGCCAAAGCCGCCTACAAACAGGCAGTCTCGGATGATCGCTTGGCCAATGACCCCCGCGCCCTTTCTGACTCACTGGGCAATCTGGGCAATGTCTGCGCACTCTCAGGAGATCTTGATCATGCAGAAGACTGTTACAAAGAAGTGCTCGCGATCCAGCGCACGGAGCGGAATCAGCAGGCTATCGCCCACACGCTGGTGAACCTCGGCAATCTTCACATCGGCGCCGACCATCCGGGAAACGCCCGCCCCTATTACCTCGAAGCCTTAGACCTGCTGCGTGATCTGAAAGACGATCGCGCGCTCGGCATTCTTTATAACAATCTGGCCTTGCAAGAAGCTCGTGAGGGACAATGGGAACAGGCGGTGACGTCGTTCAAGCAGGCCCTCGACCATCACAGAGTCGTCGGGAATGAAGAAGGACTGGCAGTCACCTATAGCCAGCTCGGTAAGTGCTTTCTCGACCAAGGCGATCTGACCAGAGCCGAACGCTGTCTGAACAATGCTTCGGAACATTACATCAAACTCGGCAATGAGCCTGCCGAAGCCGCAGTCCTCCGACTCCTTGCCACAATCTATGACACCCGTCACGACCTTGTTTCTGCACGGCGCTGTCTTGACCGAGTGGTTTCTCTCGACCAGCGATACCAGCTACCTGATCTTCAAACCGACTCGGACTATCGTGCGAAGCTGAAATAATTCAATTGCCTCTCTTCGCTCCCCTGCCTTCCGAGTAGCCTTACTCACTGTCCAGCATTCTCTCACTTTCCGCCAAGCCAAACCCCGTGTATTTCTGGACAGAATCCAATCCTCTGCTACCTTTGGGACGTCACCCTGTTGCTTCAAGTTTCACCACAACCTGACCGACAGGGTATTGACGTGGATGTGACATGGCATTTTTTCTTCGAATCATCACAACATCGATATTTGGGCTCCTTATGACGACGACCGGCGTGCATGCCGAAGATGTCAGGCCCACGATCACCGTCGGCACACAAGAAGTCGGACTCAGCGCCGGCTATCTGCTCCCCCATCGCCTCACGCAGGACCACACAACCAAGCAGGAAGGTCCGGCTTTCATGCCCTCCTGGATGATCACACTCACCGATCCTATCGGCAACAGTTGGTATCGAGGTCAAGTCTCGCTCGGAGCCGAGATGGTCTATATCCAGTTTCAGGAACCATTCGTCACGCACGGCGTCGGTTTCGCCCCGAAAATCAAATATACCTTCGTCGCACTGGACCGGATCCGACCCTATACCGAATTCGCCGGAGGCCCCTTCTGGACCGATCTCGCAGGGAAGATCCCAGAAGAGTCCAGTCAGTTCAACTTTGTCTTGATGGCAGGATTCGGGATCTCCTATTTCCTGACCGATCAAGCCGCGCTCAATGTCGGCTATCGATTTAATCATATTTCCAATGCCGGCACGCAGTACCCGAACCTCGGACTCAATGCCAGTCTGCCCTATGGCGGCTTCTCATTCTTTTTCTAAATTAGGAGGAGGCGAGATGATGGGACATGCTTTTTCACGACCATTGATCGGCAGCGTTCTCGCCATGACACTCGGTCTAGGAACCGGCTGTTCCCACTGGATCGAACTGGCTGCCACTACAGATACCACACCATCCGCCAACGCCACAGTCGCCACGGATGCGCGAGTGCCTCTCCTGCTCGAAACAATACGAGTAACCCACAATGGCTCATCGATCGCACCTCCCGCAACCCTTGAGCGGCAGGTGCTCGGCGCCATTGAAGCTACACGACTGTTCTCTCAACATTATCAATCCGGGTACACACAACCGGCGGCGAACCAGGCTCGTGTCACTGTGCGTTTGTCGATCGACAATCTTGTAGAGCCCCATGCAGGCCAAGCTGCCTGGCGAGGCTTCCTGGTCAGCGCCTCGATGTTTACGCTGGCGCCGTTCATCTCCCTCAATTACGACTACGGCGCCCAGATGTCGCTTGAGATGGAACGGTGGGATGGGCAAACCAAGCAATACACCGCCACATCCAATGGATCGGCCCACTACAACCTGTTCGGCGCGAGTCCGGAGATCATCGAACAGTTGAAAGGACAGGTCACGGAAGCTTGCCTGTCGTCCCTGCTCAATCAGGTCATTCAAGACTCATCCTTTTATCTTGCCAGCCATGCGCAACCCCAAGGTCACCCGATTCGTACCGTCTCAGTCGGAATCCGTCATTCGGCTCCCCATGTAATCCCTATATCTCAACCGATTGCAGGCGCCTCTCCTCGGTAGCCCTATACAAAATCCTTCATCGGTCTTCATAGCCCTGGCTCTCTCCTTCTTCCCGGTGGTATCATGTGCACTGCTATCACGAGGAGGCGATGTGGATCTTGATGCGTTCAGACAGATGGTCACGAAAAACCCAAAGGGCTTTCTGGGCCGTTACGGGCTCGGGAACAAACTCATTCAAGAAGGTGGCAATCTTGAAGAGGCGGTCGAGCACCTGACCGTCGCGACACAGTTGGACCCGACCCACGTGGCATCGCATCTCCACCTCGGACGCGCCTTAGTCTCTTTAGGGAGGAAAAACGAAGCCAAGCCCATCTTACAAGCCGGCATCGATGCTGCGCGCTCCGGGCGATCGAACGGAGGGGGAGACCTCGTTCCTGAGATGCAAGCGCTACTACAGACATTGGGATAATGAATCGGATAGTGATGGAGCGAGGAGCACCCCATGAAGGTTGAAGAAGCCAGGCAGCGAATCGAATCGGCGATGACGCAGTATGGGGCTCATGCCGGAGCAGCAATCGATCTTGTGATCAGCGAGGTGAAGTCCGATCTCGGCATTTCCACGGCCAATGAGCTAATCGATGAGTTCGACCTCGAACTGCAATACAACATCGCCCCGATAGAGCCGGGGTTCTCCAGCAGCTAATCCATGGTCATACAGCCTGACGCATCTCAATTCCGGGTGCTCAAAAAGTTTACCGTTCTCACCCACCCAACCCCGGCGCGCCAAGACGCGCCTTCTCCCAGCAAGGCCACAGGCGAACAATCACTCACTACCTTACTAAGGGGTGGCTGGGATGATCCCAACTGCGCGCGTCCAACGAGGGCTGTCTCAAGCCGCGCGTTGCGCGAGCACGGGGATCATCCCAGCTACTCCGCCTCCCTTTTCAGCACCCGACCATGCCGCTAATTTGGTGTGCAATCTCCGGACATGGCTACGGTCACGCGGCGCAAGTGGTGCCGGTACTCAACGCTTTGGGCGCCCTCGTGCCAGAGCTGACTGTCGTCCTCCGAACCACGGTCCCAGCCTCGTTTTTCTGCGACCGCCTGACAATCCAGTGGAAACATAGTCCCGAACAACAAGACGTCGGCTGTATCCAAGACGGACCCCTCAAAATCGATATCGACGCAACTTGGGCGGCGTACCAGCATTTCCACGAAACCTGGGAGGCACGCCTGTCCAACGAAGTCGCCGCCATGCAGGCAGCATCGCCCTCGTTGATCATCGCCGACACGCCCTACCTCGCCATTGAGGCCGGTTCTCGCGCACAGATACCGACCGTTGCCTTGGCAAACTTTACCTGGGATCTCGTACTCAAGGAGTACTGTCATGCATCAAGCCATTCGCACCGGCAGTTGATTGAATTTATCCGCGGCTGCTATGCGAAAGTTGACATGGCGCTTCGTATTACCCCTGCGCCCAGCATCAATGCTTTCTCCAGCATGATCGATATTAGTCCGATAGCCGACCCCGCCTCTCCTGAACGAAACCGGCTTGCCTCAGCCCTCGCCCTGGCATCCGATGAACGGATCGTCTTGGTGGGATTCGGCGGTATTCCTCTCACCTCCCTTCCACTGAAGCAAATGGAACAGTTGCGCCCTTATCGCTTCCTTATCGATGGCCCAGCCCCATCGGGATATTCCTGGATTCATTCCACGAAAACACTCCCATTCTCCTTTAAAACCCTGCTTGCCTCTGTCGATGTCATCATGACCAAGCCTGGGTACAGCACCGTCGTTGAAGCAGTTGCACTTCAACAACCGATTGTGTACGTCCGCCGATTTAATTTTGCCGATGAACCGCCGCTGGTCGACTACCTGCATCGCTACGGACGCAGTATCGAATTGTCGATCGACGACTTCGCACAAGGATGCTGGGGACCAGCCTTACGGCAAGCCTTAACCGCACCGGCAGCTTTCTTGCCACCGCCTTCAACCGGGGCAATGGAGGCTGCCGAAGCGATCATTCGAAAGTGGAGTTTCTAGTTTCTGGCTCCATGTTTCAGTTTGGACCTCGGAATTTCAGCAATCGAAACGAACAACTTGAAACCAGAAACATGAAACTAAAAACGCGAAGCCTGAAATACACAACCTTTTGCCCGTTCTATCTGTAGGATGCTATAGTCGGGGCGGACATGAAGTAATATCACCTTTCCGTGACAACTCGCGCGCGTTATGGACAAAGCCTTACAACCTGCCGCCTCGACAATCGATGCAGCCTTACTGGCACGCGTGGTCAAAGGTGATCAGCAGGCCTTCAGCCAGCTCTATGACCATTCGAGTGTGCTTTTGTTTTCCTTGGCAGTCAAGATCTTGGGAAACCACGAGGAAGCGGCGGATCTCTTGCAGGATGTCTATTTGGAAATCTGGCGGAAGGTCTCCCGCTATGATGTTGGACGTGGAACCCCGGACGCATGGTTGGTCACCCTCACGAAGAGTCGAGCCATCGACCGGCTACGAGCCAGAGGCACACAAGGCTCTCGCGCCACAAACCCGCCGGAAGCCACAACTGCTGTGCAGGTAACGGACCCGGGCCCGGATCCGACCCCACTTGGGACGCAGGCCGATCAAGACCTGCGTAGTGCGGTCGGAGTAGCTTTAGCTGGACTACCCCAGGCGCAGCAGCAAGCAATTGAACTCGCATACTACGGAGGCCTCTCTTACAGTGAGATTGCCGCGCGACTGAACCAGCCGCTCTGGACCGTCAAGACACGGATCAAACTTGGAATGTCTAAACTCCAAACTGCGCTCCATCAGCGGCAGAACGAAGGTTCGCCTCAATGAAGCATGAAGAACTCGAAGAATCGGTCCCCTTGTATGCTGCCGGTGCGCTGGACCGGGTCGAGCGACAGGCGCTGGAAGCCCACTTACTCTCCGGTTGCGCTTCCTGTCACAGCACGCTGAAGCACTATCAGTCGATCGCCGCGCTCCTCCCGCTCGCTCTGAGTCCAATCACACCTCCTCGCTCTCTCAAAGCCAAAATCATGGCCGAACGAAGCCCCGAACCGATTCCAGTTCAATCGATACCGAGCGATCAGACCCGGTCAAGCCTGGATCCGGGTGAATGGATGGACCACCTCTTTCCTCCTGAGGCCCCTGTCCAATCGGCGGTACTACCCTGGGCCCTTGGCTTAGGGCTGCTCTTGATCGTGGCGGTCGGTGGATATTTTGTATGGGATGTCTGGACACAACGCTCCAGCGACACCGCGAAGATTCAGCAACTCGAAGCAGCAGTCCAGGAAAAGTCGGCGAAGCTTGCCGGTGTGGATCGTGAGGTCGGCGACCAAACCAAAACCCTTGTCGAATTACGTAACGAACTGCAGCAACGAGCGCACGAAGCTGCTGAAACCAAGGAACAGCTAGCCCAGCGTGAGGCTGAACTGGAAGAGACTCGTGTTCAGTTAAGCCAGCGAAGCGGCGGCCGCACCGTCGAGACTCCGCAAGACGAATTCGCCGCACTCCTTCGAATTCCCAACGTCAAGGCGATCTCCCTCACCGGATCGGACATCGCAAAACAGGCCACGGGATTCCTGCTGTACGATTCTCGAACTCAAAAAGTCTGGCTCTACTCCGTGAATCTACCGGAATGCCCCACCGGCAAAATCTATCAGCTGTGGGCCATTCAGGAAAAACCCGTGAGTATCGGAACCTTCCGCGTAGATACGGGAGAAACCACTCACCTCCTAGTCAAAAAGGTATTGAACTTCACGCTAGCAAAAACGTTCGGCGTCAGCCTCGAACCATCAAGTGGCCGTTCACAACCAACAGAACCGATGTACCTCTTGAGCCGCTCATAGCCTGGTTCCTCTGGTTTGTTTTGTTTATTTGGTTGATTTGGTTTATCTCGTTAGTTTCATTCAACCAAACAAACGAAACAAACCAAATAAACCAAAAACCGATCTTCTAAGGAGCCAACAATGCCGGGAGACGAGCGCACACAGGACTACACGTTTATGCGGATGGCCCTGGAGGAAGCAGCCCGGGCTCCTGCCGTCGGTGAAGTACCGATCGCCGCATTAATCGTTCACGACGGTCGGGTGCTGGCGCAAACACACAATTACCGCGAACTCTGGCAGGATCCCACGGCTCATGCGGAGGTGATTGCGATCCGCGCCGCGGCGACCGCATTGGGAACTTGGCGATTGACCGGCACGACCCTCTACGTGACCGTGGAGCCCTGCGCGATGTGTATCGGAGCCATTATTTTAGCGAGGGTGTCGCGAGTCGTCTTTGGGGCCTGGGATCCGAAAGGCGGGGCCTGCGGGTCTCTGTTCAACCTGCCGTCAGAGCCGAAGCTGAACCACCAAGTCCTGGTAACCGGCGGAGTCCTCGAGCAGGAAAGTCAGGTCCTCATTCAGAAGTTCTTCAAAGAGCTCCGAGAGGCATCACCGCAATAACCTGGTCTGTCTGGTCCATCTGGTTTGTCTGGTCTATCTGGTTAGTTTCGTTCAACCGATCCCACGAGATAGACCGAACAGACCGAATAGACCAGACAGACCATTTTTCAGCTTCCTTCTGGATTGCATTGCACGGCCCAGTCTCCCCCGTGAGCAGCGACCGCTGCCTCCCATCCCTCGTCACAAGAGAGAAGACGAACCCTCCAATTGTTTAAAAGCGGAGAATCTGCCGGAACCAGAATCTCGGCGCCTGCTCCGTCCGCCCCTAAGATGATCTCGCACTGACTCAAGGCCCGAAGTCCGATACCTTGCGCCTTGAGCACCGCCTCTTTCGCAACCCAGTAACGGAAGAATCTTGGCGCACGCTGCTCCTGAGCCAACTCCATGATCGAGGCCTGCTCGGAGGGAGCAAAGTACCGTTTGGAAAGTTTCGCAACCTCGACGTCCGAACGAATTCGTTCAAGATCAACTCCAACCTCTCGCCCCTTTGAGACTGCTATGAGCGCCCGGCCATGCGCATGGGACATATTGAACGTGAGTGCGGATTGATCTCGCCACTCCTTCTTCACGAAGGGCTTGCCCACTTCACTCCGATCCAGCTCTACCGCATCGGGGCCCAGCCCAAGATATCGACCGAGTACCGCTCTAAGCCCTCCATGCGCCAGTACGAATCGACGTTGATCCTGTTGACTGATGAATCGGCCCGCCCTCCCACGTTCATCTTCGCTCAACCAGGAACGGCATCGTTCCACGAAAGACAGGCTTCCGTCGAGCGAGAAGCCCCAGACATGAATGGTCCGATCCTCCATCCCGATCGGTACCGACCAGCCAGCCGTTGCGACCATCTCAATGGACGAAAAAACCATGACCGGCTCACCTACACCCGGATTCACCAGTAGCCTCCTATTGCAGGATGCTGAAAAAGTCCGCCAGTCTGACTTGTTCATCTGGTCTGTCTGGTCTATTCGGTCTGTCTCGTGTGTTTGGTTGAAACAGACAAACCAGATAGATAAGACCAACCAGAGAGACCTGATAGACCGGGCTAGGCCCTTCGAGCAAAAAGAAAACCGATTGAAAAATCACTGTCCCCAGAGTAAGCTCACGAGCTTAATCACGCGGAGAGGTGCGAGAGTGGCCGAATCGGGCAGTCTCGAAAACTGCTGTCCTGGCAACGGGACCGTGGGTTCGATCCCCACCCTCTCCGCCAAACCAAGTTCGCTCATGCCGACGGCCTCCCGAGCACGTCTGTCTTGTTCATTTAGTTTGTCTTGTCTATCGTTTCGGTTCAAGAACGTCAACAGAAAACCAAACGAACCAGATGAACCAAATCAGATAGACCGGTCTCGCCTTTCATCTGCGCTTTTTTCTTCAACGCTCGCCTGAGCTCAACCATCGCAAGAGTGTCGCGCTTACAGTAGGCTAGCAACGCTTCCTGGATATTCGCACGTTCGATCCAATCTGTTTCAACAAAAACCATCCGGTAGTACTGACTGGCAGCATGACCTCCCTCTTTGATCGCCAGGTCATCATACCCCAGCGATGGGACGAGAGCAGGGAGGACATCTTTCAGCGAGTAGGATCCGTCAAAGTGTGGATCATAGTAGTGATCGCGCACGATCGGATGCAGATCCCAGATGCGCTTCACTAATGCTTGAAGAGCGGATCGCAACGAAGGAAGAACCACGGCCAACTGCTCGATCACAGACTTTTCGTACGGCGAATAGACACAGATACTCCCCCGGTCACCCAGGGATTCCAGTAAGGCTTCGGCAAGAACCTTCCGGGGATCACTCACTACCTTGTGCAGAAATTCCTCATGGCGCAGTTCACCGGTTGCCTGCTCAATATGATTCGACCATTGCACCGGTAGCGCTTGATAAGGACGTGTCTCCGGGAACCGAGGCACCGCTAGCATGACCGTTTCGAAATCGAGGTGATGCACAGGATACTGCACGGCCTTCAACACAGAATCGAGCTTCGCAGACACCCACTCGACATTCTCCTTCACATGGCGCTGAACCGGCGACAGCTTCGTACCGTCCGGAATCTCATCGATCGTCGTCACCCCCTGTTGAGCCAACTGACTGACCACCTGCTTCGAACCCGGCAAATAATGAATCCACCGAGCCGGCTTGTCTTTGGTGCAATGTTCCCAGAAGGGGCAATCGTAGGGCGTATGACAATGCCGGTCCGGTTCAATCGCAGGGGGTTGCGTCTGGAGCAACATGCGACTCATCGTGGCCAACCGCTCGGGTACCGCAGCCCGTCGCTGGGCCACCGCCTCGGACAGATCCTGAATCGTAAATAACTCTGTCAGGTCAATGGCTCCCTCGCGATAGAGATAGCCGGTATTGATATGCATGAGACCGACAGAGACAAGCGTCAGGCCTGCGCCCAATATCACTTCGCTTTGCACGGCGAGATCTTCGAGATGCACGTCTTTCACCTTTGTAGAAGACTTGACCTCGATCAGGCGCCAGCCACAGGGCTGACCTTCTGCGGTCAGGACACGCTCTAAAACATCCGCGCGAATCAGCACCCCGCTGTACAAAAATGCTGCTTCGAAAATTGCCGGCACCATAGGTCCTGGATCAGTGCAGCCGTCTGCGCAAGAGAGGCTTCTGTCTGGCGATACCCCGCTGCCACCAATACCCCTCCAGAAAAGCGACTCCGGGCCAACTCCCCGACTTCTGTTCCCATATCGAACATCGCCTGAGTCGCCGCATCCGGCTTGGTGGCAAGAGAGGGCTGATGGACTTCGAGGTACAAGCGCTTGTGACATTGAAGACCGGACAAGAATTTCGACTTCGACAGGCGCGGAGCCTTCGGAAGAGAAGCGGATGAGAGATCGCTGAGTTCAGTCATGGTCAGACGACACTAATCGGCCAGACACACGTTTGTCCAGCCCGCAGGATAGCGGTACGAAACCGCTTGATCGGGTTTGTTTTGTTTATTTGGTTGATTTGGTTTATCTGGTTCGTTTCACTCAACCAAAAAACCAGACAAACGAAACAAACCAAATAACCGTCTCCTTCATCCTGCTAGGATGGCCGCCATGACATCTGGCGTTTCACAGATCAGAAAGTCCGTCCTGACCCTGGCCTTACCGGTCACGGTCAGCACTCTGCTGCAACGCACAGAAGGTATCGCCGCGGTCTTCCTCGTCGGCGGTCTCGGCGCCACATCCATCGCAGCCGTCGGACTCGGTCAGTTGCTGGCCTTCATGGCCACCACGCTCGTCTCCGGACTATCGGTGGGGGCCAACGTCCTCATTGCCCAACTGTGGGGCGCTCGCCGAACCAAAGACGTCGGAGAAGCCGCCACGCATCTCCTTGGATTGGCCGCCATCGTATCCTGCGCACTTGTGGTACTTGGATTGTCTCTGAATCGTGTCATCATGGAGCTGTTGGGCGCAGAGCACGATGTCATCACACTGGCCCTTCCCTACTCGAATTTCATCTTCCTGGTCATTCCCTGCACAATCTTCTTGCAGATCCTCTCTTCGATTATACAAGGCACCGGAAATACCAAAACTCCCATGTACGCCTTGATCGCGGTGAATCTCCTGTATCTCACGATTGCCTACCCGCTGATCTACGGACTCTGGGGCTTCCCTGCCTTGGGCATTACCGGAGCAGCCGTTGCTACGGGTATTGCCGAAGGCGCAGGCGTGGCCTATCTCCTCTGGACCTGCCGAACGCTTTTTCGAAAATCACTCCAGGTACGACGTGATCTTTTGCGCTCCACCTGGCAGATTGGCGCGTCGGTTTCCGGTGAGCGGATATTTCAACAGACAGGAATTATCCTCTACACCAAGATCGTTCTGCTGTACGGCACTGTGACCTACGCCGCGCACCAAGTCGGCTTGTCGATTGAATCCCTCTCGTTCCTGCCGGGGTATGGCTTTGCGATCGCAGCAGCCACGATGGTGGGGCAGAGTATCGGCGCGGGGAAATATGTCAGGGCCAAATTGGAAAACTGGGAGGCGAACCGCCTAGCCGGCATTGCGATGGCCTCAATGGGCCTGCTGTTCTTTTTCTTTCCCTATGCGCTGCTCCGTGCCTTTACAAACGACGAAGCCGTCGTCGAACTCGGAACAGTGTTCCTGCGTATCGTCGCCATCCTCCAAGTCCCGCTCGCCCTCACCATGGTCCTGGCCGGATCGTTACGTGGAGCCGGCGACACCAGGTTCATCATGGTGGCGACAACAATCGGCATGTGGGGAATCCGCCTGCCCATCGCAGTCATCGCAGGCCCCTGGCTCGCACTCGATGTGCTCTTCGTCTGGACCGCCATGATTGCAGATTGGACTGTCCGGATGGGATTACTACTCTGGCGCTACCGATCGGAACGGTGGAAAGCGATTCAGGTCATTCGCTAAACTGGTTTGTTTGGTTTATCTGGTTCATTTGCTCTTTCTGGTCAGAGCCCACGACGAGACAGACCGAATAAACCAGACAGACCTGAGAGACGAAGATGCTTCACGTTTCACGAATGACGCTTCACAGGCCGCTGGGGCGCTAATTTTTCTATTGATTTCACTGTCAGATTGTCAGTAGGCTATCCGACAAGGTGGCAGGAGAACTGAAAAGTGGCTGCTGCCTGAGTGTAGAGGCGTTTCTACGCTAACGCAGTTACAGTAACTTCAACAAAACCATTACCTTTGAAGGGAGATCACAATGAAAACCAAAGCAACTTTCTACCACGCAGGATGCCCGGTGTGCGTCGCGGCCGAGAACAGCGTCGCCAACGCTCTGGATCCGACGAAATATGACGTGGAACACGTCCATCTCGGCACGAACAAGGCGCGAGTGAAAGAAGCGGAAGCAGCCGGTGTGAAGTCCGTGCCTGCCCTCGTGATGAATGGCGCGGCGTTTCACATCAACTTCGGCGCCGGCATCGACGCCTTGAAGTAATCGCCTCCATCATCTGACGGCCCTGATTTCAGGGGGCGTGTCCAATGGCACGCCCCCTTTTTAATGTCTAACACCGCACATCACGACGCTGTTGAACGGACCGGTACATGTGTTTAGTTCGTCCGGTCAGTTTGTTTTTTGGTTGACCAAAACGCACCAGATAAACAAAACAAACCAAATGAACCAGACAGACCAGTTCTCAGCAATTCGTTGGCCTCGTGTCCTTTCCGGCTCCGATGGTCACCTCGATTCTTGCGACCCCCTTCACGTTGGCGCATAGATCTCCGAGGCCTGGTGTCACTAATCGGAACGGACCGCCTTTCGCATCAGGCAACGTCGCTCCATCGAGTTCATAGACAAGCACCCCATGCTCTCTCGCCTGTTGCAGCGTGAGGCAGACTGAATATTGTCCGTCTACCGAATACACCGTCACATGATCTGCCCCTATAGCCAGCGACGGAATATCGAGTAGCCCCTTCACGCGAATCCCTTTTCCCATCATGCCTGGCATCACCGTCGAAATATCGATCTGATGTTCTGCCGGCAACGATGCAATAGCGGAACGATCGAGCGAGACAGGCTGGACCACAGCCCCGTCGATTCGCAGGATACCGGGACCGGTTCGATCCCGCTCAGTGATAGTCTTGATCACCGCTGTCAGCATGTCGTTCAACGGGGTCGGAATACCGAATTCACGCCCGAGTTTCGCAACATACCCGTTCAAAGAGTCAATCTCGGTTGGCCGACCGGCCTTCCAATCGTCATACATCGAAGTATGGATATCCCGTATCTCGCTCGTCCAACGGACCACCTTCTCCGCCATATCATCTGCTAACGGCACCTTCACGGTAGCCGCCACCGCCACCACTTCCCCCACGATCTGGTGAATCACTCGCAGCATCTCGGGATGATCGAGCGCCTTGGCCACTTTGTCGTCGATCATCACGGTCAAGGGATTGAAGACGCAATTCCAACACATCTTCTCCCACTTGCTGCGCCGGATATCGTCGGTCAGCTGGCAAGGAATCCCTGCCTGCTTGAACAGATCTGCGATGGCCAGCACACGAGCGCTTTGATGCCCCATCAGCTCCCCGATGGCCACAGCGCCCTTCTTATAATGGTCAATAACGCCGGGCGCCGCGATCTTGGTATAGATATAGGCGATACCGCCGACGACACAATCCCGTTGAACGCGCGCCAGGATGCGATCTTCGGTATCAACCCCATTCTGCAGGGTCAAGATGACTGTCTTATCGGTCAGGACCGGCTCGATCTGTGTCAGCACCTCATCCAGATCGTAGGCTTTCACGGAGAGGATAATCAGGTCCGGCTTCGGGAAATCTCGAGGATCGGAAGCAGCTGGGGGGTGCACGGTGAAGGAACCATTGGCACTGCGAATCGTGAGGCCATTCTGCTTCACGGCTGCGAGCGTCTTGGGCCGCAGCAGGAACGACACAGAAAGATTTGCTTTCGTTAAATGTGCGCCAAAGAATCCACCGACTGATCCAGCTCCAACCATGAGAATCTGTTTCATTTTATCCCTCGCAAGAAATTGGATGGGTACTATACCACGCAAATTCGTTGGCTCGAAATGCTGTTAGAATTCAGCGCAACGACTCAGGTAGATAGGCTCAAGGTTTTTAGGGGTTGGGCTTCTTGCGCAACGAGGATTCATCGCAGCTTGAAGAGATAAAGGGGTAAGAGGCTACCCCGACTATCCCTGTATCCCGCTACCCCCGCATTCGTGCTTTGCGAGATCATTTATATCCTTCAGCCTAAACACCTGAGTAGTTACCAATTCGCCCATGGCCACCGATGATCAGATCCACCTCGCCCGCGCACACCTGGCATCCGCTCGGCATGTGACCGTCCTCACGGGAGCCGGCATTTCAGCCGATAGCGGCGTGCCGACCTTTCGCGGAGCGGACGGCTTATGGCGTAACTTTCGCGCGGAGGATCTCGCGACACCCGAAGCCTTTGAGCGCGACCCACAATTAGTCTGGGAATGGTACAACTGGCGGCGTGAATTGATTGCCACGAAACAGCCCAATGCTGCCCACATCGCCCTTGGAGAACTTGAACGTCGCAGGCCCGATACATTCTGGCTGATTACTCAGAACGTAGATGGCTTGCATTCAACCGCCGGCTCGCAACGGCTCTCAGAAATTCACGGAAATATCTGGAAGGTTCGTTGTACCGGCTGTGGCATCATCTCGGAGAACCGGGAAGTCCCTCTTCCCATCCTGCCAACATGCCGGCTATGCGAAGCCCTGCTCCGACCTCATATTGTCTGGTTTGGGGAATCGCTCTGGGAGGAAGATCTGCTCCGCTGTGATCAGGCCATCAAAGCTTGTGACCTCTTCCTTGTGATCGGCACATCGGGAGTCGTTTATCCAGCAGCGGGATTTGCGTCGGTCGCGAAGGAAGTCGGCGCATTGGTCATCGAGATCAATCTCGAAAACACCCCGCAATCGAACCTGGTTGACCTCTCGTTGCAGGGCCGTGCAAAAGTTTTGGTTCCGGAACTCCTTTAGCCAGGTCTGTCTGGTCCATCTGGTTGATCTGGTTTGTTTTGTTCATCTCGTGGACCTTGTTTAACCAGACAAACGAGACAAACCAAATAACGATCTTCTTCTGCTGGCGGACTTTTTCAGCATCCTACTAGCGGAAGCAGCTCCTCTAACGTCCGAATCACATGCCCGCCCGACGCCTGATGGCGCCCAGTTCGATCCAGCAATACACCAGTCAAGCCGGCCTTGGTAGCGCCCTCCATATCGTCCCTGACACTATCACCCACATGGATCGCTTCATCCGGATCGATCGCGTGCTTCTCAAGGGCGATCTCGAAAATCTTCGATGCAGGCTTAGCGGCCCTGGCGAGGCTTGCAATCGTCACGGTGTCGAAAAGCCGGTCGATTCCGAGTCCACGCATCACAGGAAAGAGCCGGGAATCAAAGTTGGACACGATCCCAAGCTCGAACCCCTCCGCACGAAGCCTGGTCAACACGGAATGGGTTTCAGGAAATAATACCCAGGTTCGAGGATCTTCAAACACCTGAAAGACCTGCTCGAAGAATTCATCGAACCGTTCAAACATCCCGACGCGATAAAACACGTTATGTACGATATCGAACCACCAAAGCCGTTCACATTGTTTTAACGAGAGTGGATCCGTTGCGGAAAAAACCGGCGGAGGCGCGTCGCGAAAGGCCCGCTGAAAGGCTTGCGCTATCGAAACCTGCGAGCCAGGAGTCTGCCGAAACCCGTGCTGAACCGCATGCGCGAGGTAGATGTCCGCCACCGAACCGTTGATTTGAAACAACGTCTCGGCTGCATCGAAAAAGATGACATGAATGGGGGTCTTCATCGGTTGTATGAGCCCTTTTGGGACTAAATCGTATTCAGTTCAAAATTCAGGAGTCAACGTCTGCGCCTATTTATCCGATTTCTTGACAAAGAAAACCCTCACTGTTAGCTTCGACATAGTTCAATAACATTGGAGGGTTAGGTGGCTTCACGCATCTTTGTCATCGACAGTAGTCCCGCCGTCCGCCGGTTGGTTGAGCAGATTTCAAAGTCGCACGGGTGTGAGGTCATGGGATTCCAGGATGGCCCCGCAGCCTTGGAAGCGGCACGCCGGGCAAACCCAAACTTCATCATTGCAGACTATCATTTGGAGAACATGACCTTCTCGGGATTCTGCAAAGCAGTCTACAAGCTGGATAACTTGGCAGAAACCTATATTATTTCCCTGATCAGCTCTTCGGATCGTGTGGATGAAACCCACTTGCGTTCGCTGGGGGTCAAGGCCTTTCTCAACAAACCTTTTCAGCCAGAAAACCTCATCGATCTCATCACGGATCTTGAAGCGCAGCAGGCATCCAAGACAAATGGAGTAAAGAAGAAGTCTCGCTCCTGGCCCCCGGTCTCAAGCGATATGGACTCCGATGATGATGACAGCCTGACTGAGGAAACAGAGGAGCAGGCGATCGCACCTCACCCTCAACCGAAAGCCCCCTCTGTGATTACCACCGCGCAGGCGCCGACAGCCGAACCGGAAGAAGCGATGAAGGGCCTCTTCGGTCAACTTCTTAACTCTATGTCGGAACGAACGGAAAAAAAGATTGCCGACATGCTTCCCCAGATGCTGGGAAAAGAGCTGGCAACGCTCGTGGCCAAAAGCGTAGGGGCATCCCTCTCGGGAGAACAGCTGACTCAAGCGCTTGAACCAGTGCTCGCGACGGCACTCCCGAAATTCCTCTCGCAGAAAATGTCTCTCCTCGAACCCCTCATTCGGCAGAGCGTGTCTGAAGCCGCGAGCCCCCTGATCAAGGAGCGCATCGATCAATTCGTCCGCGAAGAACTCAATGCCGTTCGCACCGCGCTGTCTGACATGGTTCGTGAACAACTCGATTCGCTTGAAGGACTCATCAAGGAAGAAATCCAACAGGCTGCCGCCAAACAAGCCGCAGAAATGACCGACGCGCTCGTTCAGGCGACGGCCCGAGAAGAGGTCAAGCAGGCTGTTTCACGCCTCGTCCCGAATCTGGCCGAAGAGCAGATCAAAGCAGAGATCACACGCCTCACAAGAGCTGCGTAGGATCCTCGCTTCCGCTCCGACTCACCCCTTCTTGCTCTTCTTACTCTTACTCCGTCTGGCTGTTACCAGAGCCTTCACCCGTGCGACATTCTTCCGATGCTTCTTTCTCGTCTTGCGATCTTTTTCACGGCCTGTGGCCATAGTCTCTCCCAATTGTAAAAAGTGATAGCGGAACGAGCCCTTCGCCCTCGCCTTGTGTGAGTCTGTATAGCACAAGGCTCTACACCCCTCAAGCTATCTATGTGCCCACGTCGCCTTGAGGGGCCAACACCCGCATGCTAAGATGCCCCGCTCTTGTTCCTTTGGCCTATCCGGTCTGTCTCGTCCGGGAGCGCCAGATAGACATGATAGACCAGACAGACCCACTAGATAGACCAGATGGACCAGACAGACCGAACAGACCAAAGGAACAAGAGAGACTGAATGAACAGACCGCAGCTCGACAAAACCTACGATCCTAAGGCAGTCGAAGCGCGTTGGTATGACCTCTGGATCCGACAAGGCTATTTTCACGCCTCGCCGGGCCATCCAGGCCAGCCATACTCCATCGTAATTCCCCCACCCAATGTCACAGGCTCACTCCATGTCGGCCATGCACTGAATCATTCGCTCCAAGACATTCTGATACGCTGGCGGCGCATGCAGGGCCGCAATGTGCTCTGGCTGCCAGGCACCGATCACGCCGGGATTGCCACACAAAACGTCGTGGAAAAGCAGCTCATGGCCGAAGGCGCCTCCCGGGAATCCCTGGGACGCGATGGTTTCATTAAGCGCGTCTGGCAATGGAAAGCCACATCCGGAAATACGATCATCAGTCAACAGAAACAACTGGGAGAATCCTGTGACTGGGATCGCCTGCGATTTACGATGGATGAGGGACTATCGAAAGCTGTCCTGGAAATCTTCGTGCGTCTCTATGAAGACGGACTGATTTATCGAGGGGAGCGGTTGATCAACTGGTGCCCACGCTGCCTGACGGCTCTATCGGACATCGAAGTCGAGCATGAAGACGTGAAAGGGAAGCTCTACCATATCCGCTACCCTCTTGCGGACGATCCCCACACGACACTTACCGTGGCGACAACCAGACCAGAAACGATGCTAGGCGATACGGCAGTGGCAGTCCACCCCGACGACCCGCGTTATCGCCATCTCATCGGCAAAAAGGTTCGCTTGCCGCTGACCACGCGCGAGATACCGATCGTGGGCGATTCAATTTTGGTGGACCTCACATTCGGCACCGGCGCCGTAAAGATTACCCCCGCGCACGACTTCAACGATTTTGAGGCAGGTGAAAGACATAACCTGGAACGAATTGCATTGCTAACTCAGGAAGGCAAGTTCGATCCTTCAGGTCTGCAGGACGCCAAAGTAGACCATGCCTTGGGACAGGAACTCGCATTAAAACCGGTTCTGAAGGCACGGGCCATAGTCGAAGCAGTTCTTACTGAGCAGGGATACCTTGCCAAAATTGAAGACCACAAGATGGCCGTGGGTAAGTGTTATCGGTGCAAGACCGTGGTCGAGCCGTATTTGTCGCCACAGTGGTTTGTGAAGATTAAGCCGTTGGCGGAACCTGCGATCAAAGCGGTGGAAGACGGACGCATTCGTATGATTCCTGAAGGCTGGACGAACAACTATCTCGGCTGGATGCGAGACATCAAGGATTGGTGTATCTCCCGCCAGATATGGTGGGGACACCAAATTCCAGCGTGGTACTGCAGAAAATGCAACGCCGACTGTATATTCGAGTCCAAATCCATTGAGGTCCAAGCCGACCAGGGAACGGAAAAGCGCACACTAGTCATCACGAAGAATGCCCGGCCTATCATCGCCAGATCTGCCCCGACTAAATGTTCCACCTGTGGAGAAGAAAATTTCCTTCGCGATCCTGATGTGCTTGACACCTGGTTCTCTTCCGCCCTCTGGCCCTTTTCCACGCTGGGGTGGCCGGAACAGACGCCCGATCTGAAAACCTACTATCCGACCTCTACCCTCGTCACCGGGCTCGACATTCTGTTCTTCTGGGTCGCCCGCATGATCATGATGGGCCTGAAATTCATGGGCGATGTCCCCTTCCGCGACGTCTACATCCATGCCTTGGTGCGCGATGCCGAAGGGCAGAAAATGAGCAAGTCCAAAGGCAACGTCATCGATCCGCTGCATGTCATGGAGCAGTTCGGCACCGACGCACTCCGCTTCACCCTTGCCTCGATGGCCTCGCCGGGACGCGACATCAAACTCGCGGAGGAGCGGATCGAAGGCTACCGCAATTTCGCCAACAAGATCTGGAATGCCGCCCGTTTCGCCCACATGCACCTTACCGGCATACAAGAATCGCAACCTCCAGACGATCGGTCCTTTCCAGGCCTATGGATACGAAGCAGGCTGAACGACACCATCCGGATTGTGACGATGGAGCTGGAAGCCTATCGGTTTGATCGAGCGACCAATGCCCTCTATCAATTTTTCTGGCACGAGTACTGCGATTGGTACCTGGAATTAATCAAGCCTGTCCTCCAGGATCCTTTACATCCTGAAGGTTCTGCAACCAGACAGACGCTTCAGGATACGCTCGAAGTATTCTTGCGGCTCCTTCATCCTTTTATGCCTTTTATTTCCGAAGAAATCTGGCAGACCTTACCCCACGAGGGCGAGACCATTGTCACTCAATCCTATCCAGTCCCTCAAACGCACTGGCACGACCCATCGGCAGAAGAAACCTTTCGCCTTTTTGAGCAGACCATCGGTCTGATCAGGACCGCTCGCGTGCTCCTCAACTATCCACCGGGACAGGAGGTACGTGTCCTTGTGACCCATGAGGAGCCGGCAACAAGCGCAACACTCGTTACCCTAAAACAGAACCTCGCACATCTCGGGCGAGGACAGATCTCACCCGTTCCTCTCTTCCAGTGGCCGACATCGAATGTACTCCGCCTCGTCACAGACGGCGTCACGGTGGGTCTGTCCGTCGAGGGTGACGTAGATCTCAAGAAAGCGCTTGACCGCCTCGAAAAACAAATTGCAGAAACCGACAAGGAATCCCAACGGCTCGACGGCAAACTGAACAGTGCGGACTTTGTCTCAAAAGCTCCGCCGGAAGTGATCGCCGACCATCGAGGCCGCTTACGCGCACTCTCCCGTGACCGCGCCATGTTGGCCAGCAGCGAACGGCAACTGCGCGCGATGCTGGGAGCTTAACCCGCATTACTCACGAGAGTTCGTGACGAAACCGCCGAGACGCCACGCGAGACGGGCGCGCGGAGCCGTGAAGGAGGGAGGCATACTTGAAACAGTATGTTGGCTGACTGAGCGGCGAGCCCGCCCGCCGTCAGGCTTGTCGTAGCGGCGTATCGGCAGTTACAGTAGAAGTCATCGTGGATAATGAGGGTTACGCATGGTAGCGCTGCCAGCTGTCGACATCCGGCGTACGGTTCGGAAGGGACTCGAAGAAGACCTCGGCCAAGGCGACATCACGACAACGGTGCTCTTTCCCGAACCGACCCCTGCCAGCGCCAAGATCATCGCCCAACAACCCCTCGTCGTTGCAGGAATGGCAGCGGCCATTCAAACCTTCATTACAGTCGATGCCTCTCTCAAACTGACTCCATCCCGACGAGATGGATCGCATGCCAAAAGTGGAGATGTGCTATTGCGGATCGAGGGCGATGGCCGATCCATCTTGATGGCAGAGCGAGTCGCCCTGAACTTTCTCCAACATCTCTCCGGAATCGCCACCCTGACCGATCGCTTCTGCCAAGCCGTACATGGCTATCCAGTCAACATTATGGATACAAGAAAGACTCTCCCGGGCTGGAGATCTCTTCAGAAATGGGCTGTGTCGCTTGGCGGGGGAACGAACCACCGTATGTCGCTTGGCGATGGCATCTTGATCAAAGACAATCATCTGTCCCTGATGAAGAACAAGAAGCACGCTATCCTTACAGCCTGCCGGATGGCGCAAGCCATCGCGTTTAAAGACAAACCCGTGATTGTCGAAGTGGAGTCATTATCGGAAGTTCACAACGCCCTGCTTGGCAAGGCCGACATCATTCTCCTGGACAATATGACTTCTGCCAGAGTCAAGCAAGCAGTGAAACTCATCGGCGGCCGCGCGTTAGTGGAGGTCTCAGGAGGCATTACCATGAAAAACGTACGAGCAATGGCAGCGGCCGGCCCAGACCGCATCTCTATCGGAGCCCTCACCCATTCAGCTCCAGCCGCGACAATCAACCTGGTGCTCGAACCACGCCGCAGGCCCAGCAGGTAGCGGAAAGAATCTTTTCACACGCGAGAATTTTAAGAATTCGCACATGTGCTACAACAACTCTCCCGCCGAATGCTCAAACAGTTCGTCCAGCAAGGCCGCAGCGAGTGAAGGGCCGAGGCGTACCCTCTGGGGTACGTTGAGGATCTGAACGATGCGAGAACAACGCTGGCGGACTGTTTCAGCATTCGGCTAGGTAATACGTGCAACCTTCGTCACCACTCACCAGAGACACAATCCACAGCACACTGTCGACCACGTGGCTTGGGCGGCGGATCGAACTATTCGACAGTCTCCCTTCAACGAACCGGGAGGCCGTTCAGCTCGCACAGGCAGAAGTGGAACATGGCACGGTTGTCGCCGCCGACAGCCAGACCGCTGGACGCGGACGGCTCTCCAGAACCTGGTTTTCCCCTTCAGGCACCAACCTCTACTGTTCCGTCATTCTTAGGACAGCACGCCCACCAGAACGACTCACTGAATGGCTCTCCTGGTTGCCGCTGGTCACAGCGCTGGCCGCAGCCGAAGCAATCGAACAGGTTTCGTCCATCCACGTCTCTGTGAAATGGCCCAACGATCTCCTGGTCGCGGAACGGAAAGTCGGCGGAATCCTCTGTGAAAGCGGCACAGGAATCCGGTCAGGCCCTTTCCAGATCATCGGGATCGGCATCAACGTCAACGGTGACCATGATGACTGGCCCGCTGACCTTCGCGACTCAGCCACGTCGATATGGCAAGAACGGAAGATCGTCGTCGACCGCAACAGACTGCTTGCACAACTGCTCCTTGAACTCGAACAGTGCCTCGATGAATTGGCCCTTCACGGAATGAGTCGGCTCGCGTCGGCCTACCATCGGCGCTGCTCGACCATCGGCCATACCGTACGAGCGACGTTAGGTAATGGAGACATTGTCGTGGGGCTTGCCGAGGAAATCGGCCCGGATGGCTCCTTGCACATACGGCCACAGACGACTCAATCTGGCTCAGGATCGCCGGAGGTCATCCACTTGCGTGTCGCCGACATCGTCCATGTGAGAACATAAGCTGAGCGTTATTTGGTTTGTTTGGTCCATTTGGTTTATTTGGTTGAACTAGCCTAACCAGACAAACGAAACAAACCAGATAAACCAGATGACCAGATTGCCCGCTGGCCAAACCACCCAAGCAAAACGTACAATAGGTTCCATGCTTCTCGTCATCGATATCGGCAACACCAACATTGTCTGGGGCGTCTATGATGATCGAACCCTGGAAGCCCATTGGCGAATCGCCACGGACGCAAAAAAAACCTCCGACGAGTACGGCATCCTCTTTAGCAATCTCCTAACCGCGGCAGAGATCCCCCCGCAACGTCTCACCGGGGCCATTATCTCCAGTGTTGTACCGACATTGACCGGAACCATCGAAAATATGCTCGAACAATATTTTCACCAGCATCCGATGATCGTCACATCGGATACGGACACGGGCCTTCGACTCCGTTACGACAACCCAAAAGAAATCGGCAGCGACCGACTGGTGAACGCCGCAGCTGCGTATCATAAGTATCGACGCGATCTCATCGTCGTCGATTTCGGCACCGCCACGACCTTTTGCGCCATCACAGCAGCAGGCGACTACCTCGGAGGCGTTATCGCTCCCGGCCTAGGAATCTCGGCAGAAGCCCTATTCGCACGCGCCGCCAAACTGGCCAAGGTGGAATTGATCCGTCCGAAGACCGTGATTGGTACCGACACGGCCGGCAGTATTCAATCCGGCCTGTTATTTGGATATGCAGGATTGGTCGATACGGTCGTCCGGCGAATGGAACAGGAGCTCGGACACTCAGCCTACGTCATCGGTACCGGAGGACTCAGTTCCATCCTGGCAGCCGAAACCACGTCCATTCAAAAAATTGAACCGCTCCTGACGTTAGAAGGTCTTGAGCTTCTCTACCGACGAACCAAGGGTCTTCCCCTTCCCACTATGCAGGTCTAGCAGCAGAAAACCGTTATTGGGTTTGTTTGGTTTGTCTCGTTTGTTTGGTTAACCCGATGAACCAAATCAACCAAATAAACAAAACAAACCAAATAAACCAGACCAACCCTCAGCCTCCTAAAGTCCACCCTTCCCTCCACAAGTAATTAATTTTTCTGGGCCGGTTGACTTTATAGGCCCTATGGCTATCTTCTGACGGACAGAGGAGTCTTGGATGCCTGAAGAACACAAGAACACGAATACAATCGGGAACTTGGATACGCCATCTTCCGACGATTGCACCTCCACAGAGGACAGAGGCGTGATCGAAGAGCTTCAGCTGGCACTTACAGCAAAGGCTGAAGAAGCAAAGGGCTTGAACGACAAATATCTCCGTCTTGCCGCCGAGTTCGATAACTATAAACGTTTGATCCAGCGCGACCAGCGCGACCAGATCCGATTCGGCAATGAGTCATTACTTAAAGAGCTTTTACCAGTTGTCGATAATCTCGAACGGGCCATCAAGGCCTCGCGCGAGGGGGGAAATAACAAGGCTCTCATCCAGGGCGTGGATCTCACCCTCAAGCAACTGACGGGCGCCCTATCACGGTTTCATGTCACACCCGTCCAAACGATCGGTCAGCCGTTCGATCCCGCCATGCATCAGGCGGTCGTCTCCATCGCGTCGGAGAAGGTTCCAGCGCAGCATGTGCTGGACGAGCTTCAGCGAGGATATCTCTTGCATGATCGTATCCTGAGAGCGGCCATGGTGAGCGTATCCACCGGACAGACAGAGAATGGCGCACCAGGAACAGACAACACGATTAGTTCATCGTAATATTTATCAAAGCCAGACCTAGTGAGGAAGGAGTAGACACATGGGCAAAGTGATCGGCATCGACCTTGGAACCACAAATTCCTGTGTTTCCATCATGAGTGGTGGCGAACCAATTGTGATCGCCAACGCAGAAGGAGCCCGCACCACACCGTCAGTCGTCGCCATTACAGAGAAAGGCGAGCGCCTCGTCGGGCAGATTGCCAAGCGCCAGGCGATCACAAATCCTGAAAATACGATTTTCTCCGTCAAGCGCCTGATGGGCCGCAAATTTCGCAGCCAGCAAGTTACCGACGCTGCCAAGCGGCTTCCCTACAAGATCTCTGAGGGAGACAACGGCGACGCCCACGTCGAATTGCGCGGTAAGCGCTACAGTCCGCCGGAAATCTCCGCCATGATTCTGCAAAAGATGAGGCAGACAGCGGAGGACTATCTCGGCGAAAAAGTCACCGAAGCAGTCGTCACCGTCCCGGCCTACTTCGACGACAGCCAGCGCCAGGCCACCAAAGATGCGGGCCAGATCGCCGGATTGAACGTACTCCGGATCATCAACGAGCCGACCGCTGCAGCCCTCGCCTACGGTCTGGACAAGAAAAAAGATGAGCGGGTTGCCGTCTACGATTTGGGCGGCGGTACGTTCGACGTCTCCATCCTTGAGATCGGCGACGGCGTGTTCGAGGTCAAGTCGACCAACGGCGACACCTACCTCGGCGGCGACGACTTCGACCAGCGTGTCATGGACTGGTTGGTCGACGAGTTCAAAAAGGATCAAGGCATCGATCTTCGAAAAGACCGGATGGCTCTCCAACGTTTGAAAGAGGCAGCGGAGCGCGCCAAGATCGAGCTCTCATCGTCTCAGGAAACAGAAATCAATCTGCCCTTCGTCACGGCGGACGCTAACGGACCGAAACACCTGGTCGTGAAACTGACCCGCGCGAAACTTGAACAGCTGGTCGACGACCTGATTCAACGATCGATCGAGCCCTGTAAGAAGGCCCTGTCCGATGCAGGCGTCTCCGCGCGTGACATTCATGAAATCGTCCTCGTCGGCGGCATGACCCGCATGCCGAAAGTCATTCAGGCCGTGAAAGAATTCTTCGGAAAAGAACCGCATCGGGGTGTGAACCCTGACGAAGTGGTGGCGATCGGAGCCGGCATTCAAGGCGGCGTGCTCAAGGGCGAAGTGAAGGACGTCCTGCTTCTCGACGTGACGCCGCTGTCACTGGGTATCGAAACCCTCGGCGGTGTCTTCACAAAGTTGATCGAGCGCAATACGACTGTCCCGACGAAAAAGAGCCAGGTCTTCTCGACTGCTGCCGACAATCAAACGGCGGTCACCATTCGAGTGTTCCAAGGCGAACGCGAGATGGCGAACGACAACAAGCTCCTCGGCCAGTTCGACTTGGTCGGCATTCCTGCCGCGCCTCGTGGGATGCCGCAAGTTGAAGTGACCTTCGACATCGACGCCAATGGCATCGTCCATGTCTCGGCCAAAGACTTGGCCACACAGAAAGAACAGTCCATCAAGATTACGGCCTCCAGCGGCTTGAGCAAGGAAGAAGTCGAAAAGCTGGTGAAGGATGCGCAGGCCCATACCGACGAGGATAAGAAGCGGCGGAAGACTGCCGAAGCCAAAAACCAGGCCGACAGCCTGATCTACCAGACGGAAAAGAACCTAAGCGAGCATGGCGACAAGATCGCCGCAGAAGACAAGACCAAGATCGAGGAAGCCGTGGCCGCGCTGAAAAAAGCGATGGAGGGAACGGACCCCGAAGCAATCGAGTCCGCCACCCAAACATTGACGACCGCCTCCCACAAGTTGGCGGAGGAAATGTATAAGAAGGCTTCGGCATCGGCTGCGGCCGGCAGTGACGCCAGCGCCGAAGGCGGAACCGGAGCCGGCGAGACCAAGACGGATGAAAAGGTCGTGGACGCAGAGTTCGAAGAAGTGGACAAAGACAAGAAATAAGTTAGAATACCCTCAGTGAGACCGAGCTTCGCCGATACAGGGGGCTCGGTCTCGCTGCTCTTTCATCCTGAGAGACGGCCCCCGTGTCCAAACCCAACTACTACGAAACCTTAGGTGTCGAGCGAACCGCGTCCGAGGACGAGCTCAAGAAGGCCTATCGAAAGATGGCCCGCCAACACCATCCCGATCTTCAAACGGGAGAGGCGCAGAAGAAAGCCTCTGAAGAAAAGTTCAAAGAAGTCAATGAAGCCTACGAGACCCTGAGCGATCAGGACAAACGCAAGCGCTACGACATGTTCGGGCACACCGCAACGCAGCAGGGCCCCGGACCGGATGGATTCGGCGGAAGCGGCTTCGGCGACGCCTTCAACGACATCTTCGAGGATTTTTTTGGAGGCCAGCGAGGCGGCAATCGAGCCGAGCGCGGCAACGACCTCCAATACAACCTCGAACTGACTTTCGAAGAAGCCGTCTACGGGAAAGAGGCCAAACTCAAAATCCCGCGCTGGGAAATGTGCACCGACTGCAAAGGGACCGGCGCCAAGAGCGCGGCATCGGTCAAGACCTGCCCCAGTTGCAAAGGGGCCGGACAGATGAGGTTCCAGCAAGGGTTCTTCAGTATCTCCCGTCCTTGCGGCCAATGCGAGGGAGCGGGACGAATCGTCACAGAGCCCTGCTCGGCCTGCCAGGGCCGCCAACGCACCTATCGAGAACGGACCATCGCTGTACATATTCCGGCTGGCATCGAGTCAGGCATGCGTCTGCGCCTCTCGAACGAAGGGGAGCACGGAACCAACGCAGGCCCACCGGGAGATCTCTATGTGGCAATTACCGTCAAGCCGCACCAGCTCTTTCAGCGCCAAGGGCAGGATATCCTCTGTGACGTCCCCATTCAGTTCGTCACAGCCGTACTCGGAGGGAAGATCGAGGTTCCCACGCTGAAAGGCAATACGATCATCAAGATTCCTGCCGGCACGCAGCAGGATAAAACCCTGCGCATCAAAGGTCTGGGCATTCCCAGCCTCAAGAACCAGAGTACCGGCGATCAGGTATTTGTTATCAAGATTCAGACTCCTACCAAACTGACCGCTCGTCAGAAAGAATTACTCAAAGAATTTGCCAAAGAGAGCGGCATGTCGATGGAAGAGGATAGCGACGGCTTCTTTGACAAGATGAAAACCTTCTTCGAATAAGGCTATCGGCCACCGGCCAGCCTCCGTACCATGTCCACCTTCTTTGTCGACCCTCGCGCCGTTACTCCACCTACAATCTGCATGACCGGTGATCTTCTCCATCATCTTCGTGATAGTCTCCGCTTGCGCCCAGGGGACTCCCTCATCCTCAACGACGGATGCGGCATCCGCTATCGCGTGGAAGTGACCCATGTCACCCCACAGGCCATCGACAGCCGCATTATCGAGCAACAGATCGAACCGGCTCATAGCGACCCACCGATCGTGCTCGGCCAGGCCTTGATCAAAGGCGACAAGATGGACTGGGTCATTCAGAAGGCTACAGAACTCGGAGTCGCGATCATCCTGCCCATTCACAGCACACACAGCGTCATCAAGCCCAACCCGGAACGACTGGAACATCAACGGTCCAGATGGGAACGCATTGCGCGAGATGCGGCACAACAGTCGGAACGATGGACCCTTCCCACGATCGCAGACCCGGTAAGCCTCACAGAGACCTGCCGACGATATGCCTCAGCGCCGCTGAAAGGCCTGTTGGCAGAACGCTCCAACGGCTCCTCACTCGCAACCGTTCCATTGCCGGCGGATCGTCAGCAACCAATTATCTTGTTGATAGGGCCAGAAGGAGGATGGGCGCCCGACGAGCAACGTCTTGCGCAGGAGCAGGGTTTCCTCTCGCTCACCCTCGGACCACGAATCTTGCGGGCTGAGACTGCAGCGATCGCCGCGCTCAGCATTCTCCAGTCAAGGCTCGATGTGGCGGGATAGGACCAGATGCTCTGCTTGTTCGAGGTTCGAAGTTCGAGGTTCCGTAAACCTCGAACTTCGAACCTCGAACCTCCGATCAGCGGCCAATAGTCAAGTGAACGATCGTGCCTTTTTCCCCGCTGGCCCAGCCCTCCGTCCTAGTAGGAAACGAAAGGCCGAATAACGAAGCCTTTGCGATTGCACCCTGCTCAGTCCAAGTAAAACCGCTGTCGATGCTCCGATAGACCATGCCCCGTTCCCCCACAATCCATCCAGTCTGAGGATCGGTAAAACGCACTCTCAAGAGATCTGTCAGCTTCGTACAGGTGCTGGTGCAAGGCAACGTGCGATCGATCCATTGTTGGCCGCCATTGCTCGTCTGAAAGATGGCTCCGGCGTTACCAACGGCCCATCCGGTCGAGGTATCGGAAAAATACACATCGAACAGCGTGACAGCCCCCTGAGTCTCTTGCGGAGTCCAGGTGATCCCGCCGTCGTCCGTCATCAAGACAGTCCCTACTGCCCCAACCACCGTCCCGTGCTGTGCGGTAAGAAATTGAATGCCGTAGAGTGCTGCGCTCGTCTGGCTCGCTTGATCGACCCAGTGCAGTCCGCCGTCCTTCGTATGGAGAATGGTTCCGTTGCCACCGACCACCCACCCCTCGCTGGGCGACACAAACGAGAGGCCGTAGAACGCGACCTGAGTATCGGCTGGTTGTGAGGACCAGGTATCTCCCCCGTCTTGGCTCCGTCGAATCGTTCCATTGGCTCCAATGGCCCATCCCAACTTCTCATCGAGAAAGAAAACCCCCGAGAGGCTCGCGGTGGTGCCGCTGGCGACCTTCTTCCACCTTTTCCCGCCATCGATCGTCTTCACAATGGTACCGCCGGCCCCCACCGCCCAGCCCCGCAGAGGCGTATGAAAATAGAGCCCCATCAGGATAGCTTCCGTATGGCTCGCTTGAGGGGTAACCGTCAGCGGAGAGTCAGCAGCCCACGAAGGAGCGGTGCATAGCTGCGTCGCCAGCGCCACGACCACAAGGCATCCGGGTAATCCGTATCTCACTGGGTAGTATCGGCGTCTGGGCGAGTGGTTTTGAAGTAGCCTTGATCGGGCATGCCTTTGGCGAGAATGGTAAACGTGCCCGCTTCCAACGTCAGCCACTTCTTCGGAGTACAACAAGTATCGTCGGGCTGCACATCCCAGGACCCGCGCCGCACAATCAGCAGTCCAGTCGCAAGCTCGTTAAAGAATTCATTGCGCTTCCCGATACCATAGAGATTCCGATGAGGCACTCGCACAACGATCTCCGTATCCGTCCAGGACATCACCTGCGCCGCGACATTGCTGAACAGCACTTCCGTACGCGAAACGTTCTCGTCCATCTCGATATCCCGCCGCTTATAGGCCCCCTGGTTGAGGCCCAAGGAGGCATGCTCGGCTGTTTTCAAAAACGCGCCGAAGCCGGACCCTTTAATGGTGATCAGCTCATCGAGCCCTCCCGATTTCGGACTGAAGGAGTCGATCTTCGGCGTCACGAGGGTAAAGTCCCCCGCCTCAGTCTTGAGGGTCTCCTTCGTCGCACAGCAAGAGCCATCCGGATTGGGCTTCGTCGCGCCTCGATAGATCACGACCGGTCCGCTCTTTGCGCTGAAGGGTACCCATACATCAATGCGATCGTCTTGCCAACGATAGATGACGGCGCGGACCCCTCCGATATCGACTCGATTCTCTCCCGTATTGAAATCGGTAAAGGCATAGGGCGTCGCTCCACTTTCCGAATAAAACCCGAAATGTTCGCCGCTGATTCTCAGTAGCGTACCGATAGGGGCGGCAGGGGAATTCATCGCTGTCACCTTTGGCACATGAACCGCAAAAGTCCCGACCATTCGCTCACGCCCTTGCATCGTCAGAACGATCGGTCCGGTCTCCGCATCCATCGGAAGATGTACGACGATGGCGCTATCCGACCACTGGGCGATGGTGGCAGCGTGCCCGCCAAACGTCACCATGTCACCGGTTTTTCTCTCAGAGCCGAATCCTTGGCCAAAAAAAACGACCTTCGTGCCGACCGGCCCGCTCACCGGATCGACCCGAATGCTCGGAATCAGTTTCAGTGGCACAGCGTTACTCACTGTGTACTGGACCGGAGCGCAACAAGACCCGTCCGGCAAGGGATCGGACGATGCCAATCGAACCATCACATCCCCCGATGCCGCATTCGCAGGAACTTCGACTTCGATGATGTCGTCTTTCCAGCGACGCGGCCTAACGAGCACGCCCCCGATCATCACATCGTTGACTCCGAACATCGTATTGGGATCGCGAGAACCAGCCGTGACGCCAAAATGCGCGCCGGCAATCTGCACCGTATGACCTGGTTCGATCTCTGCCGGCGTTACTGCAGTAATCATCGGCTGTACTACTGTCAATGTCCCGGCAGCCATCTTCTTCTTCCCAGCCATGATTTCCACAGGGCCGGATCGCGCTTGAAAGGGAACCTTCACCTCGATCAGGTCGGACTCCCACCGCTGAATCAACGCAGGGAACCCACCCACAGTCACGTGATTGACCTGCACAGATTTAAATGCCCCGAACCCCTTCCCACCGATAGACAGGGTCGCACCAGCGACCGCTGTTGACGGATGAAGCTCGAGCGCAGAAGGAGGAGCCGCAAATACCCCGGCGCTCAAACTGGCCCACAACGACAGCGTACCCACGCCGGCTACAAACACATTCTTTATCTGGTTCATCTGATTGATTTAGTTTGTTTCGTTTATTTGGTTCATCTGGTTGGTCGGTCTTTCTCGTTTGCCTGATTCATCTAGTTGCTTCCATTCAATCAAACAAACGAGACAAACCAAACAAACCACACCTACCGACTATAGCAAGCGGTTTTTTCGAGAGTCAATCCGGCGAGCGTGCACCCGATCATCGGTTGGAGCAGGATCAAACGATCAATCAAGAGACGGAGAAAATCACTTCAATTTCGACGGAAGCCCCGCGGGGCAACTCAGCAGCCCCCACAGCCGCACGGGCATGACGACCAGCCTCTCCAAAGATCTCAACCAGGAGGTCCGAGGCGCCGTTGAGAACTTGGGGCTGTTGCACAAAACCTTCCGCCGACGCCACATGCCCGACAACCTTCACGACTCGCGTGATACGGTCCAACGTCCCAAGTGCCTGCTTGGCAATCGCCAGGGCATTCAAGAGAGCAAGCCTAGCTGCCTCCATCCCCTGCTCGACCGTCAGATCACGCCCAAGTTTGCCGGAGAAGGCCAACTGCCCGTCTCGCATAGGAAGGACGCCGGACAAAAATAAGAGGTTCCCGGCCTGGACCGCCGGAACATAGGTCGCCAACGGTTGCGGCGGCTGGGGCAATTCGATGTGCAGTTCTTTCAGTTTGAGTTCAAATGACAATTCGATGCCCCGCGCACTTCCCTTGCTCGGACGTTTTACGCCTCACGTTTCACCTTTCACGTCTTACACACTACCCTGCTCGGAGCGCATCGAGAAAGCTTTCACCAACAGGAAGTTGCCCACCTTGCAGAGCTTCCACAATGGTATGTCCAAGATCGGCAGCAGAAGCTCTGATCCCAAGATCAACCCCATAGGCCAATTTGGGTCCGGTGGCCAAGAGCGGGACATATTCCCGCGTCGGAATCTGATCCGCCTTCGTCATATCCCGCCCATGATCGCCCGTAATGACGAGCAGGTCGCCTGGGCGAAGCTGCTCCAGCAATCCGGATAGCTGTCGATCAAAATCATGGAGAGCCGCTGCCGACTGTGCCGCACCCGCTTCCAGGACATCGAGTCCGGCAAAAATCAATCCGCGGGGAACCTTTTTCAACATCCCCGTCACCTCAGTCAGTAATGAGGCCCAGTGTGCAACGGGAACCGAACGAGTGAGCCCACGGCCACTGAAGAGATCGCCGACTTTTCCTACCCCAATCAGGATCTGGCTCACACGATTGAGCACATCAAACATGGTCAGCCCCGGTGGTTCAAGCACGAACTCACGGGATTGCGGGCTGAACTGCACCAGACCGGCATCGCCTGAGAGAAGATGAGCGGACACACGCAAAATACCCCAGGGATCCTTGAGCAATTTCCTCGCATCCCGGCAGCGCTGAAAGAACTCGTCCCGTCGCATGGCGCTCTCATGCGCCGCCACATGGCAGGTTCGCAGTCCATCCGTCCAGACGATCAACGCACCAGACGACAGATGTTCTGCCTCACACTCGCGAAGCATGGCGACGCCGGGCGAGCGGCGATTGCCGACAATCTTCCGCCCAAATACCTGTTCAAGCGCTACGATCATGTCAGGAGGAAACCCGTTTGGGTACAGCGGCCCGGCAATGTCCGTGGGATGACCGGCTATTTCCCAATAGCCGGCTATGGAATCCAAGCCCCTCGAAAGAAATCCAAGACGACCGAAACACCCTTCCGGCTGCCCCATCACCCGCACACCTTTGATATTTGTAATATGGCCAAGCCCGAGCGCTTCCAGCGTAGGGAGATTGAGTCCCCCAACGGCATCAGCCAAATGGGACAGGGTATTGGAACCGGCATCGCCGTATTCCGCCGCATCGGGCATGGCCCCAACACCGAGTCCATCGATTACCAGTACAATCACACGAGAAATCATGCGCGCACTATAGCAGAAGCTAGACGGACAAAGAAGTTCTGAGTTCTGAGTTTTGCATCCTGAGTTAGAGAGAAACTGGGAAGAACGGGGGGGGCCGAGTCGGCCTTCAGCCTGCAGCCTGCAGCCTGCGGGACCACTCCGCTACGATCGCGAGACTTGCACTGGTGCCGATTCGATCCGCACCGGCCTCCAGCATGGCCAACGTGGTCTTCCAGTCCCGAATTCCTCCGGAAGCCTTCACCTTGGCGCGACCGGCCACGGCCACTTTCATCAGCTTCACATCTTCAACCGTCGCACCGGCAGCGGCAAATCCCGTCGAAGTCTTCACGTAGTCCATCCCCGCTTCCACGGCCAGACGACAGGCCATAATCTTTTCTTCGCGTGTCAGACAGCAGGTCTCCAGAATCACTTTGTGCTCAACCCCCGCAGTCGCCTGCACGACATCAACCATATCGTTCCGGACAAGATCGTAGTCGCCAGATTTGAGCCGGCTCACGTTGATCACCATATCCAGCACCTTAGCCCCGCGTGAGACAGCTTCAACGGCTTCGGCGACTTTGGTCTTCGTCGTGTGACCGCCAAGGGGAAACCCGATTGGAATGCCAACCAGGATTGCGGTGCCAGCGACAGCTGCCACCGCTTCATCCACATAGCAAGGTGGGACAAAAATTACGGAAAACCCAAGCTCCTTCGCCTCCTGGCACAGCCGTAGGACATCCATTTTGGTCGCGTCCGGCCGGAGCACCGTGTGGTCTATGAGATTCGGCACATTCCATTCAGACATCACAGGCTCCAAATAAACTATTGGACACAGTGGAAATTCAACGGTCCACACATCAGGTCAACAGAAGAAAACACGCAGGATGCTCAAAAAGGCTGTCCAGCAAGGCCGCAGGCGAGTCGAACCCGGAGGCGTACCCTCTGGGGTACGTTGAGGATTTCGATGAGCCGAGAACGACGCTGGCGGACTTTTTCAGCATCCTGATAACTCACGACACTCCTTCTGCATCGGCAAGACCCTCCACCCTGGGGACCATGGACGTCTGGGATCGTGTCCCCCGACGAAAGGGCCGCTTCTGATATTTCTCTACCGCTTTGTTGTGTTCGATCAGCGTCGCGGAAAACTGGTGCGTGCCGTCGTTCTTAGAAACAAAATACAAAGAGCGCGAATCAGACGGATAGAGCGTCGCGCGAATCGCTTGAATGCCCGGATTGGCAATCGGTCCAGGCGGCAGTCCCTGTACCCGATAGGTATTGTAGGGACTGGGACTGGACAGGTCTTTCTTGTGTATATTTCCGTCGAATGCCGGCAAACCATAAATGACAGTTGGATCGCTCTGTAACGGAATACGCTTCTTGAGCCGGTTGTGAAACACCGCTGAAATCTCCGGACGTTCGCTGCCCGACCCGGTCTCCTTTTCGATCACGGAGGCGAGGGTCAGCACTTCGTGCATCGTCATCTTGCGTTCCTGCATCCGAGCGAGGAGATCCGGACCGACCACCTCCCGCAGCTGTTCGACCATGGCGACCAACACCTCTCGCGCCTTGACCCCACGGGGGAATTTATACGTATCGGGATAGAGGTACCCTTCCAGGGTCTCCGCCTTAATTCCAAGCGACGCGATGAACTCACGATCTTTTGCAAGCCGGAGGAACTCCACAGGGTCTGCAAGACCCTGTTGCGAGACGACATCGGCAATTTGGACGATGGTGAGCCCTTCGGGAATAGTCAACGGATGGAGCAGCACATGGCCACTGAGCAACATCGCAAGAATCTCCGCCGGAGTCATGCCGGGATTCAGCTCATATTCACCTGCATGGACTTTCCGGTCGGCAGATTGGGATTTTCCAAAAAGGACGAAGGAAAACCGGTTCTTGATCAATCCTTCACGTTCAAGCAGCGCCGCGACCTGTTGAAACGTCGAGCCATCCGGGATGACGACGACTTTCGAGGGAGGATGCGTTTCTGTGGGAATAGCCGGGCCTTCAGCCCAGCGAATCGTCTGATAGGCCGCGACGCCAAGTGCGACCGTTACGACCAGCAGACTTCCGAGAATGATCCGTAGGCTCATGAGGTGGTTCTACCGTTTCTCCGTCAGAATACTCATCCGCCCGTAATGCCGGCTCCATCTTCGATACAGGTTCAAGGCTCGCCAGATAGCTCTGGAGCAGAATCGAAGCGGCGATGCGATCCACCACACCCTTCCGCTTTTTCCGGCTGACATCGGCTGCGATCAAGAGGTCTTCCGCCGCCTTCGTCGTCAACCGTTCGTCCCACAGAATAACGGGAACTGGCACTCCCTGCTCTAACCGGGACTGGAACTCGCGCATCGCCTGGATCGCCGGCCCTTCGCGGCCATCCAACTGGATGGGAAAGCCCAACAGCACTTGTCTGACTGCATACGTCCCTACGAGGGAGGCGATATGCGCAATATCCCGATCCAGCGTGCGCCGATTGAGTGTCTCAAGCGGCTGCGCGGTCCAGCCCATTTCATCACTGAGGGCCACGCCAATCCGCACCGTTCCGTAATCGAGCGCGAGCACTCGTTTACCATCCTCCATTAGTCTACCGCTCCAACATCCGTTCGACCAGTCCAAAGACCTTTTCCAACGCAATATCCAACCTGGCTGGATCCTTCCCGCCGGCCTGTGCCATCTCAGGTCGGCCACCGCCGGTGCCGCCGACTTCCGCCGCCATCTCCTTAATGAGGTCGCCCGCTTTCAGCCGGGCAATCAGATCCTTCGTCACGACGACCAGCAACGAGACCTTGCCATCGTTGGCAGCCCCGAGGGCCACGACACCGCTTTTCAACTTGTCCCGCAACTGATCAGCCAGCGCCCGCATGCCATTTACATCCAGGCCATCGGTGCGTTGCACATGCACCTGGATGCCGGCAATGGTTTTTGCCATGGCCTCGGCGGCCGAGCCGCCGGCCATTTTCAATTTCACCTCTTCCAGCTCCCGTTCCTTGTCTTTCAGCTGTGTCATGACCTTGCGCGTTTTGGCAACCAGCTCAGACTGGCCGACCTTGAGCAGGTCCGAAAGTTCTCGAATGTCAGTTTCCAACTGTTTCATGTGTCGCGAGCGCCCCGCTGCCGGTCTGAGCTTCGATACGGCGGACACCAGCCGCGACGCCGGTCTCCGAGACAAGCCTGAACAGGCCGATATCCCCCGTCTGCCGGCAGTGTGTGCCGCCGCACAGCTCCTTGCTGAAAGACTCAACGGTCACCACTCGCACCTGCTCACCGTACTTATCGCCAAAGAAGGCCAGCGCGCCCTTGGCCACCGCATCCTGAATGCTCATCACCTCGGTCGCGACCCGCTCGTTCTTCCGCACCTCGTTGTTCACGACGGTTTCAATCTCATCCACATCACGGGAAGACAGCGGTCTGAAATGGGCGAAATCGAATCGCAAGCGATTCGGCCCAACCAGCGACCCATACTGCTTCACGTGAGGGCCCAGCATGTCGCGCAACGCGGCATGGAGCAAGTGAGTGGCGGTATGGTTTCGCTGAGCGTCCTGCCGCGTCGTGGCATCGACGGTCATGCGCAACTGCTCGCCCTCGCGAATCCGCCCTTTCGTGACGGTCCCCTTGTGCAAAATCACGGTCGGCGCAGGCCTCGTGGTTTCCGTAATCTCCACCTGCCCATCGTGGCCCAGTAACAGGCCCCGGTCGCCGACCTGCCCGCCGCCTTCTGCGTAGAATGGTGTCACATCCAAAACGATTTCAACTTCATCGCCTTCCGCCGCTTCCTTGACCAACCGGTCGCCTTTCAAAATCGCCTGCACGAGACTCTCGCTCTCCAGGCGATCGTAGCCGATAAACTTCGTGGTCCCGACGCGCCCGGCCAGTTCCGCAACCGCAGGCCGAGCAATTTCCTGCACAAACCCGCCGGTTTTACGCGCGCGATTCCTCTGTTCTTCAATGGCCTGATCGAACCCCGCCTCATCGAGCGTCATCCCCTGCTCACGGCAAGCCTCGCCCATCAAGTCCAGCGGGAACCCATAGGTGTCGTAGAGCTTGAATACATCTGGACCGGTGAGAGCCTTGTTCCCGGTCGAGCGGGCCTTTGCAATCATCTCATTGAGAATCGGCAACCCTTGATCGAGCGTAGCGATAAACCGCTCTTCTTCGCCTCTCGTCGCCTCGACAATCGTCGCGGCTGCGCCTCGCACTTCTGAATAGACCCCGGCCATCTGGCTTACAACCGCCTCCGTCAACCCATAGAGAAACGGCTCGACGATGCCCAGCAACCGTCCATGCCGCGCGGCCCGACGCAGAATCCGTCGCAGCACATAGCCGCGTCCTTCGTTCGACGGCAGGACACCATCCGCCATCAAGAACGTGATCGCGCGAAGATGGTCCGCCACCACACGCATCGACCGATCGGTCAGGTCTTGCTCCCCATACCGAACTCCTGCCCTGGCAGCCACGGCGGTCAGCAACGGTGTGAACACATCGCTGTCATAGTTGCTGTAGACGCCTTGAGCCACTGCCGCCAGCCGTTCCAATCCCATACCCGTATCGATACTGGGCTTGGGTAGGGGATGTAACGTCCCTGCTGCATCCCGATTGAACTGCATGAAGACGAGATTCCAAATCTCGATAACCCGATCGCCCTCGCCGTTGGGCCGATCATCGCCCGGCACCGACGGCCCCTGGTCGAAATGCAGTTCTGAACAGGGTCCACAGGGCCCGGTATCCCCCATCTGCCAGAAATTATCCTTCTCGCCGCACCGCATGATCCGCGAGGCGGGAACCCCGACCTTCTTCCACAGCTCGTCCGCTTCGTTGTCGTCGCGGAAGATCGTCACCCACATCCGATCCTTCGCCAAGCCGACAGTCTGAGTCAAAAACTCCCAACCGAACTGGATGGCGTCTTCCTTAAAATAGTCGCCGAATGAAAAGTTCCCCAACATTTCAAAGAACGTATGGTGGCGTCTGGTGTAGCCGACATTTTCCAAATCGTTGTGCTTGCCCCCGGCACGGAGACACTTCTGCACAGTGACCGCCCTTGTGTAACCGCGCGTTTCCTCGCCGAGGAATACCCGCTTAAATTGGTTCATCCCGGCATTGGTGAAGAGCAACGTAGGATCGGCTTGAGGAATCAAGGCGGAACTCGGTACGGCCTGGTGGCCATGCTGTTCGAAATATCGAATGAAGGCTTGCCGCAATTCTTGAGTGCTATTTTTCATTCCAGTCTCAGCCCGCATTATTCATAAATGTTTCTGCCGCACTCACCGATCCGCCGCGCTTGCACGTGAAGCATGAAGCGTTTTTCGCTCTGGATTCAGACGCTTCACTCACTGGAGACGTTTCACACGTCTTTCGCATCTCGTCTGGCGCTTCACGAGGAACGTTGTTCCTCGTCTAACAACGGCCCCATCACTGTCTCAATCGTATCTTCATCAAAGCCGCGTTGGTTCAACAATCTCGCGACACGGCCGAGCGTCTGTACCGAACTGGTCCGTCCAGCCGTTGCGATCACCTGTATAGCCAGATCCCGTTCACTCACCTTGCGGTAGGCAGCTCGTAGCGTCGCCTGCACAATGCGTTCAGAACAGCCGGTGGCGAGCAGCTCTTCTTGCAGGCGCGCACGACCCATCGGCATGCGGGCGAGTCGCCGATCGGCCCACCGAGCAGCAAACGCGGCATCGTCGAGGTATCGCAACACTATCAGCCGTCGAACTGTGGCTCTTATATGTACGGAAGAGGCCCCCTTCGCCGCGAGCAATCGTTCGATCTGAGTCGTCGTGCGATCGCTGCGAGCCAGTGCACGCACCGCGAGTTGCAACCACTGATCGAGAGACGATGCCGCCTTGTTTGTGACTCGCCTACTCACGTGTCTAAGAAGACCGTTATTGGGTTTGTCCGGTCTGTTTAGCTTTTTGGTTGAACGAATCTAACCAGATAAACCAAATGAACAAAACAAACCAAATAGACCTATTTAGGCGCCCACCTTGTGCGGCCGCCGCTCCTCGCGTTTCTCCTCTGTCTTCTTTTCGTCTTTCACCGGCGCAGCAGAGGGCTTTTCAGGCGTATGCCCAGGCAGAGCGGCCAAGTCGCGCAGCTTCCCTTCAATCTCACGCGCCAACGGCTGATTGCTGAAGAGAAAATCTCGCACCGCGTCACGTCCCTGCCCAAGCCGCTCGCCCTGATAGGAGTACCAGGCCCCGGACTTCTCAACCACTTTCTTTTCGACCCCGAGATCGACTAACTCGCCGGTCTTTGAAATCCCCTGCGCGAACATGATGTCGAACTCCGCTTGCTTGAACGGAGGCGCCATCTTGTTCTTCACGACCTTCACACGCACGCGGCTGCCGGTCACCTCCTGCCCCTCCTTGATCGACTCGATGCGCCGGATATCTAGCCGCACGGACGAATAAAACTTGAGCGCATTGCCGCCAGTGGTGGTTTCAGGGTTACCGAACATCACGCCGATCTTCATGCGAATCTGATTGATGAAGATCAGGGTCGTCTGCGACTTGGAGATGGCCGCCGTCAACTTTCGAAGTGCCTGCGACATGAGTCTCGCTTGCAGGCCCATATGGGCATCGCCCATTTCACCTTCAATTTCAGCTCTCGGCACGAGCGCTGCAACCGAGTCCACCACAATGACATCGATCGCCCCGCTCCGGACGAGCGTCTCGGCAATTTCCAACGCCTGTTCGCCGGTGTCAGGCTGCGACACCAATAGATCGTCTGCCTGGACACCCAGCTTCTTGGCATAGGCCAAATCCAACGCATGCTCTGCATCGATAAAGGCAGCAGTGCCACCGGCCTTCTGCGCTTCCGCAATCACATGCAGGGTCAAGGTCGTCTTACCCGAAGACTCAGGACCGAAGATTTCGATCACCCGGCCACGGGGAAGTCCCCCGACGCCGAGAGCAATATCGAGTCCGAGGGATCCGGTCGAAATTGCAGGGATATCCACCGGGGCATCGGCCCCCCCCAGTTTCATTATCGCCCCCTTCCCATATTGCTTCTCAATTTGGGACAGAGCCAGATCCAGCGCACGCTTCTTGTCGTCTTTTTCAGCCATAGGTACTCCTCCGGTAATAAAGAGATCGGCGGATTATACCCAAGTTGAGAGTCAGAAACCTAGCCCGAGTTTGAGGCTCAAGGCTGAAGGTGGATAGGCTGAAGGCCGAAGTGTTCGGAACTTCTAATCTAACCCACGACCCTTAGTCTTCAGCCTTCGGCCTTCCGGGTTCAGTCGTCGACCTTTAGCCTATCCACCTTCAGCCTTGAGCCTATTCGAGCGATTTCCTTGACGGTCCTGGGATATAGCGATACAAGTGGCGCTATGCCTTCGGCGCTTATTCCAACCATTACCGACCATAAACCGACGGTCCTAATCGTCGATGATGAGGCAGCACCCCGCGCGGCCCTCACGCAGATCCTGAGGCAAGACTTCCACATTCTCACTGCGGAGAATGCACGCGCAGCCTTAGCCATCCTCCACGATCGTGGCGTCGATCTCGTCACACTGGACATGAAATTACCCGATTGCTCCGGATCGGACCTCTTGCACGATATCAAGCATGCGCATGCCGCAACCGAAGTCATCATGGTTACGGCCTATGGCAGCCTTCAGTCAGCCATGGATTGCATTCGCAACGGCGCAGCCGGTTTCCTCCTGAAGCCGTTTAATGCCCCGGAACTACTGACGATATCGTTGCAAACCGCTCAAAAGAAAATGCGGCTCGATCGGCTACGCCCGATCCTGACCGACTCGACAACCCTCTGGGGCCCAGAGCCGGCTTGCACCGAATCTTGGCAGGCCCTCACTGACCGCTACATTGCCATGAGCCGCACAGGATCGCCCGCCGACTCGCAGAGCGATACGACATCGCCCTTGGTCCCCCTGATCTCCGACCTTTTAGAGGCCAAGGACCGCCACCTGCTCAATCATGGGAGTCGCGTCAGTTTTTACGCAACGCTTGTTGGGAGCCGGCTCAACCTCCCTATCGCCGAACAACAGTCGCTCGCAGTCGGCGCACTCGTGCACGATCTCGATTTAATCAGCCTCCCGGACAGCCATGTGCTCACAGCAGAACCAGACCCGCAGATCCATCACCCCGACCTCGGTGCGCGGATGGGCCGGGCAATGGGATTATCGGCAGACGCCTTGCAGATTATCGCCCTCCATCACGAGCGGTGGGACGGAACGGGCTACCCCTTCGGCTTACAGGAAGAACGTACGCCCCTGCTCGCTCGCATAGCCGGCATCGCCCAAGTGTTTGACGACCTGACCGCTGTAAAACCCGAACGAACCTCTCTCTCCAACAACGAAGCCTTGCAACAGATCGAACAGCTGGCAGGCTCCGCCTTCGACCCCACGCTGACCGAACTCTTCTGCCACATCATGCGCGAACAGCCCCCGCAGCAATAGAAACGCGAGCCTGGTGAAGAAGTTCTGAGTTTAGAGTTCTGAGTCTAAAAGTTCTGGGTTCACGCACAGTCGTCACCTCCGGACCTAACTCAGAACTCACAACTCAGAACTTCCCAGAACGTCCCTTTCAGTGTTTCCGGCCAACTCAAAACTCAGAACCCAGAACTCAGAACTTTTAGCCCGGCGTATTCGGCGAAGGAGAATCAAAACAGATTCAGCCTGAATCTCATTGGATTCAGCCTGAAAGCCCTGTTGGACCACCCCTGTGTGGAAGAATTACGATTCACACCTTCAAAATGCCGCTTTATCCTATCATTTTGAGTTTATTGCCAGTTTCTCGTCAGCACGGCAACATTCCGGCCTATAACTTGCTGTGTACAGGACAGAACCGCAGCAGCGGGAGTCCAACTGTGCAGATTGACCCTAATAATAAATAAGCGCAGTATAGGCACCCTGATAGGCACCCTGCCTAAGAGTTGGAGATCATATGTCGGTCATCACGACAGAAAGCCCAACCAAGACACTCAATGGCCAAAAGCAGTCAGACCACCTGCAGCATCAAAGCACTACCGGCATCATTCTCTTCACGAGTACAGGGCAGCGGTTATTCATGAACACCGAAGCCCAGGCATTTATCAGGCAACTGCAACCCCTATCGACTAGAGAGAACGGCGCCTGTCTGATCCCCGAAGAGGTCCATACCGTAGTCCATGACCTCATCAGTCGTTTGATCCACTGCGATCACCCGAAGGATTGCGAGTCCATCAAAGTGGAACGGCTCTGTTTTGCCAACGATCAACGGTTCCTCCTTCGCGGGTTCTGTATTCCCGATGAACCCCTCGCACAGAACAGTAGATTTCTCGTCATCATGGAACAGCTGGATCAGCAAACGCTCAGATACCCCGACGCCAATATGCAGCAGCGCTATCACCTGACCGAACGAGAGCAAATGGTCATCATGTATCTCATGCTCGGATTTACCAATAAAGAAATTGCGAACCGGATCCACCTGAGCGAATACACCGTCAAAGAGCACCTCAAACGAATCATGCACAAAACCCAGACCACGACCAGAACAGGCCTCTTGGCTCGCATGATTTTCCCGACGCCACAAGGTGACGTCCCGGGCATACTTTCCGAAAGGATAGAAACCCTACACCAATCGCCGCACATCGCACACTGAAACTTGTTGATTTGGTCTATCTCGTTTATTTGGTGTGTCTTGTTTGTACGATTGAATATAACCAACCAGATAGGCCGGACAGACCGCGTGTTTCCCAGACATGCAGATGGAAGATCGCCGTACCTTTAACCTCGAACTCTCTCCCCACCTCAACTTGAGTCTCATTCTCGAACTTTTCATCAACGCACCGAATTTGAGGAGTGTGCGAGTCTCTCCTCGACCCCACGCACGAACGAGTCTGCAGCCTTGGGATCTGAGCGTGCTGCCGGCTGTCCTGTTTGAGCCAGTTCAGACGCGATCGCGTCACGCACCTGTTCTTGCTCTTGCTGAGATCGCACTTGCTTCCAGCCTTTTCGTTCGATGCAGCGATTCGTGTCTATAAATACCTGGCTCATATAATCAGGATGCGCTGTGGGGTTCTGGCGATAGGCAAGAGCCTCGGGGCTCTGATCGATCTCCATGGCACAGGCCTCCCGGTCCTCCAGCAGACTATGCAGGCTGCCGGCATTTTCAAACATCGGCTCGCCGCAGCCGCTCAGTGAGGCCACGAGAAAAATGATGCTCATCGCCCTACTCAGATCTAAAACCATAAGTGTGCAATTCCCTCATGATTGAAGCTTCAGCGGTCACGGTAACCGGTACGTTCAGCCATTTTTGCATAGCCTGCTTCTCAATGTCGGACAGGCTCCTGGGCGAGCAAGCGGCATTACGGACCATATCCTGTGTACGAGAATGCTGAGAAAACCACAATCCCTACAAATAGATGTCCCCTCAACCGAGGGGATTCGTGCATAAGAGGAGCAGAGGGACAGGCACCGCCAAAGACGGCGGAGCCAGCCCCCTGGTCTATGCGCGACTGGCGGCAACCGGGAATAACAATAGAATCACTTTGGATTCAGACTGGATCTGTTTCATCACAGCGAACAAGGCTCCAATGAAAGAACTGACCAGCGTTGCCACGCGCGATTCAAAGCTGTTGACAACCCCCCACCCCCGTTATCATACTAGGCCCGTTAAAGATCATAGTGTTATATTACATTCCACAATTTCGACTTCGATCCTCTTATCAACGGTCCAGTCTGGTCCATTCATTGCACACTTCGAGTGGATAGCATCGGTATCGGAAAACAGGAGGTGCCTCTATGAAGCGAACAACTCTAGCGAGATGGAGTGTCCTAATCGGGTTTCTCATCGCTCTACCGCTTGTCGCGACGGCAGAGGAAAATCCCGCCTCGCCCTCATCGCTTGCGAAGGAAGTCAAAGAGCAGAAGGCACAGGCTGCCCAGGTGACGAAGACACTCCTCTATCAGCCACCTCGCGGTCTGGGCGCCCCTTCAGCCGGGCGGCGGGTGGGAGGAGGGACACGAGGGACTAACAAATCTGTCCCGATTCTGTCCGTGCTGGCGCCAGGTCATACCGGCTTAACCGTTCGTGAACAGCCCGATCTCTACTGGTTTGCCTCCGACGTAGTGACCAACCCCGTCGAATTGACCCTGACGCTGGAAAAAGGCGATACCCCCCTCCTGGAAAAGCCATTGCCGGTGCCAGTGAAGGCCGGAATACAACGGGTGCGCCTCTCGGACTATGGAGTAAAACTGATTCCCGGTGAGCGTTACAGCTGGACCATCGCTCTCGTCCTCGACCCGAAGCGTCGATCCAAAGATATCATTGCGGTGGGCACCATCGAGCGAGTCCAACGCGCCGACATGAATCCTGCCTTTCTCGCAGCGCCTCCCACGACCGATGCTTTTTATCGATTTGCGGCAGATGGGCTCTGGTATGACGCCGTGATGGTTATTTCGGAGATGATCGAATCGGCCCCGGCCGACATGGCCTTACGAAAGCAGCGGGTCGAATTGTTGGATCAAGTCGACTTACCCGAGGTCGGAAGCTTTGACCTCACGGTTCAGGATGGAAGGACCGGGTAGTGGCGTGACCGCCACCCGTGAAGCGTAACTCGTGAAGCGTCGTTCGATTCCGGATTTGGACGTTTCACGCTTCACGTTTCACGAACTAGGGTAGCTGTGACCTCCTGCGCGTGATCGATGACCCTGTACACCATCAGAGTTTGTTCTTTGCCTTTAACACTGACCTCTCCAATTTGATCGAGTACGAAGCGATCACCCAGATAGCGCTTCGTGTTCTCGTCGATCAGGATCCGGCATAGACGCCGACCCGGCGTCTCCTGAACGATATCCCGATCCATGCTTTCTAATCTCGCTGCCGTATTCACCGCGTCACCGACCGTCGTGTACTTGAGTCGCTCCGACGTACCGACGCTCCCGGCAACGACCAGTCCAGTATGAATTCCAATCCTCATCCCGATCGTCGCGAGCCCATCTCGTTCATGTTGAAAGTTGAGCCGATGCATCTGCCCCTCCATAGCCAGCGCACAGGTCACGGCATTCACCGCATCCTGAGCGATTTCCTCTTCCGAGTTCCGTGGGAGCGGCACGCCAAAGTTTGCTTTGATCGCATCACCCGCGTAATCATCGATAACACCTCCGTGTTTGATCACCAGCCCCGCCATGACATCCAGATAGGCATTGACCCAGTGCATCAGCGCTTCAGGGGTCATTTTTTCAGACGCAGCCGTATAACCCTTGAAGTCGGAGAAAAAGACCGTCGCGGTGAGTTGTTGGGGCCGGGGGCGCCCATCCAGCAAAAATTGCTCACGCTGCCGCCAGACTGCTTCAGCCACTTCCCCGGACACGTGTTTGGAAAAGAGGTGCATGAGAAGGGCACGCTCCTTCCTCTCCCGGCTCAACACCGACACCGTAACGGCGGAGCCGGAGAGAAACCAGGCTAGGGCCGGCGGCACGAGCGGGATCCACCAGCCCTGCGCAAAAGCCCCAAGCACGATGATACCCAGGATGAACAGCCCGCCCGTCGCACTCAATGCAAGCCGCCATGGAGAACGTACCGATACACCAAGTCCTGCGCCGCACAGACCCCACAATATCGTCCAGAGCCACTCCTGTGCTTCACCGGGCACGGCAATCGGGCGTCGCCCGTCCATCGCAGCCCCGAGCAACTGACTGATGACGTGGGCATGCACCACGACCCCGGGAATCATACGGCCTGTGTCATTCCCGGAACTGAAGGGTGTATGGAACAGGTCAGGCACACTCTCGGCCGTCACACCGAACAAGACAATCTTGTTCCTGATCGCCTCCGGATCGATCTGGTCGCTGAGCAGGGCGGTCAGTGAAAATGAGGCTGGCGGATTTTGGCCACGGTGAAAGTCCAACAGAATTTGATACCCGCCTGCGTCAGCGCGGACATATCCACCGTCGTAGGAACCAAACCGCCGCAGGGTGGTCGGACCCAGGCGAAGCTGCTCGGGATCATCCGGACTTGGCTGCGGGCCAATCCCTTCTTCAGCGAGAAAGAGCATTGCCAGTCGAATGGCGAAACCATAAGCCGTTTCGTCTCCCACCTCCTGAAAGAGCAACCCACGGCGAACAATTCCGTCGTGATCGATGAGAATATCGTTGAACGCAACTTGCTCGGTCCCGGCCAGCACCGGAGGCGGAGGAATTCCGGCCACCGTGCCGCCACCGAGCTTGGTCACGGTCATGATCTGAGGATGTTCGACAAGTACTTTGTTCAGGTCTGCGTGACCGGGATCGACGGGAATATCACGATAGATATCAATCCCGATCGCGCGGGGCTGGAACTGCACGAGCCGCTCCAACGCCTGGGCCAGGATCGCATCGGTGATCGGCCACCGTCCTTGCTTCAGAATATCCTGCTCCGTGACCTTGATCAGCACAATGCGGGGGTCGGACCCCTCGGACCCTCGACGGGATTGGATCAGCCAGTCATAGACTGTGAGTTCAAGGGGCTCGAGAAGTGAGGTGCTGCGGAGGCCGAGCACGGAGAGGCTGAGCACAATTCCGGCAAGCAGGCTGACAGCGACAAGCGATTGGCCCACATTTTTGAGAATGCTCACGGCCAAAGCATAGACTAGCAGGTGTTGACAAACAACCTGAACATGACCGAAACGCAAGGCCAGGACGCTAACAGACTCGTTCAGAAGCAATCGCAGGCTGTTCAGAAAGGCCGTCCAGCAAGGCCGCAGCAAGCGAAGAGGCGAGGCGTACGTTTCGGTACGTTGAGCCTCTGAGCGCCGCGAGAACGCCGCTGGCGGACTTTGTCAACAGCCTGCTAGAGCCAATTATTGAGCAACAAGAACGCCGCCCAGTAGGCGGGATGATTGTAATCCGGATGTTCGAGAAATTTGATTTGTGCACGCTGGAGCGCCACCGCTGTGGAAGCGACAGAATCGTCATGCAGTTGCTGATAAAACTCGGTGACGAGCTGGGAGGAAGCCTGGTCATCGAGGAACCACAGAGACGCCAACGCGCTCCGCGCCCCTGCCTTGATTGCCACACCGGCCAAACCAAGCGCGGCCCGGTCATCCCCCGCAGCGGTCTCGCAGGCGCTCAGGGTGATCAGGGCCAAGGGTTCTTCTCGAAAACGAAGCATGCCCACGTACTCTTCCAGCCGGTCCATCGTCATCTTGCCATCATAGGCCAGCAGGAACGTATCTTTGCCTTCGCTCTGGAACTGCCCATGCGATGCGATATGCATGATCGAATAGGGATTCGCTTTCAGTTCCTCCTCCACCCGCGACATCATAAATTGTTTGTTCAAAAGGCTGGTGCCGCCATACAGTCGATGGATGGTTTCTAGTTCACGCGCGACATGAGGCAGGGCCGGAAAATTCTGCACGGCCTCGGTGATACCCACAGAGAGTAGCTTGATGCTTTTGCGATCCAGCGGACGAGGATCCGTGAGCGTGACGCCAGGAGTCGTAGCCACAGCATATTTCTTGATGAGAAATTGCGTGCCATCGTGCAGCGCGGCCAATGGGATGGTCCGAAGCGCACCGTCCGGCACAATCACCAGCGTGTCGATCCCGACATTTGCCCACAGCGGCTCGATCGGCTGGATCAGCCACCCATACAACGTTTTGGCATGGGCCAGATATTGGCGAGTACTACGTTTCTCCAGGAAGGTTCGAAATGCGCGGACCTCCTCCGTCAAGGCCTCAGCACTGACTGGAACAGTCTTTCTCACCATGCCCGAAGGCAGACTCACCAGAATTTCCAAACGATCCTGCAGCATGATGGGATAAATCACCACGGCGGTCTTCGACACCTTCTCCAGACCCGTGGCCTGAGCCTTCGCGGCCTGAACGCACTCATCATGAAAGTAGTCTTGCAACTCCGCCACTTTGAACAGTTCAACCGTATCGCGGGCTTCGCGTAGTATCGCCTCGCGGTGCTTTGCGTCGGTATCCCGATCAGCGCCCCGAAGCAGAAGATCGGCCAGCTCAAAGTACACGGCTCCGACGGTCTCACGAAAGGAAGCGCCCGCCTGTTCTTCGGCGGTCACGGCGGAGACTTCCGGACGGATGGACTGAACCGCAATGATCGCCTGCCGATAGGCATCGATCGCCTCTTTAGGCCGTCCGAGCGCTTTCAGCAACCGGCCTGCCTGCCACTGCCACCGGTAGAGTGCTTCGGGCGCCGCCGCTTGCCGGCCCATCAGAATCGCCTGTTGCGTCACGCCAAGCGACTCCGTATACCGATGCTCATCCTCATAGAGCTTGCCCATGTGCCCCCAGGCAAAGGAGGAGGCCCGACGGTCGCCAAGTCGATCAGCAGTTTTAGCCGCATCATGAAGCGCTTGAAACGCTGCGAGCGTCAGGTCTCTGTTCAACTCAACGAGGAAGGCGCGCAGCTTGGCATAGGTCAGCCCAACCGTCATCAATGCGCTGATCTGATCGTGCGAGGGATCCAGTCCGCGCAAGATGCCGGCGGCCTGGTCGAGCTTCATCTTACTTTCGCGATACTGTTTGGAGGACAACAACGCGCGGGCGGCATTGACCTGGCTCGTGGCTGCCAGAAGCTTCGCCGGAACTGCTTGAGCCGTTTGAAAACTTTCGCTGTAGGCAGCCAACGCCGCGGCAGACTTTCCCTGCGCCGCGGCCAGATTCCCCAGATCGTTCAAGATGGCGGCAGTCAATGCAGCCTGGGGAAGCGTCTTCGCCAGCCTGAGGGATTCTTGCAGAGACTGCTCAGCCTCTGCGTACTGACCGCCGGCCTGATACAGGTTGCCGGTCCTCCAAAGAATCCGTATCGACAAGAGAGAATTGTCAATGCCCGCTGCAAGGGCCTTGGCTTGATCAAGCCGGATCGCCGCCGTCTGATAACGGCCCAGCGACTGATAGGCCTCGGACAGCCGGATCAACGCGTCGATCTGCTCCGGGCGCGCCGCAGATTGCTCATAGGCCGCCGCCGCTTCCGTCCAGCGCTCGACCGCCTGCTCGAAATCGCCATGCTGATAGGCCCGGCTGCCGTCCTTCATCAGCTGATCGACCGAAGGCGCCTCCTTTGCCTCGATGTCAGGACCGAGTCCCACCAAGAGACAGAGGGAAAGACCAACGAGCATAGTGCGTATCATGACGGTTCTCCTTTGGTCTTATCTGGTTTGTTTGGTTTGTCTTGATTGTTTGGTTGAACCAGCCCAACTCGATGAACTAAACAAACCAGATAAACCAAATAGACCAAACAAACCAATTAGAACGCCTCGACCACCAACTGCAGATGCACCCCATAATCCTGCAGGTTGGTGTGATGCGCCTGGGTGGGAGGATTCAGACGCTTCCCCCAGTACAACTCAAATCGGCTCGTTCGCCAGAAATTCCAGATCGTTCCCACTCCCACACTCGCCAACCACTCCGGAGATGGGGTGACTTCAAGATTGACGACATTGCTGTTCCACGCCCGTCCGTAATCGAAAAATGGCACCAGGTACAGAAGTTCTTCCCCGATCGTCGATGTGTAGACCGGAATACGAGTCTCGATGGATCCCAGAAAAACATTGTCCCCCAGCTGCGTGAACTCCCGATAGCCTCTCACGCTGTAACGCCCGCCGACCGCCATCTGCTCGATCAGGAACAGGTGCTTGTTCGACAGCTGCAGATCGGCTCGCGCCAGCAGGGTGGCGCGCGTGGGATTCAACCGCCTGACCAATTGCGTCTGGCCCAACCAGGAAAAAAATTCTCCGGTGGCCTGGTCGGGCCCGCTGTTGACGACCGCCCCCAGCATAGGAAGGCCGAAGCTCATCCGGGACAGAGCCGAGATGACCTGATCCTGCGTGCGATGCACGTACTCCTGCGCAAAGCGCAGCGCCGACACCTGGGACAGTCCGTTGGTGGATCCAGGCTGGAATTCAAACGGTATTTCCACCTAGACGACGTCCTGAACGATTGCGACTGGCCGGTCAAGGCCAAGGCGAATTCCTGAGACGCCGTGCGGAAGACTGGTTGCCGGAATGTAAACCCGAGCGATTCGAACTTGCCGTTGATGTCCAGCGCCTTGACATTGCTGTCAATGACCGTGAAATCGGTCCGCCGGTAGTCGACGGCAAAGGTCGTGTCGTAGGGGGTGAACGGGATCGCGTAATGCACGTTCAAGTTCGGATTGATCCCGCTGCCGTGCGCATTCACATCGGTGCCAAACGATTGCCCGTACTGGACGCTGACCCTGTCCCCGAATCCCAACAGGTTTTCATCCACGATGGTTCCCATCAGACGATTGGAACCAACCCCCGGTGTCGAGAAGTTGTTGTATTCAAGCCCAGCCTTGATCGGCCGGCGCTCAGCCACCCGGACGTTCAACACACTTTCCCCGCGGGTCTCGCCTGGTTTCAATTCTGCGTTGATCCGCTCGATGCGCTGGTCGGTCTGAAAAAGCCGCAACCGTTCTTGAAGCGCATTCACGTTCACCGGCGGACCGGCATCACGCTTGAGCCGGCTGGTGAAATAGCCGGACCGGAACCAAAAATTGCCATCCACGTTAATCCGGCTCAATGTCCCTTCAACAACTTGAAGCCTGAGCACTCCGTCCACGATCGCTTGATCCGGCACACGGTGCCGGAGGTGCTGTAGCCACGTTTCACGTACAGCAACGTCAAGGCCACGCGGAGCGATTCCATGTCTTCCGACGTGATCTCCCGATTGCGGTAGGGATCAGTGACCTGAGCCAACTCTTGCGGCGTGAAGACCGTGCTCCCCAGAACCAGGATCTCCCGGACGTAGACTGTCACCGTGGGCATGGGTCCGCGCCGTTCCGGAACAGGAGCGGGCGGCAGGATACTGGGCATGGGCGGCTCAGGCCTTCGGGAGTTCCTTGGGCAACGGAGTGGGAATAGGAATCATCGGCGGCGGGGGCGGAGGAACGATCTGCGCCGACACTGGGTCAGGCACGATCCAGAAGGCCAGCAGGACCAGTGCCGCAATAACCAGTCCCGTGCGTAGACTCATCGAGAATCCCATCTGACTTGTTTGGTTGGTCTGTCTCGTCTGTCTCGTCTGTCTGGTCTATTCGGTCTGTCTCGTGCGTTTGATTGAACGAAACTAACCAGATAGACCAGATGAACCAGACAGACCGAATAGACCAGATAGACCGCACCTGTCACTGACGGTGACACGCGCCCCCAAGCTTCGCCAGTTGGATAGGTTTGGCATCGTACTTCGGAAGGGAAAGGGTGTCAGGAACCATTTCTGTGGCAGAAATGGTTCCTGACACCGTACCCGTCACCCACGAAGGACTGGCTAAGAATCCACCAGGCTCCACCGGCAAACCTTCACGAGCTGCGACCACGAAGGTGCTGAATTTGCCGTCCGCGGCCCGCGCCGCGCACTGTTGGGCCAGCAGAGCGGCCGCGCTGGAGAATTCCTGGGTCAAAGCCGTCAGCTCTCCACCGACATTCTGCAGCGGCGACTGGATATTGACGGTTCCGCTGATACCTTTTGTAGACGATGCGTTAACAATACTGGCAGGATCTGCGATGAAGGCAGATGTTGCAGTGATAGTGATAGCCCCGCCCGCTCCGGCAAAGGCCTGCGCAATCACTTGACTGTTCTGCAGCACCACGAACTGCGGGTCGATATTGATATTGCCGCCGGTCGTGTCCGCATCACTCCCGCGACGGAAGTGCTGATTTTGCTGTTGCTCAGCTGGATCATCGTCCGGAGCAGTGATCACGATCATGACCTCCGCTGGCCTGACTGGCTTCGGTCGTCATCGAGCTGTTGCTCATGACCACACGTCGACTCCGCTGTGAATCGTAATGTTGCCTGCATTGCCATCGCCCACCACCTGCTCAACGAGTTGGCCATTCTGATCCAATACAGGAGCTGGGTCACCACGAACGGAGCCTTGCTGTTCGCCGTAATTAAGCTGCCGCCTGACAGCTGCACGCTCTGAGCGGTGATGGAAATGTCACCACCATGATTTGCTTCTGCCGACGTGGCGACGCTGCTCGCATCACTCGTGAAGCTGCCCGTGGCAGCGATGGTGACATTCCCTGCCGTTCCCGGTG
>CAWAIH010000025.1:0-70743 GCA_963781915.1 uncultured Nitrospiraceae bacterium | reverse complement strand
TCCTTGAGCGCGTCGAGTGCACAGCTAAAATGATTGAGTGCTTCGATATTCGCCGATCGTTCCGCATCTCTCCGAGCCGCACGAAACCAATACTCCACCGCCGGCCCGGCAAGTCCGGCCTCTTCATAATGATACGCCAGGAGCTCCGGTTCCAGTCTGACACGTTCGGCAAACCGACTCTCCAGTGCTGTGGCAATGCGCGCATGGAGTAGTCGCCGGGGTTTCTTGGGCAGGGTGCTGTAGGCCGCTTCTTGGACGAGTGCATGCTTAAAGTGGTAGGTCGCATTGGGAATCTCGCCCTCTTGGAACATCAGTCCGGATGCGACGAAGAGGTCGAGTGCATACTTCAACTGACTGTCCGTCGCGTCGACCGTTGCCCGCAGCAGCTCATAGGTAAACTCCCGCCCTATCGTTGCTCCGGCCTGGACAACTCCCTTGGCCGGTCCCAATCGGTCCACCCGTTCCATGAGCAACGCCTGCAAACTATCAGGAATGGGCAATCCCTTTAGTGAGCCCTTCAAGATCAAGGCATGGTTGTCACCGGTCAGCAGTCCGGATTGCAGCACATTTTCCGTCAACGCTTCGATATAGAGAGGCACGCCATCGGCCTTCACCAGAATCGCCTGCTGCACCTCGGGCGGAAGGACTTTGCCTCCCGCCACCGCCGCGACGAGTTCAGCGCTCTGCCGGCGGGGAAGCCGGCTGAGCGTCAGGGACGTCACATGACTATAATCCGACCATACCGGCTTGAAGTCGGGTCGGCAGGTAATCAACAAAAGCACGCGCATCTGCCGGATGCGGTCAATGATGCGTGTCATGAGGTCCGCCGTGGTGGGATCAAGCCAATGGGCATCTTCCAGAATGAACAACAGGGGGGAGCGATCGGCCAGCTTCTGTAGATGATGCACGAGCGCTTCCAGCGTCATCTCCTTGCGTGTTTCGGATGACACCGTAAGCGACGGGTACCGGTGATCTCCCCGGATCGAGAGCAGATCCGCAAACAATGTCACCGTGGCCGGCTGATCGACTCCCATCTCGCGAGCCAGGGCGGCGAGCTTGTCCAGTTGCGCCTCGGCACTGTCCTGACCGGTCAGGCCCGCGGCCTCCCGCAGAAAATTGATCGCCGGATAGAACGCCGTATTGGTGTGGTAAGGGGAACATTGAAATTGCACCCTCTGATACGGCTCATTGTCGAGACGGTCACAGAGACGGCGGATCATTCTCGATTTTCCAATGCCGGCCTCCCCGCACAGGAGTACGACCTGCCCTTCGCCGCCGATGGCTTCACGCCAGCGACCCAACAGAAGCGCGATCTCGTCTTCTCTGCCCACGAAATTGGTAAGTTGGATGGCTTGATAGGACTCAAATCGACTGCTCGACGACTTGCTACACAGCACCTGCCAGGCTTGGACGGGCCGGTCGAATCCTTTCAGAGAAATGGCACCAAGATCCACGACATCGAACACATTGCCGACATGACGTTTCGTCACCGGGTCGATGATCAACTGATTGGGTTGTGCCAAGGCTTGAAGGCGGGCGGCAAGGTTCGGGGTTTCTCCGAACACCGACCGTTCTTTGGCGATATCCTGCCCCATGACTTCGCCGACGACGACCGGACCAGTCGCAATTCCAATGCGTGCAGCAATACCAAACCCTGGGTGGGGATTTTCGTGAGTAAGTCCCTTCACCGTGTCCAGAATCGCCAATCCGGCATAAACGGCTCGTTCCGCATCGTTTTCGTACGCATGGGGATAGCCAAAATAGACCAGCATCCCATCACCCATATACTTGGCAATGTAGCCGTTGAACCGTCCGATCGCTTGCGTGCAGCCGTCTAAGAAACGTCGGATAATATCCTGGAGGTCTTCAGGGTCCACCCGGCGAGACAGGGCAGTCGAATCCACCAGATCACAAAACATCACCGTCAACTGGCGACGTTCTGCTTGATCTCGTTCAGGAGAGAACGATGGCGTGGTTGGACTGACGGCGCTAGAGAGAGATCTCGTGCCCTCCACGTCAGCGTGCGGTGGCAATTGCGAAATCCCGCGAAGGAGAATTTTCCGATGTCCCAGCAAGACACCCAGCGATTCCAGATCGCTCTCCTTGAGCTCGGGTAAGACATCCCACGTGATCGCATTGCGCTGAAATGCCTCACGGTAGGTCCCAAGACCAAGAGAATCCAGCCACGCTGAGACACGATCATTCATGATGGATCCCACCGATTACAGAAAGGAAATCACGACACCAACGCCTTTACCCACGAAGCTGTGCAAGGACTGTTTTCGCCTCAGTCAACTCGAGGTTGTCGACGCCTTCGTTAAACTTGGTGCACACCGAATGTAAGATCCGTGTGGCCTCGTCCACTTTATTGAGCGTCTTCCAGAGTCTCGCCAGACTGGTGGCGGCTCGCAGTTCCAGCATGTGTGCATGCTGATATTGCGCAATCATCAGGGCTTCACACAAACACTGTTCTGCTGCAGGGATCGATTGATCTGATTGTCGGAGCAGCAGTTCGCCTTTCAGCCGAAGCAGTTCGGCGTGCCAAAACAGTTCTTCCCAAGTTGCAGCAAACTTCTGCGCCTCCTCAATTACGCTCAAGCCTTCGTCAATGCGGTTGTGCCGTAAATAGATTTCGGCAAGCAACGCCAATGTATGAGTGGTGTTGATACTTGCACCTGTGGCCCGAAACGCGGAAATCCCGCGTAGTAACGTGCCGAGCCCGCCCTTTTGTCCCTGTTCGGCCAACGCCCAGCCTTGAAAACTCGTCGCCCATGCTAAACCCAATTCAAAACCGTATTGTGTGGAAAGCGCAATGGCTTCGTCGGTGAGCTCCATCGTTCTATTCGCGTTGCGAACCGTGGAATAGATCCAGGAAAGGAAGCATAAGGTAAAAACCCTGGTGAAGGGGTGTTCCAACTCCCTCGCCATGCCAATGGCCTCTAGCGCCAGCGAGTCAACTTGCTCCACCTCACCTAATATCCATAATGTTCTGGCCAGGTAAATCCTCGAGGTGATGCCGGGATCTTGGCCGTAGCGTTCAGCATGTGAACGGTGTTGAGTCGGATCATACAAGGACTTTGCGGTGAGCAGATGGGTTTTTGCTTCGTCAAACCGGCCCAGGTAGAAATAGGTCGTGCCCAGATTCCGGTGAGCTTCAATCAGGAGATCCGAGCTTTGCTCGCGGGTAGCCAGAGCGAGGAGATTTTCAGCGAGGTCACGAGCCTTAGCCAGCTGCCCTCTGACCAGACGAAATACCCATAAGCCCCAAATGGCGCGAAACTCATGCTCGGAACCGCTGTTCTCCTGGGATAACTCCTTCGCCCTGAGATAATTGTGCTCCATTTCTTCGGATGCATAGCCTTTTACGGACAACAGGGGAGCCCCGCGTGCAAGGAGAAGTTCCAACTCCAAGGCATTGCGCTCCGGGCCTTGCGACAGATCCTTGAGCACGTCGAGCGCCCGATTAAAATGATGGAGCGCTTCGATATTGGCTGATCGTGCCACATCTCTCCGAGCCGCCAGTTGCCAATAGTGAACAGCCGGGCCGGCCAATCCTGCCTGTTCATAGTGAAAGGCCAGGAGTTCCGGTTCCAGTGCGACTCGCTCGGCAAAACGACTCTCCAGTGCTTTGGCGATTCGAGCATGGAGTAATCGTCGAGGCTTCTTGGGGAGTGTGCTATAGGCCGCGTCTTGGACAAGCGCATGCTTAAAGTGGTAGGTCGCATTGGGTATCTCGCCCTCTTGGAACATCAGCCCGGACGAAACGAACCGGTCGAGAGCCTGCCTCAACTGGCTGTCCGTCGCGTCGACCGTGGCCCGTACCAGCTCATAGGTGAATTCACGCCCGATCGCGGCCCCGGTTTGGACAATGTCCTTGGCCGGTCCCAATCGGTCCACCCGTTCCATGAGCAACGCTTGCAGGCTGTCAGGAATGGGCAATCCCGTTAATGGGCTCTTCAACGTAAATGAATTGTTTCCCTCCGTCAGCAACCCGGATCCAAGTACATTGTCTGTCAACGCTTCGATATAGAGGGGCACGCCGTCGGTCTTCGCGAGAATCGCCTGCTGCACCTCGGAGGGCAGCGCTTTGCCTCCTGTCAGCGCTGCCACGAGTTCGGCACTCTGCCGACGGGGCAGCCGGCTGAGCGTCAGGAACGTCACGTGACTATAGTCCGACCACACCGGCTTGAAGTGGGGCCGAAAGGTGATCAGCACCAACACGCGCATCTGCCGGATGCGGTTAATGATGCGCGTCAGAAGATCCAGCGTGGTGGGATCCAGCCAATGGGCATCTTCCACAATGAACAACAGGGGGAGTGATCGGCCAGCTTCTGTAGATGATGCACGAGCGCTTCCAGCGTCATCTCCTTGCGTGTTTCGGATGACATCGTGAGCGGCAGGTCCCGGTGATCTCTTCGGATCGAGAGTAGATCCGCCAGCAATGACACCGTACCCTGGTTTTCGATGCCGCTTGCGCGAGCCAGAACGTCGAGCTTCTGCAGTTGCGCCTGGGCACTGTCCTGATCGGCCAGTCCCGCAGCCTGCCGGAGCCAAGTGATCGCTGGATAGAACGCCGTATTGGTATGGTACGGTGAACATTGCAATTGAATCGTCTGGTACCGCTCCTCGGCAAGGCGGTCACACAGACGATAGGCAATTCTCGATTTTCCGATGCCAGCCTCCCCACAGAGGAGCACGACCTGTCCTTCGCCGCTGACAGCTTCGTGCCAGCGACTCAACAGGAGTGCGACCTCTTGTTCTCTGCCGACGAAATTGGTTAAGTGGCTGGCTCGATAAGAGTCAAATCGGCTGGCCGACTCCCTACTACTCAGCACCTGCCAGGCCTGGACCGGTGTGTCAAACCCTTTCAACGTAACAGTGCCAAGATCCGTGCAATCGAACGCATTGCCGACATGACGTTTCGTCACCGGGTCGATGATCAGCTGATTGGGCTGTGCCAAGGTTTGAAGGCGGGCGGCAAGATTCGGAGTTTCGCCGAACACCGACCTCTCCTTGGCGTTATCCTGCCCCATAACCTCGCCAACGACGACCGGACCAGTCGCAATACCGATTCGCGCAGCAATTTCAAACTCTGGATGCGGAGTATCCTGATTCAGCGTCTTTACCCTATCCAGGATAGCCAGTCCGGCATGGACCGCTCGTTCCGCATCGTCTTCGTGGGCCTGGGGGTATCCAAAATAGACCAACATGCCATCGCCCATGTATTTGGCGACATAGCCATTGAACCGACCAATGGCTTGGCTACAAGCGTCTAAAAACCGTCGGATCACATCTTGGAGGTCTTCTGGGTCCAACTGGCGAGACAGGGCGGTCGAATCCACCAGATCACAAAACACCACCGTCAACTGACGACGTTCGGCTTGATCTCGTTCAAGGGGGGGAGGCGGCAGTTCAGGATTGACGGCACCGAGGATCGTCGCCCTGCCCGGTGCTTCCGCGCTTGATGGCAATTGCGCGATCGCGCGCAAGAGAATTTTCCGATGTCCCAATAAGACACCCAGCGATTCCAGGTCGCCCTGATTTAACTCGGGGAGGACATCCCACGTGATCGCATTCTTTTCAAACGCCTCACGGTAGATACCGAGGCCCAGGTTTTCCAGCCACGCTGAGACACGATCAGGCATCATGAGTCACATCGATATTGGACATTCCTGCCTAACTTGGGGTACGGTCGTTCACATATGAAGCATGGCGCTCCCACGAACACAACCGATACAAGGCCTGTCAATCGACAGCTGGAGCGCTGGCTGGTCGGCATGGCGATGACCGTCATGGCCTATTTGATGGAAAAAGCCATGTTGCGTTCGATCAAGCGCAGCGGCACGAAATCTTCGTAACGGGATCGACCTGCCTCGTCACCGACTCGCATCTTCACCGCCCTCGCAGCAGATCGATCACCAGGCCGATGGTCAAGAGACCGGCCACGATCCCGAACGTGATCGGAACCCACTCGGCAACTCCCGTCGACGTGACCGTGAACCCGCTGGCCAGAATACTTGCCGCAGCCGTCAGACCAAGTACCAGACGCCGTCCCGTGCGGTGGACCATATCCTCCAGCGTACTCGCCCGGAAGTTCACCACAAGCTTTTCACCGGCGCGGGCCCCGACGAGGGTTTCGACCGCTTCGATGACGCGCATGGCCCGTACCTTGAACTTGAGCGATTGATACACCAGGGTCTTTGGATTGAGGACGGTGCCCATGCGCTTGACCACCGAGCGCATCAAGAACTTGCCGGCTACTTCGAATGGATCGAGTGTCGGATCAAGTTCGGCAGTCGCCAGTTGCACCTGCGCAAGTGCCTTGATGGCAAGCGTGAGCGAGGCCGGTAACGGGACTCCATGCCGTAGTGAGACCACGCTCATTTCTTGCAGAATCGGCCCGATCTGCATCTCTGAAAGGTCTGCAGAGCGAAATTTTGCCATCACGTCCCCGACTTCACTTTGAAACTTTGGCACATCGAGGTCCCTGCGATTCACGGCGCCAGTCATCATCAGCGTGACATCGGTAAGAAACGCGGCATCTTCCTGCCACAGCGCCATCAACATGAGCAGCAGATGTTCGCGGAGATCGGCGCCGATCGCGCCGACCATCCCGAAATCGAGAAAGTAGATGCGGTCTTTCCACCACATCAAATTCCCAGGGTGGGGATCGGCATGGAAGAAGCCATCGACGATGATTTGTTTGTAGTAACTCTCCAGCAGTTGACGGGCGGCCTCTACGCGCTCGGAACCTGCCGGCGCCTGCTTGATCGGGATGCCCTGGATCTCTTCCATCACCAATAATCGTGACGTGGACAGATCCCGGTGCACCGCCGGCACGGCAAGACGATGATAATCTGCGAGCACACCCTGCATCCGCCCGATGTTGTCGGCCTCCTGACGGAAGTCGAGTTCACGCTGCAGCGACGTGGAGAGATGCTTGAACACGGCCTCCATGTCGATCACCTGATTGAGCGCGGGACGCTTTCCTACTTTTTCGGCAAACACTTCGAGGAGGGCGAGATCCTGTTCGATCTCGGCGCGAGCCGTAGGGCGCTGAACCTTGATGACGACCCGATCGCCGTTTTCGAGGGTGGCCCGATGGACCTGAGCGATGGTGCCGGCAGCGAGGGGCTTCGGATCGATCGACTCGAACACATCCTCCCACGGTACTCCCAATTCCTGCTCCGAGACCCGGACAACCTCGCTCTCGGGCATTGGCGGCACGTGGCTCTGCAACAGGGTCAGTTCTTCAATGTACTCGACTGGAAGGAGATCCGGTCTGGTCGACAACACTTGTCCGAGTTTCGAAAATGTCGGACCCAATTCTTCCAGAGCTTCTCGTAGACGCTTGGCCTGCTGGCGGCGGATGGTCACGTCCCGTTCGCCGGATTGACCGAACAGTTCTTTGAGACCGTGCTTCGCCATCACGGTGGCGATGTGGGTCGCACGCGCGACCAGCCGAGGCTCAAAAGACGGAATATCGACCTTCGGTCGGTGTGGTCGCACCGAGTCCGAAGCAGGCTCGTCAGTAGAGTGCAAGGTGTTCACAATAATCACGGTGCAGTGGGCACTGTGACTGATACGGTTCGGTATGTTACCGAGCAAAAACTCCTTTCGCCCCGCCATGCCAAAATTGCCGACCACCAGGACATCGATGGCTTCCTGCTCAACGGCGCGGACGATCGCCAAGGCCGGATCCAGATCGATAACAACCAGGGCATGACCGCGCTCCCCGGCGACCTGCCGCGCGAAGTGCGCCAAGTCATTGTTCGCAGCATCAGCGCGTGTTTGTTCGGCTGCGCCGAATTCTGTGGCGGACGGATACTGCGGCACCACCACCTGTACTACGAACAGCTCTGCGTCGTAGCGGTGGGCGAACACAGCGGCCCAGTGGACGGCCCGGTCGGCGGTTTCAGAGCGGTCGGTACCGACCATCACGCGCCGTATGGGGTGACTCTCCAGAGAAGTGTTCATCAAGTAGTTAACCTTTGAGGAAGAACAGCATCGGCATGTACAGGATCGCTTACTCTAGGCTCTATTTACGCTTCAGTATCACGACTATAAGCGTAGCGTGTCAATGCCGATATGCCGGCGATGCATACTGAAAGTTCGATGAGATGTTCTGGAGCGCCCTGATTAATTGTGGACCGGTCGTGTCTTTTTTTGATTAACCACTCCGCAGAGAATTCCTCAGTCGCCCGTATCCCCAGCGCACTGTGCGGTGCCTGCCGGTTGTAGTGCTCGATTCACGTGGGGGGGGCTCACCCCCCACGTCGTTCACCGTCTCGAGACACGACGGAGATCGAGAAAAATTAATTCCAATCCAGTTCAGGTCCCCTTCAGCAGATACGGACGTTTGGGTGTCTGTTTCTTCATCAGCTGATAATGCTGTGGCTTCCAGCGGCTCGATCCAGCCTGAGTCACTTTGGTTATCCATTCGGGTCCCATCGCACAATAAGAGAGCCGCGAGCGTAGACCCCATGGCTTGTGAGAACCAAGCGAGCACCTCTTCCAGCTTGCGGTCTGTCGTCGCCACATGAAGCCGACACCGCCTGAACCCTTCTGTCAGCGCCTTCCACCAGGGCAGTTCGGACGATCGACACCGTTCCCACGCTGGGGAAAGCAATGAGGGTCGTCACTTGACTATGCACTCCCCTGTCGGCCATTGCCGACCTTGCCGAAGGAGAGGGGACCCACCGAGGCGCAGCCCGGAAGGGTCGCTCCGAGAGGCAGGGAGTCCGATGGCCAGCAGGGGAGTGCTATCTTCTCTGAGGTTTCACGAATGTCATAAGAGGCAAGAGATAACCTACGCGTGGCGAGGGTTTGAGACTGTTAAACGCTTCACAGGATTTCACTAACGAAATAGACCAGAGAAACCAAATTCACCAGACAGACCGCGCACGAAGTGCGCAGTGGAGGCGCCGAGCGGGGTCGAACCGCTGCATCGCAGTTTTGCAGACTGCTCCCTTAACCACTTGGGTACGGCGCCCTGCGCGCATTATAGCGGGGCTAGTTCCGATATCTCAACGTACACTTTGGCAGGATGCTCAAAAAATCCGCCAGCTTCGTTCTCGCCGCGCTCAGAGGCTCAACGTACCGCAGCGTACGCCTCGCCTCTTCGCTTGCTGCGGCCTTGCCTGGGGCAGGGCGCGTCTTGGCGCGCCAGGGTTGGGCGGGTGAGAAGGTCGCCTTTTTGAGCATCCTGGCGATGTGCTGCTGTTGCCCCAAACGTGCGGACCTGTGAAGCTCTGGCGTACCTACATGGTTTTCACGCAGCCTGTGAGCAGGGGATTATGAAGAGAGGGAGAGCAGATGTGTGATCAGCGGTTGGGCAACACGGGGATTTCTTTTCCGAGCGTCGAAGGCTCATCCGACTGAGGGCTCATCGACTCCCATCCTTCACTCGAAGGAGCTATGGCCTCTCCATTTGTTTCGGCGTCTTTTTCCTTGGCCATCAGCTCGACCTCTGAAATCAAGGTGTCCATCAATTCTTCAATCGGCACCTTTCGGACGAGCTTACCCTTCTTGAACAGGATGCCTTTGCCTTCGCCGCCGGCAATTCCGATATCCGCTTCCTTCCCTTCGCCGATCCCGTTCACGACACAGCCGAGGACCGACACATTGAGCGGAGTCTTGATATGGCCCAGCTTCTTTTCCAGTTCGTTGGCCAGCTTCACCACGTCGATCTCCACGCGACCGCAAGTCGGACAGGCGATGACATTGATCCCCCGATGGCGCAGTTCGAGCGACTTCAAGATCTCGAACCCCACCTTCACTTCTTCGACCGGATCTGCCGCGAGCGATACGCGCAAGGTGTCACCGATCCCCTGTGAGAGCAAATACCCGAGGCCCATGGTGGATTTCACCGCCCCGGTCATCGCCGTTCCTGCCTCGGTAATACCGATGTGCACCGGATAGTCGGACTGATGCGCAAATAACCAATAGGCATCGATCGCATGGTGCACATCCGACGCCTTCAGCGACACCTTCATGTTCGTGAATCCCACGTCTTCCAGCGCGTGGACGGCGTTGAGCGCCGACTCGGCCAAGGCTTCAGGGGATGGCCACCCGTACTTATCCAACAGATCCCGTTCCAGCGAGCCGCCGTTGACACCCACGCGGATCGGAATGCCGCGATCATTCACGGCCTTAATGACTTCTTCCACTTTCCACCAGGCCCCGATGTTGCCCGGATTGATCCGGACACAATCCACGACCGCAGCCGCTTTCAATGCCAGCCGATGATCGAAATGGATGTCCGCGATCAGCGGCACGGTCATCGCCGCTTTGATCTTGGGCAACGCTGCCGCCGCTTCGTCGTCCGGTACAGCCACGCGAATCACTTCGCACCCTGCGGCCTCCAGCTGGCGAATTTGCTCGATTGTCGCCGCAGTATCGCGCGTGTCGGTGGAGCACATCGACTGCACGGACACGGGCGCGTCTCCGCCGATCTTGAGCTTGCCGACTTGAATCTGTCTGGTTTTTCGTCTCGTAATATGCATTCGACTACTCTCGCCTCACCCCTAACCCTTCACCCCTCACGTCCTCTATCAGCTCCCCTGCTCATCCCCATGCGGCAGATGATCGGCCGATGTGGCCAAGGCAAACCTCTCTCGTGAGGAAGCCGGTGTCTTCCCGATGAGCTCCTTCACGCTCTGGTAGATGCCTTCCGCCGTCAACCCATATCGTTCGCGCAGGAAGTCCTGCGGTCCTTGCTCGATGTACCGATCCGGCAACCCCAGGATTTTCGTCGTCACATCCGTCACCCCGGCATCGGACAGGGCTTCGAGAACGGCTGAGCCAAACCCGCCCATCTTGCTGCCTTCTTCGACCGTGACCACGTATCGAACGCGCTTCGCCACCTCAACAATCAAGTCTTGATCCAGCGGCTTCACGAAACGCGCATTCACCACCGCCGTGGAAATACCTTCTTCCTCAAGCCGTTTCGCCGCCGTCACCGCATGAGCGACCGGCACACCGATGGCCACAATTGCCACCTCCGTACCATCGCGCAGCAACTCGCCCTTCCCGATCGGCAAGGCCTTCGGTTCCGGATCCATCGTGACGCCCAGGGTCTGTCCGCGCGGATACCGCACCGAGGCAGGCCCGTCATACTGGATGCAGGTTTTCATCATGTGCTGCAATTCATTTTCATCCTTCGGCGCCATGACGACCATGTTCGGCACATGGCGCAGAAACGCATAATCGAATGCGCCATGGTGTGTCGTCCCGTCTTCCGCAACCAACCCGCCGCGATCAATGCAGAACGTCACCGGAAGATTTTGCGTGGCGACATCGTGGACCACCTGGTCGTACGCCCGCTGTAAAAATGTGGCATACATCGCCACCACCGGACGGAGACCCTGCGTGGCAAGACCTGCGGCGAATGTCACTGCGTGCTGCTCGGCAATCCCCACGTCATAGAGCCGGTTTGGAAATTCTTTCTCGAAAATATTGAGGCCGGTCCCTTCGCACATCGCAGCCGTAATCGCGACGATCCGCTTGTCCTTTCGGGCCAGCTTGACCAACGATTCGATAGCGATCTGGGTATAGGATGGCCGCGCCGCTTTCTTTGCCGGCGCCCCGGTTTCTCTGACAAAAGGCGGGCAGGCGTGGAACCATACCGGATTCTTCACCGCAGGCTCATAGCCCAACCCTTTTTTCGTAATGACATGGAGCAACACCGGCCCCTTCATCTTCAACATGTTTTCCAAGGTCGGCAGCAGGTGCTCGAAGTTATGTCCTTCAATCGGTCCCGCATACCTGAACCCAAGCTCTTCAAAAAGCAGCCCGGGAAGGATTGCACCCTTGGCCAACTCTTCAGCCCGTCGAGCCAGTTTCTGCATGTCCGATCCGATATGGGGGATTTTCCCCAGCAGTTGCCCCGTTTCCTCCCGCATCTTGGCATAAAACTCACCGGTGAAGGTCCGGTTCAAATAGGAGGAGATGGCGCCGACATTTTTCGAGATAGACATTTGGTTGTCATTCAGGATGACCAGAAAATCTTTTCCCAGCCCTCCGGCATGGTGCAGGCCCTCCAGCGTCATACCGGCTGTCATGGCGCCGTCGCCAACGATACACACAACCTTGTGTTGCTGTTTCAACTGCTCACGCGCCTCGACCATGCCGTAGGCCGCGGATACTCCGGTTCCCGCATGACCGGCATTAAACGTATCGTATTCGCTTTCCTCACGCTTGCAAAAGCCGCTCATCCCTCCATACTGCCGGAGCGTGTGGAATCCCTCGCGACGCCCGGTCAACAGCTTATGCACATAGGCCTGATTGCTGGTGTCCCACACGATCTTATCCTTGGGGGTATCGAGCAGATAGTGCAATGCGACCGTTAATTCGACCACCCCGAGGTTGGACGCGAGGTGCCCTCCAACGTTGGATACCACACCGATAATCTGCTCTCGCAGTTCCTGGCATAAGGCAGGAAACTGCGTCGGTGATAACCGTTTCAGATCCGCCGGGCTTTGTATGGTCTTTAAAATCGACATGGCAGAGGCTCCTTTGTTACGTCAGTGCACGCGCCTGGACAACCAGCTGGGTTCAGATTCAGATTAGTACTGATGAAGCAGTGTAACAACTTGGACGCTCGCAGGGGTGAGTTTCACATGGGAGTCCCATGTTGTCAAGAGGTTAGCCAATGGACCAGATCATTGGCGACTCGAGCTTGGCTCGAACCGATAGGTGAGGACTGTTGAAAGGGTGAAGTCTGCAGCACTCCCGGTAATAAAGTCGAGATTTTCCACCGCATACACTTGCCACAAGAAGTGCGGGACTACACGATAGCTGAACCCCAGGACTGACTCTGTAACACTTTGGTCGAATACAGGTGAGCCGGTCCCGGAAAATGGCGACGAATAATAGTTAAAATGGGTCGTGATCGACAGATTATTCGACCAGAGGTATTCGATGGCGGCAAGTCCTGACAGAGTGGGCCGTAGGCCAAAACCTGCTATGGTGCCGGTCGGGACAACTCCGGTCAGGTTCGCATAGAACAACCATCGGCCAGCCACAAGCTTCTCAGCCGCTAGACCCAATCCGAAATCCGGACTCCCGCTTCCGAAAAAAGCCGTTTGATCACCCGTCGGTAATTTCACTGCGCCACGGAGCGACACAGCCGGCATCACTGCCCCTTCCGTCAAGAGCTGATACTTACTCATCAGCGTCGTATCCCCTAGCCCCATCGCACCAGGGCCTCCATTCATAATCGTTTGTCCGTTCCGAGTGACATTGAACAAAAAGTTGCTGTTCTTAAACGCCGCTCGTGCCGGATTCTCGCCAGTAGTTGCCCTCTCGGTCGCTGAAATGGCTCCGTTCATAAAGCCCTGATACCGGTAGAGTACCGGTATTTCCAACCCAAGCTCAAGTTTTTCAGTGGCGCCATAACGAAGGAAGAGCCCGGACCTGAGGGTTTCGAATTTTACCGCCACGTTGATCGGCGGCGTATTATCGTTATAGACACTAGCAGTCTCAGCAAGCTCCAACCGCACGTCGACCGTACCTGGTTTCACGACGGCTGCACGGTCGCCGGGAAGACTCAACACCATCTGCTGAAAGGCCTGGAAGTTTCTGACCGGGAATGGGCCGAACCCTTCCGCCCCAACCAATGCAGGCGGGAGGAAAAGAGAAAGGAGAAGTGCGGCTAAGACTACTCGATAAATCACCAACAATAACAGAACTTTCACAGCACCCCCCCACTCCCCAAGTACCAAAACATTTTGCGCAGGGTAGTGTGGGAAAGGCGTGTTTTGCAATCCCTCAAGCGGTGGGGGCCTGAAATAGTGATGATCGCAAAATACAGGAGGACCGATTAGCAGCCTGTGCCGCTGGTCCAGGCTTGGAAGAAAAGGAGGGAGGAGTGTGGCTGGAGTTATTCGGTCGCACCACGGTTCGTGCAAACCTGACGCCACTACCTAATCAGTAAGGGAAGTCGAGCCCGGCAAAGACCGCACCACCCTCCCGGCTGTAGCCGTAGTCGACCCGCCCAACGACATTGGGCTTGACAAGCCCACGGAACCCAATACCCGGAGTCATGCGGTAGTCTTTAAAGGTGACGTCATTGAAACTATTGAAGACCTGCCCGGTGTCCAAAAACGGTGCCATTTCAAAGTCCGCCGTCGTCCCTGCAATCTTCGTTCGCACCAGATGAATACGCTCTTCGATACTCCACGCGATAAGATTCTTATCGATAAAGCGATCCACACCGTAGCCTCGCAGATTGTTCTGTCCTCCCAACGAACTTTGCTCGAAGAACGGCACCTGATCCCCGATGGTGGCTTGAAGGTCCGCCCGCACGATGAGAATGGCACGCTTGGATTCACTGGGAAACAGCTTCTTCACTTCCATCTCGTACCGTGAATAGACGGGATGATCGCCGTTGCGGATATTCTGGTTCACCTCCGCATAGGCCGTAACGGCCATCCCGTCGGTGGGTGAAACGAGGCTGTCCCGCGTATCGTAATGGAACGTCGCCCGGTTCCCGAAAATAAGCGTCTCGCCTTGAACACCGTCGACGGTGGGGAACTGAGCACCCGTAAACGGAAGATCTGTCGCGCCCTGCTGCAAGCTTACTTGGCGAAATCGCTGACCAACGGAGATCTGCGTCACCTCATTCACATGAATCCCGAATCGCCAGTTCACCCGTCCTTCACGCGCGGTGTAATTCGATTCTTCCGACTCTGATGTCCCCTCCCCTAGGCCGAAAAACCGAGCGGTGGCGTTTTTGAAAAATGAGGCGCTAAAATTCAACGAATAGCGCCCCTGACTGAAAGCCGGATCGGCGTAACTGAACAACACTTTACGCTCGATTTTTTCTGCGGCCGATACGATGAGCCGCATTTCTCGCCCCCCTGGCTCGTATCGAAAAAGATTGATCGCCCCACGCATCCCAACGATGGAATTATGAATGAGCATCGGGGCAAGGATGTATTTGAGCTCTCCGTCGGGGTCAGTCTTCAGAATCGGGACAATCAACCCCGCATCGTTTCCATCATTCTTGCTGGTGGACACGGCAGGAATCGGAAAGTATTCGACGCCGGCTCCCGCATGCTCCGGCCGCGCGATGGCACTCGCTACGAGGAATACGAGGGCAACGGCGATGAAGCCGCGCAGGCTTATCATAGAATTCATGGGAGGAGTTATGGGGCGTTCGTCTTATTGGATTTTTTCCGAAGCTGATCCAGCAAGTCGGCGAAGGTTGAAGAACGAAGAATCTTTGAAAACTGCCCCCGGTAATTGTTCACTAGGCTAACACCGTCTACCACCACGTCATACACCCGCCAATCGTCGCCCTTGTTGAGCAAGCGATAGTCGAGCGGAATTTCGATCTTGCCGGTCAGGACCTTTGTCCTGACTTCGGCATAGTCCTTCTCCGTCCGTTCATTGATATACTGCACACCTTCGCCGGAATAGGATTCGATCTTATCGGCGTAGGAATTGATCAAGAGCGTCCTGAACAATGCGACAAACTCTTCCTTGTCTTTGTCGGACAGAGTATTCCAGGGAGCCCCCAGTGCCCGCCTCGACATTTCCTGATAATCGAACCGATCCCCAACAACCTGTTCCAATCGCCGCCGGCGTTCCTCAGCTTTCCCAGGCTGTTTAAGCTCCTTGTCTTGGACGATCTTCAATATCTCGTCGATGGTGCCTTTCATAGCCTCAGTCGCGCCACCCGCCACTGCCGATTCGACAGTTATCCCACCAAGCAGTAACAGCAGACAGACTGCCCCGCTTGCGAGCCTCCCCCAACTCCATCTCTTCGCCAATGCAGCCGCAGATCCCTCGATCTCCATGTATCCTCCATCTGTCTCAAGATGTTATTTCGTTTATTTAGTTGGTCTGGTTATTTGGTTGAATGAAACTAACCAGATGAACAAAACCAACCAAATAAACAAAACAAACCAAATGAACCAGACAAACCAGCTAGGCCCTGTTAACACTAACGTAGGCCCTCGACGATCAACGCGAAATTGATGAATGCGACGAACAGGACATCGAGTTTTTCAAACCGCGTGAAGAGGCGCCGAAATCCCTTGAGCCGGCGAAACAGCCGTTCGATCTCATTGCGTCGTTTATACAGGGCTTGATCGTAGTCCCATGGTGCGAGTCGATTCTGCTTGGGCGGCACCACCGGCATATACCCTAAATCTACGGCCAATTGCCGCGTCGCATCGCCTTCATACGCCCGATCCATCAACAGGGGAATCGGGCGCGGTATGCGACCGACGCGTTGCAGCAGCAGTCGTCCCTCGGGCGCATCGTGGGCCTGGCCCGGAGACAGGGCAAACGCTAGGGCCGTTCGAGCATCCGCGGCAACCAGATGAATCTTGGTCGTCCATCCGCCGCGGGACTGGCCAATGGCTTGCGGGCCGTTTTTTTTAACGCCCCCGTGCCATCCGGATGGACCTTGACGATCGTGCTGTCCAAGGCGACGGCTTCGATTTTCACGCGGAGGATCTGTGCGTGCTGCAACTGGGCAAAGACGCGATCCAGCACCCCGCTCTTCGACCACCGATTCATGCGCGTATAGATGGTGTGCCAATTGCCGAATCGCTTGGGCAGCCCGCGCCATTTGCACCCCTGTTCGGCGACGTACAAGATGGCGTTGAGCACCTGCAGATTGTCGAGCGTCACGTTGCCGCGTGGCGTCGGCAAACACGGCTCGATGTGGCGATACTGAGCGTCGGTGATTTCCATGTCCGCAGTATCGCATAAATAATGGCCGTTAGTGTTAACAGGCCCTAGCTCATTTCACTTTGCCATGCACATACTGGCTTACCAACTCCTCAAGATCGAGGCCCGCTTCGGTATCGCGTATTGTATCACCCGGCTTGAGCGGATCACCGCCCCCTCCTGGAGACAGGGCCAAAAATTTCTCTCCGATGATGCCACGCGTTTTGATGGATGCAAAGGTGTCCGTATAGAGCTTGACGGTTTTGTTGACCGCCAGTTTCACCTTCGCGCGATCCTCAATGAGCGTAATCCCTCGGACCCTGCCAACTTCGACGCCGGCGATTTCGATTGCCGAACCGGGTTTGAGTCCTGATGCGCTGGTAAACTGCGCCTCGACTTCATAGACGTCGCCGCCGACCAACTCGAGCTTCCCAAGCTTGATCGACAAATAGCCGAGACACAACATGCCGACGAGCACGAACACACCGACCACCATCTCCAACTTGGTCTTTTCCATCCTTGCTACTCCCCTCTCACCCAACCATCGATCCAGGCAGCACCACAGTTCCACCGACTGAAATGAATTCTTGAATTTCCGGATCGGTGGTTCGCTGAAACTCAGCGGCCGTGGCCATCAATACGATCTTGCCTTTCCGAAGCATCGCCACCCAATCGGAAATCGCGAAGATCTCCGGAATTTCATGGCTGACCATGACCGCCGTAAAACCGAACCGCCGCTGCATGGCCACAATTAAATCGTGAATCGACTTAGCCAGTAAAGGGTCTAACCCCGTCGTCGGCTCATCGAAAAGGATAATTTCCGGCTCCATGACCAACGCCCGTGCCAATCCTGCCCGTTTTCGCATACCACCGCTTAACTCGGCAGGAAACTTGTGCCCCATCCCCGCCAAGCCAACTTCTTCCAACTTCTCCTCAACGCGTCGCCCCACCTCCAAGCCCTTCATGCGCAACTTCTCCCGCAATGGAAACGCCACATTCTCGAAAACCGAGAGCGAGTCGAACAGCGCTGCGCCCTGAAAGAGCATTGCAAACCGTTTCCGCACATCGTTCAAACGCGTGCCGGACAACCGAGAGATCTCCACATCGTCAATCCATATTTCACCACGATCCGGCTGCAGGAGCCCTATCATATGCTTGAGGAGCACACTCTTTCCCGATCCGCTCCCCCCGATGATGGTCGTCAGCTTGCCGACAGGGATGGTGAGATCAACCCCTTGCAGGACCGGCTGATCAGCAAATTTTTTTTCGACACCGACCAGCCTGATCATAGGTGTTAGAGCAAGACTGAGGTGAGGAAATAGTCCCAGACAAGTATGAGTATCGACGACAAAACCACCGCCTCCGTCGTCGCGCTCCCAAGCCCTTCGGCGCTCTGCCTCGTGTAGAACCCTTTATAGCAGCAAACCCAACTGATAATCAGCCCAAAGCTGATCGACTTGAGAATGCCGCCATAGACGTCTTTCCATTCCACGGCCGATTGTACCGAGTTCCAATAGGCCCCTTCGTTCACTCCCAACAAATCCACTCCGACAAGGGAGCCGCCATAAATACCGACTACGTCAAATATGGCCACGAGCAACGGAACCCCGATCACGCCTGCTACCACTTTCGGTGCAATCAGATATTGCATGGGGCTGATCGCCATGGTGTCGAGCGCATCGACCTGCTCCGTAATCCGCATGATGCCGATCTCAGCTGTCATGGCTGATCCAGCCCGCGCGGTCACCATCAATGCAGCCAGCACCGGCCCCAACTCTCGAATCATGCTCAACGCCACCGCGGAGCCCAGCAACCCCTCGGAACCGAATTTCCGCAAACTGTAATAGCCTTGCAGCGCCAGCACCATTCCCGTAAACCCCGCGGTGAGCACGACGACAAACGTGGATTTATACCCGATAAAATGGATCTGTTTCATGATTTGATGGAATCGAAACGGAGGCCGCGCCAGCCAGGCAAACGCCGACAGCACAAATAAGAGCATGCGGCCCATCTCCCTTACGCGAGTGACGGCCCATGCCCCAAGCTGCTCAACCACGTTCGTCATGGATTACCCGGACGGTCGAAGAGATTTGCTGTCTGATTCCGCATAGAGATGAAACCATTCTGTCAGTCGATCCGCTGCCACCCGGCTCTGTTTTCGTAGCCGATTCAGCCCCACGAGGCTGGACGGACGGACGATGATCGCCTGTATCCCTTTGACCCAGCCAGTGGGCCTGAGAAACAGATTGAAGTCAAGGGGGAGATCTTCATCCGCCAGATCGGAGACCGTCCGCACGATCGCCATCGGCAGGCCTCGTTCCTGGGCCACCGCCGCCACCGCTGCACTTTCCATATCGAGCCCGGTCGCCTCGGTCGCACGTTGTAACCGGCGCTTCTCTTCGGCCTGCCACACCACAGTTGCAGAGGATACGACTGTTCCTATCCTTACGGCCATCCCTGCGTCCCGTGCCACGATAAGAATGCCGTCCCGTACAGCCCCGTCGCAGAGCACATGATCGTCCCCCAGCGTCCAGGCTCCCTCACCATGCACAGAAGATACTGCCGTACCGACGATGAGATCTCCCACTTGAGCCGGAACAAGCGCGCAGGCAAAACCCGTAGACATGACCAGCGACATCGCCTGTGCGCTCAGCACCCTCCCTGCCACAGTGCCGGCCGCAACGGGGCCGACGCCGGTTTGGATAAGCCAGTACGTGCGATCCCCCTGCTGTCCAATGTGACAGCGGACTCCCGCAATGGTCGTCACACGATCCGCCGAAAGGGCGCGCCGAACGGCCTGGAGCTCCCAGCCAGTCGCGGCAAAAATGGCGATGGGGTTTCCCGAAGATCCTGAGAGAGGGTGTCCTGCGCCAACGGATGACGCCGGAGGACTGTTCAACGATCGGCTCGATGACAGCCGGATGCGAGTACCTGCTGCCGGACTTCGTCGGCCCGCATCTTCCCGCGCGTCCGAAGATTCCGGTACATCGCCAAAGCCCACAACGGAAAGTATTGGCAGTACCAATGGTAGCGGAGATAAAACACCCGGGGGAATCCGGTCCCTGTATGGCGAACCTCTTCCCAAGATCCATCTTTCATTTGCTGACGCAGCAGATATTGGACGCCGCGAGCAACGCTGAAGGCATCGGTCATCCCGGCAGACATAAGTCCCATAATGGCCCACGCGGTTTGAGAAGGCGTACTGTCCCCTTTTCCGCTCCACTCAGGATCGTCGCCGTAAGAAAGACATGACTCGCCCCATCCGCCATCAGGATTCTGCTTCGACTCAAGCCAGGCTACCGCACGGCGGATATAGGGTTCCGAGAGATCCACTCCAATCGCGCGAAGGCCTGCCAGGACGGACCAGGTACCGTAAATATAATTGACGCCCCACCGGCCGTACCAACTGCCGTCGGGCTCCTGCTCTTGCTTGAGAAATCTAAGGGCCGGCGCCACAGCGGGATGCGTCTGATCGTAGCCCAACGCCGCAAGCATCTCGAGACAGCGTCCGGTCAAGTCGGATGTGCTTGGATCGAGCAAAGCATGGTGGTCGGCAAATGGGATATAGTTGAAGACGACGCGATTGTTATCCTTGTCGTACGCGCCCCACCCGCCATCAGACCCTTGCATGGCGAGTACCCAATTCGCTCCCCGCCGGATGGAATCTTGTAGCTCGGCGGTTTGAGCCATCCGGACTTTCGACAGCGCCATCAATACGACAGCCGAGTCATCGACATCGGGATAGAACTCGTTCTCAGACTGGAAGTACCAGCCTCCCGGTTCCGCATCGGGAGACGAGACCTTCCAATCTCCAACCGTTTTCGTTTGGCGCGAGACCAAGTACGCAGCCGCTTTCTGGAGGGATGGGTGGTCCTGCGGCATCCCGGTTTCTATAAGGGCGTTCATCAGCAATGCCGTATCCCAGACTGGAGAGTCGCAGGGCTGGAGATGCAAGGCCTCGAGTCGCTGTTCGCCGATCGACACCGTGTCGTAGACTTCCAACGATTCGATCTCATGCAGCGCCTTCCGCACCAATGGATCGTCGACCTCATAACCGAGGCAACGAAGGGCCATAATCGAATTCCCCATGGCCGGATAAATCGCTCCCAGCCCACCGCTACCCTTGATGTGTTCCAGCATCCATGTCGCGGCGCGATGCAACGCTTTTTCGCGTAGCCACATGAGAGGCATCCGGTCGTACAGTTTCAGTATCGCATCTAACGCGACGAAGAAGTTGTGCGGGGTGAACCACTTTTGATCTTTGTTGAACGGCGGGAACTTCCAATAGCGGATCTCCTTGCGTGGGATGAGATACAACTCATCAATCCCCTGCTCTCGCGGGATCTTACACACCGGCCGGTGCGCGAAGATGATCAGCAATGGGGTTAAGACGGCGCGGGACCAATATGAAATGGCATAGATGTTAAAATAGAATCCCTTCGGAAGCAGCATCAGCTCAACCGGCATGTGAGGGACGCCTTCCCAATCGTATTGGTCGAACAGCGCCAGCGCGATCTTGGTAAACACATTTGTTTGGACAACTCCACCCTTCGCGAGGATACAGTCCTTGGCTCGCACCATGAAGGGCTCATCTACAGACACCCCGCTCACCTTCAAGGCGAAATAAGCTTTCACCGACGCGCTGATCTCCGAGGGCCCCCCGTAGAAAATCGGCCACCCACCGTCGGGTAATTGCATGGCACGGAGATAGCGAACCGCCTTGCGCTCTCGTTCGGGATCGATCCGAGCAAGAAACCGCCGCAACATGAGATATTCAGCGGTCAGTGTCGTATCGGCTTCGAGCTCCGCAACCCAGTATCCCTCTGAGGCATGTTGTCTCGACAAAAACCAAGCTTGACTGCGCCGAACGGCGTCGTCGAGCACGTCCACTTGACTGATTGAATGGCTGGTGGAGCGACGTGTCGACGCGTCGACGGATGCCAAGGGTGTGGATTTGTCCGACACCAGACGCAGCGGCGGAACGTTGGACAGCTCAGTCGCCAACCCCAGCCTCTCCGGAACAGAAACGAAGAGGCTATCGGATAGACGATCCAGAAGCGCTCGAATCAGCTTCATATGTATCGGTCTGTGAAAACTGAACGTAGATGGGACAAGGCGGATGACTCGCTTCGCCCCTGTAAATATGCTCGACCTACAAGCGGCATGCCTATAGATCTTTCTATCGTGGGGTATATAGCAGACCCCCTACTCTGCCGTCAAGAAACCAGCGACGGAAGCCCGCTGAAGTACAGATGTTTTTGCCGGTCTGCCGTACTTAAGCCGGCTGCAAATTGCCCAGCCTCACTGAGACGATTTTTGAGATGCCAGGTTCTTCCATAGTGACTCCAAATAACGAGTCTGCAATAGCCATCGTCTGCTTGCTATGGGTAATGACCATAAACTGTGCGCCTTCGGAAAGTTCATGCAAAACCGCGGTAAAACGCCCGATGTTTTCTTCGTCCAGCGGCGCGTCGATTTCGTCGAGAATACAGAACGGCGTCGGTCTGATCAAGAAGCTCGCGAAGAGCAAGGCCATCGCCGTCAAGGTTTTCTCACCGCCCGAAAGCATGGTCATACTCTTCAAGCGTTTGCCCGGAGGCTGCACCACGATATCGACCCCCGGCTCCTGCGGTCCAGCCCCTTCTACCGTTTCATCCGCCGGCGCTTCGACCAGCTGTAACTCGGCCCGGCCGCCCGGGAAAAACTTCACAAACACCTCGCTGAATTTCTGCTGGAGCTCGGCAAAAGTGCCGGCAAACATGTCTTTCGTGGTGCGGTTGATGCGTTGAATGATTTCTTTCAGCGAGCCAATGGATGCAGAGAGGTCTTGCTCCTGCGTCGTCAGGAACCGATACCGCTCATCCAACTCTTGATGTTCATGAATGGCCGCCAAATTGATCGGCCCCAGGCGCTCGAGCTTCTCGCGAATCTTCTGCAGCTGCTCCCGAAGCACGACTTCATCGACTGCCGGTTGGCCTTCCGGGATCGGCTCCTCTCCCATGGACAGCTGTTCGGATGTCATCTCGGCGGCCGGTGATTCCATCAGCGTCGCCGGGGCGACCTGGTACGTTCCCAAGAGCGTGGATTCTACAGTCCCCAGCTGCATTCGAATTTCCGCTTTCTTGACCTCCACCGCCATGCGGGATTCGCGTAGGGACGACACGGCGCGGCGAACATCCTCCAGCCCGGCATCGAGCTGCTGCGCCGCCGCCATGTCCTGCGCCTGTAGCTCCTGTCCCTCGACCAGCCGAGCCTTGACCTGGACTGCCGACTCGCCGAACTCTCGACAACAGGCTTCCTGGCGCTCACGCTCAACCAGGCTCTGTTCGATCGAGGCCGCAAGCCCGTCGACATGGCGCGTCAGCGTCTCAATGCGTACGGTCGCATCTTGTTGCTGTTGCTGAATCCGCAGAAGATCGCGATGGCGATGCTCACGAGTCGTCCGCATGTCCTGCGCCACCAATTGCGCCTCGGTGAATCGCTGCTGCAGCCCCTGCATGCCATGATCGATCTGCCCCACCCGCTCGCGCACACGACTAAGCCCGGCGTCCTGGCCGGCCTTCTCCGCAATCCACTGCGCAAGCTGTGCTTCGCAGGAGCGCATTTCCTGATTGAGCCGCTGCGCTTCCGCTGAGCCTCGCCGCGCATCGTCCATCAATGTATCGATCCGCAGGGCAAGATCTCCCAGCACATGCTGAAGCCCAGCTTCGTCTTTCTGTAGCGAAAGTCCCTGCATTTCGGCATCACGCAGCGATTCCGAGAGTTGCCGGCTCTGCTCGCGCAACTCCTGTCCCTGCGCCAGCAATCGTTCCCGCCGCTGTTTTCCTTCTTCGATGCATCCCGTCAGCGAGACGCTCTGGGCTTCCAAGTGAAGCACCTCTCGGCGACGTTGCAGCAAGCCTCCCGTTGCACTGGCCTGCCCACCGGTCACCACCCCGGCGGCATCCAGAATCTCTCCTGCACGCGTCACGAGGATGGGGCCATCGGGAGCCGCACAGGGCTGTTGCTCCCACAGAGTCGCGGCATCTTTGAGTGTATCGACGAATATCATTCGATCGAAAAGATAATCACGGGCCGCCTCGCGCCGCCCCTCCACCTGGATCAAATCGACCGCGCGCCCGACCACACCGGGCCGGCCAGCCACAGCAGCCCACCAAGCGTGAGGCGCCGTATCCCGAGTCGTCCAGCGAGGCTGCTGAGGAATGAAGGTCCCGCGCCCGAGATCTTTCCCCTTGAGAAACTCGATCGCCTCGCAGGCGGCAGCAGGGTTATCGACGAACCATCCCCTGACTCGTTCGCCCAAGATCGCTTCTACCGCCCGGTCCCATCCGGGAGGCACGACCAGCCACTCGACGATGGCATCGTGAACTCCGGTACAGGCTTTGAGCGCCGTCGATTCTTCGTCGCCTCGCCGCCCATAGCCCATGTCTTCTTGCAGCACGCCTTGCAGCGCTCTGAGATGAGAGTCCACTGCGGCCACCTCTTCCGACTGACGAAATACCAACTGGTCGACTTCAGCCAACTCGGCCGACACATGCCCGCTTCCTTCCTCGACACCTTGTAGCCGGCGACGCAGATCGATAATCGACTGCTCCGTCTCATGGAAGGCCTGTTGAAATGCCTGGCGTTTGTCCGTTGCCGTGACATGTTGCAACTGAAAGTCTTCCCGCTCACGAGCCAGCTTACCTTCTCGATCCGCCGCCTCTTGAATGCGCGCGGCCAATTGCTCCAGCGTCTGCTCAGCATTCGCAACCAATACTGCCAGGTTGAGTACGTCCAAACGCCCCCGTTCCTCTTCAGACAAAGCCGCGGCCCGTTGATGGACCAGCACCTTCATCTCCCGGTCGAGTGTCTCGAACACCTGCTCCCGCTCCGCACATTCACGTTCGAGCGTGGCCAACGCATCTTCGAGGGCCGCAGCCTCCGCCGCACCCTGCTGCTGTTCCTGAGTGAGGCGTCCGAGTTCTTCCCTTCCCTGGCTCTGCTGCTGTTCGTAGAGTTCTCCCCGATTACGTTCGACTTCGGCGGCCGTCAGCGCCCGCGCCTGTTGCTGTTCAACCTTCGACAGTTCCTCACGCCGTTGCCCGATCGCCTCATTCGCGGTGGCAATCGCCAGCTTGATCCGCTCAAGTTCCGTATTCAAACGCGCCAGTTCGGCGGACCGTTCGGTCTCATGGTCTCCCAACGTCTGCAGTTCCGACTCCACCTCCTTGAGCGTGGCTCGCAACTGACGATATTCGTTGGTCAACAACTGAACTTCCAGCAACTTGGCCTCTTGATGCAACGTCTGATAGGACCGCGCCTGCCGCGCTTGGCGTTCGAGGGAATTCAACTGCTTCTTCACCTCAGCAACGATGTCCCGCACCCGCAAGAGATTCTGCTGCGTCACATCCAATTTGCGCAACGCTTCGGCCTTCTGTTTCTTGTAACGAACGATGCCGGCGGTTTCTTCGATCAACTCGCGTCGATCTTGCGGTGAGGCGTTCAAGATCTGATCGATTTGCCCCTGCGCAATGACGGTGTGTCCCTTTGTCCCAGCCCTGGTATCCAGCAGGATGCTCCGGACATCCTTCAACCGGCAGGCGGTCTTATTGATGAGGTATTCGCTCTCGCCATTACGATACAGGCGGCGCGTGATCATGAGTTCTTGGTATTCCGACAGCTGGCTCGAAAGACCGGACAAGGGATCCACCGTGATCCGATCCAGCCCGCTGATCACGAGAGACACTTCAGACAGGCCGAGAGGCTTTCGCATTTCGGTCCCGTTAAAAATGACGTCTTCCATCTTCTCGCTGCGCAGAGCCTTTGTGCTCTGCTCACCGAGCACCCAAAGAATCGCATCGACGACATTACTTTTCCCGCTCCCGTTCGGCCCCACGATGGCTGTGACACCATCCGGGAATTCGATCTTGGCTTCCGCGAACGACTTAAACCCCGCCATCTCTAGAGATTTCAAATACATCGGTAACTCCCTTGCGGTAGTGCGTTCCAAGAAGACTCACATGAGATTAACGGTTGATTTTGTAGCACGGACCCAAGGGGGAAATCAAAGAAAAATACTGCCGGTGGTAGGCGTCAGGCGAGACACCTACAACCGTTGGTGAGGGGAACGGGGCAAGAAACGGAATTACCCTACCTGAGCTCCGACAGATTTACTTGAGGGCTCGATGGTGATCAATTCCTTGGGGAGGAGAAACTCGACATCTTCTTCGATCACAGTCAGATCTGCAACCTCTGCAGGCCCAAATGTTTTGAGGTAGGTCACCACCTCTTCGACCAGCACTTCTGGCGCCGAGGCGCCGGCGGTAATCCCGACTGCTTTCACATTCGCAAGCCAAGCGGGATCGATGTCGGATGCGGCATCGATCAAATAGGATGCAATCCCGCACCGCTCCCCCAGCTCCCGCAACCGGTTGGAATTCGAACTATTGGGAGACCCGATGACCAGGATGACATCCACCAGCGAAGAGAGTTCCTTCACCGCATTCTGGCGATTCTGCGTCGCGTAACAAATATCTTCCTGGTGCGGTCCCTTGATGTGCGGGAACCGCTTGTGAAGCGCACCGACGATATCCCGGCACTCATCGACGCTCAAGGTAGTTTGCGTCACGTACGAAAGATCATGGGCGTTCTCAACCTGCAGCTTCTCGACATCTTCCACGGAAGAAACCAGATGGAACTTGTCCGGGATCTGCCCGAGCGTCCCGATCACCTCGGGGTGGCCGGCATGGCCGATGAGAATGAGATCGTACCCCTGGGTGTAGTCGCGGTTGACCTCGTTGTGCACTTTAATGACCAGCGGACAGGTGGCATCGATCACGTGCAGCCGCCGCCGATTCGCTTCATCCCACACAGACTTGGCAACCCCGTGGGCACTGAAGATCACGACCGAACCTTCCGGCACTTCTCCCAATTCCTCCACAAACACAGCGCCCTTGGTCCGGAGTGAGTTCACAACGTGACGGCTATGGACGATTTCATGCCGAACGTAGATCGGCGCCCCATACTTTTTGAGCGAGAGGTCGACAATATCGATGGCCCTGTCGACTCCGGCGCAAAACCCGCGTGGATTGGCGAGATAAATCTTCATAACCATCCCCTCTCCTTGACTAATACAGGGCCACTTCCCCATCCACAGACTCACAGAACACTGGCGTCCACCTTACGTCAGAGCAGCGGGTTCCGTCAACAGAATTGGCCCACGCCTTCTTTGCTATCCGTCTTGACACCATGCTCTCTCCCTCGTAGGCTCACGAGACTAGCTATGTCCATACCTGCAAGCAAGAAAATCCTCATCGTCGAAGACGAGCGCGACATTCTCCAACTGGTCAAACTGTATTTGGAGAAAGAGGGCTTTCGAACCCTATCGGCCTCGACCGGCACGGAAGGCCTCCGGCAGGTGAAACAGGAAAAGCCGGATTTGGTCGTCCTCGACTTGATGCTGCCGGAGATCGATGGACTGGAAGTCTGTAAACGCCTTCGCTCGGCGCCGGAGACCGCGATGCTCCCCATCATCATGTTGACCGCCAAAGCCGAGGAGTCGGACAGTATCATCGGCCTGGAGCTGGGGGCCGACGACTACGTCACCAAACCGTTCAGTCCCAAGACGCTGGTGGCCCGCATCAAGGCCCTCTTTCGACGGCTTGAGCGGAAACCGGACGAGAGCCCGTCCCAATATCGCTATGGCAATCTTGTCATGGATCTCGCGCGGCATGAAGTCACCGTAAAAAAGGTGGACGTCCCCCTCACGGCAAAAGAATTCGGCCTGCTCGAACATTTGTTGCGCAATCCCGGCAGAGTCCTGACCAGAGACGTCCTCCTCAATACCGTCTGGGGATACGATTACTACGGAACGACGCGGACGGTCGACGTCCACGTCCGAAGACTCAAGCAGAAACTCCCTTCGCTCAACGAGGCGATAGTTTCAGTCAAATCCCTGGGGTATAAACTGAAAGAGGAATGATGAGTAGCATCCACTACCCTTCACTCTTCACTCATGACCCGTCACTAACCCTATGACTCTCTCCATACGATGGAAGGTTGCGATCGGAACCCTGCTGGTCCTCGCCTGCGGGCTTCTCATCGCCCGGGAATTAGCAGTTCGCTCCCTCGATCAACAGGAGATCGTCCAGTCGGGCCAGATACTGGAGGCGCAAACCAGTCTCGTCGCCTATGGGCTGCAGCCGTTTCTGACACCATCGGGAACGCTGTCTTCAACACCCCAATTACAAGCAGCCGTACGAGATCTCAGCGCGCGAGCCCTCGCACGCGTGACCGTCATTACGACGGATGGACGGGTGTTGGCCGACAGCGCCGTCTCGGACCACCTCCTCGCCACGATCGAGAACCACCGGGCGCGACCGGAAATTCAGCAGGCCATCGCCACCGGGCGAGGAACGGATCTCCACACGAGTCACACAACCGGTGAGCGCACGCTATATCTGGCTGTCGGCCTGAGCGGCACAACCCAGAAAGGTCCCGCCGTGTTCTTGAGGCTGGGCTTACCGATGACGTCGTTCGATCGTGAAGTGGCCAAGTTGCACCGAAACCTGGCCATCGCCTTCGGGATTGCATTCTTGATCGCCGTTGCACTGAGCGTGTGGCTCGCGCACAGCATCACGAAGCCCCTGTCCGATATTGCAATCGCGGCGCAACATCTGGCGAAGGGCGACCTTGGTATCCGCATCAGAACCGGATCACGGGATGAAGTCGGCCTCTTAGCCGACGCACTCAACCACATGACGGACCAACTGAGAACCAAAATCGATGAACTCTCCGAAGATCGCTCCCAACTCTTGGCCATGCTGACCTCGATGGTCGAAGGCGTGATGGTTCTGGACCGTCGAGGCCGCGTACTGCAAATCAATCCCGCGCTGGAACGAATGTTCGACGTGACCAGAACGGAAGCGCGAGGACACCACTGCTCCGATGTCTTCCGGCATCCCCAGCTGGACAGGTTGGTCTCAACGGTCCTGGCGACACGCATGAACGAAGAAGACGAAATTCTCCTGCACCCGAGCGGTCGCCGTCTTCATATCGAGGCCTCAGCCACTGAATCCGACCGGGAGAATGAAGCGAGTGCGGTGCTGGTCTTTCATGACATGACAGAATTACGCCGCCTGGAAATTATCCGGAAGGATTTCGTCGCCAACGTATCCCACGAGCTGAGAACCCCGCTCACATCGATCAAGGGATATGTCGAAGCCCTGCTCGATGGCGCCAAAGACGATCCGGAAACCAGCACACAATTCCTCGACATCATTCTGAAGCAAAGCGACCGGCTGAATCTGATTCTCGAAGACCTCCTTCAACTGTCGAAAATTGAGTCCGGGCAGGTTCTGTTCAAACGAGAACCGCTTCATATCCCGAATGTCGTCGAGAGAACATTGGCCATGATCAAACCCTTAGCGGACAAGAAGGGGCACCGGCTCGTCTCCTTTCTAAAAGACAATCTGCCAGCTGTCCTCGGCGATGAAGACCGGCTGATGCAAGTTCTGTCCAACCTGCTCGATAACGCCGTCAAATACACCCCAGAAAAAGGGACCATCACCGTGGCGGCCCACCCGATTTTTGACAATGCCGAACAGTCCACGGCGCCAACGGCTGTGGAACTGAGTGTGACCGATACCGGCATGGGAATTTCTGAAATGGATCGCCCGCGTGTGTTTGAACGATTCTACCGGGTCGATAAAGCCCGCTCGCGGGAGTTAGGTGGAACAGGGCTCGGGCTGGCGATCGTCAAACATATCGTCGAGGGTCTAGGCGGTCGAGTATGGGTCGAACCGAACATCCCGACCGGCAGCCGCTTTGTCGTCAAACTGCCGGTCCAACAGACCAGCCAGCCAGTCAGCTGACAGGATTTGGAATAAGCGAGACTGGCGCGACCCGATGTTCGAAGTTCAGGGTTCGAAATTCCGAAAACCTCGAACTTCGGACCGTCTTCCGTCACGCGAGTCACGCTCCTCGCGCTCGTTTCGCTTATGTCACCACCGAACCAGCCCTGCTCCCCACGTCACGCCGCCGCCAAAACTGCCCAGCAAGACGATGTCGTGGGACAAAATTTTCCCCGAACGGACGGCGTGATCGAGCGCGATCGGCAATGACGCCGACGACGTATTGCCGTAGCGTCCGATCACGGAACAGACCCGCTCAGGCGAAACCTCAAGCCGCTTTGTGAGCTGGTCGAGGATTCGTCCATTGGCTTGGTGTAAGACAAGCTGCGCGATATCGTGGATATCGACACCGAACTCTTTCACGATCTCGCGGATGGCTTGGTCGAGTCGCTTCACCGCCAAACGAAAGAGCGGCGCTCCTTGCATCCTCAACGTATGGCTCTTCTGCTCGACCGTCTCCGCCGACGTCGGCTTGCGCGATCCGCCCGCAGAAATCCTAATCAGGCTATGCTGAGCGCCGTCCGAACGGAGACGGAGCCCCAAGAGCCCCGGGCTCAGCTGACCTGCCTCCGGCTCGCCCCGCAATATGACCGCACCGGCCCCATCGCCGAATAAGAGCGCCGTATCACCATCAGCGAGATCGACGGAACGAGACTTCACTTCTGCAGCCACCACCAAACAGGTCTTGACCTGCCCGCTCCGGATCATCGCATCGGCCATCGAGAGTCCATAGAGAAAACCCGAGCATGAAGCCGCCACGTCAAATGCCGGTATCGTGGAACAGCCAAGCATCCTTTGAACATGGCAGGCGGTGGAAGGAAAGACCGTATCGGGAGAGGTAGTCGAAAGCACAATTGCGCCCAACTCAGAAACCGGGGATCCGGCAGCCTCAATCGCCTGCCTAGCCGCTTCCACCGCAAGATCGGAAGACGCTTGGGACTGAGCAGCCCTTCGGCGCTCCTGAATACCTGTCAAGCGAGAGATAACCTCAGGATCGAGGCCTAGCGAAGCCCCCACCTCGTGATTCGAGACCACCCGTTCAGGGAGATACGAGCCAGTCCCAATAATCCTTGTCTGTATCATAGGTCAGACTATTACGGTTCGCTGCAAGATCCGCGGGATTATAGGTCTCGGTGCTACAGGGGGTCAACTTGATGGCGTCAAAACCTTGCATTCAGCCGGGGCTCCTGTTACATTTTTTGAGAGTGATGATACATTTTCCCTCTATCCCGACTGCTGCGCTACGAATGACCGTGGCCATCGGCCTCTGTGTCGTGGCATTCTCTGTCACCACCGCCTGTTCCAGTACACCCAAGAGTCAGGATACTGCAAAGAAAGCCCTCAGCGGCACCGACGAGCAGATCTTCTTGGGCGATACGGTCAAAAAGAACTACGACCCCAACGTCATCATGAAACGAGGAGAGGCGTTCTTTGAGAAAGAGGAATATGCGGAAGCCATCGTCGAGTTTAACCATTTCCTCGATCTCCATCGCACCCACATCCTGGCCCCCTATGCGGTGTTCCGCATCGGAGAAAGCCAGATGAAACTGACCAAGGGCATCCAGCGTGATCCAAGCCCGGTCCAGAAAGCCCTCGAAGCCTTTGAACGGGTACGGAAAGAATTTCCGGGAAGCCGATATGACGGCCCGGCACTCCAGAAGATCCAAGAATGCCACGACCTCCTGGCGCAAACGCACCTCTTTGTCGGGGAATTCTATTATCGGCGGGGCTCCTATCTCGCCGCCGCACATCGCTTCGAACAGATCATGAAACTGTACCCTGACAAGTCAGTCGCACCCGATGCCCTGTACTTTCTGGCACTGAGCTACCACGACATGGGCGCGGACGATTGGGCCAGCGAAAAGCTGACATTGCTGGCAGAAAAATATCCAGGCAGAGCGCATTCAGCTGAAGGAGCAAGCCTGCTCGCGAAAATCGAAAGAGAGAAACCCACAACGTTGCTGGCCCTAAAGGCCGAACCCACGCCTGCCTCTACTTCGCCAGCTGCACCCCCAGCGGGGAGTCAACCGAGTCTTGCCGCCGGGCTCATTCCCTCTGGCCCGGTTGGATCATCATTCCGACTCCCTTCAGCCATGGCATTGCGCCAGCCTTTTGTCAGCTGCCGTCTTGGCGCCTGGTGCTGACACAAGCCTCGTCTATCTGGTTCATCTCGTCTGTCTGGTCTATCTTGTTGGTCCGGTCTATCTGGCGAGACCAAACACACGAGACAGACCGAATAGACCAGACAGACAAGATAGACCAAATGAACAAGACAGACCGGGTTCACCGGAGCGACAGGGCTTCGAGGAGCAGTTCCTTAGCCGAGGCTTTGGCCATACCCTTTGCACGGACATAAAACGTTTGGTACGTCTCGCGTCCGCGAAGTACGTCGTAGTAGAGCATGACGATATTTTGATAGCGGGACAGAAGGCGGTGGCAAAGGCGCGGATACGAATAGATGATGCTGGCCATACGGGCCGCAACCCGAAACTCCTCGTAGATCTCCCGCCGAACAGCCTCTTCATAACCGGCCAGCGACCGTCGCCGGTCATGGGCTTGGTTCAGAATCGATACCGCCGCCAACTGTCCGGACCTCACCGCGTAATAGATGCCTTCACCGAATAGGGGATCGATCAGGTGCGCGGCATCTCCCACTAGCAATGCTTGGCCACTCACCAATCCGACTGACTCCCGATCACCCTTGGCCAAATTATCCTCACTGAAGACCGGAAGTGGATGGCCGACCGGCTGTGGCACCTTCCAGGGAGTCAACCCTTTTTCATCCCGTACGAACTGATCGAAAATCTTCTTCGGGCTCGCGAGACCTCCGCGAAGATCTCCCACGCCGACCGAGAGCCGTTCCTGTTTCGGGAAAATCCAGGCATAGCCTGCAGGCGTCGCGCCGATATCGATGAGCGCACGGCCGGTACCTGGATAATGGGGCGCAGGCCCGATCGGAATTTCACTCTCCAGGGTCGCCATCCGACGGCTCCGGCGTCCCGGGAACAACTGCTGCGCGACTAAACTGTTCGCCCCATCCGCCCCGATCAGAACCTTGGTCAGGTACCGGCCCCGATCTGTGGTTACTTCGATGCCGTCGGGAAGCTGCAGACAGGACCGCACCGACTCGCTTTCGTGCACCTCGCTGCCCACTCGCCTCGCCTTCTCCAGAAGGAAATGGTCGAACCGGTCGCGCATGACCATGTAGGCAATCGGGCTGGAAGAATCGAGACAGAAGGGATCCGCACCGCGGTAAGAAAACTGTATGCCGTAAACCGTATGCTCGACGACCGACTTGTAGTCCTCTTCCAAAATGTGGTCGATGCGGGCAGACAACCCGCCGCCGCAGACTTTGTATCGTGGATGTGTGGCCTTATCGAGCCCGAGCACAGATAGACCGGCTTTGCTCAATTGATAGGCAGCGGTGGCGCCGGCCGGCCCCATGCCAACCACCAACGCATCGTAAGCTTTGACGTCAGACAGAGTGGGCATGAGGAGAAAGACGCCTTAGTTCTGAGTTATGAGTGCTAAGTTCTGAGTTGTAAATTAGACCCAAAGGATGGAGTGAAACGCTTCTAACTCAGAACTCAAAACTGAGAACTCACAACTGGGGCAGGACCACCCTGCGTTACTGCCCAAGATACCAGCCAATCCCATACCGCTCTAAAAACCCGGTTATCATCGTGAGGCTATTGGCGTAAATCATGACGCCCACGATGATGAGCATCACTCCACTCACAGTGGAGACACCCCATAAATACACACGCGCCTGCTTGAAATAGGCGAGGAACCGATCGACTCCCAAAGCCGTGAGAAATAACGGCAGCCCCAAGCCCAACGAATAGCTCGTCAGCAACAATACCCCGTTCATCATCGACTCGGTCGTGCTGGCATACAATAAGATGGTCCCGAGCACCGGCCCGACACACGGCGTCCAACCGGCCGCAAACGCAATGCCGATCAGGAACGATCCCACATACCCGACCGGCCGATTTCTAAATTGGAATCGATGTTCCATTTTCAGAAAACTGATATTCAGAACGCCCAATAGATAGAGGCCGAAGATGACGATCACGATCCCGCCGATCTGCCGAATAACATCTTGATAGGTAATGAACACCTGCCCGATAAGACTGGCCGATGCGCCGAATGAGATAAATACCGTTGAAAAGCCGCCGATAAACAACAGGGCGTTGAGGACGATGGTCTTCTTGAACTTCGACCGCACCGTCGAGTCGGTGAGCTGCTCAATGGACAACCCGGTGATGTACGAAACGTAGGAGGGGACCAGCGGGAGCACGCAGGGCGAAACGAACGACAGCAAGCCGGCCGAAAAGGCCGCCACGAGCGAGATATTCGTAATCGATTGCGACATGGCTAATCGGTTTTATAGATGATCAACGCTACGGTTTCATCAACATATACACAAGCTGTTGCGCTTCGGGCGCTCCCCAATCCCGCGCACCGAAGATTTGGTGGCGGACAATCCCCTGCCGATCGACCATGAAGGTCATCGGAAGACTCCGGGCGCCATAGGTCAATCCCACGCGATAGTCCGGATCGTGAAGAATGGGGAACGTCAGGCGATTCTCTTTCTGAAAAGGTCTCGTGACCGACACCCCTTCCGCGTCGGTAGACACGGCGAGAATTTCAAAGTCCTTCCGTGCAAACATGCGGTAGAGCTCCTCCATCGCCGGCATCTCCACCCGGCAGGGGCCGCACCAGGTCGCCCAAAAATTCAGGAGTACCACTTTACCGCGAAGGTCCGAAAGCGCGACAAGTCGGCCTTCTAAATCCCGGAGCTGAAAGTTCGGCGCCGGCTCACCCAGCTTGACGGTGTTGCGATCAGCGACGGGCAGAACATCCCCCACCGCTGCTGCGCCACTCAAACCTGTAACCGCAGCCATCAAACCTAGAACTGTTGCAGCAAGCCTGAGCCTCAGCATCTCTTTTCACTCCGCGTTCCGAACTGCCAGTAGCTACCCAAGGCAAAATTGGCCCATACCGCCCCGATAATGATGTTGAAGGCCAGTAAGGGAAACCCGACCATGATCGTAACGCGTCGACCGAGGCGAGACCAGCAGAATCTGATCATCTTACAAGTGCCGGAAAATGGGAGTCAAGCCAGACGGACGAGGGGCAAGTGGCACGAGGCGAGAGGGAAAATATTTCTCCGATCACCTCTAGCCCCACGCCACTCGCCCGGTTCAATGCGAACTTGCGACGAACCATCATGAACAATGCAGGCTAGACAAAGAGCGGGTACTATACTAATATCGCGCGGCATTTCGTTAGGTTACCGCCAACCGAACATTGAGGAACCTATGAGACACAACTACCTGTTTACATCAGAGTCAGTGACAGAAGGACATCCGGACAAGATCGCCGACCAGATCTCCGACGGAATCCTCGACGCGATCATTGCCAAAGATAAGTATGCCCGGGTGGCCTGCGAGACGATTCTGACCACCGGAATTGCCTTCGTGGCCGGAGAAATCTCCACCAAGGCCTACGTCGAGATTCCGGATATCATTCGCGAGGTCATCAAGGATGTCGGCTACTGCGATGCCGCCTGGGGATTCGACTACCACACCTGTTCCGTCCTCACCGCCATTCATCAGCAATCCGGTGATATCTCCATGGGCGTGGATTCCGGCGGCGCCGGTGACCAGGGACTGATGTTCGGCTATGCCACCAACGAGACAACTGAACTCATGCCGATGCCGATCGTCCTTGCCCATCGGCTCACCAAGCGGTTGGCTGAAGTCAGGAAAAAGAACATTCTGCCCTGGGTCCGTCCCGACGGAAAATCCCAAGTGACGGTTGAGTACCGGAACGGAAAACCGGTGCGGATCGACACCATCGTCGTCTCAACGCAGCACAGTCCCGACGTGACGAACAAGCAGATCGAGCGCGACATCATGGAAAAAGTCATCAGGCCCATGATGCCGAAAGGGCTCTACGACCCAACGAGCGTGAAACACCACATCAATCCCACCGGCCGCTTCGTGGTCGGCGGTCCGATGGGCGACACAGGACTGACAGGCCGCAAGATCATCGTCGACACCTATGGCGGCCATGGCAGCCATGGAGGCGGCGCCTTCTCCGGGAAAGATCCGACGAAGGTGGACCGCTCGGCCTCATATATGGCCCGCTACATCGCAAAGAATATCGTCGCCGCCGGATTGGCCCAGAAATGCGAATTGCAGCTCGCCTACGCGATCGGAGTGGCAGATCCCGTCTCGGTGCTGGTCGACACAAAGGGCACGGAAAAGGTGGCGGTCGAAAGTCTGGATAAGCTCGTGCGGAAACATTTCCCCCTGACCCCGCGCGGCATCATCGACCATCTCAAGCTCCGCCGGCCGATCTTCAGAAAGACCGCATCCTACGGACACTTTGGCCGGAATGAGCCTGAGTTCACCTGGGAAAAGACCGACAAGGCCAAAATCCTGCGCAAAGACGCAGGGCTGTAACGGAAGGCTGAGGCCAAGGCTAAGGATACGCAAACTAGGGCTCAGGTTTAGGGACGAGGTTGGATTTTTCACTCAGCCTCGACCTTAACCTGAGCCTTCTTTTCGACAAGGAGGAAATCAGTGGAATACGATGTGAAGGATATGAAGTTAGCAGACCAGGGCAAACTCAAGATCGAATGGGCCGAAGCCACCATGCCGGTGCTGCGCCTGATCAAGAAGCGGTTTCTGCGCGAGAAACCCTTCGCAGGGCTCCGCGTCACAGCCTGCCTCCACGTGACGACCGAAACGGCGAATCTGATGAAAACACTCCAGGCCGGCGGAGCCGATGTCCGGCTCTGCGCCTCCAATCCACTCAGCACGCAAGATGAGGTCGCAGCGGCGCTCGTCAAACATGACGGCATTCCGACCTTCGCGATTAAAGGCGAAGACAACAAGACCTACTATCAGCACATCCAATCGGCCATCGCCCACAAGCCGCAAATCACGATGGACGACGGGGCCGATGTCGTCTCGCTGATCCATTCCAAGCGCAAAGACTTGCTCAAACATGTCATCGGCGGCACGGAAGAAACCACCACCGGCGTCATCCGGCTCCGCAGCATGGCCGAGAAGAAAGTGCTGAAGTTCCCGGTGATCTCCGTGAACGACGCCGACACCAAGCACTTGTTCGACAACCGCTACGGGACCGGCCAGAGCACGATCGACGGCATCATCCGCGCGACGAACCGCTTGATCTGCGGCACCACCTTCGTGGTCGCAGGCTACGGCTGGTGCGGGCGCGGGATCGCGATGCGCGCCAAGGGGATGGGCGCCGATGTGATCGTCACCGAGATCGATCCGGTCAAGGCGATCGAAGCGGTGATGGATGGGTTCCGGGTCATGCCGATGGAGCAGGCAGCGCCGATAGGAGACTTCTTCGTCACGGTGACCGGCAACCTCAAGGTTGTCCGCAGCGAGCACTTCGCCGTGATGAAGGAAGGGGCCATCGTCTGCAACTCAGGCCACTTCAATGTCGAGCTGGATATTCCGGCCTTGGAAAAGTTAAGCCGCAAGAAGCTGCTCATCAGACCTGGCGTCGAGCAATTCACGCTGAAGACCGGCAACCGGGTCAGCCTCCTCGGCGAGGGACGGTTGGTCAATCTCGCGACCGCGGAGGGCCATCCTTCCAGCGTCATGGACATGAGCTTCGCCAACCAGGCGCTCGGCGCGGAGTACCTGGTGAAGAATTACAAGAAGCTGGAGAAGAAGGTCTATCCGGTCCCGCCGGTGATCGACAAAGAAATCGCGCGGCTCAAACTCGCCGGCATGGGGATGAAGATCGATACGCTGACGAAGGAACAGGTGAAGTATCTGGCGAGTTGGGAGATGGGTACGTAAGGAACGGAGCAGCGCGGGGTGGTCCCTGTGCTCGCAGAACGCGCACGATAAAACAGTGCTCGTCCGATGCGCGCAAGTGGACCACCCCGCACCACTCCTGCCAGACAATGGAGAGGGAGTAAGGAAAAGGCCACCGGAAACGGTGGCCTTTTTGTTTGCGGTCGAGGCAACGGTATCGATATCTCATACACACAATCCCACGGGTTCTGTCGCTGACCAGCCCGTCCGTCCTCGCACCCCGCCCGGTGTAAGAGGGGAAAGGGTAGCCCGTTAAGTCTCCTTTGCTCGCGCAACGCGCGGCCTCCGAAGGCCCTCGTTGGACGCTCGCAAGTTGGAGACCAATCGAGCCACCCTTAACAAAAGCTAAGGCGGACGGGCGCTCGGGTCAGCGCCACCCGCGATTAAACCCATAACCCAATCTGCTCGTGGGGAATAAAGAAAGGCTGCCGGAAACGGTGGCCTTTTTGTTTGGGGTCAAGAAACTAGCCTCTGTTACCTCCCCCACACTTAGGAAGATGGAGCAGAGCAGAGGCTCCTTTTGCTCGCAGAACGCGCACAATCAGAATGTGCACGGTCGATACGCGCAGTAGGAGCACCTACACTCACTCTGCTGTGATAGAACTTGAAGGGGAAGAAGAAAGGGCACCTATAAAGGCAACCTTTCTGATTTCTTGAGGCCCTACCTGCCGACCTTCAGAAAAAGCCCACTGATTAAGAGTCACCGGGCAACCCCAAGGACAAGAAAACATGGGTATTCTGAATTTCCTGATATCGAGATGGTGGGGCAGGCAGGAGCGGAGGTCACCGGAGGCGCGGGGACCCACCGAGCCTTGGCCAGGGGGGAAGACGGAAACTGACCGAGTCTGCGAGGGAATTTTCGAAAGCGTTCCGCCTAGCCCAGCCCGTGAGGGTCGCGGCGAGAGGTGCCGGAGCGACTGCCAGGCCCCACCACCTGAGCATTTCACAGCCCCTCACTCAGAAAAATCTAATTGGTTATTCGTTGAGGGCAGGCCGGACCATTCCGTCTACCGATAGACGTCTTTGCGGTGTTCGATGGAGAGCACGTCCAGCCACTCGGAACCGACACGGCGGTAGAGAATGCGATAAGGCCAGACCCGGTAGGACCAGACCTTGTCTTTTTGGAAGTGACCTTTCAGCGGTTTGCCGTCGAGGGGGTGATCGGCCAGGTGACGGAGGGTTTCTTTGACTCGTTCTCGTGTGGGGTTGTCACAATCCTTGAGGTTTTTGAGGGCTTGCGGCGTGAGACGGACTTGTCTCACTGCTCCTCACCAAATACGGCTTTGAAGGAGTGAAGCTTCCCGGCCTTGGCTTCTTTCAATCCCTGCTTGAGGGATTTGACCGCCTTCGGGTTCGACAACAGCTCCAATGTCTCAACCCAACTTTCGAATTCAGCGGCTCCCATCACCACTGCTTCCGGCCGTCCATTCTTCGTCACGATAATCCGTTCCGAGAGCCGTCCCGCCCGGTCGACGATATCGGAAAATTGGCTTCGCGCTTCTTTGAGCGAAAGTGTCTTGGTCATGGCGTTCTCCTTGTATGTTGAGAGTGTACAGAATTGTGTCCCCTTCGGCAAGCCATGCGTGTGAAGAATAGGGGTCAAGCCTTTCCTCGGCTCTCAGGCTTCCTTCTCTAGCCTTCCCCCATCTGTCTGTCGATCCCTGCCTGGACGGCGGGCAAATTTGTCTCAGCACTGAATCGTTTTCGTTCCACACGAACTTCTATAGGGGCCTGTGCAGGGGTGCAACCCTAGGAAATACCTCAGACTGCGACAGAAAGCCTGCGCATTTCAGGTGGGGCACATGGCTTGCGTGATATTCGTTTAACCAGAATTATTCATGACTCCGTTGTGAATGTGCTTCGAAGCCAGGCGAGGGGGAAACATTGATCAAGATAGGATACCGCGTTAGACAACCGTTCCGTTTCTCTTAATCCGAGCGAACCAAGGAGGAGCCATGACATCCACAATAATGGAACTCCGCAAGCACCAACGTTTTCCTGTAAGGTTCAAGACTATCTTCTCAATTGACGGTATGCATATCGAGGACGGTATCGTAACGGACCTATCCCTCGAAGGCTGTCGGTTGACAAGCGCCATTCATATTCCTTCCAATATCCCCATAGAAATTCATATTCGGCCCGATCAACATGCCCCCGTGTATATCTCCGGCGCAGTGGTCTGCTGGGAAAGGGATTCCGTTTTCGGTCTCGCGTTCAAAGAGTTGCCGGAACTCGAATCGGCAACGCTGACTCGCCTGCTGTGGTTGTTGCCCTCGTGGACGGAGGAGTAGGGACATTCTGAACTTCCGGCCCAAGAAGATGGTGATGGAAAGCAATTCAGGGTATAGAGTATCACCAGAGCCTGTTCACGCGGCTCGGATCGCTCGCTCCTTCGTAGGAGCGAGGATCTCAGAGTCCTTCGGACGCAGAGCCGAGATGCCTCGGGCTAAAAGGCCAAGACTACGGATTTTTTGCGCATCGAAACCCGTTGTTGTGGCTCGGATGGTGCTCCGGTGAGGTGTAGTTCCGATTCGCGGCATGGAGGGACTCCGGTTTGCTATGCCAGGAGCCGCCCTTCAACACTTTGTAGTCGCCGTGGTCCGGCCCCTTCGGGTTCTGCGACGGGCTCTTCTTGTAATAGCCCCTGTCATACCAGTCGCTGACCCATTCCCAGGCATTCCCGGCCATATCATAGATGCCGTAGGGACTCTTGCCGTCTTCCAATGTCCCCACCGGCGCCAATGTCGCATCCTTGTCCCACTTCTTTTTCCCGTAGTTCGCCCGTTGCGGTGTGGGCATATCATCACCCCATGGAAACTTCCTCCCATCCGCCCCCCTCGCCGCCTTCTCCCACTCCGCTTCGGTCGGCAGCCGCTTCTCCGCCCAGAGGCAATACCTGTCCGCATCGATCCAATCCATCATCACGACCGGATGCTTCAGATGGGTCGGCTGATTCAAGATCTTCCATTCTGACGGCGCTTTCCGCTTCGTCGCTTCCAGGAACTTCGCGTACTGCTCCACGGTCACTTCATGCTTGTCCATGTAATAGGCATCGAGGGAGACCTGATGCACGGGCTTTTCCGACACCGCCTCGTTGCTCCCCATCGTAAATTCCCCAGCCGGCACCAGCACCATTGGCGCTCCGTCTTTGCCCGTGATCTCCTCCTGCTGCGCCTGCCCGCTACCCGGCAGCGCCACGAGACCGACGAACATAATTACAATCGCCCACTGCTTCCCGCATCTTGTCATGGCCTCTCCTCCTTATATGATCCCGCCAATCCAGGTGACTGTACCATTATCTGCATATTTCCATCTGCACTCCTCGCGGCCAAGTTCAAAGAGGGAATTCTTACGGCGATGATGTCTAACTTGCCATCCCAATAGAAACCGCCTACTCTTGAAAAAATCCAAGGGAGTGCGGAATGAACGTGTATGGGAAATGGGTTCTTAAATCAGTCCCCTGTTTTGGACTTGGGTTGCTCATGTTACTTTCGACCGTCACCCCTCGGCAAGCCAGATCGAATGTGGAGGCCTGGTTCCTCTATTTCGGCATCGAGAATATTCCACCATGGCTCGCCGACGAATACACAGATACTTGGGTATTTTGGATCGGGTCTGTGGGCTTCTGTCTATGGGCGACTCAGTTATACTTTCGACAAAATTTAAGGATCGGCAAATTGTCTGTGATCATTCGTGACGGAGAACCCTGGGTGCAGGTAGATTCACATATCGATCGGTCACAGGCAACACCCACCAGCGGAAGGCTGTATACCTATCGCATCGCATTGATCAACAGCGCTGATGTTACCTTTAGGAATATAGAGGTGAAACTGACGTCTCTAGAGAAGCGACCGCAGAATTTCCATGCCATTGGCAGTCATCTCAAGCTGAGGCATGACCAGGCTGGATCAACAAACTTTAACGTTCATCCCTCGAAAGATCCACAGTTCCTGGATGCCATGTTTGTCGATGTATTCAGCTTATTTTTAAGCCCGGAAGGATCTTCGTTACTTCGCGTCACGTCGCTGCCGGAGAATATGAATCGCCCAATTCCTCTAGATAAATATGAAGTGAAAATCATGGCGACCAGCGAACGTGGCGAAATGACCATCGCGGAGCTGGCATTCATTCCGCGGCCTGACCAAATCCCGGAGCTCCGATTACTCACCGTGCAATCATTTCCTGGGACGACAGGCGCTTCGAGTTAAACAGGGTGCCTGGTGCACTACCGTTTCGTTCGCGCCTGCTTTACAAGGGCCTTGAGGCCAGGCAGTTCTAACGCGCCTGGATACACTTCGCTGCCGACGACAAACCCCGGCGTACCGGCAATACCGAGAAGTTTGGCCAATGCATGATTACGATCGATTGCGGCTTGCCACTCCGGCGCCTGCAGGTCCGACTCGAGTTTCTTGACGTCCAACCCAACTCGTTGAGCGATGGCGAGAACTTCTTCCTGGGTCAGTTCATTTTCCGATGCCAACATCGCCTCGTGAAACGCTTGGTGTTTGCCTTGTTCCCGAGCGGCTAACGCGGCGCGGGCCCCAAAGACCGATACCTCTCCCAAAATGGGAAAGTCTTTGTACACCACCCGTACCCCCGGTTCGTCCTTTTGTAATTGCGTGACGGCACTCGCAACCCGTTTGCAATATCCACAGCGATAGTCGAAAAACTCGATGACGGTAACATCTCCGTTCACATTGCCGCTGACAGGAGAAGCAGGGTCTCGCAGCAACTCCTCTTGGTGTGTCGCAATGGCCTGCCTAATCCGTAGTTTTTCACCCCTCTGACGCTTACCCTCTAGGGACTGCATGGCTTGCTCAATGACCTCAGGATGCGACCGAATATACTGCTCTATGGCCTGGTCCAATGCAGGCTGTGCGGGAACTGATGGAGCCTCAGCCCACACCGGCAGAGTCTGGCCAACAGCAAGGATGGTCACCGTGAAGAGGAGAGCAGCAGGAAATCTCATGGGTCTTTTCCTTTATAGTCGCGTTTAAGCGCCGCGAGACTATCCCAACTATTTGGCGCCAGTGTAACGCAAGATTTCATCTGACAGACCACGAGGCCTCACCAGTCTTACGCCGCTATGTATCCTCTATCAACCAATCATAATTTTCCAGAAAATATCGTCCTAGCCCGCATTATTCACGAGAGTTCGTGACGAAACCGCCGAGACGCCACGCGAGACGGGTGCGCGGAGCCGTAAAGCAGGGAGGCATACTTGAAATAGTATGTTGACTGACTGAGCGGCGAGCCCGCCAGCCGTCAGGCTTGTCGTAGCGGCGTATCGGTGGTTGGAGTAGAAGTCTTCGTGAATAATGCGGGCTAGTGTGGAGAGAGAACTGGCCATAGGCTATTCACCATACGTTCTCTATCGGACCGCTCTGCGCTCGGGAGGCCTATTATGCCGATTGCCAGGCAAAGAATGCCTGGCAACTGGTGATCAGACTCCAAGAAAATTGCAGATCATGGGATTTCTGTGAGCTTTTGCCTCTGTTGTGCAAGGCACGGAAGTTGAGAAGGCTTTCAGGGGTTGGGCTTCTAGCGCAACAAGGATTCATCTCTGCTTGAACCCAAGATCGCAGAAACACACTTCAACCTACACACCTGTGTAGCTACCATAAACTGAGGATACGATGACCGGCATATCCAGCCTGTGGGAATTTTTGAGTCGTGATGCAGCCTTTTTTGGAGGGCCCGACAGCCCGATGTTGAGTTGGATCGGATCTTTCGGAATCGTGCTCTTTTTCCTCTGGCACGTCATCCGGTTGAGGATAGACGTGTCCGGTGCCCAACGACCCTTCAATCGCGTACGCCAGAAACTGATCGCCCTCGCGGACGAGCGCGGCGACGTCGATCGTGAACGATTCACGAATCATGCGCTGGTGGGTTTCGCGCCTCCGGCCGGTCAGGCCGCATCCTCTCCCACACGCATCGACTGCGATGACCTACAGGCCATCGAAACGGCCATGCAGAAGGAACCCATGTTTCGGCAGCCCTGGGCGCAATTCCGCAGAACTCTGGTCCTGGAACATGTCCCCTGGTTCGTGGAACCGCGTATTTTCAGCACGCGGCGCGCGGAGGAAATCTTTACGCAGGATACGCTCCTGAGCCATCGCGTGAACCTGGCCTTCTACAGCCAACTGCCTTCCCTGGTGACCGGCATCGGGTTGCTGCTGACCTTCCTGGCCTTATTCATCGGCCTCAGTAAACTCCACGCGGACGGACATGACATTGTCGGAATTCAAGGGCTCATCAACGGGCTTGCTGGAAAATTTCTGACATCCATCGTCGGGCTGATTGCCGCCAACCTGTTCACGCTTATCGAAAAACCGATGGTCTTTCGGCTCATGAACGAGCAGCATTCGTTCCTCAGCCTCATCGACAAACTCTTTCCCCGCAAAACCATGGAACAGATGCTGGAGCAACTCACACCGATGCACCGAACGCTCAACGGAGCCAATCAGACGTCCGGCGGAGGACTGATGGAACGGATCGGAGGAATGGGGACAGACAGCCTGGCGGCGCCCATGGCCGAGCTGACCGAAGCGGTTCGATCCTTAACAAAATTGAAACAAGGCGAGCAGGCCACGGTACAACGTACGGCGGCTGAACTGCCACGAGTCATCCGTGAAGAATTCACCGCTCCGATGAGAGCGCTGAATGACTCGATTCATGAGCTGACCGCGTCGCTCAAAGATATGCACGGAGATCGGACGCAGACGGCAGCGACGCTTGAGGACCTCGTAGACCGCCTGACGGACAGGCTCGCTGAGCAGCGAACATCGTCAGGCCTCTCTCGCACAGAGGGGGGCCGCTTTTGGCCAAAACGGTCGCTGGTGTCCTCGCAACGGCCTACCGCATGAACCGCGTCACGGCACAAGGCGCAGGCGCCTCCCACACGACAATCGGCATCACCGATCTCATGACCTCGCTCGCCATCGTATTCATCTTGCTCTTCGTGGCGCAGCTCACCAAAACCTCCTCCGCGGCACAGTCTGAACTGCAAGAAAACAAAGAGGACGTGCAGGCGGCGTTGCGTGACCACATTCAACGCCTGGGCCTCTCCCTTGATGCCGATCCTCGCGACCCGCTCGCGCTCATGATCGTGGTCCCGGAAAACCTCCTCACATTCGAGGTGGGGAAAAGTACGCTGTCGCCTACTGCGGATCAATTTCTTGTAGAAGCGTTGCCCTTCTATGTGGGGGCCTTGTGCGGGCCGCTGCGCGACAAGATCGACTCCCTTGCCATCGAAGGACACACCGACGATCACGGCAGCGATGCGTTTAATTTAAAGTTGAGTCAGGAACGGTCGCTAGCGGTGATGGTGAAGGGGCTGGAGGTCATTCAAACCACGAACCGGCTTCGTACCAGTGTTTTCAAGAAATCACCTCAGCGTCCGGTCGCGGCAGACAAGACTTGATCTATGACTCACATGCCGTCGTAAACCGCGAAAAAAGCCGCCGGGTGATCTTCAAGATTCGCCTCCGTTCTGCCGAACAACGACATGTACGAGAACAATCAGCCAAAACTCTTTGACCCCAGCAACGCCAACGGCCCAATCATAATTCCTCCTGTTCAGCCATAGACTGGCCGGACTGTGTCATCCCGCCGACACAGTCATGCTCTGCATGTGCCGGAAGGGAGAAAATCACCAAGACATAGTGCCAGCCACCTAGACTCCGCTGAAGCCTGACAACCTGCCGAGGATTTGGAAAACGCAAACTGACTGAGTCTGCGAAAGAATCTCCGCAGGTGTTCCGTCTGGCCAAGCCCGCGAGGGCCGCGCCAGGAGGTGCAGAAGCGACGGCGGACCTGTGTTGATGTCTTGCAAAACACGTCGTTTATCTTTCTCAATGGTAAAACCCGTGCTAGGGTGGTGCTATCGTTCTGAATAATGGAGGACTCCCATGCTGGAAGCTATCGTCATTGCTGCTGCCTTGTATGTGTGCCCAGGCGACGTCTATACCGATACACCTCGCACCGGCTGTCACCCTCTTCAGGACTCCAACAAAGAAGGTTTCAGCACGATACCGGAGGCGCCGGAATTCAATTCGAAAATGCCGAAGATTGAATCGGGCGAAACCGAAAGAGCATCGAGGGACTCCCAAACCCGTCTTCCGGCGGCGTCAGAGCAGGAGTGTGCGATGTACCAGGAATGGGTCAAGTTGTCCACCAAGTCGAGCAGCATCGGAGCCCGGGATCTCTCGGTGGGAGAATTCGAACGGTGGACAAACCTCAAGCAGGTCTTCGGGAACAGTCCGCCTCCCAACTGCCGGTAATCATTCTCTGTCCTCCCAGCGGGCTCGGTCATTTCTCGGTCACATCCGGCTGAGCCCCTCTTCATTCGTCTCCCTCGCAAGAACATTTCAAACTCAGTTCCGTTTGACCCAGGATCCCGCCCTTCCAGGCAGGGTTCTTTGCGCAAGTTGTGGTACAGTGAGGGCGGGCGATGAGATCGCACAGATCCGAGGCTCTTATGAGATCAACGAACTTCGCTCCTCTCGACCTCTCCGATTACGAGATCTCGCTTGAACAGGGTTTTCTCCCGAAGGACCCACTTGAAAACCTTCCGGACCTGACAACTCTCACCCATCTTGGGCATGAGTTGCCGAAATTGCTAAGCGCTCGGACGGTCCGGCGGTTCATCGACGAGCAACGCCAGCTGCTTCCTTCCATCCCTCCCACATGGCGCATGGAGGAATATCGGGCTGCGATGCGGACTCTTTCGTTCGCCGGTCACGCGTATGTGTGGGAGGTGCCGGACCAGCCGGCTGTCACACTGCCACCGCAACTTGCACAACCCTGGTGCGAAATCGCCCAACGCCTTGGCCGACCGCCAGTTCTCTCCTATGCCTCCTACGCGCTCGACAACTGGCGGCGACTCGACAAGACCAAGCCGATTCAGCTCGACAACATGGTGCTGCTTCAAAATTTTCTCGGCGGGTTGGATGAAGAATGGTTTGTCGTCGTCCACATCCAGATCGAGCGGGAAGCGGGACCGGGGCTGGCCGGACTCCTGCGAGCAATGAAGGGAGCAGCTGAGGACAAGGAGGACGAGGTCTTGCTGGGGCTCACAGTCCTTAGCATCGGCCCAAACGGCGATGCGCGCCACGTTACTCAGGATGAAAGAACGCTGCGACCCCTATGTCTACTACAACCGCGTGCGGCCCTACATCCACGGCTGGAAGAACAGCCCTAGCTTACCGAACGGGCTCGCCTACGAGGGCGTCGAAGCCTATGCCGGGCAGCCACAACAATTTCGAGGCGAAACCGGCGCGCAAAGTTCGATTGTGCCTTGTCTCGACGCCGGGCTCGGAATCGCCCATGCCCCCGATCCCTTGACCCTCTATTTACAAGAAATGCGCGACTATATGCCCCCACGTCACCGCGCGTTTCTAGAGACCCTGGAGAAGGCCACTGACGATCTTGGCCGTCCGTTGCTCGCCGGCTATGTGCGCGATCGAAAAATTCACACTCCCGATCTCTGGACTGCCTATTGCGCCTGCGTCGATCTCCTCGCACAGTTTCGCGAGATCCACATCGGCTATGCCGACAGCTACATCCACCGCCAACACCAGTCCCACGATAGCAACCCCACAGCCGTGGGAACAGGCGGCACACCCTTCATGACCTACCTCCAAAAACATCTGGATGAAACGAAGCAGGCAATCGTCCAGTAACGCCCTCTAACCGACTCGCTTCATAGACGGCTACTGAACTATTGAGTGGGCGGGCAGCATATGGCTTTCTGTATAGGCAGGTGAACAGCAACGGGCCATCAGATCGGCGTTGACTACGCATCCTCTGCGGCGTATCGTTTTTCCTATACGATCTCAATCTGACCAAGGAGGCCTCAATGGCGATCATGTGTTCCCTGGCGGTCTGCAAGGCACAGGCGGGAATGTGCGGGCATGAGAAGGTGATGCTCAGCGTTGCCGCACTCGCGGCTATCGGCTTTGGGGCCTACTTCCTGATCAGCTGAGCAGGCTTGCGGCTGAAGAAAGTCCGCCTCGCGGCGTTCTCAGCTCCCAAGCTAGGCCGCAGCGGACCCGCTGAGGGTACGCTTCGGGTTCTTGCTCCGCCTGCGGCCTTGCTGGACGACCTGGGAACAGTCTGCCAGAACCTGCGCTAGCGGCTGTGGACCATCGGCAACTCGCGTGACCCTTCTGCCTCTTGCTGAATCCGCAACCGTTCCAACCGAGATTCCTCCATCACGGTCTCGAGCATGTCATCCGTCATCTGGGTCAGCTCTGCCGCGGCATCTTTTATATTTGCATGTTCGACGGCGCGGGACAGCACTTCAGCCTTCGTGGAGCCTTTCTTCTGGCCTAGGAACGGTTTGATGATAATGTAGGCCACATCCCGCGCCGGCATGAAGCGGAGAAACCGCCGTAGCAGCCGGTACGTCTGGATGGGATAGTGCAGAATCTTGTACATGAACAAACGCTTGAGCCCTTGACGGCGGACTTCATTGATCACTTCCCCTGGCAAACAGGTTGGATCGATCGTGGAACATTTGAAATACTTGTACCAATCGGCGGTTTCGCTGACTAACCCGCGCTTCACATATTCTTGCCAGAGTGGAGTTCCCCGATAGACACAGAGTCGATTGAAGCCGAATGTGTCGAGCGGCAGCTTGGAAGCCAAGTCGAACGTCGCGTTCATATCTTCGACCGTTTCATCGGGGTTGCCCACAGTGAAGAATCCGTGCACGATTTCGATGCCGGCCTTCTTGGCGTTTGTGACGGCGGTGGCCACTTCTTCCAACGTCTGTTCTTTCTTGAGGCGGTCGAGAATCTTCTGACTTCCGCTTTCAATCCCGAACATGACCGTCCGGCAATGGGCCTTGGCCATGGCGGGAAACAAGTGCTGGGCGACCGAGTCCACGCGCCCTTCGATGCCCCATTGAATCGACAGCTTTTCGTCCATCACACCTTGGCAAATTGCCTCGATCCGTTTGGGTTGCAGCAGAAAATGGTCGTCGACAAAATAGACGGACCCGTAGCCGCATTCTTCGAGGTACTTGAGTTCCTTCACCACATGCTGAGCGCTCCGCGCGCGCCACTTGCCTTCGTTGAAGATCGGAATATCGCAGAACACGCAGGGCCAGGGACAGCCTCGTGAAGTCTGCATCGTCGTGAACCGCTCCATCGAAAGCACCGCCGGCACATCGAGCGGCATAGATTCTATAAAGTCGAGCGGCAGACCTTCACGATCCGGGAAAGGCCACTGATCGAGATGGCGCTCCATGGGACGACCGGAGTTCTGGACGACATGGCCGTCCTTGGCCCAGGTCAGCCCAGCGACATCGGCTGGGTCATCGATCCGTTCGAGCAAGATCGAGGAGTAACTGTTCGCCGTCTCCCTTGCAGATAAAATCCACTTCAGGACACTGCAGTTTGACCAATGCGGCGTTCAAACTCGCAAAGACGCCTCCAAAGGCCAATTTGACCTTCGTGTTGGCGGCGCGAATCTGACGAGCCAGGATCTTCGCGTAGGGATAGCTGGTGGTACTAAGGAAACTGAGCCCGACCAGGACCGGCTGCTGCCGGTTGATTTCCTCGAGGATCACCTCGTTCGGTGTGTCGGGGTTCGCCTGATCGAACATCACACATTCGTGGCCTGCCTGTTTGAGGACCGACGAGAGAGACATGATGCCGATGGGAGGGAAGCCCATGACCCTGATACGGCCGTTCTTTGCGCGTGTTTTCGCCGGGAGTGCGTAGAACTGTGGGTCGCGAACGTGGATGAGAAATACCCGCATGGTTCACCCTAACATGAATGACATGGCGGGAGAAGGGAAATAACTTGGCTCACCGGAAGAGAAGACCAAACAGGCGAGACAAACCCGGTCTGTCTGGTTTCTCTGGTCTATCTGGTCTGTCTGGTTAATCTGGTTAGTTTCGTTCAACCAAACACGCGAGACAGACCGAATAGACAAGACAGACCAGACAGACTAAAGAACAAGACAGGGAGGCGAGGTTCTTACTTACCGCCCGAGCGCAAGCTTGACCGCATTGCCGATCTCAGCCGGGTTCTTCACCACACGGACACCAGCGGCTTCGAGCGCTTTCATCTTTTCCGTCGCCGTGCCTTTGCCGCCGGAGATAATTGCCCCGGCATGGCCCATGCGCCGACCAGGAGGGGCCGTGATTCCTGCGATGAAGCTGACGACCGGTTTCTTCACATTCTTTTTGATGAACTCAGCGGCCTTTTCCTCCGCGTCGCCACCGATCTCGCCGATCATCACGATTGCCTGAGTTTCGGGATCTTTTTCAAACAGCGCCAGCACATCCACGAAGCCTGTACCATTGACCGGATCTCCGCCGATCCCGACGCACGTCGTTTCACCCAATCCCATTGTCGTGAGCTGATGTACCGCTTCGTAGGTGAGGGTCCCGCTGCGCGACACGACGCCCACAACCCCCTTCTTATGAATGAAGCCCGGCATGATGCCGATCTTCGCTTCATCGACGGTGATGACGCCGGGGCAGTTTGGTCCGATCAATCGGACATCCTTGCCACGAAGTGCCCGCTTGACCTTGACCATGTCATTGACCGGAATGCCCTCGGTAATGCAAATGATCAACTTGATGCCGGCTTCGGCCGCTTCCAAAATCGCATCGGCGCAAAACGGCGGAGGCACAAAGATCAGCGAGGTGTCGCACTGGGCCTTCTTCACGGCATCACGCACCGTATTGAACACCGGTATGCCTTCCACTTCCTGCCCGGCCTTACCAGGCGTCACACCAGCAACGACCTGTGTCCCATAGGCCTTGCACTGAGTAGCATGGAACGAGCCTTCCTTGCCCGTGATCCCCTGCACCACCACCCGCGTATTCTTATTAACGAGAATGCTCACAATTCCCTCTTTTCTTTCTTTTCCACCTTACCCCAGAAGGGCAAGGACTCTTTTGGCGGGTGGCGCCGAGCGGGCGCCCAAGCGCGCGCAGCGGGGGTCCCTACACCGGGCGGGGGTGCGAGCACGCTTGGGCTGCTCGGCGACAGGACCCGCCTCATCACGCCGCCTTGCCCGTCAACTTCACAATTTTTTGCGCCGCCTCCCACAAATCATTCGCCACTTCCAACTTCAAACCCGACTCCGCGAGAAGCTTGCGGCCTTCGTCTGCATTGGTCCCCTGTAGCCGGACGACCAGCGGCACATTAATCTTCACTTCTTTGGCCGCTTCGATGACGCCATGGGCGATCCGCTCGCAGCGGACAATCCCACCGAAGATGTTGATGAAGATGCCCTTCACATTCGGATCTTTCAGCAGAATCCGAAAGCCGGCCGCCACCGTTTCTTTCGTCGCGCCGCCGCCGACATCCAGAAAGTTCGCCGGCTCGCTGCCTGCCAGCTTGATGACATCCATCGTCGCCATGGCAAGTCCTGCGCCGTTCACCATACAGCCGATGTTCCCGTCGAGCTTGATGTAGTTCAGATTGTTTTCTCCCGCTTCGATCTCGAGTGGATCTTCTTCGTTGAGATCGCGCATCTGCTGCACATCCGCATGCCGGAACAGTGCGTTGTCGTCGAACGACACCTTGCCGTCCAGCGCAATCAGTTTCTTGTCGCCGGTGATGACCAGCGGATTGATCTCCACCATCGCCGCATTTTTCTCCATAAACAGGCGATAGAGGTTCCCCAGCATCTGAATGAAGGGATTCACGACTGCCGGCTCCATGGCAGGAAGTCCGAGCGCGAAGGCGACGTTTCGCCCGTTATACGATTGAAATCCGACAGCCGGGTCGATTGCTTCCCGGATGATCTTCTCCGGCTTATGGGCGGCGACTTCTTCGATCTCCATCCCGCCTTCGGTGCTCGCGATAAACACCGGCCAGCCGCTATCCCGATCGACGAGGAGGCTCACATACAATTCCTTGGCAATCGCGGCCCCTTCCTCGACCAGCAACCGCCGCACCTCCCGCCCCTTGGGGCCGGTTTGGTGGGTGACGAGGGTCTTGCCGATCAGTTCCTTGACCAGGCCGGGAACGGCTGCCTTATCCTTCGTAATCTTGACGCCACCGGCCTTGCCCCGGCCTCCTGCATGAATCTGCGCCTTGACGACGAACACGGGGGTATTCAGTTCTGCGGCCCACGCCGCTCCCGCCTCAGGCGAGGTAATCTCTTTCCCTCGCGGAACAGGAACCCCGAACTGCCCGAACAACTGCTTCGCCTGAAACTCATGAACGTTCATCGTCGCTCCTTCTATCGGTCCAGTGCGGACTATCGGTCTAGTGCTGAGTGCTGAGACGTGAGTACTGAGTAGTAGAAGAATTCCGTCTCAGCATTCAGCACTCGCTACTTCGTTATTCTTTTCTCGTATACGCCGGCAGGATCATGGGTGACACGATCCCGTTCGAACTGCCGTGCTTTTTGGCCTCGGCGCGGAAACCCTTCAGATGCCCGACCGTCAACTTCCCTTGCGGCATGGCGGCGGCACGAGCCGCAGCCGTCAGCCCAGATCGCTTTCCAAAGACCATCAGGTCGAGGAGGGAATTTCCCATCAATCGGTTTCGTCCGTGCAATCCGCCGGACGCCTCACCCGCGACGAAGAGATTGTGCACATTGGTTTCCGAATTGGTATCGATCTTCACCCCGCCGTTCTGGTAATGCAGAGTCGGATAGATCAACACCGGGTCTTTACTGATGTCGATGCCGAATCGGTCGAACTGCAGCAACATCGCGGGAAAATGCTTTTCCAGCGTGCCGGGACCATGTTCGGCATCGAGCAGTGGGGTATCGAGCCAGACGCCGACGCGCCCGGACATCGTGCGGATACCGCGCCCTTCTTCACACTCCCGGATAATCGAAGAGGACACGACATCGCGTGTATCCAATTCGTTGACGAACCGTTCACCCTTTGCATTGACCAAATGTCCGCCTTCGGACCTGATACCCTCCGTCACCAACGCCCCGATGAGCTGTTCCGGATAGACCGCGCCGGAAGGGTGATACTGGAACGTGTCGATCTGCGTAAGCTTGGCGCCCAGTCGATAGGCCAGGCAGAGACCATCGCCGGTCGCACCGTAGTGATTGCTGGTCGGGAATCCCTGAATGTGGAGCCTGCCGATCCCGCCGGTCGCCAGAATGACGGACTTGGCTGCGACAACGATGTGGCGATGGTTATCGAGATCTTTGAAGATGGCGCCGGTGCAGTTTCCCTTCTCATCGCTCGTCAGCTCGACCGCAGCGCAGAACTCGAGTAACTGAATGTTCTGATTCAACACCTCGTCCTTGAGCACACGCATGATTTCAAGGCCTGTATAGTCTGAACAGGTCAGGAGGCGAGGCTTCGAACTGCCGCCGCCTTTCTTCACATGGAGGTTGCCGTCCCCATCGCGATCGAACAGGACTCCCAGGCTCAACAGCCACTTTGCAATCGAGGGGCCTTCTTCGACCATCACTTTGAGCAGTTGATGGTCGTTCTGCATGTGGCCGCCCTTGAGCGTATCCACAAAATGCGTCACAGGCGAGTCCCCCGGCGCAACCGAAATCTGCATGCCCCCTTGAGCCATCACGCTGTTGGAGTCGCCAAGACGGAGCTTCGTCGCCAGAATCACCTTGGCGCCGGACGTATGGGCATGGAGCGCCGCAGCACAGCCGGCCCCTCCACCACCCACCACCAGAACATCGGTCGTGTAATCGGCCGTCAGATCGAACTCGTCTGCAATGGAGCTGTCGCCCTCCAGCAATGATGCCAGTTCAACGACCGTCTTATCCCCACCGTTGGGGCCGAAACGGATCGGCCGATAGGCTCGCTCACGATAATCCGGATGATATTTGTGGATCAGTTGGTCGCGATCCGCCGGAGAGAACTTGGGAAGGTTCTGCTTACGCCGAGCATCTCGCGTTCCGTGAACGATCTGTTGTAGAGCGTGGACATCCATAAATTATGACGCAAGGGGTAAGGGGTAAGGGGTAAGGGGCGAACCATGCCTCTGGTTTATCATTTTACAGTTGCGCAGTGATCTGCCAGTTCCTTGTCTGTCATCTTGAGTATCGTGGCCCACTCGTCGTTAAAACGGCCATCTTGGATTTCCTTGATACGCACGTCCAGGCCCAGCGGCTTCTCGGTGAAGTGAGCCCCCTGCGCCCGGCTCACATAGAGGGCCACGAGATTCGGAGCAATGTCCGCAATGCAGACCGGCGTGCACATCCCGCACATGACGCAATCCATGAACATCTCGGACACACTCTTGAAATCTCCGAAGACGGCCTTCCAGACTCCCTCTCGCACATCGATCTTCTGCGGGCAGGCTTCGGTGCACGCATTGCAGTTTCGGCAAAGCGGGGCTTCGGGATAGAGATTGAAGAGGTCCTGCTTCGGATCTTTGAGCGTCTGAATATCGTAGGTTGCTTTCCGGGCCGGGAACGGCGGCATCATCGTGATCGACATGCCGTCTTGCACCGCCATTTGGCAGGCCAGGCAGGTCCTCACTTTCGGATCGTCCTTGGTTCGATAGTAGGCAGCGCAGGCACCGCAGAACCCGCCCAGACAGCCGGCCCCACGGACGACTTCCTGGCCCGAGTACCACAGAGCCTTAATGATCGTGATCCCTTCCGGCACTTCATACTTCTTGCCGGCGATCTCGACAGTGACCATCTTGTGCCGGATGACTTCCGGCTGATCGATGACGTTACTATCTTCTTGTGCCATAGTTCCTCGAACCGGTGAGGGGTAAAGGGTAAGGGGTAGGTGAGAACTCACCCCTCACTGTTCACCCCTTACCCTTTACTGTATTTATGCGATCGCATCCACGATCGCATTCAAGGTCGCGCTGGGCCGCATCGCCTTCGATGCCTTGGCATCGTCAGGATGATAGTACCCGCCGACATCGACCGGCTTGCCCTGGGCAGCGAGTAATTCGCCCGAGATCTTGGCTTCATTATCCGCAAGATCCTTGGCAATCTTGACAAATCGTGCCGCCAGGCCCTTGTCCTGCGTCTGCTGGGCCAAGGCCTGCGCCCAGTACAGGGCCAGATAGAAATGGCTCCCGCGATTATCGATCTCGCCGACTTTACGGGCCGGCGACTTATTGCTTTCCAGGAACTTCGCATTGGCCTGATCGAGCGCGTCGGCCAAATTTTTTGCCGCTTGATTATTGGCCACCTTGGCGAGATGTTCCAACGAGGCAGCGAGGGCCAGAAACTCACCCAGCGAATCCCACCGCAAATACCCTTCCTCCTGGAACTGTTGCACATGCTTGGGCGCCGAACCGCCTGCGCCGGTTTCGAAAAGGCCACCGCCGTTCAGCAGTGGAACGATCGAAAGCATTTTGGCGCTGGTCCCGATTTCGAGAATCGGGAACAGGTCCGTAAGATAATCTCGCAACACGTTCCCCGTCACAGAGATCGTGTCCTTCCCCTCTTTGATCCGCTCCAATGAGAGGCGCGTCGCATCGGCAGGCGTCATGATCCGGATGTCGAGGCCTTTGGTATCGTGATCTTTCAAGTAACGTTCGACCTTCGTGAGCAATTGGGCATCGTGCGCTCTGGTCTTGTCCAACCAGAAGACTGCCGGGGCTCCGGTGGCCTTTGCGCGATTCACCGCCAGCTTCACCCAGTCCTTGATTGGCGCATCCTTCACCTGGCACATGCGCCAGATATCGCCTTCTTCAACCTGGTGCTCCAGCAGCGTCTTTCCTGAGACATCTACTACGCGAATCGTGCCGTTGCCCGGCGCCTTGAAGGTCTTGTCGTGCGAGCCGTATTCCTCTGCCGCCTGCGCCATGAGACCGACGTTGGGCACGCTGCCCATCGTCTTCGGGTCGAGCGCGCCGTGCTTCTTACAAAAGTCGATCACTTCTCGGTAGACCGGCGCATAGCTGGAATCCGGGATCACACATTTGGCGTCAGCCGCCTTGCCGTCCGGACCCCACATCTTGCCGCTATCGCGAATGACCGGCGGCATGGAGGCATCGATAATGATGTCGCTGGGTACATGCAGGTTGGTGATCCCCTTGTCGGAATTCACCATCGCCATGGGAGGCCGCTTCAGATACACAGCCTGGATATCGGCTTCGATGGCTTTGCGCTGATCCTCCGGCAAGGCTTTGATCTTGGTATACAAATCGCCGATGCCGTTGTCCGGGTCCACGCCCAGCTTTTTGAGCGTCTCGCCGTGCTTCTCGAACACATCCTTGTAATAGACCGTCACGGCATGACCGAAGATCTTGGGATCCGAGATCTTCATCATGGTGGCTTTCAGGTGAATCGAGAACAACACGCCTTGCTTCTTGGCATCTTCGATCTGCTCTTCGAGGAACTGACGCAGCGCCCGCTTGCTCATGAACGTGGCATCGATGACTTCCCCGGCCTGCAGCGCCACTTTTGGCTTGAGCACGGTCGTCTTGCCATCCTGACCGACGAACTCGATCCGCGCATCGGTCGCCGCAGTCGTCGTCAGAGACTTTTCGTTGGACCGGAAATCTCCGCCCTTCATATGGCTGACATGCGTCTTAGAGTCCGGACTCCAGGCTCCCATCTTATGGGGATGCTTCCTCGTATGGGCCTTTACGGAGAGCGGCGCTCGGCGATCGGAGTTGCCTTCGCGCAGCACCGGGTTGACGGCACTCCCTTTGACTTTGTCGTAGCGAGCCTTGATGTCCTTCTCTTTATCGTCTTTCGGATTTTCCGGATACTCCGGAAGCTGATAGCCCTGGCTCTGCAACTCTTTGATGGCCCCTTGGATCTGGGGAAGCGAGGCACTGATGTTTGGAAGCTTGATGATATTGGCTTCCGGCGTCTTGGCGAGTTCGCCCAATTCGGACAAGGCGTCCGCCTGCTTCTGCTGCGCGGTCATGTAATCGGGAAACACGGCGAGCATGCGCCCGGCTAGTGAAATATCACGCAACTCCACCGATACACCGGCTGCCTTACTGAAGGCATTGATGATCGGCAGAAACGAATAGGTCGCCAACATGGGCGCTTCATCGGTTTTCGTATAGATAATTTTGTCTGCCTTGGTGGTCATGGGGATTCCTCTCCTAACTCCTTGTTAGTTCAGCGCGTTCAACGCTGAACCGGTCTTGAACCACGCAATCTGCTGCTCGGTGATGCTGTGGTTCGCCTGAATGGTGAGTGACGTACCATCCGCCTTATGGATGGTCACTTGCACCGGTTTGCCAGGAGCCAGACTATTTAGCCCTGTCACGCTGATGCGATCCTGTTGCTCGATCTTCTCGTAATCCTTCGGGTCGGCGAAGGTCAACGCCAAGATCCCCTGCTTCTTCAAATTGGTCTCGTGAATGCGGGCAAAGCTCTTCGTAATCACGACGAGGACGTTGAGGAACCGCGGCGACATGGCCGCATGCTCGCGGCTGCTGCCTTCCCCGTAATTCTCGTCGCCGACCACGATCGAGCCGACACCCTTCGCTTTGTACCGGCGGGCAATCTGGGCCATGGTGAGCCCAGTTTCACCCGTCAACACATCCGTCCCCTTGCCTGGCTCGGAGAAAAATGCATTGTTGGCGCCCAGGAACATATTGTCGCTAATCCTGTCCAGATGACCACGGAACTTGAGCCAGGGTCCGGCGGGCGAAATGTGGTCGGTCGTCGTCTTGCCCTTGGTCTTGATCAAGAGCGGAAGTTTTTCGAAATCCTTGCCGTCCCAACGAGGAAAGGGTTGCAGCAGCTGCAGCCGCTCACTGGTCGGTGGAACTTCGACGGTCAAGCCCTCGCCGCTGGCGGCTGGTGCAACGAATCCCTCTTCGCCCTTCGCGAACCCTTTGGCCGGAAGCTCTTCACCCACCGGCGGCAGGAACTTGAATTCCTTTCCATCTGCTCCCTTGAGCGTCTGATTCACAGGATCGAATCCAAGATCGCCCGTGATGGCGTAGGCCGTCACCACTTCCGGGCTCGCGAGGAACGACAAGGTTTCATTGATGCCGTCATTGCGGCCGGGGAAATTGCGGTTGAAGGAACTGACGATCGAGTCCGCTTTCCCCTTCACGCCATCAGCCCGCTTCCACTGCCCGATGCAGGGGCCGCAGGAATTCGACAACACCGTGCCGCCCAACTGTTCAAATGTCTCCAAGAACCCGTCGCGCTTCATCGTGTTGTAAATGCGCTCGGAGCCAGGCGACACGAGAAACGAGGCTTTCGCTTTGAGCCCGGCCTTCAATCCTTGCTGAGCGATATGCGCTGAACGGCTGATGTCTTCATAGGATGAATTGGTGCAGCTACCGATAAGCGCTGCCTTGAGCTGGACTGGATAACCCTTCTCCTTGGCTTCTGCCGCCATCTTAGAAATCGGTCTGGCAAGATCCGGCGTATGGGGCCCGACGACATGTGGCTCCAGCGTCGACAAATCCACTTCGACGATCTGGTCGTAGTACTTCTCAGGCGACTGCGAAACCTCGGGATCCGATACCAGCAACGACTTGTTGGCAATCGCCAGGTTGGCCAAATCGGCCCGATCCGTGATGTTCAGATAGGCGACCATCTTCTGGTCGAAGGGAAATACCGACGTCGTGGCGCCCAGTTCCGCGCCCATGTTGCAGATCGTCCCCTTCCCGGTCGCGCTGATGGTTTCGACGCCAGGACCGAAGTATTCGACGATCTTGTTCGTCCCGCCCTTCACCGTGAGCAAGCCGCAGAGGTACAGAATCACGTCCTTCGGCGAGGCCCAGCCGCTCAACTTTCCAGTCAGGCGGATACCGATCAGTTTCGGATGGAGGACTTCCCATGGCAGACCGGCCATCACTTCGCCTGCATCTGCGCCACCGACGCCGATGGCCAACCCACCAAGCCCGCCCCCGTTCGGCGTATGCGAGTCGGTGCCGATGATCAAACTGCCAGGAAACGCATAGTTCTCCAGCACGACTTGGTGAATGATCCCGGCGCCTGGTTTCCAGAAACCAATGCCGTACTTCTTCGCCGCCGAGGCGAGAAAATTATAGACCTCCGCGTTCTCATCCACCGCACGGAGCAGATCCTTCTCGGAGCCCATCTCGGCGCGAATCAAGTGGTCACAATGGATAGTGCTCGGCACGGCCGCTTGTTTCTTGTTAGCCTGCATGAACTGCAAAATGGCCATCTGGGCCGTCGCATCCTGCATGGCAACGCGATCAGGCCGCAGAGCCAGCATTGCCTTGCCTCGTTCCCACGTCTGGCTGTCGAAATTGTCCGCGTGCGAAACCAGCACCTTCTCCGACAGGGTCAGACCCCGGCCAAACTTCTTCCTGGCCTTCGCGAGCACATCCGGCATCTTCGCATAGAGATTTTTCGCAAGATCTATTGACATGGCAGTTACTCCTTGAAGTTCTGAGTGCTGAGTGCTGAGTAAAGGCACAAGAGCCTCCGACTCAGCACTCAGCACTCGCTACTCAGCACTTACTTCAGCGGCGGCACTTCGCGCGACTATTTTAGAGGCGGAACCTCCCGCCTTTTCGGCGCCGCATAATTGACCAGATAATCGAACAGCCGGATCAAGCGGCTATCCTGGCGCTTCTGATCCACCCAATGTCCAATCAGCCCGATCGTACGTGACAGAATAAAGAAGCCGTTCAAACTGTCGACCGGGAATCCAATATCGACGAGCACTGCCGCCATCGTGCCGTCCACGTTCAAAATCAGGTTGTCCTTCTTCACCGAGGTGATCTTTTCCACTTCGAGCGCAAAGTCCAGGCAGGGGGTCTTGATGTTCAAACTCTTGACGTACCCCACCAACTCTTTCACCCGCTTGTCCGGATTACGCAGGCTCTTGACACGATGGCCGATCCCAGGCACTGGCCCGTGGTTCTTCTTCATGTAAGCCAAGAAATCATCAACGGTCATTTTATTATCGACAGCATACTTGAAGAACCGGCCTGCATCGGTCACAGCGCCGCCGAAGCGAGGGCCGATCATAATCAACCCTGCCGCAACCGACTGGGACATGCCGATCCCGGCGCAAGCCGCGATGATCGTCCCTAACGCTCCGCTGACGCAGGGGCCATGGTCGGCTGAGAGCATCATGATGCGCTTAACGATTTCAGCTTCTTGTTGGGAGATCAGGCGCTTATCCCATAACAGTCCTACAACATGGGGAATCTGATAGCCTTTGTTGATGAGTTCGGAGGCCGGATATCCATCGTAACAGGGTTCATCGCCACGGTCATCGCTGATCGTGGTGCGAATCAGAGGGGCGACCATGACTTCATCGGCCTTCATCGCCTCTTCAATCGTCTTCGGCAACTTCGGCAGTACGAGCGGCTCAACCGGCTCCTTCACCTGGCCGGACTTCAACAGTTCCTGATAGGCCTCCTTGATCGCGGGGCCCAGGGCGCCGAATGTCGCCGGTACGATCGCGCCGGACTTCTTGAGGGCATCGGACTTGGCACGGGCCGATCCTTCACCCTTCAGACCTTCCTTGGCGCCTGCATGGCCGAACTTCATGCCCTTCGGCAAACTTTCCTGGCAGAAGCCGGAGACCACAGCCATCAACTTCACACGGCGCTTCTTCGCTCCATACCACTCGGCCGCCCGTTCCTCGAGATCGCCGCCCATCTCACCGACGATGACGACCGCCTTGGTTTGCGGATCGTTCTCGAACATGTCGAGATAGCTGACGTAGTCGGTGCCAGGATAGGCATCGCCGCCGATCCCGATGGCCGTGGTGATACCGTCGGCAAACTGCGAACAGATCCAGATAATCTCGTTGGAGAGACCACCCGACTTGGTAATGACCCCGAACGAGCCTTCACGATAGAGCTTCGACAGCACCAAGTTGTCGAATGCGCCGCCGATGACACCCAAGCGGCAGGAACCGGCTGAGACAATCCCGATCGACGAGGGGCCGTTGAAGACCTTCCCGAGCTTAGTCGCATGATGGCCCAGAATCTTGGCATCCTTTTCCGGCACACCCTCGGTGATCATGGAGACCACCTTGATGTGCGAGTCGTCCAACGCTTCCATTCCGCCCTTCAGGGCCCGATCCGCACCAATGTAGACAAGACTGGTGTTGATCTGGGGGTGATTCTTGGTCGCATCTGCAACCGTCTTATAGATGGGAACGGCCACGAGGCCGCTGCCGTAAGGAATTTCGTGCGTCTTGCCTGCGTCAGGAGGATAGACGAAGGCTAGGACATTCAACGAGCGCTTGATCAAGTAGCAGAACTCGGCCATCCGGCGCGCGGCGTTCACACCTGCGATGCCTCCCTGAATGACCACATAGGTATCTTTGTTTGCCAGGATGCTCATCGGGATCTCCCTCTTTATTCAGTGCTGAGTGCCAAGTGCTGCGTGCTGAGTTAAAGAGTTATTCTTGCTGCTCAGCACTCAGGTCTCAGCACTCGTTACTGTTTTTGTAATGCCTTGTCGACGATATCAGTCAGCGGCGTGTTGCGGTCGAAGACATTGATGTCGAATCCTTCGTCCTTGAGCGCGCGCATCGCATCGAGCCCTTCCTTCTCACGCGGGCCACCGCGGCGCACCCAAATTTTCACGTCCTTGAGCTTGCCCTCGGACTTCGCCTTGCGGAATCCGTTGATGATGCCGCCGAACGTCTTCTTCACATCGGTAAAGTTGGCAATGGCGCCGCCGACAATAATGTTCTTGATCCCAGGCAACGAGCAGACCTTATCGGTCAGGACTTCAACCGCCCAGTCCGGTGGATCACCGGAGTATTCGGCATAATTGGCCAACTTGCCGCCGCGCGCGACGACCGCATCGGAATAATAGACGCTGGCCCCGCCGCCCGCCGGCAACATCGCCGTGTCTCCTCCGGGAATCTCGATGAATTTGACCGAGCCTTTGATCTTTGAATCGACTGCCATCACTTCCATTTCGTGCTTGGAATAGGCTCGGCCGAACTCTGCGGCAAAGGCAAAGTTCCAATCGGGATGCCTGAACTTGGCATCACCATCGAGCAGCGTCACCGCATCCAACGCGATCAGTTCACTATCTTGCTCGCGCAGCACCACGGGATTCACTTCCAGATACTGCGCATCTTCGCTGTCGAAACAGGTGAACATCTTGCCAGCGAATTCTGCCATCTTCTTCAGGGTCGAGCCGGTAAAGCCCGCATCCTTAGCCAACTTCTCGATTGCATCCCCCGATGGCTGCTGCCCGACTTCCACCGCCAAGCGCTTCACGCGATCCCAATTCGATTCGACTTCAATGCCACCGCAATTGGCGACCAGAATGTCCGTCCCTTCCCGGGTGGATTTCACCGCACAGTAATATTCCTCCTTGTGCGGAATCATTTCGGACACGATCACTTGCGTGACGGTGATACTGCCCACTTGGCGACCGATCATTTCCTTCGCCGCCGCTTCCGCTCCTTTGAGGTCCAGATCGACCTTGACCAAGCCGAGTTTGAATCGCGAGCCGAGCGCTTCATGGGCCTTGACCACCAATTTGGATTTCTTGAGCCATTCATTGGCTTGGCCGAGCTTCACCAATTCGTCGACCGAGGTGACGACGACATAGTGGGGAACCGTGATACCCCATTTCTTCATCAATCCCATCCCGGGACCTTCGAGCACCTTCGCCATATGCGACTCCTTCAGAATGGTGAGAAACAATTATAAAGGAGGAGGATTCTAACGAAATCGGCTGGGGGACTCAATATGTCAGATGAACTAACCCGAGAAGGCTCAAAAGGCCTAGCGGGAGTGTCGAAGTAGGGTGAATGACTCTAACTGAATGAAATACAAGAAGAAATATCAGAACGTGCCGGGATATATGGATGACAGGGTGCGATTAGTTTCTTCGATGAAGTCGTAAATTACAGGACAGGCCATGCTGAGAATATCAGCGTCAGATTTTTTCCAAGAACTGATTGCGTACCCATCCCTCAATATCTCCTTTCTTCACCAATTCCACCTTGCTCCACCGGTCGCGTTGTTCAAGAAGCAATACCACGACCCCTCTCTTAAGCGGTTCAGTAACAGATGGAAATTCTACGCCTGGTCCGCTTCGAATGTTCAATGCGGACGCCGTCACCTCATAGCGCTCCCGTTCTTCTTCTTTACGACCCAGTACCCTGGCTCGGATATGCTCCAAAGGAAATGCCGGGCCAGGGTCCCTCTTCCGACCGGGAGCAATATCTTCATGCCCCACCACGTCCTTGAGGCCGTAGTGCCGAACAAGAAGCTGGGCCAGTTCCAAGGCCTTCAAGATCTGCACCTCCTTGTAGGCATGCCACCAGCAAGGCTGATCGTCCAGCTTGTGCTTGCCATAGATAACTTGGTCCTCCCCGTACAACGTCCCGAACCACGCCTGATATTTATCGCCAACCTTCTTCAGCGGGCCCGCATTGTCCATTTCTATCCCAATGGAATAACTGTTCAAGCCGCTCAACCCGTCCCAATGGCTGATGCCCGCGTGCCAGGCCTTCACGTTGAACGGTGCGAGTTGAGTGACCCTGCCATTCCTGGCCACCACCAGATGCGCTGAGGCTTGAGACTCCGGATTCGTCAGCCAGCCGATCGAATTCGCAGCACTCTTCCCGGCCGTGTAATGGAACACAAGATAACGGGGAGAAAGATCGCCGCCTTTATTTGGAGTTTCGACGAAAGACACGCCCGACCCAACAAGTCGATGGCCCTGGATGGAAAAGGCCGAGCGGGGGACGATGCCGGCCTTACCTGTCGAGGCAGTTCTTACAGTTCCCTTCTTCTTTTTAAGAGCACTGCGTCTTTTCGAAGATCCTCTACGCGCCATCGTGAACTTCCTCCAGCAATCCGTGAGACGTGAAACGTTACGGAGGAAAACACTCGGTTGCCCCGCATTTCACCTTTTACCTTTACGCCTCATCCGCACGTCTTACGTTTCATGGTTTCAGCATCCTGCTGATCAACCACGGTTCTTAGACAACTGCTCCGCATACCGTTTATACCTGATTCCACGCCGCGCTCCTTTGGCCTGAGACTTGAGCTTCAACCGCCGTTCTGCCATCCCATCGCCCTTCAGCGAAAATGTTTCATGGTCTCCTGTTTCAGGGTCGAAGTACCCGATGTATCCCCCAGGGTTCACACCAAAGGAACGCAAGGATTTACCCTTATAGGCACGACCGAGAAAGTCGTTTCGACCGCCCTTTTCCTCTCCACCAGTGAAGTACAAGGGCAACACAAAGTTCGAAACGCCGACTCCGTCGATATCGTAGGTTTCCGCTTGCACCGCATCGCACATTTCATACCAATGAAACACCGCCCGTTTTGAATCCACCGGATGTGGCCCCTGTACCAACAGATTGACTTCAGGATCGCCGACCAGCTCCAGTGCTTCATGCGACAGAGTGACCGTCCAGTCCTCTTTCAACTGTTTCGCCAGCTCAGTAAAGACAAAGCCATAGGGCACTCCCGCATTGTTGGCGTCGTGATAGCCAAGCGCGTCTTCGACGTCCACTGCGTTCCATAGATACAACACCGCATCACCTCGCATGTCGCTAAGACTCTGCTTCGATGGCTTTGTCCCGCTCTTCCCCTCCAACCGGAGCTCTCCTCCGATATGCCAATAGGGCTCATAGTCTTCCCGTATCTGCCGGTTAATCGCGCGCACCGCAACCTGCACAGCTTCATCCAAAATCTTCCCGTTTGTATGATTAATGACTGAAATGATCATGGACCCTTCTCCTTCTTTGCCTGTCCCCCATAAGCCCACTCACAATTTTCGCACCTTGATCGAGTACTTCCCTGTCCCGCTCTGACGGCTATAGTGACGGACTTGCACGAAATACTCGCCGGCGATCAAGTCTCCAGCGATCCTGGCGTTGGCATCGAGTCCGGAATCATCATCTTCGGCAATCAATGATGTCTCGCTGTTCGGCCCGAAGAGCTTCATCACCACGTCCGTCTGGCCCAAGGTATCGATGACATATCGTCCGTCAGCAGCCGCCCTAAACCGATACAGATCTTCTTCGCCGACCTTCCCGATCGACGCCTGCCTGCGGCGCGTGGCATTTACGAGTAGCTCGACGGCGTTAGCAGTCGTGCCACCCGCCTTCGGATACATTTTGGCTCCTGCGACGAAGGCCTTGTCCATTGCAGAAAGAACCTCATTCGCTTTTGTGCCGATACCGTTGAGAGTCCAGGAGGCGGGAAAGAAGTACAGCATAATAGAGTCCGGGTCGAACGAAGTCCCATTGACCTGAGCGGCGGTATATTTTCGAAGAATGTTGTGGCGTGTCGTCGCCTCATCCCAGAAGTTCGGCGATTTGGCTGCTTCGCGAATCACCACTGCTTCGTTCCATTGGATTCCACCCGCAGGGTTTTGATGTTCATGAGCCAATCCAATGGCGTGGCCAAACTCATGGCCCGCAGTCCCTCCATCTAGAAACCCTAGGTTCATGGTCGGTTCGTCCAACGGGATGCTACGGCCATCGGTGCCGACGTAGGACCAGGCTCCGTCGTTGTGATCGAACGCGATACGAATCTCGGCATTCAACGCGTTGTTGAAATCGAACTTGAGATTTGCCACCTGGGCCCACCATCCAGCCTGTTGCTTGGCGACGGCTTGTTCGGTTGGTGTGCCTCCCATAAATCGCACTCTGAGCGTCGAGCCATTCATCCAGGTCTTCCCGATGGGAGCGATCGCACGCCTCCCGCCGTCTCGCATCGGTTTGGTAAGCTGAAGCCGCATAAGATCGCGGGGCAAGATCCGGTCGATACAGAGCTTGGGCTGGTTCTCCATGTCTCATCCTCCTTCGCTATAAGGGTATTCACTCTTCCCCTAGACTCTCGGCCCCGTGATCAAATCGGACAGGGCCTTACCAAAATCTTGTCGTGCCCTCTGTCAGCCTATCTATGACAAAAGACCTTGCATATCGATGGAGAGTGCAGCTCTCATACCAAGAGCTACTGTACTACTGCCAATACCTTACTCGCACTAAATAAGGATTTTTAGTTATTCCCTCTCAAGGTGTATATGCTGTCTTATCGAGTGCGGTACGTCACGAGACATGCGACTGTATGCAATTGCATCCGCATTCGGATGCTTGCCACTCTGTTATCGAGAGACCGAGCGGCGCAGTAATCTTCAATAGGTTGAAGCGCGATATCGACGGGGCGTTTTGCTCATCTGGCAGGCAGGACAATAAAACGAACTGCGTTCGCTTTGGAGACGGCGAATGACTCGCCCGCATCGGTTAGGACAACGCTGACCTTCTTTCCCGTAGACGAGATGGTGTTGCTTGTACCGGCCTTCCGTGCCGTCCGGTGCAAAGAAATCCTTGACGCTCGATCCGCCGCAGGAAATCGCCTCGCGCAACACTGTCTGCATAGTGTCATAGAGTTTAATAATCGTCGCCCCTCGTAGCCGACTGGCCTCACGGTTCGGATGGAGTCTGGCACGAAAAAGGATTTCATTCGCATAAATATTTCCAATCCCCGCGATAACTTGCTGATGCATCAACAGCGGCTTCAACCGTCCACGCCTGGCTTGCATGAGATGGACGAACTCATCGCGTGTCACCGTGAGGGGATCGATCCCGAAGCGGCGAGTACGATAGCGGTCGAGGCCTGCCCGATCGAGCAAGGAAAGACGCCCGAATCGTCGAGGATTCCAATAGCGCAGTTCCGATTCACGGCCACCCGCGAACGACATGCGGACATGTACATGCTGCGGGTATTTCGTCTGCGTCGCGCGAAAGAGAAGGAGGCCGGTCATGCCAAGCTCCGCAACGACATATCTATGTTCGCCCTCTTTTTGAAACTCTAGCGCAACGCTCTTACCGTATCGCTCCACCCCTTCCAGCCGTGCACCGCTGTACCACGAGACCGTGGGCAACCCTTCCCGGACAATATCCGCCCGTCCAACCCAACAGTCGTTGAGCTGAGCGCCGAGGAGGTGAGTCCGTAGCTGCTGAGCAACGACTTCGGCTTCCGGCAATTCCGGCATGGAGAAAGGCCCTCAGTAAAGTGGCTGTATCTGTGCCATACGATTTTAGATTAGGCCACGGGCGGCACAAGAAAGGCAATGTGTGAAGAGCTGCTGCGAGGAAAAGTACTTCGATACTGTGGCTAGGCGCCGGAGTCTGGACGTAAAGCGCGCTTCTTCTTGTCCTTCGCGCGTGCCTCGCGAAGAAGACGAACCTGCCTGATGGCTTCTTCGAGATGTGGAAGGGGTATGGCGCCGGGCCGGCGCCTCATGACCAACTTCAGAACCTCAGCATACTCCATCCCTTGAACACAACAGAGATAGGCCATCACCACCGACACGGATCGGCCCATGCCGGCGCGGCAACAGACCATAACCCGATTGCCAGGCTGGTGCTGTTCAACCCAGCTCACGGCTTGATCCAGCAAGAGCGGCTCAGCCTCGGCATACTCCGAAAATGGAATCCTGCCTGAGACCAGCCAATCAGGGGACTCCACCGTGTACTCAGCAGCGACGAGGAGCAGCGCGCCGATCTTGACCGGCAGTTCCCTCGCATCGTGGATATTCCCAACCAACAGATTTTCAGTGATCAGATGCATAATTGCGTCTCGCAGGTAGGGCCTAGTATATGCGGCACTCTCGCCAGGTCAAGGAGAAATCTTCGCCATCCCGCCCCGTTGCAGTCGCTTCCATGCGAACGCTATACTGGCGACACGATAACGCCGATCTCTGCACAGGGAGCCTGCCAGATGCCAAACCTGACCATGAAAGAAGTTGAAACCAGGCTTGGAACCGTCCAGTGCGCCATTTGCAAGGAGTCAAGCTTTGGTATCGATGAACGCTCCATGCAGGCAGATGGGGAATGGCGCGGCATCTGTAGAAAATGCTACTACACCTTCCCCATCTATACAGATATGGAATTCTACCAGCGCACACAGCCGGATATCCCTTACCGTCTCAAAGAGATGTCCTGTCCGACCTGTAATCACAAAGGGGTGAGCCTCAATTTTCGCATCACCATGTCCGTCCGAGAATCCATCTATTTCCTGACCTGCACCTCGTGCCAGAACACATACCCGGAGCGTTCCTCCCTGGAAGCGTTTGAATAGCTCCCCTTTTCACCCGCTGCCTGGTGTATAATCCCATCATGAGTGAAACCCCAAAAGCCCCCCCCGCCAAGGTCCCCGAGGCTCCCGATCCAGAGCCAGTGGCCAAGGTAAGAAAAGAAATCCCGCTCATTACCATTCAGGACGATGGTGACATGATCGCCGAGGAAATGGCGGAGATGTTCGACGAAGACAGGGTGAGTCACCAGCACGGCAGCGCAGAACCGGAAGCGGACTAGTCCTCGCCTCTTCTAACCATCCTCAGCCATCGGCCTTTCCGATCCTATAGCAGGGTAACCACTTCTGCCCTGCTCAAACGCTTCGGCTCGACCGCACTAAGCCTCTCATCTGCTCGGCTGTGGAACTCGTTCCTTCCCAGGCTTCGCCTGAAAGGAACTTCAAACAGTCCTCGCCGTCCGCCTTCGGCGGACCGCATCTGTTCGGCAAGTGCGGTGCCCTCGCCTACGCGATTCGCGATGCAGAAGCGGTCACCCTGCTATGTGCCACTGCTCTATAAGAAGGGAAAAGGGAGACGCCGACGAGTCGCTCACAGACCCGTCGCCTTAAGAGGCATGCGACCTTGTTAGTAGCCTTTTTGAGCGACTTGTAGGGCGAGAAAGACTCGAAATCATTTTTCTTCTCTTAGGCATCTTCGCGAAGTAACACGAACCGTAGCGCGATTTCCGCCGCATGAAGCGAATCCTCAACGTGTTTCATCTGAGGGACCGGCCTGGAATGCGCTAGCCCTTTCAAGCGGTCATCGGCGGCCTCAACAAGCTCGCAAGCTTTCTCAGCTACCTTGAGCTGCGAATCCGATGGCGATGCGTGCTTAACCATCAGGTGGCGCAAACGATGTCGGCGCGTAATGCCAGAATTGCTGTTCTTATCGGGCACAAATCCTTTAGCCGTCCTGACCACATCATCCGGGGCACCAAGTTTCAGTGTTTGATCGATCAACTCGCGACCGGAGTGGGCAGCCTGTCGCAACGAATCCGGTTGTCTGGACAAAACAGCGGACCACGCCCCGGCTCGGAGTTCCACAAGCGTGTCGCTGATTCGGCTTAGGACATGATCGAGATCGTCCAGACATTTGCGAGCTAAGGCATTTCGCCCCGCATCGGTGATCCGCACCCAATCCGCAGGGTCGATCAAATCATCGTAAGTAGCCTGGATAAGTCTATCTGTCTTTAGCTCCTTGAATGCCTGGTCTGCAAGCGCTCGTTCCTCTGAGCCCATAGTGATGCCGAGACCTCGCTCCAGATTTCCAGGATTCGAGCCTCTTCCGATCAAATTGAATTTGTTAAGTTTACCGCCGGACGCGAGTGCTTCAAGTATCGCCAACTTCAGTTTTCTGACTGTCAGATTCATGGCTGCGGGAAATCCTATGAGCTTTTTCAATCCAGAGCAAGAAGGTTGTGTACACTCATAGAATGCGGGGCCAAGTCTATAAGCGACTTGGCCCCATTCACTCACTTCACTCTGCCCCGGCTGGAAGGGATGGGCACGGAGGCTTCGCCATAGCGGGAGTAAGACTTTTGAGAGCGGAGCAGGTGCCGGACGCCGCTCTTTTATTCCGATAAGGCGTCCGGCCAACAGTACAGCATGGGACAGCAGCAGAGGTCCAACGCATTATGGCGAAGCCGGAGCTGCCCGCCCTTCGTCAGCCGAGATCCCACTTCTGCATGATGCCACGCCCGAACGCGTGCGCCGTTCGTCACCTGATCTCAGCCTCTAACGCGTATCTCATTCAGACCGACCGAATGATCTGCACTGCTGCATCGCTCTCAATTCTTCCAACCGGCGAAACCTTCCCTTCTTTCTCCTTGCGCACAATCCTCTCGATCTGCACGATGGCGCCGCGATGCCAGCTATCGAGAGCCTCATTGTGAGGAGAGGCCTTCCGGTCCAGCCGCCCGACTTCAGGCCTGCCTGTTTCATTGCAGAGCCAGGCTCGCTTCTCCCCCTTCAATTCTCGTAGTTCGCTCACGACCCGGAACGTCTCAGGACTGCGCGGTACAATGGTGCGACCGTCTGTGCGCAACAGCAGATAGGAAAACTTCAACGCGTCTTTAATGAACCCCACTTCTCGATCGAGCGCAGCAATCGCAGGAGGCGTCTGCCAGGGTCGCTCTTCATGACACCAATCGTCTGGATGGTCTAAGGCGGGACAGGCCCCCTCGTGCAGGCAGGGACTATAGACGGTACACAGGCCCTGCTTGAGCAGATGATTACGCATCTGATGCAACGCCCTGGCCGTCTGCCGCAAGGCCGGCTCGACGATCATGATAGTGCCGTGCGGCGCGAGAAACGGCAGAAGTTGTGCCGACCACCGCAGCTCGCTCTGCCGGAGGATCTGCCGCTGTAGAAAACAATTCATTCAGGCAGTTCGCGATAATAATCAGATCGTATGGCCCGCCTCGTACAATCTGCTTACCGAGATCACCCTTTCAGTGGATGCTCCAGGTTGCCCTCGACACAACGAAAACCTGCGTTGGATATTCCAACTTCGTTGCAGTAGGCCTCCCACAATTTCTTCGCATCCTGCAAAGAGGCCTGGGACGCATCGGTCGCCAGGACCGATACAGATTTTGCCCGTTCCGGACTGCGATGCCACAGCCAATCCAGCAGGGCTAGAGCTCCAGTCCCTGGGCCACAGCCGAGATCGAGCACCGTCATCGGTCGATCTGGCATTTCAGTGATGTTGTTGTCTGGCAACTCATCCAGCAGGACTTGGATTTTCGAGAGGTTCACAGGGAGAAAATACGAGAGATAGGCAGCTGCATGGTTTGGATCATCCAGGTAACGGACCGGCAACGATGGCCGTGCGGTCGTGAATAATCGTGATAGGTTCACGACCGCTTGCGCCAGCGCGTGACCGCTGAGATCCCTGTCTGGCGATACCCTTGCCAGAACCTTCAGAACTTCCGATGACAGGCCAGCCGGTTTCTTCTCGTTGAAGGGTTGCATGGCCATAGTGTAAGCTGGTGTCGATTAGGAGGACAACCATGACAGACGAAATTTTATTGGCCTACAAAGACGTGGAACGTTCAATGGAACGATTCACTATGCTCCTTCAAACCCATGTGGACACGATGGGTGCAGCCCCATCCCACAACGCCGATCAAGTTTTTCGCTTGTCCCAAGGCACCAAAGCGATGAGGGATAGCGCGATGATCTATCTCTCCTACGCCAAGTACGTCTCCTATGGCATGCCGGAGAGTGAAGACATGGTGCAAGACGAGCTGCAAGGCTAGACTGGTTTGTTTGGTTTCTCTGGTCGATCTGGTTTGTCTTGTTCAACCAAACAAACCAAATGAACGAAACAAACCGAAAACACCACGGGCCCATCCGGTCATCCGGATGGGCCCGTGGTGTTTCTACTTCTA
>CAWAIH010000024.1:0-77745 GCA_963781915.1 uncultured Nitrospiraceae bacterium | reverse complement strand
GATGACACGGCTACGACCCCACAAAATACGGCAGTGACTACCGGCAATGTGCTGGGTAACGACAGTGATCCGGAGTCGGTGCTCAACGCCGGTAACATCACGGCCTTTGATGCGGTGAGTGCCAACGGCGGCACGGTCGTGAGTAACGGCGACGGCACCTTTACCTATACCCCGGCGCTGAACTTCGCCGGCATGGACATGTTCACCTATACGGTGAGCGACGGTGCCTTCACTGACACCGCAATCGTGATGATTACGGTGACGCCTGCGGGGGGGAATAGCGCCCCGACCCTCATGACGAACGCCGGCGCGATCGTTCTCGCAGGATTCTCTGATCCCATTACGTCAGGTCAATTGCAAGTCACGGACGCGGATAACACGCCGGCTCAATTGATTTACACGGTGACGAATGCACCCTTGAATGGCCGACTCGAACTAATTACAGCCCCTGGCGTGATGATTACGAACTTTACTCAAGCGGACATCAATGCGGGGCGGTTGGTCTACGTCCATAGCGGAGTAACCAGCACGGGCGACAGCTTCACTTTTACGGTCAGCGATGGCGCGGGGGGTACGATTGGGGCAACGACGTTTAATCTCACAGTTATGCCGTTTTTCCCTCCCCCGCTTGGCTGGCCTCCAAGCCCAGGGCCTGCCTCCGTTCCATTTGCGGACCTTTCCGGGCCACCTTCCGTGGGTGTTCAGATGCCTGTGCTGGCACCATCTTCGGAGCTGCCGTGGTTGCCAGGTCGACAGAACACTGATGTTGTGCAGGCGAAAATCGTTGGTAAACACGACGAACCAGCGCCACGGGCGACAAGGGTGAGTAATACGTTTACCAACGTGGAGCACGTGGAACCTGAGGATATCATGCCCCAAGAGCCGTCGGACCTTCCGCTGGATCCGCTGTCACCTCTGGTCAAGAAGGTGTTGGCCGTGGGCCACAATTTCGAAAAGCGTTTGACCAAGGAGGCCGACATTCTTGAACAGGCGATTGAAGAGCATGTCATCGTGACCGCGTTGTCTGCAGGATTCATGGTGTGGCTTCTCCGCCGTGGATCCTCCCTGACCAGTTCTTTTACCGCGATGCTGGGGCGCCGTAAGGATGATGAACAGGGGAACGGGTAGTCCCCGCCTGGATCGGGTATTGGGCAAGTCGGCCAAATAGTCAAAGATGGGCTGTGTGACGGGACAGAAGGCATCAGGCGAATGACGCCGCTTAACCTGATCGATCATGCGGCAGGCTCTCTATACGGCGAGGAAGTCGGGAGGAGTTGTGTTATGACTCTCGATCCGGCTATCGCGGGGCGGATGCTTTCGATCGGTATGAAGCAAGTCAGATTAATCACTAAAGCCGAAGTTCACTTTCATGACATTAGTATGTGGATGCAGACTCTGAAGTGAGTCATCGCATAGACTGCGACTTTGCGCCTCTTACCCACCTTAAATACATAGCAGCTATCCGCACAACGGCCGCTGAGGAGATTGAGGTTTCCGCAGAGAACCGTTGATTTCTTGACAGAGAGGAAGAGATCGTCTATCGGTGGTCAAGATGCCGCCAAGTTCGAGCATGAAAACGAGAGGGAGCAGATGATATGGGGCGTATTCTGAACTGCCCACGGTGCCGGAAGGACGGCCTCTTACGGACGCAACCGCAATCGCCACGCGAACATTTTGCCGCTTTCCTCTTTGTGTCGCCGTTCCGCTGTCCATGGTGCAGTCACCGCTTTCTGGCGTCCCGTCTTTGGCTAGACCACTCCACACACCCGATCGATCGCCGCGAACACCTCAGGATTCCCGTGCGACTCTATCTCTCGTTCTCCGGGGGCAAGGTTCGTGGTGAGGGAACGGTGCTCGATCTTTCGATGGGCGGTTGTATCATCAAGAGCAGGGCCCAGGTCCATACGGACGACATTTTCTATCTACAATTGTCGCTTGATGACGGCGAACGTCCTCTTGAGGTGGCCGCGATGGTCCATTCTGTGAGCGCTCGCGGCATCGCATTCAAGTTCCTTCGGGCTGCGCATGAGAGCAAGCGCTTGCTCTCTTTTGTCCAGACTCAGGTGCCAAATCAGCCGGACAAGTCGTCTGGCAAAATGAGGGCTGCTGCCTAAGTAGGCCAGCGAACCCCTTGCCTCCCATCCCATCTCCACAGAATTGGGTTTGACGCGGTTAGCGGACTAGACCTTTGAGGATTCGCAGGTCTGAGACAAGCCCTGTCTGGTTCATCTGGTTTGTTTTGTTCATTAGTGGGTTTCGTTTAACCAAACAACGGTCTTTTTATGCCGGCGGACCTTTTCCGCTTCCTGTTAGATCGGAGTTTCCCAGGCAGAATGAAGCGGATGGTTATTGATTAGTTCCTCGTGCGCAGCAAGGTCATAGGGTTCAATAGTGAGATCCTTCTCGTCAAGCGGCTCCGGGCAGGCAGGGGAGCAGAGATAGGTGCAATAGGATTCAGCTTTCTCCTTCGTGGCAAATCGGCACAATCCATATTCCGGCATCCCGGATGAGGGATACCAAAACGCCAGCTCAATCGCGCTCCCCTGGTAGATTCCGAGGGTGCGGTGCTTGACCTGAAACCCACCAGGTAGATGTGAAGAGGGCTCAAGCGACATGGACGGCCTTACCTCCGTATCATAATGGTTTTTCTCATGATAGCATGGGTTCTACCCAGCGTTATAGATCGGTGCAGGGGAAAGGAGGGTAGTTATGGGCAGTCGCATTTCTGTATTCGCCACCATCGCGCTCACGGTGTTGCTCGTCGGACTCCCGGGGTGCGGCTACAACGATCTCCAAGGATTGGATGAAGACACAAAGGCCGCCTGGAGCGAAGTGGTCAATCAGTACCAGCGGAGGGCCGATTTGATTCCGAATCTGGTCGCTACCGTCAAAGGTTATGCCGCGCATGAGAAGGAGACGCTCGAAGGGGTGGTGCAGGCGCGTGCACAAGCCACGGGGATTCAAGTGACGCCTGAGACGTTAAAAGATCCTGCCGCCTTCGAACAATTCCAGAAGGCGCAAGCCGGTCTCACCTCGGCATTGGGCCGCCTCATTGCCATTGCAGAGAATTATCCTAATCTGAAAGCCGACCAGAACTTTCGTGATCTTCAGAGTCAACTCGAAGGGACAGAAAATCGTATTGCCGTCGCGCGCAAGCGCTACATCGAGAAAGTGGCGGAATACAACAAAGGCGTCCGCTATTTCCCCACGAACCTGACGGCCAAGTACCTCCTCCATATGGAAGAGAAGCCCAACTTTACTGTGGCGGACGAAAAGGCTGTGGCGAAGCCGCCAGAAGTGAAATTCTAGGTCCAGGCTGAGGTTCAGGTTGAGGGGCAGAGCTCGAAAGCAAACAGTCAGCTTCGTCCTCACCTGCATCTTATCCTTAGCCTCAGCCCTCACCTCTCTTTCTTTCGCGCTTGATGTGCCGCCGCTCACAAGTCGTGTTGTGGACCTCGCGCAGGTACTGCCGGCCTCTGCCGCTGCTTCGCTCGTCCGTGATCTCGAAGCCCATGAGTCGAAGACCAGCAATCAAGTCGCTGTCCTGATTCTCTCTTCACTCGAAGGCGAACCCCTCGAATCCTTCACTCATCGCGTCGCGACCACCTGGAAGCTCGGACAGAAGGGGACCGACAACGGGGTCTTGTTCTTAGTCGCCATGAAGGAGCGCAAGATCCGTTTTGAAGTTGGCTATGGTTTGGAAGGCACATTGACCGATGCACGGTCGGCGCAGATTATCAGAAGTGAGATCGTCCCACGGTTTCGCAACGGTGATGCATCGGGCGGGGTGGCCGCAGGGGTGGCCGCGATTTTGAAGACGATTGAAGGAACCTACCAGGCCTCTGAGAAGACGGCGCCTGGGCTGGACAGCGATGCCATGGGGCAGGTTGTGGTGGCGGTGATCGTTGGATTAATGGTCGGGTTGGGCCTCATGAGTGTCAATCGCCTCCTCGGTCCGATCGCTGGCACAGGACTCTCTGTATTCCTAGCGCCTTGGCTGGTGCCTGCCCTGATTACCGGCGGGATCACTCTGTTGCTGCTCACGTTCATCAGTGCGGCCAGTGCCGGTGGAGGAGGGCGAGGACGGCATCGCGGGGACGACTGGATTTGGTATAGCAGTCGCAGTGGGGGATGGGGCGGCGGCTCGATCGGCAGCGGTGGGGGTGGTTTCAGCGGCGGCGGCGGCGGTTTCGGAGGAGGAGGCGCCAGTGGAAGTTGGTAGCAGTCTGGGGTTGACCGCTGAAGATCGGGAACGGATCCGGCTGGCCGTACAGACGGCGGAACGACGAACGAAGGCAGAAATCGTTCCAATGATCGTGGTACGATCAGGGTTGTATCGCGAGGTCCGACATTGGGTCGGTCTTGGACTCGCGCTCTTGGCACTCACTGTTCTGCTCACGATTGAATCGCACTGGCTCCCGTGGGGTTGGCATGCTTCGAACGCGGCCTGGCTCCTGCTTTCGACGCTGGCGGCTTATGGATGTGGCGCGTGGCTGGGAACGTTATGGCCGGCGATTCGTCTGTGCACCTCAGCCGAACGGATGCGGCATAAAGTGAAGCTCAGGGCCGAGCATGCATTTTCCCAACATGCCTTGTCTCACACGCGCGAGCGCACGGGCGTGCTCATCATGCTCTCGATCTTGGAACGGCAGATATATGTGTTGCCGGATCGATCGCTGGATGGCCTGGCTTCGACCGATCAATGGGCGCAGGTCGTCCAAGTTGCCGTCGAACAGTTACAGGGCGGCGACATTGTCAGTGGGCTTTGCCAGGGAATCCAACGATGTGGCTTGCTACTTGCCGATATCTGTCCGGGTCGTCCGGATGACAACCCGAACGAATTACCGGACGAATTGATTCAGGAACCTTAATCGCCAGCTTGATAGACTGCCCGACATCGTTCCGCTAGAATCCCTCTATTCATGTCCGATCCTACGGCGGTATCCCCAGCTCCGGCGAATGCGCAGGATGAGACTCGCTCGGTGGTCAAAGCAGCCGGAGTGATCGGCGCGGCCACCTTCTCCAGCCGCATCCTCGGGTTTGTCCGCGATATGGTGTTGGCGAATATTTTTGGGGCAACACCTGCGGCAGATGCCTTCTTCGTGGCCTATCGTGTCCCCAACTTGCTTCGCGAATTGTTTGCGGAAGGGTCGATGTCTTCTGCCTTCATTCCGGTCTTCACGGAATATCAGACGCAAAAGTCGAAAGGGGACGCCTGGGAACTGGCGAGCGCTGTTTTTACAACGCTGCTTACGATCGTGACCGGGATCACAATTCTTGGTGTTATCCTGGCGTCCGGAATCGTCTGGCTCCTGGCGCCGGGGTTTCATGACGATCCGGCGAAGCTGGGTATGACCACGCTGCTCACGCGGATCATGTTCCCCTACCTGATTTTTATCAGCCTGGCGGCGCTGGCAATGGGCGTTCTGAATTCCATGCGCGCCTTCGCAGCGCCGGCGTTCTCGCCGGTGTTCTTCAATATTTTCATTATAGGTTGCGCGTATTTTTTATCGCCGATGATGGCAGAGCCGATCCATGGTGTGGCTATTGGGGTGGTGGCGGGAGGCGCGGCACAATTTGCCATGCAGTTGCCCGGTCTGCGTCGGCGCGGCATGTTATTCGGGTTTCGATTCGCACCGGGTCATCCAGGTGTGCGGCGGATCGGCGTGTTGATGGTGCCCTCGCTCCTCGGTCTCTCTGTGACGCAGATCAACATTACTGTAAGCACGATTCTCGCCTCTTTCTTTGCCGGTGGGCCGACCTATCTTTTCTACGGCATGCGGTTGATCCAGTTTCCGCTTGGGATTTTTGGCGTGGCGCTGGCCACAGCCATTTTGCCGACGCTCTCGGCGCAGGCCGCACGCGGGGATTTGGATGAATTGCGGAAGACGTTGGGATTCGGCCTTCGCATGATCCTTTTTATCATCCTGCCGGCGATGCTAGGCCTGATGCTCTTGCGTCAGCCGATCATCCATTTGTTCTTCGAGCACGGGACCTTTACGGCACACGATACCGCTGAGACCGCACTGGCGGTGCTCTGCTATTCCGTCGGCCTCTGGGCCTTTGGAGGCGTCCGCATCATCGTCTCGGCTTTCTATTCGCTGCAAGATACGCGCACGCCTGCCATCACTGCGGCCATCGCCGTTGCAGCCAACCTCGTCTTCTCGCTCCTGCTGATGTCGTCACTAGGGGCGGCTGGCCTGGCCTTGGCCACAGCCCTGGCGGCAATGGTCAACGGAGGTATCTTGGTCGCGGTGCTTCACCGGCGGCTAGGCGGTGTAGACTGGGGCTCTGTGGGGAGATCGTCGTTACGTGTGCTGATCGCATCTGTGCCGTTGGTTACGGTCTGCGTTTGGGTGGCGGCGGCGCAGGTCTGGACCCATCCCGGTGAATGGATCGAAAAATCGGTCATGCTCTTCTTAGCCATCGGATTGAGCGCGGGCGGTTATCTTGGTGTCCATGCCCTGCTGCGGTCAGAAGAGATCGGCCTGGTTTGGGGAATGGTCAGACGGAAACTGAAGCGAGGAGTGGCCTGAACAATGGGCAAGCGACAGTCTTTACTCTCACCCCTCACCTCTCACCCCTCACGTGTCACGGCCTGCGTCTTCCGCACACCCTGGGGCTGGATGGGTCTGTCGGAAACGACCAAAGGGATCGATTCTGTGGTGTTGCCGAAGTCCTCGATGCAGGCTGTGCTGTCTGAATTACAGGCGGCCTCAGCCGAACTCCTGAAGGGCAGAACTTCCTCACGATTGCAAGAGGCGCAGGCGCAATTGACCAGTTATCTGGCGGGAACACGCCGGTCCTTCGATCTGCCGCTCGACCTCTCACAAGGGACAAGATTTCAGCAGAAGGTCTGGCGGACTCTTCGAGGTATCTCCTATGGTCGTCTTCGGTCCTATCAATGGGTGGCACTTCGCGTAGGGGGCCAACAGTATGCCCGCGCCGTCGGTAATGCAGTGGGGGCGAATCCGATGCCGATCGTAATTCCTTGTCATCGCATCGTGGCGCAAGATGCGTCGCTCGGGGGATTCTCAGGTGGCTTGCCTACCAAACGAAAGCTGCTCACTCTTGAAGGAACTCTGGATGAGCTTCGACCGGATCGGCCCTAACCCATGAAGGCCGTAATTCAGCGGGTGACGAGTGCGTCGGTTCGCGTTGAAGGCAAGACCGTAGGGAGCATTGAACATGGCCTCCTGGTTTTGCTGGGAGTGGCGAAAGGCGATGGAGAATCGGATGGTCGGTTTCTTATCGAAAAGATTCGCACGCTTCGGATCTTTTCCGACGAACAGGGGAAAATGAATCGCTCGTTAGTAGACAATGGAGGATCGGTCTTGCTGGTGTCCCAGTTCACGCTCCTCGGACGGACAGCGAATGGCCGCCGCCCAAGCTTTGATGATGCGGCGCCATCGGACGAGGCAAAACGACTATACGAGCAGGTTGCGGTAGGGCTACGAGACCAGGGTACCCATGTGGAGACCGGGGTCTTTGCCGCGCACATGCAGGTCGAGTTGCTGAACGATGGACCGGTGACTTTTGTGTTCGATAGCCGTGAAGCGTGAATCATATCTTGTTGGGGATAAGAGCGTATGGCTTATAGCTGATGGCGGGAATTAGGAGCTGATAACGAATGGCGTATAGCACGAACAAAAAAAATCCTGTCTTTCCCGCACATGCTATCGGCCATACACCATATGCTCTTTTAGTTCCGGCTTATTCTCAAGTTTAGCTCGTGAAGACCGAGAGAAGGATTAGGGGGAGCCAATTTCGGCACTTCGACCATCATCTGCTATACTAGACTCATACGTTTTTGGAATGTGGGAGAGGTGGATATGGGAACGCAAGTTCCGCCACGGCATCCGCTCCGTCAGCTGTTTGGCGCCTTGACTGAGAAGAGTTTTACGGAACATCTCGGGTGGCCAGACCCCAACGTCACCAGCTACGTCACCAACCTGCTCGTCGACTTTACCCACAGCGACCAACTGTATAAAATCAGAAATCAGCAAGACCAACCGATCGATACGGTGGTGGACCTCTTGTTTGAGTCGGAAGTATTGCTCGAAGCGCAGTCAATGGATCGTGAGCGGGACGTGCATCAACACATCGGAGACTTTACGCTCTTCATGGCGGGGCTGTTTCCGGAGTATCTGCGCCGCCTCAAGACAGCCGGATTGATCTACCACAAAGATTTTCTCGTAGACTACATGAAAACAGGAAAGCGCTCCTACGGGATTGTCGCGCAAATGGCTGATGGTCCATCACCAGAGGAGCCGCCTCTGTTCAGAAAACTCTCCGACAACTTCGAGCTCTGCGTCACCGGCCTGGGGTTCGTGCGATCCGATCTGGATCGCATGAAAGATCCGACGTACCGGCAGGCTCGGAACCTTCTTCTCAATTGACCAGTTCCCGTCCTCTCATCCTTGCCCATGGAGGTGCCGGTTCCAGGCCGGTGACGCCGGTGCAGGCTACTTGCCTAGCCGATGCGCTTGAGGCCGGCTACGACATCCTCGCGCGAGGAGGCCCTGCACTGATTGCTGTTGAATGTACAATCGGTTTCCTGGAACAATCGGGGTTGTTCAATGCGGGACGAGGAGCGAATCGCCAGCTGGACGGGGTTCAGCGAATGGATGCTGCCATAATGGAAGGGACCCACCTCGAAGCCGGAGCCGTGGCCTCGCTCGAAGGGATACTGCATCCGATTACGGCGGCCAGATTGGTCATGGAAGACACAAATCATGTCTTGCTCGTGGGGCCTCAGGCCACGCGGTTTGCGCAGCACTGTCGACTTGAACAGCTACCGAGAGTGCGGTCGCCTCGCAGGAGTTCCGGTCGGTCTTCTCGTGTTTCAACGGCTGACGTGCAGACGATGCGTCTCTATTGCGCAATGCTGAAATCGAAGGGGGCGCTGAGGGACCGGCACGGAACCGTCGGCGCTGTGGCTCTGGATCGGTCCGGGACGGTGGCAGCAGGGGCCTCTACCGGAGGTATCGAGTCGATGTTGCCAGGGCGGGTCGGCGACACACCACTTATCGGCTGCGGAGTTTACGCAGACAATCACAGTGGTGCTGTGTCGATGACGGGAATGGGCGAAGGCATCATCCGCCTCGTCATTGCCAAGAGCATCTGCGATCGTCTGACTATGGGAATGAGCCCTGCGGTTGCCGCACGACAGGTGTTGCGCATGCTCGCGTCTCGGATTCGTGGATCTGCCGGGGCCTTAGTCCTCTCGCCGGACGGTAGATTTGCCATCAGGCATGTGACTCCCCATATGGCAGCAGGTTGGTGGAACGGAATTGGCTTGCCGACTGTTCGAGGGGAATTTTTATGAAAGACGTACTCTTTCATCTGGCTTTCCCGACGCACGATGTGGCTGCGGCGAAGCGCTTCTATGTCGAGGGACTCGGCTGTATCCTTGGTCGTGAGTCAGAAAAGGCGGTGACGCTCGGCCTGGCCGGCCATCAACTGGTAGCGCATTTGACACCTGAACCGCCCCCTGCTCAGCCGGGGATCTATCCGCGCCATTTCGGGTTGGTCCTGCCTTCTCAAGAGGCGTGGCAAGCCTTGGTCGATCAGGCCAAAGCCAAGGGGCTGACGTTTTATCAGCAGCCGCGCGTCCGGTTCCCTGGAACCCGCATCGAACACCACACATTTTTCCTCGAAGATCCCTCCCACAACCTGCTCGAATTCAAACATTACACGCATGAATCGGCCATCTTCGGCGAGCGAGACTATGGTGAGGTCGGCGACTCGTTGTAGCTTCCCGTCTGCTCCTGGCCTGGAGGCTCTGCCGAAGGTTGGTCCGGTTCTGGGTCTGACTCTTGTTCTGAGTCTGGTTCTGGCTTTGGCTCTGGTTCTAGCTGGGGAGGTTGGGCAGATCCACGAGTAATCCATTTGAAGATTCGGTCGTGGCGACGAGACAGGAAGGTGGTTTTTCGAATCGGGTCGTATCGACGCGGCGACGGTAAGATGGCAGCCAGCCAGGCTGCCTCGTCGGCTGTCAGGTTGCGCGAAGGCTTCTTGAAGTGATGCCGGGCTGCGGCCTCCGCGCCATAGACACCCTGCCCCCATTCAACGACATTGAGATACAGCTCGAGGATACGTTCCTTTGTGAGATGCTGTTCGAGAGAACGGGCAATCAGGGCTTCCCGTGCCTTTCGAAGCAAGGAACGCTCAGATGACAGGTACAGGTTTTTGGCCAGCTGCTGCGTAATGGTGCTCCCCCCACGTTTGAGTTTGCCCGCTTCGAGGTTATAGAGAGCCGCGTCCTTGATCCCTTCCCAATCGAATCCTTCATGGGTGAAGAACGAGGCATCTTCACCCGCCACGACCGCTTGGCGGAGATGGGGCGAGATACGTGAGAGCGGCACCCACACCCATTGACGTTCGATCTTGCGGCCTTGCGCCTGCGCCCTTCGCGCTTCCATCAGGGCTGTCGTGGGTGGATTGGTCGCCCGCAATGCCGAGACGTCGGGCATGATGAGCAACCAGATGAAGAGAACCGCGCCGACCGGAAGGCAGAGGCCGATGATCAGGAGGGCTTTCACGCGACGAGAATGTGCGGTTGACTTCGGCATAGTTCGATGCGTATGAAAGGTACGAGGCGAGAGTCTAGGGGCAAGGGGGCTGATAAGAGCCATGCATTTGCCCCGCGCCTCTGCCTATGGGGTGACTATTGAAAATCCTGAATGCAGAGTTTATCAGAAGTTGTGCGGGACCAGAGCAGTTTCTGCAAAGTGAACTCCCGGAAGTCGCCTTCATCGGGCGGTCGAACGTCGGAAAGTCGTCTCTCATCAACTCCCTCTTGCAGCGCAAGGGGCTGGCGAAGGTGAGCCGCACGCCGGGAAAGACTCGTTTGGTGAACCTCTTTCGCATCACCAGCGACGATCCCGGATTGACGCGTTTCGTGGTGGTGGATTTGCCGGGATACGGCTACGCGAAGGTGTCGAAAGCCTTGCGGGCTCAGTGGGCTCCATTGATCGAGCAGTATCTCAACGACAGTGAACAGCTGCGTGCGGTGGTGGTGTTGGTGGAAAGCCGGGTGCTGAGCGAACAGGACAGGGAGACGATCGCCTGGCTTCTGTCCACCGGGCGGCCCCCCATCGTGGTTGCGACGAAAGTGGACAAGTTGAAAATGAGCGAGCGTGTCGGTGCGCTTCGTCGGCTGCGGGGAGGGTTGGGATTGGTCGAGGGCGACGAGCTTATTGCTTACTCGTCGGTGACGGGCGAGGGGCGGGAGCGATTGTGGGCGGTTCTGAAAGCGCGGATTCGAACTTGATCTCGATGTAGGCCTTGTTCTTGAGGTTGGCCAGCCACGATTGAAAGGCATCTTCGCTTTTCTGCTGAAAGACGAGTCCCTGGATTTCAGTGCGTACTTGCTCGAACGGGCGGAACTGTTTGGGTTTCTTGTCCTCCAGACGCACAATGTGAAACCCTTCCGAGGTTTCGATCATGTCCGAGGTGCCGCCAGGCACCATGGTGGCGATGGTGCGCTCGATTTCCGGCAAGAGCTCTCCCTGCCGTACTAAGCCCAGGTGCCCTCCGTGTGAAGCATTGGGGCCGTCGGAAAAGCGTAGCGCCAGATCCTCGAATGAGTCCCCCTGCTTGAGCCGCGTCATCACCTCACGAACTTTTTCCTTCGCGTCGGCTACATTGTCCGGTGAACGCGGCTGAATGAGAATTTGGCTGAGCGTGTATTCTTCAGAAAGTGCAAATCGATCGCGGTGTTCCTGGAAATATCGTTTCAGATCGGAGTCTCCGACTATCACCGCGCTCCGCACGTCACGATCGACGATCCTAAACAGCATCATCTGTTCCCGGGCGCTTTTCATGTCCGCGGGGTTGGCTTCGTCGATCGTTCTTCCCTGTTGCTTCATCTGCTGAATGGCTTGCCGGACTTCCTGATCGGTGACCACGATGTTTCGCACCTTGGCTTCCTGGAGTTGCAATTTGCGCTCGATCATCGTAGTCAGCGCCATGTACTCAGCTGTCTTGAGCCGACGCGCAAGGGCATCGCCGCGATATTCCTTCTGAATCCGTTCCCGTTCCGGGGCGAGCTCCCGTTTCATTTCTGACAGCATGATGAGGTCCGAGTTGACGATCGCGACAATTCCATCTTCGATCTGCGCGGCAGAAAGAAGGGACGCTTGTGCGATCAGCCCGAACGCGAAGAGGATAGTGTATCTGAGCCAGTCTGGTGCCATTATGACGAGCGGACGGATCGTGATCATGGATATGGGGCTTACCTTTTCGGCGACGGGATCGACCGGTCGGCAAGAGTTTGGTGGATTGTACACGAATTGGGAAGGATTTGAGGGGAATCTCGACCCGCGACGATTCAGTGTTTGCCGACGTCGTCGGTCACGAAGCGGGAGGCATCCTTGAGGCGGATGGTCGCCTTCGCGCGGATGTCGACGATCACATCGTCAAAACGTTTTCGGCGCTTCTCGTTGAGCAGTTCTTGCCGCAGACGCTCTCGAACAGCCACGTCCGCCTGAATAATTTCTGTATCCAGCGACGAAACCATGACGAGGTAATAGCCGGCATCTGTTTTAATCGGCGCACTGACGAATCCGGGCTTGAGGGTCTGAATGACTTCGTCAACTTCGGGAACGACCAAGTCCTTGCGATAGGGGCCGAGATCACCCCCTTTCGCTTTCGATTTTTCGTCGATTGAATAGCGCTGTGCAAATTGGGCGAAGTGCCCCCCCTGGTTGATCTGCTTTTCCAAATCTTTCGCGGCTGAAATATTGGGCAGCAGCATCTGCGACACTCTTACTTTTAGTGGCGTCAGGAGTTCTTGAGCATGCTGCTCGTAGAAGGCCTCCAATTCTTCGCTCGAAAGTTCGATCTTGGCTTTGATTCGATCCTTGAGAAGCTCGTCGAGAATCAGTTGTTCCTTATAGCGTTGCGCACGATCGCGGATGGCATCGTTCTGGTCGAGTCCTAGCTTGCGCGCCTCTTGCATGAGCAATTCACGGGTGATGAGTTCGTCGAGGAAACGGCGCTTGCCCCCTTCCTTCTCGTACCGTGCCTTGGTGGCCTCGGCCAATTCTCCCCAGCGGGATTCGAACTCGGTCTGCGTGATTTGCCGGCCGTTGACGAGAGCCACGACACCTTCCTCTGGCGGTGGCGTACAGCCGGTGAGGAACAGAAGGCTGCCACCGGTAACGCCGAGGAGTAGAGTGAAGAAGCGAATAGTGAGGAGGTTCAGGGATCCGCTCGATGTTCGAGTCATAGGCGCATGAAACCTTGTCAGCGAGATGATTGCGAAGACATTGTGGTGTTGGTATCACAGCCTCCCAGGCTTTGCAAGGTTGCTGTGAGTTCTCGAAAGATAGAAGGCCAGTCTTGATGCGGCATCTGGAGTTCAAACGAGAGCGGAGATAGGAAGCACACCCGTTTCTTGTACCGGTCCATCATTTGGTGAATAGCTTGGCTTGAGACGTGGCTCTTGGTGTCGAGGGTGACGACGACAGAGTGGGTCTTGAGTTCGATCGTGGTGAGGCGCAAGGCCTTGGCCTGGAGCCTCACCTGCATGACTTCGAACAGGCGCTCGACAGAGTCCGGGGCCAGCCCATATCGATCCTGCATTTCGCCATGCAGCAAGGCGAGGTCTCCGACTTGGGTGCAGGACGAGAGGCGCTTGTAAAAGGAAAGGCGCTGGTGGGGATCGGCGACGTATTCGTCCGGAATAAAGGCAGAGACGTGGAGCCGGAGGGTGGGGTCCAGCTCTTCTTCTACGATTTGGCCCTTGAGCCGCTGGACGGCCTGTTCCACCATCTGCATGTAGAGATCGAGACCGATGGCAGCGATATGCCCCGACTGCTGTTTTCCGAGGAGGTTGCCGGCACCCCGGATTTCCATATCGGCTGCGGCGATGCGGAAGCCGGCGCCCAGTTCGGTAAATTGCTGAATGGCCGTGAGGCGCTTCTGAGCGTCTTCGCTTAACTGCCCCTCATCGGGGACTAGGAAGTAGGCGTAGGCTTGGTCGCCGCTTCGGCCCACTCGCCCGCGCAATTGATACAACTGCGCGAGGCCGAACATATCGGCACGATTGATGAAGATCGTGTTGGCGTGGGGCACGTCGATGCCCGATTGGATAATGGCCGAGGCGATCAACACATCCGCCTCCCGGCGAAAGAACTTCAACATCACAGCTTCAAGCGGTTTGGCGTTCATCTGCCCATGGGCCATCACGATGCGCGCGTCGGGCACCAGTTGCTGAAGCCAGGCCCCCGTCTTCTCCATCGTTTCGACTCGGTTATGGACGAAGTAGACCTGTCCGCCACGCCCCAGTTCACGCAAGATCGCCTCGCGGATGAGCTTGTCGCTCGATCTGACGACCTGCGTGCGAATGGACAAGCGGCCGGCCGGGGGAGTTTCGATGATCGAGAGGTCGCGCACGCTTGCCATGGCCATCTGTAAGGTGCGTGGAATTGGAGTGGCCGTGAGTGTCAAGACGTCGACTTGGGTGCGGAGTTGTTTCAATCGTTCCTTGTGTTTGACGCCGAACCATTGTTCCTCGTCGATGATCACGAGACCCAGGTTGTGGAACACGACATCCTTCTGGATGAGCCGGTGCGTGCCGATCACCACGTCGACGCTTCCGGACGCCACGTCTTTGAGAATGGCTTTGGCCTCCTTCGGCGATTGAAAGCGAGAGAGCAGGGCCACGCGCGCCGGGAATGGGGCGAACCGTTCCGAGAAGTTATCGTAATGTTGGTGGGCCAACAGGGTTGTGGGAACGAGCACGGCGACCTGGCGATTATCTTCCACAGCCTTGAAGGCCGCCCGCATGGCCACTTCCGTTTTTCCGTACCCGACGTCGCCGCAGACCAATCGGTCCATCGGCTTGCTGGATTCCATGTCGTGGGCAATGTCTTCGATCGCTTTGAGTTGATCTGCCGTTTCTTCATACTCAAATGCCGCCTCGAACTCGTGATACATCGTGCTGTCGAATCCATAGGCATTGCGTGTCACAAGTTCACGGTTAGCATAGAGGTCGACCAACTCGTGGGCCATCTCCTCGATGTCTTGCTTCACCCGTGCGGTCGTTTTGGCCCAACTGGTGCCGCCCAGCCGTTCCAGGCGCGGCGCATGGCCGTCTGCCCCGCTATACCGCTGGACATGGCCGAGCTTCTCCAGCGGAACGTACAGCGTATCGTTGCCGGCGAATTCCAGAATCAGATAATCGCTGTCGAAGTCCTGCACCGAGAGGCGTTTAAGACCCCGGTATTTGGCGATACCATGTTGGACATGGACAACATAGTCACCCACGTTGAGATCTTCTAACGAGGAGAGGAAGGTTGCAGCTTTACTCTTGGCCTGCGGCTTGTGGCGCGCGCCCTTAGCAAACAGCTCTTCTTCCGTCAATACGGCTAGGCGCAATTCCGGGGCGAGGAATCCCGCGGACAGATCGCCGTGCAACACGTAAAACGGCGCTTTGGTTTTACCGAAAGTAGTCCAGGCCCCCGTCGCCCACTCCATCGCCGGCACATCGTGCTCGCGTAAGAGCGCCAGCAAGCGATCCACCTGACCGCGACTTCTCGCGACGAGCAGCAGGCGACAGGCTTCCCGCAGGCGATCCATGATAGCGAGGGTCTGGCTGAAGGGCATACCACGAGCCCCAAGACCTGCACTGGCCGGAGTCTGAGCGGGAAAAGCCTGGACTGGATTCCAGGATGCATCACTCGCCATGAGCGGCTCGAGCGCAAGCGTAGGCCAGCCCTGCGTGAGATCCATGAGTTCCGTCCAGGAGAGAAACAACCGCTCCGGTGACGGGTAGGGTACGACCGTTTCCCGATCGGCATGGCGGAGATAGCCGTCGTCGATCTTGCCCCAAAGGTCTTCGCAGGCTCCTGTCAATGCAGCCGGCTGGTCAAGGACTAACAGAGGTTGTTCGGCGAAATAGTCAAAGAGGCTGTCCATGCCGGGATAGAGGTCCGGCGCGCGCCACTCGGCATCCACCGGAATGGGAGCGAGGGCATCCGGCGAATCCTTTGCACGGATATATTCTCGGGCGGGGAGGATCACAGCGTGATCCAGCTTCGCGGTCGATTTCTGCGTGGTGGGATCGAACAGGCGGAGCGAGTCGACGGTTTCGCCGAGAAACTCGGCACGTAGCGGGTCAGCGTAGGCAGTCGAGAAAATATCCACAATGCCGCCTCGAATACTGAACTCCCCCGGGATTTCCACCACCGAGACTCGGCGATAGCCGAGACGTAAAAGTCCTCCGATGAGGGTTTCCCGTTCGATCGTGCCGCGGAGTCTGAATTGCAGCGTGGTGTCGCTAAAGGTCGCGACGGGCAAGAGCCGTTGCATCAGGGCTGCGATGGAGGTGACCAGGCAGGTCTGTGGCGCGGTTTGGATGTGACGCAGGGCATTCATCCGGCGCGCAATCAGCCCGATATGGGGCGCGCTGCCCTCGTAGGGGAGAGTTTCCCATCTCGGGAAGAGGGCGAGGGGCGCCGTTGGGATACCGATCAGATCATGGAAAAAGTGCAGGTCGTCGAAGAGGCGTTCAGCTGCCTCGTCTGATCCGGTGACGATCAGCCATGATCGTTTGTCCAATTTCCCAGACTGAGGATGGAGAAGCGTGGTGAGGGCAAGTCCGGCTGTGGAACCGCACAAGCCGGTGACAGAGGGACGTCCTGCCTCGGTTGCCAGTGCCGAGGCGACAGGAACGAACCATTGGGACGCTGTATGGGTGTGGGTAGTATCGGACACTGCGACGGCTTAGGTTGTGGTTGAGCGAATGCGTTGAATAATCGACGTGGTGGAAACGTCTGGAACTAGCGGAATGGCACGGACGACTCCGCCGCGCGCTTCCACAATATCGCGGCCGATAATCCGTTCCACCGCCCAATCACCGCCTTTGACGAGGACATCCGGCTGCAAGGAGGCGATCAGGTTGTGGGGGTCCGGTTCATCGAAGAGGACCACATAATCGACCGAGCCGAGCGCAGCGACCACCTCTGCCCGCTGCGATTCCGAAACAATCGGCCGGTCCGGCGCCTTGTTCAAACTCCTGACGGACGCGTCGCCATTGACACCCACGACCAACAGATCGCCCAGGTCTTTCGCGGCCTGGAGGTAACGTGTATGGCCCACGTGCATCAGATCGAAACAGCCATTAGTGAAAACGATCCGTTTCTTCTGCGTCCGGGCTTGTTGCAAGAGCGGAGCGAGTTGCTCCTTGGTCAGGATCTTCGTGGGCATGGTCCCATCATACCGGCTGCGGGCCCGGATGGAAAGAGAGGAACATTACTAGCAGGGCGCTGAAAAAGTCCGCCAGCGTCGTTCTCGCATCGCTCAGATCCTCAACGTACCCCAGAGGGTACGCCTCCGGTCTTCACTCGCTGCGGCCTTGCTGGACAGACTTTTTGAGCGCCCTGTGGAAGCGTTCTCCTCTTCTGCTGTACAAATGGAGCATCGAAGGTCTGCTGTGCTGGAACAGTTCTCCTGCAGCCTACTCGTCGTCGTGGCTCACGCCGCCTAATCCAATCACCGACGCCCCGTGTTTGGTAATCAGCGCGTCCATCGCTTGGATGGCTTTGGCCCGTTTCTGGTCGAACAGCCCTGGCGGCGCAGGAGTCAAGGCGGAGAGTGCGAGTCCGGCCAAGCGGTATTCGGTGCTTGGTCGAATGAGTTCCCGTAGCGATTGTTGGACGATTGGCCACATGTCGGGATCGTAGTTCAGCGGGTGCGGAAAGCGGTGCTGTTTGGTTGTGATGACGAAACGGGCGTTTTTCAGCTTCACCGTGCAGGATCCGGCGGCCAACCCGTCCTGTCGGAGATCCCGCGCCAGGTCGCGAAGGAATCCGCGCAGGGTTTGCTCAAGAAAAGGACGATCGTGCGTATCCTGTTCGAAGGTGGTTTCGTGGCTGAGGCTTTTGCATTCGCGATCGGCCACCACCGGTTCGTGGTCGATCCCCCGCGCCAGCTCTCGAACCCAGTGGAGTCGCGCGCCGAAGATATGACGTAAGGGTTGATCCCAACGTTGGTCCAACAGCTCGCCGATGGTCCTGAGCCCGAGCAGTTCCAGCCGCGCGGCGGTCTTGGGACCGATTCCCGGCAATGCACGCAGGGGCCGCAGCGCCAAGAACGTTTCTTCCGTACCGGGAGTGACGATCGCCAATCCATCAGGCTTGTGACTATCCGCGGCGATTTTCGCGACGGTCTTGCCGGTCGCGACGGCGATGGTGCAGCGTAATCCCGTGGCCTCGTACAGCGCATCCTTTGCGAGTTGTCCGAGTGAGCGAGGGTCGGGGTGGCGGGTCTGGAGCTGCGTCGTGTCGGCATAGAATTCGTCGATGCTGCTCCATTCAGTGAGCGGGAACAATTCATCGGTCACGGCCTGCATCTGTTCATGCAGCCGGCGGTAGAGCGGCCTGTCGGGGGGAACCAGAATGAGCTGGGGGCAGAGACGTGTGGCCTCGCCTGTCGGCATGGCAGAATGAACGCCGAACGCACGGGCCGCATAACTCGCTGCCGCGATGATTCCTCGCGGAGAGGATCCACCCACGGCCACCGGTTTGCCTGCCAGGCTTGGGTCAGCCAGGACGGCCGCTGAGGCGAACATCGCATCGACGTCTCCGAAGAGGATCTGGCGAGACCAGCGCATGGATTATCCCCGTCGTTCGTGAAGCGTCGTCCGTCTGCCGCCCGAAGAAAAGAGCGTATAGCCTATAGCGTATGGTTAGGAGCCAGAGTTGGAATTACCGAAACCAATGATCGACTCCTCTTCACGACAGACGGTCTGCGTCGGACCTTTTCAGTATTCTGCTAGAACCGAAACGTCAGTTGGAGCAGCTGCAAGAGAGTGGGCGCGGATGTAGATGGAGGCTCGTGCTGGGTCTGGCCCACCGATCCCAATTCCTGTAGCGATCCCCGGCAGATGCCGCAGTGGTGCCGTCGCGGCTCAATCGTCCGCCGTTGGCGTCGGTACATTCGACCGCATTGCCGACAGCGCCAGGCAAATCGCGCCAGGGCGAGGACTTCCTTCTGTAACGAATGGTAGATGGTGATGGCCAACGTACCGTCCCGGTTCATCTCGGTCATCTTGCGGAGAAAATCCGTCCCATGATTCGGCCGGCGCTTCAGGATGTCGAATTGCCATTGATGAATCATTTCATGGGCCAGTGTGTTGACGATTTCCTGCTCGCCATACTCGCTTCGTTGGAGCGCTTGCTGGAGCAACGGAAGAGAGAGGCGAATTTCGCGCTTGGTCGGTGGGCGAAGACCATCCTGATCCAGCCGTGGCCGTGGGCCCCGACGACTCACGAACAGGCCGACAGAGGAGGTTAATCGGCGGCTCCAGGCGAGATCGATCGGAGGTAGCAGACCTCCGAAGTAGCGGCCATTCAGTTCGCTCCACATCTTGGTCAGGTGCTGCGAGGTTACCGGAGGAGATAGGCGTGGAGACATGCGAAGGGGGTCACCCCAACTCTTCGTGCACCGCCGCGGCTAACAGCGGAACCATGATTTCGTGGTGGCCGATCAGGGAATAGCCTTTCCCACCCTTTTGGGTCGGTCGCCGCACCACGTTGGTGAGGGGGCGGTAGTGAGCCATGAAGTCCATATCCACGGTCGTAATGTTGGTCAAATCATGACCGAGATTGCGCCCTAGCGACACAGTTTTGAGGAAGACTTCCGGCAAAATGACGGCAGAGCCGAGATTGAGGTACACGCCCCCTTCCATCCCGGACACGACGGCTGCAAGCCGTCGAAAGTCGAAGAGTGAGGTTGCGCCAATGGCGGAGCCGTCCGCGGCAGGATGCATATGGATAATGTCGGTTCCGATGGCGACATGTACGGTTACGGGAATACCGAGCTTCGCTCCGGTCGCCAGGATGCTTGTCTCGCGATGGGGGAACTGTCCCTGTCGCCGGTTGATGTAGTGGCCGATGGATTCGCCGAGCCCTTCGCGGTCGTGAGCCCCGCGGACGATCGCCTCGTTCAGCATACGGCCGGTTTCTTCCGCCATTCCGAATCGTCCTGCATCGATCTCCGCATCGACTTCCTCCGACGTGTGTCCCATGAGGGCCAATTCAAAATCGTGAATGATCCCGGCGCCGTTCATGGCCACAGCGGACACAATCCCTTGCTGCATGAGGTCCGTGAGAATCGGACTCAATCCGACTTTAATGACGTGGGCGCCAAGCCCCACGATGACGGGCCGGCCTTTGCGATGAGCCTTCACGATCGCTTTGGCCACCGAGCGCAAGGATTTGACGCCAAGGATATCCGGCAGCGAACGATAAAACTGGCTGAAGCTGTTCCCACGACGCCAGGGGGAGGCGAAGTCGGAGACGCGGACCTTGCTGTGCCGTTTCTTGAGCGGATAGGTCGTGAGATCCGTCACATTGATCGGCGGGATCAGGCTTGGAGTCGTGACGGGGGGCCGATGTCGATCAGGAGGCTTTGCCAATGAGCTGTTCCTCGATGAGTTCGCACAGGATGTGGCCGAGCGTGATATGACTTTCTTGAATGCGAGCTGTGACCGTCGAGGGCACGACGAACGGATATTCCACCAGACCGGCCAGTTTTCCACCGGTCCCCCCGGTCCAGCCGATGGTGGTGAGGCCACAAGCCCGCGCCGCCTCTGCACCCCTCAACACATTGGGCGAATTGCCGCTGGTGCTGATGGCGATGGCGACGTCGCCTTTCTGGCCATGGGCGCGGATCTGGCGGGCAAACAGTTCTTCGAAGCCGTAATCGTTGGCGATGCAGGTAATGGCGGCGATGTCAGTGGCCAATGCGATGGCAGGGAGCGGATCCCGTTCCCGCTTATAGCGGCCGACGAACTCGGCGGCGATGTGGGCCGCATCTGTGGCGCTGCCACCGTTACCGAAGAGCAATACTTTATGTCCTTCGCGAAAGGCCGTGGCCATCAGCTTCACGACCTGCACGATGCGATCGGCATGTTCGCGCGCGAACAGTTGCTTGACGGTTGCGCTCTCGGCAAACGTACTGAGTACACGTTCTTTCATGGAAAGCGATTCTAGGCAACCCTCCGCCATCTGTCAAACGTGGTTCGCAGGGTTAAGGTTTTTTTATTGTGGCGAGGGGGCCCGTCTGTCGAATCGCGCTCATTGCCAGGGCAATCATGGAGCCGACATCGGAGACCGTCGCCGGCAGGATGAGGGTATTGGTCGTTTTTGCCAATTCGCCAAACTTGGTGATGTACTGTTCCGCTACGCGCAGCTGGACGGCTTCCTGACCTCCCGGAACCTGGATCGTTTCCGCGACCTTGCGCAGACCCTCTGCGGTAGCCTGGGCAATGGCGAGGATGGCGGAAGCCGCTCCCTCTGCCTCGTTGATCTGTTGCTGCTTCTTCGCCTCGGAGGCTTTGATGACTTGCTGTTTCTCGCCCTCGGCCTGGTTGATCGCCGCGTCTCGTTCGCCCTCGGAGGTGAGAATCACCGCCCGTTTTTCACGCTCCGCCCGCATCTGCTTCTCCATCGCATCCAGCACGCCCTTGGGGGGAGTGATGTTCTTGATTTCGTACCGGAGGACTTTGACCCCCCAGGGATCCGAGGCCTTATCGAGTTCGTTCACCACCTGGATATTGATATTGGTCCGTTCCTCGAACGTCCGATCGAGCTCGATCTTGCCGATCTCGCTCCGCAGGGTGGTCTGCCCAAGCTGGATCAGAGCGAAATTATAGTCGCTGATGCCATACGAGGCGCGCTGAGGGTTCAAGACCTTGAGATATAAGATGCCATCCACGGACACCTGCACGTTATCGCGCGTGATACAGACCTGCTCGGGAATATCGATAGCCGTTTCCTTGAGCGAATGTTTGTAACGAATGCGGTCGATGAAGGGGAGGAGAATGTGAAACCCCGCATCCAGTGTGGCTGCATATTTTCCAAGTCGCTCGACCACAAAGGCACTTTGCTGCGGGACCACCACGGCGGTCTTGGCGATGATAATCAGCACCAGCACAGCCAACAACAGCACGACAAATAGTCCGCCGCTCATCGCTACATCCTCCATAGTCGTTGGCCCTCTAGGCTATCCTCAGTCATTCGGCAGTAATCCACAGGGTGAGTCCTTCGACCCGCTCGACCTTGCAGCGCTGGCCTTTCTTCAAGAGGGCGAGCCCTGCATTATGCGCAGTCCAGGTGGTACCGCGCAGTTCCGCCTTGCCGGTGCCGCTTGGCACTAGATCCTCGAGCGGGATTGCGGTTTCGCCTCCCATCGAATCTACGGCAGGGGTCTCGACCTCCTGCGTCTTGATCCAGGACAACAACGGTCCGCGGAAGACGAGCAGTGACAGGATTGCGAGCCCCGAAAACAACAACCACTGGAGCCATTCTGCTTGGATGAGCTCCATGCCGGCCACAGTGCCCACCGCCAATGCCGCGAGCCCAAAGAAGAGAATATAGAAGCCCCCGGGCGTGGCCATTTCGACGCCGAGCAGGACGAGACCGAGAAGCATCCAATACCACCAGATCATCGGGAGGCCTCATACAATGTTCGAAAGAGCTGCGGGGAGCGGAGATCGTCATGAAAGTCTAAGCGTATTTCCGTAGACCGTCAAGCCGGAAGGCTTTTACGCCGTCCTATGTTATAGTCCGCGCAAAATGGCGCAGGATCAACCAGTCAAAGCGTTAGTGATCGCGCTCACCGGCCATGCGGCGGCGGCGGTCTATACGATCAATCGTCTGCAGCCAGACTCGCTCTGTTTTGTATTGCCGGAAGGGGCGAAAGCCCTCGTAGAATCCGAGGTCCAGCCAAAGATCGAGCACCTGCCAAGACGTTGGGACTGGGTGGTCCTTGCCGAGACCGGCGAATTTGTCAGCTGTTACCAGACGCTCGCCCGGACGCTCCCGGAGATGTTGCGTACCTGGGAGGTGCAGCCAGGCGAACTCGTCGTCGATGTGACCGGGGCCACCTCAGCTATGGCCGGGGCACTGACGCTGGTCACCATGCCGATGAGTTCGAGGATCGTATCGCTCGTGCCGGCGCGAGAGGGGGAGGAAGATGACAGGGTCGATATTGCCGGGCAACCGTTCATATGGACGCAGGGGAATCCGTGGGATGAGGCAGCGTCTATCTCACGCCGCGAAGGCTGTGAACTATTCAATCGAAGATTGTTTGCCGCAGCGGCGAAACTGTTCCGCGAGGTTGAAGCGCGGGTGAGCGGCGGGCAGAAACCCCTCTACCGGGCCTTTGGTGACCTGGCCGATGGTTATGATCTGTGGGAACGATTTCACTATCGTCAAGCCTGGGAAAAACTCAAGACTGCCGTGAAGGCCTTCGAAATGGCAGCCTTGTGGGGTGGACCGCCAGGACTCATGTCGCTGTTACCAGCCATCAAAGCGAACGTGGGATTCTTGGAAAAGCTCGTCCTCGATCCTGCTCCTGTGAAAGAGATGCAGGCCCTCGATCTATTGGCCCATGCTGGGCGCAGACTGCATGGCCTGCACGATTCTGAAGTTGCCATGGTCTCGCTCGTGCGCGCACTCGAAGCCTTTGCCCAGAGGCAACTGTTCAAACAATACCAGATCAAAACCTGGGATGTGCAGCCGGAGCAATTGCCGCACGCGCTGCAAGAAACTTGTCGATCTTGCTGGCTGGAAGATCTTGACGGCAAGTACAAATTGCCCTTGCAGGCGCAGTTTCGGGCGCTGGCCGGATTGGGTGACCAGATGGGCCAAGCCTTTTTACGTGAATGGCCGACAATGAAACCACTGCTCGACGCAGCCAGCCATGCAGTCCTCGGCCACGGGTTCGAGCCGGTCAAGGCCGAGCGGGTTCAGCAGCTGTACGATGTGGTTGTCAAGTTATCGGGTGTCAGCGAGGTGTCACTGCCGAAATTCCCGACTCTGAATCTCTAGCGAGACGTGCGAGACTGGTGGGAAAGGCGAGATTGACAAACGTGCGTAATCGCACCGCGCAGTCACTGCTTGCCACAGGCAACTTCCCACACAGTTTGACCTATACTGCCTGGAATGACCGGTATCCACTTACCTACCTCTGAATTGGTAAAAACCATCGTTCCACTTCCCATATTGCCCGAGAACTCCTTGCGCGCCACCACTCGACTGCGCTCTTCTGCACAGTCGAATTCCCACTGTTCCTTGGCCGTCAAAAACCTGTTGCCCCCCACGGTTTGTACGGTCTTATAGTCATAGAATTGCCACATCTTCACGAGATTACTGTTGCGGCGTATGGTGGCTGAGTCCACGTAGACCGTCTTTCCTGTTTCGTCGCTGTCACTCACCTTGACCCACTCCGCATAGGCTGGTCCACTACTCAGTACGAGGAGAGTCAGTGCGATGAAAGGCAGTCGTATCATTGAGAATGTCTCCGTAAGAGATCGTCAGGCGTGCGGCAAGGTGTCTGTATTAAGTGAAGATGTGCATGTCGAGGGCAGTATGGCGTGGACTCCGGAGACCGTCAAGGCGCAGGGGGACACTACTTCACAGTTGTATCCCCAACAATGATGTATTACCGTTGGGCCGTCTCAGAATTAGAATGATGCAAAGTGCATGGAAAGTTGTAGTTCGTTATGAACTATCTCAAGATGAACACAACTAATCGATATTGCTATGGAAATTAAAATCTACTACGAAGACACCGACTGCGGCGGGGTGGTGTACTATGGGAATTACCTCAAGTATTTCGAACGGGCGCGGACTGAGTATCTCGAAGATCGCGGGTTGTCGGTGGCCGGACTCATGAAAGAAGGCACGGTGTTCGTCGTGGTGCATGCGGAAGTGGATTATCGATCTCCAGCCCGCTATGGCGACTGGCTGGTCGTTGAGACGATTGTCTCCGGCATGACGCCAGCGTCCTTCACCTTTTCGCACGTGATCAAAGAGCGGGAGAGCCGGCGAGTGGTCGTCGAAGGATCTGCCAGGTTGGCGGCAACGGATGGAAATGGGAAAGTGAAGCGCCTCGACAAGGCGATGGTCGCCATACTAAGATAAGCGCATTCAATAAGGAGTTATGAAATGGAAATGGCAGGGCTTTGGAGCTGGGTCATTATGGCCGGCTGGACGATCGGATTAGGCGTACTTGCCTGGTGGTTTTTCATGCCAAACCCCATGGATAGAGACAAGAAGCCCAAGAAGAAGGCGTAATCCAACTGTAAGTATTCTCCTCCAGCATCATCTTCCCCATCGCCAGAGTCTTCTAATATGACGGAGTTCATCGATCGCCAGCGCTTGTAGCGCGGTGGGAATCCGCTGCTACGACGAGCCTTCGGTCGGCGGGCTCGCCTTTCGGACCTCAACGTACTGCACGAGTACGCCTCAGATCCTCAGGGCTCCGCGCGCCGCTCTCGCAACGCGGCTCAGCGATTTCGCGACGAACTGTCATGAATAGTGCGGGCTTATGGGCAGGTTACGTTAACTCTCTGGTTGGGCACTGTCATCGTGCAGGCGTTGGTTGAGGGCGGCGCCAAGCTCTTGGCACGTATTCATGAGGCCTTCATAGATCTTGAGGTTGGCGTGGTACTCAGCCATCGGATACTTGCTGAGATCTCCCTGGTTCTTTTCATGAAACCGCTTGCAGATCCCCCGGAGTGCTTGGATCGCTTCGAGCAACGCTTCTGCGTACTGGTGGGAACCCTCCAACGACCCTGACTGTGTCTTCAAGGCCAGTGAAAGCGGAGCCAGTTTAGACGCCAGCCGATTGAGGTCTTTAAAATGAGCCCCGAAGTCGGTGGCTTTAAAAATTCCCGGGATTGGGAGAGTCCTGCGCCATGAAAACTTAAAGATCGCGTCATGGATTGCGGCGTACTCGCCAAGGATGGCATTTGTTCGGATCAGTTCATCGGGAAGATCCGGCATCTGTCACCCACGAGGAGCGTGAGTGGCAATCATGGCGCAATGGTCTGGTTCGTTACCGTGCATGGTCAGGCACCACCTCTGTTTCGCCTCTCCTGTTTCCAAGCTCCCCAGGCAAAGTAAAAGCCTAGCGGGGCGCTGATGATGCAAACCCATGCCAGAGGAGATGATTCTGAGAACAGCCAACCGGCAAACGCGGTATAGATCACGGCTCCTACAAAGTAGACGATGGACCAGGGAAACGTGCTCTTTTTGTTCGAGGAGGGATCGGATTGCGATGTCATTCAAATGCTCCAAAGCGTCCGGTGATGCTTAAATATGTATGATCTAGTTCCGTATAACAAGCCACTGTCCTAGGAACCGTGAAACGTAGGACCCCCGAGCGATCTTCTTCCGAATCGTTTCACGATTTACGTTCTTACGGATTGCCGAACAGGTCAACCGTCGACTTTGCCGCCGGCCGTACGAACACACTGCACAATATGCGCCTGCGCTTCGGGCGACAAGCATGCGAGCGGCAACGTGCTGAACTGTGCCTTGGAGTACAGCAACAGCCACACGCTCGGGAACTGCCACAGTTCTTTGACGGCGGACCACTGAAGCGTGGCCGTGCCGATGTCCGAACTCATGGTGAACGAGGACTCATCAGCGCGGAACGTGGCTCGCGGCTGACCCATCTGACGGAACTTGTGCAGCGATCTGCGATAGTGAACGACATAGACAACGATAGCGAACGCGATGCCCACCAACAGCACGGCCGCAAGCCCACCGATGATCCAAGAGGACTGACCCAGGGCCACGAGTATGACAAGACCGAGAGCAGCAATCAGGAGCGCAATAAAAAAACCGACACCGACGGAGCGCCGCCAAAATGCAAACACGGCCTGGCGGAGCAGCGTCTCGCTGTAGATGAGTGTGGCCTCATGGGGCATGGTGGCTATCGATCCAGACTCAGCGACCCGGCCCACGAGGGACTCGGATGGCTTCCACAACGCGATGGGTTGATTCGATGCAGCGCATGGTTAGGCGGCGTTGTCATGCCCCCAATCTACCAACACAAAGTGATGGAATGCTACTGCCCCTTCCATGTCGCAGTAACTTAGGGAGGTGAGGGCAAAATGGTCGATTGAAACGATCTGTTGGGCGAGAACGTTACTTGTTCGATGACCCCGCAGAGGGGCTGGAGCGTAACCGATGTAATACGGCACTGAAAGAACATCGTGTCTGCGACAACTGAAAGGGGGAAATCTACGCTGGAACCTGTATAATTTCCGAAAGGATCTTTAGTGCTTCTTCTTTAATGAGGTAGTACTCGTGCATCAGTTTTGAGCAACATAACTATTAAGTGAGCTGAGGGAGCCATGTCGTTCAGTGGTGGCTTATCCCAACAGCTTTCATATTCCTTCATGCCGGATTTTCGAGGATTGTCTTCTACTTCTGAATACGTGTCAATGAGGCTTTCCAGGATAAGACCGCCGTCTTGGCAGCCTATCTCCCTATTGGCCCGCAGCCTATTTCTGGCCGACGGAAGTACAACGGTCGGCTCACCCCAACCGATCCGCAGGGCTGCAGACACCATGGGACTAATCAATCGTTCCCTATTTTAAGATCCCCCTGTTCCTTATCTTCTGACGGAGCGATTGGACGTCGAGGCAATGTCGACTTGAGGCTTTGCTCCAATGAGCGATGGGTTCCCTTCGGATTCTTGTGCGGACGCAACCCTTTCTCTCGGCGGAGTCGTTGAGGCCGGAGGTCGCTTCCCGGCCTCCGTTCCAGTTTTCTGCAGAGGTCGCAGGATGGGCGAAGTTCAGACTCATTTGACCCGGGAGCCAAGGGTCTTGTGGAGAGTGACGATGGCGGGGCAGTCGACTGTTGTGCCGGAACCTGATGGGGGAAGATCAGGATGCAGCCGATGGCGATAAGTGATGCGAAAGCGGTTCGACCTTGTGCCATGATGTTCGCGGGAACGCACAGTCCATGCCAGATCGGTCTGATTGACAATGCAAAAAGCCGCATGCTGATATAACGCGTAGCGCGTTATATCAGCGAGGCTTGCGAGATAAGCGGGACGGGTGAGAAGGATAATGGTTCGAGGTCCGAGGTTCTAAGTTTTCTGAACTTCGAACCAGGAACTTCGAACTTCGCGTCCCGCACGTCTTGCTTGTCTCGCTCACAATTCACGGAGGATTCTATGGATATGATGGGACGTGTGGGGCTGATCGAGATTCCGATCTTGATCGCACCTGATCAGAAGGTCTGGATGGATCGCATGATCAAGGAAGGCAAGATTGCCATTCCTCCAGGCGGAACGCTGGAAAAGGGCTCGCTCTATTCGATGTTTGTCCGCATGCTCCTGCATAACGCGATGGAAGAGCAGAAAAGGCAGGAGGTGCTTGACGCGGAAGACGAGGACGACGAATAGGAAGCTGTTGAAAACAACCGTCAGCATCGTTCTCGCATCGTTCAGATCCTCAACGTACCCCAGAGGGTACGCCTCCGGTCTTCACTTCGCTGCGGCCTTGCTGAACGGTTGTTTTGAACAGCTTCCAAGAAAGGCTACGCCTCGGGCTTTCGCTCGTTGCGGCCTAGCAATGAACTCGTTTTGAGCATCCTGTAGCTGTTCCAGGATTTCTGTGTTGTATCCAAACGCGAACCAGAGTTGCACTTCAAGCGAGATACGGACGATGCTGTTAGAGCTTCTTGAAGGCGGCTGCGGCGGCTTTGACCGTATAGTCGATATCACGAGTTGAATGGGCAGTCGAGAGGAAGGCGGCTTCGAATTGAGAGGGGGCTAGATATACCCCCTGTTCCAGCATCGCATGAAAGAACTGCCCGTACCGTTTCGTGTCCGACAGTTTCGCAGAATCCCAGTCCAGCACCGGGCCTGAGGCGAAGAAGGCCCCCAGGATCGAGCCGACTCTGGTTTGCATGAGCGGCACGCCTGCCTTTTTTGCGGCCTCTCCAATCCCTTTGGCCAAGGCGGCAGACTTTTCTTCCAGCTGCTCGTAGACCCCGCGGGCTTTGAGCTGCTTGAGCGTTTCAATGCCTGCGGATACGGCTAACGGATTACCCGACAATGTTCCAGCCTGATAGACCGGCCCCAACGGCGCGATCAGATCCATGATCTCTTTTCGCCCTCCGTAGGCGCCGACCGGTAGTCCGCCGCCGATAATTTTCCCCAGCACCGTCAGATCCGGCGTAATCCCATAGAGCGCTTGTGCGCCTCCGTAGGCGACGCGAAAGCCGGAGATGACCTCGTCGAAAATCAGGAGAATGTTGTTTTCTGCGGTGAGTCGCCTGAGCGACGAAAGAAATTCAGGCGCCGGTGGCACGACGCCCATGTTTGCGGCGATCGGTTCCAGAATAATGCAAGCCAGCGTGCCTCGATGTTCCTTGACGATTTGTTGCACCGCCCGGATGTCGTTGTACGGGGCGGTTAAGGTGTGCTTTGCAAAATCAGCCGGAACGCCCAGCGAATCCGGGATCCCCAACGTGGCCAAACCTGAGCCGGCCTTTGCGAGCAAATAGTCGCTGTGGCCGTGATAGCAGCCTTCAAATTTCAGAATTCCGTCTCGCCTTGTAAAGCCACGGGCTACGCGAATGGCACTCATGACCGCCTCGGTGCCGGAGCTGACGAGTCGAACCTTTTCCATCGAGGGGAAGGCGTCTCGGATCATGCGGGCGAGGATGACCTCCAGTTCGGTCGGCGCCCCGTAACTGGTTCCCATTGCGGCAGCCTTTTTGATCGTGCTGATGACGGATGGGGCGGCATGACCCAAAATCATCGGACCCCATGACAGGACATAGTCGAGGTAACTGTTCCCATCGACGTCGTAGAGGCGGGCGCCTTTGGCACGCTTGATAAACCGTGGTTGGCCTCCGACGGAGCGAAAGGCGCGCACCGGGCTATTCACACCCCCGGGAATCAATGTCTGTGCATCGGCAAACAGTTTGGCGGAACGAGTGGTTTTCATAATGGGGGCGCACAGTACCACGCAGTCGAGCCTCGGTCAAGAAAGGAGAGGCTCAAGCGGTGCAATAAGGCAACTGACGCCAAAATGTGTTTGGAAAATACGTTTCTCGGCATTGTTTGCTATGGGCTGTTTCATCGCGAGAAATAGGGACTCTTCGTAATCCCTTGCAAATATACCGATTCATGGTACCAATCGAATTGGGCCCTGGGCTTGCATTCTTGGGAATTCTTGAAAGGTACGATACCAACGATGAAGATTATTTGTTCGTGGTGCCGACAAGAAGGGAAATCCGAGCTGGTAGGGGAAAAGGCGCCTCTCGACGATGCTCGGGAAACGCATGGGATTTGCGTCCTTCATCGCCACAATGTTCAAGCTCGCTGGCAGGCATCGACTCATGCCGCCGTACATTCTGCCGGCGCGGCTTGATTGTCTTCTGCTCTCCTCCGCGGGACCGGCGCCTTTTCTTGTTGATCGCTGGAAGTTACGCTCCCATCTTCCCCTGAAACATCTTGAGCAACTGGTCGACCCCGCCGGCTTCGATCTTGCCGTTCGGCGTCACTTTATCGATGAGGTCGGGCAGCAAGCTAGACAGCTGAGCGCTCGCGGCGTCGGGAGAGACGCCGGCTTTGCCCGCCAGTTGGCTCAGAAAATCACCCCCCAGGCCCTGCTTGATCTGATCCGGCGTGACGGGCAGATTCGTTCCTGTGCTCACCCAAGAGTTCACAATGTCGCCGAGTCCGTTCTTCTGGAATGCTTGAATGATACCGGCCAATCCCCCCACGCTGCTATTCTGTCCGAGCAAACTCGTGACAGCCTGCAATAGCGGGTTCTGTCCCGCCTGTCCGCCCATCATTCCGCCCGCTGCTTGTCCCAATTGATCCATGAGTCCCATGTTGATTCCTTTCCTTGAAGGTCGTTGAGAAATGCCGCCAACATAAGAAGACCGTTGTTTAGTTTGTCTGGTCTGTCTGGTTTTTTTGGTTGAACGAAACTAACCAGATAAACCAAACAAACCAGATTCATCGCTCTAACTAAAGGACAGGTTCGTTATCAACTCATGCTAGGAGCGTGAAGGTTTACGTTTGAGAGACCTCTGCCGAGTGTTCACCTTCCGAGCCGGTTCCACATTCATTTCTTTCATTCCCCAGTGGGCCCGCTTAGCTTTCTCTCCCTCCGCTACAGCGAACAGGACATGAAAGGGCGTGGCTTGTCGCGCGCCCATTCCCGCCTGTCCGCTGCCCCAGGCTTCTCCCGCATCACACAAGATCTCCAGGAAGGTTTCATACTCTTCTTCGTCATTGGGCAACACATGTGCCGCATCGGTGATGAGCAGAATATAGCCCTTGGCCGGCAGCCATTCCAGATCGGCCAGACATTCCTCTAACGCGTCCCAATTGTGGCCAAAGTAGTCGGGGAACCCCAATGCCCGTGCGAATTCCGCAAACAGATTTGCCGGCGTCTTACAGTGACCGCCCTTGATAATCTTTAGTACCAACCCGGTGGGTGGGCGCACCAGCGATTCGGCGCTCTGTCCGGCTGTGACCATCAACAATGAGGTCCAGGGGGCCTTCGTCGATTGGAGATGCGAGGTCAATGTTACGGTGTGTTTTGGAGTCATGGTGTCTCATCCAAGGGTATGAACGTTCGGTAATGGTTGCCGGTATAGTAGGCCCTGCCGGTGTCTTGCTCGATCACGATCCGTTCCGCATCCCGCGAACGGCCGCGTATTTTTGGATTCACATCGTACTCGCGATAGTGGCCTGAGGGAAGGCGGCGCTCACGATTCTGGAACTCGCGCCCTCCGACATAGCCTGGCAAGGGTTTGCCAGACCGGGCTTGGAGTTGTGCCAATAGGTCATAGGCCTTCTGAGGCGCGGCTTGCTCATGCTGTAGGAGTGGGTTAGTCGGAGGTCGATCCGAGGTCGCCAGAGGAGAGGCTGATTCCAATGCCTCTGCCCGGTCGACGAGCCAGGTGGCGGGCGGGCCATCCGTCTGTGGCCCATGGGGAAGCGAGGCAAGGAGACCCCAGAGGAGTAGGACGCTGATGATCCACCGTCGACTCATTGCAATCGAGATCCTTCGCCAGGCTCCTCGGTACAATCTTGGGAGAAGACCGTAGCACGTGGTTTTGATGCCGGTCAATGTGTGAGAGTCAGCCGAATGGCAGAGATGCTTTGCGGCGCCGGAACCCGTTTGCTAGAATGTGAACATACAAGGTCATCAAGCGTACGAGCCTGGGTGTTCCAAGATATAATGTGCGGGTCCGCGGCCTGTTCACGGTGAACCTTCCTTCATGCGAAAAGCTAAAATTGTGTGCACGATCGGTCCGGCCAGCGCCGAACCATCCATACTCGAACGGCTGATTCACAGTGGGATGGACGTGGCTCGTCTAAACTTCTCTCATGGCACGCACGACTCGCACCGTACGGCAATCGCTTCGATCCGCGCTGCTGCGGAGCGCGTGCAGCGTCCGGTTGCAATCATCCAAGATTTGCAGGGGCCTCGAATCAGGGTCGGCGATCTCGATGGAATAGGAGTCGAGGTGACGGCAGGACAGCAGGTTCGGCTCATCGGAAGCATGCTCCGGTCGGGCGGACAGATCGGCAGACAGGCCACGGCCCCTTCGAAGTTCCCGGAGATCTCGGTGGCCTATCCGCAGCTGGCTCAAGACGTGCGGCCAGGGGCCAGAGTCTTAATCGACGACGGACTGATTGAACTGCTCGTGACTGTCGTGAGCAATGGGGCAGTCGAGTGCAGAGTCAAGACCGGCGGGCGAATCTTGTCCCATAAGGGAATCAACCTGCCCGGCACTACGATCAGTGCGCCGGCACTCACGGAAAAGGATCGAAAGGATATTCGTTTCGGCGTCGCAGAAGGGGTGGATTATGTGGCACTCTCGTTTGTACGAGGGCCTGAAGACGTGCGAGCGGTCCGGCGCCTGGTGGCAGAGTGCGGGGGAGACCAGCCGATTATCGCGAAGATCGAACGGGCTGAAGCCATCGCTGCGTTAGACTCGTTGTTGGAGGAAGCAGACGGAGTCATGATTGCGCGGGGAGATCTTGGTGTGGAGATGGGGCCCGAAGTCGTGCCGATTCTCCAGAAGCGGATCATTGCGAAGGCGAATCAGCATCGCCGGCTGGTCATTACGGCCACACAAATGCTCGAGTCCATGACGCAGCATCCGAGCCCGACGAGGGCGGAAGCCTCCGATGTCGCCAATGCGATTTTCGACGGCACCGATGCGGTCATGCTCTCGGCGGAAACCGCCCACGGACAGTATCCGGTTGAATCGGTGGAGGTGATGGATCGTATCGTTCGTGTGGCGGAGGGTGAGGTTGTGCTTCTGAACAGGGGGCCGGTCGAACGTTCAGACGGTCGTGAGCAGGGCTCGATTCCTGAGGCGATGTGCGAGGCTGCTGCATCGGCTGCGGCCTCGACGCAGGCGGCGGCTATTGCCACGTTCAGCGAGTCCGGTGCGACCGCCAGGCTGCTCTCAAAACAGCGGCCGGTCGCCCCCATCGTCGCCTTCACCCCGCACGATCTCGTGCGGCGGAGAATGGCGCTCTACTGGGGCGTGCTTCCGCGGCTGATGGTCAGAATTCAGGATCCGGACGATCGCGTTCATGCGGTCGAGCATCGACTGGTGGAAGAGACGTTGGCCGGCTCGAACGACTGCGTCGTGTTTCTGTCCGGGACTGTGACAGGACAGTTAGGCGGCACGAACGCCATGAAGCTCCACCGGATTGCGTCATGAGCAGCCGCATGTCGATCCGGTTGGCCGCTCTCGTCGTCTTGATAGGCTGGCTGTTTGTCTGGAATATTGCGTCGGCGCAGACCGGATCTCTCAAACATTCACCCGCTGACGTGGTGAAACGATATTTAGCGCTCGATTCTAAGGGGGCCAGGCTCGATGCCATGTCGCTCGAAACGGTCGCGTCTTATACGGGCTGGAGTGAAGAACCGGCGTGGGGGCATGTCGTCGTGACGCGGGGCTTTGTGGTGGCAGAGCAGTATCGCCAATGGGAAGTGATCGATAGTTTAGAAGTCGTGATCCCGGTCACTTTTCAGGTCATCGGCTCGGTGTATTTTGAAACTGCCGGTTTTGTTCAGGGGGTTGAGACAGAAGAGGTTCGATTTCGCGTGAAAGCCATCAAGAATCGATGGAGGATCGTTGAGCCGATGCTTCCTCCTCACGTGGGGCAGAAGCGGATGGTGAATTTCGTGCGTGAAGCTTGGGTGAAGGAAACCGACCCGGCGAAACGAGACCGTCTCGGATCGTTGCAGGGCGAGTTACGAGAGGCGAAATAATGATGGGAAAGACCTCGGTCGAGCTGCTGATCTTCGATTTGGACGGGACGCTTATCGAGTCCAAATGGGACATTGCCGCGTCGGTGAACTTCACATTGGCTGAACTGGGACTGCCGCAGCGTCCAGTTGAGGAAATCTTTGGATTTGTGGGAGATGGAGTGAAGCAATTATTGCGCTTGTCGGTCGGCGAGAGCAGCCGGGTTACCTTCGACGAGGCCTTGCGGGTGTTCAGAAGCCAGTACCTGGCCCATTGCCTCGACCGCACGACGTTCTATCCCGGCATTGGAGAGATGCTGACGCATTTCGCAGGCAAGCGGAAGGCGGTGGCCACGAATAAGTCGATCGAGTACACCAACGTGATTCTCCAAGGACTGGGGGGAAATCATTTTCAGTACGTCGTCGGAGGCGATCGCGGGTTTGGATTGAAACCGGAGCCGGGCATGCTGTTGGATGTGATGGAGCAATTGCATGTATCGAAAGAGCAGACTGTGCTCGTCGGGGACAGCACGAACGACATCAACGGCGGGCATAATGCCGGTATTCGTGTCTGTGCAGTCGGGTACGGTATGGGGAATCGGGAGAAAATGGCGGCCTGCAAGCCGGACTGGTTTATCGAACGGCCTGAACAACTCATGGAGCTATTCATATGACGACCAAAACGATCCTCGTATCTTGTCCGAAGAAAAGAGCATATAGCATATGGCGTCTAGCTGAAGCGATCAGCCTCATCTTCTCGCGAGGGACGCTTCACGCCTCACGCCTCACAGTTTTCTTGTTTGCTACGGTCCTTAGTCTCAGCCTGAACCTTGACCTATCGCAGGCGGCCATGTCCGGGCTGGCAGATCGTGTGGTGGAACAGAAACTGGCAAATGGTCTGACCGTGCTCATGGTCGAACGGCATCAGACACCGGTGGTCTCCCTCAACATGACGTTCAGGGTCGGGGGAGTCAACGAGCAGGTGGGGCAATCCGGCCTGGCGCATCTCTACGAACATATGGCGTTCAAGGGCACGAGGACGGTCGGGACCAAGGATTACGAGAAAGAACGCCCTATCCTTGAAGAATGGTTTCGAGTGGGTACCGAGCTGGAGCAGCGGCAACGAGACCTCGTACGGAAGAGTCCGGAGAGACCGGCGAGTTCCGAGGATCGGGCTGCTGTCGAGGAGCTACAGAAACGGTTTGCGGAACTGCAAGAAAAAGCAGGGCAGTTCGTGGCGGGCAATGAGATGGCCCTCCTCTATCAGCGTCATGGGGGGGTCGGGCTCAATGCGGCGACCGGCAAGGATCTGACTCGCTATATGATCAACCTTCCGGCGAATCGTCTGCCTTTATGGGCTGCGCTCGAAGCCGATCGAATGGCGCATCCGGTCCTCCGGGAATTCTACAAAGAGCGCGGAGTGGTTATGGAGGAGAGGCGGATGAGGAATGACGACAGCCCCAATGGACTGTTGTATGAAACCTTCACCTCGGCAGCCTTCCGCGCCCATCAATACGGTATTCCGACCATCGGGTGGGAGTCGGACATCCTGTCGCTCACGCCGGCCGATACCGAAGCCTTCTTCAAGACCCATTACGGTCCCGGCAACGCGACGATCGCGATTGTGGGTGATATTCATCCGAAGGACGTCATGACCTTGATCGAGCAGACGTTCGGCAAGATACCGGCTTCGCCTCCGCAGCCTCAGCCTGTCACCGTCGAACCGCCTCAACGGGGAGAGCGCCGAGTCGAGGTGGAGTTCGATGCCGAACCGTCGCTGGTTATCGGGTTTCACAAGCCGGCGTTGGGCCATTCCGACGACTATGTCTTCGATGTGATCGACGCGGTGTTGAGCGATGGACTCACCTCCCGGCTCTATACGAGTCTGGTCCGCGAGAAACGGATCGCCGCTTCGGTGAGCTCCGATTCGAACTTTCCAGGGGTCCGTGCTCCGAATCTGTTCGTGCTCAGTGCCACGCCGCTTGCGCCCCATACGACGGCAGAAGTCGAGGCGGCCATCTATGCCGAACTCGAACGGCTTAAGACTGAGCCGGTCTCCGCCAAAGAGCTGGAAAAGGTGTTGAATAACCTGGATGCCGATTTGGTGCGGGCGCTTCGATCCAACGGAGGCCTTGCGTCCCAGCTGGCTCTGTTTCAGACGGTCGCGGGTGATTGGCGCTACGCGTTAAAGGCTCGAGATAAAATTGCGGTGGTGACGACGGCAGATATCCAGCGCGTGGCGACAGAGTATTTCACAAAATCGAACCGAACAGTAGCCACGCTGGTGAAGAAGACCGGCGAGAAAAAAGTCGCGACGGTGTCGCAACGTGAGGTGGCGCGATGAGGAGCGTGAGGAAGCACGTAAGGAGTGAGGGGTTAGGGGTAAGGCGTAGCGCAACGGTCGTCGGTTTGTTGATCATCTTGATTCTGCTCCCGGCGCTCAGCGTTTGTGCAGCCGAGATGGCGCTGGGCGATCCTAGGCAGATGACGTTTAAGACGGTCGAGTTTACCCCGCCGGATGCGGATCGAGTGGTGCTCAAAAACGGGATGGTGGTCTATCTCTTAGAAGACCATGAACTGCCCCTGGTTAGTATGACGGCGACGATACGAACAGGCAGCTGGCTCGATCCTGCGGAAAAAATAGGCCTGGCTTCATTGACCGGTTCTATCATGCGGTCAGGTGGAGGAGGCGGCCTCTCGGCTGAACGAGTGGATGAGGATCTGGAACAGTTCGCCGGGGCTGTCGGTATCTCGATAGGGCGGCAATCCGGTTCCGCGTCGCTCGATGTGCTCAGCAAGGACGTGAAGCGGGGGTTTCAGATTTTCGCAGGCCTCATTCGGACACCGGCCTTTGAGCCGGCGAGGGTTGAACTGGCCAAGTTGCAGGCCATCGAAGGCATTCGCCGCAGGCAGGATAACCCCGGCTCGATCGCCGGACGCGAGTTCGTGAAACTCTTGTACGGAGCCGATCATCCGTCGGCACGGGAGAGCAGCATCGAGTCCATTACTCGCATCACCAGAGACGATTTGGTGGCCTTTCACCGGAAGACCATTCATCCCAACGGCATGATGCTGGGAGTGACGGGCGACTTCGATAAGTCCGCGATACTGGCCCTGCTGCGCGAGGTATTCGGCGATTGGGAGAAGGGCGACGTGCCGGTGCTGACGATTGCCGATGTGCCACAGAGCCTGACAGCGAAGCCCGTTGTACGGTTCGTGAACAAGGATACGTCGCAGACGCATCTCCGCATCGGTCATCTGTCGATCAAAGAGCAGGATCCGGACTATGTGGCGTTGGCGATTGCGAACGACATTCTGGGGGGCAGTTCCTTTCGCAGCCGTCTCTTCAACGACGTGCGGACCAAGCGGGGATTGGCGTATTCGGTCGGTAGCCGCTTGAACTCCGGGGTGCACGATCAGGGTATCTGGCTGATGCGCGCAGAGACGAAGTTGCCGTCGACACAAGAGGTCACCGCCAGGTTTGTCGCGAACATGGAACGGATGCGGACAGAGTTGGTGACGGACAGCGAGCTGGCAGAAGCGAAAGAGGCCTATGTGAATTCATTTGTGTTTTCGTTTGCCAGTTCGTCGGCGATCGTGGGGCGGTTGATGGAATTGGAATACGATGGGCTGCCCAAGGATTTTCTCCAGCAATTGCGTGCCCGCGTGGTTGCGCTGACGAAAGAGGAGATTCTGGCGGCGGCGAAGAAACATTTCAATCCGGAGCGGTTGACCATCGTCGCCGTCGGGTCCGGCGAGGCCCTGCCGAAGTTGCTGTCGGGATTCGGAGAAGTGAAGGAAATAAAGTTGGCTCCGGAGGGGTGAGAGAAGAGCGGGCCCTGTCGCCGACCAGCCCGACCGTCCTCGCACCACGCCCGGTGTGGAGGGGAGGGGTAGTCCGTTAGTCTCCTTTGCTCGCGCAACGCGCGGCCTCAGAAGGATGGGGAGGGAGCAGCCAGGTGCCCTTCTTGCTCGCAGAACGCGCACGGTGAAACTGTGCTCGTTCGATGCGCGTAGTAAAGGGCAACCTTGGCCGCTCCCTTGAATGAAGGTTTAGCGAATTGAGGGCCCTCGCTCGGGCTAATGGCACGTCTCGGCGTGCCAGTGGGTGGGCGGGTGAGGAGACCGCGCGCAGTCGGAGACCAATCGGACCACCCCTTTTAACGGTATGATGCAAGCTAAGCCATCTGGCTCCCAGGTCGGCGCCACCCGCTTAAAGAGAAGAATCTCCGGAGATTTAGGTGAGGAAGTAGAGCGAAGAGACGGATGGTCGAGCCGAAGCTAATGGCTGAGAGCTGACCGCCGAAGGTTTATGTATGCCTCTCGAAGACGATTTCTGCGACATCATTAAGAAGTCACGCATCGGACAGGGATGGTCTGTGGCGGATGTAGCACTGAGGGCTGGATTGCCCGGTGACACCGTCACAACACTGGAGCGTGGCCTGTGCCCACCAGATCGCACTGAGGTTCTGGCTTTGGCGAAAGCATTAGGACTTCGTTCTGGTCCGTTGGAGCAGATCGCGATTGAGAAATGGGAACCGGTCGCGCAACCGCCGACGGCTTGGGTGCAGCGGATACAGGGGTCGATCAATGGCTATGGGGTGCAGGGCTATGTGGTCCATGACGGTGGGGAGGCGGCACTTATCGATACGGCATACAATGCGTCGGCGATGATCGAATTCTTGTCCGAACACCAACTGCGCCTGATGGGGATATGTCTGACGCACGGCCATGCGGACCATGCAGACGGAATCGATCAGATTCTAAATTTTTGTCAGGCGCCGGTGTATCTCGGAACGGAGGATGTCGATCTTCTCGGCTGGCGACCTCCCGTTGCGCAGCTGAAGGCGCCGGAACAGGGTCAGACGATATCGGTTGGACGTCTCACCATCCAGTGCCTCGCCACCCCGGGCCATACCCCTGGCGGGATCTGTTATCGAATGGATGCCGGGTCAGAGCGCCTCTGTTTCGTCGGCGATACGTTGTTTGCGGGATCCATTGGCCGCTCGAATCCCAGCACCCTGTATCAGACCCATCTGCGGTCGGTCCAGACTCAGGTACTTGGGTTGCCACCTGAATATCGGTTGTTGCCTGGCCACGGACCGGCCACGACGGTTCGCGAAGAACTCGACCATAATCCTTTCGTGTCTATTCATTGAAGTAGGCCCATGAGTCTTGACCAGCGGAACGACGACCAACCGATCCGCAGCGGAGAGCTGCCGGTTGTGGCAGAGCCAGTTGAGGGTCTCAGGGAGCCCACCGAGGACGGTGAATTCGAGGAGACCCCCTTCTCGAAATGGATACTGCCCATCAGCCTCTTTATCGCGACAATCTTTACCACCCTGTGGGCCGGGGCCTATCAGGCTTACAACGGACCGATTCGTGGACCGGTGAATCTCCTGCTTGAACAGCCTGAGGTGCTCTGGCTCGGGATTCCCTTCGCTGCCACGCTCTTGATTATTCTGGTGACCCATGAATTCGGGCACTATGCACTCTCCCGTATTCACAGGGTACCGGCGTCATTGCCATTGTTTATCCCGGGCCCTCCCTATTTCATCGGCACATTCGGGGCGATTATCCGCCTGCGCGGGCCGATCGTGAATCGGCGCGCACTGTTCGACATCGGGGTGGCCGGTCCGCTTGCCGGCTTCATCGCCGCGGTAGTAGCACTGTTCATCGGCCTGAATCTGTCAACGGTCGTGGATCGGACGGCGACCCATGGATTGCAGTTGGGCGAACCGTTACTCTTGCAGTTCATCGCGTGGCTGGTCGTCGGATCCATCCCTCCTGAGGCTGACATCGTCTTGCACCCCATCGGGTTCGCCGCCTGGTTCGGCCTGTTTGTGACGTCGTTGAACCTCATTCCCATCGGTCAACTCGATGGCGGACATGTGGCCTATGCCCTGTGGGGTAAACGCCAACGTACGATGGCGTTTATCATGCTGCCGATTCTCATCGTGCTGGGATATGTGGGCTGGCCAGGCTGGTGGCTCTGGGCTTTCATGGCAGGACTCTGGGGTTTCGGACATCCGTCGGTACACGATATCCACGTCCCCTTGGGCCAAAAGCGGATCGTTGTCGGATGGATTGCATTTGCCGTGTTTGTGGTCACCTTTGCGCCTGTTCCCTTCTCCTTCCACTAGTAGGATGCTGAAACAGGCCGTCAGCTTCGTTCTCGCCTTGAAAGCATCCTCAACGTAGCCGAGAGGCTACGCCTCCGGTGCTTTCATCGGCTGCGGCCTTGCTGACAGCCTGTTTGAGCATCCTACCCACTAACCATCCCGTACAGCTCCCCAGATCAATCCTGAGATTTTCTTGTCCGATCGCGCGCTCGGCCCTACAGTGTGTTTATGGAGTCCACCGCGCCCTCAATCCTATCCTGCCCCAAGTGCCAGGCTGACCAGTCTGACGGAGCGACGGAGTGCGTGAAATGCGGGATCATCTTTGCAAAGTATCGGCCGCTTGCTCCGCTGCAGCGTCAGCAGGAATCACAGAATAGCGCTCGCTGGGTGTCCCTTGCCAAGGAGTGGCTTGTTGACGCAGATACGTCGACCGACTCGTTGACGTTCGCCGGCCGGGTCGCGGTATTTCTGGTGCTTCTCTGGTGGGGCCGGGCGTTCATTTTCACACCGCTCGAAACCAACTACACGGGAGAATCGTTCCTCCATCTGATCAATCTTCCATTCCACGAAGCCGGCCATCTTCTCTTTATCCCGTTGGGGCGCTTCATGACGATTCTAGGCGGGAGTCTCGGCCAGATATTGATGCCGCTCGTCTGCCTGGGCACCTTTCTCATCAAGACGCGCGATCCCTTCGGCGCCGCAGTGGCTCTCTGGTGGACGGCGGAAAGCTTCATGGATATCGCCCCCTATATCGACGATGCGCGGGCGATGGACCTCATGCTGCTTGGCGGGGTGACCGGAAAGGAAACGGACGGACATGACTGGAACAATATTCTGACCATGTTGGATTGGCTGGAGTATGACCATCGTCTGGCTCATCTCGCCTACAACTTCGGCATTCTTTTGATGCTGGCCTCGTTCGCTTGGGGAGGGCTGCTTCTTCTGAAACACTACCGCCGACTCTCGCCGTAACCGCGCGTGCGCGACCGCATATACTCTTTTCCGACAGACCTTCACCAGATCAGGAGGTCCGACACCTGTTTTGAATCAATGTAATTCTGTGCGTTTTCGAAATTCGACCCTCCCAGGCTGGTCCCATTCATCTCCCATCTCATTTCCGCGTGAGTTTTGATCTCTTCTTGACGAGCCGCCCGTCAATTTTGACACCATTTTTATGTGACGAGTGGTACAGGTGTAATCAAGAAGGCAGGGGACTCACGATGGATTTTCTCTATCTCGGTATCATAGTGCTCTTCTTCGCGATTTCCGGGTGGTTACTCTGCAGCCTGGATCGTCTCTAGGAAGGAGGACGACATGCTCGTGCTCGTCGGTATTCTCGCATTCGGGCTATTGGTCTATCTCATGGTGGCGTTACTGAAACCGGAGTGGTTCTGATGACGAGCAACGGCCTGGTTCAAATTGGAGTCTACTTTGTCGTGCTACTCGCGCTGGCCAAGCCGCTGGGGTGGTATATGGCGCGGGTATACGAAGGCCAACCCTGCGGGCTCGACCGGGTGGTGGGTCCTCTTGAGCGGCTGATCTATCGACTCTGCGGAGTGCGTCAAACCGAGGAGATGGACTGGAAAACGTACGGGATTGCCATGCTGCTCTTCAACGCGATGGGGCTGGTCGCGGTGTATGCATTCCAGCGACTCCAAGGATACCTGCCGCTGAATCCAGCGGGGCTGGGAGCCGTCACGCCCGATCTTGCCTTCAACACCGCTGCGAGCTTCGCGACCAATACTAACTGGCAGGCCTACGGAGGCGAAACGACGCTGAGCTATCTGACTCAGATGCTTGGACTCAACGTGCAAAACTTTGTGTCCGCAGCAACCGGAATGGCGATTCTGGTCGCGTTAATCAGGGGTCTGGCTCGGCATAGCGCCACGACCATCGGTAACTTTTGGACGGACCTCGTCCGCAGTACGCTGTACATTCTCCTGCCACTGGCCCTGCTCTTGTCCCTGCTATTGGTGTCACAAGGCGTCGTTCAAACGTTCGCGTCATACCAGACCGCCACATTGCTTCAGCCGGCCAGTTACGCCAAGCCCGTGACGGATGTGAACGGCCAGCCAGTGCTGGATGAACAGGGCCAGCCGAAAACAGAGCCCGCGACGGCAACCGAACAGGTACTTGCAGTCGGACCGGCAGCCTCTCAGATTGCGATCAAGCAGCTTGGGACCAACGGCGGAGGTTTCTTCAACGTCAATTCTGCTCATCCGTTTGAAAATGCCACCCCCTGGTCGAATTTCCTCGAGGTTCTCGCAATTCTGCTCATCCCGGCGGCGCTCTGTTATACGTTTGGGATGATGGTCGGAGATACGCGTCAGGGCTGGGCCATCCTTGCGGCGATGACGATACTCCTCCTCTGTTTTATTCCGCTGGGGCTGTGGGCCGAGCAAAGCGGGAATCCGGCTTTTACCGCTTTGGGGATCGATCAAGCTTCCAGTGCCGGACAATCCGGCGGGAACATGGAAGGGAAAGAGACGCGATTCGGTATCGCCAACTCCGTCCTCTGGTCTGCTGCCACCACGGCGGCCTCGAACGGCTCGGTGAATTCCATGCACGATTCCTACACGCCCTTGGGAGGGCTGGTGCCGCTCTTCTTGATGCAGTTTGGAGAAGTGGTGTTCGGCGGGGTCGGCTCGGGTCTCTACGGGATGATCGTCTTCGCCATCATTGCGGTGTTCGTCGCAGGACTGATGGTGGGGAGGACACCGGAATATCTTGGGAAGAAAATTGAACCCTATGAAATGAAGATGGCTTCCCTGTTGATTCTCATCATGCCGATGGTGGTCCTCGGTTTCACGGCAGTAGCGTCGGTGACGGGCGTCGGCACCAGCTCGATTTTCAACCCAGGCCCCCATGGGTTGAGTGAGATGCTCTATGCCTATAGTTCGATGGGGAATAACAATGGCAGCGCATTCGCGGGGTTTAACGCCAACACACCCTTTTACAATGTGACCGGCGGGCTAGCGATGCTGATCTCCCGCTTCTGGTTGGCGATTGCCACGTTGGCATTGGCCGGAGCGCTGGCGAGGAAAAAACTCGTGCCGGTCGGGCCTGGAACTCTGCCGACCTACACACCGCTGTTTATCATGCTGCTGATCGGCGTCGTCGTGCTCGTGGGAGCGCTCACCTTTGTGCCCGCACTTGCGCTGGGCCCAATCATAGAACACATCCTGATGGTGAGCCGATGACGGCACTGGAGTGGAGGATTTCGAGATGACAACGCAAGACAAGAGAAAGCAATTGTTTGATCCTCAGATTATGCGACGGGCGTTGCTGGAATCCTTCCGGAAGCTTGATCCGCGCCACCAAATTCGCAATCCGGTCATGTTCGTGGTCGCGGTCGGGAGTGTGCTGACCACCATCCTATTATGTCAGGCGCTGTTCGGAACAGGCGAAGCGCCTGTCTGGTTTATCCTCGCCGTCTCTCTCTGGCTCTGGTTCACCGTGCTGTTCGCGAACTTTGCCGAAGCGATGGCGGAAGGGCGTGGAAAGGCACAGGCGGAATCGCTGCGCAGTTCCCGGCGTGAAATGAACGCAAAGAAACTGAACCAGCCGGAGTCCGGTGAGCAGTATCTCAGTGCTCCATCCTCCATCGTCCCGGCGAGCGCCTTGAGGCAGGGAGACGTCGTCTTGGTGGAGGCCGGCGATTTTATCCCCTGTGACGGGGAGGTCATCCAAGGCATCGCCTCGGTGAACGAAAGTGCCATCACCGGCGAAAGCGCCCCCGTGATTCGAGAGAGCGGCGATCGCAGTGCCGTAACAGGCGGAACACGTGTTCTGTCGGATTGGTTGGTCATACGGGTCACGGCCAACCCCGGCGAGACATTTCTGGACCGGATGATTGCGATGGTCGAGGGGGCCAAGCGTCAAAAGACACCGAATGAGATCGCCCTCAACATTCTACTGGCGGCACTCACCGTCATCTTCCTCTTGGCAACGGCCACGTTGCTCCCCTTTTCCCTCTATAGTGTCCAGTCGGCAGGCCAGGGAGCCCCTGTCACGGTGACGGTCTTAGTCGCGCTGTTGGTCTGTCTGATCCCGACGACGATCGGAGGATTGCTCTCTGCCATTGGCATTGCCGGTATGGATCGAATGGTGCAGGCCAATGTCATCGCGATGTCGGGGAAGGCGGTCGAAGCGGCGGGCGACGTGGATGTGTTGCTGCTCGACAAGACAGGCACCATCACGCTGGGCAATCGCCAGGCGACTGCGTTCTTTCCGGCTGAGGGGGTGAGCGATCAGACGCTGGCCGATGCGGCCCAGCTTTCGTCGTTGGCGGACGAGACGCCGGAAGGGCGTAGCATTGTGATCCTGGCCAAGGAAAAATATGGATTGCGTGCGCGCGACATTCACGAGTTAGGCGCGACATTCATCCCCTTTACGGCTCAAACCAGCATGAGCGGGGTTAATTTAAACGGGCGGGAAATACGCAAGGGGTCTGATGGCGCGATCGAAGCCTATGTGACGGAACGGGGTGGGCACTTTTCTCAAGCGGTCCGCTTACACGTGGAGACGATTGCGAAGCAGGGGGGCACCCCGCTGGTGGTGGCGGAGGGGCCACATGTGCTGGGCGTGATCTACTTGAAAGATATTGTCAAGGGCGGTATCAAAGAGCGGTTTGCCGAATTGCGACGCATGGGCATCAAGACGGTGATGATCACCGGCGACAATCCACAGACTGCGGCAGCCGTAGCGGCTGAAGCCGGTGTGGACGACTTCCTGGCGCAGGCCACGCCGGAAGCCAAGCTCAAGCTGATTCGAGAGATGCAGGCCGGTGGCCGACTTGTCGCGATGACGGGGGATGGCACGAACGACGCGCCGGCCCTCGCCCAGGCGGATGTCGCGGTGGCCATGAATACCGGCACGCAAGCTGCGAAGGAAGCCGGCAATCTGGTCGATCTGGATTCCAACCCGACCAAGCTTATTGAGATCGTGGAAATCGGCAAGCAGCTCTTGATGACCCGCGGCGCGCTCACGACGTTCAGTATTGCCAATGATATCGCAAAGTATTTCGCGATCATTCCCGCGGCGTTCGCCTCGACCTATCCCGCGCTCAGTGTGCTCAATATTATGGGACTGGCGACGCCGGCCAGTGCCGTATTGTCGGCCGTGATATTCAACGCGCTCATCATCATCGTGCTCATTCCGCTCGCGCTTGCGAGGAATCACGGTTTCAACCGATCGGCGCCGCGCGGCTGCTAAGCCGGCATCTCCTGGTCTACGGGTTGGGAGGAATCATTGTTCCATTCGTGGGAATCAAGCTCATCGATCTGTTGCTTGTCGCCCTGCGCTTAGTCTGAGGAGATCATTCATGCGGACCCAACTTCGCCCGGCTTTGGTGTCACTTGCCGCCCTGACCCTGATTACCGGGCTCCTGTACCCGCTCGTTGTCACTGGCGTCGCTCAGGTGCTGTTTCCACGGCAAGCCAACGGGAGCTTGATCCTGATCGACGGCAAGCCGGTCGGATCATCGTTGATCGGCCAGCCGTTTGACGCGCCGAAGTATTTTTGGGGACGCCTCTCCGCCACGTCACCGTTCCCCTACAACGCCGCCGCCTCGTCCGGGTCCAATCTGGGCCCGACCAATGACGCGCTGATGAAAGCTGTGCAGGCTCGCATCGATGCGCTCAAGACTGCCGACCCAGACAATCCTCTTCCCATTCCGGTGGATTTGGTCACCGCCTCAGGGAGCGGTCTCGATCCGCATATCAGTCCCGCGTCTGCGGCATACCAGGTGAGACGAGTCGCGCGTGCCCGGGGGATGGAAGAAGACATGGTTCGCCAACTTGTCTCTCAGCATACGGAAGGACGTCAGCTTGGGATTCTCGGAGAACCTCGGGTCAATGTACTGACGTTGAATCTTGCGCTGGACCGTCATGTAAATGAAACCCACTAGTACGATCATTTCCGGAACCAACGATCAGCTGTGTTCGGGATGTCGTACGAAGAGCAAGAGCGCTCGTTGACCGATTCCGGCATCTCTTCTAGACTGATACGTACATTCCAATCCGCACTGAACTCCGTGTCACCGATCGCACACATATGATGGAACAACGACGACCCGACCCCGATGCCTTGCTGAGGCGCGTGCAGGCTGAAGAGACCAAGCAGGCGCGCGGCAAGCTCAAGGTCTTTTTCGGCGCCACGGCGGGTGTAGGGAAGACGTATGCCATGCTCGGAGCGGCACACGAGCAGCAAAATGACGGTGTGGACGTCGTCGTCGGATGGGTCGAAACGCACGGTCGTGCGGAAACAGAAGCCCTGCTGGAAGGGCTGACGATTCTGCCGCCACGCGTGGTCGAACACCGCGGAACGACATTGCGGGAATTCGATCTGGACGGAGCGCTCACCCGTCATCCTCAGCTCATTCTGATGGACGAACTGGCCCACACCAATGCCCAGGGCTCTCGGCATCCGAAACGATGGCAAGACGTGATGGAACTCTTGAAGGCGGGCATCAACGTCTATACGACCGTCAACGTGCAACACATGGAGAGTCTGAACGACGTGGTGGCGCAGATCACCAGTGTTCGGGTGAGTGAGACGGTGCCGGACTCGGTGCTCGAACAGGCCGATGATGTCGAGCTGATCGATCTTCCTCCAGATGACCTGTTGCAACGTCTCAAAGACGGCAAGGTCTATCTGCCGGAGCAAGCACAACAGGCGCTCCAGAATTTCTTCCGCAAGGGAAATCTGATCGCGTTGCGCGAATTGGCCCTTCGGCGGACAGCCGAGCGGGTCGACCAGCAGATGGAGGTGTACCGCCGTGACCATGCCGTCGTCCGTACGTGGCCTACCTCCGAAACCATCATGGTCTGTGTGAACATGAAGCCCAGGGGGCCCCGGTTGGTGAGGGCTGCCAGAACCATGGCGACGGGTCTCCATGCGAAATGGATCGCCGTGTACGTGCAGACTCCCAGGCATCTGCGCATGCCTCAAGCCGACCGCGACCGGGCGAACCAGACGCTTCGGCTCGCGGAGATGCTTGGCGCTGAGACGGCGGTGCTGAGCGGAGCCAATGTCGTGCAGGAACTACTGACCTATGCCCGCATGAGAAATGTGTCCAAGATCATCGTGGGGAAGCCGGTCCGTGCCCGATGGAAGGAGGTGGTGTTCGGTTCAGTCGTGGCTGATCTCGTGCAACAGAGCGGGGAGACGGACATTTATGTGATCACTGGCGAGGCCGGTGAAAGCCGCCCGTTGGTGAGTCAGGCTGTGAAACGGGGCAGTGCGTGGTCATCCTACGGGTTTGGCGTGGTGGGCGTCGCGCTCTCGACCGCCCTTGCATGGCTGATGTTTCCGTATTTCAGCACGACCAATCTCATTTTGGTCTACTTGATGGGAGTGGTGTTCGTGGCGATCCGTTATGGACGCGGGCCGTCGGTCCTCACATCAGTCCTGAGTGTTGCGGCGTTCGACTTTTTCTTTGTCCCTCCGTACCTCACCTTCGCCGTGTCGGACATTCAGTATCTCCTGACGTTTGCCGTTATGTTGGTTGTTGCGCTGACGATCAGTGGACTGGCCGTCCGTACTAAGCAACAGGCGGACCTGGCTCGTCATCAGGAACGGCGGACGGCGGTTCTCTATGCCTTGAGCCGCGAGCTGGCTACTCACCGTGGGCTGGCCACCCTCACACAACTGGCTGTGAAACACGTTCGAGAGGTGTTCGATAGCCAGGCGGCCGTTTTTGTGGCGGATCTCAACAAGCGTCTGGTCCTTCAACGGGACGAACATCTGTTCTTCGAATTCGATCCAAAAGAGTCGGGAGTGGCGCAATGGGTCTTCGAGCATGGCGAGCGAGCGGGCCTGGGCAGCGACACATTGCCCGGCGCCAGTGCCATGTATCTGCCATTGGTTGGATCAAAGGGTCCTCTCGGCGTGTTGGCGGTTCGTCCAACCCTCGCGACGCGTTTCCTGGATCAGGAGCAACTGCATCTTCTTGAAGTCCTGACTAACCAGATAGCCCTTGCATTGGAACGTGCCCGTTTGGCCGACGAAGCGCAGCAGGCGCACGTCTCGGTGGAGACAGAACGGATGCGCAACGCCATCCTCAGTTCTGTTTCCCACGACCTCCGGACCCCCCTGGCGACGATTACCGGAGCCGCCAGCGGTCTCCTTGAAGAGAAAGACCAGCTTGGCCCCGCGGCGCGTCATGAGTTGGTGAAATCTATCTATAATGAGGCGCATCGGCTGGATCGGCTGGTTCGAAATTTATTGGACATGACAAGGTTAGAATCAGGCGCAGTCCAATTGCAAAAAGAATGGCACCCGGTCGAAGAGATTGTAGGAGCCGCATTGACGCGTCTGGAGGGTCGGCTGAGTGGGCATCAAGTAGGCACCAATTTCCCTCCAGACCTGCCGCTTGTGCTCGTGGATGGTGTATTGATGGAACAAGTTTTGATCAACCTGCTTGAGAATGCCCTGAAATTTGCCCCTTCTTCCACGGCCATCGAGCTGACTGCATCGGCCTCCGATCACGAACTGGTTTTTGAGGTTGCTGATCGCGGGCCTGGGATTCCACCTGGCGATGAACAGCGCATCTTCGATAAGTTCTATCGTGCCGGTCCGGCCCGTGAGGGGGGTGTGGGGCTTGGCTTGACCATCTGCCGCGGAATCATCGAGGCCCATGGCGGACGGATTTGGGTTGAAAAGCGTCCCGGTGGCGGTGCCCTGTTCCGATTCACTCTTCCGATCGAGCAGGCTCAGCCGACAATCGAGCCGGAAGAGGCCGAACGCCATCCGGTTGTGTGAAGGGATGGAAGGATCCTAAACTGTCTTGGCCATTCATGAAGTGACCGTCCTCCTCATCGAAGATGAACCGGAGATCCGGCGATTTCTTCGGACCTCCTTACCTGCCCATGGCTACCGCCTCTATGAGGCGACCACTGGGACAGATGGGCTTGCGCAGGCGCAGGCGAGAAATCCTGACATTATCTTGCTCGATCTGGGTCTTCCCGATATGGATGGGACCGAGGTTATTCGGCAAGTCCGCGAGTGGTCCACCATCCCGATTCTCGTGCTGTCGGCGCGCGAGCAAGAACAGGCGAAGGTTGCCGCGCTCGACTTGGGCGCCGACGATTATGTCACCAAGCCGTTTGGAGTCAACGAATTGCTCGCGCGGATGCGTGCTGCGCTTCGGCATATCGCCGGACCGCCGGGAGAACCGGCTGAGCCGGTGTTTACTCTCGGCGATCTGAAAGTGGACCTCGGACGGCGACAGGTGTTTGTGTCGACGAAAGAAATTCACCTCACGCCGATCGAATACAAGCTGCTCACGACGCTGATCCGGTATGCCGGTAGGGTGATGACCCACCGTCAGCTACTGAAAGAGGTATGGGGCCCGCTGCACGTGGAGGAAGGGCATTACCTGCGAGTGTACATGCGCCAGCTGAGGAACAAACTTGAGAAAAACCCGGCGCATCCACGCTATCTTGTGACGGAGTTGGGAGTTGGATATCGGCTCCGGACGGAATGATCCACCGTCATTTTCTTTCTACGATTTCTTACATCGACGCACTTACATGGACTTTGCAGAGGTCTTCAAGCGCCAGTATCAGCGCGTGGGTGCCGCTGCGGCCATGCCCGAGCGTTTGGACAGTCTGGTAGAGCTGGTGCACCAACGTGAGCCCGGGCAGTTCGAGTCCCATACGGTTCGACTCCTCCAGCGCGATGCCCATGTCCTTGATGAAGTGCTCGACAAAAAATCCCGGGTCGAAGTTGCGCTGGAGAATTCTCGGCGCCAGATTGTCTAACGTCCAACAGGCAGCTGCACCGCCACGGATCGAGTCCAGCATGCGGGTCAGATCGAGGCCTGCCTTGTAGCCATAGAGCAAACTTTCGCAGACACCGACCATCGTGCCGGCGATCACAATCTGGTTGCAGAGTTTTGCCTGTTGGCCAGTTCCCGACCCTCCCTGATGCACGATCTTTTTCCCCAATAGTTCGAAGAGCGGCATGACGGCTTGCACAGATGTCGTGTCGCCACCGATCATGATCGAGAGAGCCGCATTCTTGGCGCCGATGTCGCCGCCAGAGACAGGCGCATCGATGGCCGCTAGGCCTTTTGCTGAGGACGCCACTGCGATGTCACGGCTCAATGAGGGTTGCGTCGTGGTCATGTCGATGAGGACGGTTCCGGCCCCTGCGCCGGTTAAGACGCCATTGACGCCGAAATAGACCTGTCGGACGTCCTGAGGAAAGCCGACCATCGTGAAGAGGACATTGGATTCAGCCGCCACAGCGCGCGGATGCTCGGCCCATTGCGCGCCGCGATCGAGTAATGGTTGCGCTTTCGCCTTCGTGCGGCTATGGAGGGTCACGCGATAGCCGGCTGTGAGCAGATGGCCGCACATGGATGAGCCCATCACGCCGGCGCCGACCCAGCCGATTGCCCTGTTCGCTGGTTCGACCCTGTCCGGAAACTCTGTCATTGAGGTTTCACCTCATCGAGTAGTGGGGTGATTCGATCTGCCACTGCCTGAATGACGCCTTCTTTATCTCTCGCCACCGTCACCCCTTGAAAACTCAAATAGTAGCCCCCGTGACTCGGCGACTGGATTGTGGCAGTGAGTTCAATCCGTTGCCCCTCTTCGATATCTGGGTCTTTGACGGTCGGGATTCCGCAGAGTCCGTATACGGCGACGTTGATCGAGGATGTTTCGTCTTCCAGGTAGAACAAATAAGCGCCGTAGCACATCGTGCCGGCCTGGAGCTTATAGGGATCGAGGGGCGTCACATTGCGAACAGTGCCTCGTAATGTGACCTGTTTCAAATGAAACGACCGTGGCTCATCGACAATCTCACGAATGGTGATGGGCTCAGCGGCTAAGGCACAGGAAACGCCGACCACAGACCACTCGAGCCAGAGGACGGCGAGGAGGCTCACCAATGTTCGTGTGCGAGATGGGCTATGGTGTATCACGGCTCTATTTTACAGAAGGTCGATGCGGAAGTCCCTTCCGCCTCCTCGACGAACTCGGTATAATCCGCCGACCTTTTCTGGAGAATTAGCCATGATCGATCGCGCAGGCCTCGAACGCTATATCGCAGAGACCCGCCCACGGTTTGAAGATTTGCTAGGCCAGATGGTGGAGATCCCTTCCATCAGCATGGACCCGGCCAAGGCCCCCGACATCCGGCGCATGGCGGAGTTTGCACGGCAGCTCCTCACAGACTTGGGGGCCGACGTTCGGATTGTAGAGACCGGCGGTTATCCGATCGTGTCAGGTGGATGGATGACCGGAGTCCAACATCCGACGGTGACCATCTATAACCATATGGATGTGCAACCGGCGCAGGAGCCGGAATGGACGCAGGCGCCCTTTGCCTTCAAAAACGAGAACGGCCTGTATCACGGCCGTGGCGCGACGGATGACAAGGGTCCGGCGCTGTCGGCCCTGTTCGGCGCGCGGTACGCGGTCGAGCAGGGAGTGCCGATCAACGTTCGGTTTCTCTGGGAGCTGGAAGAGGAGATCGGCAGTCCGCACTTTGCGGCTGGGCTGAAGAATCGAACGGCTATTCCTCGACCGGACTCAGTCGTGGTGTCGGACACTATCTGGCTCGCAAAGGGAAAGCCCGCCATGCCCTATGGTCTGCGCGGTCTGCTGGGCGCGCGACTCACACTTCGCACTGGAACGAAAGATGCCCATTCTGGTGTGACCGGAGGCGCTGCGCGTAATCCGCTCGCGGAACTGATGGAAGTGGCTCATGATTGCGTCGATGCCAAGAGCGGCAAGGTGAAGATTCCCGGGTTCTACCAAGATGTGGTCGAGCCGACTAAAGCGGAGATCAAGAGTTTCCTCGCATCAGGTTTTCAGGTCAAGAGTTTCAAGCAGGCCTATGGATTTCAGACTCTGCGCACGAACGATCCCGCCGAGATCATGCGCCGGATTTGGGCTGCGCCGACGTTCGAGGTGCATGGTCTGACCGGCGGCTATCATGGGCCCGGTGTGAAGACGGTCGTGCCGGGCCATGGCGAGCTCAAAGTGAGTATGCGATTGGTGCCGAATCAAACTCCGGAAAAGGCCTTTGCCTTGCTCAAGAAATATGTTGCCAAGCTGAATTCGAACATAAAAGTCGAGCGGGAAGGGATGCTCCATCCGTTCAAAGGACTGTTTGAAGGGCCTTATGTCGAAGCGGTGAAGCGGGCGGCGAAGGCGGGGTTTGGGAAAGAACCGGCGTTCATTCGCGAAGGCGGATCGATCGGCGCCGTGGTCACGATGCAGAAGGCCTGGAAGGTGCCGATCCTATTCATGGGGCTCAGCCTGCCGGAGCATGGCTACCATGCGCCGAACGAATATTTCGACTGGGGCCAGGCCTCCGGCGGGATGAAAGCCTTCGCGCATTATTTTGAGGAGGTGGCGAAGATGGGAAAGAGGTGAGGGATGGAGCCTGATGATCTTCTGTGCTCGCGCAACGCGCCCGGGTTCGTCTGTCTGGTTGGCTGGTCTTTCTGGTCTGTCTGGTTCTTCTTGATGAATTTCCGGTCCGACCAACCAGACCAACCAGATAGACGAGATAGTCCAGATGAACCAGCCTTCGTTGGACGCGCGTAATCGAGGATTAATCAGACTACTCTTTGGAGGAAGAGTTCCTTGATCCCTTCCAAACGAGGCAATTGTCCTCTCCCAGTTGAGGAACCCGTTGTCTCTCTTTCATGCCCGTGATTCCCAATCTTCCATCCTGTTCCCATTCATGAATCCAATCTTTTAGATCGCTTTCCCAAGTCAGAGGAAATGTCATTGCTGAAGACCAAGCTTCATCATAGGCAAGCTGCTTCTTGGTCTGTATAAGGCTTAAGACTGCGGCTCTCGCACGGGAAGTATATCTGTCTCGCAAGGAGAGGAAATACGAAGAAGGGTCTTGTGTCACCACGTTTGAGTATAGTCCTAGCTCGGTTTGCCCGGTTCGTTCTTCTCTTTCTCGTTTTTTGGCTTCATCTCTTGTTTTCTCCATGACAGGCATTGCCTTCTTCTCCGCTTCTTTGAACACCTCTATGCCTCTGGGTTCTCGCGTGGCGTAGATGAGATGAAAATGTGTACGGTTCCTTTCGGGATGAAGAACAATGGCAGAGCTTGTATATCTAAATTCGCCAATACGTTTTACGCATTCGCTGTAGGTTGTAACGATAGCGTCTTCTCGATCCTTCTCCTCAAGGCCTTTCAGTATGTCTTTGAATTGGCTAGAGCCAAAAAGCTCGATGAAGCTCTCTTGATTCTGCTTTTGCGGCCACTCTATGAAACGACGGATGTGTTCGGTCATAAAAGTAATCAGTACTTCCACGGGATTTAATTTTAAAAGAGGAGTGATGGTTTCTAGTGCAAACCCCGACCACCCCTTAGGATCTATGAATATGAAAGGAAATGAATTGGGACCGCCATCCAGTACAAAATTCAGAATGTCCTGGATGGCATCTTCAAGCTTCTTGTTTTTTGTTTCTATTTCGACGTCATCTTGTTTGCCCGCGAATTGTTTGAGCTTTGCATAGGCAGATGGAGTCTTCTCGAGGAAGAAACAGCGGAGCTTCAGAGTTTTTCCAGTTCGTTTTTTGTGGTGATCGCGAGCTTTGCGTAACTGCTCGAGGGCAATAGCAAATGAACTATCCTCAAACTTCTCTGATTTGACCTTCCAAGGCCCTGAGAAACAGTCAACGTAGGTTAGGGTGTCCCAGTGCGAGCCAACAATGATCGCAAAGCGTTCAAGATAATATTTAAGGATGATGTGTTTGACGAGCGTTTGTTCTCGGCGGGCGTAGAGATCGCCGTTGCTCAATGGAGTGCCCCGGCGGGACGCAGAGATTCGATTTCTTCAATAACAGTCAACCGTCGTTGGTGGTCCATGACTGGCGCTTCCGCGCGTTGGGGGAATTCACTGTAGGTCTTGCCGTCGAGGGAGCGTCCGGCTTCACTTTTTCGGACACCGCCCCATTGCTTAAAGAAGAAAGGAACTTTGGCCCTTCGGCACTGGTCGCGGATTAAGAGTACCCAAGATTTCTCCATGGGTCTGGCGCCAGCTCCACTTTCACCGCCGACAATCACCCAGTTGATTCCGGTGAGGCTAAATCTCCCTAGATCCTCGAGCAAGGGTTCTATCGAAAGAAAACGAATTCTTGCCGGTGATGCGTGTAAGTGATCAATGCGTGGGAGCCCATGCTTCTTGTTTTCGACGCTGACGCCCCACCAGATATGAGGCAGTGCCGCAGCAAACTTGAGCTTAGTCTCCAACATATCTCGCATCCGTTCCGAACGCTTCGTCAGTACCTGATACGTGTGCCAGTTTGCTAACTGCATCACGCGAACAACCGATACGATGTATTCATCGGTGACTTCCTCTTGGAAGAGATCGCTCATCGAGTTCACAAAGACCATCTTGGGCGTACGCCAGCGGAGTGGTTCCGCCAGCTTCTCTGGCACCAAGCGCAGATCAAATCCATATTCATAAGGATGGCCGGGGACGCCTCGAAAACGTTCGGCAAATGTCTCTGCGTAGCAGTTTGCGCAGCCAGGACTAACTTTGGAGCAACCCCTAACGGGATTCCAAGTTGCATCAGTCCATTCTATTTTTGAATTATCGCTCATCGTCGACGGGCCAACATCTGTTGTGCGTAGTTTAGCCCAAATGCCATCACAAAGGAATTGCTTCACATGCAAGAAGGCAAGGGGAATGGTTGTATTAACTGGACTTACCGGGACAGATCGAACTGCCAGTGTCCACGCCGTTCAGACAGGGTGAGCGCCTCGGTCAGGTGATTGAGAAAGTCTCGCCGAGGGATTTCTTTGGCGCCGAGCGTTTCGCGGCATCTTAGCCCGTATTATTCATGATGGTTCGTCGTGAAAGCGTGCGGACGTGAAGCGAGACTGCTCGTTGTAGCCGCGTATCCGCGCTTGCAGCAGAAGCTTCATGAATCATACGGGTTAGGGGCAAGTGGTGTCGCGACGGTTGATTGCGAGGTGGCTACGGGTCTCCTGCGAGTGTAGTGCCAGCGTTGGGGTGAAGTGAGAGCGGTACATCCGACTCAGCAGCCTTTGAACTTCCGTTCCATGCACTGTTGCGTGAGCCGCTTGGCTTCTGTAATCTGTTCGGGAGTCATGCGCCCAGCGACATCGTTTCGATTTTCCTCGGCTTGCTTCTGCTCGTCACCCTTCATGTGAACTGCTGCGAGGCTCACCCACAAATACGCCCGCACATAGTCCTGCGGTACGCCTAGACCTGCGAAATACAGTTCTGCGAGGTTGTTCTGTGCGAGCGCATTCCCCTGCGCCGCAGCTTTCTCGTACCACTTGCGCGCTTGCACATAATCCTGCGGCACGCCTTGTCCTTTGGCATACAGTTCTCCCAGATTGTTCTGCGCCTCCGCATTCCCTTGGGCTGCAAGCGATTGAAATGATTTGATCGCCGGCGCGTAGTCACCGCGTTTATTGGCAGCAGTAGTATCTTCGAGAGGACTTGCCCATGCTGTGCCAATAGTCAGCAGCAGCCCAATACCTATAGAAAGGATCATTCGTGTCATTGAGAATTTCTCCTGAGAGATCTTCGTAACTATGGAAGTGTGCCCCAGTTTGAAGAGAAGTTCAAGGTGTCTGGATAGGCTCCGCGGCATCTTGTGGGGGGGGGCATGGGTTGGTTGCTACTGTTGACTGCGAAGAGTGTTGGCTGGTCTACCGAGAGCATGGCGCGGGGGGGGGTGGGGTCAGATGAAACGTGCGAGACAAGTTGAACAATGCAAAGGCTGTCAGAACACCAATGGTGCAAATAATGAGGAGAAAAGTCAAAAAGTTAGATAAGCGGTTGTATAACGGCAGAACAGTATCAATAATTTCAATTAGCTGTGATGTACATGACTGAGCTACCGGCTCACGTCTTATATCATGGAATGTCGAACTGCCAGCGGCCGCGCTGATCAGGAAGACTCCTCGCGTCCGTTAGATGGTCGAGGAAGTCACGCCTGGGGATTTCTTCTGCTCCTAGGCGCATCACATGCGGAGAGGACTGTTGGCAGTCGATGATGCGGAATCCCCAGGCATGTAGCTGACGCACAAGAAAAACCAGCGCAACCTTTGAGGCGTCAGGCACGCGAGTAAACATCGACTCTGCGAAAAAGGCTCCGCCGAGCGCTACGCCGTAGAGCCCGCCGACTAGCTGTCCTTCCTGCCAGGTTTCAACGGAATGCGCATAGCCTTGTTTGTGAAGTGTTGTGTAGGCATCGAGCATCTCCGCAGTGATCCATGTGCCGCCGTCCGGATATTGTGGTCTTGGTCCTGCGCATTGCGTCATTACTTCAGGAAAGCACGTATCGAGAGTGATGCTGAATAGGCCGGGACGAAGGCTTCTTTTCAGGCTGCGCGAAACGTGGAGTTTTTCGGGAAAGAGCACGGTCCTGGGGTCGGGCGACCACCACAAGATCGGCTGATCGTCACTGTACCAGGGAAAGATGCCGTGGCGGTAGGCTTCGAGCAATCGCTCGGGCCGTAGGTCGCCGCCGACAGCGAGTAGCCCCTCAGGGTTGGATAGATCAACGGGCGGGAAGCGCAGGTCCGATGGGTTTGCGCTAAGCCTGAACAGGGCCGTTACCCTTTCTTTTCATCCGCTTGAGCCAACAACGGTTGGAAGATGGGATCAGCATCCAGCACTGCTTTCAACGATTCTGCCCCGATGAAGAAGTTCCAGATATCCGGAGTCTGTCCGGGAATTTCAGCAAACCATCGTTTAGCTTCAGTCAGCCGCTCCAGGAGCGCCCGGTTGTCCTTGTCCGGGGTGAACAGCAAACTGTAGGCTTTGGTGTATTCGGCCATGAATTTATCGAGCGGTAGATCGGCCAGCGCGAGCGCTTCGTCGGCATCCTGATAGGCAGTCCGTATATTCAAGTCGTCGAAGATGCGGTTCCAGGCCACTTTGTTGATGCGGGACCAAGCCAGCTGGAGCAAGGCTTCGGCTCTGCCGGCTCTTCGCTCAGGCGGAATGGCTTTGACCAGAGATTGGTGAGTTGCGATTGAGGCTTCTTGGTCGTTATTCCAGCGTAAGGCCACGCCTAATCGAAACCGGTTATCGAGTTGTTCTGGCCGCACGTTGGCCAAGGTTTGCATGGCTGAGAGCATGCGATACAGGTAGTCGGCGGTCGTCGGTTTGTCGAACCCGCCCATCTCCATTCCCAGCGACAGGTCCATGCGTACTGATTGGGAGTAGATGTTCCAAAAATGCTCGTTCACGACCAAGGCCAGTGCCGGATCCTTCACTGTGAGTTTATGGAATGGGATGGCCTCGTTCAGAACAACGGCATAGAGGTGTCGGCTCAGCACCATGAGGGCCTCGACCTGATGGGGATCGATGATGAGCACACGGTTCAACAGGGCGACACGGTCGCGCAGCTCAGGAAAGGTGGCGGCGCGAGCTGCAGCGGCGGTCAAGAGTCCTGGGCTATCTGTCGGTCCCCACCAGACCAGCGAGTTGGGCAGGGCATGGCTGGTTTCTGTGGCAAACGGAATCTGTTCCTGCTTGCCGCTGCCGAAGATGGAGCCGCTCGTGACGGGAAGGTTCACAACTGCCTGGTCGCCCGCAAAGCCGTGCTTCTTTAGCCCGGAGAGGACAACCCATTGAACGGTGATTTCTTTTAGCGCGCGTCTGGTCCGCTTGATCGTTGTCGTCCACTTGACCGAACCAGCTGCATAGGTCAAGGGAGCGGTCAGGGGATCTTGGTAACGGATGGACAGTTTCACCAAGGTGGTCGGTGCCGCCACGATCGGGCCATTCGGTCGAAGGCGGAACGAGGCCGAAGGGAGCGGCGTATTTCCAACAATGTGAACGGTGAAGCCGGTTCCCGGCGGCGTCAGACCCAACAAGTCGGTCACGAAGGCCGAGGCAGGATAGCGGTTCAGGTCTTCGCTAAAAAAAACCAGTTCTCCATTGCTGGGCCACAAGACCTCCATGCCGACATCGGTTCTGGCAAGGGTGGGGGCATGGGCTTCTCGTAGGCGCTGCCAGCAGGAGTCGTAGACTGGGTCGGAGTCGGTCGGATAGGTCTTGATGCCATGGGGGAGCTGCAGCTACGAGGGGATACTGACAGGCGAAGTCGAGCCGGCCGACGTCCACCCTATTGCCCGCTCCCATCGCTTCGGCGTAACGCTGAGCCGTCGTTTCAGCTGAGGTGACGGTCTGCTTCGATTTCTTTACAGCAGCGGCAGCTGATGCTGAAGGGGCTTCGATCAGAGTCATTGCGGTCACAATCGACAGGATTCCGGCGAGAAACAGAATCTTGAACCAGTCACGCTGGAGGATCTGCAGGCGCATTAGTTGTAGCTCCTAGTATGAAGGACGAAACGAAGACCGTTATTTAGTTTGTTTGGTCCATCTCATTTGTTTGGTTGAACGAAACTAACCAGATAAACAAAACAAACCAAATCAACCAGACAAACCACCCTCGTAGAGGGGCCCTGTCTCCTTGTCATTCGACCACGATCACAGCTTGCATGTTATGCCCCGGCATGTCGCACAGGTAGGAGAAGGTTCCGGCACGTGCCGGTGTGAATTGAAATTCAATGAGGCCCTCAGCCGGGATAATGACACGCTTGAGTCCGTTTGGGCCGAACTCCGGGGCTCCGTTGCCGCCCACGTTGAGGTCGGCGCTGAGGAAAAGTTCCTTGGCGACCACGGTGTGAAGTTCTGTGTCGTGGCTGCGGAACCGTAGCACGGTCTTGCGGTCATGATGCAAGTGGACGTCCTGCGGGGTGAACATCCGTGAGCGGATCTCCACAGTGACCGATTCTATCTCGTCTTCGGTTGGGAGTGCGATGGCGGGAGTCGCCAGCACGAGTGCCAGACACATGAAACAGAACGTCCGTTTCACCGTGCGTTGGCCGTATTGAGGATTGCGCGGCGCATGTTCATCCGGTCGTCCGACGTCAACTGTGGAGCAGGACGATGTCGGCAGAGCGTCACGGTCTGTTGGAGTGAGGCGATGAAGACTTCGCAGTTCGGACAGGCTCCTAGATGTCGGCGTATTTCCTGGCAGATATCGGATGGGAGTTCGTCGTCGATATAGGCAGACAACTGCCGGAGCAGATCCACGCAGTGGCCCCGGTCATTGGTATGGCGGTGAGACAATGGCCTAGCTCCTTTTTTTGGTGCCGACGTCCTTTTCTTGGTCATGAACGCATGCCTCCAGGCTTGTGGTCATTGTGACGGGTGATGCCGCGGGCGCTGAGTTCCCGCCGCACAAACAAGCGGGCTCGGTGCAGCCGTGATTTTACGGCGCGCTCATTCAAGCCCATAACGGTTCCTACTTCTTTGGCGCTCAACCCCTCCATATCGCGGAGCACCAGGGCCATCCGATATTTGGGGGGCAGTTTCTCGATCGCTTGGTCAAGGGCCTGCCGAAGCTCCTTGCTTTGCAAGGCCTCTTCGGGGCTGAGCCCGTCCATCGGGATCTGAAGACGAAACTCTCCCTCGGAAGCGGGCACGAATTCTTCGAGTGACAGTTCGTATTCCGGCTGCCCTTTGCGCTTGCGCCGCATCCGTATGCAGGCCCGTGAGGCAATGGTGTACAGCCATGTGGAGACTTGCGCCTCGCCTCGAAAGTCTTTGAGTCCTTGGTAGGCATTCAGAAAAGTTTCTTGAACAAGATCCTTTGCCGACTCCGCTTCACCGCACAAACGGTATGCGTAACGATAAATCAAATCGACATAGTCTCGATACAACGTATCAAATTCGCCAGACTCTTGCATGGTCTTGCGTTGTGGCGGCATCTTTGGAGCAGTAGTGCGCATGGCTGGCGCAAAGTCTAGGGGCTTGGCTGGAGGCCTGTCAAGCCAAGCCGGCTGGTTGCTCTGGTTTGTTTGGTTTGTCTCGTTTGTTTGGTTGAACAAGACAAGCTGGAGGATTGTTTGAGCCTGCTGCCCGGTTAGTGCGTCGGTGAGGCACTGCGACGAGGAGCTAGCGTCTTCGTGGGTGGGAGGGTGACGGTCACATGCTCATGGTCGATATGCAATGTCAACTTTTGCCCCACCTTCACCTGAGGAATCCCGATTTTTGAATTGAGCATGACCAGGCCGACGGGAGTGCGGACAAAGACGAAGTTTGATTTGAGCTTAGTGATCGTTCCAGAGAGGAGAAGTTGCACATCGGAGCCGGCGGGCGGGGCCTGACTGACTTGGATGTCGTACTGTAAATCGTGTATTCCGGTGATAGTATTCGTTTCATCGACTTCGACAGTCAACGGATCTCCCTCGCGATGGTTGGTGAGCTGTTCTTCCTGCGTTCCGACATTGACAGTCTGGTCACCGTCAGGCCCCCACCAGTGTAATGTTCTCGGTGTATCGCTCACGGACGTCATTGGTCCGCTGAGGAAGCGATGGACGAGCGATCCGTCGGTACGCTTTCGGACTTCTACGACGAAATGGCGATCATGCACCCAAAAGTGCACTTCCTGTGAGGCCTTGAGATCTTTCAGCGTTGTTTTGGAACTGAGGGTCAGCAGCCCGATCGGGGTCTTAAGAAAGACGATTCCGGTCTTGGTCCGCCACACAGATCCCCGTAGCATGATATAGGGATCACTAGTGATTTGATCGCTAGCCTCAGAGGGTGGAGCTGGGACTTCGGCGGTTGGGAGCGTGCCGTCTGGCGCAGGCGGTTCCTCGGCACGGACAGGGCCGAGGAGGGTGAGCACGACCATCCCAGCGCAGAGGCTTTCGATCACCAGTCGCGGCAGCCTGCAAAGCGACGAATCGCTAATCCCCCCGGTCTTCGGCTTATCGCGAACCGCAGAAGGGTGAGCCACGTTAATTGCGGAATGCAGCATGGTTGAGCGAATAACATGATGTCTATGAGGAGTCAAGGCGAAACCCCTCAGGACAGTGACTTGGAGGGTGACCCCCTTACAAAACTGCGCTATTTAGAGGAGCATGTCCGTCGGTCGACGGGTGGAAGTATCGTGAATCCATGGCATCGCATGGAGCGGAGGGCAGAGGGGTGAGGGTCAGAATGACTCGGATCTCATGGCTTGTCGAATTCTGCACGCCGAATCCTGTGAGCAGGAGGGGCGGTGTGACCATGTGGCAGATGCGGCGTATTTCAAATTGTGCCGGGTCTTTGGCCTCAATTCGACGTTGGAGTTGTGCCTGCACATCGTCACAGAGCTCCGTGAAAATGGATGGCATGGATTCAGGCGTCACTTGTGGCCAGAGATCATGGGATGTATTGAACAACGCCATCAGAGCGCGGGCTGGTCCATTCATGTGCAGGATGCGAGCGGATGAGGAAAATACAATCATGCCAGAGGCATCATTCTGTGGCGAGGTTGCTTGGCTTTGCGAAAATGATTGTGGCATGCGTCTCCTTTCGGGTGGAATGTTCTCCCCCTCAGTGCAAGAGTTGCACCCAAACGACAGGTGCAGGAAGCGCGATTAACCCGTACATATCGACAGCAAGGTGTTCGCTAAAGCCAGTTTGCGCACAAAGACTGTGTCATGGTGGCGGAAATTGAACCGGTTACTTCTTGCGGACCAGCATACGAATCGGGGTTCCCTCGAATCCGTATTCCTCGCGGAGTTGGTTCTCGAGAAAGCGGAGGTAGGCGGGCGTGATATTGTCCGGGTGACCAACGAACAACGCGAAGACCGGCGGTTGTGTCGCGACCTGAGTCATGAAGGCGGACTTGGTGATCTTCGTCGGTTTACCTTTGCGCACCGGTAGGGGGTGCGTGGCGAGTATCTCCTGGAGAAATTTGTTTAATGCTCCAGTCGGGATCCGCTTTGAAAAAGCTGCGAAGACTCTATCGATGGTCGGAAAGAGCTGGCTGAGTGAGTCGGGATGGGCCGCGGATGCGAAGAGAACCGGCGCCCAGGTCAGGAAGGGAAAGCGCCGCCGAAGTTCCAGTTCAACCTCCTGCCGGGCCTGGCTGTCGCCTTCCCGAAGATCCCATTTATTCACCAGGAGGAAGCAGGCCCGTCCTTGCTTGATGATGATCCCGGCGATCTTCGTGTCCTGCTCGGTCACGCCTTCAACGGAGTCGAGCAACAAAATTCCGAGGTCGGATCGCCCGATGGCCAAATGCGATCGGACTACGCTGTAACCTTCGATCCCCCGGTCGATTTTTCCGCGCCGACGAATACCGGCAGTATCGGTGAAGAGATACCGCCGTCCTTGATGGAGTGCGATCGAATCGATCGAATCCCTGGTGGTTCCCGGCACATCGCTGACCACCACTCGGTCTTCACCAAGCACGGCATTCACCAGCGTGGATTTGCCGACATTCGGTCGTCCAACGACGGCAATGCGGGGCATTGTCGTCTGCTCTGGGTTCTCATCAGGGACCGGGAGGAATGGATAGATGGCATCCAGGAGGTCGGAAACGCCGATGCCATGCTCCGCAGAAATAGGGTAGAGCGTTTCCATGCCCAACTGATAGAAATCCGCCACGAGCGTTTCGACCTTAGGGGTATCGATCTTGTTCACCACGACAAACAACGGTTTCGGTGTTCCGCGCAAGAGACGAACGACTTCCTGGTCCGGGGTTGTCAGCCCCGTCCGTCCGTCCATCAGCAGAATCAACAGGTCCGCTTCCGCAATGGCGAGTTCCGATTGACGTTTGATGAGGGCCAGCATGCCTTCCGAGGCCGATGGGTCAAGGCCCCCTGTGTCCACGAGGCGAAATGGCCGATTTCGATAGGTGGCGTCGGCATAGTTACGATCCCGGGTGACACCTGGGACGTCGTCCACGATAGCCGTTCGTTTGCCCAGCATGCGATTAAAGAGCGTCGACTTGCCGACGTTGGGACGACCGATAATGGCCACAATCGGTGGGTGAGCCATCGGGGCCGACGGTACCGGAGCTGTCTGCAAGGGACTGGTTTTGGTGCTTTTGGTGCGTGGCATGGGGAATCGTGCTTCGACCGTAACATAAGAATTTTGGCAAACACAACCGGCTCGTCTTCTCGGGCGGCCTCCGCTATACTTTCCCAATGACTCAGCATTCAGCAATCAGTCCGCAGCACTTCCTCAATTGGGGCGAGATCGACGACGTCCTGCTCGATATGGACGGGACGTTGCTCGACCGACATTTCGACAACTTCTTTTTCGAAGAGGAGTTGCCTCGTCGTTATGCGGGGCTCCACAGCCTCACTTTCGAAGACTCGCGAGACCAGCTTATGGCCATGTATCGGTCCGTCGAAGGTGAATTGGCCTGGACCGATCTGCATTACTGGACCGAACGGGTGGGCATCGATGTCGTGGCAATGCATAAGGAGTTGGACCACATGATCGGCTTCCTTCCCGGTGCAGAGGAGTTTCTGCAGCACCTTCGACAGCTGGGGAAAAGAGTGACGATTGTGACGAACGCACATGAAGCGGGAGTATCGGTAAAAGTCGCCAAGACCGGGCTCGATCGGCATGTCGATCGAATCGTAAATGCGTTTGAAGTGGGGTATCTAAAAATGCGTCCGGAGTATTGGCCCAATTGTCATCGGTTGGTGGGGTTTGACCCAGCAAGGTCTCTCTTCATGGATGACGATGAGGGCTGTCTGGTTGCGGCAAAACAGTTTGGCGTCGCGCATCTCATTCATAGTGCCAAGTCGAGCTCTCAACAGCCTCCTACCCCGCTCGCCCAGTTCATCTCGGTGACCGGTTTTTCCTTACTTCTTAACGGCCGGCCTGTGTTCTAGCCCCCTTCGTCGATTCTTGTTGCTCCCACTGGGCTATGTTAGAGTCCATCCTCTTTTCCGAGACAAGTGGAACTCAATGCCAGTATGAGCAAGACCTACGATCATCACGCCCTCGAAGTGAAGTGGCAGGCCTATTGGGAGGAGCACCGGACCTTCCGCGTCGCTGACGACCGGGCCAAGCCAAAATTCTATTGTCTCGACATGTTCCCCTATCCCTCAGGGTCTGGTCTCCACGTCGGTCATCTTGAGGGGTACACTGCTACCGACATCGTGTCCCGTTACAAACGCATGAGGGGCTTCAACGTGCTGCATCCGATGGGGTGGGATGCATTCGGGCTTCCTGCCGAACAGTATGCAGTGAAGACCGGAATCCATCCGGTTGTCACGACAGCCGAGAACATTGCGACCTTCAAGCGCCAGATGAAACGGGTCGGTCTGTCTTATGACTGGGAACGTGAGATCAGTACGATCGACCCCGCGTATTATCGCTGGACACAATGGATTTTCTTGAAACTGTTCGAGAGAGGATTGGCCTACGTGGCAGAAGTGCCGGTGAACTGGTGTCCCGCGCTGGGGACGGTGCTCGCCAATGAAGAAATTATCGATGGCAAAAGCGAAGTCGGCGGGTTCGATGTGGTGCGCAAGCCGATGCGCCAATGGGTATTGAAGATCACGGCCTATGCCGATCGTCTGCTCGAAGATTTGAAGCTGGTCGAATGGCCGGCCAGCACATTGGAGATGCAGAAGAATTGGATCGGCCGATCGATCGGCGCGGAAGTCGAGTTCGATCTGGCCGGCGTTCCCGGCACGGTTCGGATTTTTACGACGAGGCCCGACACCTTGTTTGGCGTGACCTATATGGTGTTGGCGCCGGAGCATCCGTTAGTGGCGGTCGTCACGACCGCCGATTGCCGTACCGAAGTCACTTCCTATCGCGAGGCAGCGGCCAGAAAAAGTGATCTCCAACGGCAGGAACTCGAAAAGGACAAGACCGGGGTCTTCACCGGCGGCTTTGCGGTAAATCCGGTGAATAAGGAATCGCTGCCCATTTGGATCGCCGACTATGTGTTGATGGGTTACGGGACTGGGGCCATTATGGCTGTGCCGGCGCACGACGCGCGCGACTGGGCTTTTGCGAGGACCTATGGCTTGCCGATCCGAGAAGTGATTGCGGGTGGTCGGGTTGAACAAGAGGCCTTCGCCGTGACCGACAAGGGGACCGTCGTCAATTCCACAACGCCGGATAGAAGCTTTACCATCGACGGGTTGACGCCGGACGATGCCATTCCGAAAATCACGGCCTGGTTGGAGTCGCAGGGTAAGGGCCGTAAGGCGGTGAACTACAAGTTACGGGATTGGCTGTTCGCCCGTCAGCGGTATTGGGGTGAGCCTTTCCCGATTATATGGGTCGATGGCCAAGCCCTTCCGCTTCCAGAAGAGCAACTTCCGCTGTTATTGCCGGAGACCAACAATTTCAAACCATCCGGGAACGGCGAAAGCCCGCTCGCGAATCTAACTGACTGGTTGACGATCACCGACCCAATCAGTGGGGCAGCCGCACGCCGTGAAACCAACACGATGCCTCAGTGGGCCGGTTCCTGCTGGTATTATCTGCGGTTTATCGATCCGAAGAATCAGGGGCAGCTCGTCGATCCGGCACAGGAGCGTTATTGGATGCCGGTGGATCTCTATATCGGCGGCAGCGAACATGCGGTACTGCATTTGCTCTATTCACGTTTTTGGCACAAGGTGCTGTACGATATCGGGGCGGTCAGTACGCCGGAGCCGTTTAAGAAACTGGTGCATCAAGGGATTGTGCTGGGGGAAGACAACCAGAAGATGTCGAAATCCCGCGGCAACGTCGTGAATCCCGACGAGATCATGGATCAGTTCGGGGCCGATGCGGTGCGGCTCTATGAAATGTTCATGGGCCCGCTGGAGGCTGTGAAGCCCTGGAGCACGAGGGGCGTAGAAGGGGTTACGAGGTTTCTCGAACGGGCTTGGCGGCTCATGGTGAATGAAGAAGGCCGGCTCTCCAGCACCGTGGCGGGGACAATTCCCTCCCTCGAACATCAACGATTGCTCCACCAGACGATCAAGAAGGTGACGGAGGATATCGAGGGGTTGCGGTTCAATACCGCGATCTCTCAGATGATGGTGTTTACCAATGAGATGACGAAAGCCGAGCAACGTTCCCGATCCTTGATCGAACCCTTCGTCTTGCTTCTGGCGCCTTTCGCGCCCCATCTGGCTGAGGAACTGTGGGAGCGGTTGGGTCATAAACCGAGTGTTTCTCAGGAATCTTGGCCGGTCTTCGATCAGGCGCTGACAGTCAGCGATCGATTGACCATCCCGATCCAGGTGAATGGAAAGTTGCGGGCTAAACTCGACGTGGGAGCCGATGCCACTCGCGAGCAGGTCGAAGGTTTGGCTCTTGCGCAGGTTGCAGAGTGGTTGCAGGGCAAAGAGCCCAAAAAAGTGATCTATGTGGAGAAGAAGCTCATAAATTTCGTAGTGTAAGGAAGTGCTGAGTGCTGAGACCAGAGACCAAGAATAGTGCGATTCGAAACGAAAGAGTGTATCGCCTTTTCATTCTCAGCACTCACGTCTCAGCACTGTGTCTGTTCCTTGTGCTTCTGGGCGCCTGTGGCTATCAGTTCCGTGTGGAGGGAGCCGGGCCTACGATCGGGGGGGCGGAGGCGACCTCCTCTCCTACGTCACCGCCCCCGCGGTTGGTCGTCCGAACATTGGAAAACAAAAGTTTTGAGCCGAATTTGGAAACCCGCTACACCAACTATCTGCGCCATGAATTTTCCTCCGGCAGTGGGGCTCAAGTCGTTCCAGAGTCTGAGGCCGCCGATCTCGTGTTGTCCGGGCAGATCCTCTCAGTGGTTCTTCCGTCGCTCAGTTTCACTCAGACCACCACGCTTGAGAGCCGCGCAGAGGTTATGGTCCTCATTAAGGTGGAGGAGACCAGGACGAAACGTCTCATATGGACACAAGCGGCGAAAGGCAGCTCGGAGTTCTACGTGACGTCCGATCTGCAATTTAACCGTGTCTTGCAGAACCGGGCTTTGGAACAAGCCGGCCGTTTTATCGCTGAGGACTTGGCTTCTCGCTTTCTGCTCCAGTTGGAATCGGGGCAGCTGGCAAAGCCGACTGAGCGTTCAGGGTCAGACAGCGCAGGCACCAACGTCAAATAAATCGGAATCCCACTGTGGCCTCAGCTATTTCACATGCCCAACTCACTGCGCAGCTTGCGCAAGGTACGTTCGCGCCGTTGTACGTGATAGTCGGAGAGGAAGACTTGCTGCGCGATATGGCTCTGGGTACTCTGAAGTCTGCGTTATTGGGAGAGGGCGAGAGCGACTTCAATTGCGATTTGTTCTATGGAGACGACGTGAGTGGTGCAGAGATTGCCACCTGTGCTTCTGAGGTAGCCGTATTTGCGGTTCGGCGAGTAGTGGTCGTGAAAGCGGCCGATAAACTTCCAGCCCGGGAGTGCGACGCCATTCTACCCTATCTGAAAGGGCCGAATGACTCCACGTGCGTGATCTTCGTCGCACCAAAGCTGGATGGGCGACTCAAGTTCACCCAGGCGCTGGCGAAGGTTGCAGTGACGGTCGATTGTTCCCCTCTCAGGGAGGCGCAGTGGCTTCCCTGGCTGAAGCAAGATGCCGAGCGGGTCGGAGTTCGGCTCAATGAGGAGGCCATCGAGTTACTAAAAGAGGTGTGTGGCGGCTCGCTCTATTCGGTCAGGCGTGAGCTTGAAAAGCTGGCATCGTATGTCTCGCCCGGCCAGGTTGTCACTGTTGGCGATGTGGCGACGTTGCGCGGCACGGAGCCTGGCGCTTCGGTATTCGATTTGACTTTGGCGATCGGCGGGAAAGACCGCGGGCGAGTATTGGCGATCTTGGCCAGGAATCTGGAAGCGGGAGAGGCTCCACTGAGAATTCTTGGCTCGCTGGCCTGGCAATATCGGAGACTGTGGAAGGTCAAGGAAGTTGCCCGGCAAGGGGGCCGTGAGGGGGAGGCTGCTCGGACTTTGCGTATGGATCCCTATAAGGTGCGGGCGTTTCTCGATCAGTTTTCTGACCCGCACTTGCATGAAGCGCTTCGATTATTTTTGGATGCCGATGCCAAGCTGAAGGGTGGAAGCGGTGGGCGCCCCGCGCGAATTCTTGAAGACCTGTTGTTGCGGTTATGCAATCGCGCAGAAGCCATCGCCACTCCTCCTTCACCGGGCCGTGGCGTTGCGGCACCGCAGCCGATGAGGGGGAGAACCATCTCGAACGTACGAACGATTACGAGTGGGAAGCAGACAAGGAGTTGACGTGGAGCGTGAGGCGGCCAATGCGGCGCGAGGCCGTATTCGGTTTCATCACACCTTTTGTCACGGCCTTACCCAGGGCCGCCGTAGCTTGGCGCAGGGATACTTTCGCGTCCTCGACCTTCTTTTCCGCCACGGCCGCTTGGACCTTCTTGACGAGGCTCTTGAGGGCGCCCAGCGTCGCACGGTTGCGGTCGCGACGCTTGACAGCTTGGCGGGCTCGGCGAATGGTCGATTTATGTACAACCGGCATAGTAGACTCCTCTGGAAAAAGAGCGTACTTGTACCATAGGGCTCGACGAAGCGTCAAGATGAGCCATTTATTAAAGGAACAGGCCGATGCCAAACATCATTGCTCGTGACCGCTTAATCCTCGCCCTCGACGTGCCCTCACGCGATGAGGCTGAGCGGCTTCTCGATCGGGTGGAGGATAAAATTGTATTCGTGAAGGTCGGGCTTGAACTGTTCACGGCTGCCGGACCGGAGATGGTTCAGCACCTGGTCGCACGAGGGAAGCGAGTGTTTCTGGACCTCAAGTTTCTCGATATCGAAGAGACTGTTCGTCGAGCCACTGCGCGGGTTGCGGCGATGGGTGTAGAATTCTTGACGGTCCATGCAAACCGCAAGGCGCTGGTGGCAGCGGTCCAAGGCCGTGGAACATCCACACTGAAACTGTTGGCTGTGACGGTGCTGACCAATTTCGACAGCCATGATCTCCGCGATATGGGCATTCAGCGAAGCGTTCAGGACCTGGTCACCGCACGCGCCTTGTTAGCATCCGAAGTGGGCTGTGACGGGGTGGTGGCGTCTGGCGAAGAGCCGGCGACCCTCCGCCCCAAGGTCGGTCCACGATTTCTGATCGTCACGCCCGGTGTGCGTCCCACCGGCGAAGGTGTCGATGATCATGCCAGGGCGACCACGCCCACCCAGGCGATTTCGGCGGGAGCTGATTACTTGGTGGTCGGACGACCTATCAGAGATGCTTCGGATCCTGCCGCCGCCGCCGCCGCAATCCTCTCAGAAATGCAGGCAGCCTTTGACGCCAGGGGATGAACAGGCTGACATCGAGTTGCGGGTCTTCTTCTCTCTTTGTTAGAATCCCCTCCGCCACAGAGCCTGTATCGAGTGTCTTCTTCCGTATGGTGGGTGTAGCTCAGCTGGTTAGAGCGCCGGATTGTGGATCCGGAGGTCGCGGGTTCGAAACCCGTCACTCACCCCATAGAATCTACAAACTCACCTCCTAGAGCAGCGTTTCAGCGCTTCAGAACTTCCAAAGTTTTAGCAGCTACACTCTTTGGAGTGTTCTATGGCTACACATTTCCTTTCGCATCCTATTGTGCGAGACCTCGACAAATCCCCTACGACGGTATCCGAAGACTCCAAGCGCAATGTGGTCAGGTGGTACGTAACAGTTAGGGCATATCTGGCAAACAACTTCTCTGCACTTCCCCCGATTCAGTAGACACCGCTGGTTGAGTGAGGTGGGCTTGAGCACAATTTGAACACGGTTGTGATGTTCTCCGTTTGGATCGTAGCTTCAGGATGACCTAGAGTGTTCCGGGTCTGGACATAGCCCAAGGCTAGCGGTGATCCGCGCCAACAGCCAGAGCGAGGCACGAGTGGAGGCTATTGGCGTCGGCTCCAGTGCGATGTTAGGCCCCACGCCGTCAGTCACCGCCGGAGGGGGTTGTTCCTAGAAAGCTCACTTAAACTTGGCCGCAACAGAGGTGCTCCCGGAATCGTTCCCGATGGTTAGTATTATCGGTACTGGGTTCACTGTTCCGGTGAGATCCGCACGCCGACGCTCCACTTTAATTATAAAACGTCTGTGATTTAAAGACTGAATCACTGCCTCAAAAGCTACGCCGTGAATGACTCTTTGGAACTCAAAGCGCCGTTTTGTAACCTCTATGAAGGAGCCTGCGGGGAGAGTGGTGGAGAAAGTGCCGATCTGAAGCTTGACCTCATCAGTAAGGGGATTGATCCCATTGCTGTGGGCACCGAGAGTGAACCGGGCCTCCATCTCGAAGGCATCATCGTTTGTTCCTGCCCGTAGCGCGAGCTCAAGCTTTGCGTGGAAGGCGCTGAAAGGCACGCTGGTTGCGCTTGGATCACCCAGATAGCGGGCGAGTACGAACATGCACGGAGGTGTGCACGGACCCGCGCCGCCGACCGCAACGATCTTTCCATCGGACTGGATGGCAATACCCTTCGCAGAGTCATCGCTGCAGTCTTTACGACCCGGGGGGCATAGCACCCCGACGTCGCTGGGATCGCCAAAGTCGGTTGTTACCTTACCCCCAACGCCGAAACTCGTGTCGAGGCTGCCATCGGCATTGTAGCGCGCGAGGGCGAAGCTCTGATCGAAGGTGCTGAAGACGGAGCCGACCGCAACGATCTTCCCATTCGCCTGGATGGCGACCCCCGTAGCCGACTCGATGTTCTCGCCAAAGAACTGCATCGTAACCATCCCGTCCCCGTCGAAGGTCGTGTCGAGGCTGCCGTCGATGTTGTAGCGCGCGAGGGCGATAACAGTGAAGAAGCCACCACGGCCCGCGGCGACGATCTTGTCGTCCCCCTGAATTGCGAGTCCGCTGGCCCCGTCGAAGCCGCCGAAGTCGGTCGTCACTTTGCCCCCAGTGCCAAAACTCGTGTCGAGGCTACCATCGGTGTTGTAGCGAGCAAGGACAAAGTCGTTGTTGGGGCCACCTGCACCGACCGCAACAATCTTATTGTCCCCCTGAATTGCGAGTCCGCTGGCCGCATCGAAGCCGCCGAAGTCAGTTGTCACCTTGCCCCCAACGCCGAAGCTCGTGTCGAGGCTGCCGTCGGCGTTGTAGCGGGCGAAGGCGAAATCGGCGACGAACGGATCTTGCGTACCGCCGGCCGCGACGATCTTGCCGTCGACCTGAATAGCCACCGCAAATGCTCGGCTGTCGCCAGAGAAGATTGTTGTCACCTTGCCCCCAACGCCGAAGCTCGCATCGAGGCTGCCGTCGGCGTTGTAGCGGGCAAGGGCGAACTGACAACAGAATCCCTCAGGGGCGGTGCCACCGGCGACGACGATCTTACCGTCCGCCTGGATGGCGACGGCGAAAGCCACATCAAACAAACCAACATCGGTCGTCACTTTGCCCCCAGTGCCGAAACTCGCATCGAGGCTGCCGTCGGCGTTGTAGCGGGCAAGGGCGAAGTCGCCGGAGCTGGAGCCGCCGACCACGACGATCTTGCTGTCTGCTTGGATCGCAATGGCATTTGCGCTATTGGAAAAGGGGCCGAACTCTGTTTTCACCTTGCCGCCGGTGCCAAAGCTCGGGTCGAGATCGCCCGGTGCTGCTTGAGCCGGAATGGCGAGAAGGCCTACTGCTAAGGCAATACAGACGGCAAGCGTAGAGAACCACGTTGTCCTGGTAATCATGGCGTCCTCCTGACTAATAGGTACGTTTATCAACTGCGAATGAGTTTCCTGTATCCATCTCGAAAGAAAGTTGAAACATCTTGCGAAAGAGTTAAAGAATGCAATTCGTGTGCGTGATTGGCCCTCAGGCGCTTTCATTGAAAATGTCAAAGATTCGGCGTACCTCTCGAAGAGACAACCGAGAAGTAGATGGTTCAGTGGAATCTAAATGAATACGTAGGAGGATCTATTCTGATACGGACTGACGTGGGGAAGGCGTCAATGAAGGCATCTGGATTTCTTGTTGTGCCTCGGCTGTCCTCCGCTTCGATGGGTTTTGAATAAATTCGGGGGGTTCCTGGCAACAATAGAGTTGCATGGATTCTCGCGAGTCAATCCCATTCTTAGTTGAAATTCCGGAGCGGCCTCGATGCCGTCCTCATGCCATGTGAGTTCCTTCCCCGCGTTCAGCCTTCCCGCTCTTGGCCTGCAGCGCCGCCCGCAACTGCGGGAGATGGCGGTAGCCTTTGATCCGCCGCAGGCGCGGCTCGATGAAGCTCAGCGCACTGGCCACCCAGCGCTGTTTCTGGTCCGACGTGCGCCAGTGATCCACCTTGTCGATGAGCTGGCCGAGCTGCGCATTCAGGGATTCCAGACAGTTGGTAGTCTTCAGGCTGACCCCCAGCATTGGAAACAGCCCCAGGCCATGCAGGGTCAGCGTCTCCTCCAGGCCTTCGTCCAGGCTGGCCACGGCAGAGATGTTGATTCCCCGCAGCTCCTGGCGGAGTCGGCCCAGAGCCGCCCGAGCCTCGGCATATGTCGGTCGCTCGTAGGCCTGTTGTAGTCGCCGTCGCCAGGCCGCCTGCTGACCTTTCGGCAGATAGCGCACGACATTCTCACGCTTGTGCCACTGACAGCGTTGGACGAGGGCCTGGGCTCCGAACACCGTCTGAATGGCGGTGCGCAGGCCCTTGGCCCCGTCGATGATGCAGAGGAGGCCGGGCTCCACCCGCAGTCCTCGCGCGACCAGTGCCCGCAGGAACGCCGCACAGACCGGCTCGTTCTCGGTGGCCGTCTGGACGAAACCCAGGATCTTCTTCTGCCCCTGGAGCGTGATGCCCAAGGCCATCACCATCGTATCCTCGGCGAATGTCTTGCCATCGAGCACGACCGCCACGAACTCGTCCCGGTCCAGACGCCGCTCACAGAAGGTCTGCAGGTGGCGGGCGCTGGCCCGGATGAAACGGCGCGAGACGCTCGAGGCACTCAGCCCAAACGCTTCCGGCACTGCCTCCGCACAGGCGGCGTACTGCCGACAGCTCAGACCCACCAGCACCTTCCGGAACAAGCCAGCATCCGCCGCCCGCGGGACTTGCAGCCGTTCGTACGTGGTCAGCGGGATCTCCCGGTTCGCGCCCCGATCACGGACGCGAGGGACCGGGATGGGCAGCTTCTGATCGGCCAGGTAGACCGAGCCTCGTTGCTGTCCCCAGCGGACCACGCCGGGGCGTCCGCCCGTCCGGCTGTACCGGGTGCCGGCCAACGTGGTGACTTCGGCGTCCAGCGCCTCGCCGACCGCCTGCAGTCCCAGCGGAATCAGGGCCTGGATCAGCGCCACCGTGCTGTCGATCTCCTCAGTCGGCAATCCAGCGGCCGCGCCGACGCCCTCACGTCTTTCACCTTGCCCTGTCTCTGAATCTGGACTACGCTTTTCATGGAGCGGCTCCTTTCCTTTGGTGTGGAGTGGTGGTTGTCTGGCAACGATCACTGCACCACACCGGGGCCGCTTCGTCAATTTTCAACTAAGCCTGACACACCCTCATTCTCGCTGGTCTCACAGACAAGTGTGCATAATCAAAGACCCTGAATAGTTCGCTTTGTCAAGATATTGAAGTAGTAGGTGTTCGAGAGCAGATCCCTATAGGGGTCTGAATCAACTGTTTTTGAGTCCCCCTACCAGTTAGGCCTTCAATAATTCGCCTCTATCACCAGTGTTTAACTTCCTGCCCATGTCATCCCCGCGAGGTGGGCAATAAACACAACGTGCCACAGGATCAGGATGGCACAACATCGGATACGTTCTGCTCACGGATTCGGCAACTCACGCTCCTCGGCCATCCATTTTTGTAATTTTGGATGTTGATCAAAGAATTCAAAGAAATTGAACCAAGGATCGAGCACCTTGACTCGCTTCACCCGGTTATCAGGCGTGAACTCCAGACCCAGGTAACACGAGTGACGGATAGTCCCCTCCGCCCCCCCTGTCGGGGAAAGGGCTATCGCCCAATACCCATTTATTCGCATCCACTGATACACAAAAAAACGTCCCTCCTCCGGCCACATAGACGGTTCTCCCAATCTAAGCAGGACGTCGGCGCGCGTCGTCTTGCCCGGCTCAAACGATTCAAAGGTCTCTTTCGTAATCACGCCATCCCCTCCGTGCGAAGGGGTGGGGATGATAATGCACCCGCTGAGTCCGAGTCCCGTGAGGGCCAGGAGAGCCATTCCGCCTATCATGACCATCGCGTTAGATCGTCTAGACTTCGTTCTGATCATTTCTCGACCACCACGCTATGTCGCTCAACGAGATCGTCCGGTCCAAATACAAGGATCAGGGTACTCGTATGTTCGGGCGAACAGCGAGCCGCTCCTAACGCATGCAATGAGCGGAGCGGTTCGCTGATTGTCGAAGATAATGGGTAGTTTCCCCAGGGGAACCATTTGGTCCAGGCACGTAGCACATCTTGTAGGTAAGGATTCGCCCACCTTCATAGCGGTAACTCGGTTCGCCAAGACTACGGAGGACCTCCTCTTTGGACGTCTTGCCATCTTGAACGAAGGGAAGCCTCTCGCTGGCGAGTTGAGGCTCCAGCTGCGCAACAACTGACGCGCACCCGGTGAGTAGGAACGTGCACGCGAGGACGAAGACGCCGATTATTCACGGCGACGGCTCGCATCGATGTCCTCTCGCTCACGGAGGCGCGGCCCCAAAGTCTGCTCTCAGACGAAAGGAACCGCAACCTCTGTGCCAGAATAGCTGACAGTCCCCAGTCAGTTGAGTATCGCGAGAATCTTCAGCGGGCAAGCAGCGGGTACATAGAGAAGGAGGCCAGGGACGCGAGGAGCACGCGAGCACTAATTATGAACGGAAGTTCATAGAGTCGGAATAGCTGTTCAGGGGAGGAGATTCTTTTGCCCAAGGTCCGGTGGCAAAAACATTTCTTTAGGACCGTCAGAAAGCTACGCGTATCTCCCATTAAAATCGAGGTGGTACCAAGGGATCGCTTCTAGAGTTTTTGACCTACCTTCTTCGAATACAGATGTGGTTGTGGCTAAACTGTGGCAGAACTATCGTGTCCGATCGGTTTGGAACAGTTTCTCCCCTACCCCTGACTCTTCTGTAAGTGCTTGAGAGTTCCACCGATACGGTCAGATCGTGACCTATAGTCTCTAGGGCTTCAGGGTTTTCAAATTTCACGGCCTCACTCTTGGAATCTGCTACCACGCTGCTACCAGGACAGGACAAATCACCCCCATCTGTCCCCATGTCAGGAGCATCCTGGTTTGTGGTTTCTTGTGGGGTTAGGTTGTCTGAGGTTGGGTTATCGGAAATTCGTAAACCGCAGGTCACATTTCTAGGCCGCCAGAGCAACTCCTTGAATTTCAAAGCGGAGGAAGGGTGTCAACGACGGTTGTAGTCCCTGCCCTCCACCATTTTTCATCGCCGCTAGAGATTTCCGAGACCTCTTCCCTGAAGAAAATTCCAAGTTACCTACTTCAAAAATCTCCATTTGAACTCGTAAGGAATGTGGGTCGATTTCCCGAATGATTTGGCGTATCCTCGGGCCGTTCAAAATCGAATGCTTTTAGTGGACTTGCCTGTCCAATGACATACGCAGAAAAGCATTTAATGTTTTTTGAACTGCTATTCCTTACTTTACTGATTTCTGCATGTAGCACCAACCCGCAAGCCATAAACGATCGTGCGTTGGCTAGATGGGCAGAATCGGGAAATGCACAGATAGTCAGCCAACTGCTGTCTGCTGGTGCTGACGTCAATGCCAAGGGCAACTCCGGCGCCACTCCTCTTCATACCGCTGTCTGGTGGGGAAATAGGGAGGTTGCTGAACTGCTGATTTCCAAAGGTGCTGACGTCAGTGCCAGGGACGACTTTGGCGCCACTCCTCTTCATAACGCTGCATTTCGGGGACATAGGGAGATTGCTGAACTACTGATTGCCAGGGGCGCTGACGTCAATGCCAAGGGCAACAATGGCAACACACCTCTTCATGCTGCAGCCGATGAGAGAAGATGGAAGGTTGCTGAACTGCTTATCAACAAGGGTGCGGATGTTAATGCCAGAAACAATAATAGAAGCCCATTACACTACGTTGCAGCTGAGATGGGCGATAGGGAGCTGACTGAGCTGCTGATCGCCAAAGGTGCCGACGTCAATGCCAGAAACATTTACGACCGTTCCCCTTGGATTATGCGATAAATCGGAAAAGTGATGATGTGGTCGAGGTGCTCCGACAACATGGCGCGAAATAACTCTGCAAGCGTGGAACTGCGGTCGCCTCCCGTCTTCAGGATTCATGACAACAATTTGACGCTCTCGTTCGGCAGGTTACTGATTAAGCTTTGTTGGTAATTATTCAGCAGGCAGAAATCTGGACAACTCTTGGATTGATGAAGTGCTCACGCCAAAGTTCTGATTTCATCGAAACCATGACTGGAGTAGGCCTGATTGAGTTCCAGTGACCTGGAATAGGGTCACAGAAACGGGTTTCTTAAATCGCTGGTCGGGCATTAGGCCGCCAGAACAACCCCTTGAATTTCAAAGCGGAGGAGAGGTACCAACGACGGTTGGATCAGCTGCCCTCCACCAAACTTATTTTACCCCGTCACGAGCCGCAGTAATCTCGCATAATCCCCCGACACTTCAGCTACCAGGTAGAGTTCTGGGCCATCCGCAGTAGCGAAGAGCACAATCTCTTTCCTAAACAGTTCCCGCAGCAGACCGCATCAGAGTTGGTTTATTGAAAAGACATCACACGCCAATCCTACAAGTCTCGACCAGGAGTTGATCAGGCAAGGCTAGTGCTGGTGGTATCGGAAGTATGCGCCAGGGGATATGGTAGTGGAAGGGCTAGAGACAGAAGCGCGAGAGGCGAGGCGCGGTTTATGGGTAGAACCGAACCCTATTCCACCGTGGGGCTCTCGAAAGGCGAAGCGGGACGCAAGGGTACACCTGGCGGAAACGTCGAATCCTCTACCTGCGGGTAGAAAGATCTGGCTGGGACTTCTCGGATGACCCGCCCACGAAGTGGAGAGGGCTTCTCGCCGGTGAGGTTCTGCGGCTGCACGATGTAATCACCGGTCATAGAAGAAATCCAGACCGCCTTGGCAGCCGCCATGTCTCCTCCACTCATCGCCCAGGTGAGACCACCCACGATGCCCCCGCCGAGAGCGTATGCGACCTTCACGGCCCCATACGGAATGGTAGCGAGCCAGCTAGCAGCTTGTAGCCCCGCCGCCCCTTCCGGGCTGGTTCCCGACTGTTCCGCAGCGTTCGCCGGGTTTCCTGTCCATGCAATCAGCAGTCCGACGGCTGCCCCAATGACGAGATTCCGCTTGCTACCCATCAATCCACGGATACTGGTTGTCATATGCCCTTTTCCCGCTAGGGTTCGACGGGACGTTTCGGCGAGCATCATACCTGGAATCTGTCATGGGTTCAGCTACTCATTTATTTTTCAGAATGGCATGTCCCGATCCGCAGCCCGTGCCGCCATGGGAGTGGCGGAAGATGAGCCGTTAGAACGAACGGGTGATCGTTCTGCTGTACGACCGTTTTACGACTGAAGAACGTCGCTCGAATCTGCCTCCTCAACAACGATCAGTAAATTAATTTACTCATAGTCTGAGCTGATAACTTCACACTCCCGACACCTACAATCTCTCCAGTTTCTACACTCACGGCTTTTGCGTTAATCTCTATGATCTTTGAGCCAATCTCAACGAAAGAGCTCATAACTACGATGTCAGCGCCTGACATACGACCAATACGCTTCGCCATACCTTCTTCAAATGTTGCCGCGTGAGATAATTGCAATTCATCCATAACCTTGGTTAATCTCGCACGCTCAACTAGTTCTGCCCACCTTCGCGTCATA